>NZ_JBIVVD010000008.1:0-524676 GCF_044757505.1 Streptomyces sp. NPDC091271 | reverse complement strand
TCGTGTCCGATTCCCGGCCGAAGCGGGTTCCTGCTCAATCGCTTTCCAGTTCTTCGCTTTCGCGTTTCCCTTTCCGGCGAGTCCGACTCTATCAGGCCTTTTTCGTTCCTTTGACCGGGGTCTCGCGAGCATGCGAGAGCACAATCAGAGTTAGAGTCTGGGCTTGGGAGTCGCTGTCCGCCCCCGACTCGAAGTCGTGTGGGGGCCAGGCAGGGATACGACAGTACAGGCCCCCTTGAGGCGAGGCAAATCGTTTCCGGTGCGTCGCTAGGTCGGCCAACCGGTAGCTCTCGGGCGGAACCGGGACTTCATATGACTTACGCTGCTGACCAGTAAGCCGCCCTCCTTCAGTCGTGGCGGTGACATCCGGATCCCCACCCCTGGGAGGCTCTCCATGACCACAGTGACGTCCCCTCTTGCCGGCCGCGCCATCGGACTCACCGCGGTTCCCGACCCCGTGTTCTCCGGAGCGATGGTGGGTCCTGGCACGGCCATCGACCCCGTGCGCGAGCCTTCCGAGGCCGTCTCGCCGGTCGACGGAATCGTCGTCTCCCTCCACCCGCATGCCTTTGTCGTCGTCGACGACCAGGGCCACGGCGTGCTGACCCACCTCGGGATCGACACCGTGCAGCTCAACGGCGAGGGCTTCGAGCTCCTCGTGAACAAGGGGGACACGGTCACCCGCGGTCAGGGCATCGTCCGCTGGGACCCGGCAGGCGTCGAGGCCGCCGGCAAGTCGGCGATCTGCCCGGTCGTGGCCCTGGAGGCCACCGCCGAGTCCCTCTCCGACGTGCGTGAGGACGGCGACGTGAAGGTCGGCGAGACTCTCTTCGGCTGGCAGTGACACCCTCGGCTCGGTAACCAGCCAGTTGGGAATCCACCGCGGTGGCGCGGCCACCGCACAATCGGAGACGGGTGAAATGGAGACAACGCTGCGAGGCGTCGGCGTGAGTCACGGTGTGGCGATCGGCGAGGTTCGGCACATGGGTACGGCGGTGCTCGAGCCGCCGGCCAAACAGATTCCCGCGGACGAGGCCGAGCGCGAGCAGGGGCGTGCCCGCCAGGCCGTCGAGGCCGTGGCGGCCGACCTGATCGCGCGCGGAAATCTGGCGGGGGGCGAGGCACAGCACGTGCTCGAGGCCCAGGCCATGATGGCGCAGGATCCCGAGCTCATCGCCGATGTCGAGCGTCGTATCGCCGTCGGAAGCACCGCCGAGCGTGGCGTGTACGACGCGTTCGCCGCGTACCGGGCGCTGCTGGCCAACGCCGGGGAGTACCTGGCGGGGCGCGTCGCCGACCTCGACGACGTACGGAACCGGATCGTGGCGCGGCTGCTCGGCGTGCCGATGCCGGGTGTGCCCGACAGCGATGAGCCGTACGTGCTGATCGCGCGTGACCTGGCTCCCGCCGACACGGCCCTGCTCGACCCCACGCTGGTGCTCGGCTTCGTGACGGAGGAGGGCGGGCCGACCAGCCACAGCGCCATTCTCGCGCGGGCGCTCGGTGTGCCCGCCGTCGTGGCTCTTCCCGGAGCGGGTGAGATCGCCGAGGGCACGGTCGTCGCCGTGGACGGCAGCACCGGTGAGATCTTCGTCGAGCCCAGCCAGGAGAAGCGCGCCGAGATGGAGAGCGCCTCGGCGGCCCGCAAGGCTGCGCTGTCGGCGGTGACCGGTCCCGGTGCCACCTCCGACGGTCACAAGGTGCCGCTGCTCGCCAATGTCGGCGGTCCCGGTGATGTTCCTGCGGCGCTGGAAGCCGGTGCCGAGGGCGTCGGACTGTTCCGTACGGAGTTCCTCTTCCTGGACGACAGCAAGCAGGCGCCGTCCGAGGAGAAGCAGATCGCGGCGTACCGCGCGGTGCTCGAGGCGTTCCCCGAGGGGCGTGTCGTGGTGCGGGTGCTGGACGCCGGTGCCGACAAGCCGCTGGACTTCCTGACGCCGGCCGACGAGCCGAACCCCGCGCTGGGTGTGCGTGGGCTGCGCAGTCTGCTGGACCACCCGGATGTGCTGCGGACCCAGCTGACGGCGCTGTCCAAGGCGGCCGAGGGGCTGCCGGTGTACCTCGAGGTCATGGCCCCGATGGTGGCCGACCGTGCCGACGCGAAGGCGTTCGCCGACGCCTGCCGTGAGGCGGGACTGCAGGCGAAGTTCGGGGCGATGG
Source organism: Streptomyces sp. NPDC091271 (assembly GCF_044757505.1). NCBI lineage: Bacteria > Bacillati > Actinomycetota > Actinomycetes > Kitasatosporales > Streptomycetaceae > Streptomyces > Streptomyces sp. NPDC091271. Next base: position 522,516 of record NZ_JBIVVD010000008.1, on the reverse strand, counting down.
TGGAGATTCCGTCCGCCGCGCTCAGGGCCCGCTCGATCCTGCAGGAGGTGGAGTTCCTCTCGCTGGGTACCAACGACCTGGCGCAGTACACCTTCGCGGCCGACCGGCAGGTAGGAGCCGTGTCGCGGCTCCAGGACCCGTGGCAGCCCGCGCTGCTCGACCTGGTCTCGCTCTCGGCCGAGGCCGCCAGGGCCGAGGGCAAGAGCTGCGGCGTCTGCGGCGAGGCCGCTTCGGACCCGCTGCTGGCGTGTGTGCTGACCGGTCTGGGTGTCACCTCCCTGTCGATGGGTGCCGCGTCCATTCCTTATGTGCGGGCGACGCTGGCGAAGCACACGCTCGCGCAGTGCGAGCGTGCTGCCTCCGCCGCGCGTGCGGCGGACTCCGCCGACGACGCACGGCGTGCGGCGCAGGCGGTGCTGTCGGGCGAGTGATGTCGTCCGCCGCGCGCGGTCGGATGTGAAGGGGTTCCCGCCGGTTCCGGCGGGAACCCCTTCTCTCTGTCAGCGGTGGGCCTCCGGTTCGTCGGCACCGAGGTCGAAGCCCGCGCAGTACTCGACGCCGGATTCCGGCGACACGGGTTCACCGGTGTCGGCGTCCGTGCAGTAGGCGCTGAAGACCTCGCCCGCCGTCAGCGGGAGGAGGCTGCCCCGGTTCAGGCGCCAGCCGTGCACCCGGTCCGGCGTATCGGAGGCCGTGGTGCGCAGTACGACTCCGCCCTGGGTCTCGAGCGCTACCCCCACGGCGAGCACGGTGGCGAACTCCGCCCCTTCCGACGATGCGAGGCGGGCCGGTCCGTCCATGTCGCGGGCGGTGTGGAGGACGGCGAGGAGCTGTTCGCTCTTTATGGGCATGCTGCAGACGAGGTGATGGGTGCCAGGACCCGCCGTGTCCAGCAGGCGCATCAGCAGGTGGGACGCCCGGTCGAAGGCGGCCCGCCCGATGTCCTGGCCGCAGTCCGCGCAGTCGCCGAGGCCTGCCAATAGCATCGTGGCGTACTCCCATGTCGCGCGCCGGACCGCTTGTGAGACGAGCAGCGGGATCAGCGTGTCGATGGGCTGGCCGGTGTAGGCCACGGTGGCGCCGGCCGAGGCGACCTCCGCGACGAAGCGGCTCCGGCTCGTGCGTTCGTCGGGTTCCAGGCCGGCCTCGGCGCAGAACTCCGCGTAGTCCTCCGGGTCGAAGAGGGCGACGGTGGTGTGCATTCCCTGTGCGGCGAGCGTCCGCAGCAGGCCTTCGACCTGCTGCAGGTAGACCGCGTGGTCCTCGAAGGTGAAGCTCCGGTAGTGGCGCATGGCCGCGAAGTCATCGGGGTCGACCAGGAGGCCGACGGTGCTCGGTGCTTCGCGGCGCAGTGCGCGTCGCATGGTTGTTCCGGCGCGCCGCCGGCTGCGTTCGGTCTGCTTGATGTGCGCCATGAGTCCCCCTGTGCGCTGTCGATCGATGCTCACTCAGCGTAATCAGGGGGACTGACAACGGTCTCTCCGGCGGCTGGTTCAGTGGCGGTCGCGGGCGAGTTCCTCGTAGAAGCGGAGGAGTTCGAGGTTGTCGACGGAGCCCGGGTTGACCGCCTTGGAGAGGGCTGTGCCCTGGAGGAGGCGCTTGACCGGGACCTCGATGCGCTTGCCGGTGAGGGTGTGCGGAATGCCGGGGACCTCGATGACCTCGTCCGGTACATGGCGGGGTGAGAGGTTCTCGCGGATGGTCCGCTTGATGCTGTCGCGGAGTTCGTCGTCGAGCGTGGCGCCCTCGGCGAGGTGGACGAACAGGGGCATCCAGTAGCCGCCGTCCGGCTCTTCGAGGCCGATGACGAGGGACTCGCGGATCTCGGGGAGCCGCTCGACCGCCTCGTAGATGTCGGCGGACCCCATGCGGACTCCCTGCCTGTTGAGGGTGGAGTCGGAGCGGCCGTGGATGATGACCGAGCCGCGGTCGGTGAGGGTGATCCAGTCTCCGTGGCGCCAGACGCCGGGATACATGTCGAAGTAACTGTCGTGGTAGCGGCGGCCGTCGGGGTCGTTCCAGAAGCGGACCGGCATGGAGGGCATGGGCGCGGTCACGACGAGCTCGCCGACCTCGCCCGTGAGCGGTTTGCCCGAGGGGTCCCAGGACTGGAGATCGGTACCCAGACAGGGGGCCTGCAGCTCGCCGATGTGGACCGGCAGGGTGGGTACCGCGCCCGCGAAGCAGCTGCAGACGTCCGTCCCGCCGCTGACGGAGGCGATCCACAGGTCGGCGCCGGTGTTGGTGAACTCGTCGTGGAGCCAGCGGAAGCCGTCGGGCGGGAGCGGGGAGCCTGTGGTGGCGACGCACTGGACACGGCTGAGGTCGTGGTCGCGGGCCGGGTGGACGTCCGCCTTCCGGCAGGCCATGACGTAGGCGGCTGAGGTGCCGAAGAGGGTCGCACCGGTCAGTTCGGCGACGCGCCACTGGGCCTGGACGTCCGGATAGCCGGGGCTGCCGTCGTAGAGCACGAGGGTGGTGCCGGTGAGCAGGCCGGAGACGAGGAAGTTCCACATCATCCAGCCGGTGGAGGTGTACCAGAAGAAGCGGTCGTCGGGGCCGAGGTCGCAGTGCAGTCCGATCTGCTTGAAGTGTTCGAGGAGGATCCCGCCCTGGGACTGGACGATGGCCTTCGGGAGTCCGGTCGTGCCGGATGAGTACAGCACCCACAGCGGGTGCTCGAAGGGGACCTGCTCGAAGACCGGTTCGGTGTCGGAGGCGGTGAGCGCCGACCATTCGAGGGTGCCTTCGGGCGCGTCCGTGCCGAGGAGCGGGATGTGTACGACCGCGCGCAGGGTGGGGAGTTCGCTGCGGAGCTCGGCGACGGTGGCCGTGCGGTCGTGCTCCTTGCCGCCGTAGCGGTAGCCGTCGACGGTGAACAGGACGACGGGTTCGACCTGCTGGAAGCGGTCCAGGACACTGCGGGCGCCGAAATCGGGGGCGCAGGAGGTCCAGACCGCGCCGACGGCGGCGGTGGCGAGGAACGCGACGACCGCTTGGGGGATGTTGGGGAGATATCCGCTGACCCGGTCGCCTGGGGTGACGCCGAGGGCGCGGAGTTCGGCGGCGAGTGAGCCGGTCTGGCGCCGGAGTTCGGACCAGCTGACGGAGACCTGGGTGTGGGTCTCGTCGACGTACAGCAGGGCGGGGGCGTCCGCGCGGAGCGGGTCGTCGGCCGTGCGCAGGGCATGCTCGGCGTAGTTGAGGGTGGCGCCGGGGAACCACTGGGCGCCGGGCATGCCGCGGTCGCCGAGGACGGCGTCGTACGGGGTGGAGAAGCGTACGTCGAACCAGTCGGCGACGGCCTCCCAGAAGGTGTCGAGTTCGTCGACCGACCAGCGGTGCAGCGCCGCGTAGCCGCCGTCGGCGGGGGCTCCGTGGCGTCCGGCCGCCCATCGCTGGAAGCGGGTGACGGCCGCCGCCTCGACGCGCTCGGGTTCGGGCTGCCAGAGGGGGGCTTCGCCGGCTGCTGAGGTCATGGAGGCTCCCTGGCCTTTCGGGTGTACGCGGGGTGTGCGTGCGTCGCGCGCACGGGCTGGGGTGTGCGCGTGGACGGCTGTTACGGACGATGCCATGTGATCGTCTTGTGCACCAGGGTCCCTCTGCCATGACCGCGTGTCCGGCTGTGTGGTGAAGCCACAGGTGAACGGAAGCTGAACGGAGCACGCTTCGGTCCGGCCGGATGGCAGGGTGGCCCGCATGGATGGTCGTGACCTGGTGCGCTCGGTGAAAATGGTCGGTTCTGTACAGGGGATGCGCACGGTTCGCTCGGCCTGGCGGCGCCGGCGTGCGGATGCGCGGGCGCTGGCGTCGCGCGGTGCGGAGCGGGCACGGGTGCCCGGGCTTCTGATCGGTGCGGAGCCCGGGCCGGGCGGTGGAGTCGTGCGGTTCGCCCGTTCGCAGCTGCGGGTCAGGGTGGCGGTGGGCGGTGCGGTGTTCTGGTCCTGGGACGGCGCGGGGCCGCTGCCCTCGTACGCCCTGCCGGGCGACGGGCCGGAGGCCGATACGCGTGCGCGGCTGGAGCCGGACACGAACGGCGGCTGGCAGGTGGTGTCGGAGCGGCTGACGGTCGCCGTGTCGCGGCACGGGGCGCTGGAGTTGCGTACGCCGGGCGGAGTGGTGCTGCGCCGGGAGCTGCCGCCGCGCTGGTGGGAACCGGTGGAGGGAGGTCCGGCGCGGTGGGTGCAGCGATCCGAGGTCCCCGCCGACGCCCGCTTCTTCGGGCTGGGCGGCCGGGCCGGCGGTCCGAGGCTGCGGGAGGGTACGTACCGGCTGTGGAACACCGATCCGGGCGGTCGTTTCGGTCCGGGGGACGATCCGCTGTATCTGACGATGCCGGTGCAGGTGGTGGTCTCGGACGCGGGGACCCACCTGGCGTTCCACGACAACTCCTGGGCGGGCCGGGTGACACTCCGCGAGGGCGAGGAGGGCGCGGGGTCGGGACATGACCGGCCGGGCGCGTGCGAGGTGCGGATGGAGGGCGGCCCGCTCCGCTGCTGGGTGGTCGTGGGTACGCCGGCCAAGGTGCTTCGGAGCTGGACGGCGCTGACGGGGGCGCCCGCGCTGCCGCCGTCGTGGGCGCTGGGTCCGCAGCACGCCCGCTGGGGGTTCGGCAGCGAGCAGGAGGTGCGGCGGGTCGTCGCGGGGTACCGGGAGCGGGGGCTGCCGTTGTCGGTGCTGCATCTGGACATCGACCACTACGACGCGCATCAGGTCTTCACCGTCGACCGGGAGCGGTTCCCCGGTCTCCCCCGGCTGGCGAAGGAGCTGCGCGAGGACGGCGTCAGGCTGGTCTCGATCGTCGATCCGGCGGTACGGGCGTCGGCGGGCAACGCGGTGTTCGACAGCGGCCTGGAGGTCGGTACGGAGGGCGCGTTCGTCCGGGACCCGCAAGGCCTTCCGGTGCTGGGCGAGGTGTGGCCGGGCGAGTGCGTCTATCCGGACTTCACCGATCCGCTCGTGCGCGAATGGTGGGGCGCGCTGTACGAGGAACGGCTCGGCCAGGGGTTCGCCGGGGTGTGGCACGACATGAACGAACCGGTGTCGTTCTCGGCCTTCGGGGATCCGTCACTCCCCCGTTCGTCCCGGCACTCGCTGGAGGGCCGGGGCGGGGACCACCGGGAAGCCCACAACGTGTACGCCCTGGCGATGGCGAGGGCCGGGTACGAGGCGCTGTGCCGGCTGCGCCCGGACGAGCGGCCGTTCCTGTTCTCCCGTTCGGGCTGGGCGGGGCTGCAGCGGTACGGCGGCACCTGGTCCGGTGATGTGGCGACGGGGTGGCCGGGGCTCCGGGCCTCGGTGGCCCTGGTGCTGGGGCTCGGGCTCTGCGGGGTGCCGTACTCGGGGCCCGACGTCGGCGGGTTCGACGGGTCGCCGTCGCCCGAGCTGTATCTGCGCTGGTTCCAACTGGGCTCGTACATGCCGTTGTTCCGTACGCATGCGGCCATCGACGCGGGGCGCCGGGAGCCGTGGGAGTTCGGGCCGGAGGTCCTCACGCACGCCAGGCGCGCGCTGGAGGAGCGGGAACGGATGCGCCCTTACTTCGTGACGCTGGCCCAGCTCGCCCGGCTGACGGGTGCGCCGTATGTGCGGCCGTTGTGGTGGGGCGCCCCGGAGGACCGGGAGTTGCGGGACTGCGAGGACGCGTTCCTGCTGGGTGACGCGCTGCTGGTCGCACCGGTGCTGGAGGAGGGCGCGCACCGCAGGCCGGTGCGGCTGCCACGCGGGCGGTGGTACGACACGGCGACCGGGCAGGCGTACGAGGGCCCGGGCCAGGTGGTGGTGGACACGCCGCTGTCCCGGATTCCGGTGCTGGCGAGGGCCGGAGCCGTGATCCCGGTGCGGGGCCCGGACGGCGCTCTCGAACTGGAGGTGTGGGCTCCGCCGGCCGGGCGTACCGGGGGCGGGCTGGTCGTGCGGGACGCGGGCGACGGGTGGGAGCGGTCCGAGGTGGAGCGCTACACGTCCCGCTTCAGGGCCGGCCGCGTGGTGGTCGAACGTGACGGTGAGGAGGGACTGGTGCCGTACCCGGTCCGCGTGCGGGGGCTGCCGGGCCCGGCGTGATCCTGCCCTTCTTCGACGTGGGGCCGAGATCCTGGAACCGCCGGCACCGGAACCGACGCGGACGCGGAGGGCGTCAGCGCTCGACGTAGCCTTCGCGGAGAGGGCCGCCTGTCAGGTTCAGCATTCGGACGGCCGAGGCCGTCAGGGCGGTCGGGTCGGCGTGCCTGGCCAGGACGAAGTGTCCGTCGAGCAGGCGTCGGCCGAGGTCCGGGTCGGCCGCTCTCAGGCGCCTGGGCAGCCATTTTCCGGCACCGTTCCACGTGCGGTGGTGCGCGGTGAGCAGCTCTGCCGCTTCGCGCAGGAGACGGTCCGCCACGGCCAGCTGTTCGTGAGGGTCGCTGTGGGGGCCGGTGTCGGTGAGGTCGTCCACGAGGTCTGTGAGCAGCGCTCGCCGGGCGTCACGTTCGGGTCCGGTCAGGGGGTCCGGGCCTGCCGCCAAGAGGGCTTTCGCCTCCTGCCGAAGCATCTCCACGTGGCCCTCGGGGTCCAGGAGGACGATGGAGTCGGCGAAGAGGAAGAGAGCTGTCGCCCTGCGCGTGGTGCGGCTCTCCGCAAAGGCGGTCCGCAGGTCGGAGCGGCTGTTGAGGAAGACCTCCGCCAGGCGGTCGTCGTGGCGGAGCAGCTCGCGACGTCTCACGCCCTCGTCAGGGAGAAGGACCGTGATGTCGAGGTCGCTGCCGGGAGTCGAGCGACCGCGGGCGGCGGAACCCCCCAGCACCGCGCCGGTCGCTTCCGGATAGTGCGCGGAAACGAGTCGGCCGGCCGCACGGACGTCAGCGGCCGCTTGGTCGGAACCGGGCCGTCGCCCGGGATGCGGTCCGGCGTTCATGGCCGTCATCGTGCCAGGTCAGTAACCCTGGCGGTAGGCGCCGGCGAACCAGGCGCGTACGGCCTGGGTGTGCAGGGGGAAGGCGAGTTCGTCCGGGGTGTGCAGCACGTCGTATCCCGAGGTCTCGTCCGTCGGTGCGGAGGGCGGGAGTTCCTCGGTGGGGCGTGGCGGGAGCAGGCCGAAGAGCAGCAGGTGGCCGTCCGGGGAGCTCAGTGCGTCGGCGAGGCGGACGTCCGTCTCGTCGGCCCGGATGCCGGTCTCCTCGCGCAGTTCGCGTACGACGGCGTGGCGCCAGTCCTCGGTGCGGTCGATGTAGCCGCCGGGCAGCGCGATCCCGCCCGGGTGCGGGGGGATGGTGCGGGTGATGACCACGAGACCGGTGCCGTGCGCTCCGGTGACGGGCAGCAGGGCGACGGCTACGGGCAGCGGGTTGCGGTAGGCCGTACGACCACAGACCGTACAGGTGCGGGGCCAGGCGTCGGTGGCGTACGGGGCCCCGCAGCTGCCGCAGTGGGAGTCCTTCACGGGCGGACTGTATCCGATCACTCTTCTCTTGCGGCTCCGGAGCTGATAGACGGTGTGCCCATGACAGGAACTGCTCGTCTTCTCCGCGCCCTGGCCGTCGCCGGCGCCACTCTGCTCGCCGTGACCGCCGCTGCCCCGGTGGCCGCGGCCGAGCCCGGACCCAAGGCTCCGCCGGAGTTCGTCGACCTACGCTCCGTCGATCCGACGATCATCACGGAGATGCGTTACAGCACCGCGCACAACTTCATGGGAGAGCCGGTGGACGGCTACCGGCAGCCCGTCTGCATCCTGACCCGGCCGGCCGCCCGCGCGCTGCGCACCGCCCAGCGGAGCCTCCTGCGGCAGGGGTACTCGCTCAAGGTGTACGACTGCTACCGGCCGCAGCGTGCCGTGGACCACTTCGTCCGCTGGGCGAAGGATCTCGACGACCAGGCCATGAAGGCGGAGTTCTATCCGATGGTCGACAAGACGCGGCTGTTCGAGGACGGTTACATCGCGGAGAAATCCGGTCACAGCCGGGGCAGCACGGTGGACCTCACCCTGGTGAAGCTGCCGGCGCTGCCGACCAGGCCGTACGAGCCCGGCGAGGAGCTGGCCCCGTGCTACGCGCCGAAGGGCGAACGCTTCCCGGACAACTCGGTGGACATGGGGACGGGTTACGACTGCTTCGACACTCTGTCGCACACGGACGACCCGCGGGTGCAGGGAGTGCAGCGCGCCAACCGGCAGTTCCTCAAGGAGACGCTGTCCGGCCTGGGGTTCGTGAATCTGGCGGAGGAGTGGTGGCACTTCACCTACAAGCCGGAGCTCTTCCCTGACACCTACTTCGACTTCCCGGTGGCCAGGCGCTCCGTGGCGGGTCACTGACGGGACGGACGGAGAACGGGCGACCGGGACCACCCCCGTGGGCTCCGGCCACCCGTTCTTGTTCTCGGACGCGGAACTGCCGTATCCGGTTGCCGGCCGAGCGATTACGGTGCCTTCATGTCACAGCAGACGTTCGGTTCGTATGAAGAGTTCTGGCCCTACTACGTCGCCATGCATTCCAGGGCGGCGACGCGATGGGTCCATCTGACGGGGACACTCACCGGCCTCGCGGTCACCGCGTACGGTCTGGCGCGCGGCCGAAAGCGCTACGCGCTGGCGTTGCCGCTCATCGGGTACGGCACGGCGTGGCCGGCGCACTTCCTCATCGAGAAGAACAACCCGGCGACGTTCGGACACCCCGCGTGGTCGCTGCGAGGCGACGTGCAGATGATCCGGATGATGCTCGCAGGACGGGACGGGGAGCTGGCCGAGACCGCGGCCAAGTGGCTCGCCGAGAACCCGTGAGCCAGGGTCGTCCGAACGAGAGACCGCGGGTGCGCGCAGGGTTGACGGGCCGTCACTCCGGGTGAAGACTCCTTTTCACGCCCGCTGCCCCCCGCACCGTACGCGCGGTCCGTACCCCGGTCGGCGGGGGTACGGGCCGCGTCACGTGCGGTGCCCGGCCGTCAGGTCCTGGCGGGTTCCCGGAGTCGGTCGGCACGCACCATGGCGTGCTCCACGACCGCTACGAGCACGTCCCGGACGGACGCCCGGTCACGTGCGTCGCAGAGCAGCACCGGCACCTCGGGGTCGAGGTCGAGCGCCGCCCGGACCGTCTCGGTGGGGAACTGCTCCGCACCCTCGAAGAGGTTGACGGCGACGGTGAACGGGATTTCCCGGCGCTCGAAGTAGTCGACCGCCGCGAAGCAGTCCTCCAGCCTCCGGGTGTCCGCGAGGACCACCGCACCGAGGGCGCCCTGGGCCAGCTCGTCCCAGAGGAACCAGAAGCGGTCCTGCCCGGGGGTCCCGAACAGGTAGAGGACCAGGTCCTCGCGCAGGGTGATGCGGCCGAAGTCCATGGCCACCGTCGTGGTGCTCTTGCCCTCGACCCCCGCCACGTCGTCGACGGGACGGCCGGCCTCGCTCAGCCTCTCCTCCGTGCGCAGCGGTCTGATCTCGCTGACCGCTCCCACCAGGGTCGTCTTGCCCACACCGAAGCCGCCGGCCACCAGGATTTTCAGGGTGACGGGCTCGACGTGCCGCCTTTTGCGGCTAGAGCGCCCGAAGGCCATTGATCACCTCGCGGAGAAGGCTCTCGTCCGGCAGCTCGGCCGGCGGAACGGGACGGGTGACGTGCACCAGCTCGTCCTCGACGAGGTCACCGACCAGGACACGGACCACCCCGACGGGGAGGTCCAGCCCGGAGGCGAGTTCGGCGATCGACTGGGGCATGTCGCTGCACAGTTCGACGATCTCCACGTGTTCCGGGGAGAGCGTCTGGTCCCGGCCGGGATCGTCGGCCGCCGGTTCGGGGATGACGATCGCGATCAGGTCGAGACGATGACGGGACGCGCTGCTGGTACGCCCCCGGGTCATCGCGTAGGGCCGGACCACCGGACCCGCTTCGGCGTCGTACCAGCGCGAGGAGCCCGCTTCTGCGGGCGCGGGCGGTGATCCGGGCGCGGTGTCCCGGGCGGAGTCTGCGCTCATCCCCTCGCCTCACCCTCCGGCGGGCAGACCGGTGGTCCGGGGGGCGTTGGCCAGGTGCGCCCCGACCCGCTTGACCATGAGGGTCATCTCGTACGCCACCTGCCCGACGTCCGAGTCCGAGTCGGCCAGGACGGCGAGACAGCTGCCGTCGCCCGCGGCCGTGACGAAGAGGAAGGCCTCGTCGAGCTCGACCACGGTCTGCCGGACCCGGCCGGCGTCGAAGTGACGGCCCACGCCCTTGGCGAGGCTGTGGAACCCGGAGGCGACGGCCGCCAGGTGCTCGCTGTCCTCACGGCTCAGGTCCTGGGACGTGCCGGTGGCGAGCCCGTCGCTGGAGAGCACCAGCGCCTTGCGGATGCTGGCGACGCGCTCGACCAGTTCGTCGAGGAGCCAGTTGAGTTCGCCGGAGCCCTGGCGTGAGGAGTTGTGTGCTGCGGCGTTCGGTGCGGTCATCGACCGTCCCCTCCCGGAGTGGTTCCTGGTGCTGCCTCGCCCTGGCCGGTCGCGTCCTCGGCATTCTGCCGACGGCCGCGCTGCCAGCCGCGTTGAAGCGAAGCCATGCGATTGCGTACTTCGTCCGCATCACGTTCGAGGTCGTCGTCGGTGTATGCGGGAACGTGACCGGAAGTCCGCCCTGCGGAGTCCTCCCGGAGCTGTGGGGCGAGGTTCGCCTGCCGGACCCTGCGTGGGAGGCCTCCCACCGTGTCCGGCGCGGACGGCCTCGGCGCGGGCCTGAGCCTCGGCGGCGCCTCGTCGGCCGGGAACGCGCCCGGGCCGGGCCCCGCGGTGACGGCTTCGGAGCCGGGGGCCTCAGGGGGGCCGTCGGTCGTACCGGGGTGCGAGCGGCCGCCGTCGCCGATCCGGCGGCCATGGCCGGTGGCGGGTGTCTGCGGCTTGCGGCGTGGCAGCGGGACGGGGCCGGCGGGGCGCATCGGCCGGACGTCCGCCGAGCGGCCGTCCGAGGCGTCGAAAGCCTGCTGGTGCTGTTCCCGGTCGGCTTCCCTGCGCAGGTCGCGGGCGCGGAAGATGCCGCCCCGCTCGCTCTCGGTGTCCTCCAGGTCGGATACGCCGTCGAGGACGGGGCCGAGTGCGGGGTCGAGTTCCCGGTCGAGGGCCGGGTCGGTGAACCCGAGTGTGCCCACCGGGCCTTCGAGCTCGACGGGCCCGTCTAGCACCGACGGATCGGTGAGGCCCGTGGGGACCGGGGAGAGGCCGGAGGGCCTGCCCGGGATGCTCTTGTCCGCGACTCCGTCCCTGCGGGCCTTGTCGCTGCCGGGCGCGGCGCTGCCCGGCCGGCCGCTGCCGATCGCCTTCTCGGCGCGCCGGTCGAGGCGGAAGCCGGTGCCGTGCGTCTCGGGGGCGTCGGTGAGCAGCTGCGCCGGGATGAAGACGACCGCGGTCGTCCCTCCGTACGGTGAGATCTGCAGCGACACCCTGACGTTCTGCCGCTGGGCGAGACGGCTGACGACGAAGAGGCCGAGCCTGTCGGTGTCGGAGAGTTCGAAGTCGGGGGTTTCGGCGAGCCTGAGGTTGGCGTCGAGGAGGACTTCCGGGGCCATGCCGAGGCCGCGGTCGTGGATCTCGAGGGTGAAGCCGTTGGCCACGCGTTCGCCGTGGACCTGCACCGCGGTGTGCGGGGGCGAGAACACCGTGGCGTTCTCCAGCAGTTCGGCGATGAGGTGGGTGAGGTCGGCGACGGCCGGGCCGCCCACGCCGATGCGGGGCAGGCGCCGGACCTCGACCCGCTCGTAGTCCTCGACCTCGGCGACCGCCGCACGCACCACGTCCATCAGCTGGATCGGTTTGCGCCACTGCCGGGACGGGGCCGCTCCGGAGAGGATCACGAGGCCTTCGGCGTGGCGGCGCATGCGCGTGGTGAGGTGGTCGAGGCGGAAGAGGTCGGCGAGCTCGTCGCTGTTCTCGGTGCGCCGCTCCATGGTGTCCAGGAGTGTCAGCTGGCGGTGCAGCAGCACCTGGTTGCGGCGGGCGAGGTTGACGAAGACCTCGGACACCCCGCGACGCATGTCCGCCTGCTTGACAGCGGCCTCGACCGCGGCGCGCTGAAGGGTGTTGAGGGCCTGCCCGACCTGGCCTATCTCGTCCCGCTCGTAGCTGAGGTGAGGCGCTTCGGTCTCCACGTCCACCTGCTCGCCCGCGGCCAGCCGCCGCATCACGCTCGGGAGCCGCACCCCGGACACCTCGTGCGCGTCCTTGCGCAACCGGGAGAGGTCGCGGACGAGTTCGCGTCCCACCCGTACGGAGACGAAGACGGACACGAGCAGGGCGACGAATCCCAGGACGCCTGCGACGCCCGCCTGGATCAGGACCCGGTAGCCGGCGGGTTCCGCGCGGTCCTGGAAGCGGTTGGACATCTCTGTGCCGTCGTTGGCCAGGTGCTCCAGGACCGGTGGAGCCACTTCCTCCCAGCGCGCGGAGTCGATGGTGCCCGGCTTCGTGATCGGGCCCGCGGCGATGAGCCTCTGCTCTGCCGTTCGCAGCGGCTCGGTGTCGGGGCTGCGCCAGTACTGCTCCATGCGGCCGCGCTCGCTCGCCGGCAGGAGTTCGAGGTTGACCTCGTACAGGAGCGTGCGGCTGGCGGCGAGGTCGGAGACGACACGGAGCTCGGGGGCACCGAGCCGCCCCGCGATGAGGCCCGACGCGATCAGGGCGTCCTCACGGGAGAGCATCTCGCGGGCCCTGGAGATGCCGACCAGGGCCCTGACCTGCTTGTCCATGGACACGTTCTCCATCGTGTGGAGACTGTTCAGGAAGCGGTAGCAGGGGTCGACGAGGCCGTTGTAGAAGTCGAGGGCCCTGGTCCGGTCGATGGTGCGCTTTTCCACGGACCCGCGCAGCGCGTCCAGGCCGTCGACCTCGCCGAGGATCGAGTCGAGCTGGGCCTCCGACTCCGGGCTCAGCTTGTCCCGTACGTCCTTGCTCTTCGCGCTCTGCCTGACCTCGGCCACGACCTGGTCGGTCCGGGCGCGCTCGCGGCGCAGAAGGGGCAGGGCGTCCGAGGCCCGGGGGTCGGCGAGGAACACGAGTGTCTGACGGCGTTCGCCCTGCACGGCCCGGATGGTGTCTTCCAGCGGGTGGCCGACCTGCTCCACGATGGCGCTGGCGCCCATCAGCTCACCGGCCTCGCGGCCGGTGACGTAGGTGGCGAAGACCCAGAGCCCCGTGAGGGAGGCGAGCGGCACCAGGAGCAACGCCACGATCTTCCTGCGGATGGACTTCCCGCGAAAGCGCATGGCCTCCCCCAGCTCGGCCCCGCACCGCGGGGGTGGTTGTGCCGGGCCCGGTGGTTCCGGTCGCCCGGTCTTCGTGGTTGTTCGGGTGTTCCTGCCGCAGCCCACCGGGCGTCGGTCGGAGTTCCGTCAACAAACGGCGCGAGCCTACTACTGACCTACCGGTAACTCGAAGACGTGTCCGGACGATTTCAGGCCGCTCTTCCCCGAGTTGCTCACCAGTTGTCCTGGTATTCCCTGCGAAGAAACTCGCGAAAGCGACAGAGAATCGGCGACCGAAGGCGGTGCATCCACACAAGGCAGTTGGCTGGAATTCTTCCTTCCGTGACCTTTCGGGGCTGGTTGCCGCCCCCGGCGGGAATCTTCACGACCTGGCATTCGTCCATACGTACGGGGCAGAAGTACCTCACGGGGGTACGTGCGACAGGCAAGCGGCTCCGCCCGCGTAAAAGGGGCGCAAGCCGGGCAGCCACCCTTGAGTCGGAGAGTGGTGGGGAGTTGAAGGTCCTTGGACACGGATGAGCGCCTGAGCGCGGCGGCATCGTCGGCGATCCCGTCCCAGGCGGGCACGGCAGCGGCGGGAGGGGCGCCCGCCGGTGCCCACATCCCCCGGCAGCTGTGGGTCGACGAACCCGCGGAGCGGCGGAGAATGCCGGATCCGGTGCGGACGGCGGCCGTGCGCGCCGTCCTCATCATGTCGCTGACCATCATTCTGGCCATGGTGGCTTTCCTGTGCACGCTGGCCGGGTCCTGGCTCGCCTTCCCGATGGTGCTCACCGGTGTGGCGGGCACGGTGGTGGCGACGTGGTCGGTGCTGGACGTGTGGGTGACCCGGCAGGTGTGGAACCAGCGCAACGGCGTGGTGTCGGTTCCCAGCAGCACGGCGCGCCGCATGCGTCGGGAGCGCCGCGCCGCCAGGCGGGCGGCACGGTCCAGGGCGCGCAGGGAAGCCCGGATACGACGCCGGGGCGAAGGCAGGCTCTCCCGGGCCTGACCACCTGCGCCCCGGCCTCTCCTACCGCTTGTCCGCGGCCCGCCGTGCGGGCTCCGTGCGCGTGTCCGTCATCTCCGTACGCATCTCCGGGACCCCCGACGCGCCCACGGTGCCGGTCGCCTCTCCGCTCCGCTTGAACATGCGGGTCGCGGTGATCTCGCCGTGGACGGTCTCACCTGCGGGGTCCTGCTGGGGCAGCCCCGGCCTGAGGTGCTCCTCGACGCTGATGTACTTCAGCCCCGCCCGCAGGTCCGCGTCGTTGCGGAGGCGGATGACGAGCGGGAATTCGGCGAGGGCCGTCGTATCGAACAACCCTGTCGTGTAGAGGAGTTGGACTCCGAGCGCATCGGATACCGCGCGCTGCAGCTCCAGCAGGTACGTCGCGTTGGCGCGCCCGATGGGGTTGTCGAGGAAGAGTGTGCCCGCGTGCCGGTGCCGGTCGCGGCCCCTGTCGTTGCTGCGCAGGGCCGCCATCGTGCAGTACAGCGCGATGGCGGCGGTGAGCAGCTGGCCGCCGGAGAAGACGTCGCCCATCTGTCCGACCGGGACGCGCTCGGCGCGGAGCACCGCGTCCGGCTTGAGGATCTCCACCGCGATGCCCTTGGGCTCCAGGGCCGCCTGTACACCCCGCAGCAGGAGGGACATGCCGTCCCTGCGCAGGTCGGAGTTCTTCTTGAGGGCCGCGTGTGTGGCCTCGTCGATGACCTCGCCGAGCCTCTCGGTGAGGGTGGCCTGGTCGGGTTCCTCGAAACGGATCCGGAGGAATTCCTGGCCGGACCACTCTCCCAGCCCCTCGGGCAGCTGGGAGAGCCGCTGGGCGGAGCGGAGCGTCGTGAGGGCCGATTCCACGAGGCCTCGGAGCCGGTCGACGATGGAGTCGCGGTTGCGCTCCAGCTGGACCAGCTCGTCGGTGAGCACGCGCAGCCTGGGCGCGAAGGCGGCGGCCCACTTCTCGGCGTGGTCGGGCAGGGCGGCTGCCGGGAGTTCCCGGATCTGCTGCCGGGCCGGGGTGCGGACCTGTTCGTAGCGCGAGGAGTTGGCGTGCCGTACGAGGATGTCGCTCGCCTCGCGTACGGAACTCTCCGCGGCCGAGAGGTCGGTGGAGCAGCCGCGCAGTGAGCGGCGCGCCTCGGCGGCGGACTGCCTGGCCTCCTCCAGGGTGCCCGGGTACGGGTCGGGGGACTCGGTCTCGTCCTCCGCGCCGTGGTCCCTGAGCAGGTCACGCAGGAGTGCGGCGGTCTCGTCGAAGCCGCTCGCCGAGTCCTCGGCTGTGCGGTGGGCGCGCAGCAGTTCGGCGTGGGCGGCACGCGCGGTGTCCAGGGCCTCGGTGGCGGAGGCGAGTTCGGCCGTCGCCGTACGGAGCAGGGTCTGGGCCTGGTCGGCGTCGGCCGGGGCCAGGTCGGCGGGGAGCTCCGTGTGGTGCGGTGCCTCGTCGGCGGGGGCGAGCCTCTCGGCTTCGCCGCGTAGCCGGCCGAGCTGCTCGCTGGCCGTGGAAGCCCGGGTCTCCAGGAGCTGGACGTGGGACTCGGCGCGGGCCGCGGCCGCCTGCCGGGAGGGGCCGTCGGCCCCGTCGGTGCCTTCGAGGAGCTGGGCGGCGCGGGTGCGGACCTTGTTGGTGAGACGGTCGAGTTCGGCCAGGGCGGCGCTCTCGTCGCTCTCGGCGCGCGCCTGCTCGGCGCGCAGGTCGGCCCCGACACCCACCTTCTCGTACAGCCTGGAGGCCGCCCGGTACGCCTCGCGCAGGGCGGGCAGGGAGATGCGCGCGCTGGAGGCATCGGGCTCCGGGAGCGTTTCCGGGGCGCCCGCGATCTCCGCTCGCTCGGCACGCAGGGCACGGGCCGTGCGGTGGGCGTCGTCCGCGGCCCGCTGGGCTGCCCGGCGGTCCTCGTCGGCGGCGCGTGCCCGCTCCAGGCAGGCCGTGGCGCGCGCCTCCGATTCGGCTGCCTCGTCGGTCAGTTCGCGCAGTCGCGCCTGCCAGCCCGCGCGGTCGCGGAGACGGTGGGCGAGGCCGGCGAGCGCGTCGGCGGAGCGGCGGGCCCGCTGGGCCGCCTCCTGCCGCTCGTCGCGGACGCGCGCGGCGTCGGCAGCGGCCTCGTCCGCCTCGGCGCGCACGGCGCGGGCCTCGGCGAGTGCGGCCTCGGCGGTCTCAGCGGCGGCGCGGGCGGTGCGCGCGGCGTCGCCGAGCTCGGCGAGCATCCCGGGCGGGCAGTCGGCGCGCCAGGAGCCGATGCGGGCGGCGAGGGAGCGGTCGGCGGCGAGCCGGGCCGCGAGCGACCTGATGTCCTCGTCGCGCGCCGCGGCCCGGGCGCGGAGCGCCTGGCGCTCCTCGTCCGCGGCGTGCTCGTCGTGCATGGCGGGGTTCGGCGGGACCAGGAACACGTCGTCGGTGCCGGCGCCCGCACCGCCGGGCGCGGGTACGGGGGCGAGGAGCGCCGCGGTGGTGCCCACGGCGACGGCCGAACGGGGCAGCAGGGCGGCGGCGGCCAGCACTTCGCGGGCGCGGATGTGCGCGTCCGGGTCGGTGATGACGACACCGTCGACGAGCTCGGGACGCGCCGCCAGGACCGCGGCGTGGTCGGCGGGGTCCACGGCCTGGGCGAGGTAGCGCCAGCCGGGCAGCGCCGGGATGCCGTGCTCACCGAGGTACTCGACGGTGGTGAGCACGTCGGGCCCGGGCGGCAGCAGCCCGCCGTCCCCGAGGGCCCCGAGGATGCGGGAGTCGTCGGCGGCGGCGGTACGCAGGTCGAAGAGCCGTCGTTCGGCGGCGGAGACGCCCTGGTCGAGGAGTTCCCTCAGCTCGTCCGCGGCGGCATCGAACTCCTCGGCCGTGAGGGACTGCGCGTCCCCTCCGCCGGCATCGTCGTTCCCGCCCGTTCCCGCGGCGGCGCCGCGGGGACGCGGGACACCGACGCCGGTGGCCGGGAGACCCAGCAGGTCGGCGAGGCGGTGGTCGGCGGCGATCGACTCGGCGGCCCTGCGCTCGGCCTCGTAGGACTGCTCGGCGGCGTGCGCGCCGTCGGCGGCGCGGGCCGCGGCGAGCTCGGTGCGGCTCTCGGCCGCCGCGGCTTCCCGGGCCTGGTCGGCGGTGGCCCTGGCCGCCTCGCGGGCGTTGTCCCAGGCGGCGACCGCGGTCTTCTCGGCGTCGTTCGCCGCGAGGGCGGCACGGGCCGGGTCGGCGTCCGGCGCGGTGTCGTCGAGCCAGCCCGCGCGTACGGCTTCCGCGGTCTCCTGTTCGACCTCGGCGAGGCGCTGGCGCAGGTGTCCGGCCTCGCTGCGGGCGCGCTGGGCCTCGGTCGCGGCGGTGGTGGCGTCCCGGTGCGCCGTCTCCCCGGTGGACTGAAGGGTCGCGGAGCGCTCCTCCTCCTCGTCCGCCACCCGCTCCCCCGCCTCCGCGGCGGTGTGGAGGGCCCGTACGAGGTCGGCGGCGGCCGTGGCGCGTGCGGCCAGGGCGGGGGCCGCGTCGCGCTCCGCCTCGCGGATGGCGACGGCGACGCGTGCCGAGCGGTCGGCGGCGGCGCGGTGGCGCAGGACGGCTTCGGCGGCCTGCCAGGCGGAGTGCAGGGTGCGTGCCTCCACCAGCTCGCGGCGCTGCGCCGCCGCGCTCTTCTCGGCGGCGGTGAGGGCCAGGGAGGCGTGCCGGTAGGCCAGTTCGGCCGCGATCAGGTCCCGGCGGCCGCGGGCCGCTTCGGCCTCGGTGACGGTGTGGGCTGCGTCCGCGACCTGCTGGGCGAGCTCGGCGGTGCGGCCGCGCTCCTCGGCGGCGCGCCCGGAGAGCCTGCGGGCGAGCGTGCGGGTCCTGCGTTCGGCACCGGCGTGGATGTCGCGGCTGCGGGACCTGGTCGCGGTGGCGTCCACGATCCGGCCGAGCAGCTCGACCGAACCGGCGGTGAAGTCGCGTTCCGCGGTGAGCTCGGCGCGGCGGCCCAGCTTGTTGCCGAAGCCGCTGACGAGGTCGGCCAAGCCGTCGGTGTCACGGGTGTCGGTGACGGCCCGGAGCAGCAGGTCGGTGAAGTCGGAGTCCTTCTTGACCGCGAAGAGGCCGGCGGCCTCGCCCTCGTCGGCGTTCATCTCCCGCTGGTAGCGGAAGAGTTCGGGGTCGAGTCCGAGGTCGCCGAGGTGTTCGTTCCACCGGTCGTGGATCTCTTCCCAGTGCACGTCGAGGTGCGGGTAGAACTTGCCGGCGTCCGTGAGCGCGTCGCGGAAGCCCTTCATCGTGCGGCGTCTGCCGCGGGCGTTCGAGACGCCTTCGGCGGGGCGGCCCACCGAGCTGGCCTCGGCCACGGGCAGGCTGTCGAGGCTGAGACCGGGCCCGGGGCGGAAGGAGTACCAGGCCTCGGCGAACTTACGGGGGTCGTTGGAGACCTGGCGGCCACGCCATTCACTGACCTTGCCGACGACGACGCACTCGCCGGTCAGGGTGTGCTGCCACTCCAGGGCGACGTGTCCGCAGTCGTCGGCGAGCAGGAACTTGCGCAGAACGCCTGAGCTGGCGCCGCCCAGGGTGTTGCGGTGGCCCGGCAGCATCACCGAGAAGATCAGCTTGAGCAGGACGGACTTGCCGCCGCCGTTCTCCAGGAAGAGCACACCGGCGGGCGCCGGGCGGCGCGGGGGGCCGACGGGCTCGTCCTCGAAGAACTCCGCCTGGGCCGGCGCGGGCCTGGGCACGGGCTCGCCGACGCCGCGCAGGTCGAGCACGGTGTCGGCGTAGCGCGCACCGGCGGGCCCGATGGAGTAGAGGCGGACCCGGGACAACTCGTACATGGCGGCGGACTCTCGTCGTTCTGGCGGGGCGGGGGGGCGGGCGGCTGGAGCGGCAGCGGGGGCAGCTCGGTTCGGTGCGTCGGTTCAGGAGTGGAAGGGAAGTCCCGCGTCGGCGGCCAGCTCCAGGCCTTCGTCGTCGGGCGGGGGCAGCAGGGTGGCCGAGCCGTCCGTGACCGGGACGACGCCGAGTTCCAGCAGTTCGGCCATGGCGGCGCTGCCCGCCATGTCGCGCACCTGGAGCTGGTAGCGGGCGGTGGTGCGGTAGGCGCCGCCCGCGTCGTCCCCGGTGCGCTGGAGGAAGCCCGAGTCCGTGAGGAATGCGACGGCCTTGCCGATGATGCCGGTGGTCGAGCCGGCCAGCCGGCGGGCGTCCTTGGTGGCTCCGGTGGCGCTGCGGCGGGAGTAGATCCGCCACCCGGATTCCAGGCCGGGCGCGTCGGTGGCCGGGTCGGTGTTGTCGCCCTGCTCCTCGGCGCGCTCCTCCAGACGCTGGCAGGCCTGGCGGACGAAGGCGTCGACGCCGTTGACGGTGATGCGGCCGATGTACGAGTCGTCGGCCAGGTCCTCGGGGCGGGGGAAGGCCATGGCGGCGACGGCGAGGTGGGCGAGACCGTGCAGGAAGCGGTCGGCTGAGTCGGGGGACGCGCGCCGGGCGTAGTCGCCCATGCGTACGGCGAAGACCGAGTCCTCACCGGCGGTCACGGCCATCCCGGCGCGGGTGGAGACCTCCAGCACGATGAGCCCGAGCCCGGTGGCGACGGCGTCGGCCAGCCGGGCGAAGGCGGGCTCCTCGCGGTAGCGGCGGAGCAGCTCGGTGTACTCGGCGTCGCGGGCGGGCATCAGCTTGGGCTGCAGCCCGAAGGAGACCAGCCGGGCGGCGTCGGCCGCGTCGGCGGGGGTGACAGCGGCCGGCCGTGCGGCGTCGGCCGCCTGCGTGAGGTGCTGGTCGCCCCAGGCCTCGGTGTGCTCGGCGTGCTGCTCGCTCAACTGGGTGACTCCTCGGTACGGGTGCCGCTGTCGGGCGGCAGGGGGTGGGTGGTCGGGCCGGGGACGCTCAGGAGGCGTCCTTGCGGTCCGCGGCCATGCCCGCCGCGTCCAGCAGGGCCATGCCCACTATCAGGTCGGCTCCGCCGAATTCGTGGTCCTCGAGCTGGGTGCCGTCGTCGACGGCGAACAGCAGCCGTCGCTCGCCCTGGCGGTAGGCGGTGCCGACGGGAGGGCTCGCCGCGTGGACGGCGAGCAGGGCGACGAGGTACGGCAGCTCGGGGTCGCGCAGCCGGGCCTCCGCCAGGAGCCCTGAGAGCCGGCGGGGGGCGTCGTGCTCCAGGTCGAGCAGCTCCATGGCGTGTCCGAGCTGCTCCTCGCTGAACCGGCTGTCGTCCGGGGTGGCGATGAGGTCGGGCTCGGGCATTTCCGCGCCCAGGTGCTCCCGCTCCACCGGGGGCATGAGCAGCAGGTCGACGAGGTCGCCCACCCGGACCGAGGTGGGTGTGCGCAGCCCGGTGCCGTGCGCGAAGAACGCGTCGGTGGCCCGGGTGGCCTGCTCGACGGGGAGCGGCAGCAGGGGCACGACGAGCTGTCCGTACAGGTCGAGGCCGGCCTGCGCGGTGGGTGTGGCGAATGCCTGGCGGTCCTGCTCGGCGCGGAAGAGGGGCCCTGCCTCCAGGAGCCTGGACTGGAGCTGGGTGTGGCGGCGGATGCAGTCCTTGACGATGTCGACCAGCTCGGCGGCGCGGCGCTTGTGCTCGGGTTCCTCGGCCTCGTCCCTGGCCTTGCGGATGTTGGTGAGGATCGCGTTCTCGTGGCGGTAGCGGTCGGCGACGTGGTCCAGCGCCTCGGCGATCATGTCCGGCACGGCGTTGAGCCAGTCCACCGCGCGGACGTTGCGACGGGTCGCGTCCAGTGTCCTGCGGAGCGTCTCGGCGTACTGCACGGTGCGGTAGCGGGCCTGTTCGGCGGCGAGCTGGGCGTCGGCGAGCCGGCCCCTGCTGATGAGGACCTCCAGCTTCACCTCGGCGGCGATCTGGGCGCTGGTGACGTCCGTGTCCAGGGCGCCCACCAGGACGTTGACCGCCTCGTCCGTGGTGCGGAGGTAGACCGCCCCGCCGTGGCCGGGGACCTCCTCGATGAGCTTGAAGTCGTAGTCCCTGCGGACGTAGACGCCGTCGGGTCCGAAGGTGCCGTACACAGCGCGGAAGCCGCGGTCCACGCTCCCGACGTTGATCAGGTTCTCCAGGACCCAGCGCGCGACCCGCTCGTGCTCGGTGACCGGCCGGCGCGGCGCCTGGGCCGCGATCCGCGGGAGGAGCCTGGCCACTATCTGGTCGTGGTCGGCGCCCGTGTCGAAGTCCATGTTGAGCGTGACGAGATCGATCGCGGCGAGGGCGACCTCGGCCATCGCGTAGACCGTGTACTCGCCGGCCAGATTGGCCTTGCGCACGTCGAGGTCGTGCAGCGGAGCGGTGCAGGCGAGCGCGCGAAGCCGACGCGAGAGCCCCTCATCGGCGGCGGGGCCCGGGGCGGGCCTCGGTCCCGCGCTGAGCTGGGGCGCAGCGGTGTGGGTGTCGGCAGGCGAAGTCACGCTGCACAGATTAGGTCCTCGCACCGACAACGGTCGAAACGGCGCAGAAGCGACCGGTCACGGCCGCCCGTAACCTCCCCCTCCCGGGGTGCGCAGCACCAGGACGTCCCCGGTGTCCAGCTCGGCGGTGTCACACCCTTCGAGCGGTGTCACCGCCGCCCCGCCGGCCCGCTCTACGTACTGTTCGCCGAGAGCTCCGGGGCCGCCCCCCGCCATGCCGTACGGCGGCACCCGGCGATGTCCCGACAGGAGTGCCACCGTGACGGGTTCGAGGAACCGGATCCTGCGTTCCACTCCCCGGCCGCCGTGCCACCGGCCCGGACCTCCGCTGTCCTCCCGTACGCCGAAGCTCTCCAGCAGCACCGGGTAGCGCCACTCGAGGATCTCGGGGTCGGTGAGCCGGGAGTTGGTCATATGGGTCTGTACGGCGTCGGCTCCGTCGAATCCGTCCCCGGCGCCGGAGCCGCTCGCGACGGTCTCGTAGTACTGGACCCGGTCGTTGCCGAAGGTGAGGTTGTTCATGGTGCCGGAGCCCTCGGCCTGGACGCTCAGGGCCGCGTAGAGGGCGCCGGTGACGGCCTGGGAGGTCTCGACGTTGCCGGCCACGGTCGCCGCCGGGTGGACGGGGGCGAGCATCGAACCTGCCGGGACGCGGATGTCCAGGGGTTTCAGGCAGCCGCTGTTGAGCGGGATGTCCTCCTCGACGAGCGTACGGAACACGTAGAGGACGGCGGCCATCACCACGGACCTGGGGGCGTTGAAGTTGCCGGCCTGCTGCGGGGACGTGCCCTCGAAGTCGAGGACGGCCCGGCGTGCGTCGCGGTCCACGGTCACGCTCACGGCGATGACGGCGCCGTTGTCGGTCTCGTAGCGGCAGGAGCCGTCGCTCAGTCCGGCGACGATCCGGCGCACGGACTCCTCGGCGTTGTCCTGGACGTGGCCCATGTACGCCTCCACGACGTCCTGCCCGAACTGGCGTGTCATTCGCCGCAGTTCCGTGATGCCCTTCTCGTTGGCCGCGATCTGGGCGCGCAGGTCGGCGAGGTTGGTGTCCGGGTCGCGTGAGGGGTGGGCCGCGGTCGTGAGCAGCTCTCGGGTCTCCTCCTCACGGAAGGTTCCGTCGCGCACCAGCAGCCAGTTGTCGAACAGGACGCCCTCTTCGTCGACCGTACGGCTGAAGGCGGGCATGGAGCCCGGGGTGATGCCTCCGATCTCCGCGTGGTGGCCGCGGGAGGCGACCAGGAAGCGCAGCCGGCGCTCCTGTCCGTCGGCCGGCTCGTCGAACACGGGCGTCACGACGGTCACATCCGGCAGGTGGGTGCCGCCGTGGTAAGGATCGTTGACGGCGTACACATCACCGGGCCGGAGGGAGCCTTCGTTGCGCCGCAGCACCTCTTTGATGGACTCCCCCATCGACCCCAGGTGGACCGGGATGTGCGGGGCGTTGGCCACCAGGTTGCCGTCCGCGTCGAACAGTGCGCACGAGAAGTCCAGCCGCTCCTTGATGTTGACGGAGTGCGCCGTGTTCTGCAGTCGTACGCCCATCTGTTCGGCGATCGACATGAAGAGGTTGTTGAACACTTCGAGCATGACGGGATCCACCCGGGTGCCGACGGCGATCCGCTCGGGGCGCGGCTCGGTCCGGCGCAGCACGAGGTGTCCGGACGGCCCCGCCGTCGCCTGCCAGCCGGGGTCGACCACGGTGGTGGCGTCGTCCTCGGTGACGACGGCCGGGCCGGTCACGGTGTCCTCGGCGCGCAGTGTCGCGCGGCGGTACAGTCCGGCGTCCCGCCATCCGTCGCCGGCGAACATCGTCACGGTTCCGAGGGCGCGGAGCGGCCCTTCCCCGGTGCCCGCTCCCACGCGGGGAGGAGTGTGCGGTCCGGCCGTTCCGGTGGCCTCCACGGAGACGGCCTCGACCACCAGGGGCTTGTCCATGGTGAATCCGTAGCGCGCCCGGTGGGCCTCGGTGAACTCCTCGGCCATGGCCGTGACGGTGCCGTGGCCGACGGGCAGGGCGGCGTCCGTGCCGGCGTAGCGCAGGAGGATCCGCGCGCGGGTGCCCATGGCGCTGTCGGGGATGCCGTCGCCCCTGAGTTCGGCCCGGGTGCGCTCCGCCAGGGACTCGCAGAGGCCGCGCACCCGGGTGCCGGTCGCGCCGTCCAGTGGGGCCTCGACGGACTGTTCGCGCATCGCGGTGGCGTCGGCGAGACCGATCCCGTACGCGGAGAGGACGCCGGCGAGCGGCGGTACGAGGACGGTGTCGATGCCCAGGGCGTCCGCGACGGCGCAGACGTGCTGCCCTCCGGCGCCGCCGAAGCCGGTGAGGGCGTAGCGGGTGATGTCGTGGCCCCGTTGGACGGAGATCTTCTTGACGGCGTTCGCCATGTTGAGCACGGCGATCTCCAGGAAGCCCGCGGCCACTTCGGCGGCCGTACGCCGGCCTCCCGTGGCGGCCGACACCTCCTCGGCCAGGGCGTCGAAGCGCTCCTCCACGAGACGGGCGTCGAGCGGCTGGTCCCCCTCGGGCCCGAAGACGGCGGGGAAGTGCTCCGGGCGGATGCGGCCGAGCATCACGTTGGCGTCGGTGACGGTGAGCGGCCCGCCCTTGCGGTAGGCGGCGGGTCCGGGGTCGGCCCCCGCCGAGTCGGGGCCGACCCGGTAGCGCCGTCCGTCGAAGTGCAGGACGGATCCGCCGCCGGCGGCGACGGTGTGGATGCTCATCATCGGCGCGCTCATCCGCACCCCTGCCACCTGTGTCCCGAGCTCGCGTTCGAATTCGCCCGCGTAATGGGAGACATCGGTGGAGGTGCCGCCCATGTCGAAGCCGATGACCCGGTCGTGGCCCGCCTGGCCTGACGTACGCACCATGCCGACGACGCCCCCGGCCGGGCCGGAGAGCACCGCGTCCTTGCCCCGGAAGTGCGCGGCCTCGCGCAGCCCGCCGTTGGACTGCATGAACATGAGCCGGATGCCGGGGAGTTCGGCGGCCACCTCCTCGACGTAGCGGCGCAGGATCGGCGAGAGGTAGGCGTCGACGACGGTGGTGTCGCCGCGGGGCACGAGCTTGATCAGCGGGCTGACCTCGTGCGAGCAGCTGACCTGGGTGAAGCCCGCCGCCCTGGCTTCCTCCGCGACGGCTCTCTCGTGGTCCGGGTGGCGGTAGCCGTGCATGAGCACGACGGCGGCGCTGCGGAACCCGTCCTCCGCGGCCTCCCTGAGCCGCCCGGCCACGGCGTCGCGGTCGAGGGCCTTCACGGTGTCCCCGCGGGCGTCGACGCGTTCCGGGACCTCGACGACCCGGGCGTACACGGATTCGGGGAGCAGGATGCGGCGGTCGAAGAGGCGGGGCCGGTTCTGGTACGCGATCCGCAGGGCGTCCCGGAAGCCTTCGGTGACGACCAGGACGGTCGGCTCGCCCCGCCGCTCCAGGAGGGCGTTGGTGGCGACCGTCGTGCCCATCTTGACGCCGGCGACCCGGTCGGCGGGGACCGGGTCGTGGGGGCCGAGACCGAGCAGCAGCCTGATCCCCGCCACGGCCGCGTCACGGTAGCGGCCGGGGTCGTGCGACAGCAGTTTGCGGGAGACCAGCCGGCCGCCGGGGTCACGTCCGACCACGTCCGTGAAGGTGCCGCCGCGGTCGATCCAGAACTCCCAGCGTCCGGTCATCCCTCCATTCTGGCGCGCGGGACGAACCACCGCAGAAACGGCGTACGGCCGGCCGGTCCGGGTGTGGGGCGGGGCTCACGGGGCGGAGCGACGGGGCGCGCGCGTAGTGCCGGGTGCTAACGTCGGAGCACTGGAAGTAGAAACGTGTGTTCACCCGCCGGCCGTCGACGCCGGTGAGCGGAGGGCACACGCGCATACGCGGTATCGGACGATCCGCCACTTCTTCACCTCGAAGGAGTGCGCAGTGGATGTCCGTCGTCATGGAGCTGTCGAGAAGGCCGGCACCCCAGCCGGAGCCTCTCGTCCGCCGCGTTCCCTCCGTGAGGCCGGGGTAGCCCTCGCCGGGCTGTCAGCGGTGTTCCTGTTCGAGATGCTCGACAACTCGATCCTCAACGTCGCTCTGCCGACGATCGGCCGCGAGCTGTCGGCGTCGACCGCTCTGCTGCAGTGGGTCACGGGCGTGTACGCCGTGGTGTTCGGCGGGCTGATGCTCGCCCTCGGCGCGCTGGCCGACCGGGTCGGCCGCCGCAGGGTCATGCTGGCCGGGCTGGTGCTGCTGGGTGCGGCAGGTCTGGCAACCGCGTTCGTCACCACGGCGGAGGAGCTCATCGCGGTACGCGCGGTCATGGGTGTCGCGGCCGCGATGACGACTCCGGGCTCCCTCGGCCTGGCGTTCCGCCTGTTCGACGAGGACGGGCTCCGCGTCCGTGCGACGACGCTCGTCTCGACGGTGGGCCTGGTCGGACTCGCGATGGGGCCCACGGCCGGCGGCTTCGCGCTCGCGTTCGCCCCGTGGCAGGCACTGCTGCTGGTGAACGTGCCGATCGCGGTGGTCGCGTTCGTCTGCATCCGACGCGGCGTCCCGGCCGACAGGGCGGACGAGCTGCACCGCGCACCGGTCGACGGCGCGGGTGCGTTCCTCGGCACGGCCACGATCGTGCTCGCGCTGGTCGCGCCGACGCTGTTCGTGGACGCGGGGACAGCATCGCCTCTGCCGTGGGCGACCACGGCTGCGGCCGTCGTGACCGCGGTGCTGTTCGTCCTTCGCGAGCGTTCTGCCCGCTTTCCCCTGCTCGACCTCGGCCTCGTGGCCCGCCCACCGGTGTCGAGCGGCCTGGCGTTCAAGGCCGCCTCGGGCCTCGCGACCGCCGGCCTCGGCTACCTCGTGACTCTGCAGTTCCAGCTCGACTGGGGCTGGACGCCCGCGCGGGCGGCTGTGGGAATGCTGCCGCAGGTCGTCGTCCTCATCGCCGGCGGGGCGTTCATCGGTCCGCTGGTCGGGCGCGTCGGTCTCGACAAGGCCGCCGGGCTCGGCGCCGGAGCGGTCGTGTGCGGGCTCGCCTTCTACGGGCTGCTGGGCCGCTTCGGGTACGTGTGGGTCGCCCTCGCGCTCGTGCTCGTCGCCGCAGGTATGCGTGTCGTGGGTGTCGTCGCCGGGACCAACGTGATGCGTGGCCTCCCGGCCGACCGCACCACCGTGGGAGCGGCGCTGGTGGACACCGCGGGCGAGGTCACCACCGGAATCGGCATCGCTGTCAGCGGGACCGTCCTCACGGCGCTCTTCACCGGTGACATCACCACTTCGAGCTGGAACGCCCAACGGACCGAGGAGTTCCGCGATGCGGTCACCTGGGCCGGAGTCGCGCTCGCGGTCCTGGCCACGGTGCTGGTGGCATGGGGCATCGTCCGCTCCCGTCGCGTCGCGGTCGGTGAGTAGGCGCCTCGCCCCGGGCGACTCGGGGCGACCGGCTCGGGGCCGGCGTCGAGCCCATCGGGCACCGCGTCACCGTTGGCCCTCGCCCACTCGGTCAGCAGGTGGATCGGCTCGATCAGCGCCGCCCCGAGCGGGGTGAGTTCGTACTCGACGCGGGGCGGCACCCCCGAGCGGTCGCCCGAAGTGCTCCGCCCCGGCGGTCACCTGGTGACGGCGGTCGCCGGGGCAAGGTCGTCCTCACCGTCTGATGCCGTCGTGGGGCCTCGCCCGGGCGAGGCCCCGCCGAGACGCGTGCGTGGTGGGAGCGCAACCCGGCTCGCCCTCCACATCAGACCCGTGACCTGCGACGTCGCCCAGTGCCTCGCGCACGGCCTGCTCGGCCCGTGCGTCGAGACGTTCGCTCGTGCCGCGAGCCCAGTGACCGACCTCGGCCGTCGCGAGCCCCAGCAGCTGGGGCAGCAGATCCGTGCTGCGCCGGGCCAGCCAGCCGGTGCCCTCGGTGGCCAGCCAGAGCGCACCGGCCACACGGGTCGGCGGTGGCTGCTGCGGTTCCTGGCCGGGCCGGTCGCCCAGGGCGAGCCCCCTCTCGGCGAGCAGCCGGTGGAATCCGGCGGCCAGTCTCCGGTGGCCGCGTTCACCGGGGTGCAGCCGGTCCACGCTCCACAGCGAACGGTCGTCGGTCCAGGCCCGGTCCGAGGCGTGCAGATGGACGGCGTCGTAGCGGGCGGACAGGGCGTGCACCACGGCGTTGACCGACTGCTGCCTCCGCGCCAGGGGACGGCGCAGTGGGCCGGGGAGCCCCAGCGCCGTCCCGGGATCGGGCAGACACGCCGTCAGGAGTACGGCGCCGCCTCCGGCGAGCAGGCCACAGACCTCGTCGAGCCGCCCGGTGAGACGGCGGATGTCGAAGGACCGGCGCAGGGTGTCGTTGACCCCGACGACGACGGAGGCGATATCGGGCCGGAAGTCCGCAGCTGCCACTGCCTGGCGTTCGTGGACGTCCGCGGACAGCGCACCGGCGACGGCGAGGTTACGGAACTCCACGTCCCGCCCCGTTCCCGCCAGGCCCTCGGCGAGGAGCGCCGCCCAGCCCCGCCAGCCACCCTGTACGGGGTCGCCGATGCCCTCGGTCAGCGAGTCCCCGAGTGCGGCGAACCGGACGGTGGCCGGGGCGTGCGTGGCCCGGGCAGCGGCACCGGTGCGCGAGGCGGGCAGCCGGGCACCGGCGGGCGTGGGAGGCACCGGGGGTGTGGCACAAGCGCCCACGGTGGCCGCCGCCCCGGGTGTCACCGCCTCGCTCATGGCCGCGCCTCCACGGCGCCGCTCCGCTGCGGGATGTCGTGGGCGGCCAGGAACGCCGCCGTCGAGCGGTCCCAGCCGAAGAGTCCGGCCCGCGCCCGGGCCGCTGCCCGCCGCTCCGGTTCCGGCCTGGCCAGCAGTTCCCGGAGCGCCGCGGCGAACGCCGGGCCCGTGTCCGCGGCGGCGAGTCCGGCGGAGCCGATCACCTCCGGGAGCGCGGAACTGCCGCTCGCCACCACCGGGGTGCCGCAGGCGAGCGCCTCCAGGGCCGACAGTCCGAAGGTCTCCGCCGGCCCCGGTGCGAGGCAGAGGTCGGCGCTCGCCTGGAGGCGGGCCAGGTGCGCGCGGTCGCGTACGTGGCCCAGGAACTCTGCCGGCAGCCGCTCGGCCCGGGCCCTGCGCTCCAGTTCCGCACGGAGTGGGCCGTCCCCCGCCACCACCAGGGCCGCCCGCACACCGTGGTGGCGCAGTGCCGCCAGGGCGTCCAGGGCCCGGCCCGGCCGTTTCTCCACGGAGAGCCGTGAGCCGAGCAGCAGCAGGACGTCGGCGCCGCGCAGGTGGCGGGCGCGGAGCGCCGTACTGCGGAGTCCGGGCCGGAAGCGCCGCAGGTCCACTCCGAGCGGGGCGCGCACCACGTTGCGTGCGCCGATCCGTACGAACTCGCGCTCCGCCCATTCGGTGGTGCACACGATCCGCGCGTAGGCGTGTGCGCTGCGCGCGTTGAGCCGGTCGGCCGTCCTTCCCGCCACGGCCGGGGGCGCTCCCCAGGCGCGGAGCACCCCGTCGGCCGTCTCGTGGGACACCATGACGGCCGGTACACGGGCGCGCCGTGCCCATTCCCCTGTCCATCGCAGTGTGGTCCGGTCGGACACCTCCAGACGGTCGGGGCGCAGCTCCTCCAGGAGGCCGCGCACCCTTGCCCGGCCGGCCAGCAGCCGGTATCCGCCGCTGCCCGGCAGCTCCGGCCCCGGAAGGGTGACGACCCTGCCCTGCGGGGTGTGTACGTCGCTCGCGGTGGCGCCGGGGACGATCAGCACGGGGTCGTGCCCTGCCGCGAGATAGCCGCGCCCGAGCTCGTCCAGCGCGGTGCGCAGTCCGCCCGAGGCGGGCGTGACGAAGTTGGCCAGCCGGACGATCCTGAGTCCGCCGGGCCCGTTCACGCGGCCACCGCCGTCCGGCCGCGCAGAACCTCGTCGTAGTGGCCCAGGAGCTGGTCCCCGACGGCTTCCCAGGTGCGGCCCTCCACCGCGGCCCGGGCGGTCCTGCCGAAGGCGTCGGCGCGTGCCGGGTCCGCGACGAGTGCGGCGACCGCCTCGCGTACCGCCCCCGCGTCGTGGGGCGGTACCAGCAGCCCGGTGCTCCCGTGGGCGACGAGGTCGAGCGGCCCGCCGGCCGCCGGGGCGACGACCGGGACCCCGGACGCCATGGCCTCCTGGACGGTCTGGCAGAAGGTCTCGTACGGCCCGGTGTGCACGAAGACGTCCAGGGAGGCGAAGAAACGGGCGAGCTCCTCCCCCGTACGCCGCCCGAGAAAGACCGCGCCGGGCAGCGCCGAGCGCAGCGACGCCTCGCTCGGTCCGTCACCGACGACCACGACGCGCACTCCCGGCAGCGAGCAGGCGCCGGCGAGGAGTTCGACGTGCTTCTCCGGGGCGAGCCGCCCCGCGTATCCGATGATCTTCTCGCCACCGGGGGCGAGGGCGCGGCGCAGGGCCTCGTCGCGCAGACCGGGGCGGAAGCGCACGGTGTCGACTCCGCGCGGCCAGAGTTTCACCCGGGGCACACCGTGGTCGGTGAGGTCGCGGAGCGCGGCGGAGGAGGGGGCGAGGGTGAGGTCGGCGGCGCTGTGCACGGCGCGCATCCGGCGCCAGGCGGTGCTCTCCCCGGTACCCAGGTAGGTACGGGCGTAGCCGGCCAGGTCGGTCTGGTAGACGGCCACGGCGGGCAGCCCCAGCCGGGCGGCGACCGCCATGCCCCGCACACCGAGGACGAACGGTCCGGCCAGGTGGACGAGTTCGGCGCGGTGGCCGGTGAGCGCGGCGGCCAGCCGCCGGCCGGGGAGGGCCACGCGGACCTGCGGATATCCGGGCAGAGGCAGCGAGGGGACGCGCACCACGGGGCAGGGATCGCCGGAGGGCGCGGAGTGGGCGGGGGCCGTCGCCCCGGCAGGGGCGATGACCAGCAGCTGGTGGCCGCGGGCGGCGAGGTGCCGGGCGGTCTGCAGGGTGCAGTGGGCCACACCGTTGACGTCGGGCGGGAAGGATTCGGTGACGATGACGACACGCATACGGGTGTTTTCACCGCGCCGGGCGTGCCCTTGCCGACTTGGATCTGTCCGCCCGGGGAACGTCCTATGAGCGTTTGCGCCGCGCGCCCCCGGCGCGCGGCATCCGGGCTCCGTGTGTCAGCGGGGCGCCGGCTCAGACAGCGGGTGCGTCGGGCCCGATCCTGCTGCGTACGGCGGTCTGGACCTCGGCCTCCTCGGCCGGGTCGGCGGCGAGCCGCCTCAGCCGTTCGGCGACCCGGATGTCCCCGGTCTCCGCGTGGTGTGCGGCCAGCTCCCGGGTGGTCTCCTCGCAGTCCCAGAGGCACTCGACGGCGAACCCGCTGGCGAAGGACGGGTCGGTGGCGGCCAGGGCCCGGGCGGCGCGGCCCCGCAGGTGCGAGGAGGACGTCTCTCGGTACACATGCCGCAGCACGGGTGCGGCACAGGCGATGCCCAAGCGGCCCGCGCCGTCGACGAGGGTCCAGAGGCACGGGGCGTCGGGCCCCTCGCCACGGACGGCCTCGCGCAGCGCGGCGAGGACGAGCGGGGCGTCCTGTACGGCGCCGCGGCAGGCCAGGACTCCGGCCGCCGAGACTCCGAGGGCGTCGGGCCGGTGGGCCCAGCCCCGGGCCCGGTCGACCGCCGCTTCTCCGCACATGCGCTCGAAGGCGGCGACGGCCGCCTCCGCGACGGTCGGGGAGGGGCCGGCGACGGCCCGCTCGATCAGGTCGAGCACAGCGGGGTCCTGGACCTCCGCCAGATAGTGCAGGGCGGCACAGCGCGCGCCCTCGGAGCCGCCGGCCGCGGCCTCGACGATCAGGGGCCGGTCCTCGGTCCCGGCGACGGCGGAAAGGCAGCGGGCCGCGGGGACATGGAGCGCGCTGCCGCGTTCCAGTCCGGCCTGGGCCCAGTCGAACACGGCCTGGACACTCCAGCCGGGGCGCGGTCCGCCCGGCCGCATCTGCCGCTGCCATCGGTCGAAGGAGCCCTGTTCCGCCGCCGCCCTGACCCGGGCGCCGACCGCTTCGCGCGGGTCGTCGGCCCAGAGCCGCCAGGGCCGGGGCTCGAAGGCGTCGCGCACGGAGGCGGCCAGCTCGGCGGCGCCCTCCGCGGTGGCGGGGAAGCGTCCGAGCACCGCCTCGGCGAGGGAACGCAGCCCGGCGTCGTCGTCGCGCAGGGCCAGCTCGTCGAGTGCCCAGGCCCAGTTGGACCCGGTCGCGGCGTACCGGCGCAGGAGCGCGAGGGCGTCGTCGCGCCCGTAGGAGGCGAGGTGGCCGAGCACGGCGAGGGCGAGACCCGTGCGTGAGTCGTCGGTGTCGAGGTGGTCCTCGGGATCCCACAGGTGCCGCTCGATCTCCTCGGTGCCACCGTCGAGATCGAGGTAGAGGCGCGCGTAGTAGAGGGAGCGGTTCTCGACCTGCCAGTCATGACGCGGATCGCTCAGGACGCAGTGGTTGAGAGCCGCCAGGGCCTCGGGGCGCGGGGCGGCGAGCGCGTGGAGCGTGCCGTCGCCGCGGCCCCTCTGCAGCAGGCCGAGCAGTGTGCCGCTCGGCGCTATGAACGGATCGAACATGGGGAAAGCCTCACATCAAGCTGTCGACGCAACCGGGACTGTGCTGTTCCATGTGCCGGGGTGACATCCCCTAGGCCGCGCAGCAACATGATCGGCCGACCGCCGTCTTCTGCCTGGTGCTCATCTTCCTCTGCCTCTCGTCGGTGGTCCGGAACGGACCCGCGACGTCATGATGACCCAGCCATTTCGCCGACGCGACCACATTTACGACGCACCGGCCGGCCGGCCTGTCAGCGCGCACCGAAGAGTTCCAGCAGGTCGTCCTTGCCGAACATGCGCGCGGTGTCCACGGCGGAGGGTGTCCCGGCGGCCGGATCGGCCCCCGCCGAGAGCAGCGCGTCGATCACTTCGCGCTCCCCCTTGAAGACGGCGCCGGCCAACGGGGTCTGCCCCCGGTCGTTGGCCCGGTCCGGGTCGGCGCCACGGCCCGCGAGCGCGACGACGGCGGGGGCGTGTCCGTGGTAGGCGGCGAGCATGAGCAGGGAGTCGCCCCGGTCGTTGGTGAGGTTCGCGGGGACACCCGCGTCGACATAGGCGGCGAGCGCGTCGCTCTCGCCCCGGCGGGCCAGGTCGAAGACCTTGGTCGCCAGCTCGATCACCTCGGGGTCGGGGGTCTCGCTCATCGGAGGGGCCGCCTTCCATTGCCGTTGTCGCGGTTACTGACCTGGTGGGGAGTACGACGGGGGGCCGTACGAGTGAATCGACAGAGTACTGCTCCAGGGCAGTCCTCAGCCTGCCCAGGACCGGCGGGAGATCACCCCGCCGACGTCACTTTCCGGCGGGGACAGGGCCTGCGCGGCCCGAGGAGCACCTGGGCATGCGCCCTTTCGCCCACCGCTCGGGTGAAAACGAAGGATATTCACTCAGTTGCACCTTTTATCGTATAGGTACATCTTGTGATCCTGGAAGTACTCATGGTGACTGTCCCCCTCAACCAGGAGAACCGCTCATGATCCTCTCCATCTCGGGCGTGGTACTGCTCGGCATCATCGTCTTCCTGTTCTTCAAGAAGGACGGGCTCAAGGCCTCCCACGCCCTCATCTGCGCGCTGTTCGGCTTCTACCTGGCCGGCACAGCCATCGCCCCCAGCATCACGGCCGGCGGGGCGAGCCTCGCCAGCATGCTGGGCGGAATCAAGTTCTGACGCTCCGAAACCGCTCCCACCTCTCCAGGAGACCGACGTGGCCCGGCGACCACTCCCCCGCATCCTCAAGAGCGGCAGCGCTTCGATCACCCGCAGTCGCGAGATCGCGCGCACGGCCGCCGACAACGCCACCGACGTCCTCCATCCGCTGATCACGGTGACCCGTGGTCTGCGGCTGCTGGCGGGAGCAGGGCGGCAGAAGTGGGCCGCGACACCCAGGGACCGGCGCGGACACGTGCTGTTCCTCGTCGCGGCCTGCGTACTGGCGGTGGCGCTCATCCCCTACGGGCCCCTGCTGGCCCTCATCTCGGTGATGGGCGCTGCCGCGTGGCGGGGGCGCGACCGCACCCCCGCGAGGACCGGCCCCGCCGAGGCGGAGGCCGCCCGGCTCACGGCGCTGTACGAGGCGCTGGTCCCGCACTTCTCCGTGGCCGACGACCCCGGTCCGCTGTTCTCCCACGGCGGCGACTGGGAGAAGGCCTTCGGCACTTCGTACGAGTTCGACGGCAACGGGCGTCTCACCCGGCTCCAGGTGAACTACCCGGCTTACTTCACCGACGGAGATCCCGGGTCCCGGGCCCGTGTGGAGCAGGTGCTCCACGCCAAGTCCGGCCGGGGCCGCGAGTACCACTTCGCCTGGGACGAGGAGAGCAACCACCTCCTCATGACCGTGCTCGCGGCACTCCCCACCACCATCGCCGCCCAGCGCTTCGTCACCGCGCCCGGTGAGACCGTCCTCGGCTTCACCGACGCGGACTCGGTCCGGCGCACCGTTCCGGTCCAGGACGGCGACGTGACGCGGGACGCCTCCCCCGTGATCTGGCGGACCGGGGCCCGTTCGACGGAACCCCATCTGTTGATCGCCGGGCACCCGGGCAGCGGCACCACGACCCTGATGCGTTCGCTCGCCCTACAGGCTCTCCAGCACGGCGACATCCTCGTCGTGGAGGGCGGCGGCACCGGTGAGTACGGCTTCCTGACCGGCCGGGACGGCGTGCTGGCCGTGGAGTGCGGGCTGGCCGGGGCCCTCGCGACGCTCGAATGGGCGGCGCACGAGACCGAGCGCAGGCTCATCGCCGCCAACCGGGCCCGCCAGGCCGGGCACCCCGAACCCGAGGACATCAAGCGCCCCCTCTGGATCCTGCTGGACCGCCCCAGCGCGTTGGGGCACCTGGCGGCCGCCGACGGCAGGCAGGATCCGCAGGAGCTCCTCCAGGTGCCGCTGCGGCACGGCCGCGCCGCAGGGGTGACGGTCGTTGTCGCGGACCAGTTCGACAGCCTGGACGCCCTCACCGAGACCGTGCGGACCCACACCAGGGCACGTGCCGTCCTCGGCCCCGCGGACCGGGAACAGGTCGAGGCGGTCCTGGGCGTCCAGCCGCACACCACGCCCACCCCCGACGTCCCGCCGGGCCGCGGCTACACCCGGCTGGGCACCGGACCGGTCCTCCGGCTCCAGGTGCCGGCCACCCCGGACCCGTACGACGACGCCACGAGCGAGGCCCACCGGAAGGCGGTGCTCGACCTGCTCCCGGGTGGGGCGCCGGCAGCCGAGAAGGCCGTGCCGGAGGACGCGGCCGAACCCGTGGCCGTCCACACGGAGCAGTTGGTCGGGACGCCCGCCGTCGCGGAAGGGTGACCCAGCCGGGGCGCCTCAGGCCACGAAGGTCCGGGGCGCCTCGGCTCCCGAGCTCGCACCGGAGCCGACCAGCTCGGCGGCGGCGGCCAGCCGCAGCGCCGCCTCGTCCGCCACCGGGCCGCCCACCGTGAAGGGCAGCCGCACATAGCCCTCGAAGGCACCGTCGACCCCGAACCGCGGCCCCGACGGGACGCGGACGCCGACCCGTTCGCCCGCCACGGCCAGCCGGGACCCGGAGAGGCCGCCACTGCGCACCCACAGGGTGAGGCCGCCGGCCGGCACCTCGAACTCCCACGCCGGGAGCTCCCGGCGCAGGGCGCGCACCAGGTCGTCCCTGTTCTCCCGGGCCTGCTCGCGCCGGATCTCCACGGCCTGCTCCCAGCCGCCCGTCCGCAGCAGCCAGTTGATGGCGAGCTGTTCCAGCACGGGCGTCCCCATGTCGGCGTACGCGCGTGCCGCGACCAGGCTGCGGATGACGTCCGGAGCCGCCCGTACCCAGCCGATCCGCATGCCGGCCCAGAACGCCTTGCTCGCGGAACCG
Organism: Streptomyces sp. NPDC091271; assembly: GCF_044757505.1. Lineage (NCBI taxonomy): Bacteria > Bacillati > Actinomycetota > Actinomycetes > Kitasatosporales > Streptomycetaceae > Streptomyces > Streptomyces sp. NPDC091271. Next base: position 487,153 of record NZ_JBIVVD010000008.1, on the reverse strand, counting down.
ACGGTCAGGACGGTGCTGCCCGCCGGATCGAACGCGCAGACCCTGCGGGGCATCTCCACATCCGCGTCCAGACGCAGTTCGTGCATGGTCTCGTCGACCACCAGGACCGTGCCCGCCGACCGCGCGGCCTCGACCAGGGCACGGCGCTGCTGCTCGTCGGCGAGGGCCCCGGTGGGGTTGTGGAAGTCGGCGACGACATAGGCCAGCCTCGGGGCGGCGTCCCGCAGGACCTGCCGCCAGCGGTTCATGTCCCAGCCGCCGAGGCCCTCCTCCATCGCCACGGGCACCAGCCTCGCGCCCGCCTCGCGCATGAGCTGGAGGATGTTGGCGTAGCTCGGGGACTCCACGGCGATGCGCTCGCCGCGCCCGGCGAAGAGATGGCAGATGGCGTCGATGGCGCCCATCGCCCCGGTGGTGACCATGATCTGCTCGGGCATCGTGGGGATGCCGTGCCCGGTGTAGCGGTCCGCGATCATCTGCCGCAGCGCGGGAAGACCGGCCGGGTAGTCGCCGTGCGTATGGGCGTACGGCGGCAGCTCCTTCAGGGCCCCCTGGACGGCACGGGTCAGCCACGGCTCCGGGGCGGGCAGCGAGGCGCAGCCCAGGTCGATCATCGAGCCGAGCGACTCCGGGGGCAGCGGTTCGAGGCCCCGGGCGGGCAGCGGGTTGCCCGCGGGGACCGCGGTCCAGCTGCCGGCGCCGCGGCGCGACTCCAGGAACCCCTCGGCCCGGAGCGCCTCGTACGCCGCGGCGACGGTGGTCCGGCTGAGGGACAGGGCCAGCGCGAGCTCCCGTTCGGCGGGAAGCCGCGCGGCGACCGGGACGCGGCCCTCCAGGACGAGCAGACGCACACCGTCGGCCAGGGCACGGTAGGCCGGCGGCTTACGCGAACCCGGCGGCAGGGGGCGCGCCTGCTGGCCCTGGAGCTGGCGGGCGAGCTGCGCCGCACCGACGGTCGAAGTCCACTGCGCCATGAAAATCAGTCCACCTTCCTCGGATTGGCCATAGTTGGCAGCCAATCCCCTGCCACAGAGTGACATGCATCAGTCCACTACCACCACACAGGGGGCATCACTTGTCCGACCTCACCTCCCGGAGCGGCACCCGGCTCGCCCGGCGGCTGACCCACCTCTACGTGGGCCTGGCCCTGTACGGGGCGAGTTCCGCGCTCCTGGTCCGCGCCGGGCTCGGACTCGAACCGTGGGGCGTGCTGCACCAAGGCCTTGCCGAGCGGACGGGTATCTCCATCGGGGTCGTCTCGATCATCGTCGGAGCGGTCGTACTGCTCCTGTGGATCCCGATCCGGCAGCGCCCGGGGCTCGGTACCGTCTCCAACGTCTTCGCCGTCGGCATCGCGATGGACGGCACGCTCGCCCTCGTACCGGATGTGCACGGCCTCGGGGCGCAGATCCCGGTGACGGCCGCGGGCATCGTGCTCAACGGGGTCGCCACGGGCCTGTACATCTCCGCGCGCTTCGGGCCTGGGCCGCGCGACGGTCTGATGACGGGGCTGAACCGGCTCACGGGCCGTTCGATCAGGCTGGTGCGTACGGCGCTCGAGGTGGCGGTGGTCGTGACCGGCTTCCTGCTCGGCGGTTCGCTGGGTGTCGGCACGGTCCTCTACGCCCTGGCCATAGGCCCGCTCGCCCAGTTCTTCCTGCGCCTCTTCGACCTCCCGGCGCCGGGCTCCCGCACCGTGGCCGTTGCCGGGCGGACACCGCGAGAGGCGATACTTCCGCGGTGACCGCAGTGACTTCGGGGCGCCACCCCTATCTGGACCACCCTTCGACGATCCCCTTCGCCCACCGCGGCGGAGCGGCGGACGGCATGGAGAACACCGCAGCCGCGTTTCGGCGCGCGGCCGGCGTCGGCTACCGCTACTTCGAGACGGACGTGCACGCCACGGCGGACGGCCGCCTGGTCGCCTTCCACGACCCGACCCTGGACCGGGTGACGGACTCCCGGGGGCGGATTGCCGGGCTGCCCTGGAGCGAGGTGCGCCGGGCCAGGGTGGCGGGCAGCGAGCCGCTGCCGCTCTTCGAGGAGCTGCTGGAGGAGTTCCCGGACGCCCGGTGGAACGTGGACGTCAAGGCGGAGCCCGCCCTCGTCCCGCTCGTCGACCTGATCCGCAGGACCGGTGCGTGGGACCGGGTGTGCGTGGGGTCGTTCTCCGAGGCGCGCGTGGCCAGGGCCCACCGCCTCGCGGGCCCCCGCCTGGCCACCTCGTACGGGGTGCGCGGCGTGCTCGGTCTGAGGCTGCGCTCGTACGGCATCCCGGCCGCGCTCCGGGCGGGCGCGGTCTGCGCGCAGGTCCCGGAGAGCCAGAACGGTGTCCGTGTCGTCGACCGGGGCTTCGTCCGCACGGCACACGCGCGCGGCCTGCAGGTCCATGTCTGGACGGTCAACGAACCGGAACGGATGGCGGCACTCCTGGACCTGGGTGTGGATGGCATCATGACCGATCACATCGAGACGCTGCGCACGGTGCTGAGCGAGCGGGGGGCCTGGGCCTGACGCCGGGACCCGCCGCGTCCGCACGGGACGAACGAGGGGGCGCGGCGTGAGCACCGACATCGCAGGGGCGGAGGATCCGGCCGGACCGCCGGCCGACGCCGCAGGCCGCAGGCGGGAGCAACGCGGTTGGTATTTCTACGACTTCGCATGCTCCGTGTATTCCACCAGCGTCCTCACGGTCTTCCTCGGCCCCTATCTGACGTCGATCGCCAAGGCGGCGGCCGACGCGGACGGGTTCGTACACCCGCTCGGCATACCCGTGCGGGCGGGGTCGCTCTTCGCGTACGCGGTGTCGGCGTCCATCGTGGTGGCCGTGATCGTCATGCCCCTCGTGGGCGCGGCGGCGGACCGCACGGGCCGCAAGAAGCCCCTGCTCGCGGCGGCCGCGTACACGGGCGCGACGGCGACGGCCTGCATGTTCTTCCTGGACGGCCACCGCTATCTGCTGGGCGCCTTCCTGCTGATCGTCGCGAACGCGTCCATCTCCGTGTCGATGGCCCTCTACAACGCGTACCTCCCCCAGATCGCCACCCCGGAGGAACGCGACGCGGTCTCCTCGCGCGGCTGGGCCTTCGGGTACACCTCGGGTGCGTTCGTCCTCCTCCTTAACCTGGTCCTCTACACGGGCCACGACTCCTTCGGGCTCTCCGAGACCGACGCGGTCCGGATCTGCATCGCCTCGGCCGGCGTGTGGTGGGGTGCCTTCGCCCTCGTACCGCTGCGGCGGCTGCGCGACCGCCGGGTGGCGCCCGGCGGCGACGGCGCGGTGGGCTCCGGCTGGCGTCAGTTGCGGGCGACACTGCGCGACATGCGCCGCCACCCGCTGACGCTGTCGTTCCTGCTCGCCTATCTGGTCTACAACGACGGCATCCAGACGGTGATCTCCCAGGCGTCGCTGTACGGCTCCGAGGAGCTCGGCCTCGATCAGACGACCCTGATCACGGCGGTGCTGCTCGTGCAGGTCCTCGCGGTGGCGGGGGCGCTGGGCATGGGGCGGCTCGCCCGGATGTACGGGGCGAAGCGCACGATTCTCGCCTCGCTGGCCGTCTGGACGCTGATCCTCGCCGCGGCGTACGTGCTGCCCGCCGACGCGCCGGTGTTCTTCTACGTTCTGGCGGCCGCGATCGGGCTCGTGATGGGCGGCAGCCAGGCCCTCTCGCGGTCCCTGTTCTCGCACCTGGTTCCGCGTGGCAAGGAGGCGGAGTACTTCTCCGCCTACGAGATGAGCGACCGGGGGCTCAGCTGGCTGGGACCCCTGGTCTTCGGTCTCGGCTACCAGCTCACCGGCAGTTACCGGGATGCGATCCTGTCCCTGGTGCTCTTCTTCGCGGTCGGTTCGGTGCTGCTGGCGAGGGTTCCCGTACGGGCCGCGGTGGCCGCCGCGGGCAATGCCGTACCGGACCGGATTTAGACGTTGAAGTGAAAGGCCGGTAGTGTACGCCTTTGGTGTGCTCGGCGGACCGTTACTGCGAGTGGAAGAAGCCTGACCCTTGGGTGACAACTTCGACCAGAGGTGACAAACCGGGCACCGATGGGTAGGAGACCCAGACCAAGCAGCGGCACGACGGGCGACGCATGACCGGCAACGGGAATCTTTACCGCCGACCGGACGTTGACCGGATGACGACGACAGCGACACCTGTCCTGTGGGCGACAAGCCCGGGAGGCACGATTCATGAGTGAGCGAGCTCTCCGCGGTACGCGACTCGTGGTTACCAGCTACGAGACGGACCGCGGCATCGATCTGGCCCCGCGCCAGGCGGTGGAGTACGCATGCCCGAACGGACATCGATTTGAGATGCCGTTCTCGGTAGAGGCGGAAATTCCGGCGGAGTGGGAGTGCAAGGCGTGTGGCGCCACGGCACTCCTGGTGGACGGGGATGGCCCCGAGGAGAAGAAGGGCAAGCCTGCGCGTACGCATTGGGACATGCTCATGGAGCGGCGTACACGCGAGGAGCTCGAGGAGGTGCTGGCCGAGAGGCTGGCGGTTCTGCGCTCCGGTGCCATGAATATCGCCGTGCACCCGCGGGACAGCAGGAAGTCTGCCTGACCGCGTATCACCGCAAAGATCAAGAGCCGCGGGCCGCGACACAGAACATGTGTCGCGGCCCGCGGCTCTTCGTCGTCCGGCGGCGCCGTCCAGGGTGCCGAGCGGCTGTCGCCTCAGGGGATCAGCGGCGGACGGTCCGTGCCCTGGCCGTCGTCGGGGCGGGGCCGGGTGGGCGCGCCGTCCTCGCGGATGACCTCGCCCGGGACCACCTTGCCGTCCGGGCGGTGGATACGGGCCTGCTGGAAGGCGTCGGAGAGGCCGCCCGGCGTCGCCGCGCGCATCCGGCTCTCCAGGGAGCGTTCCGCGTAGCGTCCGAGCACGGAGCGGACCGGGGGCAGCAGGAGCAGGAGTCCCGCCGCGTCGGAGATCACGCCGGGGATCATCAGGAGCAGGCCGCCGAGCATCAGGAAGCCGTTGCCCTTGCTGCCGGCCGGGGCGGGGGCCGCGGTCGCGGGAGCGCCGGGCTGCCCCGGCACCTGCTGGAGGGTCTCGGTGAGGTTGCGGAAGGCCCGTCGGCCCGCCCGCTTGATCACCGCTCCACCGAGCACGGCGCCGGCGACCAGGATCAGCAGCACGGTGAAGCCGTTCGTCGCACCGGCGACCACGGTCAGCAGCCATATCTCCAGCACCAGCCAGGCTGCGACGCCCAGCGGCAGGAGGGTACGGGCGCGTGAGCGCCGTGGACGGTTCGGAGGCGGTGTGCCGGTCGTCATGCCCCCAGTGTGCCTGTACCGGCGTGCAAGCGGCGTAAGGGGGTGATCATGAGGTCCCGGCGGGAGCGGTCAGGAGGTCTTGCGGCCCAGCACCTTGTTGGCCCGGCCGGTGATACCCCAGCCGGTGACCCGCCACAGGGCCTCGACGAGGATGTCGCGGCTCATCTTGGAGTCCCCGATCTCCCGCTCCATGAAGGTGATCGGCACCTCCACGACGTGATAGCCGGCCTCGACGGCCCGCCGGGCCAGGTCGACCTGGAAGCAGTAGCCCTGCGAGGCGACCTGGTCCAGGCCGAGACCGTCCAGGGTCCCGGTGCGGAAGGCGCGGTAACCGCCGGTGACGTCCCGCACCGAGAGGCCCAGCAGCATCCGCGAGTAGAGGCTGCCGCCGCGCGAGATCATCTCGCGGTGCCTGGGCCAGTTGACCACGCGGCCGCCGGGGACCCAGCGCGAGCCGAGGACCAGATCGGCACCCTTCAGCGCGGTGAGGAGCCGGGGCAGTTCCTCGGGCTGGTGCGAGCCGTCCGCGTCCATCTCGACCAGGACGCCGTAGCCGTGCTCGGAGCCCCAGCGGAAGCCGGCCAGATAGGCGGCGCCGAGCCCCTCCTTGCCCTTGCGGTGCAGGACGTGCACCTGGCTGTCGCCGGCCGCGAGCTCGTCGGCGACCTTGCCGGTGCCGTCGGGGCTGTTGTCGTCGGCGACGAGGATGTCCGCTTCCGGCACGGCGGCGCGCACCCGGGCGACGATCAGCTTGACGTTCTCGGCCTCGTTGTAGGTCGGAATGATCACCAAGACTGTGCCGAGCGGGCCGAACTGCCTCTGACCGCCGTCGTTCACTACTGCCCCTTAAAGTCCGTACGCAGGTGCACACCATATCCAGCACGACGCGGCCGGACTCCGACGCGGTCGCGGGGTGGCGCGTGGCGCGCGGACAGAAGCGTGGAACTGGGGACAGAAGGGCAGCACTGCGGATCGGGGCCCGGCGTCCTTCGGGCCGACCTGGGACCCGCTGGCTGCGGGTCGACCGAGAGCCGTTGTCTACTGAACCTCCGGGCCCCACCCGGGTCGCACCTGCCGTCCGGACGAAACCTTCCCTCGCCCCCGAGGCGCGGGCGCTGAACCTGGCTGTCAGTGGTGGCGCACCGGTGCGGCACACCACCCCATGACCCAGCGGCGTTCGACGACTGCGTGGAGGTTTGACCGGTCGGACGTCCAGTGGTGGACCCGGCCGAACCTACCGGCCCCTGGGCACATGCTGTCAACAGTCGCTCTACCTGCTGTTTCTCCCGAAAACGCCTGGTCAGCACCGAGGACGCGCAGGTCGTGGCAGAGTCCTGGCGCCTTCGATCGGCGGTACGAAATGTCCTGACGTCACTCGTTCGGCCGTACGTAGACAGTTTGTCCGAAGACCACCGTCCGCAGACAGACCGGAAGCTCCGCGCCCGGAGTGAGATCGGGCAGGCCGGGGGTGCCGGAACGGGGATCGGTGGACCACCGCGCCACCCGGTCGTCCGGGGCCTGGACCAGCAGGTCACCGGTACGCCAGACGGCGTAGTCGGCCGGGGCTCCCGGGACGAGCACACCGCCGTCGTCCCGCCCGACGGCCCGCCAGCCGCCCCGCGTGTGGGCGGTGAAGCCGGCGCGTACGGAGACACGGTGGCCGGGCGTGCGGTGATGGGCGGCGGCCCGCACCGTGCCCCAGGGGTCCAGGGGGGTGACCGGGCTGTCCGAGCCGAAGGCGAGGGGCACGCCCGCGCGCAGCAGGGCCGCGTACGGGTTGAGGGTCGCGGCGCGCTCCGCACCCAGGCGCCGGGCGTACATACCGTCGGGGCCGCCCCAGGCGGCGTCGAAGGCGGGCTGGACGGAGGCGGTGAGGCCCAGCTCCGCGAACGCGGCGACGGTCTCCGGGGTGAGCATCTCGGCGTGCTCCACCCGGTGCCTGGCGGCCCTGATCCGGGCGAGCCCGAGGGTCTCGGCGGCGGCCCGGACGCCGGCGACCACGGCGGAGACGGCCGCGTCGCCGATGGCGTGGAAGCCGGCCTGGAGCCCCGCCTCGGTGCACGCCGTCACATGTGCGGCGATCCGCGCTGCGTCGAGCCGGCCGGTGCCCGTGTGCGGGGCGTCGGCGTACGGCTCGCGCAGAAGGGCGGTGTGCGAGCCCAGGGAGCCGTCGACGAAGAGGTCACCGGCCGCGCCGACGGCACCGAGCTCGCGGACACGGCGGGCGCCCTTCTCGTCCTCGACGGGCTCGGCCCAGTATCCGAAGACCCGGGGGCCGGGCTGCTCGGAGGCGAGCTTCAGGAGCCCGGTGAAGTCCTCCTCGTCCGAGATTTCTGGGCCCGCGCACTCGTGCACGGTGCCGATCCCGAGGGAGGCGGCGTGTGCCAGAGCGGCGCGCTGGGCCAGCGCCCGCTGCCCCGGTGTGACGGCGCCGTGGGCGGCCGCGCGCACCGCGTGGTGGGCGTCGCCGGTCAGCGGGGCGTCGGGGTGGTAGCCGGTCAGCGCGGTGACGCCCGGCACCAGGTCCAGGAGCGCCGTGGTCACGACGGCGGAGTGGACGTCCACCCGGGGCAGATAGACGGCCCTGCCGCCGGCCGCTTCGTCGAGCTCGCCGCGCGACGGGGGCCGCTGCTCCGGCCAGCGGGCGGCGTCCCAGCCGTGGCCGAGGATGACCCCGGCTCCCGCGTGGCCGTTCGCGAACGCACGCACGAGTGCGAGGGCTTCGGTGAGCGAGCGCGCACCGGAGAGGTCCAGCCCCGTGAGGGCGAGTCCGGTCGACGTGGTGTGGACGTGGGAGTCCGTGAAGGCCGGGGTGACCAGCGCCCCTTCCAGGTCGATCACCTCGTCGACGCCGCTCGCGAAGGCGTCGGCCGCCCCCTCCGAGCCCACCCACGCGACATGGCCGCGTTCGACGACCATCGCGGTGGCGAACGGGTCGGCTGGGCTGTGGACGTCTCCACCGCGCAGCAGCACGGTGCGGTGTTCGCTCTGGGGGGCGGTGCTCTCGGTCATGGGACCAGTCTCGCGCCTGCCGGGACCCGCGCCTCCCCCGCCCCCTCCGCAAGGCCGGGCGGAACCCTCAGATGCGCGGCGGACGCGCCTCGTAGGGCGTGGAGAGGACGACGGTCGTGCGGGTGGAGACGCCGGCGAGGGTGCGGATGCGGGTCAGCAGGTGCTCCAGCTCCAGAGGGCTGGAGACCCGCACCTTGAGGATGTAGTTCTCGTCGCCCGCGACGCTGTGGCACGCCTCCAGCTCCGGCACACCGGCGAGCCGTTCGGCGATGTCGTCGGGTGCGCTCGGGTCGAAGGGTTTCACCGAGATGAACGCGGTGAGGGGCAGGCCGACGGCTTCGGGGTCGACGACCGCGGCGTAGCCCCGGATCACCCCGCGCTGCTCCAGCCGACGGACACGCTGATGAACGGCCGAGGTGGACAGGCCGGTGGCCTTGCCCAGGTCGGTGTAGCTCATCCGCCCGTCCTTGACGAGCAACTCCACAATCTGACGGTCCAGCTCCTCCATGCGGATCAACCTATGGCCCCGGGCCCTCCAGGCACAGCCGTGGGGCCCCCGGAAGGGCTCGTTCGAGGGGCATGTGACGAATGCCACATGTTTACGGGTCGGTAGCCGAGGGCGTCACGGTTACGGCCGACTTCCGACGGGAAGTGCTTGCTGTGGCCGAGGCCGTGGCGCCTTGTCGGCCCACCCGAGGGGGGAAAGAACCATGCAGAGCCTGAAGCTCACCGGACGTACCGAACCGGAGTCCGACGATTACGCCGCTCCGGACGAGGACGCCGTCCCCGACGCGTACGACACGTTCGAGATGTACCGGGTGATCTGCCCGGACTGCGCCCAGCCGATCGCCCTGCTGGCGGACGAGGACGTACTTCCCGAGCACGCGCTGTGCCCCACGCCGTGGAACCCGTTCGTCCTCACCGTCTGCCCCGGTACGAACCGTTACGCCTCCGAGGCGCGCCCGGCCGACGAGTCGCTCGAGGCCCAGGAGCAGGAGACCGCGCTGCTGTTGACGCTCCCTCAGGGGCTCGACTGGCGGATGCAGCCCTTCTCGCATGCCGGCGGCCCGGGTTCACGTCCCCTGCGGTACGTGCCGCAGGCGCGGCGTCACGCCGCCTGACGTCTCCGCGCCCCCGGGGCGCGCCTCTGCGCGCATCACGACGGCGGGGCCGGCGTGGTGCGGCCGGTGGCCGCGGCACCCGAGGAACGGGCGCGCGAATCGGCCGGACAGTGACCCGCGTCCCCGTGGCGCGTTGGCCCTGTATGACCACGCTGCATTCAACGGCCGGCCCCCTGCGCCGCCGTCTCGCCGCACCGACGTCCGGAGAATCGGTTCCCCGGCCCGGACCGCCGGCCGGGGAGGCCACGGGGCCGTCCGCGCCGCACTCCACCGACCCGCCCATCTACCGGGCTCTGCTACGCCATTGGGAGAGCTCGGGCCGGACCCTGCCGGGCCGCCACGACCAGGAGTGGAACCGGATCATGACGACACCGGTCTGGTCGGACCGGCCCGTCCGGTTCAGTGCGTCTCGGGACCCGCGAGGTGACGGGCGATGACCATGCGCTGGATCTGATTGGTGCCTTCGACGATCTGGAGCACCTTGGCCTCGCGCATCAGCCGTTCGACCGGGAAGTCGAGGGTGTAGCCGTAGCCCCCGAGGACCTGGACCGCGTCGGTGGTCACCTGCATGGCCGCGTCGGTGCAGAACAGTTTCGCCATGGCCGCCTGCCGCGAGAACGGGAGGCCGGCGTCGCGGAGCCGTGCCGCCTCCAGGTAGAGCGCCCGCCCCGCCTCGATCCGGGTGGCCATGTCGGCGAGCATGAAGCGCAGCCCCTGGAAGTCCGCGATGGGCCGGCCGAACTGGCGCCGGTCGGTGGCGTATCCGACCGCCTCGTCCAGGGCCGCCTGGGCGACGCCGATGGCGCAGGCGGCGATCCCCAGCCGCCCCGAGTCGAGCGCGGACAGGGCGATGGCGAAGCCCTGCCCCTCGTCACCGATGCGGCGGTCGCCGGAGATCCGTACGCCGTCGAAGTGCAGCTGGGCGGTGGGCGAGCCCTTCATGCCCATCTTCTTCTCGGGCAGGGCCGCGCCGAGGCCCTCGGCGTCGCCGGGCACGAGGAAGGCGGTGATGCCGCGCGGGCCGTCCTCCCCGGTGCGGGCCAGCACCGTGTAGAAGTCGGCGATGCCTCCGTGCGTGATCCAGGCCTTGGTGCCGGTGATGACCCAGTCGTCACCGTCCCGGACGGCCTTGGTGCGGAGCGAGGCGGCGTCGGACCCCGAGGACGGCTCGGAGAGGCAGTAGGCGCCGAGCAGGCCGCCCGAGAGCATCGCCGGGAGGTGCGCGGACCGTTGCGCCTCGGTGCCGTATCCGGCGAGCGCGTGACAGGCCAGCGAGTGGACGCTGACGCCGAGGCCGACGGTGAGCCGGGCGGCCGCGAGCTCTTCGAGCACCTGGAGGTAGACCTCGTACGGCTGATCGCCGCCACCGTACGCGGAGTCGTACGGCAGTCCGAGCAGGCCGGCTTCGGAGAGCAGGGTGAAGACCGGGCGCGGGAAGAAGCCCGCTTCCTCCTCCTCGGCCGCCCGGGGAGCGATTTCCTTCGACACGATGTCGCGTACGAGCTCGACGAGCTGCCGGGACTCCTCGGTGGGCAGACGGCGTTCCACCGGCTGCGGGGCACGGTCGGACATGACGGCGCTCTCCTCCCTGTCGGGCGTGACGGCGGTCGCGCGCGGGGTGTGCGCCGCACCGCCGGGTGGTCCCGGGCGATGCCCGGAAATCTACGGCTCCGCAGCCGATCCTGCCTTCCCGGATCACGGGAGGTGCTGGCCAGCGGCTGTGGCGCGTTGAGTATGCCCGATCGGAGCGCACGCGTCACCGGGTAGCCGGAGCCGTGATCAGGGAAATTGGTCCGAACCATTGACCCAACTGGTCTAGTCCTTCTACGGTCTCCCCCAATGCCTCATCGCGTCCATGCCAATTCCCGATGGAGCAAGGGCAGGCACCCCCCACGCCCAAGCCCTCCCCCACGAGGAGCCACAATGACCGGACTTCACCGTCCTCGCGCCCGCCTCCGGGCGCTCACCGCCACCCTCTGTACCGCCGCGCTCGGAGCCGCCCTGCTCGGCGTCGCCGGGACGTCCTCCGCGGGTGCCGCCCCTGCCGCTGCCGAGATCTCCGCACCGGCAGCCGCCGAAGCCGCGCCCGCCGCGGCCGGCGACAAGGTGGTCGGATACTTCACCAACTGGGGTGTCTACGACCGCAATTACCACGTCAAGAACATCGAGACGTCGGGCTCGGCCGACAAGCTGACACACATCAACTACGCCTTCGGCAACGTCCAGGGCGGCAAGTGCACCATCGGCGACAGCTACGCCGACTACGAGAAGGCCTACACGGCGGACCAGTCGGTGGACGGCGTCGCGGACACCTGGGACCAGGAACTCCGGGGCAACTTCAACCAGTTGCGCAAGCTGAAGAAGCTGCACCCGGACCTGAAGGTCATCTGGTCCTTCGGCGGCTGGAGCTGGTCCGGCGGCTTCGGTGAGGCCGCGCAGAACCCCGCCGCCTTCGCCGAGTCCTGCTACAACCTGGTCGAGGACCCGCGCTGGGCCGATGTCTTCGACGGCATCGACATCGACTGGGAGTACCCGAACGCCTGCGGACTGACCTGCGACACCAGCGGCCGGGACGCGTACGGCAACCTCCTGTCGGCGCTGCGCTCGAAGTTCGGCACCGGCAATCTGGTCACCTCGGCGATCACCGCGGACGGGTCCGACGGCGGCAAGATCGACGCGGTGGACTATGCGGGGGCGGCGAAGTACCTGGACTGGTACAACCCGATGACGTACGACTTCTTCGGCGCGTTCGCGGCGCAGGGGCCGACGGCTCCGCACTCCCCGCTGATCTCCTACCCGGGCATCCCGACGGAGGGCTTCGACAGCGACGCGGCGATCTCCAAGCTCAAGGGCCTGGGCATCCCCGCGGAGAAGCTCCTGCTGGGCATCGGCTTCTACGGCCGCGGCTGGACCGGCGTCACCCAGAAGGAGCCGGGCGGCACGGCGACCGGGGCTGCCCCGGGGACGTACGAGGCCGGCATCGAGGACTACAAGGTCCTGAAGAACAGCTGCCCGGCCACCGACACCGTCGCCGGGACGGCGTACGCCCTCTGCGGGACCAACTGGTGGAGCTACGACACCCCGGCCACCATCGCCACGAAGATGGACTACAAGAACGAGCAGGGTCTGGGAGGCACGTTCTTCTGGGAGCTCAGCGGCGACACGACGGACGGTGAGCTGATCCGGGCCATCAACTAGCCCCGACGGGGTACACGACCCGCAGGGCGGGTCAGGGGTGGGGTGCCGGGCGGGCGCCCCACCCCACCCGTCGTTCACGGGTCACATCAGTCCGGCCTGGGTGACGAACATGGCGAGGACGACGACGAGCGTCCAGCCCAGGATGTGTTCCAGGACCTTCGGCCCGTCCTTGGGGCCGCCGGTGCGGGCGCGGCTGTGGGTCCGGTTCTCGGCTGTGGTCGCGGTCATGGCATCTCGCTCGGTCGTTCGGCAGTGGGCGTCCCCCGTGACCCGACCACAGTGCCAGCGGAGGCGGGCGGCGCGGTAGAGATCCGGGTCACAGCGGCCGGCGGGGCGGAAGGCCGGAGGAAGGCCCGCATCCACGCTCCCGCAGGGGATCGGCGGGCGGAGACCACCGCCGCGGGCGAGCCCGATGTGCGCTACGCCATACCGCCGCACAGGACCCGGCGGGTACGTGGAAGCCTTCCCCTCACCGCCGCCGGTCATCCTGCCGATGCCACCACCGGGGACGGGCCGCACGCTTCGGGGCATGAAATCCTCAGGCGCGGCGGGCGCGGAATCCCGCTTCACGGTGCGAAGGATCCAGGCTCTGCTGGTGGTGGTCCTCGCGGTGGTGGCCGCGGCGATGCTCACCGCCGTCCCGGCACGGGCGGAGACCGGCTTCCACGAGGTCCCGGCTTTCGGCAGCAACCCCGGCAACCTGAAGATGTTCGCGTACGTCCCGGAGAAGGCGCGGTCCGGCGCCCCTGTCGTGGTCCTCTTCCACGGCTGTGGCGGCTCCGCGCAGAACCTCGACGTCGACACGGGCTGGCGCAAGTACGCCGACGCCTATGGCTTCACCCTCGTCCTGCCCGAGCAGAAGGACGAGAACTTCCGGACCGGTTCCTTCGCCCCGTGCCCCGGCAGGTACGACCTCGTCTCCCCGGAGGGGTGGGGCGACAGGATCCGCGGCGCCCACCCCGGCTACGCCGGCGAACGGCCGCGTGTGCAGATCTGGCACGGCGGCTCCGACCTGCTGATCAACAAGAAGTCGCTGGAGAAGCAGCGCGACGGCTGGACCGCCGTCTTCGGCGTCCCGCAGACCCCCTCGTCCACCTCACGCCCCGCCCTCGGCGTCACGAAGCAGGTGTACGGCAGCGGGCAGGTCGAGACCTACCTGATCGACGCGATGGGACATGAGGCGCCCGTGGACCCCGGAACGGGCATCGACAACTGCGGCACGGCGGGACAGGGCCACGACTCGCTCTGCGGTCCGTACTACGCGGCGGAGTTCTTCGGCCTGGGCAGCTGAGCCTGCGTACCGCGCACGGTGGTCCGGCGCCCTCCCCCGGGGACCCATCGTCCGGATGCCGGCGATCCGCACGGTGAATGCCATGAACCGAGCCCGCCCGCCGGCACACCCCCGCGGAACCGCCCGAGGTGTCACGCCTCGGGCGGGCCTCCCAGACGTCTGCCGACCCGGGCGGCGGTCTCCCGGAGCCAGATGTGGGCGGCGTCGTGCGTGTGCACCGGGTGCCACCACAGCGCTTCCCGCAGCGGCACCGCTTCGTACGGGGGCTCCACGATCCGCACCGCGGCGACCGGGGAGAGGAGCCGGGCGAGCCGGGCCTGGATCAGGGCGATGCGCCGCGTGCCGGCCACCAGGAGCGGGATCAGCTGGAAGCTGTCGACGGAGACCTCCACGCGCGGCTCGATGCCGAGCATGCCCAACTGCCGCACGGCCGGGGCGTCGTAGGTGCGCTGGTAGGTGACCCAGGGAAGCCGCGCGAGGTCCTGGTGGGTGAGCCGGTCGTCGACGCTCGGGTGGTCGTCCGCCACGAGGAAGACCCAGCGGTCGTCGTAGAGGTCGGTCGCGGGGAAGTCACTGATGACGCCGTGCGGCATGAGCAGGCCGTCGGTGGCGCTCAGCAGGGTGGCGGTGTCGTCCACCACCGTGGAGGGGGTGTGGGTGAAGCGGAGCCGGATGCCGGGCGCCTCCTCGTGCACGACGTGGGCCAGCTCGGTGCCGAAGACGGCGACCGCGTAGTCGGACGCGACCAGCTTGAACTCGCGGCTCTCCTCGGCCGGGTCGAAGTCGGCCTGGCTGGCGAAGAGACGCTCCAGCACGGCGTAGGCGGTGGACGTGCGGTCGAGGAGGACCTGGCCGAGCGCGGTGAGCTCGTAGTGGCCGCCGACCCGCGCGAGCAGATCGTCGTCGAAGTGCCGGCGCAGCCGTGCGAGCGCCGCGCTCATGGCGGGCTGGCTGAGCCCGACGCGCTGACCGGCCCTGGTGACGTTGCGTTCCTCCAGGAGGGCACGCAGAGCGACGACCAGATTCAGGTCGAGGCTGGCCAGATTCACGGGACTCCTCCTACGGCACGGCGCCGACCAGGCATGAATAAGTGTGGTGGATACCGATTATCCACAGAATCGATTTCCCTGATCGCGCGTGGCGGGTCCAGATTGGTTCCACCGCAATCAGGAGGACATGTTCGTGAAACCTGGATCAGCGTCCGCGCTCTTCGCCGGACCCTTCGCCCTCGGCACCCTGTCGGCCCCCGGCGGCTCGGCGTTTCCGGCTCTCGTCACCCCCGACGGACAGGTGACCGACCTGCGGGACGCCTTCGGCGAGGAGCAGTTGACGGTCCGGGATCTGCTGGACGACTGGGAGACCGCGCTGCCGCGGCTGCGAACCCTGTCCGGCGGAAGCGGCTCCGGCAGCAGGCCGCTGGAGGGCTTCCGGGTGCACGCGCCCGTCGAGCCGCGGCAGGTGTTCCAGTCGGGGGCGAACTACCGGCAGCACGTGATCGACCTTCATGTCGCGCACCGGGCGCCGGACGACGACCGCTCCGAGGAGGAGCGCCGCGCGGAGGCGGCGGAGATCATGGACCGGCGGGCGGCGGAGGACCTCCCGTACGTGTTCATCGGCCTGCCGAGCGCGATCACCGGCCCGTACGACGACGTCGTGCTGCCCTCCTGGGCCGGGAAGCCGGACTGGGAGCTGGAGCTGGCCGTGGTGATCGGCCGCCCCGCCCACCAGGTGTCCGTCGAGGACGCCCTGTCGCACGTCGCCGGCTACACCATCGCCAACGACCTGACCGACCGGGCGACGGTGTTCCGCCGGGACATGCCGCAGATCGGCACCGACTGGCTGCGCAGCAAGAACGCCCCCGGGTTCACCCCGCTCGGCCCCTGGATCGTGCCGGCCGGGTCGGTCCCGGACACCGATGGCCTGCGGCTCACACTGAAGCTCAACGGCGAGACCATGCAGGACGAGTCCACCGAGGACATGATCTTCGGTGTGGCACGCCTGATCTCCTACGTGTCCCGGTTCGCCCGTCTCCTCCCCGGCGATCTGGTGCTGACCGGGTCCCCCGCCGGCAACGGGATGCACTGGGGCCGTCTCCTGCGTGACGGGGACGTCATGGAGAGCTCCGTCACCGGCCTCGGCAACCAGCGCACCCGTTGTGTCGCGGAGGAGTCATGAGCATGGACCGCACCGACCCCGAGGGCTCGATCGCCGAGGCGGCGAAGGAGTGTTCCAACTGGGGCCGCTGGGGCCGGGACGACGTGCTCGGCACCCTCAACTTCCTCGACGAGGCCAAGCGCCGGGAGGGTGCCTCACTCGTCCGGCGCGGCGTCAGCTTCTCCCTCTCCCAGCGCTTCGACATCGACGGCCCGCAGAAGGGGTGGCGGCGGCGCACCAATCCGGTGCACACCATGCTGGACACCGGGACGGACGCGGCCCTCGGGAACCAGGGGCTGCCCCACGGGATCGGCGGCGCCGACGACGTGATCGCCATGCCGCTGCAGTGCTCCACGCAGTGGGACGGGCTCGGGCACATCTTCGACCACGGCAAGGCGTGGAACGGCCGGCCCGCCGAGCAGGTCGTCACATCCGACGGCGACCTGGTCACCGGCATCGAGCACATGGCCCCCCACGTCGCGGGACGCGGCGTTCTCCTGGACGTGGGACGGGTGTTCGGCGAGGACGACGGGCTGCCGGACGGCTTCGCGATCACCGAGGAGCACCTGACGGCGACCGCCGAGGCCCACGGTGTGGCCGTGGGACGCGGTGACCTCGTGGTGGTGCGCACCGGTCAGCTCACCCGGGTGCGCCGCGACGGCTGGGGCGACTACGCGGGCGGGCCCGCCCCCGGCCTCTCCTTCACCACCGCGGGGTGGCTGCGGAACAGCGAGATCGCGGCGATCGCCACCGACACCTGGGGCTTCGAGGTGCGGCCCAACGAGTTCGACCACGCGTTCCAGCCGCTGCACCAGGTCGCCATCCCGCACATCGGCCTGCTGATCGGCGAGATGTGGGACCTGGACGCGCTCGCCGAGGACTGCGCCGCCGACGGTGCGTACGAGTTCCTGCTGGTCGCCGCGCCCCTTCCCATCACCGGCGCGGTCGGCTCGCCCGTGAATCCGATCGCCGTCAAGTGACCAGCGGAACGAAGGAGTTCCCCATGACCGATACCCGCACGATCCTCGTTGTCGGCGGCGGCGCGGCCGGCAACGCCGTGACGATCCTGCTGCGCCGCGCCGGCTTCGCGGTGGACCTGATCGAGGCCCGGGACGACTGGAACGCCACCGCCGGTTCCGGTATCACCCTCCAGGGCAACGCCTTGCGCGTACTGCGCGAACTGGGTGTCTGGGAGCAGGTGGAGGAGTCCGGCTCCGGTTTCGGCTCCGTCGGCATCACCGCCCCCGACGGTACGGTCCTGCACGTCCAGGACGACCTCCGCACCGGCGGTGACGACCTTCCCGCCACGGTCGGCATGCAGCGCCCCAGGCTCCAGCAGATCCTGATCGAGGCCGTCGCCGCGAGCGGGGCCCTCGTGCGGCTGGGCACCCGGGCCGAGGGCTTCGACCAGGACGCCGACGGTGTCACGGTCCGGTTCACGGACGGCACCGAGGGCCGCTACGACCTGGTGATCGCGGCGGACGGCCTGGGCTCCGCCACCCGCGCGGCCATCGGCATCGAAGCCCAGCCGGAACCGACCGGCATGGCCATCTGGCGCGTGGCCGCCCCACGCCCGGCCGGAGTGTCCCGCACCGACCTCGCCTACGGCGGCCCTGCCTACATCGCCGGCTACTGCCCCACCGGTGACACCACGCTCTACGCGTACGTCGTCGAGGCCCGCCGCGACCGCGCGTCGATCCCCCCGGAGTCGTACGCCGACGAGATGCGACGCCTGGCCTCCGCCTACGGCGGCAACTGGCCGGACATCACCGAGCACATCACCGACCCGGCACAGGTCAACTACACCTGGTTCGACCGCATGCTGGTCGAGGGCTCGTGGCACCGGGGCCGGGTCGTCCTCGTCGGCGACGCCGCCCACTGCTGCCCGCCCACCCTCGCCCAGGGCGCCGCCCTGTCCCTGGAGGACGCCTGGGTGCTGGCACAGCTCCTGACCGAGTCGGACACCTGGGACGACGCCCTGTTCCAGGCGTACTACGAGCGGCGGATCACCCGCGTACGCCCCGTCGTGGAAGCCTCCGTGCAGATCGGGCAGTGGCAGCTCGACGGCGTACGCGACGCCGATGTGCCCGGCCTGATGGGCCGCACCATGACGATGCTCCGGGAGCTGCCGTGACCTCCCCCACCGTGGACGTGCACGCCCACGTCCTGCTCCCCGGGATCGAGGCGCTCGTGGCAGGCCTGCCCGGCCTGGCGGCGGCCAAGGAGCTCGACGCCCGGCGGAACGGCCCCGCGGCTCTCGCCGTCAGCGGCCCGATGGTGGGCGAGCGGATCCCGCGGCTGACCGACACCGACGTACGGCTGGCCGCGATGGACGCCCAGGGTGTTGACGTCCAGCTGGTCAGCCCCTCTCCCTCGCACTACCACTACTGGGCCGACGAGGAGACGGCCGAGAAGGTGTACCGCGCCGCCAACGAGGGGACGGCCGCGCACTGTTCGGCCGCCCCGGACCGGCTGCGCGGGCTCGGACTCGTGCCTCTCCAGCATCCGGGCCAGGCGGTACGCGCCCTCGACCACGCCCTGGACCAGGGGCTGATGGGGGTGGAGATCTCCAGCCACGCCCCGGGGCGGGAACTGTCCGACCCCGCCTACGAACCGTTCTGGTCCCGGGCCGACGAGACGGGCGCGATCGTCTTCCTGCATCCCTTCGGGTGCACGCTCGACGAGCGTCTGGACCGGTGGTACCTGTCCAACACGGTCGGCCAGCCCACCGAGAACGCCGTCGCGCTCTCCCACCTCATCTTCTCGGGAGTGCTCGACAGGCACCCGGGCCTGAGACTGATCGCCGCGCACGGCGGCGGGTACCTGCCCACCCACATCGGCCGCTCCGACCACGCCTGGTCCACGCGCTCGGACGCCGGTGCCGGCTGCGCCCACCTGCCGAGCAGCTACCTCAGGCGGCTGTACTTCGACTCGCTCGTCCACGACCCGCACGTCCTGCGGGAGCTGATCCGGGTGGCCGGGGCCGACCGTGTACTCCTCGGCTCCGACTTCCCCTTCGACATGGGCACCGAGGACCCGGTGGGCACCCTGCGCGCCGCGGGGCTGCCCCGGGCCGACTTCGACGCCGTACGCGGTGACAACGCCGCCACCCTGCTCGGCCCCGCTCTCACCTGAGGAGGAACCACCATGAGCGCACGCCTGCTCACCCACCTGCGTCATGTCGACCTGGCGGTGCCCGACTACGACAAGCAGCTCGACTTCTACGCCGGCGTCTGGGGCCTCACCAAGGTCACCGAGGACTCCGGGATCTCCTTCCTGGCCGCCGAGGGCTCCCCCGAGCAGTACGTCGTACGGCTGCGCAGGGCCGAGGAGAAGCGGCTCGACCTCGTCTCCTACGGCGCCGCGAGCCCGGCCGACGTGGACACCCTGGCCGAGCGGCTCCTGGCCGGCGGCGTACAGCTGATCTCGCGGCCCGGTGCCGTGGACACCCCGGGCGGCGGGTACGGTTTCCGCTTCTTCGACGTCGACGGCCGCACCATCGAGGTCTCGGCCGACGTCGAGGTCCGGCAGCACCGGAAGATCGAGGAGAAGGAGGCCATCCCGGTCAAGCTCTCCCACGTCGTCCTCAACTCGCCCGACCTGAACCGCACCCGGGAGTGGTACGAGCGCCATCTCGGCTTCGCCCTCTCCGACACGCTCTCCTCGCCGCACATGGGCGAGGTCATGCACTTCATGCGGATCAGCAACCAGCACCACTCCATGGCCATCGCCCAGGGCCCGCACACCGCCCTGCACCACGTCTCGTTCGAGATGCGTGGCATCGACGAGTACATGCGCGGCTCCGGCCGGGTCATGCGGGCCGGCTTCCGCAAGATCTGGGGGCCCGGCCGGCACATGGCGGGCGACAACACCTTCACGTACTTCCTCGACCCGCACGGCAACACCGTCGAGTACACCACCGAGCTGGAGAACCTCGACGAGGACACCTGGCACCCGCACGTCTACGACTTCTCCCAGCCCGAGGTCACCGACCAGTGGGGCACGGCCAACGCGATGAACGAACTCGTCGCCAAGGAGTCCTTCAACGACCCCGACCGCGGCGTGTTCGTCGCCCCGCCGGTCTGAGCCCGGCCCGACTCCAGGAGCCGCACCATGCGCTTCGCCGCTTATCAGCAGCAGCACCGTGACCGGGTGGCCGTCGTGGACGAGGACGGCACGCTCTTCCCGCTGCCCGGCGTCACCTCACTCACCGCGCTGCTCGCAAAGACCGGCGGGCTGCCCGGCCTGCTCGCCGCGGGCGGGGCGGCACTCGACGGGCCGGCCGGCCCTCCTGTCTCCCAGGTCCGGCTGCTGGCACCGCTCCAGCCCACGTCGGTACGCGACTTCGTCACCTTCGAGGAACACGTCGAGGGCGTGCGCCGCTCCGTCGACGGCGTCGCCGGCGTGCCCGAGCAGTGGTACGCGGCGCCGACCTTCTACTTCACCAACCCGCACGCGATCTACGGCCCCCAGGACGGCGTCCCCGTGCCACCCGGTTCCGCCGTGCTCGACTTCGAGCTCGAGGTCGCCGCCGTCATCGGCCGGGAGGGACACGACCTCACCCCACGGCAGGCCCGCGACCACATCGTCGGCTACACGGTCTTCAACGACTGGTCCGCCCGCGATCTGCAGTCCGCGGAGATGAAGGTCGGTCTCGGGCCCTGCAAGGGCAAGGACACCGCGACCACTCTCGGCCCGTACCTCGTCACCTCCGACGAGCTGGAGCCCCACCGGGACGCCGAGGGCTTCCTGCGTCTCGCGCTGACCGCCGAGGTCAACGGCGTGACGGTCGGCGAGGACCTGCTCTCCCACATGAGCTGGACCTTCGAGGAGATGACCGCCTACGCCTCACGCGGCACCCGGGTCGTCCCCGGGGACGTGCTCGGTTCGGGCACGTGCGGCAACGGCGGATGCCTCGCCGAACTCTGGGGCGTACGCGGCAAGCAGACCCCGCCGCCGCTGAAGCCCGGCGACACCGTCACGCTCACGGTCGAGGGCATCGGCTCGCTGACCAGCACCGTCGTCCCGGGCGCCGAGCCCGTGCCGCTGCCGGCCGGCCGGCGCCGGGACAGGCGGCGGCCGTGACATGCCCGGGCGCCCCGCGGCTCCAGGACAAGGTCGTGGTCGTCACGGGGGCCGCCCGTGGCCAGGGCGCCGCCGAGGCGGCGGCCCTCGCCCGGGAGGGCGCCCGTGTCGTCGCCACCGACGTGGAACCCCGCGACGGCTGCCGGCGGCTCGACGTCACCAGTGAGGACGAGTGGGCCGAACTCGCCGCCGAACTGCGGGACTCGTACGGCGAGGTGCACGGCCTCGTCAACAACGCCGGCATCACCTGGCGGGCCCGGATCGGGGACGTACGCTCCGAGGACATGGCGCGGGTCCACGCGGTCAACGTCACCGGGCCCCTCCTCGGCATCCAGCACCTCGCCCCGCTCATGCCCCGCGGGGCCTCCGTCGTCAACGTCGGCTCGTCGGCGGCCCTCACCGCCCACTACCCGGTGGCGTACACCACCAGCAAGTGGGCGCTGCGGGGCCTGTCGAGGACCGCGGCACTGGAGCTCGGCGCGCGGGGCATCCGTGTCAACACCGTTCACCCCGGCTACATCGAGACCGAGATGACCGCCTCCGCGGCGCCCGCGTTCCGGGAGGCCAACGTCCGCGAGACGCCGCTGGGCCGCACCGGGACGGCCGACGAGGTCGCCCCGCTCGTCGTCTTCCTGCTGTCGGACGAGTCGTCCTTCATCACCGGTGCGGACATCCCCGTGGACGGCGGACTCACCGCCCACGGCGGCGTCAAGTCCGTCTCCGACGCCCTGCGCGAGGGGGCGCCGTAACCGGGCTGTTCAGGAGCTGAGTTCGCGCAGCTCCGCGGCGAGTGGGCTGAGGGCCGCGGGGTTGGCCACCACGCGTACCGTGCGCACGGCAAGTGGAGCCGAGCTGAGGGCGGAAGCCGTCGTCGACGGGCACCGCACCGTGCCGGCCTGGGCGGAGATCGACGCCGACTTCGGCCTCCTCCTGGTCACACGTATAAACGGCCGGATCTGGACACGGCCAGGAGCATGCTCGTGGTCCTCGTGGGCCGGTGCGGGGCGCGCTACGTCAGCGCCGTCACCCGGGTGTGGGCCGGCGCCTGGCCGGAGCCGGCGTAGACCGTCGCCTGCCACCACCGGCCATCCCCGGATTCGGACCATCCTCCAGATGCGAACGCATTTGCCATGGAGATTCGTAGCAAGCTTTGTAAATACAAGCAGGGCTCCATTAATCTGTCGCACATGCAGCCCCATACAGGGGATCGTCCCGCTCGGCGCGGCTCTCCATCACGCGCCCGGGCGGCACAGGCCGGCCGCGTCCCCAAGGAGCCTCACCCTCATGTCTCTCACCTTCACCCGGCGGCGCACGGCGGCCGCGGTCCTCACGGCGGCTCTGCTCGTTCCGCTGGCCGCATGCGGCAGCGACGGCAAGAAGGACTCGGGTGACAAGGCCTCGGCATCCGGGGCACCGGATGCCGACCTGACGGTTCTGGCCGCCTCCTCACTCACCGACGTCTTCAAGACGGCAGGTGCGGCCTACGAGAAGGAGCACCCCGGGACGGAGGTGACCTTCTCGTTCGCCGGCTCGCAGGAGCTTGCCGCGCAGGTCAAGCAGGGCGCACCCGCCGACGCGCTGGTGACGGCGGACACAAGGACGATGGACGGGCTGAAGTCCGACACCGGGTCGCCGACCGTCATCGCGAAGAACCGTCTGGTGATCGCCACGGGCAAGGGCAATCCGGAGAAGGTCGAGACCCTGCAGGACCTCGCCGACCCCGGCCTGAAGGTCGTCCTCGCGGCGCCCGAGGTGCCGGTCGGGCGCTACAGCCGGCAGATCCTGGACTCGCAGAAGATCGACGTGAAGCCCGTCTCCCAGGAGCCCAACGTCCGCGCCGTCCTCAGCAAGGTCGAACTCGGCGAGGCGGACGCCGGCCTCGTCTACAGGACGGACGCCGCCACGGCGACCGGCAAGGTCGACGCGATCGACATCCCGGACGCGCAGAACGCCGTAGCCTCCTACCCGGCGGCGACCCTGAAGACCTCCGGGAACGGCGAGGCCGCGACCGCGTTCGTGGCATGGCTGTCCACCCCCGAGGCCCAGAAGATCCTCGCCGCCGCCGGCTTCCAGAAGCCGTAGCAGGCATCCGCCCCGTGCGGGCGGCCCGTCCTCCGGGACGCGACGCCCGCACGGCACCTCAGCATCGGGGATCTTCATGAGACGCCTTCGCCGCCGCGCCACCGGCCCCCGCGCCCCGATCGCCCTGGCGATCCCCGCACTGCTGGCCATCGCCTTCCTGCTCCTGCCGCTGCTGGGGATCATCACCCGTACGTCCTGGTCCGACCTGGGCTCTCACCTGACCAGCCCCGAGACGACCCAGGCGCTGAAGCTCTCCCTGATCGTCTCCGCCTGGGCCCTGGGGCTCTCCCTCGTCCTCGGTGTGCCGCTGGCCTGGCTTCTGGCCCGTGTCGACTTCCCCGGCAAGGCGTTCGTCCGCTCTCTCGTGCTCCTGCCGATGGTCCTGCCACCGACTGTCGGCGGCGTCGCCCTCCTTCTGGCCTTCGGCCGGCGCGGGCTCCTCGGCTCGTGGCTGGAGGACACGTTCGGACTCACGCTGCCGTTCCACACCTCCGGCGCCGTCCTGGCCGCGACCTTCGTCGCCATGCCGTTCCTGATCATCAGCCTCGAAGGAGCGCTGGGCGGCCTGCGCCCACGCTACGAGGAGACCGCGGCCTCCCTGGGCGCCTCACCGGTACGGGTGTTCTTCACCGTCACCCTGCCCATGGTCGCCCCCGGCCTCGCCGCGGGCGCGGCGCTGACCTGGGCGCGGGCCCTCGGCGAGTTCGGCGCGACCATCACCTTCGCCGGAAACCTCCCCGGCACGACGCAGACGCTTCCACTCCAGGTCTACCTGCTGCTCCAGGACAGCCCGGAAGCCGCGACCTCGGTCTCACTCCTCCTGCTGGTCATCGCCATGGTCGTACTCATCGCACTGCGCGGACGATGGACCGGTACCCCGAACACCGCCCGGCCGCGCGCCCTGGCCGACGATCCCGGGCCGGCCCCGAAGATGGACACGCATGCCGCTTCGGACGTCCCGCCCGACACCGGTGACACGGGGGCGGGCTGGCCGCTCCACGCCACCGTCACGGGCTTCAACGACCTGACCCTGGACGCGGATGCCGGGACCACCATCGCGGTCGTCGGCCCCAACGGCGCCGGCAAGACCACCCTGCTACGCGCGCTCCTCGGCCTCACCCCGCGCGCCCACGCCGAACTCCGGCTCGGCGACACCGACGTCACCGCGCTCCCCCCGCACCGCAGGGGCGTCGCGTGGGTCCCCCAGGACGGGGCGCTCTTCCCCCACATGAGCGCCTCGGCCAATACCGCGTACGGGCTCCGCGCCCGTGGCGTCCCGCGCGCCGAGGCCCGCCGCAGTGCGCAGACGTGGCTGGACCGTCTGGGCGTAGGGCACCTCGCGCACCGCAGACCGGGTCAGATCTCCGGGGGCCAGGCCCAGCGTGTCGCGCTCGCCCGGGCGTTGGCCGCCCGGCCGCGGCTCCTCCTCCTCGACGAACCGCTCGCGGCCCTCGACCAGACCACCCGCGCCCACGTCCGGCACACCCTCCGCCGACATCTCGACGGCTTCGGGGGCGTGTGCCTCATCGTCACCCACGACCCCGTCGAAGCCGTGGCGCTCGCCGACCGGGTCCTCGTCCTCGACGACGGACGGACCCTCCAGGACGCCCCGCCCGCCGAGGTCACCCGCAACCCGCGCTCCCCCTGGGTCGCCCGGATGCTCGGCCGCAACGCCTGGCCCGGCACCGCCACCGACACCGGCATCCGACTCACCGACGGCGGCCTCCTCGTGGCCGCGGACACGCTCCCGCCGGGCACGGACTCCCTCGCGATCATCGCTCCGGAAGCCGTCTCCGTGCACAGGGACAAGCCGACCGGCAGCCCCCGCAACGTCTGGTCAGGCACCGTGCGGGAGATCACCACCAGCGGCAGCCGGCTGCGGGTCCTGATCACCTCGGACCAGGTGCCGGACCTCGTCGCCGAGATCACTCCTCAGGCCCTGGCCGAACTCGGCCTCGCCGAGGGGAGCTCCGTCTGGACCAGCGTCAAAGCCACGGAAGCGACCGTCGTCGCCCTCTGAGCAGGCCGGGTGGCAGGAAGTCTTGGTGCCGAAACATCCTGGGCTTGAGTCTCCACCAGGGGGAGACACGGAGGTGGGGACATGGACGACGACACGCTCCACTCGATCGGCGAGCTGGCCCGGCGGACCGGCCTCACGGTCAAGACCATCCGGTTCTACTCCGATCGCGGAATCGTGACGCCGACCGACCGCAGCCCCGCCGGTTACCGCCTTTACGCCGTCGACGCCGTCGCACACCTGGACCTCGTGCGGACCCTGCGCGACCTGGGACTGGACCTTCCCACGATCCGCAGGGTCATGGACCGGGAGATCTCGCTTCCCGAGGTCGCCGCGGCGCACGCCGAAGCACTGGCCGTGCAGATCCGCACACTGCGGCAGAGGCGCGCGGTGCTGACGGCTGTGGCCATACGCGGGTCGACCCCCGAGGAGACGCGCGATCCTGACCCGCTTCCCCGGCATCCGGCTCGCCGTGCCGGCGGAGCGGTTGGTACGGCGGCACACCCGTCTTGTCCGGGGGCTGGACTCTCTCCCCGTTCTGACCTGACACGCCGGCCCGGCCGGATTCCCTGCGCGGGAGCTCCGGCCGGCACAAGGCTTTCCGCCGCGAGGTCACCTGGGCCCCGTCGGGAAACGGTCCGGACGAGAAGCCTTACTTGCTGATCGCGAAGCGCATCAGCGCGTGCTCGTCACCCTGCTTGATCTTCCCCGCCGAATTGATCACTTCGAGCTTCCAGGCGCCGCCGACCCGCACGGCCTTCGCGACCGCGCAGCCGTTCTCCTGGGTCAGCAGGCTGGGCCAGATGTCGGCCACCTGCTGGGCGCTGCCGCCTGTCGCGTCGTAGACCTTGAAGCTGATGTTGCGGGCTTTCTGGAAGGAACTCCCCTTCTTGAAAGCGGCGGCGACGAACACGATCGACGTGATGTTGGCGGGGATGCGCGCGAATTCGACCGTGACGGTCTCGTCGTCGCCGTCACCGCGCCCTGTCTGGTTGTCGCCGCTGTGCACCAGGGAGCCGTTGCCCATCGGGTCCAGCGAGTCCAGACCCGCCAGACGCACCGGGTCGGCGCCCTGCACGGCGATGGCGATCAGGTCCAGGTCGGTGCCGGTCTTGCGGCGCAGCATGCCCATGACCCCTCCGGTGGTGCCGGCCGTGGGGTCCCAGGACACGCCGATGGACAGATGGGTGACTCCGTCCAGGTCTGCCGGTCCGTCTTCCTTGGTGAGCGTGATCATGTGCGGGCCGTCCTCTGCTGAAGGAAATACAACACGCAGAGTGTGCCTGTCGCCCCGGCAGCGCAATACGCCGGGCCTCATGTCCTCACACTGTCCTGGGGCGCTGTCCCGGTCCAGGAGCGCGACCCCGGCCATTCCGTCCCGTGCATTCCGACCGACGGCGTTTCGGCCAACACCCACTCGTGGAGCGCCTCTTGCGGCGCAAGGGCCCATGCATCCGACATCTTTCGACAACCGCGTGGCATCGGGATTCGAAACTCGGCCGAAAGACACGTGTTCGAAAACTGGGTCCGCTCGTTGAACCTGACGATCCCGACACGGCCACCAGGAAGGAGCGACGTTGACACGCACCGGCCCACGCCGCGATACCTCGCAGGGCGCGAAAGGCACACCCGCGAAGGAGAAGATCTCGAACGCGGAGCGCGAGCTGTACGGGGGACGCCTGCGCTACGACCAGTCCTTCGTACGCCACGTGGGGCCGCTGACCCGGCTCTCCTTCCGGCACATGGCGGCCGCGCTGCCGCGCATGGTCGCCCTGGTACTTCGTACCGGCTGGCGGACGGACCGGCGGGCGATGGCGGGAGTGGTGGCCGCGCAGCTCGGGCAGGGGGTGACCGCGGCCTGGGGGCTGGTCGCGGTCAACAGCGTGCTCACGAACCTCTTCGCGGAGGGTCCGACGGCGGACAAGCTGCGCGAAGCCCTTCCGGCCCTGACGGCACTGGCGGCGACGGCGGTGCTCGCGGCCCTGCTGGCGGCGTGGTCGACGGCGATGTCGGGACGATTGGAACCGCAGGTGGAGCGGGCCGTCTCGGCGCGCTACTACACGGCTGTCACCCGCGTCGAACTGGAGGCGACCGAACGCCCGGAGGTCCAGCGTGTGCTGGAGGCCGGCCGGTTCGGCACGGACTCGGCCCGCAGCATGCTGATGCTGTCCGTAGGGGTCGGCAACGTCCTCATCTCGATGGTGGCGGCCGCCGTCGTACTGGCGTCGTTGCACTGGATGCTGCTGCCGATGCTCCTCGTGATCGCCCTGCCCAAGGGGTGGGGCGCGGTCAGCTCCGCACGCCGCGAGTACGTGTCGAAGCTGCACTGGATCGATCACCGGCGGGCCATCGCCTCACTCCTGGGATTCCTCACCCGGCCGCACGCGCAGGGCGAGATCCGCGTGCACGCCGCCGGGACCAAACTGCTCAACAGCTATGAGGAGATGTCCCACCAGACCGAGGCGGAGCAGCGCCGTCTGGCCCGTGCGCAGGCATCCACGGATCTGGTCGCCGGCGCGTTCGCGGGTCTCGCGTCGCTGGCCTGCTACGGGATCCTGTGGTGGCTGCTGGCCGACGGCTCGCTGCCACTCGCCGTCGGCGGCACCGCGGTCCTCGCGATCCGCGCGTCGACGGCACGGCTGACCTCGCTGGTCCAGCAGGTCAACCGGCTTTACGAGGAGCTGCTGTTCCTCACGGACACCGAGGACGCCATCGCCCTGGCCGACGAGAACGCCATCCCCACCACCGGCACCCCGCTGCCGTCCCGCGTCCATCAGGTCCGCGTCGACAACGTGTCGTACACCTACCCAGGGGCCGACTCCCCCGCGTTGCGGGACGTCAGCTTGCGGGTCCGTCGCGGCGAGGTGACCGCGCTGGTGGGCGCGAACGGCTCCGGGAAGACCACCCTGACCAAGGTGCTGGCCGGACTGCTGGTGCCCCCGGACGGTGATGTGTGGTGGCAGGACGCCGAGGGCGGCGACCGGGTCGGGCTGCGGGACGCCGACCGGGCCGGGATCTTCGCCCTGGTGGGGCTGCTCGCGCAGGACTTCCCCCGCTGGGAGATGACCGCGGCCGCGAATGTGGCGATCGGCGCCGGCGACCGCGTCCGTGACATGGACCGGGTGAAGTCCGCCGCACTCTCCGCCGGCGTCCTCAGGCTGATCGAGAACCTGCGCCACGGCTGGGACTCCATCGTCTACAAGGGCTACGAGCGCGGTGTCCAGCTCTCGGGCGGACAGTGGCAGAAGCTCGGCACGGCGCGAAGCCTGTACCGAGGGGCCCCCTTCCTCCTTGTCGACGAACCCACCTCGGCCCTCGATCCGCACGCGGAGATCGCCGCGTTCGAAGGCCTGTGGTCCCTCGCGGACGAAGGCCACGCCGTCGTACTCGTGACCCACCGGCTCGCGGCGACGGCCAACGCGGACCGCATCTACGTCCTCGACCAGGGCCGGGTGGCCGAAGAAGGCACCCACGAACAGCTCATGACCCGGCCCGACGGCATCTACCGCAGCATGTTCACCGCCCAGGCCGCCCAGTACGCGACGAAGATCCCGGCCATCCCCCCGCAGCCCGGTCACACCCCGGCACCGGAGCCGGCGAAGGGCAGCCCGGAGTCCGGTACGGCGACCGGCGAACCGCCGATGACATGAATCCGGAACTCGAGGTGAAGTCGGTCCCGCGTCGTTGTGACGCGACAGCACGGCTACCGGCACGGCCACCTACTTCGACTCCGGGACCGGGAGGGACAGCTGAACGCCTCCAGACCAGGCCCACCCCTTCCTCGATCGGAGAGTCATGACGACAATGCCAGTTTCGGGCGAGCCGCCCAGCACGGTGATGAGTGACGAGGCTTACGGTGCCCTCCGTGCCACAGCCGCCCCGTGGGTCGGCACGTCCGTACTGATCACCAACACGTACGGGAAAGTTCTGATCCAGCACGTCGACTACCGCGACACCTGCCTTCTGCCGGGAGGCGCCGTCGCCCAGGGCGAGTCCCCCGCCCACGCCGCCACGCGCGAGCTCATGGAGGAGCTCGGGGTCGCTGCCCACATCGACCGGGGCCTGGCCGTCGACTGGGTTCCCGCCGACGCCGTCAACGCTCCCGCGTCCATGAGATTTCCCGGCGAGATCCTCCACGTCTTCGACGGCGGCACCTGGGACGACTACCGGATCGCCGAAATCCGCCTGCCTCCGAGCGAGATCACCGGCATCGAGTTCGTCGAGCCCGCCCGGCTGCCCGACCTGCTCTCCCCGGCCGACGCCCGCCGCGCTCTGGTCGCGCTGCGCGCCCGGATCAACGCTGCCGGCACAGTGCTCCTGGAGAACGGCCGTCCGATCGCCCCCGGTGTCCTCGACCGCCTCGACGTACTGCGGACGGCCCGCCCCGAGTACCACTACCCCTGGCACCAGGGCCCGGCCCCGATCCCCAACCGGGCGCCTTCGTCACTCGACCGACCCCCTGCACCGAGCCGCCGAGTGGGAAGAACTGCTCGTGGGCCCCTTACGCGATTCGTCGGATGTCCGACCGGGCCCGCGCCTCAGGCTGGTCGCGACTACATGCTCCGGATGTGTTCGAGCGCGGTGTCGAGGAGCCTGCTCACCTGGTGGAGGGTGGTGGCGGTGGCGGTGGCCAGGTAGGCGGGGTGCTGGGCGAGTGGAGTGAGAACGGCGTGGCCCTTCTCGGGGTCGTCGCCGAGGAGGAGAGTCGGGTGATCGGTGGAGAGGTGGGGGTCCACGACGAGGAGCTGGCCGGCGGCGCGGTGCCCGCCCAGCACGGCGGGGCCGTCCCAGGCCGGCGCCGTCCCGCCGTAGGCGGTGTGCTGGTCGAGGACGGGGCGGCCGCCCCGGTACACGGTGAGGCGGGTGGTGAGGTGGCCCGGGGGTTCGGCCGTACGACCCAGGAGTTGCTCCTCTCGCAGCAGGACGGCGGCGGTGGGTGCGAGGTCGACCGTGCAGGTCTGGTGAAGGGTGCTGTTCGAGGCGCTGATCAGGGGTTGGGGCAACCAGGACAGCATGGCGTGGTCGGCGACGGTGAGGCGGACGTCATAGGTGGCGGGTCTGGCTGTGGCGCCGGGCAGCGCGATGGTGGCGGTCGGCGTGGTCACCTCCAGCCTGGCGTGTTCCTCGGCGGTGATGTCGAGGGCGAGCCGGTCTCCGCCGAGCGGTGCGCACATGGAGCTGATCACGCTGACCCGGGCCCACCCGTCGTGGGGTTGGGTCTGGTGCAGGTGGAAGGGGCCGCTGTTACGCATGAGCGGGACGGTCGTGGTGGAGCCGTCGCGGGCGGCCCTGATGACGGCGGTGGCCCGGACCCCGGAATGTGCGGGGTCCGTCGGGTGCATTCGTCCGGCCACATGCCTTTCGTCTCTCCGACCGCTGTCCGTCTCGCTTCCCGCGGCGGTCGGCGCGGGGGACGCCGTTGTGGGCGGCGGGCTGGGATGTGGTGCGGTGGCTGTCATACGGCGGCCTCGGTGCGCCAGGCGGACAGGCATCCGTTGACCCAGTCGGCGACAGGCTGGACGCCGTCGTCCGAGGCGAGGCTGGTGAAGAGGACGGGGAGGCTGCCGCGCTGCCGGCTGGCGTCGGCGGCCATGGTGTCCAGGTCGGCGCCGACATAGGGGGCGAGGTCGGTCTTGTTGATGACGAGGAGGTCGGCGGTGGTGATGCCGGGGCCGCCCTTGCGGGGGATGTCGTCACCGCTGGAGACGTCGATGACGAACACCTGGTGGTCGACAAGGCCCTTGGAAAAGGTGGCGGTGAGGTTGTCGCCGCCGGACTCGATGAGGACGAGGTCCAGTGGGAGCAGTGTCTCCTCCAGCTGTTCGACGGCTTCGAGGTTGGCGGAGATGTCGTCGCGGATCGCGGTGTGCGGGCAGGCGCCGGTTTCGACGGCGGTGATGCGCTCCGGTGGCAGCACGGCTTCGCGGAGCAGGAACTCGGCGTCCTCGCGGGTGTAGATGTCGTTGGTGACGACCGCGATGGACAGCCGGTCGCGCAGGGCGCGGCACAGTGCGGCGACGGTGGCGGTCTTGCCGGATCCGACGGGCCCGCCGAGGCCGATGCGCAGGGCGCGGCGGCTGCCGTCGGGGCGCAGTGCGTCGGCGCTGGGGGTGTGGTGGTGCGGCAGCATCGTGTCGTGGTCGAGGTGCATGGCGTTCTCCGAACGGTGTGGGGGGTCAGGAGGCGAAGAGCCGCATGGACCAGGCGGCGTGCTGTTCGCCGGTGATGTCAAGGAGCGGCGAGGATGCGGAAGGCAGGACTACGACACCGTCGGTGGCGAGCCGTGCTGCCGCTTCGGCGGCGGCGTGGGCGACGTCGTCGAGTTCGCCGGAGAGCCGGGCAAGCAGGGCGGTCGCGTCGAACGGGTTGAGGCTCAGCAGCCGCACCGCCGCCGTCGCAGGGCCGCCGATGCTCTCGTACGCGGCGCACTGCGCGGCATCCGACGGGGTCAGGCCGGCGGCGCGCGCGGCGACGCCGAGCACGACAGGCTGGTGGGCGCCCTGCGGCAGGCGGTGGGCGATCTGGTCGAGCTCGGGGCAGGGCCAGGCGGCCCGGGCGGCCCGCAGCATCTGCCGGCCGAGCTTGCGGGCGACCTGCCGCAGTGCCGGTACGGGGGTGCGTGCGTCTGCGGCCTCGTCCAGCGCCATCAGGTCGTAACCGGTGGCGGCAGCGGCGGCGAGGCCGGCCGCGGTCAGCCCGGCGGTGTGCAGACGGCCCCGGCAGAACGCCTCCAGGCTTGCGGCGTCGTGGACACCGTGCGAGGCGACCGCGGCCTCCACACCGCCGGAATGGGCGTGCCCACCGGCGGGGAAACGGCCGTCGGCCAGGACGAGCAGAGCGGCATGGCTCATGGGAACGGTCGCCTGCCTTTCACAGGTACGGAGCTCAAAAAAAGGGATACTTCCCGAGCAGGCGGTCCGGCGGCGGGGCGCCGCCGGACCGACGTCGCGCTCAGAAGAGGAAGTACCGCTGCGCCATGGGCAATTCGGTCTCGTAGAGCTCCGGATCCCTCTGCGGATGATCCTTGTCGAACATCAGCTTGTCGTCGGGCTCGTCATCGTCGTCGGCACCGTCCGCAAGGGCCTTCTTCAGCACGGTGCGGGCGTCAGTGGTCGTGCCCCTGTTCGCACCCGGTTTCCCGGTGCCGGGCTCTGTGCCCGTGCCCTTGCCATCGCCCTCGCCGATGGTGACCTGGAAGGTCTCGGGGCCGATCTCGATCTCCGGCGACTCACCGTTGAGTTCCATGCGCTGCTTGGTCACTCCACGAGTGGATTTAGTCTTTTTCACCCCCTTCGTCAGGTTGTACTTCGCCTTGATACCGACGGCCTCGGGCACCACGAAGTTGAAGGAGTTGCCTCCCGGGGCCCGGCCGCATGCCCCCCACACCGGGCGGGGCAGGTAGGGCTGCGGTGTCGGGATCGACGCGTTGGCGTCACCGAGCTGCGCGTAGGCGATCTGCCCGCCCTTGATGATCACGTGCGGCTTGACGCCGAAGAACTTCGGCTCCCACAGCACCAGGTCCGCGATCTTGCGCTCATGGGGGGCCGCGGTCTTGAGCTCGTCAGGCGAGTGGACCTCGACGGAGCCGACATGATGGTCGATGCCATGGGCGATGGCCGGGTTGATCGTGTACTTGGCGATGTAGCGCCTGATGCGGTAATTGTCGTGCCTGTCGGTGTCTTCCGGCAGGTGGTCGCGGCGCTTCTTCATGACGTGCGCGGTCTGCCAGGTCCGCATGATCATCTCGCCGATGCGCCCCATGGCCTGCGAGTCGGAGGACATCATCGAGATGGCACCGGTGTCGTGCAGCCAGTCCTCGGCCGCCATGGTGGAGGGCCGGATACGCGAGTCGGCGTATGACTTGTCCGCAGGGACCTCGAGGTTGAGGTGATGGCAGATGACCATCATGTACATGTGCTCGGCGACGGTGTTCTTCGTCAGGGGCCGGGTCGGGTTGGTCGACGCGGGCAGGACGCTTTCGTAGCCCTTGCCCACCAGTTTCATGATGTCCGGTGCGTGGCCGCCGCCGGCGCCTTCGACGTGGAAGACGTGAATGCCCCGGGGCTTGCCGGTCTTGGGATTCTTGGTGGCGTTGAAGGTGTCCTCGACGAACCCGGACTCGTTCATCGAGTCGGCGTGCAGGGCCACTTGGGCGTGGTAGGTGTCACAGATTTCCAGCGCCTTGTCGATGGCCGCGGGGGTGGCCCCCCAGTCCTCGTGGACCTTGAGGCCAATGGCACCGGCAAGGATCTGGTCCTTCAGTGAATCGTAGGAGATCGTGCCGCCCTTGCCGAACAGGCCGATGTTGACCGGGTAGGCGTCCAGGGCCTCGAACGTCCGCTGAAGGTGCCACTCGCCAGGCGTCACAGTGGTGGCCCGGCTGCCTTCTGCGGGGCCGGTACCGCCACCGATGAGCGTGGTCACTCCTGACGCGAGTGCCTCGTGGATCTGGCCGGGGCCGATGAAGTGCACATGGGTGTCGATGCCCCCCGCGGTCAGGATCCGCCCGTTCCCGGAGATCACCTCGGTCTCCGGCCCCACCACGAAGTGTGAGGCGCGCCCGCCCCGGTTCTCCTCGGCCGTGTAGGGCTTCGGTGTCATCGTTTCTGGGTTGTACGCCTGCCCGATCGCCTGGATCTCGCCGTCTCGAAGGCCGACGTCGGCCTTCACCACACCCCAGTAGTCGATGATCAGCGCACCGGTGATCACTGTGTCCACTGGATTGTGTGCTCTGTCGCTCCTGGGGAAATGAGACTGGCCCATCGACTCCCGGATGACCTTGCCGCCGCCGAAGAGCATCTCGTTGCCGCTACGGCCCGGCCCCCCGCACCAGTCCTCCTCGATCTCGACGATGAGATTCGTGTCGGCGAGCCTGACCCGGTCGCCCTTCGTCGGGCCGTACAGCGTCGCGTAGTCCTGCCGCCACAGCGGCACCGGAGGGCGCGCGGTGAAGCTGAGCTCGCGCGGCGTCGACTGCACAACACCGCGTGCCTGACCGGAGCTGCCACTCATGGGGCCACCGTCCACTCACTCGAATCCTTGACTCGAAGGCCCTTGACCAACTGGGCACCCTTGATGGGCACCACCCACACCCTGCATACGTGCTCGGGCTCGATCCGCTCCGACGTACCGGCCGCAATGTGGAGCCGCTTCCCCTTCACGTCATCGTCGGCCGGGATGGAGCACTCCTCGTCCTTGAAGAACTTGAGGCACGCGTTGACGTCGCCCAAGTGGAAGTGGGAGCCGACCTGGATGGGGCGCTTCGCGGTGTTCTTCGCCCACAGCGGCCCCTCCCTCAGGGAGTCTTCGTGATCGTCCGCGTTGAACGTCACCGCGTGCTGACCGTCGTCCGCGAGGAGTTCGTACTTGCCCGGGTAAACCTCCGCGTCAGGCTCCGCCTTGCCGAGCGGGTCGGGGATGGTCACCAGCTTCGTGCCGTCCTTGAACGTCGCTTCGACCTGCACGTCGCGGATCATTTCCCGCACGCCGTCCATGACCTCGAAGTCCGTCAAGTCGACGCCGGCGGTCTTGCTGGGGATCTTGAGCGTCTTCGCCACATCGCTCAGCTTGGTATCCATGAGCTCGGCGACCGTCTTCGTGTCGTGGCGGGCCTCCTCCAGCACATAGGCCGCCAACAGCGCCATGACCTCCGGGTAGTTCAGTGCGAGATCAGGCTGGCGCCTGAGTCGCCGTTCGGCCAGATCCGCCGCGACACGGATCATGAGCCGCTCCTGCTCATGGGGCGTCAGGTGCATGCGGGTTCTCCTTCCTGTGTTCGGCGTGACGTGCGGCGAGTCACCCGAAGAGAACCCGGTGCGGACGCCACTCATTGGCTCAACGACCCAGGTGGGAATAGAAGCGGAAGCAGTGCTTCCATTCATGCTTTCGGATGTAGCTTGATCGGCGAGCCTCCGGCGTCGCCCCCTCATCGAGTAGTGCGGGCAGCGGCCCGCAGGACAAGAGGCTGACCCGCAAACGCTGGCTGCGGTGCTACAGGCGCTGGGCGGGACACTCACGGGACTCCGGCAAGGCAGCTGTGACAGCCTGCGGAGATGCCGGAATTGCGGGTCTACGCAGGCCCCCTCACTACGCCTTCCAGTGATCCTCGAAAGGTTCCGGACGCCGTCGCCCGGATGCACAACCTCGCCCTCGCCTCATGTCCACACAGGCCCGCACATCGCTCCGACCTGCGGGATCACGGCCTTCTGCAACACCCTTTGGAAGCACCGCAGCCAGGAGCGGGAGGGACGAGGTCGGTCACCGCAGTAGCGAGTGGCGCCTCGTGGGGTTCCGCAGCCATCCCAGAGGTTCGGGCAGGCGCTGTGCCCCATCTCGCCGGTGGCCTCCTCTCATGAAGACGGCCGCCATCGCCTCGGTCTGCCGGGCCAGTGCAGCTGTGGGCTACACAACCGGCATCTGGTGTGTGCCTGCTGGTGGACCGGTGTCAGGGTTCATGGCGCGGGCGGATGGGCCGGACTGTGCCCCCGGTCGCTTCCTCACACGGTTGTGGCTGGTTGGTGGAAGCAGTCGTTGAGGACGCCGGGGTGCAGGGTGCGGGTCAGGTGCCGCAGCATCGTGCGCAGACGCTCAGGGCTTGCCGCCGTTCCGGGCAGGTCGCCGAGTTCTGCCCGGATGCGGTCGAACTCGGCCTCAATGCGTGGGGTGGCGCCGCCGGCCGGCTGACCTCCTTCGTTCCAGTAGTGGTAGAGGTCTTCGACGTAGTCGAGCTTGGCTGTGGCTTTGTCGGCTTCGACCTCGTCGGCGAGGCCTGACGCCGAGGTCCCCGCGTATCCTTCGAAAATTGCGTAACTGGCGTGTTTGTACTGCCGGGTCCCTGCCACCATCCCGTGCGCGGGAACGAAGGGCCCCGCCTCGTCGCTGAAAAGCTCATTAAGGTGGTCCCGGAAGTCATTCAGCCGCTGAGGAATCTGTCTGATCAGCGGCAAGCCCGAGGAGCAGGACCAGGACGACCCCGTGTCCACCCTGCGCCGCGAAGCCGACGAGGAGGCAGCGGCCCGGCTCAAAAGCCTTGCTCCTCGGACACGTCACCGATCCCGCAGGACGGCGCGCATACGTGCGCTACGCCCCAGCACTCACCGACGTCGCCCCTCCACGGCCTCATCCGGCCACAGGACACACCTACACCCGCATCCTGGCGGCCCCCGAACAGGCAGCAGATCTCTTCGACTGGGGGCCGCCTGCTACCGACCACCTCGCCGCCGTCCACCGGGCTCGCCGGCGACTTCCCCAGAGCCGCCCTCCAGCCCGTCACCGAACTCACCGGCGCCATCACAGA
Organism: Streptomyces sp. NPDC091271; assembly: GCF_044757505.1. Classification (NCBI taxonomy): domain Bacteria; kingdom Bacillati; phylum Actinomycetota; class Actinomycetes; order Kitasatosporales; family Streptomycetaceae; genus Streptomyces; species Streptomyces sp. NPDC091271. The sequence continues at coordinate 450,620 of NZ_JBIVVD010000008.1, read as the reverse complement.
TCTCCTCCTGTCCGATGCCGCACAGGATTCAGGGGGAAGGAGCGGGTGTCGACAGCTCTCCCATACCCCGTAGGTCGCACGGCAGCGCACCGCGCTGCCCCGACCGTGGCCTGCGCACGCAGAGAGACTCAAGACGTCACCGCTCATCCAACTGCCACGATCACCGACGCGGCCGCGCCACTGGACGCCTTCGCAGGCGCCAGGAGATCCACGGAGTGCCAGCCCCCTGCTTCGCGTGGGGAGGAGGGTGGGAAGCTGGCGGGTATGGATATCCGTCGCAGGAACAACGTCACCGTCACCGGCCGTGCGGACGGGCCGGTGCTTCTGCTGGCGCACGGGTTCGGCTGTGATCAGAACATGTGGCGTCTGCTGGTCCCCGCCCTGGCCGAGCGTTACAGCGTGGTGCTCTTCGACTACGTGGGCTCGGGCCGGGCGGACCCTTCGGCATGGGATGAGCGGCGCTACAGCTCGCTGGAGGGCTACGCGCAGGATGTGCTGGAGGTCTGTGAGGAACTGGACCTGCGGGACGTGACGTTCGTGGGGCACTCGGTCAGCGCGATGGTCGGAGTGCTCGCGGCGGCGAAGGCGCCGCAGCGCATCTCCCGTCTGGTCATGGTCGCACCCTCGCCCCGCTACATCGATGACGACGGCTACCGGGGCGGGTTCAGCTCCGAGGACATCGACGAGCTGCTGGAGTCGTTGGAGTCGAACTATCTGGGCTGGTCGGCGGCGATGGCCCCGGTCATCATGGGCAACGCGGACCGGCCGGAACTCGGCCAGGAGCTGACCACCTCGTTCTGCGCGACCGACCCGGACATGGCCCGGGTCTTCGCCCGCACGACGTTTCTCTCCGACAGCCGCGAGGACCTCAGGACGATCACGGTGCCGACGCTGATCCTGGAGTGCAGGCAGGACGTGATCGCCCCCCGCGAGGTCGGGGCCTACGTCAGGGACGCGATCCCCGGCAGCCGGCTGGTCACCCTCGAGGCGACAGGGCACTGCCCGCAGCTGAGTGCACCGCAGGCCACCACCGGGGCGATCACCGACTTCCTCGGATCCCTTCGATGATGTGCCGTACCGACCAGGCACCGGAGCCGGGCGAGGGACAGGACGTGGACGCCACGGACGCGGTGTTCACCTCGCTGCTGGAGGACAGTGCCGAGGAGCTGTACGAGCAGGCGCCGTGCGGATATCTGTCGACGCTGATGGACGGCACCATCGCGAAGATCAACACGACGTTGCTGGACTGGCTGGGCCTGGATCAGTCCCGAGTGGTGGGGCGCATGCGGTTCGCCGATCTGCTGACCGTGGGCGGCAAGCTCTACCACGAGACGCACTTCGCGCCGCTGTTGCAGATGAAGGGCGAGGTCAGTGGCATCGCCCTGGACATCAAGGCCGCCGCCGGTCAACGGATCCCGGTGCTGGTCACCTCGAAGGTGAAGACCAGCAGGGACGGCGAGCCGCTACTGATCCGCACCACGGTCTTCGACGCCCGGGACCGCCGCGCCTACGAGACCGAGCTGCTGCGCAGCCGTCGGGCGGCCGAGGAAGCACGTCGACAGGCCGAGGCCGACCGTGAGCGGCTCCAGGAGGCGCTCGCCGTCCTGCAACAGAGCCTGCTGCCCGCCGAGCTGCCCACAGTCCCAGGGCTGGAGGCCGCCTCCTACTACCACACCGCCTCCCCGGATCTGCTGGGCGGAGACTTCTACGACCTGTTCCCCCTGGGCACCGGCCGGTGGGCGTTCTTCCTCGGCGACGTGTGCGGCAAGGGCCCCCAGGCCGCCGCCGTCACCTCCCTGACGCGCTACACCCTGCGCGCCGCCGCCCTGCACGACGCCGACCCGGTCACCGTGCTGACCACGTTGAACACGGTGCTGCACGAGCGGTACGCCAGCGGCGACACCCGCTACTGCACCGCCATATTCGGTGTCCTGGAACCCGGCGACGGGCATGTCAGCGTGCACCTGGCCTCCGGCGGACACCCCTCGGCACTGATCCAGCGCGCGGACGGCACCGCCGACTACCTGCCCACCCCGGGTGGAATGCTCATCGGCGTCCTGCCTCAGGCACAGTTCACCGCCGTCCGCGCCCGGCTGCTGCCCGGCGACACCCTGCTCCTCTACACCGACGGCCTGACCGAGGCCCGTACGGGACCCGGCCGCGAGCTGTACGGCGAGGACGCCCTGCGCGCCTTCACCACCGGCCGGCCTCCCGCCGGGCCGCAGGCACTGATCACCGCCCTGACGGGGCTGCTCGCCGGGTTCGGCGACGGGCTCGACGACGACACCGCGCTGCTCGCCCTCGGCGTGCCCTCCCCGCTTCCCGCCACCGCGACCGAAAATCTGACATGAGCCCACTGAAAGTCACCACCCGAGATGCCGCCAGCGGCCCCGTACTCCAGATCGCCGGCGACCTCGACCATGAGACGGCGCCCGAACTGCGCCAGGCCTTGGACGGTCTCACCCTGGCCGCGGGACAACTGCTGGTCCTGGATCTGGCCGACCTCGAATTCTGCGACTCCAGCGGGATCAGCGCTCTGCTGACGGCCCGGAACCTGGCCGGCGAACAGGGCGGCGACATCGCCTTGGCCGCGGTCCCCGCCAACACCGCGCGCATCCTCGGCATCGTCGGCCTGGACCGCGTCTTCGCCATCCACCCGGACGTCTCGACGGCCACCGCCCGCAGCTCCGCCGCACGCTGATCCTGCCCCCGGGAATGAGGTCAGCCGCCGGTCGCGAACCCGGGGAAGAGCGTCATCCCGCCGTCGACGTAGAGGGTCGTCCCCACCACGTAGTCCATGAGGTCGGACGCCAGCAGGACAACGGCGTGGGCGATGTCCTCGGGGTCACCGATCCGGTCGTAGGGGATCAGACGCAGAAGTTCCTCCCGGGCCGCCGGCGTCTCCGAGGCATGAGCTGGTGCACCGAGCTCATACAGATGATCTTCCCGGCCGCCCGGGACACCTCAGGGACCACTCCGCGCCGACGAAACTCCTTGACCGCCTCCCGTGCGCACAGAAACTGGCCCGTGAGGTTGACGTCGAGGACCTTCTGCCACTGGGCGAGAGTCATCTCGGTGAACTTGGCATCACGCTGCATGCCGGCGTTGGCGACCAGGATGTCCACGGTCCCGAAAGACTGGACCGTCCGGTCCACCATCGCGGCCACCTGGGTCTCCTGCGAGACGTCCGCCTCGTAGGCCACCGCGCGCACCCGATCAAGGGCACCGTGGACCGGCACGGCGACCTCGCCCAGGACGGCCAGGAGCGCTGCCGCCATCTCGTCGAGGTCGCCGCGCGGGCCTCACACGGTCACATCAGGCGCAGCGCCCGGAGGGCACGGCGCTGCCCTGCCGTGGGGACAGCCGGCCAGTACACGTAGCAGACCCCTCCCGTGCCGCTCCTGACCGCGCCGTTCGCGTCGTAGCGCTTCGTGCGGAGCCAGATGTTCTCCCACTCGCGCCGCCGGTAGACACGGCGCACCGCGTCGTTGGACGGGGACGCGGGGTCGTTGGCGATCACGTCGCCGTCGGGCGTGAAACCGATGACGGTCATCAGGTGGCCCGATGTCCCGTAGCCCGCCCCTGTCAGCTCACCCTTGAGGAACGACTGGGACGTTATGACCGGGATGCCCGCGGCGATCAGCTTCTCCACGTCGGACAGTGAGCCCAGCCGGGTGACCACGGCGTTCATGTCCTTGTACGTCGCGGCGTAGGCGGCGTTGAAGGGCCAGTTGCCACATCCGTCGTACTGGTAGTCGAAGGTGTAGCGCGCCGCGTGGCACACCTGTGGGTCGGGGATGCCGGGCTTGACCCAGGCCAGGTCCTCGGGGGTGGGGGTGCGGCCCCAGTACTCGATGATCATCTGCGAGGAGGTGGGACTGCACCAGGCCTCGCCCCCGTTGTCGTACTCCGGGTACTCCCCCACATGGACGTTCTGCGAGTAGCGGGGCACCTCCAGTTCCCGGGCGGTGCCGGGTTCCGTGGCGGGGACGGTGAAGCGGTCGGGGATGTCCGAGGCCATGGCGCCGACCCGGTGGACCGTGGGCGTGAGGCCGGTGCCGGGGGTGCGGTGGAGGGTGAGCCGCAGGCGGTAGGAGGACAGCCGCAGACCGCTCGCCGCGTCGTCCACGGAGAAGGTGTCGGTCCAGACGGAGCTCCTGCCGTCGGTCTGGTCGTCCACGGAGGTGCGGCGGATGTCCGTGTCGCCCGCTGCCCAGCGGCCCATCACGTACCAGGGCGTGTCCGTCCCGTCCGAGTAGCTGCCACGCAGCTCGACCTGGATCCAGGTGCCCTGCGGGGTGTGGGCGTTCCAGGAGGCGATCACCTCGGTGGCGGGGACGGCCGAGCGGTGGACCGGAGAGGTCCAGGTCGCGTACTCCCAGGTGCTGGTCCTGCCGGTGTGAGGGTCGGTGTAGTCGGTGCTCCCGGCGGGGGCCGAGATCTCCAGGCCCGGCCGGCGTCCGGCGACTGCGCGGGTCCCGGCGGACGTGCCGCAGCGCCAGTCGGTGTACGTCGTCCAGAAACGGTTGTCCACGAGCGAGGCTGCCGCCGGTGATGAGGAGGTGCGGGAGGGGGCGGCGCTCGCGGGGCCGGCGGAGGCCACGGTGCCTGCCCCTGCCGCTGCCGCGAGCGCGGCGGTGAGCACGGTCCTGCGTGAAGTCGGTCTGGTCATGGGCGAGACCCCCGGTCGTTGAGCGGATTGGGGCTGCGGGTGCCGATCGGTGCGCCAACTATTGCGGGTCGAGGACGGATCCGGCCAGTGATTCGCCCCGTGCCGCGTCAGCAATATTGGTCTGGTCCACTGGCGTGACCTGGGCAGGGCCGCGAGAGGCGCCGCAGGCTCTCGTAGGGTGGGGACATGAACGACCTGGCGGACCACGCGCGCCGGCTGCGCTTCCTGCCCCCGTCCTGCGGGCCCGTGCGGCTGATCGCCGTCGACGGGCACGCGGGGTCCGGCAAGAGCACCTTCGCCGACCGCCTGGCCGCGGCGCTCGGCGACACCCCCGTACTGCGCCTGGACGACCTGGCCACGCACGAGGAGCTCTTCGCCTGGACGGACAGGCTGCGGGCGCAGGTCCTCGCTCCGCTCTCGCGGGGAGAACCCGCACGGTATGCCCCGTACGACTGGACGGCGCGGCGCTTCGGACCGCCGAGGACGCTGGACCCCGCCCCCGTGATCCTGATCGAGGGGGTGGGGGCCGGGCGCGCCGCGGTGCGGCCGTTTCTCGCGGGGCTTTTGTGGATCGAGGGGGAGAGTGAGGCGTCCTGGGAGCAGGGACGACTGCGCGACGGCCCCGGGCTCTCGGACTTCTGGGACGGCTGGACCGTCGCGGAGCACCGCCATTTCGCCGACGATCCCTCATATCCCTTCGCCGATGCGGTGATACGGCGGATGCCCACGGGATACACGTGGCTGGATGGCCCTCATCCGACAGCGGTGACGAGTCAAATCGTCACGGACAGTTAAACGTGAGGGCCGCCATACCGGTCAGTAGGAAAAAGCCCCGAAGCCGCCCCAACTCGGCTTGACCGAGGGACCGTACAGGTCTTACGTTCTCAATGTGCGGCTTTTCGAAGCCCCCACAGACGCGAAGCCCCCGGTTGTTCCCCCGTGACCGGGGGCTTCGTTCTGCCCTCACACCTCGCCGGACCGGGCCATTCCCTCACCCTCGGTCACTGCCGACGAAGCGCCGGTTACGCACTTAACCGCTCACTCCCCGTACAGGTACGATGCCTCTCGGGTGTGGTCAATTCCCGTCCCCGGCACGGTGATTAGGGGCGCCTGGCTGGGCATGCTGTGCGGGCGGGACATTCTGGGGGCACGGTTTGTGGGGGACCTGATGGACATCGGCACGCCGGGCACGCAGGCCCCGGCCGACCTTGCCTGGCTGCGTGGGGTGGACGCCTACACCATGGGCGCGTACCCGCAGGCCGAGGAGGAGTTCAGAGCGGCGGTGCGTCTCGACCCCGGCATGGCGGACGGCTGGCTGGGCCTGCACGCGCTGCGGATCGACACCACCACGGCGCTGTTACGCATGTACCGCCACCGCGACCGCTTCGGCGAGCAGCGCACCCGTCATCGCCGCACGCTCAACTCGTGGTACTGGCTGGGGTGGTGGGTCCAGCCCGTGCTGGAGAGCCCGCGCGATCTGCTCCTCGCGCACGCCTCGCACTGGCTGGACGGCCGCCATGTTCCGGAGCTGGACCGGGCGTTGGCGGGGCTGCCGCCGGTCGACGCCGACTCCCAGGTCCGCTTCCTGCACGCCTGCCGCTCCTACCTGGTCAAGGACTGGGACCAGCTCGTACGCACCACGGAGCAGCTCATCGACGATCCGCTGCTCGGTATCGAGGCGGGTCTCTTCGGCGGCATGGCGAGGGTGCGCCTGGAGATGTACGGGCAGGCGGAGCCTCTGCTGTCCGCCGCGCTGATGCGCTGCCGCAGCGAGCAGCCGCAGCGCAAGGAGCTGCGCTACTGGCTGGCCCGCGCCCACGAGGGCACCGGCCGCAGCGCGGCGGCCCTGCCGCTGTACCGAGCTGTACACCGCGTGGACCCGGCCTTCATGGACACCTCGGCCAGGCTCGCCGCGATCTCCGAGGGGGACGGCTACGACGAGGCCGCCGATCTCGCGGCGGTCTCACTGGCCGGCTTCGGTTCGGACGGCACGGGCGTGGAGGGCCGGGTGGACGGCGACCTGGCGCTCGGCACCGACCTGGTGGACGGCCGTGAGCCATGGCTCGGCGGTGACCCGCAGGTCCTGCCCGGGGCCGTGGTGCCACCGCCCGCTTCCGGCACCGCCGGGGCACGGCAGAAGCCCGGAGCGCCGCGGGCCGCCTCCTTCCCCGCGGGGCCGAGCGACCCGGTGATGCTCGCGGAGGCCTTGGCGGAGCTCGAGCGCATGGTCGGCCTCGAACCTGTGAAACGCCAGGTCAAGGCCCTGTCCGCGCAGCTGAACATGGCACGTCTCCGTGCGGAGCAGGGACTTCCGGTGCAGCCGCCCAAGCGCCACTTCGTCTTCTCCGGGCCGTCCGGGACGGGCAAGACCACGGTCGCCCGCATCCTGGGCCGGGTGTTCTACGCCCTCGGTCTCCTCGGCGGCGACCATCTGGTGGAGGCCCAACGGTCCGATCTGGTCGGCGAGTTCCTCGGGCAGACAGCGGTGAAGGCCAACGAGCTGATCGACTCGGCGCTCGGCGGGGTGCTCTTCGTGGACGAGGCCTACAGCCTCTCCAACTCCGGATACAGCAAGGGCGACGCGTACGGCGACGAGGCCCTGCAGGTCCTCCTCAAGCGGGCCGAGGACAACAGGGACCACCTGGTCGTGATCCTCGCCGGCTATCCGGAGGGCATGGACCGGCTGCTCTCCACCAACCCGGGGCTCTCCTCACGGTTCACCACCCGGGTCGACTTCCCGAGCTACCGCCCCCTCGAACTCACCGCGATCGGCGGGGTGCTGGCCGCCGAGAACGGCGATGTGTGGGACGAGGAGTCCCTCGACGAGCTGCGCAGCATCAGCGGGCACGTGGTCGACCAGGGCTGGATCGACGAGCTGGGCAACGGCCGCTTCCTCCGCACCCTGTACGAGAAGAGCTGCGCCTACCGTGATCTGCGGCTGTCCGGTTACACCGCCGTGCCGACCCGGGACGATCTGTCCACGCTGCGGCTGCCGGACCTGATGCAGGCGTACGGCGAGGTGCTGTCGGGCCGGGGCCCGGCGGACCGGGGGAAGCAGGAGCCCGGCAGCCTGTAGGGCGCCGTCCGCCGGACGGCCCCGGCGAGGGGCCGTCCGGCGACGGGGGTCAGCCCAGCGGCGCCATAACCTTCGGCACCTCCACCGTGCGGCGGGGTACGGAGACGTGGTGGGCCGGGTCGCGGACCTCGCCCACGAGCATCTCCAGGACGTCCTCCATGGCGACCAGGCCGAGCACCCTGCCGGACGCGTCGGCGACCTGGGCGAGATGCGTGGCCGCGCGGCGCATGACCGTCAGGGCGTCGTCCAGCGGGAGCTCCGCCCGTACGGTCGCCATCGGGCGCCAGATCTGCTGGGGCACGGCCCTCTCGCCGTCCTCCAGGTCCAGGACGTCCTTGACGTGCAGATAGCCCATGAACGGGCCGCCGCCCTCGGCGCAGACCGGAAAGCGCGAGTAGCCGGTCCGTACGGTGAGCTCCTCTATGCGGCGCGGGGTGACGGAGGGGTCGACCGTCACCAGGGAGGCCCGGTCGAGCAGCACTTCGGTGACGGGCCTGCTGCCCAGTTCGAGGGCGTCCCCGAGGCGGTCCCGCGCCTCCGGTTCCAGCAGACCGGCCATGCCGGCGTCCTCCACCAGACGGTTGAGCTGCTCACTGGTGAAGACGGCCTCGACCTCGTCCTTCGGCTCGACCTTGAAGAGCCGCAGGACGAGGTTGGCGCAGGCTCCGAGCGCGGAGGTGACGGGCCTGCAGACCCGGGCGAAGCCGACCAGGCCGGGGCTGAGCCACATCGCGGTCTTCTCGGGTGCGGCCATCGCCAGGTTCTTCGGGACCATCTCGCCGATGACGAGGTGGAGGAAGACCACGGAGACGAGGGCCACCGCGAAGCCGAGCGGATGGACGAGCCCTTCGGGCACGTGTGCCGCGTGGAAGACCGGCTCCAGGAGGTGGGCCACGGTCGGCTCCGCGACGGCGCCGAGCGTGAGGGAGCAGATGGTGATGCCGAACTGCGCGGCGGCCATCATCTGCGGCAGGTTCTCCAGGCCGTGGAGGACCTGTCTGGCCCGGCTCGACCCGCCTGCCGCGAGGGGTTCGACCTGGCTGCGCCGTACGGAGACGAGTGCGAACTCGGCGCCGACGAAGAATCCGTTCGCCAGCACCAGGAGCCCGGCGAAGACCAACTGTACGAGGCTCATCGCACGGCCTCCAGCAGGTCCTGGGTGAGCGGCCCGGCCGGAGCCTGCGGTATGTCCGTAAGCCGGACGAAGCGGACCTGCTCGGCGCGGTAGTGGCCGACCTGGCGGACGGAGATACGCCAGCCGGGGAGTTCGGCCCGGTCACCGGGGGCGGGGATGCGTCCCAGCAGGTCGGCGACCAGCCCCGCCACGGTCTCGTACGGCCCTTCGGGTACGTCGAGGCCTATCCGCCGCAGGGTCAGCACCCGGGTGCTGCCCTCCACGTCCCAGCCGGCCCGGCCGTCGTCGGCGACGACGGGTGTCAGCTCGGGACGGTCGGCGCCCTCCGCGTCGTGCTCGTCCCTGACCTCTCCGACGAGTTCCTCGATGATGTCCTCAAGGGTGACGACACCGGCGGTGCCGCCGTACTCGTCGACCACGACGGCGATCGGCTGCTCGCTGCGGAGCCGCTGGAGCAGCTGTTCGACGGGCAGGGTCTCCGGCACCAGGAGCGGTGCCACGGCGATCCGGCTCACCGGGGTGCGCAGCCGGTCCTGGGAGGGGACGGCCAGGGCGTTCTTGAGGTGGACCATGCCGACGACCTCGTCGATGCGGTCCTGGTAGACGGGGAAGCGGGACAGGCCGGTGGCCCGGGTGAGGTTGAGGACGTCCGCCGCGGTGGCCGACGTCTGGAGCGCGCTGACCTTCACGCGCGGGGTCATGACGTGCTGCGTGGTGAGCCCGGCGAGGGACAGGGTCCGCACGAAGAGATCGGCGGTGTCCTGCTCCAGGGTGCCGGCCTCGGCGGAGTGCCGGGCCAGCGAGACGAGTTCGCCCGGGGTCCTGGCAGAGGCGAGCTCGTCGGTGGGTTCGACCCCCAGCAGCCTGACCAGCCGGTTCGCGACGGTGTTCAGCGCGGTGATCACCGGGCGCAGGACCGTGGAGAAGCGGTGCTGGGGCCCGGCGACGAACCGGGCGACCTGGAGCGGCCGGGAGACCGCCCAGTTCTTGGGCACGAGCTCGCCGATCACCATCTGGACGGCGGAGGCGAACAGCATGCCGATCACAACGCTCACCCCTGGTACGGCCCCTTCGGGCAGTCCGGTGGCGGTGAGTGGTCCGGCCAGCAGCTGGGCGAGCGCCGGTTCGGCGAGCATGCCGACGACCAGCGAGGTGATGGTGATGCCGAGCTGGGTGCCGGAGAGCTGGAAGGAGAGTTCACGCAGGGCGGCGACGACGGTACGGGCCCGGCGGTCGCCTTCGGCGGCGGCGCGTTCGGCGTCCGGCCGTTCCACCGTGACGAGCCCGAATTCGGCTGCCACGAAGAACCCGTTGGCGAGGATGAGAAGGAATGCCGCGAGGAGCAGCAACAGGGGGGTGGTCATGCCGCCGCCTCCGGGGAGGGGGCGGCGCAGGTACTACCGGACGATCCGTCCATTGCTGGAGGGAGTCACTCCTTGGGTCGCAGGAATGTGCCCCGCGGCCTCGGGGGCCTTGTGGTGCGGGGCGGGGCGCACCCGGTGCGCCGCCGGATCCAGAATAATCGGGATCGGGACGTACGGGGCAGGGGGCTCAGCCGTTCTCCGTGGCGTCGTTCACTCCGCTGCCGTGGAATTCGGCGAGAGCGCGGAGTGTCCGGGCGTCGCTGATGGCCCGTTCCCGGGCGATTCCGGGCTGGATGCCGAGGGCGGGCAAGCTGGTGCCGTCGCTGAGGTCGAGGAAGACCCACGGGTCTCCGGCGCGCAGATTGACGCGGAGGATCTCGGCCCAGGCCAGTCGGCGGGTGCGGGTGATGTTGACCACCGTGATCCCCGTCTCGTCGGCGGTGACGCGGGGCCTGCTCAGCATGGCGAGGACACCGAAGAAGAGCAGGGCGACGAAGACGAAGCTGGTCCGCTCCCCCGCGCTGAGGTTCTCCAGTATCAGCGCGACCGCGGTGATGACGACGAACATCGCCGCCCCCACGGCCAGCAGGACCACTCGGGTGAGGGTGGGCCTGAAGGTGGCCGGAAGAGCGGGGAGTTCGGTCGGCCGGGGCGCGGGGGCGGACATGGCGGCGCTGTCGTCCTTCGGTGTGCTGGTGGTCCGGCCGTCAGAGGCGGCAGGCGTGGATGGCCGTCGTGAGGATGGCGCGGGCGCCCAGCTCGTAGAGGTCGTCCATGATCCGCTGAGCCTCCTTGGAGGCGACCATGGAGCGGACGGCGACCCAGCCCTCGTGGTGCAGCGGGGAGATGGTCGGCGACTCCAGGCCCGGGGTGAGGGCGACGGCGCGCTCCAGGTGCTCGACCCGGCAGTCGTAGTCCATCATCACGTAGGTGCGGGCGACCAGGACGCCCTGGAGGCGGCGCAGGAACTGCTGCACCTTGGGGTCCTCGGCGTCGGCGCCCTTGCGGCGGATGACGACCGCTTCCGACGTCATGATGGGCTCGCCGATGACCTCGAGTCCGGCGTTGCGCAGGCTGGTGCCGGTCTCGACGACATCGGCGATGACCTGGGCGACACCGAGTTCGATGGCGGTCTCGACCGCGCCGTCGAGGTGCACGACGGAGGCCTCCACGCCGGCGTCGGCGAGGTGCGCCGCGACGATGCCCTCGTAGGACGTGGCGATCGTCATGCCGCCGAAGTCCTTGGGGCCGGTGGCCGTGCCGGGCTTGGTGGCGTAGCGGAAGGTCGAGCGCGCGAAGCCGAGCTGGAGGATCTCCTCGGCCTCGGCCCCGGAGTCCAGCAGCAGGTCGCGACCGGTGATGCCGATGTCGAGGCGGCCGGAGCTGACGTAGATCGCGATGTCGCGCGGCCGCAGGTAGAAGAACTCGACCTCGTTGGTCGGGTCGACCAGGACGAGTTCCTTCGACTCCTTGCGCTGCTGGTAGCCGGCCTCATGGAGCATCGCCATCGCAGGCCCGGAGAGTGAACCCTTGTTGGGGACGGCGATGCGCAGCATGAAGTCGGGTTTCCTTTGTGCGGAGGGATGTTCGGGGGACGTGCGGGGCGTGGCTCAGAGGTGGGCGTAGACGTCGTCGAGGGAGATCCCGCGGGCGACCATCATCACCTGGACGTGGTAGAGCAGCTGCGAGATCTCCTCGGCGGCGGCTTCCTTGCCCTCGTATTCGGCGGCCATCCAGACCTCGGCGGCCTCCTCGACGACCTTCTTGCCGATGGCATGCACACCCTTGTCCACCAGCTCGGCGGTGCGGGAGGTGGAGGGGTCGCCGTCGGCGGCCTTGAGCTGCAGCTCGGCGAAGAGCTCTTCGAAGGTTTTGTTGGCCATGATGGTCCTAAGAATACGGGGTCCGGGAGCGCTGCTCAGCGCCAGGGTTCGCTGACGGTGCGCAGTGTGGCGGCGGTGGCCACGGCGGCCGTGACCGCTTCGTGCCCCTTGTCCTCGTTGGAGCCCTCGAGTCCGGCCCGGTCCAGGGCCTGTTCCTCGTCGTCACAGGTGAGCACGCCGAATCCGACGGGTACGCCGGTGTCGACCGTGACCTGGGTGAGGCCGTTGGTCACGCCCTGGGACACGTATTCGAAGTGGGGAGTGCCACCGCGGATGATCACCCCGAGGGCGACGATCGCGTCGTAGCCCCGGCCGGCGAGGACCTTGGCCACCACCGGGAGCTCGAAGCTGCCGGGGACCCGGAGCAGCGTCGGCTCGTCGATGCCGAGGTCGCGCAGGGCGCGCAGGGCCCCGTCGACGAGCCCGTCCATGACCTTCTCGTGCCACTGGGCGGCGATCACCGCCACCCGCAGGTCTCCGCAGTTGCGTACGGACAGTTCGGGTGCGCCCTTGCCGCTCATGTCTCTCCTGTGTGTTCGTCGGTGCTTACTGGTTGCCGCAGGCCGACGCCGCGGCGTCGAGCCAGGGCAGGTCGTGCCCCATCCGGTCCCGCTTGGTGCGCAGGTACCGCAGGTTGTGCTCACCGGCCTGGACGGGCATCGGTTCACGTCCGGTGATCTTGAGCCCGTGCCGTACGAGGGCGGCGGTCTTGTCCGGGTTGTTCGTCATCAGCCGCAGGGTCCGCACACCGAGGTCGCTCAGGATCTGGGCGCCGGCGGCGTAGTCCCGGGCGTCGGCGGGCAGCCCGAGTTCGAGATTGGCGTCCAGGGTGTCGGAACCGCGCTCCTGGAGTTCGTACGCACGCAGCTTGGACAGCAGTCCGATGCCGCGGCCCTCGTGCCCGCGGAGGTAGACGACGACCCCGCGGCCCTCGGCGGTGACGCGTTCCATGGAGGTGTGCAGCTGGGGACCGCAGTCGCAGCGCTGGGACTGGAAGATGTCCCCGGTCAGGCATTCGGAGTGGACCCGGACGAGGACGTCCTCGCCGTCACCGATGTCGCCGTGGACGAGCGCGACGTGCTCGACGCCGTCGACGATGGAGCGGTAGCCGTACGCGGTGAACGGGCCGAAGGTCGTGGGCAGCCGGACCTCGGCCTCCCGGCGCACGGTGGGCTCGGCGCTGCGGCGGTAGGTGATCAGGTCCTCGATGGAGATGATCGTGAGGCCGTGCTTGCGGGCGAACGGGACGAGTTCGGGGAGCCTCAGCATGACGCCGTCCTCGCCCGCGATCTCGACGATGGCGCCCGCGGGGCGCAGCCCCGCGAGCCTGGCCAGGTCGACGGCCGCCTCGGTGTGGCCGTTACGGACGAGGACTCCGCCGGAGCGGGCACGGAGCGGGAAGACGTGGCCGGGGCGCACGAAGTCACCGGGGCCCGCCCTGCCGCCCGCCAGCATCCGGAGCGTGGTGGCGCGGTCGGCAGCGGAGATCCCGGTCGTCACGCCATGGGCCGCGGAGGCGTCCACGGAGACGGTGAAGGCCGTCTGCATCGACTCGGTGTTGTGCGTGACCATCTGCGGGAGTTCGAGGCGGTCGAGCTCGTCGCTCTCCATGGGCGCGCAGATCAGACCGCGGCACTCGCTCATCATGAACGCGATGATCTCGGGGGTCGCCTTCTCGGCGGCGATGACGAGGTCGCCCTCGTTCTCCCGGTCCTCGTCGTCGACGACCACGACGGGCCGTCCGGCGGCGATGTCGCGGATCGCCTGTTCGACGGGGTCGAGCGAGAGGTCATCGAGGGTGCGGTCGTGCAACCAGGTGGGCTGGGCAGTCATGCCGTGGCTCCTTCCAGAGCGGGTGACCGCGTACGCAGCCACCAGTCGCGCATGCCCCACAGGACGAGGGCGCCGTAGACGACGTAGATGAGACCGGAGAAGGCGAGTCCGCTGTGGAAGTTCAGCGGTACGCCGACGAGGTCGACGAGCAGCCAGGCGAACCAGAACTCGACCATGCCGCGGGCCTGGGCCAGCATCGCGACGAGGGTGCCCGCGAAGATGTACGCGTCGGCCCACGGGCTCCAGGAGAGCGAGGGGAAGGCGGTGAAGAGGCCGCCGACCGCGAGGGTGCCGACGACGGCTCCGCCCAGCAGGTACGCGCGCTCGCGCCAGGTGGCGAAGCGCACGGCGATGGATCCGTCCTGCGCCTGCTGCCGGCCGCGGGTCCACTGCTGCCAGCCCCACACGGCGACGGCGATGACGATCAGCTGCTTGCCGACGCTGCCCGCCTGCTGCACGGAGACGTTGGCGGCGACCAGGACGACGCCGGACAGGAGCTGGGCCGGCCAGGTCCAGACCGAGCGGAGCCAGCCGAGGGCCAGGGCTATCAGGCCGATCGTGTTGCCGAGCATGTCCGACCAGATGATGTGCTGCCCGAAGGCGGTGAACGCCTCCGAGTTCAGCCAGTCCAGGGCGCTCATGCGACCGGCTCCCCGGACTCGGGCGCGGCACCGTGGCCGAGCAGCCGTTCGACGTACTTCGCGAGGACGTCCACCTCGAGGTTGACCGGGTCGCCGGGCTCCTTGATGCCGAGCGTGGTCAGCGCGAGGGTGGTGGGGATGAGGCTGATGGTGAAGTGGTCAGGGGCCGCATCGACGACGGTCAGGCTCACGCCGTCGACGGTGATCGAGCCCTTCTCCACCACGTAGCGGGCCAGTCCGTCGGGCAGGGAGATCTTGACGAGCTCCCAGTTCTCGGAAACCCGTCGCTCGACGATGTGCCCGGTGCCGTCCACGTGCCCCTGGACGATGTGGCCGCCGAGGCGGCCGCCGAGGGCCATGGGGCGCTCCAGGTTGACCCGGGAGCCGGCGGCGAGCGCGCCGAGGCTGGAGCGGTTCAGCGTCTCGGCCATGACGTCGGCGGTGAACTCGTTCTCCCCGAGGTCCACGACGGTGAGGCAGACGCCGTTGACGGCGATGGAGTCGCCGTGTTTGGCGCCCTCGGTCACGACGGGGCCGCGCAGTCGGAAGCGGGAGGCGTCGTCGAGCTTCTCGACGGCGGTGACCTCACCCAGTTCTTCGACAATTCCGGTGAACACTCAGTTTCCCTTCCGAGCAGGAACGGGGACGGCGGTGATGCGCAGATCGGGCCCGATACGGACGGTCTCGGTCACATCGAGGCGCAACGCCTGGGAGATGGTGGAGATTCCGGCGTCCGCGAGGGCTGCGGGGCCCGCGCCGAGGAGCACCGGAGCGAGGTAGCCGACGACGGTGTCGACCGCCCCCGCGGCGACGAAGGAGCCGGCCAGGACCGGCCCGCCTTCGAGGAGTACGGAACGGATGCCGCGGCCGTGGAGGGCGGCGAGCAGCGCGTCGATGTCCAGGCCGGGCCCGGTGGCGGCGCGCGGCAGGCGCAGCACGGCGTCCTCGGGGAGGTGGCCGGCCTCGGCGTCGTCGGCGACCGCGATCAGGGTGGGCGCGGACTCGTCGAGGACCCTCGCTCCGGGCCGGACGGCGGTGGCGCCGGTGTCGACGACCACCCGGAGCGGCTGGACGGCGCCCTCGATGCCGCGTACGCCCAGCTGCGGGTCGTCGGCCCGGGCGGTTCCGGAGCCGACCACCACGGCGTCGGCCTCGGCGCGGAGCCGGTGGACGTCGGCGCGGGCCTCGGGGGAGGTGATCCAGCGGCTGGTGGCGTCGGCGGCGGCGATCCGGCCGTCGAGGGTCGCCGCGTACTTCCAGAGGACGTACGGGCGGCCGAGGCGGACCGAGGTGAGCCAGGCGGTGTTGCCGGCCTCGGCCTCGTCGACGAGGAGTCCCTGCTCCACCTGGACGCCTGCGGCGCGCAGGGTGTCGGCGCCGCCGGTGGCCTGCGGGTTCGGGTCGCTCACCGCGTACACGACACGGCTGACGCCGGCCTCGACGAGCGCCTGGGCGCAGGGCCCGGTGCGTCCGGTGTGGTTACAGGGTTCGAGGGTGACCAGGGCGGTGCCGCCCCGGGCCCGCTCACCGGCCTCGCGCAGGGCGTGGACCTCAGCGTGCGGCCCTCCGGCGCGCTGGTGGAAGCCTTCGCCGGCCTGTTCTCCGGCGGCGTCGAGGATGACGCATCCGACGACCGGATTCGGGCTGGTGGCGCCGAGTCCGCGGGCTGCGAGCGTGATCGCCCGCCGCATGGCGGTTCTTTCGGCTGCGGTGGCCACCGGGTCCTCCTGCCTCTTCGGGCACGGACTCCGGGGCCTGTCGATGACGACAGATGAAGCGGAACGCAACAGGGGAACGCCGAAAACCGAAGACACGGATGTGGGCGTCCCGGAACCTCCCGGAACACATCCGCCGACGGCGGCGTACCTGTGACGGCCCGCCGCGCACTGCCTCCCATCCGGACTTTCACCGTCGGTCCAGGAATCTCACCTGGTCAACCGGCCGCTGGATGCGGACGGGTCGCGGACTATAACCGCCGGTTCGGAATTACACCGACCCCGGAGTGCGCTGCTGCTGGTACACGGTCATTGTGCCACGTCGGGGAGCGGTCCATATGGGTGACTTCTGTGGGACGGCTCACAGAGCGTGGATGCGGCCGTGCGGATAGTGGTCGGGGGCATGCCTGAGCCGTCGCGGGGCCCTGCCACGCACGTTGCTCAGCTGGCGGCGAGCCTGATGAACCCCGCCCACACATCTGGCCCGACGCTCAGCACAGGGCCGCCGACCTGCTTGGAGTCGCGGATGTGCACGCGAGTGGCTTCGGCGGCAAACTCCACGCACTCGCCACCGTCGCCTGTGCTGTAGCTGCTCTTACGCCAGCCGACCTCAACGCACTCGCCGCCCTCGCCACTGCTGTAGCTGCTCTTGAACCAAGCCGGTTCGGGCAGGCTCGACGCACTCATCCGGCTCATCATCCTTCTCCCAGGAGTCCCTCGACGGCGTCCAGCGATTCACGTGGTGTCAGAGCCTGAGCTCGGATGATCCCGTACTGCTCCTCGACATCCCGTACCACCGCCCAGTCGGTGTGCAGACGGCTGTCTCGCTGAACCTCAACGTAAGCCATCCTCCGCCCGTCGTGTTTCTCGATCAAGGTGAACGGGCCGGCGAGGCCGCAGTGCTCCGTCCGCTCAGTTGGCATCAACTGAACCTCCACGTTGCGCAGATGTCCGTGGAGGATGATCTGTTCCAGTTGTCCCCGCAACACAGATCGTCCTCCGACAGGCCGATGCAACACCGACTCCTCGATGACGAAGCTCAGAGTTGGCATGGGCTTGCGAGCGAAGATCGCCTGGCGTGCCATACGTGCAGAAACACGCTGCTCAATCGTCTCCTCATCAAGGAGCGGGCGTCGCATCGCGAAGACAGCGCGTGCGTACGCTTCCGTCTGCAGCAGGCCTGGCACGGCCAGCGTCGCATAGACATGAAGCGTGACGGCCTCGGCCTCCAAGCGCGCCATATCCCGGAAGAACGCCGGGTACTGCGACCGCGCAAGCTCCTCCTTCAACGCCATCAGCAGTCCCCCGGCGTCCAGCAGCCTGTCCGCCTTGTCGACGAACTCGGGCTGCGGAATGCGCCGCCCCTGCTCGAATGACGCGATGGACTGCGCCGCGTACCCCACCTGCTTGCCGAACTCCGCCCGATCCAGCCCCGCCCGCAGCCGCAACAGCTTCAGCTGCCGCCCGAACGCGACCGCCACGCCGTTCTCCGACTTGCCCTCCGGATGCGTCCCCGGCGAGACCCCCGCCCCCGCGTCCATGGCCGCCGCCTCGTCCTGCGTCATCGCCACCGCCTGTCCCACGTACGTACACGCCTCGGCCCATCGCGTACAACCAGCTCGCGAGGGACGGCTCTTCAAGGTCCCGTCGCACCGACGGCACCGGCCCCGGGAGGCAGCGCCCGCCCCGGCTCGTCCCACTCGGGCACCGTAACGACCCGCCCTCTTGCACGCACACCGTTCCCGCCGCGTTCCATCGAAGGAGTGGCCCGACGCTCGGCACCCAAGAGCCGAGCTTCGAGCGCCGGAAGGGGTTTGTTCACTCGTTGGAATGACGCCACCAGAGCGCCGGGCCCGACGCTTGAGCTTCAGGATTCGGGGGTCGGGATGCGAGCTTCGAGACCCGAGCGATGTTGTTCAACCGGTTGGTAGAAGAAGGGTTTTGGGGAAACCTCCCCACCCTCCCCACCCCGTCACGGCCAGCCGATATGACTAACTGTGATCAGCTTGCGGCGCACCGTCACGCCTGCTTACGGTGCCCCCAACGAATCGACCCCGGCGCGGTGCGCAAACACCAGGCCGGGGTCTCACCCCAAGATCGAAGTAGGCGATCTCGTGGCTACCGAGCACCTTAGCCCTGCCCTTCGCGCACCCGCATCCTCGCGCCCGTACGCGAAAGCCCGCCCCGGTTACGGCAAGCGAACCGCAACAGGTCAACGCGCCTCCCGGGTCGACGACTTCGCCCTGATGCCGGAACGCGAGCGGCACATCGCCGGATACGTCGACCGGCTCCCCGACGGCGCGGCCATGGACATCAAGTCACTGGCCAAGAGCCTCCCGCTGTACGGCCAGATGGCCGTCTCCAGCGCGCTGAAGGCCCTCGGAGTGGCCGGACATCTACGGCGCGTACGTTGCCTGGCCGGGGAGGGCGACCAGGTCCGCTGGGTCTCCCGCACCTACTGGTCGCGTACCGCCCGGGACAACGAGTGGTGGGACGCCTTCCTGACCAGCGAGGGCAGCCGCTCCGCGCCGGAAGCGACACCCACTCCCCCGCTCACCGACACGGCCCCGCGAGCGACCGCACCACCTGCCACCGCGCCCGTACCCTCCGCGCCTCCTCCCGCCACGCCCGCATTGCCCAAGCAGCGCACACCGGTGAGTCCACCGGTCACAGCCTCCCCCGCGTACCTCGCCCTGGCCCAACTCGGCCGCCGGGACACGCGCCTGGCACTCTCGGCAGCCGACTGCCGCGCCCTGGAGCCCCTGGCCGCCGACTGGTTCGCACGCGGCGTGGACGCCGACTACCTCACCCAGGCCCTCACCGCAGGCCTCCCCGCGCAGGTCGGCTCCCCCGTCGGCCTCGTACGCCGCCGCCTCACCGACAAGTTGCCGCCGCAGGTGACCAGCAGCCCGGCCCCCGCCACGACCGCCGCCCCGAAGCGCCGTCTCCTCGCGGAGTGCACCGAATGCGGCCGCCCCGGCTCGCCCGAAGCACTCCCCGACGGCCTCTGCCGCCCGTGCCGCACTACACCGCCGGAGACGCCCTCCACTGCGCCTGCCGAACGCGACGTTCACGCACTGGTCGGACAGCTACGCGACCTGACACGTCTGCCCTGACCAGAGGCATGTCCGTCCACTGCGAGGGTGGCTGGGAACGAGTGGCGGTGAGCGACACCGTCGCAACGCCCCTCAAACGACGTCGAACTTGTTGCCCTCGGGATCCTGAGCACAGCCCGCGCCAGCGCGTCCTGATCCAGCACGCGCTGCGGCTGCACGGCGGGGCTCCCGGTCAGCAGCATGATGGTGGAAGTAAGCGCACAGCAAGCGGTCATGGCCAGGGAGAGCGCGATGACGGTACGGGCGAAGCTGCGTTGATCAGTCACGCGGACAGCGCTATCCGGCTGTCGTGCTCATACACCCCCTGTGGTGACACGTAGTCGCCTCTCGGTCCCTGTAGAACGACGAACGCCGTGAGGGTGAGTTTTGGGGTGACACCGGCCGTAGAGGACCAGACCCGCACCGGCGGGCCGCCGCTCGCCCCTGCGCTGCCGCCTATCCTCTCCCCCGTGGACGCAGACCAGAGCCTGACCCCATTGATCGAAGCGGCCTGGGAGGAGCTGGAAGGCACCGACGCGCGCAGCCGACACCTCGGCCTCGATGCTATCGGCGACCTCCTGGAGACTGGCCGCCTGACGCAGGACGACGCCGAGCGCGCCGTGGATCGCCTCGTCATCGTTGCGCTCTCGGCCGAGGACCACGCGGTGCAGGAGTCAGCGCTGAACGCGATCTGTACCACCTCGACGCGCTACGAGCTCCCCTATGGGGTGGTGGAGCCACTCGCTGCCGGGTCTGACGGCTTCGAACCCCTCCTCCTCGCCTACATCCTGATCATCCTCGGCGGTACTCACGATCACGCGGCGCTGCCAATCATCGAGCGATTCCGCCACCACGATCATCCCGAAGTGCGCAGGGAGGCAGCGGAGGCAGTGACGGAAGTGCGCGGGTACCGGAAGTCCGGCCAGGACAGGACTCCTTAGCTCCCGGAGCTCAGAGGCCGCCCAGCTCGGCAGCGAGGTCCGGATCGCGCATACCGGGGAAGGCGTAGCCCTCCGTCTTGTCCCACGGAACGTCGAGGTCGTCCATGTGCAGATGCGTGATGCACATGTTCAACGCGATCACGCACTCACAGATCTAGGTCCTCGACCAGGACCAGGCCCTCGACTTCTACGTCGGCAAGCTCGGCATGGAGGTCAACGCCGACGTCGACATGGGCTTCATGCGCTGGCTCACGGTAAACCTCCCCGGGCAGCCGACCGCCAGGTCCTGCTGGAGAAGCCGGGTCCTCCGGCGATGTCCGAGGAAACGGCCGAACAGGTCCGCGAACTGCTGACGAAGGGCGCTTCGGCAACCACCTCCGCTTCACCCAGCCGAAGGGCTGAGAACCGGGAGCAGGGGCGGGGCGGGGGCACCCGGATGGGTCGCCGCCGACCTGCTCCTCCTGCGTACAGGGCCTGAGCACACCGCGTACATCCGGGTCGCGACAGCGCGTCACCCCTGGTCACGTTCAGCCACGGTGCGTCAGCGTTGAGGCATGACCAGCAGGCAACCGCCCCTCCCCGTACGCACCACCCGCAC
The DNA here is from genome assembly GCF_044757505.1 of Streptomyces sp. NPDC091271. Classification (NCBI taxonomy): domain Bacteria; kingdom Bacillati; phylum Actinomycetota; class Actinomycetes; order Kitasatosporales; family Streptomycetaceae; genus Streptomyces; species Streptomyces sp. NPDC091271. The sequence continues at coordinate 429,667 of NZ_JBIVVD010000008.1, read as the reverse complement.
CCATTTTCCCTGGCACGACTTCACGATGCGTTTCAGCTCCACCCCGCGCGGTGCCCGTCTCGCCCGGCGCCTGGCCGGCGAGCGCCTCGACGCCTGGGGTGTCCCGTACGGGAGCGACGCGCACGATGCGTTGCTGTTGACCGTCGGCGAGCTCAGCAGCAACGCCGTACGCCACGGTCACGTATCCGGCCGCGACTTCCGGCTCCGCCTGTCCGCCGAGGGCACGGCAATCCGCGTCGAGGTCACCGACACCCGGGGCGAATGCCTCCCCACCCCCGCGGATCCGGCCTCGCCCGATCAGGAGGGCGGACGCGGCCTCTTGTTGGTCGCCGCTCTGGCCGACCGCTGGGGCTGGTACCCCTGCGCGGACGGGCCGGGCAAGACGGTGTGGGCGGTCCTCGAAGTCTCCCCGTGCCCGAAGCAGCAGGATTCCAGCCAGTAGGCGATGTCACGTTGCACTCGAAAATCCGTGCGTGTGATGATCCTGCGCATGACCACGGGTGGGGACGAGATACCGGAGCAGCAGCGCAGGCGGTCACGACTGGCGGACCTGGATGATCTTTCGGGGCCGCCTCCCGAGCGGACACCCGCTGCCACGTCGGTGGAGGCCGAAGAGAACCAGTTGCGTACGGCCCGCCGAGAATTTGCAGAGTTGCTGGGTGAGTTCCGGCGTACGGCGGTGCTGGTGCCGCTGGATGAGGCCGGTGATCTGTGGTCGGCAGAGCAGAACGGCGTGCGCTGGATCTGTGCCTTCTCGGACGAGGAGGCGTTGGCCCGATTCGCGTTGGCCCGTGGGGAGGCCGGGCGGGAGTGGACGTATCAGGCCGTTCTGGGGGCGCGGTTGCTGGATGTGATGGTGCCGTTGCTGCCGGGGCCGGCTGGGGTGGCGCTGGATGCGGGCAGTACGGACGGCATGTTGTTCCCGCCGGTGGCGGGCATCGTGCCGGACGCGGCTGCGGTGGATCTCGGGGGGATGCAGTGAGCGGGGAGAACGCGGATCTTCAGGTGCCGCCGGAGGCCTTGGCGGAGATTGCGAAGGGGATCAACCTGGCGCATGCGGAGCTGAAGGAGCTCGGCATGATCGGGGAAGCGTCGACGGGCCGGGGGTTCTCGGATTTGGCGTTGTCCGGGCTGGAGTTGGGGCATGGAGGGCTGACGTCGGAGTTCGAGACGTTCTGCAACCGCTGGGAGTGGGGCGTGCGGGCTCTGACGCAGAAGGGGAACGGTTTCGCCCTGGGGGTGGGGCTGTCGGCGGGTTCGTATGCGGAGCAGGAGCAGTACGTCAAGGACTCGATCAAGATCGGTGTGAACTCCTTGAACGGGAATCCGCATGCGTCCGAGGACGAGGTCAAGACGATGAGCTGGGACACGATCAGCACCCAGTCCGCGTACGACAACCCGGACTGGAGCTGGGAGTCGATGAGCCAGGCCCAGGGTGAGGTGAACCAGACCTGGAAGAACACCGCGTACGACGTGGAGGACGCCGCGCTCGACTCGATGGAGCGCAACGGGCTGATGGACCCGGAGGTGCGGGCAGCGGCGGACGAGCGGCTACGTGACCAGTTGGATCCGTCGCAGGAGACGATCGATCAGGCTGAGCAGCCGCGGTGGGGGGAGAGTCGCTGATGCCGGACTGGGGGAAGTGGGGCGACGCCCTGTACGACGGGGCGGGCAACCTGGTCGACAAGGGCAAGGAGATCGTCGGCACCGGGATCGACAAGGGCACCGATGTGCTCGGCTCGGGTCTGGAGAAGGTCGGTGCCGATGAGTGGGCGGATGCGGTCGAGGACTGGGGCGATGAGACCGCGTCCTCTCTGGGTGCGAACGTCGGGGAGCAGCAGCTCGGTCAGACCGAGGAAGCGAACGAGCTGATCCACGGCAGGCCGGAGAAGATCAGTGCGGCGGTGAAGAACCTCCGCGACTTCCAGAAGGCGTTCGATCTCGTCGGTGGCGGGATGAAGAAGCTCGACTCCGGTCACTGGAAGGGCGAGGCCGCCAACGCGTTCCGCGCCAAGTTCCAGACGCTGCCCACCGACTGGCTGCGCGCGGCGAACGCGTTCGAGGACGCGGCCAAGGCGTTGGAGACGTACGCCGGGACGGTCACCAGCGCGCAGGCCAAGGCAGGTGAGGCGATCGCTCTCTACAAGGAGGGCAAGCAGGACTACGAAACGGCCGCTGCCGCTTTCAAGGAAAAGGCGGAGGCGTACAACGCGGTCCGCAACACCGACCATCCCCTCCCGCATCCCGGAAAGTTCTCCGACCCCGGTGCGGCCAAGCGCCAGCACGCGCAGGAAATCCTCCAGCGCGCCCGCCGGACACGTAACGACGCGGCCGAAACGGCCAAGGGCGCGATCACCGCAGCATTGGCACACGCGCCGAAGGAGCCCACCGGCCTGGACCGGGCCAAGCAGGAGCTCATCGACTACGGCATCGGCCAGTCCATCGAGCTGGCCCACGTCGGCGGCGGTGTCATCAAAGCCTCCGCGGGACTGGTGAACTTCGTCCGCTCGGTCAACCCGACCGACCCGTACAACCTGACGCACCCGGCCGAGTACTACAAGGGCGTCAACATGACGCTCGCCGGCCTCGTCTCCACCGCCGCCAACCCCGACCGCGCACTGAAGAACGCCTGGGACGCGGCCAAGGGCGACCCCTCGGAATTCATCGGCCGACTGATTCCCGAGCTGTTCGGTACCAAGGGCGGGGGCCTGATCAAGGGCGGCCTGCGGGCCGGGATGAAGGACCTCCCCGAACGCCCCAAGGGCCCGAACCGCCAGGGCCACGAGAACAGCCCCGACTCCAACGGGCAGCAGTGCAGCAAGGTCAAGTGCGCCAACGACCCGATCGACGTCGCGACCGGGCGCATGCTGCTCCCGCAGACGGACATCGTGCTGCCGGGATCACTGCCCCTGGTGTTCGAGCGCGTCTTCGACTCCTCGCACCGCGCCGGCCGCTGGTTCGGCACCGGCTGGTCGAGCACGGTCGACCAGCGCCTGGAGATCGACGCGGAAGGCGTGGTCTACAGCTGCAACGAGGGCAGCCTGCTCGCGTACCCGCACCCGGCGACTGGCGCGCCCGTCATGCCCACGCACGGCCGCCGCTGGCCTTTGGACAGGGTGCAGGACGGCTACACGATCACCGACCCGGAGACCGGCCAGGTCCGGCACTTCGTCGACCAGCCCTCCGGGGAGCTGGCGCTTCTGGCTCAGATCGATGACCACAACGGCCGCTGGATCGCCTTCGAGTACGACGAGGCAGGCGCTCCGACCTCGATCGTGCACCACGGCGGCTACCACCTGAAGCTCACCACGCAGGAAGGCAGGGTCACCGCCCTGCACCTGGCAGGCGCCGCCCCCGACGGCACCGACCAGGAGATCCTCCGCTACGGCTACACCGACGGTCACCTCACCACAGTCACCAACTCCTCAGGCAAGCCCCTTCGCTTTGACTGCGACGAGTTGGGCCGCATCACCGCGTGGACGGACACCAACGGCAGCCGGTACGAGTACGTCTACGACGAACACGATCGATGCATCTACCAAACCGGCACCAACGGCCACTTGGAAGCCCACTTCACCTGGGACGACACCGACCCCGCCACCGGCCTACGCATGACGTCCATGACGGACAGCCTCGGCCACACCACGCGATATGTGATCAACGCTCGCGCCCAAGTCGTCAGCGAGATCGACCCTCTGGGCGCGGTCACCCGCTACGAGCACGACCGCTACCACCGACTGCTCTCCACCACCGACCCACTGGGTCACGTCAGCCGGTCCGAGTACGACGAGGCCGGCCGTCCAACCGTGGTGGAGCGGCCGGACGGCCGGCAGACGCGAGCCGAATACGACGTGCTCGGTCTCCCAGTACGCATCATCGGCACTGACGGCAACGTCACACGGCAGAGCTTCGACATGCGCGGCAACCGCGCGGCCGTCACCGGTCCCACCGGAGCAACGACGTACTACACGCACGACAAAGCGGGCCACCTACTGCGTGTGACCGACTCCTCGGGCAACAGTTCCGCTATCCGGTGCGACAAAGCTGGGTTGCACATTTCGATCACCGACCCCCTCGGTGCAATCACCCGCTACAGGCGTGATGCATTCGGCCGCCCGGTGTCAGTTGTGGACGAGCTCGGAGCAGTCACCCGCTTCGAGTGGACGGTGGAAGGGAAAATCGCACGCCGCTGGGACGCAGACGGGAGCGAACAGTGCTGGTCCTACGATGGGGAGGGCAATTGCGTCAGCCACACCGATGCCCTGGGCGGAGTCACCGGATTCGAGTACACGGATTTCGACCTGCTGGTGGGCCGGACCGACCCGGACGGAGCACGCTATGAGTTCCGCTATGACTCGAACCTCCGACTGACCCAGGTCGCCAATCCGCAGGGCCTGACCTGGACGTACGCGTACGACCCAGTCGGCCGAATCATTCGTGAGACCGATTTTGACCATCGGACGATTGTCCACGCGTACGACCCCGCCGGCCGGCTCACGGCCCAGACGAACGGCCTCGGGCAGACCATTCGATTCGAACACAATGACCTGGGCCAGGTAGTGCGCAAGGACATCGAGGGTGGGGTCACCACGTTCGAGTATGACGTCTTCGACGAGCTAGCCTTGGCGACCAGTGGCAACGCTACTCTTACGCGTATACGCGACCGTTACGGACTACTCAGGTCTGAAACTGTCAACGGTCGCACGATCACCTTTGAGTATGACGAACTAGGCCGCCGAACTGGGAGGACAACCCCCGCCGGAACCGTCAGCACGTGGACGTACGACTCAGCGGGGCGCCGGGCCTCGCTCACTACGTCGGGGCGCACGCTTTCCTTCGATTACGACGCCGCAGGACAGGAACTGGCCCGGCACATCGGCGAAGACATCACGCTCAGGCACTCCTTCGACGTCATGGGCCGCCTCACGGACCAACGTGTCAATGACGGTGACCGTATCCTTCAACGGCGCGGATACGAGTATCGAAGGGACGGCGGGCTGGTCGGCATCAACGACCGACTTTCTGGCAGCAGTCGCTTTGACCTCGATTCGGTCGGCCGGGTGACGGCGGTGCACTCAGCGCACTGGACCGAGCGGTACACCTACGACAAGGCAGGGAACCAGTGTTCGGCTTCCTGGCCGGAGGCGCACCCGGGCCAGGAAGCCGTTGGTCCTCGCAGCTACTCCGGCACTCTGATCCGCCGAGCAGGTGACGTCCGATACGAACACGACGCACAGGGGCGGGTTACCCTGCGTCAGAAAAAACGTGTTTCACGTAAGGCCGACACGTGGCACTACCAATGGGACGCCGAAGACCGGCTCGTCTCGTTGACAACACCGGATGGCGCTCTATGGCGATACGAGTACGACGCACTAGGTCGTCGTATCACGAAGCAACGCCTTTCCGATGACGGGGAAACCGTGCTGGAACAGGTCACCTTCATCTGGGACGGCATCACATTGTGTGAGGAGGTGAGCCAAGGCGCCGCGATGCCCAACGTGGTCACCCTCACCTGGGATCATGATGATCTCCGTCCTCTTGTCCAAATGGAGCGCATCGCTGCTGCAGATGCTCCGCAGGATACGATCGACGAGCGTTTCTTTGCTATCGTCACCGACCTGGTAGGAAGCCCCAATGAGCTCATCGCGGAGTCTGGAGAGCTGTCTTGGCGCACTCGCCGTACAGCATGGGGAGCCACTGCGTGGAATAAGGACAGTACGGCTTATACGCCGTTGCGCTTCCCGGGACAGTACTTCGATCCGGAAAGTTTGCTGCACTATAACTATCTCCGGTACTACGACCCCGACGTTTCCCGCTACATCAGCTCGGACCCGATCGGCTTGGAAGGCGGTCCGAACCCGCGCTGGTACGGACCCAATCCGTACACGTGGATGGATCCACTGGGATTGGCGCTGTGTCGAATAAAGCCGAGATTGGAGGATGGCAATCCGAAGCAGGGGTGGCAGCACATCTATGAGCGCCATATCGGCGGTACTGCTGCGGGTGGACACGGCGATCTCATGCCCCCGACTACGACCCGTGCACAGGTAGAGGCGGCGGCGGACAAGATCATCGAAAAGGGCACGCGAGTATCAGACCCGAATCGCACCATTCAGACGCTGGAGAAGCGAATGAAGGTCAATGGCATGCGAGCCGTCTACCGCCTTGTTGTAGATTCTTCGGACGGAAATCGAATTATCACCTTCTTCCCGGTAGGAAAGAGTTACACCCCATGATTACAATGAAGTTTTTGGTACGCCCCGGACAGGGAGAGCCAAGCGGGTTTGATCTAGGGGACATTTTCTGCGAGGGGGACAGCGGCGCGGCAGAGTCGGTCGGCCATATTCCCGACCAGGGGATGATGATCTATCTATCCGTCACCCTCCTGCTTGATTCCATCAGGGCGCTCATCGCAGGAGAGAGGAAAGCTGTCTCATTTACGGGTTCCGACACGTCGTTCCGCCTGGATTTCAAGCGTGAAAAAAAGGGATTCGTATCGGTATCGGCGCAGGGCGAATTGATTGGGAAGTCCAGCCTGGAGGATCTTGCCCACGCGGTCCTCCGTCCGGCTCAGGAGCTCGCTGATGGAAACCTGTCGAATCTTCCGGCGGGGGACCCCGTGAGAAGTGATTATCTTTCAGCCGTACAGGAGGTTCGCGCGAAAGTAGCGTGAGAACAACGGGGGAATCCAGGACGGGTTGAAATAATGGATATCAGGGTCGAAGAACTAATTGACACACCTGGGACTTTCGTTACGTTCGTCTGCCCGCTCGGCAGGGCCTGGGGTAGGTGGCGCGGAAAGGCCATGCCTGCCCTAGGAACTCATTTGGTTGAGTTCGACATCCCAGGAGACATTGAATCCCTGTCGCAGGCAAGGGGGAACTCTGCGATCATCGGCGACTACCAGAATAGCTCGATCCTCATCCGCGGCAAGTTGGAGTCTCTGGATTAGGACGGCGTTGCTGGAATCCGGATCGGCACAGACGTAATGTTGATCGATGTCCCAGCAAACGCAGAGCACTTTCAATCCGGAGCGGTTGTAAAAATCATCGCCGATGACATAGACATCTACCCTCATATTATCTGAACGCAGACTCTGCCCGGTCAGACATTCGGGTGATTCAATTCGAATCGAGCACACCGTTTCGTGACGAGCGTAGCGAGATTCCCCTCGGCGGGCATGGAGGCTGGTTCTCTGCGCGCCGAGGGGAACGCAGCGCCCCCATGGGCAGAATTTTTGGTGCGTTGCCGTCACAGGCGTGAGCAACAGCTCCCTGCCGTATCCACGGGCCGCGACCCCGGTAGACGTCGATCGGCTGCAGCACGAGGCGGACCTTCTGGCAGAACGCTGTTCGTCGCCTGCACCCGCGCGGGGCAATCTGTACATGCAGCGCTGGGGCGAGCCGAGCGAGTTCCTGGTGGAAACGGGGGCCATCAGCCATCACGTCCCGCACCCAAGTTGAGGAGCCGTCCCGGGCCTGACTCGGACGCCAGGCCTTCCTCATCCCCCCGCGCCGAACAGCGCCTCCTGCGCCGCGTCCCGGGCGGCGAACAGCGCGCCGCGCAGCACCGCGCCGCCGCCGAGCGTCCCGGCCCTGACCTCCGTACGCAGCGGTGACATCCGGGCCAATCGCTCCTCCACCCGCGCGGCGAGCGCGTCGCCTCCGGCGCGGCCGACCTCGCCGGCCAGGACGAGGCAGCCGGGGTCGAGGACGGAGACCACGGAGGCGGCTCCCAGCGCGAGGCGGTCGGCGAGCGCCGCCAGGAAGGCCTCACCGTTCCCGTCGCCCGCACGCAGCGCGGCCCGGATGGCGAACGCGGCGGCGGGGTCCTGCTCCTGCTCCCCGTCCGCCACGGGGCCCCACGTCCTGATCCCGTGGTCCGCGGCCAGGTCGCAGACTGCGGCCGAGCCCACCAGGGAGTGAAAGCCCCCGTCGCAGTTGACCGCCGACGGGACCCCCGAGGTTCCTGGCACCGGGAGGAAACCGATCTCTCCCGCTCCACCCGACGCGCCACGGCGCAGCTTCCCGTCGAGCATGACGGCGGCACCGATGCCGTGGCCGAGCCAGAGCAGCACGAAGGTGTCGCGGTCCTGGGCGGCCCCGATGCGGTGTTCCGCGACGGCGGCGAGATTGGTCTCGTTCTCCACGAGGACGGTGGCGGAGAGCCGCTGCTGGAGCTCCTTGACCAGGCCGCCGTGCCAGGCGGGGAGCCCGGCGGTGTTCCTGAGTTCGCCGGTGACCGGGTCGATCAGGCCCGGGGCACCGATGCCGACGCTGTGCAGCGGGGCCGTGCCCGCGGTGCGTGCGGTGCGCTCCAGCATCGCCACGGCGCGTTCGACGGCGGGCCGTGTCCCGGTGTCGCCGCCGATCGGCAGCGTGTCCTCGGCGAGCGTGACGCCGAGCAGGTCCGCGACGACCACGGCGACGCTGTCCGTACGTACGTCGAGGGCGGCCAGGTGCGCGCGGTCGGCCACGATCCCGTACAGCCGGGCATTGGGCCCCCGGCGGTCCGAGCCGCTCTCCCCGACGACCCGGACCAGGCCGGCGTCCTGGAGCCGGTCCACCAGATCGGCGACCGTGGGGCGGGACAGGCCGGTCAGGGTCTTCAGCTGAGTGGCCGTCAGCGGGCCGTCCTGCTGGAGGAGTCGCAGGGCGAGCCGGTCGTTGATGGCCCGGGCGGTGCTCGGGGATGCGGGCATGCCGGGATCCTTCCAGATCGCTGAGGCAGCGACGCCGTGGGGTTATTTATCAGGCAGGGTTCCTGATAGTTTACGCTCCGCACCGCGCAATGCGGCGCCGGGGGCACCGGCGGACCGCGATTTTCCAGGGGAGGGCACAGCATATGAAAAAGGATCAAGCGGTCCCGGTCTTCGGCACGGAGCAGATCAGGCGGGCCAGATACGCGGTCGCCGCGGTCTTCGCCGTACACGGAGCGGTGACCGGCAGCTTCGCGACCCGGGTCCCGTGGATCCAGGACCATGCCTCGGTGAGTGCGGGCCAGCTCGGTCTGGCACTCGCCTTCCCCGCCATCGGCGCCTCGCTGGCCATGCCGCTGGCCGGCAGCGTCAGTCACCGCTTCGGGGCGCGGACGGCTCTGCGCGGTCTGCTGGCGCTCTGGACGCTGGCGCTGATCCTGCCCGCCCTGGCCCCGAATCTGCTGACGCTCTGCCTCGCACTGTTCGTCTACGGGGCCGCCGCGGGGATGTCGGACGTCGCCATGAACGCCCTCGGCGTCGAGGTGGAGAACCGGCTCGACAAGTCGATCATGTCCGGGCTGCACGGCATGTGGAGCGTGGGCGCCCTGGTCGGTTCGGCGGCGGGCACGGTCGCGGCGCACATCGGCGCCGACGCCCGGCTGCACCACACCCTGGCCGCGCTGGTGCTGACGGCGCTCGGCCTGGCCGCCTGCCAGGGGGTCCTGGACCTGCGCAGCCCGCCCGACGAGGAGCCGCCGCCGCGCTTCACCCTGCCGCCGAAGTCGGCGCTGGTCATCGGGGCGGTGGGCTTCTGCGCGGTGTTCGCCGAGGGGGCCAGCATGGACTGGTCGGCGGTCTACCTCCGGGACATCATGGGCAGCTCCGCCGGGCTCGCCGCGGCGTCGACCACGGCCTTCGCCCTCATGATGGCCATCGCCCGGATCGCCGGCGACAGGATCGTCGACCGTTTCGGTGCGGTGCGGACCGTACGGGTCGGAGGCGCGCTGGCCACGGTCGGCGGACTGCTCGTGGTCCTGGCGCCCGGTGCCGCCCTGGCGCTCACCGGCTTCGGGCTGCTGGGTCTCGGCGTGGCGGTCGTCGTTCCGCTGGCCTTCGCCGCGGCCGGGCGCAGCGGCACGAACCCGAGCCGGGCCATCGCGGGCGTCGCCACCATCACGTACACCTCCGGGCTCATCGCCCCGTCCGCGATCGGCTCGCTGGCCGAGGCGACCTCGCTGCTCGTGTCGTTCGGCCTGGTGACGGTGCTGGCGTTCGGCCTGGTCCTGGGAGCCGGGGTGCTTCGGGCCGGCGACCGCAAGGTCGCGGAGGGCGGCGTCCCGCGGCCTGCGCAGGACAGGAGCCCGGCGGGCGGCTGACGGCCGGCGGCGCGCGGGCGGAGCGGATTGACGGATTCCACCGGCGGCGGGGCCGAGCGCGAGGCCACGCCGCCTCGGCACTAACATGGCTCTGATCTTTTCCGCGGGTGGACCCCCAGGGGGCACCGCACACACCAATCAGGGAGCGACCATGGGCCTCGGCGTGCGCTGGACCTTGCACGGCGACGGAAAGACGCCCGCGCCGGGCGCCGTGGTGCGCCCCGACGAGCGGCTCTCCTGGCCCCGTACGTTCGGGCTCGGCGCCCAGCACGTGGTGGCCATGTTCGGCGCGTCCTTCGTGGCGCCCGTCCTGATGGGCCTCGACCCGAACCTCGCCATCATGATGTCCGGCGTCGCCACCGCCATCTTCCTGCTGGCGACGAAGGGCAGGGTGCCCAGCTACCTGGGGTGCTCGCTCTCCTTCGTGGGCGTGGCAGCCACGATCCGGGCCAGTGGCGGCACCAGTGCCACCGTCACCGGCGCGGTCCTGGTGGTCGGCGCCGTGCTGTTCCTGGTGGGGCTCGTGGTGCAGCGGTTCGGCGCACGGATCATCCACGCGGCGATGCCTCCGGTGGTGACCGGCGCCGTCGTGATGCTGATCGGCTTCAACCTGGCACCCGTCACCGCGTCGACGTACTGGCCGCAGGACCAGTGGACGGCCCTGCTGGTGATGCTGTTCACCGGACTGGCCGTGGTCTGTCTGCGCGGGTTCTTCTCGCGTATCGCGATCTTCCTCGGGCTCGTCTTCGGCTATGTCCTGTCCTGGGTCCTCGACCTGGTCTTCGGGAAGATCCACTCCCCGGCCGGCGGCGCGGAGGCCGTGGACCACTGGCGGCTGGACCTGTCGGCCGTGGCGGACGCGGACTGGATCGGGCTGCCGTCCTTCCACGCGCCGAGCTTCGAGTGGTCCGCGATCCTGGTCGCGCTGCCGGTCGTGATCGCCCTGATCGCCGAGAACGCCGGGCACGTGAAGGCCGTCGGCGAGATGACCGGCGACTCCCTCGACGACAAGCTGGGCACCGCGATCGCCGCGGACGGCGCCGCCTCGATGCTGTCCACGGCCGTCGGTGGCCCGCCCAACACCACGTACTCCGAGAACATCGGCGTGATGGCGGCGACCCGGGTGTACTCCACCGCGGCCTACTGGGCGGCGGCCTTCTTCGCGCTGCTGTTCGGCCTCTGCCCCAAGTTCGGCGCGGTGGTCGCCGCGATCCCCGGCGGGGTGCTCGGCGGCATCACCGTGATCCTGTACGGCATGATCGGCCTGCTGGGCGCCCAGATCTGGCTGAACGCCAAGGTCGACCTGCGTAACCCCCTCAACCTCGTACCGGCCGCCGCGGGCATCATCATCGGCGTCGGCGGTGTCAGCCTGAAGATCACCGACAACTTCGAGCTGAGCGGCATCGCGCTCGGCACGCTCGTCGTCATCACGGGCTACCACGCGCTCCGGGCGTTCGCCCCGGCGCACCTGAAGACGCAGGAGCCCCTGCTGGACTCGGGCACGTCCCAGTACGACGAGGAGCCCCCGGCCGGGAAGGCCTGACGGGTCCGTGCCGGCGGGGACCCCACTCCCCGGCAGTACCACCGCTCAGCCGGTGGCCGGCTTGTTGGCATGGCCCGGGGTGGACGAGCCGGCCGAGCCGTCGCAGCCGTCGGACTCACCCGGCGGTTTCCCCCAGAGGCACGCGGTGCGGACAAGGCTGCGGGAAAGGTACAGCGGGAGCCCTTCGCCCGCTTTCGGCTGCCCGGGGCGTGGCGAGGATCTTGTCAACGCGTCATGTCATGGATAGGACTGTCCACGTGGATGATCACCGGAATCCACGCGTCCTGCCGCGACAGCCGATGGGGAGCATTTGATGACCGACGCGCACAGCACAGGGCAGACCCCGGAACAGCACGGAGGATTGAGCCGACGCCGCGTCCTGGGCGGTGCCGCCGGGCTGGCCGCCGTCGCGGCGGGCCTGCCGGCCGGCAGTGCGCTCGCGGCGTCGGCCACGGCGTCGGAGACGGCCCGCTGGCGACGACACTCCGCGCGTGTGACGATCACCCGCGACGACTGGGGCGTCCCGCACGTGGTCGGCGAGAGTGACGCCGACGCGGTGTTCGGGATGATGTACAGCCAGGCCGAGGACGACTTCAACCGGGTCGAGACCAATTACCTGACAGCCCTCGGCCGGCTCGCCGAGGCCGAGGGCGAGAGCGCGATATGGCAGGACCTGCGCCAGCGGCTCTATCTCGACCACGAGGAGCTCAAGAAGGACTACGCCAGATCCCCCGCCTGGCTGCGCACCCTGATGCGGGCCTGGGCGGACGGCCTCAACTACTACCTCGCCACCCACCCCGACGTACGCCCGCGCGCACTCGACCGCTTCGAGCCGTGGATGCCGCTGAGCTTCTCGGAGGGCAGCATCGGCGGCGACATCGAGTCGATCCCGCTCAGCCGGCTCGAAGCCTTCTACGCCGGGCGCGAAGTGCCGATGACCGACGACGAGCTCGGCCTGACGTTCCGCGAGCCGACCGGATCGAACGGCATGGCCATCGCGCCGAGCCACACCCGCGACGGCCACGCCCTGCTCCTCATCAACCCCCATACCAGCTTCTTCTTCCGCGCCGAGCAGCACGTGACGAGCAAGCAGGGGCTCGACGTCTACGGGGCCGCCACCTGGGGCCAGTTCTTCATCTACCAGGGCTTCAACGCCGACACCGGATGGATGCACACGACGGCCGGGGTCGACAACATCGACAACTTCGCCGAGACGATCGTGAACGGCCCGGACGGGGAGGACGGAAAGTACTTCTACCGTTACGGCGACGAGCTGCGCTCCGTCACCACCAGGACGGTCACGCTGTCCTGCCGCACCGAGGACGGCGGCCAGGAGGAGCGGAGCTTCACCACCTTCGCCACCCACCACGGCCCCGTCGTGCGCGAGGAGGACGGCAAGTGGATCGCGTGCGCGCTGATGAACAAGCCCGTCGACGCGCTCAAACAGAGCTTCCTGCGGACCACGACGAAGAACTACGAGGAGTACATCCGGGTCGCGGAACTCAAGGCGAACAGCTCCAACAACACCCTCTTCGCGGATTCCAGGGGTGACATCGCCTTTCTGATGCCGCAGTTCATGCCGAAGCGCGACGACCGTTTCGACTATCTCAAGAACGTCGACGGCAGCGACCCCGCCACCGACTGGAACGGACTGCACAGCCTGGCGAGCATGCCGCAGGCCGTGAATCCCAGGAACGGCTGGGCCTTCAACACCAACAACTGGCCCTGGACCGCCGCCGGTGACGAGAGCCCCGACGCCGCCGACTACCCGCGTTACTTCGACAAGGCCGGCGAGAATCCGCGCGGGCCTCAGGCGATCCGGGTCCTCACCGCGCGCAAGGACTTCACCCCTCGGACGCTGATCGAGGCCGCCTTCGACCCGTACCTCACGGCCTTCGCCCGGTTGCTCCCCGGCCTCGTCGCCGCGTGGGACGGGCTTCCCCGTGGCAGCGTGCGGAGGAAGCGGCTCTCCGGCCCGATCGCCCTGCTGCGCCACTGGGACTGTCGCTGGTCGGCGCGGTCGACGGCCATGTCGGTGGCCGTGTTCTGGGGTGAGGACCTGTGGGCGATGACCGCGCAGGCGGCCGCGGACGCCGGACTCTCGGGATGGGACTACATGGCCGACCGCGCCACCGACGCCGAGCGCGTCGAGGCACTCGGCACGGCGGTGGCGCGACTGGAGCGGGACTTCGGCAGCCGGTACGTGGAGTGGGGCGAGATCAACCGCTACCAGCGCAACGACGGCGCGATCGTCCAGGAGTTCGACGACGACAAGCCGAGCGTTCCGGTCCCCTTCGCCTCCTCGCGCTGGGGTTCGCTCGCGTCGTTCGGTGCGAAGGCCTACCCGGGTACGAAGCGCTACTACGGCACCAGCGGAAACTCCTTCGTCGCGGTGGTGGAGTTCGGGCCGCGACTGCGCGCCTGGGCGGTCACGGCGGGCGGCGTGAGCGGCCATCCCGGCTCCCCGCACTTCGACGACCAGGTCGAACGCTACGCGAGCGGCGACCTGCGGCGTGTCTACTTCTACCCCGACGAGCTGGAGGGGCACGTGGAGCGGAGGTACCGGCCCGGCGAGTGAGAGCCCGCAGACCGGGACGGCCCGGCCCTGAGAGCTGTCCCGGGGGGCCACACGTCGCCGGTGCCTGGCCTCGGTCCCGCCTTCCGCGCCAACGCCCGGCACTGCCCGTCCCTCCCCCGGCGCCCGGTGTTCGTCCGTTCCGATGAAGTCTCCGGCCCGTCGGCGCCGTGGCGAGCCCATGGCTGGGACGCTGCCCGCATGGACCGGATCGAGCAGTTCGCAATCCCGGCCGGCGCGGCCGGCGCGGTGACCGATGTCGGCGCGGTGATCGAGCGGATGCGTGCGTTCCGCTCCGACTGGCCGCCCGGGGACGGTGTGGCGGTCTTCAACCAGGTCTATCTGACGGTGACGGAGGCGGTCGGCCGGCACATCGAGGACGGCGGGTTCACGGACCGGGAGGCCGTGTCCGCACTGGACGTGCGGTTCGCCGAGCACTATCTGGCGGCGGTCGACACAGCCGTTTCGGGCGACCGTCCGCCCGAGTGCTGGCGCCCGCTGTTCCAGTACCGCCGCCATCCGGGCGTACGTCCGCTGCAGTTCGCGCTCGCCGGTATCAACGCGCACATCGGGCACGATCTCGCACTGGCCGTCGTGGACACCTGCCGTACGCTCGACTGCGCTCCGCCGGACCTCAAGGAGGAGTTCGACCGGGTGGGCGATCTCCTCGTGTTGCTGGAGGAGCAGATCCGCGAGGATCTGATGCCCGGCCCCGATCTGCTTCAGGTCGCCGATCCCCTCATCCATCTCGCGGGAGCCTGGAGTCTGGAGCGGGCCCGTGAGGCGTCCTGGTCGGCGGCCCGGATGCTCTGGCAGCTGCGTGGAGTGCCGCCTCTGGCCGAGGAGTTCCGGGCACGGATGGATGCCGGAGCCGGCCTGGTGGGGCGCTTCCTGCTCACTCCGTGCCGCTGAGGAGGGCCCGCCTCAGCCCTCCGGGAGTTCGACCGGCGCGATCTCGTCGAAGACGTCGCCCGGACCGGGGTTCGCCGGGTCGGTGGTCCCCCCGAACTGTGCCATCACGCCCCAGACGGCGTTCAGCGCGGTCTGCACGGCTCCCTCGGCCCAGCCCGCCGTCCACGAGATGTCGTCGCCCGCGAGGAACAGGCCGCGCTTGTCGGCGGGCAGCCGGTCCTGCATGAAGTGGGTGAAGAGGCGGCGCTGGTAGCGG
The DNA here is from genome assembly GCF_044757505.1 of Streptomyces sp. NPDC091271. Classification (NCBI taxonomy): domain Bacteria; kingdom Bacillati; phylum Actinomycetota; class Actinomycetes; order Kitasatosporales; family Streptomycetaceae; genus Streptomyces; species Streptomyces sp. NPDC091271. The sequence continues at coordinate 414,307 of NZ_JBIVVD010000008.1, read as the reverse complement.
TAGTGGCCGGGCAGGTTCGCCTTGAACGCGCCCATGAAGTACGGCTCGTTCTCCCAGGAGACGGTGACCGGGTTGCCGATGATGTGCTTGCGGATGTCGACGCCCGGATAGATCTCGCCGAGCGACTTGAGCATGACGTCCATGCGCTCGTTCGGGGAGAGCGGCAGCCACTTCAGGCTGTCGTCGCACCACGTGTAGGAGAGACAGATGACGGCCGGCTTGTCGGGCCCGTCGTCCAGGAGGTACGTCCCCCGGGTCATCCGGTCCGTGAGCGTCATGGACATCGTGTCCCGGCCGGTCGACGCGTCCTTGTCGAGCCAGAACGGCCGGTCGACGGGCACGAACAGCTTGGACGACTCCATGTAGTGGGTGCGCTCCATCGCCGTCCAGTGGTCGATCGGGAAGAGCGCGTCGTCGCAGGCGATCTTGGAGAGCAGCAGCCAGGACTGTCCGGTGAAGACGGCCGCCCGGTAGGTGCGGATGTCACCGGTGGCGTCGGTGACCGTGATCCGGTTCCCCGCCGTGCGGTCGAGCCGCGTCACGGCCGTGCGCGGCTCCCCGCCGTGCAGGGAGGACAGCGACGTCCCGAGCGGCCAGTGCACCGTCTTCTGCGGTTCCCGGTCCCACAGGCGCAGCGGCAGCTGCTGGCTGCCGCCGACGATCCCCCGGTGGTGGTCGTCGGCCTCGGTGTAGACGACGCGGAGGATCTCCAGGATGGAGTTGGGGAAGTCGGTGTCCCAGCCACCGGTGCCGAAGCCGACCTGGCCGAAGATCTCGCGGTGCCGGAAGGAGGCGAAGGCCTCGGAGCCGCAGAGGAAGCCGTAGAAGGTCTGGTCGTCCAGCTTCTCGACGAGCTTCGCCCAGATCTCCCGGATGCGCGGTATGTCACGCTCACGCATCGCGCGGTTCATGTCGGAGAAGTCGGCCCCCTCCTCCAGGCAGGAGTTCCAAGCGTCCATCACGTCGCGGTACACCTGGGGCAGGTCGTCGATGGTCCGCGCGTAGTGGGACTCACCCTTGAGGTCGACGACGGTCGACGGGGTGGCCGCCGAGAGGGGGTTGGGGAACGGTTCGGTCTCCAGCCCCACCAGGTCGATGTAGTGCTGGAGCGCCGTGGACGAGGGCGGGAAGCGCATGGCGCCCATCTCGGCGGTCAGCGAGGGGTCGCAGCCGTCGAAGCCGACGGTGCGCAGCCGGCCCCCGATCCGGTCCGCCTCGTAGACGACGGGCTTCAGGCCCATCTTCATGAGTTCGTACGCGGTGATGATGCCGGAGAGCCCTCCGCCGATGACGGCGACCTCGCTGCCGTGTTCGGTGGCCGGTATCTGCCCGATGCCCGCTGGGTGGGCGAGGAAGTCGTCGTAGGCGTACGGGAAGTCCGGCCCGAACATGGTGATCGGCGGCTGCGCGTCGGTGTGCTGGACGGCGTTGGGCACCGTGGACGTCATGGGGTACGGACTCCTTGCGGGGGAAGCGCGGGACGGGGGGCGGGTGCTCAGACCAGGGAGCCGTACAGGCCCGGCCGCCGGTCCTCGATGTACGGGTTGGCGGCGCGCGACCCGGCGAGCAGTCCGGGGTCGACCTCGCCGACGAGGAGTTCCTCGCCGCGGCCGGCGCGGACGCGGACCGTGCCGTCGGGGCCGGTCAGGCAGCTCAGCCCGGTGAAGTCGAACTCGCCCTCGCTGCCTGCCCTGTTGACGTACGCGATGTAGAGCTGGTTCTCGAAGGCGCGGACCGGCACGACGGATTCGGCGACGAACGTGAAGGGGTGCATCAGCGCGGTCGGGACCAGCAGCAGCTCGGTGCCGGCGAGGGCGTGCGCGCGTACGTTCTCCGGGAACTCGACGTCATAGCAGATCAGCAGCCCGACCCGTACGCCGTCCAGCTCGGCCTGCACCACCGGCTGCTCGCCGGGGGTGAACCACTCCTCCTCGAAGCCGCCGTAGAGGTGGGTCTTGCGGTAGTTGGCGAGCGGCGCCCCGTCGGGGCCGATGAGCTGTGCCGCGTTGAAGACCGCCTCGCCCGCCCGCTCCGGGTACCCGTAGTGGACGGCGATGCCGTGGCGTACGCAGATGCCGGCGACGGCTCGCGCGGCGGGTCCGTCCGCGGGTTCGGCCAGATCGGGGACGGCGTCACCGATCGCGTATCCGGTGAGGAACAGCTCCGGGCAGACCAGCAGCCGGGCACCCGCGGCGGCGGCCCGTGCGGCGGCCTCGTCGAGCGCCGCGAGGTTGTCGTCCACGGAGCCGGCTCGTCCGGAGCTCTGGAGCAGGGCGGTACGCAACGGCGGCATGGCTGACCTCGGGCGGGACGGGCGGGGTGGGGAGACGTATTGAAGGTACGGCGCGGGGATCACGGCCGACAAGGCGCGATTGTTGCGCGTGTACCGTCGATCCGTTGCGTGGAAAGCAGCCGCTGCGGTGATTTGTTGCGTGGGGCGTCCTCACAGGCCGGGCGAGTGATTTCGGTCTCCCCCGCACGCGCCCGCAGGCCTGGGGCCCGGCTCCCGCGACGCCCGTACGAGGTCAGGCGGGCGGGCCGGAGGAGGAGTACCGCCGCAGCAGCGGGGAGAGCACGAGGACCGACTTGGTCCGCTCGACGTACGGCTCGCCCGCGATCCGCTCCAGCACCTGTTCGAAGTGGCGCATGTCGGCGGCGAAGACCTGCACGACCGCGTCGGCGTCGCCCGTCACCGTGGACGCTGCCGCGATCTCCGGATACGTGGAGAGGCCCCGCTTGATCGCCTCGGGGGCGGTGTTGCGGCTGCAGTAGATCTCGATGAACCCCTCGGTCTCCCAGCCGAGAGCGGCAGGGTCGACGCGCACGGTGAAGCCCGTGATGGCCCCCTCGGCGCGCAGCCGGTCCACGCGGCGCTTCACCGCGGGTGCCGAGAGGCCGATGAGGGCGCCGATGTCCGCGTAGGAGCGGCGGGCGTCCTCGGCGAGGGCGTGGACGATGCGTTCGTCGAGGTCGTTCAGGCGCACTTCGGGTGGATCACTTCTCTGCGGTGGGGCGTTTCGGGGGGGCGGCCGGGGTCTTCGGCCGCCCCCCGAAGTAGACCACGCGAGCCCCGCGAGGGGCGCGCTCACCGCGGGGAACGGCCGGTCAGAAAGGGAACTCCGAGCGGCCGTGCTGGACCGAGATCCACTTCTGTGTGGTGAACGCCTCGAGCATCGACTCACCGTTCAGGCGCCCGAGGCCGGAGTTCTTCTCCCCGCCGAAGGGGACGATGGGCTCGTCGTGGACCGTGCCGTCGTTGATGTGGATCATGCCGGTGCGGATCCGCTGCCCCACCCGTACGCCGCGCTCGATGTTGCCGGTGTGGACCGCGCCGCTCAGGCCGTACGGGGTGTCGTTGGCTATCCGTACGGCCTCGTCCTCCCCGTCGAAGGGGACGAGCAGGGCCACCGGCCCGAATATCTCCTGCTGCAGGACGGGAGAGTCGGCGGCGAGGCCGGTCAGGACGGACGGGCTCACCACATTGCCCTCGGTCCGGCCGTGCAGCAGTGCCGTGGCGCCCGCCGCCACGGTCTCGTCGACGAGCCTGGACACGGCGTCGGCCTGCGAGGAGCTGATCAGCGGGCCGATGTGGGTCGCGGGGTCGGCCGGGTCGCCGACGCGGAGGGAGGCGACCTTGGCGACGAACTTCTCGGTGAACTCCTGCTCCACCGAGCGGTCCACCAGGATGCGGTTGGCCGCCATGCAGACCTGGCCCTGGTGGATGTAGCGGCTGAAGACGGCCGCGTCGACGGCGTAGTCCACATCGGCGTCGTCCAGGACGATCAGCGCGCTGTTGCCCCCGAGTTCGAGCACCGCGCGCTTGAGGTTGGCCGCGCAGACCGTCGCGACGTGGCGGCCGATCCTGTCCGAGCCGGTGAAGGAGATGACCTGCGGGACGGGGTGTTCCAGCAGGGCGTCGCCGATCTCGGCGATGTCGGTGACCACGACGTTCAGCAGTCCGGCGGGGAGCCCCGCCTCCTCGAACACCTTGGCGATCAGTGTGCCACCGCAGACCGGGGTGTTCTGGTGCGGCTTGAGGACCACGGCGTTGCCGAGGGCCAGGGCGGGCGCGACCGACTTGAGCGACAGCAGGAAGGGGAAGTTGAAGGGGCTGATGACACCCACGACCCCTACCGGCAGCCGGTAGACGCGGTTCTCCTTGCCCTCGGTCGGCGAGGGGAGTATCTGCCCGGTGGACCGCAGCGTGAGCTGGGCCGCCTCGCGCAGGAACTCCTTGGCCAGGTGCAGCTCGAAGCCCGCTTTGAGCCGGGTGCCCCCGAGCTCCGCGACGATCGCCTCGCTGATCTCGGCCTCGCGCTCCTCGACGACCCGCAGTGCCTTCTCCAGCACCGCCCGCCGGGCGTACGGGTTGGTGTCGGCCCACTCCGGCTGGGCCCGCTCGGCGGCGCGGTAGGCCTGGTCGACCTCGCCGGCCGTCGCGACGGTGACCGAGGCGAGCTTCTCCCCGCTGTACGGGTTGAAGTCGATGATGTCCCAGGACCCCTTCCCCGGCCTCCACTCGCCGTCGATGTACTGCTGGGCCAGGTCGGTGAAGAAGGAGCTCATGGAATCCCTTACCGCAGAGGGGCGGGCAGCTGATTGCGGCTCATATTACTTATCCTTCAACCATGTTGAAGGGGAGACGGGAGTGCTCACCTGTGAAAGCGGTCGGGCGCCCATGACCTCGGGTGCACATGCGAAAAGTGCCCCTCCCCGCGCGAACGGCGGGGAGAGGCACTCGTGCGACAGGACCGCCGGGGGCGCCTCGCATCAGCTCCAGCTGGCGTGGAGCGGCTTGCCCTCCGCGTAGCCCGCGGCGCTCTGCACACCCACGATCGCCTTCTCGGCGAACTCCTCGAGCGAGGAGGCGCCCGCGTAGGTGCAGGAGGAACGGACACCGGCGATGATCGAGTCGATCAGGTCCTCCACACCGGGCCGGGTGGGGTCGAGGAACATCCGCGAGGTGGAGATGCCCTCCTCGAACAGTCCCTTGCGGGCCCGGTCGTAGGCGGACTCCTCCGAGGTGCGGTTCTTGACCGCGCGCGCCGAGGCCATCCCGAACGACTCCTTGTAGTACCGCCCGTCGGCGGACTGCTGGAGGTCGCCGGGCGACTCGTACGTCCCGGCGAACCAGGAACCGATCATCACGTTGGACGCGCCGGCGGCCAGAGCCATGGCCACATCGCGCGGGTGCCTGACGCCTCCGTCGGCCCAGACGTGCTTGCCGTGCTTCTTCGCCTCGGCGGCGCACTCCAGCACGGCGGAGAACTGCGGCCTGCCGACGCCGGTCATCATGCGGGTGGTGCACATCGCGCCGGGGCCCACACCGACCTTGATGATGTCGGCGCCGGCCTCGATCAGGTCACGCACACCCTCGGCGGCCACGACGTTGCCCGCGACGATCGGCACGGCCGGGTCGAGCGCCCGGACGGCGGCGACCGCGCTGATCATGGATTCCTGGTGACCGTGGGCGGTGTCCACGACGAGCACGTCGGCACCCGCGTCCAGGAGCTGCTTGGCCTTGCCCGCCACATCGCCGTTGATGCCGACGGCCGCCGCGATCCGCAGCTTGCCGTCCGCGTCCGTCGCGGGGGTGTAGAGCGTCGCGCGCAGCGCGGCCTTACGGGTGAGGATGCCGACGAGCCGGCCGTCCGCGTCGACCGCCGGAGCGAGCTTGCGGTTGGCGCCGTCGAGCTTGTTGAAGGCCTCGCGCGGGTCGATGCCCGCGTCGAGCACGACCAGGTCCTTGGACATGACCTCGGAGAGCTGGGTGAAGCGGTCCACGCCGGTCAGGTCGTGGTCGGTGACGACACCGACCGGACGGTTCTCGGCGTCGACGACGACGCCGGCTCCGTGGGCCCGCTTGTGCAGGAGGGACAGCGCGTCGGCGACGGTCTGGCCGGGGGCCAGCACGATGGGCGTGTCGAGCACGAGGTGGCGCTTCTTGACCCAACCGATGACCTCGGTGACGACCTCGATCGGAATGTCCTGCGGGATCACGACCAGACCCCCGCGACGGGCGATGGTTTCGGCCATCCGGCGGCCCGCGATGGCGGTCATGTTCGCGACGACGAGCGGGATGGTGGTGCCGCTCCCGTCCGGCGACGAGAGGTCCACAGCCTGCCGGGAACCGACCGCGGAGCGGCCGGGAACCATGAAGACATCGTCGTACGTGAGGTCGTAGGGGACCGAGGGAGAAGTCGTGTAGCGACCGGTGCCGGGTTCAAGAAAACGCATAACACCCATTTTTTCATACGAAACGGTGCAGGTCGTTTCCACGAAGACACAGCAATGGACCCCCGCGTTCGTCAGTTCCTCCAAGGAGGGCTGCCCGGGGGCCGGGCAAGTGGAAGCCTGCCTTACCCATGGACCCTACCCGAACGCGATTCGCTCCTTCGTGATCACTATCCCTGGACCGGGTGACGAGGGGTCAGGTAGCTTCAAATTCGCAGGTCCATGCGGTAGGCGCGACACCGCCCACGAATCCGGAACACCTGCCACGCGTTTGGCCGGAGAGGATGGGGATCTGCCTGTGGAGAGCGAACTGCCCGACATCTACTGCCCGTTCCCCCAGCGGAGCAATCCGCACGTGGCCCACACCCGTGAGCACCTCGACGCCTGGACGCGGCGCACGGGTCTGGTGCACCGGGAATCGGCCAGGAAGCGGTTCGAGCAGGCCGACTTCGGCGCCTTCGTGGGCATGGTCCACCCCACGGCCGACAGCGAGCACCTCGACCTGGTCGCCGACTGGTTCGTCTGGCTCTTCCTCGTCGACGACCAGCTGGACGACGGGCACCTGGGCCGCAGCCCCGAACGCGTACGCGACGTGGTGGAGCGGATGCGCGCCGTGATCGAGGGCGGGGCTCCCGGGCCCCTGCCGGACGAGGAGGCCCCCGCCGCGCTCGTCGCCCTGGCCGACCTGTGGGAACGTACGATCCCGAGGGCCTCCCCGCACTGGCGTGCCCGCTTCACCTGGCACCTCATGACGTATCTGACGACCGCCACCACCTGGGAGGCGGGGAACCGCGCCGACGGGGTCGTGCCGTCCGAGGCGACGTACATCGCCAAGCGCCGGCACACCGGGGCCATCCATGTGTGCATGGACCTGATAGAGATCGTGGCCGGCATCGGGGCGCCCGAGTCGATCCACAACGACGCCCGGTTCATCACGGCGCTCGAAGCCGCCTGCAACGTCGTGTGCTGGGCGAACGACGTCTATTCCTACGAGAAGGAACAGGTGCTGGGCGAGATCCACAATCTCGTGCATCTGGTCCGGCACCACCGCGGCTACGGTGAGCGCCAGGCGCTGGAGCACGTGTGCGCGGAGATAGCCGACGAGACGAGACGCTTCCTCGCCGCGGAGGCCGAGCTGCTCGGCCTCCATCCGGAACTGGCGGGCCTGCTCGTGCCCTATCTCGACGGGATGCGGAGCTGGATGCGCGGAAATCTGGACTGGTCGCGGCAGACCCCTCGCTACAACCCGGCGGACGTCAGCCAGTACGCCGAGCCCGGGGCCTACCTGGAGGAGTCCGTGCTCGGTGTGAGCCCGGACCACGCGCGGCTGGGCGCGGGCGAGGGCGGCTGAGGCCGGACATGACGGAGGCCGGGCACCACACGGTGCCCGGCCTCCGTCATGTCCTCCGTCAGTCGTCGGGGTCGGCCCGCTCCAGCGCCGGGCGCTGTCCCGCGGCGAACTCCGTAAGGAGGTAGTCGGCGGCGGCGGTGTCCGTGACGAGGCTGGTGACCAGCCCCGAGCGCAGCACCGCACCGATAGCCGCCGCCTTCCGCTGTCCTCCGGCGATGGCCACCACCTCGGGGATCCGGCGCAGCCGGTCGGCCTCCACGGTGATGCACCGCTCGCCGAGGTCCCGGCCGACCCGGCGACCGTTCGCGTCGAAGAGGTGGGCGGACATCTCCGCCGCCACACCGAGCGAGGCGTAGTGGGCCCGCTCCTCGTCCGAGAGCATGTCGTGGACGGTGGAGATGCCGGGCTCCCAGGATCCGATGGAGACCGCGGCGACCGTCACCTTGTCGAAGTACTCGAATGCGCGGGCGATACCCGTCTGGTGGCGCAGCGCGGCCGCCGTCGCCGGATCGGGCAGCAGCATCGGGGCGTAGATCGGGTGCGCCTCGCCGCCGGACACCTGCGCGGCACGGCGGACCGCCTCGACCGAGCCGCGCTCGGCCGTACCCGCGTCGTAGACACCGGTCAGCTGCACGACCGTGCACGGGGGCAGCCGGTCGAGGGCCGCCGCCATGTGGATGGTGGAGCGGCCCCAGGCCAGGCCCAGCACATCGCCCTCGTTCACCAGCTCGCCGAGCAGCTCAGCCGCCACCTCACCCAGATTCTCCGGATCGGCGGCGTCGTCCTGCTCCTCCGCGGGAGACTCGACCACGACGGCGTGCCGCAGGCCGTAGCGGGCCCGGAGCGCGTCGGAGCGCTCCGCGTCCAGCTCCGCCGGTACCCGGATCTCGATCCGTACGAGATCACGCTCGAGGGCTGTCTCCAGGACCCGGGCCACCTTGAAGCGGCTGACGCCGAACTCCTCGGCGATCTGGATCTTCGACTTTCCCTCGAGGTAGAACCGGCGAGCCATGGCCGCCGCCTGCACCAGCTCCGCGGGTCCCATCCGCATGGCTGACCGACCCGCCGAGATGCCAGACACCGCGATCTCCTCACTGCTGTTCACACGCTGATACACCGTTCATCCTGTCAGATGCGGCGATGCCTGATCAGACCCGTCGGGCCGCGTTCATCCGAGGTTGGTTCAGTGGCCGCATGCCCAGGGTGCGGAAGCCGTGACCGTGTCCGCCTGTGCACGCAGCGCGCGCACCGCCTCGGCCGGGTCCTCGGCCCCGTACACCGCCGAGCCGGCGACGAACACATCCGCGCCGGCCTCGGCGCACCGCTCGATGGTGGAGGCCGAGACGCCGCCGTCGACCTGGAGCCACAGCTCCAGACCGTGCTTGGAGATCAGCTCACGCGTACGGCGGATCTTCGGCAGCATGATGTCCAGGAACGCCTGGCCGCCGAAGCCGGGCTCCACCGTCATGATCAGCAGCATGTCGAGCTCGGGGAGCAGGTCCTCGTACGGCTCGATGGGTGTCGCGGGCTTGAGCGCCATGGAGGCGCGGGCGCCCTTCGCCCTGATCTCCCGGGCCAGCCTCACGGGCGCCGCGGCGGCCTCCGCGTGGAAGGTGACCGAGCCCGCACCGGCCTCGACGTACTGCGGAGCCCACCGGTCAGCGTCCTCGATCATCAGATGGCAGTCCAGCGGGGTGTCCGTCGCCTTGCTCAGCGCCTCCACGATGGGCACGCCGAGGGTCAGATTGGGCACGAAATGGTTGTCCATGACATCTACATGGAGCCAGTCGGCGCCTTCCACGGCCTTCGCCTCCTCGGCGAGACGGGCGAAGTCGGCGGACAGGATGCTGGGGTTGATCTGGGCCATGCACCCAAGCCTGCCATGCCCGGCGCCACTTCCCCGCCTCGGTGCGCCTCAAAGCCTCACGGGATCATCACGGTTCGCGCATTCGCGGCTTTTCGGCGGGCCCGGCGGGCGGAGCGACCGGCCCGGCAGCGGCTGAGCGCTTCCAGAACCGTGCGGAGTCGTCCGCCCGCCTCCCGGCCGCCGCTCGGGTGGGCCGGCTTGATCCTCAGAACTTTGTCCGTGGGCCGGACGGGGATCACCTCGGTCTTCGTCACGCACAGCGTGGACGGGGCCGCCTTCCTCGGTGCCCGAGCGGTCGTCCTGGGCGCCGGGCCGGGTACGGACGCCCTGGACATCCCGATTCCCCTGCCCCGCACCGGAAATGGCGACCTGGACGGACTGCGGGGGCTGCCTGGGTAAGCCGCGCCGCACGCCGAGATCGGAGCGGCCATACGCGACGCTGCCCGCTGAACCGCCGGGTCCGGTCAGCCCGTGCGGCGCAGCAGCGCGAGGTACATCGCGTCGGTGCCGTGCAGGTGCGGCCACAGCTGGATGTCGGGCCCGTCCCCGAGGGCGGGGACTCCGGGCAGCAGCGGTCGCGCGTCGACCCACTCCGCCTCGAACGGTTCCCCGCCGCGCCCCTTGAGCACGTCCTCGACGACGATCCTGGTCTCCGCGAGGTGCGGTGAGCAGGTCGCGTAACCGACGACCCCGCCGACCCGTACGGCCTTCAACGCCTCGCGCAGCAGACCGCGTTGCAGGGGGGCGAAGCCCTCCAGGTCCTCCGCGCGGCGCCGCCAGCGGGACTCCGGACGCCTGCGCAGCGCGCCGAGGCCGGAGCAGGGGACGTCCATGAGGACCCGGTCGAAGGAACCGGGCCGCCACGGCGGCCGGGTGCCGTCGGCGGTGATCACCTGGTACGGCCCCGGATTGCCGGCCAGTGAGCGCTCGACGAGCCGGGCACGGTGCGGCTGCTTCTCCGCGGCGAGGAGGGTGGCGCCGCGTCCGGCGGCGAGCGCCGCCAGCAGCGCGGCCTTGCCGCCAGGGCCGGCGCAGCCGTCCAGCCACCGGGTGTCGTCGCCCTCGACGGGGGCGTTGGCCAGGGCGGTGGCGACGAGCTGGCTGCCCTCGTCCTGCACACCGGCGCTGCCGTCCCGCACGGCGGCCAGGGCGCCGGGCTCGCCGCCCTCGGCCATCCGCACGGCGTACGGCGACCAGCGGCCGGGAAGCCCGCTCTCCTCACCGAGGGCGTCCAGCAGCTCCTCGGTGGTCGAGCGGCCGGGACGGGCGATTAGCGTCACCTCGGGCCGTTCGTTGTCGGCCTCCAGCAGGTCCTCGATCCCGGCGCGGCCGCCGCCCAGGGCGTCCCAGAGGGCGGACACGATCCACCGGGGGTGCGAGTGGACGACGGAGAGGTGTTCCTCGGCGTCCTCGTCGTACGCGGGCGCGACGCGCTCCACCCATCCGTCGAGGTCGTGCGCGGAGACCTTGCGCAGCACGGCGTTGACGAACTTGGCGCGGCCCTCGCCCAGCACCACCCGGGCCAGCTCCACACTGGCGGAGACGGCGGCGTGGGTGGGGATGCGGGTGCCGAGCAGCTGGTGGACACCCATGTTGAGCACGTCGAGCACGGGCGGGTCGACCTCGCGCAGCGGCCGGTCGATGCAGGCGGCGACGATCGCGTCGTAGGTGCCCTGCCGGCGCAGCGTCCCGTAGACCAGCTCGGTCGCCAGCGCCGCGTCCCGGCCCTCGAAGTCGCCCTTGGCGCGCGCCTTCTTCAGCAGCGGGGGAAGGACGAGGTTGGCGTAGGCGTCGCGCTCGTCGACGGCCCTGAGCACCTCGAAGGCGAGGAACCGGACCGGGTCCTTCTTGGGACGCCGGTGCGGTGTGGAGGGACGGCGACGCTGCTGGTCGTTCACGTGAAAGGTGCTCCGCTGATGGTGAGGGGACGAACCCGTCCAGCGTACGTCGCCGGGCCCGCCCCCTGCCCCGAGGCCTCAGAGCCCCAGGAGCTCCCCGTGGGCGATGCGTACGCCGCGGGCCCAGTCGGCGGCCCGCATCGGCTTCTTGCCCTGCGGCTGGACCCAGAGGAGCTCGACGGCGTGCGAGCCGGTGCCCACGTACACGTTGTTCTTGCCCGCGGACAACTCGCCGGGGGCGAGATCGGTACGGTCCAGGACGGGCGCCGCCTGGACCAGCTTGAGGCGCTCCCCGCGGAAGAGCGTCCATGCCCCCGGCGCGGGGGTGCAGCCGCGCACGACGCGGTCGACCCTGAGAGCGGGGGCGGACCACCGCACCTGGGCGTCCTCGACGGTGATCTTGGGTGCGAGGGTGACGCCCTCCGCGGGCTGCGGTACGGCGTGCAGGGTGCCGTCCTCGATGCCGTCCATGGTCGCCGCGAGCAGCCCCGCGCCGGCGAAGGCCAGCCGGGTGAGCAGGTCTCCGCTGGTGTCGGTGGGCCGGACCTCCTCGGTGAGGACGCCGTAGACCGGTCCGGAGTCCAGCCCCTCCTCGATCAGGAAGGTCGACGCGCCGGTGACCTCGTCGCCGGCCATCACCGAGTGCTGCACGGGCGCGGCCCCGCGCCAGGCGGGCAGCAGCGAGAAGTGCAGATTGACCCAGCCCCTGGCAGGCACGTCGAGCGCGATCTTGGGCAGCAGGGCGCCGTACGCGACGACGGGGCAGCAGTCCGGTGCGATCTCGCGCAGCCGCGCCAGGAAGTCCTCGTCGCGCGGCCTGGCGGGCTTGAGCACCTCGATGCCCGCCTCCTCGGCGCGTTCGGCGACCGGGCTGGCGACCAGCCGGCGGCCCCGCCCGGCCGGGGCGTCGGGGCGGGTCACCACGGCGGCCACCTCATGGCGGTCGGAGGCGATCAGGGCGTCCAGAGCGGGAACGGCGACCTCGGGGGTGCCTGCGAAGACGAGCTTCATGGGTGGCGGACTGCCTCTCGGGCCGGAACGTACGTGGCGAGCAGCACACCAGTCTAGGGGGTCACCCCCTGGTCCCGCCCGGCCTCCCCGGGCCGGCCGGCGGGGGGCGTACGCAGGTCCGCGCGCCCCGCGCATATGCACATACGCCCCTATTGCGTGACCACATGGCCGGGTGACGCGTTGGTCAAGTGAGATTGACCGAAGTGGGCCGCCGCCGCGCGGTCCGATCCCTTTCAACGCCGGTTCGAGAGGCTTGTTCATGGCCGACCACGCAACCCACGACGCCCAAGCGCGTGCCAGTCTGCACCTGTTGGTGCGGGACATCGAGCGGGTCCGGCGGCAGGTGGACGCACTGCGTACCCTCACTGCGCAGCTGGGCAACGTCTACCGTCCGCGCCGCTCCGGCCCGTCCGCGGGCTTCGTCGTCTACGGCAGGGCGCCGGCCCCGACGGTCAGGCTCGCCCAGGAACTGCGGGACAGCGTCGAGACGCTGGTCACCGCGGCGGTGGACTTCGACCGCTCACTGGGCTTCTCGTGGGACGCGGTGGGTTCCGCCCTCGGGGTCACGAAGCAGGCGGTGCACCGGCGTTACGGCGCTCGCCGCACGACCCCGCAGCCCGGGTCGGCGGAGGTCGCCTCCGAGAACGCGACCCGTGCGGTGCCCGCGACGCCGGGTTCTTCCTCCGTGCTGCCGACCGTGCCCACGGCCCGCTCCATGCCGCCGCAGCCGTCGGACCGCCCGGGCGCCTTCCCCGGGCCGCGCAACGGCTGACGGACGGCGCAGAAGGCGGGGCGGCACCTCCGCCCCGTCCCGGCCGGGCGCCACCTCCGCCCCGTCCCGGCCGCCTCAGCCGATGTCCGGCGGATCGATCCTGATCCGTACGGGTTCTCCGGTGCCCTTGGCCGTCCGCGCCGCCAGCGCCGTCTTCAGGGCGGCCGCCAGCGCCGCTCCCCGCCCCGGCGGGACCCGGACCAGCGCACGGTCCCAGGTCTCGCCGGTGGGTGCGTCCCCCTGCCGGCGGGGCCTGCCGGGGGTGGCGGCCGGCACGGGGACCGGGCCGAGCACCTCCGCCTCGGCCGGCAGGTCCGCTCCGGCGAGGTAGGCGGCCACCGCTTCCGGCGGGCCGGTCACCGAGGCCATCCGGGACACCGGCGGGAAGCCGAGCTCGGCGCGTTCGGCGAGCTCACGTCGGGCGTGACCGACCGGGTCCCAGCGGACCAGGGCCTGCACGGGCCGCAGGGTCGGCTCCGCCACAATCACCACCGTGCCGCCCTCCGGCTGCCCCCGGACCAGTGCGGCGGCGGCCGTCCAGCGCCGCAGAGCCTCCTCGCCCGCCCGCAGGTCGGGCCGGCCGACCATCGCCCAGCCGTCCAGCAGCAGCGCCGCCGCGTAGCCGCCCTCGGCCACCGGCTCCGCCCCGGGGGTGCTGACCACCAGGGCGGGCTGACCGGGCACGGAGTCCAGCACATGGTCCCGCCCGGACGTCCGCACCGGGACGGCGGGAAACGCCCGCCCCAGCTCCTCGGCGGTCCTGCGGGCGCCGACGATCTGCGCCCGCAGCCGGACGCCGCCGCAGGCGGCGCAGCTCCAGGCCGTCTCGGCCCGCCCGCACCAGGCGCAGTTGAGATCCTGCTGGTCGGGTGCCTGCAGCGGCCCCGCGCAGTGCCTGCACCGGGCGGGTTCGCGGCAGCGCTCGCAGGCCAGCCTGGGCGCGTAGCCCCGGCGCGGCACCTGGACGAGCACGGGGCCGTTGCGCAGACCGTCCCGTACGGTCTGCCAGGCCAGGCTGGGCAGCCGCGCGGAGCGGGCGGCGCCGTCCCGCGCGAGCTCCCCGTCGCCGACGGTACGCACGAGGGGGGCCGCGGCCCGCAGCTGGTCCCGGTCCGCTCGCAGGGGCAGCGCCCAGCCGCTCTCGACCAGCTGGGCGGCCTCGACCGTGCAGCTCGTGGCGCCGAGCAGGAACGCGCAGCGGCCGTGCGCCGCCCGCAGCTCCAGGACTTCCCTGACGTGCGCGAAGGGGGCGTTGTCGTCGCTGTGGCTGGAGTCTCCGTCGTCCCAGAGGGCCACCAGGCCCAGGTCGGCGACCGGGGCGAACATCGCGGCCCTGGTCCCGACCACCGCGCGCACGGAGCCGCGCCGGACGGCCAGCCACTGGCGGTAGCGCTTCTCCGGTCCGGAGTCGGCGGTCAGCAGCGCGTGGCGCCCCTCCCCCAGCACCGCGGTGAGCGCGGCGTCGACCCGCCCGGCACTCCGCCCGTCCGGTACGACCACGAGCGCGCCCCGGCCCGAGGCCAGGGTGGCGGCCATCGCGCGGGCGATCTCCTCGGGCCAGTGCGGTCCGGGCAGCGCGGTCCAGACGGCCCGGGGCGCCCCGCCCTCGGCCAGCGCCCGCAGGAATCCGGGGCCCTGGGTGTACCGCTCCCAGGTGCCGGGCGACGGGGCGGGAGGCGGCGGCAGCGGATCGGGGGAGGGCTTGGACTCGGCGCGGCCGTTCCTCGGCGGCACCGCGAGCTGAAGCACGTCCGCGAGGCTTCCGGCGTAACGGTCGGCGACGGCCCGCGAGAGCTCGAGCAGCTCCGGTCCGAGCACCGGCTCGGGCGAGACGACGTAGGCGAGGGCCGCCAGGGCCCCCTGGTAGTCCGACGAATCCCTGCGCTCGATCAGGAAGCCGTCGATCAGCCCGCCGCCCTCGCGTCGCCCGCCGCGCACCTGACGTCCTCCGGCCCCGAACCGCACCCTCACCCGGACACCGGGCTGCGCGTCCGCGTCGAGCTCCTCGGGGACGGCGTAGTCGAAGTACTGGTCGAGATGGAGTGCGCCCTTGTTCACCAGGACGCGGGCGACCGGGAGCTTCTCGGCGAGCGGGGCACCCCGCCAGGTCCGCGGCTTGGCACGCGGCACCTTGGCCCGGCGCACCGTCTCCCGGATGAGCGCAAGCTGCTCCGGTGCCCCGGACCCGGGCTCGTCGGACCGCTCGTCGTCGCTGCTCACAGCCACATTCCTACCAGACACCACTGACACGCCCCGGCGGCCCGGAAGGGCCGCACGCGCGGAGGCCCGGACACCTCGTACGGTGTCCGGGCCCCCGTCGTGCAGGACGGCAAGCGGTGCTAGATCCCCGCCGCCCGGCGCAGCGCGTCCACGCGGTCGGTGCGCTCCCAGGTGAAGTCGGGGAGCTCGCGGCCGAAGTGCCCGTACGCCGCGGTCTGGGCGTAGATCGGGCGGAGCAGGTCGAGGTCGCGGATGATCGCGGCCGGGCGGAGGTCGAAGACCTCACCGATCGCGTGCTCGATCTTCTCCGTGTCGACCGCGGCGGTGCCGAAGGTCTCGACGAACAGGCCCACCGGCTCGGCCTTGCCGATCGCGTAGGCGACCTGGACCTCGCAGCGGGTGGCGAGTCCGGCCGCCACGACGTTCTTGGCGACCCAGCGCATGGCGTACGCGGCCGAGCGGTCGACCTTGGACGGGTCCTTGCCGGAGAACGCGCCACCGCCGTGGCGGGCCATGCCGCCGTAGGTGTCGATGATGATCTTGCGGCCGGTGAGGCCGGCGTCGCCCATCGGGCCGCCGATCTCGAAGCGTCCCGTCGGGTTCACCAGGAGACGGTAGCCGTCGGTGTCCAGCTTGATGCCGTCCTCGATGAGCTGGTTGAGGACGTGCTCGACGACGAACTCGCGGATGTCGGGCGCGAGCAGCGAGTCCAGGTCGATGTCCGAGGCGTGCTGCGAGGAGACGACGACCGTGTCGAGGCGGACGGCCTTGTCGCCGTCGTACTCGATGGTGACCTGGGTCTTGCCGTCGGGGCGCAGGTACGGGATGGTCCCGTTCTTGCGGACCTCGGAGAGCCGGCGCGACAGCCGGTGCGCGAGGTGGATCGGCAGAGGCATCAGCTCGGGCGTCTCGTCGCAGGCGTAGCCGAACATCAGCCCCTGGTCGCCCGCGCCCTGCTTGTCGAGCTCGTCCTCGTCGCCCTCGACCCGCTTCTCGTACGCGGTGTCGACGCCCTGGGCGATGTCCGGGGACTGCGCCCCGATGGACACCGAGACGCCGCAGGAGGCTCCGTCGAAGCCCTTCTTGGAGGAGTCGTAGCCGATCTCCAGCACCTTGTTGCGCACGAGGTTGGGGATGTCGGCGTAGGCCTTGGTCGTGACCTCACCCGCGACATGCACCAGACCGGTGGTGATCAAGGTCTCGACGGCGACGCGCGAGGAGGGGTCCTCACGCAGGAGGGCGTCGAGAATCGTGTCGCTGATCTGGTCAGCGATCTTGTCGGGGTGGCCCTCGGTTACGGACTCCGAGGTGAAGAGACGGCGGGACACATCGCTCCCTGGGGTTGCAGCGGCTGCTGGCTGATCATTGTCGGAACTCCGGGAGCTGCGCCCGGCACATTCCGTCGACCAGTTTATCGGTCGCTTCCGGTGATTGGGGCACATGTCTCGCCCCTTGGGAGGTCTGTGACCTGCGGCACTGTTGACAGCGGTACGACAATCCCTCCTTCCGGGTGCGAGATATGGCCGAATGTCATGAGATTCTCCGCCGCGACGGCGTGTGTGCAATCTAGTCGAAACGCGCGGTCACCAGGTCCCAAACCGTGTCGGCAAGCGCTTCCTTCGGCCCGTACGGCACGGGGGTCTCGCCACCGTCGGCGCCGAGCACGACCGCTTCGTTCTCCTCCGACCCGAAGGTCTTGCGCTCCCCCACCTCGTTCACGACGAGGAGGTCACAGCCCTTGCGGCGGAGCTTCTCGCGGCCGTTACGGAGGACGTCGTCGGTCTCCGCGGCGAATCCGACGACGAGCTGCCCCTCCCGGGCACGGTCGGCGGCGACCTCGGCGAGGATGTCCGGATTGCGGACGAGTGCGACGGGGGCCGGCTCCTGGCCGTCCTTCTTCTTGATCTTCCCGGTCGCGTAGGCGGCGGGCCGGAAGTCGGCGACGGCCGCGGCCATCACCACCACGTCTGCGTCGGCCGCCGCCTTCAGCACGGCCTCGCGCAGTTGTACGGCGGTCCCGGCGCGCACGACGTCGGCGCCCGCGGGGTCGGGCAGCCCGGTGTTCGCCTCGATCAGCGTGACCCGGGCGCCACGGGCGACGGCGGTGCGGGCCAGGGCGTAGCCCTGCTTGCCCGAGGAGCGGTTGCCCAGGTAGCGCACCGGGTCCAGCGGCTCACGCGTGCCGCCCGCGCTGATCACCACGTGCCGGCCCGCCAGGTCGGGGGTGCCGACGCCCCGGGCCAGGACGCGTCGGCAGACCTCGAAGATCTCCCCCGGGTCCGGCAGCCGGCCCTTGCCCGTGTCCACGCCGGTGAGCCGGCCGACGGCGGGCTCGATGACGACGGCGCCGCGGCGGCGCAGGGTGGCGACGTTCTCCTGGGTGGCGGGGTGCTCCCACATCTCGGTGTGCATCGCGGGCGCGAAGACGACCGGACAGCGCGCGGTGAGCAGAGTGTTGGTGAGGAGGTCGTCGGCGAGGCCGTGGGCGGCCTTGGCGAGCATGTCGGCGGTGGCGGGGGCCACCACGACGAGGTCGGCCCCCTGGCCGATCCGCACGTGCGGCACCTCGTGCACGCTCTCCCAGACCTCGGTCGACACGGGGTTTCCGGAGAGGGCCGACCAGGTGGCCGCCCCGACGAAGTTCAGCGACGCGTCGGTCGGGACGACCCGTACGTCGTGGCCGGACTCGGTCAGCCTGCGCAGCAGCTCGCACGCCTTGTACGCGGCGATGCCTCCGCTGACCCCCAGGACGACCCTCGGCTTCTCCACTGCGTCTCCCCGCACTCGTGTCTCCGCGCACTCGCGTGCGGCCTCGTGACGTACGCACCCCATGCTGCCTCACCGCCCCGGACGCGGTCCGGCGGGTACGGCGGATCCCGTGGGTGGCGCGGGACACACCACAGGCCCGACGGATACCGACCGCCGGGCCTGTGGTGAAGGTGCGTTTCCTGCCGCCTGCTTACTGCGCGGGGCCCTCGATGGCCTCGGAGGTCAGCAGGCCCGCGTTGATCTCGCGGAGCGCGATCGAGAGCGGCTTCTCGTGCACGTGGGTGTCGACGAGCGGACCGACGTACTCGAGGAGGCCTTCACCGAGCTGCGAGTAGTACGCGTTGATCTGGCGCGCGCGCTTGGCGGCGTAGATCACAAGGCTGTACTTCGAGTCGGTGGCCTCGAGGAGCTCATCAATCGGCGGGTTGATGATGCCCTCGGGCGTGGTGATGGAAGAGGACACTCTCTGCCTTCCGAAGGGGATAGAGATCAAAGAGATCTTTGATCATGCTGGTTCCGCAGTGGTGATGCTCTGCGTCCGTGGACGGTGAGGACAGGTGGGTCAGTCGTCGCTACCACGGAGGCCGGAAGCCTGCAGCATCAACGTTAGCAGCTCGCGTGCCACGTCCTCGACCGAGGTGTTGACGAGCGTGGTGTCGAACTCCGCCTCGGCGGCCAGTTCGACCTTCGCCGCGGCGAGCCTGCGCTCGATCACTTCCTGCGACTCCGTTCCGCGGCCGGTGAGCCGGCGCACCAGCTCGTCCCAGCCGGGCGGCGCCAGGAAGACGAGCTGCGCCTCGGGCATCGACTGGCGGACCAGCCGGGCACCCTGGAGGTCGATCTCCAGCAGCACCGGCTCGCCCGCCTCCAGGCGGTCGAGCACGGCCCGGCGCGGCGTGCCGTACCGGTTGCCGGCGAACTCGGCCCACTCAAGCAGTTCGCCGTTGGCGATCAGCTTGTCGAACTCCTCGTCGTCCACGAAGAAGTAGTGGACGCCGTTGCGCTCACCGGGGCGTGGCTTACGGGTCGTCGCGGACACCGAGAGCCAGACCTCGGGGTGAACCTTGCGCATATGAGCGACGACCGTGCTCTTGCCGACCCCTGAGGGGCCGGAGAGCACGGTCAGCCGCGGACGTACGTCCGGGGGTACGGGGGACGTCCCCCGGGATGTTGCAGCCATGGGGCGATTATCCAGGTTCTCAGGAGTGCCTGAGAACGTCAGGCGGCGCTGCCGCCGAACTCACGCTCCAAGGATGCGATCTGGTTGGAGCCAAGACCCCGGACACGGCGGCTCTCGGAGATACCGAGACGCTCCATGATCTGCTTGGCGCGGACCTTGCCCACGCCGGGCAGGGACTCGAGAAGGGCGGAGACCTTCATCTTGCCGATGACGTCGTTCTCCTGGCCCTGCTTGATGACCTCGTGGAGCGAGGCGCCGGAGTGCTTGAGTCGATTCTTGACCTCGGCCCGCTCCCGGCGAGCCGCGGCGGCCTTTTCGAGCGCGGCTGCGCGCTGTTCAGGGGTAAGGGGCGGAAGAGCCACGCCTACGTCACCTCGGATGTCGATCTGTCGGATACGGACCGGTGAGGAACCTGGTGGCACCACACCTGGTGAGCAACGAACAACGAGTGCTCGTTGGCTCTCGACGGAGACTAGCGGCCAAGGCCGCCTCAGTCAGCGAGAACAGCGGAAAAGTCCTGGTCAGCCTCAACTGACCCGGACATTTCGGCCATAACAACCCGGAATTCTGGTCAGAATTCCGTCAACAGGCTGTTACGTGGCATGGTCAGCTTTCCGAGACGGCCGTACGGACCTCGTCCGCGAACCGTCCGGCGGCTTCGCGCAGCCCTGACGCGTCCGGCCCGTGGCGGAGCACGCCCCGGCTCACGCTCGGCACCACGTTGCCCACCGAGGCGCCGAACACGCCGGGCAGATCCGCGGGGGTCGCGCCCTGGGCGCCGATGCCGGGAGCGAGCAGCGGCCCGTTGATCGCCAGATCCACACCCGCGTCCCCGAGCGTGGCACCGACCACCGCGCCGATGGAGCCGAGCGGCGCCGCCCCCGCGTTCTCGGCGGCCATGTGGTCGAGCATCACCTGGGCCAGCGGCCGCCCGTCCGCGGCGGTGGCCCGCTGGACCTCCGCGCCCTCCGGGTTGGAGGTGAGGGCGAGCACGAAGACTCCCGCGCCGGAGATCTCGGCGGCCTCCAGCGCGGGGCGCAGCGAACCGAAGCCGAGGTACGGCGAGACGGTGACCGCGTCGGAGAAGAGCGGCGAGTCCTTGTCGAGGTAGGTGGCCGCGTAGGCCCCCATGGTCGATCCGATGTCACCGCGCTTGGCGTCCATCAGCACGAGTGCCCCCGCCGCGCGGGCCTCTTCGACGGCCTTCTCCAGGACGGCGATCCCGCGCGATCCGAAGCGCTCGAAGAACGCGGACTGCGGTTTGAGCACGGCGACCCGGTCGGCCAGTGCCTCGACGACCGTGCGGGTGAAACGCTCCAGGCCCGCGACGTCGTCGTTCAGGCCCCAGGAGGTGAGCAGGGAGGAGTGCGGGTCGATGCCGACGCAGAGCGGCCCGCGGGTGTCCATGGCGTGGCGCAGCCGCGCGCCGAAGGGTTCAAGGGTCACTGCATGACCTTCCGTGTCTCGGCGCCGACGGCTTCCGCGAGGGTGGCGTACGGGGATGCGGCCAGGCGGGCGGCCAGGCCCTTGTGGACCGCGCGGGCGTAGAACGGGCCCTCGTAGATGAAGGCGCTGTAGCCCTGGACGAGCGTGGCACCGGCCAGGATGCGCTGCCAGGCATCCTCGGCGTTCTCGATGCCCCCGACGCCCACCAGGGTGATCCGGGTCCCCACACGGGCGTACAGGCGGCTCAGGACCTCCAGGGAGCGCTCCTTGAGGGGCGCGCCGGAGAGTCCGCCGGTCTCCTTGACCAGGGACGCGTCCGACCTCAGGCCGAGACCCTCGCGGGCGATGGTGGTGTTGGTGGCGATGATGCCGTCCAGACCCAGCTCGACGGCGAGGTCGGCGACGGCGTCGACGTCCTCGTCCGCGAGGTCCGGGGCGATCTTGACGAGCAGCGGGACCCGCCGGCCGGTGACGGTGCGGTCGGCGGCCTCGCGCACGGCGGTGAGCAGCGGGCGGAGCGCCTCGGTGGCCTGGAGGTTGCGCAGTCCGGGCGTGTTGGGCGAGGAGACGTTCACGACGAGGTAGTCGGCGTGGGCGGCCAGCCGCTCGGTGGACTTCACGTAGTCGCCCACGGCCTCGTCCTCGGGGACGACCTTGGTCTTGCCGATGTTGACACCGACGGTCGTACGGAAGACCGGGGTGCGGGCGGCGAGGCGCTCGGCCACGGCCGCCGAGCCCTCGTTGTTGAAGCCCATGCGGTTGATCAGCGCCCGGTCCGCGACGAGGCGGAACAGCCGCTTCTTCGGGTTGCCGGGCTGCGGCTCGCCGGTGACCGTGCCGATCTCGATGTGGTCGAAGCCGAGCATGGACATGCCGTCGATGGCGATCGCGTTCTTGTCGAAGCCGGCGGCGAGCCCGAACGGGCCGTGCATCCGCAGGCCGAGGGCCTCGGTGCGCAGCTCCTCGTGGCGGGGGGCGAGCGCGGCGGCGACGAAGGTGCGCAGGACCGGGGTGCGGGCGGCGAGGCGGATCCAGCGGAAGGCGAGGTGATGCGCCTGCTCCGGGTCCATCCGCTTGAAGACCAGCTGGAAGAAGAGTTTGTACATCACGGTGTCCTCATGAAGAGGGGGACACCGTTTCCGGTGTCCCCCTGCTGGGCTTCCTAGTCGCGGGCCGCGGTCAGATGTTCCGCGTGTTCCTGGAGGGAACGTACGCCGACGCCGCCGTGGTTCAGCGCGTCGATGCCCTGGACGGCGGCGGCGAGCGCCTGGACCGTGGTGAGGCACGGCACGGACCGGGCCACGGCCGCGGTGCGGATCTCGTAGCCGTCGAGCCGGCCGCCGGTTCCGTACGGGGTGTTGACGATGAGGTCGACCTCACCGTCGTGGATCAGCTGGACGATGGTCTTCTCGCCGTCGGGGCCCTCGCCCTCGGAGAGCTTGCGCACGACCGTTGCGTTGATCCCGTTGCGCTTGAGGACCTCGGCCGTGCCGGAGGTGGCCATCAGCTCGAAGCCGTGGGCGACCAGTTCCCGGGCCGGGAAGATCATCGTGCGCTTGTCGCGGTTGGCGACCGAGATGAAGGCCCGGCCCTTGGTGGGCAGCGGTCCGTAGGCGCCGGCCTGTGACTTGGCGTACGCCGTGCCGAAGACGGAGTCGATGCCCATGACCTCGCCGGTGGAGCGCATCTCCGGGCCGAGGACCGTGTCGACGCCGCGGCCCTGGATGTCGCGGAAGCGCGACCACGGCATGACGGCCTCCTTGACGGAGATCGGCGCGTCGAGCGGCAGGGTCCCGCCGTCACCGTGCTTCGGCAGCAGACCCTCCTCGCGCAGCTCCGCGACGGTCGCGCCCAGCGAGATGCGGGCGGCGGCCTTCGCGAGCGGGACCGCGGTCGCCTTCGACGTGAAGGGCACGGTCCGCGAGGCGCGCGGGTTGGCTTCGAGGACGTAGAGGATGTCGCCGGAGAGCGCGAACTGGATGTTGATCAGCCCGCGGACGCCGACGCCCTTGGCGATGCCCTCGGTGGAGGTCCGCAGCCGCTTGATGTCGTAGCCGCCGAGCGTGATCGGGGGCAGCGCGCAGGCGGAGTCGCCGGAGTGGATACCGGCCTCCTCGATGTGCTCCATGACGCCGCCGAGGTAGAGCTCGGTGCCGTCGTAGAGCGCGTCGACGTCGATCTCGATCGCGTCGTCGAGGAAGCGGTCGACCAGGACCGGCCGGGTGGGGCTGATCTCGGTGGACTCGGAGATGTAGGAGGACAGCCGGGTCTCGTCGTAGACGATCTCCATGCCGCGTCCGCCGAGCACGTACGACGGGCGCACGAGGACGGGGTAGCCGATCTCGTCGGCGATGGCCTTGGCCTCGGAGAAGGTGGTGGCGGTGCCGTGCTTCGGGGCCGGCAGTCCGGCCTCGGCGAGCACCCGGCCGAAGGCGCCGCGGTCCTCGGCGGCGTGGATGGCCTCGGGGGACGTCCCCACGACCGGCACGCCGTTGTCCTTGAGCGCCTGCGCCAGGCCCAGCGGGGTCTGGCCGCCGAGCTGCACGATGACACCGGCGATCGGGCCGGCCAGCGACTCGGCGTGCACGATCTCCAGGACGTCCTCGAGGGTGAGCGGCTCGAAGTAGAGCCGGTCGGAGGTGTCGTAGTCCGTGGAGACGGTCTCCGGGTTGCAGTTGACCATCACCGTCTCGTAGCCCGCGTCGCTCAGGGCGAAGGAGGCGTGGACGCAGGAGTAGTCGAACTCGATGCCCTGGCCGATGCGGTTCGGGCCGGAGCCGAGGATGATCACCGCGGGCTTTGCGCGCGGCGCGACCTCGCTCTCCTCGTCGTAGGAGGAGTAGAAGTACGGCGTCTTCGCGGCGAACTCGGCGGCACAGGTGTCGACCGTCTTGTAGACCGGGCGGATCCCCAGCGCGTGCCGGACCTCCCGCACGACGTCCTCGCGCAGGCCGCGGATCTCGCCGATCTGCGTGTCGGAGAAGCCGTGCCGCTTGGCCTCGGCGAGGAGGTCGGTGTCGAGGCGCTCGGCGGCGGCCAGCTCGTCGGCGATCTCCTTGATCAGGAAGAGCTGGTCGACGAACCAGGGGTCGATCTTCGTGGCGTCGAAGACCTCTTCCTGGGTGGCGCCGGCGCGGATCGCCTGCATCACGGTGTTGATGCGGCCGTCGGTGGGGCGGACGGCCTCGGCGAGCAGCTCGTCCTTGTCGCCGGGCTCCCCGGTGAAGGCGAACTGCGAGCCCTTCTTCTCCAGGGAGCGCAGGGCCTTCTGGAGGGCCTCGGTGAAGTTACGGCCGATCGCCATGGCCTCGCCCACCGACTTCATGGTGGTGGTGAGGGTGGAGTCGGCGGACGGGAACTTCTCGAAGGCGAAGCGCGGGGCCTTGACGACGACGTAGTCGAGGGTCGGCTCGAAGGAGGCCGGCGTCTTCTCGGTGATGTCGTTGGGGATCTCGTCGAGCGTGTAGCCGACGGCCAGCTTGGCGGCGATCTTGGCGATCGGGAAGCCGGTGGCCTTCGAGGCGAGCGCCGAGGAGCGGGAGACGCGCGGGTTCATCTCGATCACGATGATCCGGCCGTCGACCGGGTCGATCGCGAACTGGATGTTGCAGCCGCCGGTGTCGACGCCGACCTCGCGGATGATCGCGATGCCGATGTCACGCAGCCGCTGGTACTCACGGTCGGTGAGCGTCATCGAGGGGGCGACGGTGATCGAGTCACCGGTGTGGACGCCCATCGGGTCGAAGTTCTCGATGGAGCAGACGACCACGACGTTGTCGTTCTTGTCGCGCATCAGCTCCAGCTCGTACTCCTTCCAGCCGAGGATGGACTCCTCCAGGAGCACCTCGGTGGTCGGCGAGAGCGTGAGGCCCTGTCCGGCGATGCGGCGCAGCTCCTCCTCGTCGTGGGCGAAGCCGGAGCCGGCGCCGCCCATGGTGAAGGAGGGGCGGACGACTACGGGGTAGCCGCCGAGGGTGTCGACGCCGGCGATGACGTCGTCCATCGTGTGGCAGATGACGGAGCGGGCGGACTCGCCGTAACCGATCTTCGCCTTGACGGCTTCGACGACTCCCTTGAAGAGGTCGCGGTCCTCGCCCTTGTTGATGGCCTCGACGTTGGCGCCGATGAGCTCGACGCCGTACTTCTCCAGGACACCGTTCTCGTGCATGGAGATCGCGGTGTTGAGCGCGGTCTGGCCGCCCAGGGTCGGGAGCAGCGTGTCGGGGCGCTCCTTGGCGATGATCTTCTCGACGAACTCGGGGGTGATCGGCTCGACGTACGTGGCGTCGGCGATCTCCGGGTCGGTCATGATCGTCGCCGGGTTGGAGTTCACCAGGATGACGCGCAGGCCCTCGGCCTTGAGCACGCGGCAGGCCTGGGTGCCGGAGTAGTCGAACTCGGCTGCCTGCCCGATGACGATCGGACCGGAGCCGATGACCAGGACGGACTGGATATCGGAGCGCTTAGGCACGCGGGCCCTCCATCAGGGTGACGAAACGGTCGAAGAGATACGCGGCGTCGTGCGGGCCCGCGGCTGCTTCGGGGTGGTACTGGACGCTGAAGGCCGGCTGGTCGAGCAGCTGGAGGCCTTCGACGACCTGGTCGTTCAGGCATACGTGGGAGACCTCGGCGCGGCCGAACGCCGTGTCCGAGACCTTGTCGAGGGGCGCGTCGACGGCGAAGCCGTGGTTGTGCGCGGTGACCTCGACCTTGCCGGTCGTGCGGTCCTGCACGGGCTGGTTGATGCCCCGGTGGCCGTACTTCAGCTTGTAGGTGCCGAAGCCGAGTGAGCGGCCCAGGATCTGGTTGCCGAAGCAGATGCCGAAGAGCGGGGTCTTCCGCTCCAGGACGCCCCGCATGAGGGCGACGGGGTGGTCGGCGGTGGACGGGTCGCCGGGGCCGTTGGAGAAGAAGACTCCGTCGGGCTTCACCGCGTACACCTCGTCGAGGGTGGCGGTGGCGGGCAGGACGTGCACCTCGATGCCGCGCTCGGCCATGCGGTTCGGGGTCATGCCCTTGATGCCGAGGTCGATCGCCGCGACCGTGAACTTCTTGGTGCCGACGGCGGGGACGACGTACGCCTCCTTGGTGGCGACCTCGGCCGCGAGGTCGGCTCCGCTCATCTCGGGGGCCTGGCGAACCTTGGCGAGCAGCACGCCCTCGTCCTGGACGGCGTTGCCGGAGAAGATGCCGACGCGCATCGCGCCGCGCTCCCGCAGATGGCGGGTGAGCGCGCGGGTGTCGATGCCGCTGATGCCGACGACGCCCTGGCTCGCGAGCTCCTCGTCCAGCGTCCGGCGGGAGCGCCAGTTCGAGGGCACGCGCGCGGGGTCGCGGACGACGTAGCCGGAGACCCAGATCCGCTTGGACTCGGGGTCCTCGTCGTTCACGCCGGTGTTGCCGACGTGCGGGGCGGTCATGACGACGACCTGGCGGTGGTACGAGGGGTCGGTCAGCGTCTCCTGGTATCCGGTCATGCCGGTGGAGAACACGGCCTCGCCGAAGGTCTCCCCCACGGCCCCGTAGGCGCGGCCGCGGAAGGAGCGGCCGTCCTCCAGCACGAGTACGGCGGGAGCCTTTCCGGCTCCCCGGGTGGAGATCGTCATCGTGCGGTGCCTTCCGTCGTGCTGGTGGTGGTGCTGGTGAGGTGGTCACCGGCTGGGCCGGTGAGGTGATTGACGGCGTCGACCCACGCCTGGTGCTCGGCCGCGTGGTCGGAGCGGAAGCCGGAGTCGATCAGCCGGTCGCCGTGCTCCCAGGTGATGACCAGGAGGCCGCCCTCGGGCAGGACCTTGCCGGCGAGCGCCTTGTCGAGCCTGGCCTCGCGCAGCGCGGCGGCCGGTACGAAGAAGTCGGCCGCCCCGGGGCGTACGACGTCCAGGCCCTGCGCGGTGAGGGTGAGCTCGACCCGGCTGCGGGTGCCGAGGCCGTGCGCCACGATCCGGTCGAGCCACTGCCCGGCGGTCGTCGAGGCGTGGTAGCGGCCGGTGAGCGTGAGCAGCTTCTCGCCGTCCGCGAACCCGTCGGGGGTGGTCGTGAGCTCGGGCAGGCCGGACTGCAGGCTCCCCCGCCACTTCCATCCCTGGCGCATCAGCCAGTAGACGAAGGCGATGAGGACGACCAGTCCGAGGACCCAGCTGATGCGGGCGGACCAGTCCGTCACTTCGGCCGACTTCTCTTCGGCGGCCAGCTGGTGGAGGGGGTTGAGTGATGTCACGCGAGCTTCCCGTCGACGACCGTGGCACGGCCCCGCAGGAAGGTGTGGGTCACTCGGCCGGGCAGCTCGCGACCCTCGTACGGAGTGTTGCGGCTGCGGGAGGCGAAGCCCGCGGGGTCCACAGCTCCACGGTATGCCGGATCGACCAGGGTGAGGTTGGCGGGCTCACCCGCCGAGACGGGCCGGCCGTGTCCTTCGAGCCTGCCGATGGCCGCAGGGCGGAACGACATGCGGTCGGCGACGCCCGCCCAGTCGAGGAGACCGGTGTCCACCATCGTCTGCTGGACCACGGAGAGCGCGGTCTCCAGGCCCACCATGCCCATGGCGGCGGCGGCCCACTCGCAGTCCTTGTCCTCGTGCGGGTGCGGCGCGTGGTCGGTGGCCACGCAGTCGATGGTGCCGTCGGCGAGGGCCTCGCGCAGGGCCATGACGTCGGCCTCGGTGCGCAGCGGCGGGTTCACCTTGTAGACCGGGTTGTAGGTCCGTACGAGTTCGTCGGTGAGGAGCAGGTGGTGCGGGGTGACCTCGGCGGTGACGTTCCAGCCCTTGGACTTGGCCCAGCGGATGATCTCCACGGAGCCGGCGGTCGACAGGTGGCAGATGTGGACCCGGGAGCCGACGTGGGCGGCGAGGAGGACGTCGCGCGCGATGATCGACTCCTCGGCGACGGCGGGCCAGCCGCCGAGGCCGAGCTCGGCCGAGACGACGCCCTCGTTCATCTGGGCGCCCTCGGTGAGGCGGGGCTCCTGGGCGTGCTGGGCGACGACACCGTCGAAGGCCTTCACGTACTCCAGCGCGCGGCGCATGATCACGGCGTCGTCGACGCACTTGCCGTCGTCGGAGAAGACCTTCACCCCGGCGGCGGAGTCGTGCATGGCGCCGAGCTCGGCGAGCTGCTTGCCCTCCAGGCCGACGGTGACGGCGCCGACGGGCTGCACGTCGCAGTAGCCGGACTCCCTGCCGAGCCGCCAGACCTGCTCGACGACGCCGGCGGTGTCGGCTACGGGGAAGGTGTTGGCCATGGCGTGGACGGCGGTGAAGCCGCCGACCGCGGCCGCCTTGGTGCCGGTGAGGACGGTCTCGGAGTCCTCGCGGCCGGGCTCGCGCAGGTGGGTGTGCAGGTCGACGAGGCCGGGCAGCAGGATCCGGCCTGCCGCCTCGATCACGGTGGCGTCGCCCGCCTCGATGCCGGTGCCGGTCTCCGCGACGGTCTCGCCGTCGATGAGGACGTCCAGCGGCTCGCCGCCGAGGACCTTCGCACCGCGGATCAGGATCTTGCTCATGGTTACTTGTTCTCCTCGGTACGGGCGGAGGCGGACGGCAGGGCGGTCTCGGAACCGCCCAGCAGCAGGTACAGGACGGCCATGCGGGTGGAGACGCCGTTCGCCACCTGCTCGACGGCGGTGCAGCGGTCGGAGTCCGCGACCTCGGCGGTGATCTCCATGCCGCGGACCATCGGGCCGGGGTGCATCACGATGGCGTGCTCCGGCATCTTGGCCATGCGCTCGCCGTCCAGGCCGTAACGGCGGGAGTACTCACGCTCGGTCGGGAAGTAGGCGGCGTTCATGCGTTCGCGCTGCACACGGAGCATCATCACCGCGTCCGACTTCGGCAGCACGTCGTCGAGCCGGTAGCTGACGTCGCAGGGCCACTGCTCGACGCCGACGGGCACGAGGGTGGGCGGGGCCACCAGGGTGACGTGCGCACCGAGCGTGTGCAGCAGGTGCACGTTGGAGCGGGCCACGCGGCTGTGCAGGATGTCGCCGACGATCGTGATCCGGCGGCCTTCGAGGTCGCGGCCGATGCCCGCGTCGGGGCCGACCAGTCGGCGGCGCATCGTGAACGCGTCGAGCAGTGCCTGGGTGGGGTGCTCGTGCGTGCCGTCACCCGCGTTGACGACGGCGCTGTCGATCCAGCCCGAGGTCGCGAGGCGGTACGGGGCTCCGGAGGCGCCGTGCCGGATGACGACGGCGTCGGCGCCCATGGCCTCCAGGGTCAGGGCGGTGTCCTTGAGCGACTCGCCCTTGGAGACGGACGAGCCCTTCGCGGAGAAGTTGATGACGTCGGCGGAGAGGCGCTTGGCCGCGGCCTCGAACGAGATCCGCGTCCGGGTCGAGTCCTCGAAGAAGAGGTTGACGACCGTTCGTCCACGCAGGGTGGGAAGCTTCTTGATCGGCCGGTCCGCGACCCTCGCCATCTCCTCGGCGGTGTCGAGGATCAGGACGGCGTCGTCGCGGGTGAGGTCTGCGGCCGAGATGAGGTGGCGGGGTGTCCGGGGGTTGTCCCCGGGAGGGCGCAGCATCTGGGAGTCTCCGTGAAGGGTGGAGGGATCAGGCAGGCGGGCGTGCGGAAGCGGCCGTGCGGCCTCTCGGGCGCACGGGACGGGACTCGGCTACTGCTCGCCTGCCGGGACGGTCTGCTTGACACCGAGCAGCACGGCGTCGCGGCCGTCCTCCTCGGCGAGCTGGACCTTGACCGTCTCCCGCAGCGACGTGGGGAGGTTCTTGCCGACGTAGTCGGCTCGGATCGGGAGCTCGCGGTGGCCCCGGTCGACGAGGACCGCGAGCTGTACGGCACGGGGCCGGCCGATGTCGCCGAGCGCGTCGAGTGCGGCGCGGATCGTGCGGCCGGAGAAGAGCACGTCGTCGACGAGCACGACGAGGCTGCCCTCGATGCCCTCACCGGGGATCTCGGTGCGTGCGAGAGCACGCGCCGGGCGCATCCGCAGATCGTCGCGGTACATCGTGATGTCGAGTGACCCGACCGGCGTCTTCCGGCCGGTGATCTCTTCGAGCTTTCCGGCGAGCCGACGGGCGAGGAAGACCCCCCGTGTCGGGATGCCGAGGAGCACCACGTCGTCGGCGCCCTTGGCGCGTTCGACGATCTCGTGGGCGATTCGGGTCAGTGCCCGGGCGATGTCGGGAGCCTCGAGAACGGGGCGTGCCGCATTGCCGGTCTGGTCATGCTGTGCGTCCATAAGAAACGGACCTCCTTCTCCGCCTCACTGGACGGACGTTAAAGGACGTCGAAATTGCGTCATCCACGTTACCAGGGCTTGTGCGAGGCCCTGGCCCCGCCCCCGGGAGGCCGCAGTCCGGACCTTTCGGCTTGACGCAGCCAAGTAACGCTGCGTAACCTCACAGTGAGTTACCAGCCACGCGGCCCAGCCGCAGAATGTTCCAGCGTCCGGGGAGCCTTATGTCCAGCGAATACGCAAAGCAGCTCGGGGCCAAGCTCCGCGCCATCCGCACCCAGCAAGGCCTCTCCCTCCACGGCGTGGAGGAGAAGTCGCAGGGCCGCTGGAAGGCCGTCGTGGTCGGTTCCTACGAGCGCGGCGACCGCGCCGTGACCGTTCAGCGCCTTGCCGAGCTGGCCGACTTCTACGGCGTGCCGGTGCAGGAGCTCCTGCCCGGTACGACTCCTGGCGGTGCCGCCGAGCCGCCGCCGAAGCTGGTTCTCGACCTCGAGCGCCTCGCCCACGTGCCGCCGGAGAAGGCCGGACCGCTGCAGCGTTACGCGGCGACGATCCAGAGCCAGCGCGGCGACTACAACGGCAAGGTGCTCTCCATCCGCCAGGACGACCTGCGCACCCTGGCCGTGATCTACGACCAGTCGCCGTCCGTGCTCACGGAACAGCTGATCAGCTGGGGCGTGCTGGACGCCGACGCGCGTCGCGCCGTGGCCCACGACGAGGGCTGACCACCAGCACCACCACGAAGAGTGTGCCGCCGGGCCGGCGGGGTCCCCAGGACCCCGCCGGCCCGGCGTTCTCATGTCCCGGTCCGTCCGCCGCGGGGCGGACACGCCGAAGGGCCCACGGTCGCGTGCGACCGTGGGCCCTTCGTTCGGCTTGTCGCCGCCGGAGGCTACTGCTCCCGGCGGAGATTCGGCTTGAGGTCCTTGAACCGGGCCAGCAGGCCGTTCACGAAGGTCGGGGAATCGTCCGTGGAGAACTCCTTGGCGAGCTGGACCGCCTCGTCGATCACCACGGCGTCCGGGGTCGAGTCCATCCAGATCAGCTCGTACGCCCCGAGCCGCAGGATGCTCCGGTCGACGACCGGCATGCGGTCGATCTCCCAGTCCACGGCATAGGTGACGATGAGGTCGTCGATCCGGTCCGCATACTGCGCGTACCCCTCGACCAGCTCCATCGTGAATTCACCGACCGGCGGCTGACGGTCGTCGGTCCGCGAGAGCCGTACCCAGTCCGCGAGGACCGTCTGCACGGACTCACCGCGCTGGTCGGCCTCGAAAAGGATCTGGAAGGCACGCTTGCGGGCCTTGTTCCGGGCAGCCACGGTTAGCTGTTCACCCGGCCGAGGTAGTCGCCCGTACGGGTGTCGACCTTGATCTTCTCGCCGGTGGTGATGAAGAGCGGGACACCGATCTCGTAACCGGTCTCCAGGGTGGCGGGCTTGGAGCCACCGGTGGAACGGTCGCCCTGGACGCCCGGGTCGGTGTGCTGGATGGTCAGCTCGACCGCGGCGGGCAGCTCGACGTAGAGCACCTCGCCCTCGTGCTGCGCCACGGAGGCGGTGAAGCCCTCGATCAGGAAGTTGGCGGCGTCGCCGACGGCCTTGCGGTCGACCATGAGCTGGTCGTACGTGTCCATGTCCATGAAGACGAAGTACTCGCCGTCCATGTACGAGAACTGCATGTCGCGGCGGTCGATGGTGGCCGTTTCGACCTTCACACCGGCGTTGAACGTCTTGTCGACGACCTTGCCGGAGAGCACGTTCTTGAGCTTGGTGCGCACGAAGGCGGGGCCCTTGCCGGGCTTGACGTGCTGGAACTCGACGACGGACCAGAGCTGGCCTCCGTCGAGCTTGAGCACCAGGCCGTTCTTGAGGTCGTTCGTGGAAGCCACGGTTGCGGAATCTCCTGGACTGAAGCTGGTGGACGACAAAGGATGCGCGCCCGGAGTCCTCCGCGAGGAGTTCCCCTAGAGCGCGAGCAGCTCCTTGGTCGTAATGGTGAGTAGCTCGGGTCCGCCGTCCGCCTCGGGGCGCACGACGAGCGTGTCATCGATCCGGACACCGCCCCGGCCCGGGAGGTGGACCCCCGGTTCGACGGTGACCGGCACACAAGCGTCCAGTTTACCCATGGCTGTCGGTGCCAACTGCGGGTCCTCGTCGATTTCGAGTCCGACCCCGTGCCCGGTGCTGGGCTGGAGGCAGTCCGCGTGACCCGCGGAGTCCAGGAGATGGCGGGCCGCGCGGTCCACGTCGCGGTAGGCGGCCCCGGGGGTGAGAGCCTCCCGTGCAGCCCTCTGAGCGGCGAAAACAAGGTCGTAGAGCTCGATCTGCCAGTCCGCGGGACTGGTCCCGATGACGAAGGTCCGGCCGATCTCGCAGCGGTAGCCGCGATAGTTCGCTCCCAGGCAGACGGAGAGGAAATCACCCTCCTCGACCCTGCGATCGGTGGGCCGGTGGCGGCCCAGACCGGAGTGGGGGCCTGTCCCCACCGAGGTGGCGAAGGCCGGGCCGTCGGCACCGTGGTCCACCAGGCGGCGCTCCAGCTCAAGGGCGAGGTGGCGTTCCGTGCGCCCCACCAGGATGGATTCGAGGAGTTCGCCCAGCGCCTGGTCGGTGATCTCCGCGGCGATCCGCAGACAGGCGATCTCCTCCTCGTCCTTCACGAGACGAAGCTGCTCCACCGTGCTGCCCAGGTCGCCGAGGCGCAGGCGTGGCGCGACGGAACTCATGGCGCGGTGGCGGGAGACCGTCAGGTCGTGTTCCTCGACCGACAGGGACTCGGCGTGCAGGCGGCCCGCGAGCTCGGCCGCCGTGACCACCGGGTCGCTGTCGGCGTCGGGGAGGACGGTCAGTCGCAGCCCCTCGTCGGGGCGCCCGTGGGCGGGGTCCCCGGTCGGCGCGCGGGGGGAGAGCAGGACATCCTCGCCGGGGCCGAGCAGCAGCACGGCGCCCGGCGGGGCCCCGCCCGCGAGATAGCGGACGTTGGCGGGGCGGGAGACCAGGGCGGCCGCGGATCCGGCGGCGGCGTACCGGTCACGCAGCTGCCCGCGTCGGACGGCGTACACCTCTGACATGTTCCCGAGCCTACGAGCGCGGGCCGGGCCCCGCCCGGTCAGCGCACCCGACCGGGGACCGCGCGGCCGCTACCAGGCCGGCGGGCTGGCTATGGAGCGGGCCAGGACGTCGTCGAGGACCCGGGCGGTCGTCTCGACGTCGTAGGTGGAGTTGTCGATGATCGGCAGGCCGGAGCCGTACCAGCCGGCCATGCGGCCGTGGATCCTGGCGACTTCCTCGTCGGAGAGCCTGCGGTTCCCGCTGCGTGCCGCGTTGCGCTCCAGGACGACCTCCAGGCCGGGCAGGAGGACCACGGGCAGCAGCCCAGGGCCCACGTGGCGCTTCCAGCCGCCCAGGCCCACGACGGGCCGGTCGGGGAAGACGGCGTCGTCGAGGATGCAGGAGATGCCGTTGGCCAGGAAATTACGGGCGGCGAAGCCGCAGGTGCGCCGGGCCAGGCGGTACTGCGCCTCGGAGTGGTCGTTCCACCCGGCCTGCGGGTCGGCGAAGCCGGAGCAGACCCATTCGCGGACGTCGTCCAGCGAGACGTGCGCGGTGGGGACCCGGCGGCGGCCCGCCCAGAGCTTGGCGACCGTGGTCTTGCCGGCTCCCGCGGGTCCGATCAGGAGCACGGCCAGGGTCGCGGCCCCGGTGCCCGCGTCGGCGGGCGGCGCGGGCAGCGGGACGGGACCGCCGGGCGGGAGCTGGATGTGCCCGGTGGTCTCCCGGGAGGGCGGCACCGGGGCGTGCTGGGGCGCAGGCGCAGGCGCCTGCGGCTGGGGCCCGGGGGCCATGGGAGGAGGAGGCGGCCCCGCCTGGCCGGGCTGGCCCGAGTGCTGGGCCTGGTGCGTCCACGGCCCGTTACCGGGACCCTGGGGCGGCGGCAGCGGAGCCCCCACTGCGTGCTGCATCCGGTGCCACTCCGTCTCGTGCAGGCAACTGGCGCTGGTCGACGGCAACCGTACCTCCCCCGGCCGCCACTCGGTGAACGGGCGGGGGAGGTACGAAGTGCCCGGTGTCAGTCCGTCAGTTCGTCGGCCAGGGCCCGCAGGGCCAGCCGGTACGATCCGATCCCGAAGCCTGCCACGGTCCCGGTGGCCACCGGGGCGACCACCGAGGTGTGGCGGAATTCCTCCCGTGCGTACGGATTCGAGATGTGCACCTCGATCAGCGGGGCGGTGCGCTGGGCTGCCGCGTCCCGCATTCCGTACGAATAGTGCGTGAAGGCACCCGGGTTGAGGACGACCGGAATCGACCCGTCCGCCGCCTCGTGGAGCCAGCGGATGAGCTCGCCCTCGTCGTTTGTCTCGCGGACGTCGACATCGAACCCGAGTGCCTTGCCGACGGCCTGGCAGGTGTCGACCAGACCGGCGTAGGACGTCGCCCCGTACACGTCGGGCTCGCGGGAGCCGAGACGTCCGAGGTTCGGGCCGTTGAGCACGAAGACCCTGCGGGTCGTCATGCGGAGACCTCCCCGTAGGCGGCGAGCAGGACGGCCGGGTCGGGGCCCTCCAGCACGGTGGGCTTGCCGATGCCGTCCAGGACGATGAAGCGCAGCAGGTCGCCGCGGGACTTCTTGTCGACCTTCATGTTCTCCAGCAGCTTGGGCCACTGGTCACCGCGGTAGGTGAGCGGCAGTCCGACGGACTCCAGGACGGCGCGGTGCCGGTCGGCGGTGGCGTCGTCGAGGCGTCCCGCGAGCCGGCCCAGCTCCGCGGCGAAGACCATGCCCACCGAGACGGCCGCCCCGTGGCGCCACTTGTAGCGCTCGTTCTTCTCGATGGCGTGGGCGAGGGTGTGGCCGTAGTTGAGGATCTCCCTCAGGCCGGACTCCTTGAGGTCGCTGGAGACGACCTCGGCCTTGACCCGGATGGAGCGCTCGATCAGCTCCGCGGTGTGCGGCCCCGCGGGCGTACGGGCGCCCTGGGGGTCGGCCTCGACGAGGTCGAGGATGACCGGGTCGGCGATGAAGCCGGCCTTGATGATCTCGGCCATGCCGGAGACGTAGTCGTTGACCGGCAGCGAGTCCAGCGCGGCGAGGTCGCAGAGCACACCGGCCGGCGGGTGGAAGGCGCCCACGAGGTTCTTGCCCTCGGCTGTGTTGATGCCCGTCTTGCCGCCGACCGCCGCGTCGACCATGCCGAGCACGGTCGTCGGTACGGCGATCCAGCGCACCCCGCGCAGCCAGGAGGCGGCGACGAAGCCGGCGACGTCGGTGGTGGCGCCGCCGCCGATGCCGACGATGACGTCGGTGCGGGTGAAGCCCGTCTGGCCGAGCGCCTTCCAGCAGTAGGCGGCGACCTCGACGGTCTTGGCCTCCTCGGCGTTCGGCAGCTGGATCGCGATGGCCTCGTAGCCCTGCGAGGCGAGGTCCTCACGGACCGCCTCGCCGGTCTCGGCGAGCGCCTCGGGGTGCAGGACGGCGACCCGCTTGGCACGCTCACCGATGAGGTTCGGCAGCTCGCCGAGGAGCTGGCGGCCGACGAGCACCTCGTACGGGTCGGTGCCTGCCGTGCCGGCGATCTGGATGCGTGTGGTGCCCTGCTCGGTCATGCGTGTCTTCTCCTGGTCGGACGGTACGGGCCCGCCTGTACGCTCCGGCAGTTCCAGTGCGTCGAGGATCGCCTGGGCGACCTCTTCGGGAGCGCGTTCGTCGGTGGCGACGGTCACGCCCGCCACTTCCTCGTACAGATGGCGTCTGGCGTCCATGAGTTCGCGCCACTGCCGTCGCGGGTTGACGGCGAGCAGCGGACGGGCGGTGTTCAGCCCGACCCGCTTGACCGCTTCGTCCACGTCCATCGAGAGATAGACGACCCGGTGGCCGGCGAGCAGCGCGCGCGTCGACTCGTCGAGGACGGACCCGCCGCCGAGCGCGAGGACGCCTCGGTGACCGGCGACGGACTCCCGTACGGCCTCGCGCTCCAGGGCCCGGAAGCGCTCCTCACCCTCGTCGAAGAAGATCTCGGGAATCGACTTGCCGGCGGTGGCCACGACATCGGCGTCGGTGTCCCGGTAGGTGGTGCCGAGCCGCTCGGCGAGCAGCTCCCCCACCGTGGACTTGCCGACCCCCATCGGGCCGACGAGGACGATCAGCGGGCCGCTCACCGGATCTGGAGGTGGGAGAGGTACGACTGCACGTTGCGGTGGGTCTCGGCGACGCTGTCGCCGCCGAACTTCTCCGCCACCGCGTCGGCCAGCACCAGGGCGACCATCGCCTCGGCGACGATCCCGGCGGCCGGCACGGCGCACACGTCGGAACGCTGGTGGTGGGCCTTGGCCGCCTCGCCGGTGACGACGTCGACCGTGGCGAGTGCGCGGGGCACGGTGGCGATGGGCTTCATCGCGGCGCGGACCCGCAACAGCTCACCGGTGGTCAGCCCGCCTTCGGTGCCGCCGGAGCGGCCGGAGGTGCGCCTGATCCCATCCTCGGTGGCCACGATCTCGTCGTGCGCCTTGGAGCCCGGCACCCGGGCGAGGTCGAAGCCGTCGCCGACCTCGACGCCCTTGATGGCCTGGATGCCCATCAGCGCGGCGGCGAGACGGGCGTCGAGCCTGCGGTCCCAGTGCACGTGCGAGCCCAGGCCGACCGGAACGCCGTACGCCAGCACCTCGACGACTCCCCCGAGGGTGTCGCCGTCCTTGTGGGCCTGGTCGATCTCCGCGACCATCGCCTTCGACGCGTCGGCGTCCAGGCAACGCACGGGGTCGGCGTCGAGCCGCTCGACGTCGGAGGGCTTGGGGTAGACGCCGTAGGGCGCCTTGGCCGCGGCCAGCTCGACGACGTGGGAGACGATCTCGATGCCCGCGGTCTCCTTGAGGTAGGAGCGGGCGACGGCGCCGAGAGCGACGCGAGCGGCGGTCTCCCGGGCGCTGGCGCGCTCCAGGATCGGCCGGGCCTCGTCGAAGCCGTACTTCTGCATCCCGGCCAGGTCGGCGTGACCGGGCCTGGGACGGGTCAGCGGGGCGTTACGGGCCTGGGCGGCCAGCACGTCGGGGTCGACCGGGTCGGCCGACATGACCTGCTCCCACTTGGGCCACTCGGTGTTGCCCACCATGACGGCGACCGGCGAGCCCATGGTCAGGCCGTGCCGGACACCTCCGAGGAAGGTGACCTCATCTCGCTCGAACTTCATCCGGGCGCCGCGCCCGTAACCGAGCCGTCGCCTGGCGAGCGCGTCCGCCACCATCTCCGTGGTGACGGGGATACCGGCGGGAAGACCCTCCAGCGTCGCCACCAGTGCGGGGCCGTGCGACTCTCCGGCGGTCAGCCAGCGCAACCTGCTCAACGGTGCTCCTCATGCTCGCGCCTGTAACTGCAACGGCGCGACCGGGTGCGCGGCCCTGGCCCGCCGCCCCCGATCCTCCCACGATCGGGAGGGCCGACCGGCCGCCGGTCCAGCAGACGGACGTTTCACGGCCCGTTTCGGAGGGGGCTAGCGGCGTTCCCGTGCCGCCAGTGCCTGCTCGCCGGCCGCCCGCATGACATTGAGCGGGCCGGGGCTCCGTCCGGTCATCTGCTCGACCTGGAGAACCGCCTGGTGGACGAGGAGGTCGAGCCCTCCGACGACCGCTCCCCCGGCCGCCGACCAGCGTGAGGCGAGGGCCGTCGGCCAGGGCTCGTACAGCACGTCGAACAAGGTGCCGGGTGCGGTCGGGACGGCGCCGGCCAAGGCGTCCGTCGTGCCGGCCGGCGTGGTGGCGATCACCAGGGGTGCGTACAGGGCCTCGTCGGCCCTGGCCCAGTCCGCCGGCCTGACGTCGACACCGAGACGCTCGCCCCAGCCACGCATCTCGTCGGCCCGTGCCGCACTGCGCACGTACGCGGTGACCGGGCCCGTACAGATCACGGAGAGGGCGGCCAGCGCCGAGGACGCCGTGGCTCCGGCGCCGAGGACGGCGGCGGACTCGACCTTCTCGACCCCGCGTTCGTGCAGGGCGGCGACCATGCCGGGGATGTCCGTGTTGTCGCCGGTCCGGCGGCCGTCCTCGGTGAGGACGACCGTGTTGACGGTCTCGACCGACGCCGCCGTGTCGCTGATGCCGTCCAGCAGCGGGATGACCGCCCGCTTGAGCGGCATGGTCAGGGAGAGCCCCGCCCAGGACGGGTCCAGCCCTTCGACGAAGCCGGGGAGCGCCGCCTCGTCCACGTCGAAGCGCTCGTACGTCCAGTTGTCCAGCCCCAGCTCCGCGTACGCGGCGCGATGCAGGACGGGCGAGAGGGAGTGGGCGATGGGCGAGCCGAGGACGGCTGCCCGCCGGGCCTCATTCGAGT
The DNA here is from genome assembly GCF_044757505.1 of Streptomyces sp. NPDC091271. Taxonomy (NCBI): domain Bacteria; kingdom Bacillati; phylum Actinomycetota; class Actinomycetes; order Kitasatosporales; family Streptomycetaceae; genus Streptomyces; species Streptomyces sp. NPDC091271. The sequence continues at coordinate 376,041 of NZ_JBIVVD010000008.1, read as the reverse complement.
GCATCGAACTTTTCCTTGAGCTTCAGGAACTCGTCGTAGGTCTTGGCGAACTCGGTCTTGTGCTGCCCGTCGGTCGCCACGAAGTAGATCCAGCCGTCCGCGGTCGGGTTCAGCGCCGCGGCCAGCGCGTCGGTGCCCGGGTTGCTGATGGGCCCGGGGGTGAGGCCCCGCTGCGTATAGGTGTTGTACGGATCCTTGTTCTTGTGGATCTCGGACACGCTGATATCGATTTTGCTCTGCTTCTTGAGGTAATTGAACGTCGAGTCGAACTGGAGCAACTGGTTCGTCTCGGTGTTGCTGGGCTTGAGACGGTTGTAGACGACTTCACTCATCTTGCGGAAGTCATCGTGCGTCTTGCCCTCGGCCTGGACGAGACTCGCGACGGTGAGCACCTGCCAGGGGCCGTCCAGGTCATGCTTCCTGGCAGTTGCTTCCAGATCGAGTTTTTCGTACTCGGCACTGGCCCGGCCGACCATCTTCTTCAGGACGGCCTCGGGTTTCGTTCCCTTCGCAACCGCGTAGGTGGCGGGGTAAAGGAAGCCTTCCAGCGGATCCTTTATGACCGGGTCGTCGTCCGCCCAGTCGGGCAGCCCTAGACTGCCCGCATTCGTCTTGGCGACCCCCGCGGTCGTTCCGTCCTTCAGGCCAAGCCGTTTGTCGATGTCCGAGTACACGGTGTCGTTGCGCTGGCCGGGGCGGACCATCAGACCGTTCTGGCTCTTCGGGTTCAGCATCAGTTCGATGGCGCTGTCGGCGGACATCTCCTTCTTCAGGAGATAGCTGCCTGCCTGAAGGGAGCCCCCCTTGGGATTCCCGTTCTGCGCCGAGACGAAGGCGTCGACGGATTTGACGACGCCCGCCTTCTTCAGGATGTTCGCGATCTCGTTGCCCAGGGCGCCTTCGGGGATCTCCACCTCGACCGTGCCCGTGCCGGACCCCGCGTAGTCCGGGGCCTCCCCGAACTGACCCTGGTAGTACGAGTAGCCGAAGTAGCCCACTCCCCCGAGACCGCCGACCAGAACCGCCGCGACGCCCAGGCACGCGCAGCCGTTGCGGCTCTTCTTCTTGCCCTTGCCACGGCGCTCGCCGCCGCCCCGGCGGGACTCGCGCGGGTCGTCGTCGTACTCGTCGTCATCCCGGGAACCGCGCGCGTCGGCCGGTGCGTCCACGCCTGTGAAGAAGGGATGCGTCTCCTCCTGCGGCACCTCCGGATCCCAGTCCGGACTCTGCTGCTGCGCGGGCTCCTCGCGATGCCCCGGGGGCTGCGGCGGAGGGTATGCCTCGGGGGTGCCGTAGTAGTCGCCCTGCTCGCCGTAGCCGGGGTTGTTGCCGTACGGGGACTGCTGCGCCCCGTACGGCATCGCCGCCTGCTGGCCGGTGTCCCAGCCGCCGTCGTACTGCGGCTGCTGCTGGGCGTACGGATCCTGTGGCGCGCCGTACGGCTGCTGGTACTGCTGCACGTACGGGTCGTGCTGGTGCTGCGGCTGCTGTGCGTACGGATCCTGCTGGTAGCCCTGCTGGGCGTACGGGTCCTGGGCGTAGGGCTGCTGCTGGCCTTCGTACTGGCCCTGGCCGTGGGCAGCCTCACGGCCTCCCCATCCCTGGTCCCCGTACAAGGGGTCCTCGGGATGCCACGGTTCGGAGCCGGAGCCCCGGCCATACTCAGTCATCGATCCCCTTGAGCCGCGAGACGACGCTCCGTCTCTTCGCTTTGCTGTGCGGTGTCTGTTCGAACACCGGCGCATCGCGCGGAACGTTACCGTATCGCGATCAGACAGCCACCTCGACGCCCTCGCCGGGTGCGGTGCCTGACGCCCGTTCGGACTCCAGAGCGTTCTGAAGGATCACCACAGCGGCAGCCTGGTCGATGACAGACCGACCCTTCTTGGACTTCACGCCCGAAGCGCGTAGCCCCTGAGTGGCCGTCACTGTGGTCATCCTCTCGTCCAGAAGACGTACAGGAATAGGTGCGATCGCCCGGGCGAACACCTGCGCGAAAGCGCGCACCTTGGCGGCAGCCGGGCCCTCACCGCCGCCCAGGGAGCGGGGCAGCCCGACGATGACCTCGATCGGCTCGTACTCCTCGACGATCTGCCCGAGCCGCCGGTGGGCGGCCGGGACGTCGCGTCCCGGCACGGTCTCCACCGGCGTGGCGAGGATCCCGTCGGGGTCGCACGAGGCGACCCCGATACGGGCGTCACCGACGTCGACGGCGAGTCGGCGTCCACGGCGCATCTGCGACATGTCGGGCGTCACGCCGTCTCGGTGACGAGGCGTTCGACAGCGGCGACGGCGTCGCCGATGGCGTCCGGGTTCTGGCCGCCGCCCTGGGCGACGTCCGGCTTGCCGCCGCCTCCGCCACCGAGGGTCTTGGCGGCGGTGCGCACCAGCTCACCGGCCTTGAGGCCGCGCTCGCGGGCCGCCTCGTTGGTGGCGATGACCGTCAGCGGGCGTCCGTTTGCCGTGGTGAACAGGGCCACGACGGCCGGCCGGCCGCCCTGGATGCGCCCACGCACGTCGAGAACCAGCTTGCGCAGGTCGTCGGCCGTGGTGCCGTCCGGCACCTGCCCGGTGACCAGGGCGACGCCGCGTACGTCCTTGGCCGACTCCACGAGCCCGGCGGCGGCGGCGAGCACCTTCTCCGCGCGGAACTTCTCGATCTCCTTCTCGGCATCCTTCAGCTTGCCGAGCATGCCGGAGATCTTCTCGGGGAGCTCCTCGGGGCGGCCCTTGAGCAGCTCCTGGAGCTGGGCGACGACCGTGTGCTCCCTGGCGAGGAAGTTGTACGCGTCCACGCCGACCAGTGCCTCGATGCGGCGCACCCCGGAGCCGATCGAGGACTCGCCGAGCAGCTTCACCAGGCCCAGCTGGGCGGTGTTGCCGACGTGCGTACCGCCGCACAGCTCCTTGGAGAAGTCGCCGATGGTGACGACGCGGACCCGCTCGCCGTACTTCTCGCCGAACTCCGCGATGGCGCCCTGCTTCTTGGCGTCGTCGATGGACATGACCTCGGCCTGGACGTCGAGCTCCCGCGAGAGGACCTCGTTGATCTTCTGCTCGACGTCGGTGAGGACCGTGCCGGGTACGGCGGCGGGCGAGCCGAAGTCGAAGCGGAAGCGGCCCGGCGAGTTCTCCGAGCCGGCCTGGGCGGCGGTCGGCCCGAGCGCGTCGCGCAGCGCCTGGTGCGTGAGGTGCGTGGCGCTGTGGGCGCGGGCGATGGCGCGGCGGCGGGTGTTGTCGATCGAGGCGAAGGCGGAGGCGCCGACCGTCACCTCGCCGACCTGGACCGAGCCCTTGTGGACCGAGACGCCGGGCACCGGCTGCTGCACGTCGCGGATCTGGATGACGGCGCCGCTGTCGAGCCGGATGCGGCCCTGGTCGGCGAGCTGGCCGCCGCCCTCGGCGTAGAAGGGGGTGCGGTCGAGGACGACCTCGACGTCGTCGCCCTCGGAGGCGGCGGGCGAGGGCACGCCGTCGACGAGGAGGCCGACGATCTTCGACTCGCCCTCGACGGAGGTGTACCCGGTGAATTCGGTGACGCCGGAGTTGTCGGCGACCTCGCGGTAGGCCGACAGGTCGGCGTGCCCGGTCTTCTTGGCCTTGGCGTCGGCCTTGGCGCGCTCCCTCTGCTCCTTCATCAGGCGGCGGAAGCCGTCCTCGTCGACCGAGAGGCCCTGTTCGGCGGCCATCTCCAGCGTGAGGTCGATCGGGAAGCCCCAGGTGTCGTGGAGCAGGAACGCCTTGTCGCCGGCCAGGACCTTGCCACCGGAGGCCTTGGTCTCGGTGACGGCGGTGTCGAGGATGTTCGTGCCGCCCTTGAGGGCCTTGAGGAAGGCGGCTTCCTCGGCGAGGGCGACGGTCTCGATGCGCTTGCGGTCGGTGATCAGCTCCGGGTACTGCTGCCCCATGGTGTCGACGACGACGTCGACGAGCTCACGGACGACCGGGCCGGTGGCGCCCATGAGCCGCATGTTGCGGATGGCGCGGCGCATGATGCGGCGCAGGACGTAGCCACGGCCCTCGTTGCCCGGGGTGACGCCGTCGCCGATGAGCATCACCGACGTACGGATGTGGTCGGCGACGACCCGGAGGGAGACGTCGGAGCCCTGCTCGGCGCCGTAGCGCACACCGGTGAGCTCGGTGGCCTTGTCCATGACGACGCGCAGGGTGTCGGTCTCGTACATGTTCTGTACGTCCTGCAGGATCATGGCGAGGCGTTCGAGGCCGAGCCCCGTGTCGATGTTCTGCGACGGGAGGTCGCCGAGGATCGGGAAGTCCTCCTTGCCGTCGCCGGCGCCCCGCTCGTACTGCATGAAGACCAGGTTCCAGATCTCCACGTAGCGCTCGTCGTTGACGGCGGGGCCGCCCTCGACGCCGAACTCCGGGCCGCGGTCGTAGTTGATCTCGGAGCACGGGCCGCAGGGGCCGGGGACGCCCATGGACCAGAAGTTGTCCTTCTTGCCCAGGCGCTGGATGCGCTCGGCCGGGACGCCGATCTTCTCGCGCCAGATCTGCTCGGCCTCGTCGTCGTCGAGGTAGACGGTGATCCACAGCCGCTCGGGGTCGAGGCCGAAGCCGCCGTCCGCCACGGAGTTGGTGAGGGCCTCCCAGGCGAACTGGATGGCCCCTTCCTTGAAGTAGTCACCGAAGGAGAAGTTGCCGCACATCTGGAAGAACGTGCCGTGCCTGGTGGTCTTGCCGACCTCTTCGATGTCCGGCGTACGCACGCACTTCTGCACACTGGTGACGCGCGGGGCGGGGGGCTTGACCTCGCCGAGGAAGTAGGGCTTGAAGGGAACCATGCCCGCGGGGACCAGCAGCAGAGTCGGGTCGTCCGCGATGAGCGACGCCGAAGGCACGACGGTGTGACCGCGCTCCTCGAAGAAGCTCAGCCAGCGGCGGCGAATTTCAGCCGACTCCATTAGTGGTCCTCATTCCGGTTGTTCGAGTTGTAGGGGAGTGTTCGGTGGAGGGCGGGTTCGGCGTCGGCCGGTGCCTCGATGCCCAGCGCCCCGCCCAGTTCGGCCTCGCGCCTGACCATGCCCTCACGCACGTCGAGGGCGAAGTCCTTCAGCTTGTGACCTGCCTCGATCGCCTTGTCGGCGGCCTGCGCCGCGAGGCTCTCGGGGGTCAGCTGCCGGATCTTGCGGTTGACCTTGGTGGTGGCCCAGACACCGGCGGCTGCGCCGGCGGTGAACCAGAACGTACGGCGGAACATCGCTGGATCAGTCCTTCTGTCCGCGGGAGCTTCGGCCGTTCCGCTTCCTGTCACGGGCGGACGGCACGGTACGGCCGACAATCACGGTGCGGCGGGAGGTCCGGCGGGCCCGGTCGGGCTCGGGCTCCGCGGCGGTACGGCGGCCGATCGCCTGCCGCACGCCGTAGCCGAACGCGGCGACCTTCACGAGCGGTCCGCCGAAGGTCGACGCGACGGTGGTGGAGAGCGCCGAGGCGTTGGAGGTGACCTCCTGCACGTCGCTCGCGATGGCGTCGACCTTGTCCAGCTGGGTCTGCGCGGAACGCAGCGTGGCCGAGGCGTCGGCGAGCAGCGGAACCGCCTGCTCCGTCACGTCCGCCACCAGCGCGGTGGTCGCCCTGAGCGTCTGGGCCAGTCTCACCAGTACCACGGCGAGGAAGGAAACCAGGATCGCCCAGAAGACAGCCACCAGGATGCCGGCCACCTCTCCACCGGACACAGTGCACCGCTCTCTGCTCGTCGCCCGCATCGGCCGGAACTCTCTCCCGGCCGGTATCTGCCTGTCACTGCTCGGCCGGCGGCCTGCCGCCACCACTGCCGATCGTCGTCCCCCGAGCCTATCGCGCCGGGCGTCGCACGCCGTACCGCATTACGGGCGGGCGGCGCGGGTCCGGACGCGGGGAGATTGTACGGAGAGCTTATGTGCCAGTACTCTGCGTGTTTCATGCGACGCCCTCAGCGCCCCTGCCCTACGCCCGACGACGCGGAGCCCGCCCCCGTACGCGGAAATCTCCCGGCCGAGCTGAACACCTTCGTGGGACGTGACAGCGAACTGGCCGAACTCGAGCCGCTCCTGCGGCAGTCGAGGCTCGTCACCGTGGCGGGGGTGGCCGGGGTCGGCAAGACCCGCTTCGTGACCAGGGCGGCCATCCTGATGGAGAAACGGTACTGCGATGGCGTCTGGATCGCCGAGCTGTCGGCTGTCCAGGACCCCGCGCTGCTCGAACACGCGCTCGTCGAGGCGTTGGGGCTCACCGACCACACCAGCAAGCCGCCCCGCACCGTGCTGATCGAGCACTGCGCGGAGCGCCGGCTCCTGCTCGTGATCGACGGCTTCGAGCATCTCGCCGACCCCTGCGCCGGACTCGTACGGGAGCTGCTCCGCCGGGCTCCACGGCTCCAGGTGCTCGCCGCCGGGCGCCGTCCCCTGCGGGTGGACGGTGAACTCGCGTTTCCGCTGCTGCCGATGACGGACGACGACGCCCTGGAACTCTTCACCCGGCGCGCCGCCGCGGTGCGCCCCGGGTTCCGGCCGGCCGGTGGCGATCTGGAGACCGCGCGGGAGCTCTGCAGCCGCCTCGACGGCATCCCGCTGGCGCTGGAGCTCGCCGCCGGGCGGCTGCGGGCCCTGACGATGGAGCAGGTGCTGCACCGCCTGGACGACCGTTTCCGGCTGCTGACCGGCGGCAGTCCGAGCGCACTCCCCCGCCACCGGACGCTGCGTACGGCCATCGGCTGGAGCCATGAGCTGTGCACGCCCGAGCAACGGCTGCTGTGGGCGCGGCTCTCGGTGTTCGCGGGGCAGTTCGACCTGGAGGCGGTCGAGTACATCTGCAGCGGCCCCTGCCTGCCGGTCGACTCCGTGCTGGACGTGCTGGACGAGCTGCTGGCGCAGTCCGTGGTGCTGCGCGAGGACTCGCCTGTCGGCAGCCGCTACCGGCTGCTGGACACCGTGCGGGAGTACGGCGCCGAGTGGCTGCGCGCGACCGGGGACGCCGAGCGGCTGCGCCGGCGGCACCGGGACTGGTATCTGGGGCTCGCCACCTGGTGCGAGCTCGACTGGTTCAGCCCCCGGCAGGCGGAAGCCGCCGCCCGGGTCGACAGCGAACTGCCCAACCTCCGCCGCGCGATGGAGTGCTCGATGGAGAGCCCGGAGGAGGTCCATCTCGCGCAGTATCTGGCGGGCACGCTCTGGTTCTACTGGGTGGGCTGCGGACGCCTCTCGGAGGGCCGCCACTGGCTGGACCACGTCCTGGAGGCGGAGTCCCCGTACGACCACTCGCGGCTGAAGGCCCTCTGGGTGCTCGGGTACGTCGCCGTGCTGCAGGGAGATCCGGTCGGCGCGGTGTCGGCGCTGCAGGAGTGCCGCGAGGAGGGCGAGCACTCGGGGGACGCCACCGCTGTGGCCTACGCCGTGCACCGCACGGGCTGCCTCTCGATCGTCACGGACGACCCGGTCCGGGCGGAGGAGCTGCTGCGCGAGGCGCTCGGGCGCTACCGGAAGATCGGCGAACTGAACAGCAATGTGCTGATGGCCCAGGTCGAGCTGGGCATGGCCGTGGCGTTCCGCGGGGACCTGGACACGGCCGCGGCGATCTGTGACGAGGTCCGCGAGATCTGCGAGGACCACGGTGAGCGGTGGGCTCTGGCCTACGCGCTGTACGTCCTGGGCTTCGCGGCGCTCCAGTCCGGGGCGAGCGGGCGGGCGCGCCGGATGCTCGGGGAGTCCCTGTCCATCGCGCACGCCTTCCACGATCTGCTCGGCACGGTCCTCTCCCTGGAGCTGCTGGCCCTCATCACGGTGGCCGAGGGGAACGCGGCGGAGGCGGCGGTGCTCCAGGGCGCGGCGGACCGGATCTGGCCGTCGGTGGGCCTGCCGCTCTTCGGCTCCGTCCACTACGGAAGGCCCCGGGCCGAGTGCGAGGAGCGGGCGCGGGGCGAGCTCGGCGACGAGCGGTACGACGCGGAACGGCGCTCGGGCCGCCGGCTGGACGCCTCGGCGGCGGTGACACGGGCTCTCGGGGCCGGTGCGGTCGACGCCCCGGGCCTGGAGGACGCCTGCGCGGTTCCGGACGAGCCCGGCGCGGCCCCGGAGGGCGACGGCACGGCCCCGGAGGGAACGTCCGGTGCCGGGGCGGCCGGGGAAAAGCGAAGGCCCGCCGCCTCCCGGACAACAAGGAGGGGCGGGCCCGAGCTCGGTTGAGAGCTACGCCTGCGTCAGCGGGCGTAGTACTCGACGACGAGCTGCTCGTCGCAGATGACCGGGATTTCCTTGCGGTTCGGGTCCCGGTCCAGGCGGAAGGCCAGGGCCTTCAGGTTCACCTGGAGGTAGCGCGGGGTCTCACCGTCGGTGTCGTAGCCACCCTCGCGGGCCACCTGGAAGGGTACCTTGGCGCGGCTGCGCTCGCGGACCTGCACGACGTCGTCGGGGCGCACGCGGAAGGACGGCTTGTCGACCTTGCCACCGTTGACCTCGATGTGGCCGTGGACGACCATCTGACGGGCCTGGTAGATGGTGCGGGCGATGCCCGAACGCAGGACCAGGGCGTCGAGGCGGCGCTCGAGCTCGACGACCAGCGCCTCGCCCGTCTTGCCCTCGGCCTTACGGGCGCGGTCGTAGGCGCGCGCCATCTGGCGCTCGCTGATGTCGTACTGCGCACGCAGACGCTGCTTCTCGAGCAGACGGACCTTGTAGTCCGAGTTCTGCTTGCGGCCACGGCCGTGCTCGCCCGGCGGGTAGGGGCGGGCTTCGAAGTACTTGACAGCCTTCGGCGTCAGGGCGATGCCGAGGGCACGCGACTTCTTGACCTTGGGACGCGACTGGTTAGGCACGTTCTCCAGACCTCCGTTGTAGGTTAGGTTAGGCTTACCTTACTCAAGGAGATCGCATGTCTCGCCCTGGGAACACCACACACGTCACGGACAGCACAGACAGCGGCAGCACACCAGAAGGTGCTGCTACGACGGAAGGCCGATCTGATCGTGGTCAGCCGCGTCCCAGCGGGCTTGAAAACACTCGGATGCCGTCAGCAGCCGAGCGCACACGAACTCTCGTACAGAGTACCTGCTCCGCGGTGCTGCTCGTACCGGGGCTGTCGGTGATCCACCCGGACCAGCTGATGCCCGCCGACAGGAGCATCGGTCCCGAGGGGGATCTCTTCCTCGCCTTCCCCGTGGATTCCCCGGTCGTACGGGCCGCGACGCGCGCCCAGGGCGACGAGCTGACCGCTGTGCTGGAGATCACCGATGTGGCTCCGGTCTCGGTCCCGCACCGGATCCGCGGCCGCGTCCGGATCGGCGGCTGGCTCACCGCCGTGCCGGGGCTCGCGGAGCCCGGCCGGATGATGCTCCGGCTGGAGACCGGGGAGGCGTCGGTCGACGACCTGTGGGGGTTCGACGAGGTGGAGCCGGAGGCCTTCCGCGACGCCGTCGCCGATCCGCTGGTCGCCCATGAGGCCGAGCTGCTCCAGCATCTGCACGCCGCGCACAGCGAGCGGATGGCCACTCTGTCCGCGCTGCTCGGTGACCGGGCCGACTGCGGCTGCGCGGAGCACCGGCTGGGCGCCGTCCCGGTCGCGCTCGACCGCTTCGGGCTCCGGGTGCGGTTCGTCGACGGCCGCGACGCATGCTTCGACGCCCGGTTCGAATTTCCCGAGCCCGTACGCGACATCACCGGACTGCGCCGCGCGATGCACACCCTCTTCGAAGCGGCGGCCTGCTGAGCGGCGGCCGTCACGAGGACGCCGGACCGCCCTGCTCCCCGCGGCCGAGCCGCTCGCGCACCCGGTCCACCACGTCGGCGTAGCGCGCCTCCGCGCCGTACCGCGTGGGTTCGTAGTAGCGCCTGCCGCGGACGGCGTCCGGGGCGTACTCCTGGGCGGCGATACCGCCGGGGACGTCGTGCGGGTAGACGTATCCCTGGGCGTGGCCCAGCTTGGCCGCGCCCTTGTAGTGGCCGTCGCGCAGATGGGCCGGGACCGGGCCCGCGAGACCCCGGCGCACGTCCTCCTGCGCCGCGGAGATCGCCAGTGTCGCCGCGTTCGACTTCGGGGCGAGCGCCAGCGCGATCGTGGCATGGCTGAGGGTGAGCGCCGCCTCGGGAAAGCCGATCATGGCGACGGCCTGGGCCGCCGCCACCGCTGTGGGCAGTGCCGTCGGATCGGCGAGCCCGATGTCCTCGCTGGCGGAGATCATCAGCCGCCTGGCGATGAAGCGCGGGTCCTCCCCCGCCTCGATCATCCGGGCCAGATAGTGCAGGGCGGCGTCCACGTCGGAGCCGCGGATCGACTTGATCAGGGCGCTCGCCACGTCGTAGTGCTGGTCGCCGTCGCGGTCGTACTTCACGGCGGCGCGGTCGACGGTCTCCTCGAGCGTCGTGAGCGTGATCTCCCGCTCGTGCGTGGTGAGGGCCGCTCCGGCCGCCGCCTCCAGCGCGGTCAGCGCGCGCCGGGCGTCGCCACCGGCGATGCGCAGCAGGTGCGCCTCGGCGTCCTCGGGCAGGGTGACGGCGCCCCCCAGCCCCCTCTCGTCGGTCAGGGCCCGGCGCAGGAGCGCGCGCAGATCCTCGTCGGTCAGCGGCTCCAGGGTGAGGAGCAGGGAGCGCGACAGCAGCGGGGAGATGATCGAGAAGTACGGATTCTCCGTGGTGGCCGCGATCAGCGTGACCCAGCGGTTCTCCACGGCGGGGAGCAGGGAGTCCTGCTGGGCCTTGGAGAAGCGGTGGATCTCGTCGAGGAAGAGGACGGTCTCCTTGCCGAAGCCGCCGGTGGCGCGACGCGCGCCCTCGATGACGGCCCGGACCTCCTTGACGCCGGCGGTGATCGCGGAGAGCTCGACGAAGCGCTTGTTGGTGGCCTTGCTGACCACATACGCCAGGGTCGTCTTTCCCGTGCCTGGCGGGCCCCAGAGGATCACCGACGAGGGGCCCGCGGGCCCTCCGCTCCCCTCACCGACGAGTCGCCGCAGCGGCGAACCCGGCTTGAGCAGGTGCTGCTGGCCGACCACCTCGTCCAGCGTACGAGGACGCATCCGGACAGCGAGGGGGCTGCTGGACGGGTCCTTCTCCTGGCGGTCTTCGGCTGCTGCGGTAAAGAGGTCGGGCTCCACGTCACGAAGCCTATGTCACCCCACTGACAGGACCAGCCGGCGCGTCAGCTGGTCCAGAAGTCCCACCAGCGGGTCAGGATCAGCATGCCGATGATCCCGATCCAGAGGACCGGCGGCACCCAGTGGAACTCGGTGAGGGTGTTCCGCAGCCAGGCGGGGGCGGGCAGGATGCCGTGCTTGATGTTGTGCGTGGTGACGTAGCAGAACATGAAGATCGTGGCGACCCAGGCCAGGCAGCACCACAGGCAGAGCGAGTTGATGTTGTAGAGCGACTGGTACTGCAGCCAGGTGCAGAAGCCGACGCCGAAGAGGGTGCCCGCGTTGAGGCCCAGCCAGTACCAGGCGCGGAAGCGGGCACCGGCGAGGAGCGCCAGGCCGATGCCGATGACCACCGAGTAGGTGGCGATGCCGAGCATCGGGTTGGGGAAGCCGAATGCGGACGCCTGCTCGCTCTTCATGATGTTGCCGCACGCGACCACCGGGTTCAGGCTGCAGCCCGGGGTGAAGCTCGGGTCCTCGAGCAGTTTGAACTTGTCGATGGTGATCACCCAGGCGGCGAGCAGCCCGGCCGCGCCGGTGATCACCAGCAGCAGTGCGAGCGCGCGGCTGCCGCCATGAGTCTTCGCGCCGTTGTCCTCGTCCTGCCGGGAGGAGGGGTGGTCTACCGCTGCCATCGTCATATCGCCGTTCCATCACTGAGTAGCCGGCTGGGCATCGTCATTGTGCCGCACCGCCGTTGTGGCCAGCCGTTCGATCGGCATAAAAGTGTGCGAGGACAGCCCCGCATCCGGAGGTGCGCGGACCGCCCGCGTCCCTGGCCGGACGCGCGGCGGACGTCCGGGGCCGGGGCGGGCGCTCCGGGCGTCCTGACCCCGTAAGGGAATGTCCCGGCACGGTGAATCCGCACACCCGGAGTTGACGAAGGCACCCCGGAACGCGCTGTGCCCGCCCGGGCGGACCGGACGGGCACAGAGGTGGGACGTGCGGCTCAGACCAGCTTGGCCCGCACCGTGGCCACGAGCGCGTCGAGGGCCACCGGCTCCTGGTCGCCCGACTCCATGTCCTTGAGCTGGACCGCGCCCTCGGCGAGATCACGCTCGCCGGCCACGATCGTGAAGCGGGCACCGGAGCGGTTCGCGCTCTTCATCGCACCCTTGAGACCCCGGCCGCCGAACGCGAAGTCGGTGGCGACACCGGCCTTGCGCAACTCGGTGACCAGACCGAAGAGAACCCGCCGGGCCTCCTCGCCGAGCGGTACCGCGTACACGCTGGTCGTGGCGGGGACGTCGAGCTCGACGCCCTCCGCCTCCAGCGCGAGCACCGTGCGGTCCACGCCGAGCGCCCAGCCGACGGACGGCAGCGCCGGGCCGCCGATCATCTCGGACAGCCCGTCGTAACGGCCGCCGCCGCCCACCGCTGACTGGGAGCCCAGACCGTCGTGGACGAACTCGAAGGTCGTGCGGGTGTAGTAGTCGAGGCCGCGGACCAGCTTCTCGTCGTCCTCGTACACCACGCCCGCCGCCGTCAGCAGATCGCGGACCTCCTCGTGGTACGCCTTGCAGGCGTCGCAGAGGAAGTCGCGCAGCATCGGGGCACCGGTCAGCTGCTTCTGCACGTCGGCCCGCTTGTCGTCGAGCACCCGGAGCGGGTTGATCTCGATGCGCCTGCGGGTCTCCTCGTCGAGATCGAGGTCGCGCAGGAACGTCTGGAGCGCCTCCCGGTAGACGGGGCGGCACTCCTTGTCGCCCAGCGAGTTCAGCAGGATGCGGAACTGACTGAGCCCGAGCGAGCGGTACGCCTGGTCGGCGAGGATGATCAACTCGGCGTCGAGCGCGGGGTCCTCGGTGCCGATGGCCTCGGCGCCGACCTGCGAGAAGTGCCTGTAACGGCCCTTCTGCGGGCGCTCGTAGCGGTAGTACGAGCCGGAGTACCAAAGCTTGACGGGGAGGTTGCCGCCCTTGTGGAGGTTGGCCTCCAGCGCCGCGCGCAGCACGGACGCGGTGCCCTCGGGGCGCAGCGCGAGCTTGTCGCCGCCCTTGGTCTCGAAGGCGTACATCTCCTTGGACACGATGTCGGTGGACTCACCGACTCCGCGCGCGAACAGTGCGACGTCCTCGAAGCCGGGCGTCTCGATGTAGCCGTAGCCGGAGTTCTTGAGGGGTGCGGAGAGCGCGGCGCGCACCGCGAGGTACTTCGCGGAGTCCGGCGGAATCAGGTCGTACGTGCCCTTGGGGGCCTGGAAGGTACTCACGGTTGTTCTCTCTCGTCACATTCCTCGGCGGGGCGCGGCCAGACCGTTCATGTACGGGTTGGAGGCGCGCTCGCGGCCGATGGTCGTCTGGGGGCCGTGGCCGGACAGCACCACGGTCGAGTCGTCGAGCGGCAGGCACACGCGGGCCAGCGACTCGAGCAGCTCGGCGTGGTCGCCGCCGGGCAGGTCGGTGCGTCCGACGGAGCCGGCGAAGAGCAGGTCGCCCGAGAAGAGGACCTGCGGGACATCCGCGGCCTCGGGCATCCTGAACGTCACCGACCCCCTGGTATGGCCGGGCGCGTGCGCGACGCCGAACTCCAGACCCGCCAGCTCCAGCCGGGCGCCGTCGGTCAGCTCCTTGACGTCGTCCGGCTCACCCACGGTCAGCTCGCCCATCAGCGGCATCCCGATGGAGCGGCCCAGGGCCTTCTCGGGATCGCTCATCATGTAGCGGTCCTCCGGGTGGATCCAGGCGGGGACGTCATGGGCACCGCACACGGGGACGACCGACGCGACGTGGTCGATGTGGCCGTGGGTGAGGACGACGGCGACGGGCTTGAGCCGATGCTTCTTCAGTGCGTCCTCGACGCCCTGGGCGGCCTGGTGGCCCGGGTCGATGATCACGCACTCCTCACCGGCGGCGGGGGCGACCAGGTAGCAATTGGTCCCCCAGGCCCCGGCGGGGAACCCGGCAATGAGCACGTTCGTCCTTAGTGTTCGTCCGACGAGGAGGGCCGCTGAGGGGAATGCGGCAGACCAGAGACTACCGGCGCTCCTCATTCCACAGCTAACCCATATACCGTACGGGCATTCCAGGACCGATCACACGACGTACAAGGAGACCATCCGGTGGTCAGCAGCGATCAGCGGCGGCGGCAGCTCGCCCGGGAGAAGTTCGAGCGGCAGCAGCAGCGCCGGGAGGAAGCGCGCCGGAGGACGAGGCGTCTCACGGTGATCATCGCTTCGTCGGTGGCCGTGGTGGCGGTCATCGGTGCGGGCGCGTACGTCTCGCTCGACGGCGACGACTCGAAGACCTCGGCGGACGCGGCGGCGAGCGAGAGCCCGTCGGCATCGCCCTCGGCGAGCGAGAGCAGTGCTCCCGAGCCGGCGATGAAGATCGACAAGAAGGCCAAGTACTCGATGTCCTTCAAGACGAGCCAGGGCGACATCGGCATCGCGATGGACGCGGCGAAGACTCCGCACACGACGAATTCGTTCAAGGCCCTCGCGGACAAGGGGTACTTCGACGACACGAAGTGTCACCGCCTGACCACGGAGGGAATTTTCGTCCTGCAGTGCGGTGACCCGAAGGGTGACGGGACGGGTGGCCCCGGCTACACCATCCCGGACGAGAATCTGACCGCGCTCGGCAAGGCGGGCGACGACGGCTCGGTGACGTACCCGGCGGGCACCGTCGCGATGGCGAACACCGGCCAGCCGGGCACCGGCGGCAGCCAGTTCTTCCTCGTCTACAAGGACACCAAACTGCCGCCCAGCTACACGCCGTTCGGCACCATGGACGATGCGGGTCTGAAGGCCGTCAAGAAGGTCGCCGAGGCGGGTGTCGCCGGTGGGGCGGGCGACGGTGCCCCGAAGAAGACCGTCACAGTCGAGAAGGCGACGGTCGACAAGGCCTGACCGTACGCGTGGCCGCCCGGCACGAGGTCCCTGGAGCGCACCGGAGAATTTCAGCCGCGCTGAGTGCGGACAGCCGGGCGGCCGGTCGCCTAGATTGGCGTGGTGCAGGGCGGGCGCTGCCCGCCCCAGGAAACTGTGGACGATGCACGGGGGGCGAACCCTCTCGATGCATCAGGTGGAGGAGGCGCTGTGAGCAGCGACCCGTGGGGCCGTGTCGACGAGACGGGCACCGTGTACGTGCGTACAGCCGAGGGCGAGCAGGTCGTCGGATCGTGGCAGGCCGGTTCCCCCGAGGAGGCTCTGGCCTATTTCGAGCGCAAGTACGAGGGCCTGGTGGTCGAGATCGGCCTCCTCGAGCGGCGGGTGAAGACCACCGACCTCTCGGCGAAGGACGCCACGGCGGCGATCGAGCACCTGCGTCAGCAGGTCGACGAGCACCATGCCGTCGGTGACCTCGCCGCGCTCGGCAAGCGGCTGGACGCGCTCGTCGCGACGGTCGACTCGCGCCGCGAGGAGCGCAAGGCCCAGAAGGCGAAGCAGACCGACGAGGCCCGTCAGGCCAAGGAGGCGCTCGTCGTCGAGGCCGAGGAGCTGGCGCAGAGCGAGCAGTGGCGGTCGGCGGGTGAGCGCCTGAGGGCGCTCGTCGACACGTGGAAGGGGCTGCCCCGTCTGGACCGCAAGTCCGACGACGAGCTGTGGCACCGCTTCTCGCATGCCCGTTCCGCCTTCTCCAAGCGCCGCAAGGCCCACTTCGCGGCGCTGGACGCGCAGCGCGAGGACGCCCGCAAGGTCAAGGAGAGGCTGGTCGCCGAGGCCGAGTCGCTCTCCAACTCGACCGACTGGGGTGCGACGGCCGCGCGTTACCGCGACCTGATGACCGAGTGGAAGGCGGCGGGCCGCGCCCAGCGCGAGGCCGAGGACGAGCTGTGGAACCGCTTCCGCGGAGCCCAGGACGTCTTCTTCGCTGCCCGCAGCGGCGTCTTCGCGGAGCGGGACGCGGAGCAGGGCGAGAACCTCAAGCTCAAGGAGGAGCTCGCCGCCGAGGCCGAGAAGCTGGTTCCGGTGAGGGATCTGAAGGCGGCCAGGGCCGCGTTCCGGTCCATCAACGAGCGCTGGGAGGCCATCGGCCATGTCCCGCGTGACGCCCGTCCGAAGGTCGAGGGTCGGGTGCAGGCGGTGGAGCGCGCGCTCCAGGAGGCCGAGGAGTCCGAGTGGCGCCGGACGAACCCGGAGGCGCGGGCACGCGCCGCGGGTCTGACCGGTCAGCTCCAGGCGGCCGTCGACAAGCTGCGCAAGCAGATCGACACGGCGCGCGCCTCGGGCAACAACGCCAGGGCGGACAAGCTCTCGCGCGAGCTCGAGGGCCGGCAGGCGCTGCTGGACCAGGCGCTGAAGGGCCTGGAGGAGTTCGGCGGCTGACCTTCCGGACGGCCTCCCGTTCGCCGTGGCTCCCGCACCCGAGCAGTGCGGGAGCCACGGCATCGGGGCCGCCCGGGACGGTTCCGCGTCTGCGGACGCCAGGAGGTTCCGGGCGTCACCCGCAGCTACGCCTGAGCGCGGATGCCGTTCTCCGCCAGGTCAAGCGCGTGTTTGAGCACCTCGCACGCCTGGATGTGGTTGCCGGACTCCTGGAGCAGGTCAGCGAGCCGTCGGCAGACCAGCACGGCCTCGGGCCCGTAGATCTTGTGGGCCTGCTGGAAGGCCAGCTCGAGCACCTCGATGGCTTCACCGGTCTGGCCCGCCTCCGCGAGCATGTCGGCCAGTTCCAGCTGTACGGCGAACAGGCTGCCCTCGCCGTCGGGCACACGCTCCTGGAGTGCGAGTCGCAGGACCGGGAGCGCGTCCCTGCCACGCCCTCCTGCCCGCAGCATCCGAGCCAGGCCGAGTCCGGTCGCCACCATCGCCGCTCTCACATCGGCGGCGACCACAGGCCCGGCCGGTGAACGATGCGCGGCACGGGCCTTGTTCCGGACGAGTCCGAGTCGGCCTACGCCGTTCTCCTGCGAACGCTGAGGGAGCGGCCGGTTCTTCCCCCTGAGCCGCTCCTCCAGGATTCGGAAGACGGTGTCCAGATCGAGGAGTTCAGGACCATCCTCGACCCCTTCGCGCAGCAGCGTCAGCAATTCCCCGGTGAAGGCGGTGTACCGCTCGCCGTCCGGAGCCAGCGCCATCCGGTCGCGGGGAGAGGCCGTGATGACGTATGCGCCGTCGACGGCCGCCTGGGCGGCGAGTACGTTCTGACCAGCGGTCAGGGTCCTGGCCGCCCTGCCGCTGAAGCAGCAGTCCAGCACGACGATCTTGCGGCGAGCGCTGGAGGCCCGGAGCTCGGCCCGTACGTGCTGGTAGGCAACGGCGGTGTACCCGGCGTTCTCCCGTGATCCTCCCAGCCCCAGATAGAGATCCGCGGACTCCGCGTCACGCATCCCGTGGCCCGCGTAGTAGACGAGCAGCGTGTCGGTGGCCTCCTCCCCCGCCTGACGCACCGGGTCGAGCATGGCCGCCGCGTGCTGGGGATCGGCGACGACGGCGCAGTGCTGTGGTGGCAGACCCCAGACGGTCGCGTCGCAGAGCTCCGCCCGGAGATCCGCCAGGTTGGCCTCGACCGCGGGCAGCGCGTGCAGATGGCGGTAGGAGGCGGTGCCGATCAGCACGGCCCTGGAGGCGCCGGGGTCAGGAAGTCCCGTCATCGCCCGCGGGCTCCTGGCTCTGCCGGTCGTCCTCACCGAGCATGGACACGAGGCGGCGCAGCTCCTCAGCATCGACGGTCCGTCCTGCCGGAAGGTGCACCTCGACGGAGCCCCTGCGGACGACCAGGGCCGGGGCTCGGCGTCGAGCGGCCTGCCATTGCAGGACGGAGAAGACCAGGGAACCTGTGGACAGCGCACTGCCGGCGACCAGGGCCACCAGGTCCAGGCCTGTACCCATGTCCTCGGTGCTGCGCGCAGCGGTGCCGCTGAGGCTGCCGTGCACGGCACGGTCGAGGTTCTCGTCCTCCCGGAGCCAGCTCAGCAGCGAGCGCAGGTGCTCCTCGGCGCCGTCCTCCTGACCGCCCGGGGCCAGTCGTACGTCGTATTCAGCCATGGCCTTCGGCCCCCCTGTAGTCGGTGTGACGGTTGACCCGCGAGAACAGTTCGAGTGCCTCGGGGCCGGCGCCCAGCCGTGCGAGGCAGACAGCCTGCCAGAACTGACTGGTCAGCGTGGTGGGATGGTGCGGGCCGAGCGAGGACAGGCAGACCTGGGTGATGGACGACAGCATCTGGACCGCCTCCTGGAGCTCCCCGCGCAGTACGAGGCTCACCGCTTCGCGCTGGCGTGACGCCGCGTTCTGCGGGGTCATACTGCTGAGGACCAGCCGCCGCGTCTTGGTGCTGAGCGTCAGCGGCCTGAACGCGTCCCGTCGCCACCTGCGCTGGCTGGGCACCGCGTTCTCGTCCCAGTCGTACTCAGGACCCGGCTCCGCCGTGGAACCGCTCGGCGACTCGGGTTCGTAAACCTGCCGGATCGCCGTGTCGCGCACATTCTCCGCGACCAGCTCCGCCAGGGCCGCCCGGCCGTCGCCTTCCGCGAACGGTTCCAGGAGCTGAGCGACCTCGGCTGCTGTCTGCGGGCGTGCGGATGCCTCCCGTGCGCACAGCTGGTCGACCAGAGTGGCAAGCCCGCCGGGGGCGAAGGGAAAGAGCCCGGTACTCAGTTGTCGGACACCCGCCCCGAGCGCGCCGTCCACGACGGTGCCCACCTCGGCGCCCGGGCCGAAGGGCAGATTGCCCGTGAGCATCAGATGGAGACACACACCCAACCCGTACAGGTCCGCGGTCGGCCCCGGCGACGCCCCCATGATCACTTCGGGGGCCATGAACTGGGGTGTGCCCATCATGACCCCCGTGCGGGTGATAGCCGACTCACCGGCCAGCCGGGCCAGGCCGAAGTCGTGTACCACCACGCTGCCTTGCCGGGTGATTCCCACGTTCGTCGGCTTGACGTCGCGGTGGAGGACGCCCGCCGCGTGCGCCGCCGCCAGCGCCTGTGCCATCCCGAGACCGACGGAGCACGCCACGCCGGGGGCGAGGGCTCCCGCCTCGACCAACGTCGCGAGATCGACGCCGTCGACGATCTGCATCACGAAGTAGGGCGTGTCCCCGTCCAGCCCGCTGTCGTACAGCGACACCACACCCGGATGGTCGATACGGGCCAGCGCCACCGCCTCACGGTTGAACCTCGCCAACGCCTCGTCGTTCGCCGACAGGCCACCGACGGCCGATAACTTCTTCAGCGCGACCCGGCGCTGAAGGCTCTCGTCCTCGGCCTCGTAGACGAGGCCCATGGCCCCGCGCCCCAGAAGCCTCACCAGCCGGTAGCGCCCGTCGATCAGGCCCAGATCGGTCACGCGCACTCCCTCGCTGATGTCAGGGCCGCCGCGCCGAGGTGACCCGGTAGACGTCGTAGACGCCCTCCACGCCGCGTACGGCCTTCAGGACGTGTCCCAAATGCTTGGGGTCGCCCATCTCGAAGGTGAAGCGCGAGGTGGCCACCCGGTCCCGGGACGTCTGCACGGCGGCCGACAAGATGTTCACGTGCTGGTCGGACAGGACCCGGGTGACGTCCGAGAGGAGCCGCGAGCGGTCCAGCGCCTCGACCTGGATGGCGACGAGGAAGACCGACGACTGGGTGGGCGCCCACTCGACGTCGAGGATCCGCTCCGGCTGCTGCGAGAGCGAGTCGACGTTGACGCAGTCCGCGCGGTGCACGGAGACCCCGCTGCCCCGGGTGACGAATCCGATGATCGGGTCGCCGGGCACGGGCGTACAGCAGCGGGCCAGCTTGACCCAGACGTCCTCGACGCCCTTGACGACCACGCCCGGATCCGCCTTGGCCCGGCGCTTGTTGCGGCCGTGCGAGGGCGGTGAGCTCTCCGCCAGGTCCTCGTTGGCCGCGTCCTCGCCGCCGAGTGCCTGGACGAGCTTCTGGACGACACCGGCCGCGGCGACATGGCCCTCGCCGATCGCCGCGTACAGCGACGAGATGTCGGGGTAGCGCATCTCGTGCGCCAGCGTGACCAGGGAGTCGCCGGTCAGGATCCGCTGGATCGGCAGGTTCTGCTTGCGCATGGCCCGCGCGATGGAGTCCTTGCCCTGCTCGATCGCCTCGTCGCGCCGCTCCTTGGAGAACCATGCGCGGATCTTGTTGCGCGCCCGGGGCGACTTGACGAACTGGAGCCAGTCACGGGAGGGCCCCGCGCCGGCCGCCTTGGAGGTGAAGACCTCCACCAGGTCGCCGTTGTCGAGCGTGGACTCCAGCGGTACGAGCCGTCCGTTGACCCGTGCTCCTATGGTCCGGTGGCCGACCTCCGTGTGGACGGCGTACGCGAAGTCGACCGGCGTCGCACCGGCGGGCAGCGCTATCACGTCGCCCTTCGGCGTGAAGACGAAGACCTCGTTGCGCGACAGGTCGAAGCGCAGGGACTCCAGGAACTCGCTGGGGTCCTCGGTCTCCTTCTGCCAGTCCAGGAGCTGGCGCAGCCACGCCATGTCGTTGACGGTGTCCTGGCCGCGGCCGCCGCCCGTGTTCTTCGGGATGTCGGTGCGGACCTTGGAGGCGCCCGCGACGGCCTCCTGCTTGTACTTCCAGTGCGCCGCGATGCCGTACTCCGCGCGGCGGTGCATGTCGAACGTGCGGATCTGGAGCTCGACGGGCTTGCCGCTGGGACCGATCACCGTGGTGTGCAGCGACTGGTACATGTTGAACTTGGGCATCGCGATGTAGTCCTTGAACCGCCCGGGCACCGGATTCCACCGGGCATGGACGGTTCCGAGCGCCGCGTAGCAGTCGCGGACCGTGTCGACGAGGACGCGGATGCCCACGAGGTCGTAGATCTCGGCGAAGTCGCGGCCTCGCACGATCATCTTCTGGTAGACGCTGTAGTAGTGCTTCGGCCGGCCGGTGACGGTGGCCTTGATCCGGGCGGAGCGCAGGTCGGCCTGGACCTCGTCGGTCACTATGGCGAGATATTCGTCGCGCTTGGGCGCGCGCTCGGCGACGAGGCGGACGATCTCGTCGTACATCTTGGGGTAGAGGATCGCGAAGGCGAGGTCCTCCAGCTCCCATTTGATGGTGTTCATGCCCAGGCGGTGGGCCAGCGGCGCGTAGATCTCAAGGGTCTCGCGGGCCTTCTTCTCCTGCTTCTCCCGCTTGAGGTAGCGCATGGTGCGCATGTTGTGCAGCCGGTCGGCGAGCTTGATGACGAGGACCCGGGGGTCCTTGGCCATGGCGACGACCATCTTGCGTACGGTCTCCGCCTGGGCGGCCTCGCCGAACTTGACCTTGTCGAGCTTGGTGACGCCGTCGACGAGCAGCGCGACCTGGTCGCCGAAGTCCTTGCGCAGGGTGTCCAGGCCGTACTCGGTGTCCTCGACCGTGTCGTGCAGCAGCCCGGCCATCAGCGTCGCCGGGTCCATGCCGAGCTCGGCGAGGATCGTCGTCACGGCGAGCGGATGGGTGATGTAGGGGTCGCCGCTCTTGCGCTTCTGCCCGCGGTGCCAGCGCTCGGCGACCTGGTAGGCCTTCTCGATCTGCCGCAGGGTGGCGGACTCGATCTTGGGGTCGTTGCCGCGGACCGTACGCAGGAGGGGCTCGAGGACCGGGTTGTACGGACTGGAGCGCTGTACGCCCAGACGGGCGAGGCGGGCCCGGACACGGTTGGAGGAGCCGCCGGAGCGCGCGGGTGAGGCGGGCGGGGTGGCGGCGGACCGGGCCGGGGGCTTCGCGACGGGAGCCGGAGCCGGGGGCTTCGGCTCCGCGGGTCCGGAGGCGGGCGTCTCCGGGGGCGCGGGCGTCCCGGAGGACGGCGCGGCCTTCGTGCCGGGCGGGGGCGCCGGCTTCGCCCCGGGCGGCGGGGTCGGCTTCGCCGGTGCTGCGGGCGTCCGGTCGCCCGGTGCCTCGGCGGGGCCCTGCGTGTGCCCGCCTGCGGGCCCGGGCTTGCCTGTCCCTTCGGGCTGCGCCTTCCCGGGCGTGGCGGAGGCCGCCGCGGGCCTTTCGGGCTGCGGGGCGGCGACTGGCTGGGCCTCGTCTGGCAAGAGCGCTCCTCGTGCGGATCCGGGCTACCGGAAAACCCATGGTATCGACCTCCGGGCGGGTCCTCGCCCGGGGAGTGTGGAACCCCTCACAACGCGGAACGGGCACCCGGATGTTCCCGGGTACCCGTCCTGTACGTCCCTACGCGCGCCGCGGCGGCGCGGTGCAGGTCAGAGGGTGATCAGGGCCTCCAGCGGGGCGTCCCGCAGCCCTGCCTCCAGCCGTGCGCGGCCGGCGAGGAAGCCGAGTTCCATGAGGACCGCCACCCCCACGACCTGCGCACCGGCCCGCCGGATGAGCTCCAGCGAGGCCTCGGCGGTGCCGCCGGTGGCCAGGACGTCGTCGATGACCATGACCCGGTCGTCGGCGGCCAGGTCCTCGGCGTGGATCTCGATCTCCGCCGTGCCGTACTCCAGCTCGTACGTCTGCCCCAGCGTCGCACCGGGCAGCTTCCCGGCCTTCCGCACGGGCACGAACCCGATCCCGGCCCGGACCGCGACCGGCGCGGCCAGGATGAAGCCGCGGGCCTCGAGGCCGACGATCTTGGTGGCACCGTGCCGGACGCACAGCTCCACGAAGAAGTCGGTCAGCGCGGAGAAGGCGACCGGGTCCGCGAGCAGCGGGGTGATGTCCTTGAACAGCACTCCCGGCTTCGGATAGTCCTGCACGTCACGGATCCGGCTGAGCAGGAGCTCCCGGGTGGCGTCGGTGACGTTCGTGGTCATCGGCGGTTCCTCGGGGTCCTGCCGTGGCCACCGGCCTGCCGGCGCGGGCCGACGACGGCCCCTGCCGTCCGGGAGTCCTCGTCGGTCCCGTCGGTGAACTCCTCGGCCCGGTCGTCGCGCTCGTCCTCGACGGACTCGCCCTTGGCCGCAGCGGCGGCGCGCTTGGCGAGGATCCGCTTCTTCAGTGCCTTTATCTGCGGCTCGCGCTCCTTGAGGTCGGCGACCAGCGGGGTGGCGATGAAGATCGAGGAGTACGCACCGGCGGCGAGGCCGACGAAGAGCGACAGCGAGATGTCGTTCAGCATGCCCGCGCCGAGGACGCCGCCACCGATGAACAGCAGACCGGCGACCGGCAGCAGGGCGACGACGGTGGTGTTGATGGAGCGCACCAGCGTGCCGTTGATGGAGCGGTTGGCGATCTCGCTGTAGGTCCAGCGGGTCTGCTTGGTGATCCCCTTCGTGCCCTCCTTGAGGCTGTCGAAGACGACGACGGTGTCGTAGAGGGAGTAACCGAGGATGGTCAGCAGACCGATCACGGTGCCGGGGGTGACCTCGAAGCCGACGAGGGCGTAGATGCCGACGGTGATGGTGATGTCGTGGATCAGCGCGACCAGCGCGGCGACGGCCATCCGCCACTCGAAGGCGATGGCCAGGTAGACCACGACGAGGACCATGAAGATGCCGAGGCCGGTCCAGGCCTTGTTGGCGATCTGCTCACCCCAGCTGGGACCGACGAGGTCCGCGTTGATCTTCGCCTCCGGGACACCGAGGTCCTCGGAGAGCTGGGCCTTGATCTGGTCGGCCTTCTGGGTGTCGACCTCGGTGATCTGGATCCGGAGTCCGCCGTTGCCGAGCTCCTGGACGATCGCCTCGTGGCCGGAGGCCGCGACCGCGTCCTCGTGGGCCTGGGAGACGGACACCTTGGCCTTGGTGTCGGTCGTGAAGACGGCACCGCCCTTGAACTCGATGCCCATGTTCAGGCCGCTGACCGCCAGGCCGAGGATGGCCGTGATGGTGATCAGGATCGAGACGCCGTACCAGATCTTGCGCTTGCCGATGAAGTCGTAACCGACCTCGCCACGGTAGAGCCGGGCGCCGAGATTGCCGAGTCGCGACATCTCACGCCTCCTTCGGGTGGTCGGTGCGGGCGTTGACGCGGCGGGAGCGGCGCAGCGGCGGCTTGGCGCCGAGCCTCTTCGGGTCCAGGCCGGACCACGGGTGACCGCTGGCGAAGAACTTCGTGCGGGCCATGAGCGTCATGACGGGCTTGGTGAAGAGGAACACCACGACGACGTCGAGCAGGGTCGTGAGCCCGAGCGTGAACGCGAAGCCCTGGACCTTGCCGACGGTGACGAGGAAGAGCACGGCCGCCGCGAGGAACGACACGAAGTCGGACACGAGGATGGTGCGACGGGCCCTGGGCCAGGCGCGCTCGACGGCCGGACGGAGCGTGCGGCCCTCACGGATCTCGTCGCGGATGCGTTCGAAGTAGACGATGAACGAGTCCGCTGTGATTCCGATCGCCACGATGGCACCGCAGACGGCCGGGAGGTTCAGCGCGAAGCCGATGGCCGGGCCGAGCAGGGCCATGATCGTGTACGTCAGGATGCCCGAGGCCAGCAGGCTGAGAAGGGCGATGATCGCCAGGCCGCGGTAGTAGGCCACCAGGTAGATGACGACCAGGGCCAGCCCGATGGCACCGGCGATGAGGCCGGCCTCCAGCTGCTCGCCGCCGAGGGCGGCGGTGACGGTGGTGACGGTGTCCTCGCTGAAGGACAGCGGGAGCGCGCCGTAGGACAGGACGTTGGCCAGGTCCTCCGCCGACTGCTGCGTGAAGCTGCCGGAGATCTCGGCGCTGCCGCTGAGCGCCTCGTTCACCTGGGGCGCGGAGACGACCTCACCGTCGAGGGAGATCGCGAACTGGTTCTGCGGGGACTGCTGCGACGACAGCTTCTTGGTGATCGTCTGGAACTTCTTGGAGCCCTTGTCGGTGAACTCCATCGAGACGAGCCAGATGCCGCGCTGCTGGTCGAACTGGGCCTTCGCGTCGTCGACGTCCGTACCGGAGACCTCGGCCGGGCCGAGGAGGTACTTGGCGTCGCCCTCGGAGCTGCACGCGACCGTGGGGTCCTCGGGCTTGACGCCGTCGCCGGCCTTGGCGCGGGCGGCCGCGTCGGTGCAGTCCAGCGCGGTGAACTTCTTCTCGAGCGCCGCGGTGGCGGGGTCGGGCGTCCCGGTCGCCGCGGGGGTCTCCGATCCACCGGAGGTGCTCGCGGACGGGGTCGGTGTCGCGTCCTTCTTCAGGGCGTCGGTGACCGCGCGGCCCTGGGTGGTGGCGCTCGCCGAGGGCGTCGTCTTCGAATCGGAGGCTGTTTCCGGGTCGCTCGCCTTCGCACTGGGCGTGGCGCTCGGCTTCCCGGAACCGCTCGCGGACGGGCTCGCGGAACCCTCGGGGGTCGGTGTGCCGCCGGTGACCGTGAGCACGGGCCGGAAGTACAGCTGGGCGGTCGTGCCGACCTGCTCCCGGGCCTGCTTCGAATTCGTCCCCTTGGGGATGTTGACGATGATGTTCGAGGGGCCCTGGGTCTGAACCTCGGCCTCGGAGACACCCAGACCATTGACACGGCGTTCGATGATGCTGACCGCGGTGTTCATGTTGGTCTCGTTGATCGCGTCAGGCTTGCCGGGCTGGCTCTTCGCCTTGAGCGTGATCGATGTGCCGCCGGCCAGGTCGATGCCGAGCCGGGGCGTGGTGTGACCGGACAGGAACATCCCGCCGGTCAGGGCGACCATGGCGATCAGGATCAGAACCAGGGCACGGCCCGGCTTGCCCTGTCCACCGGTTGAACCCCGGCCTTTCTTCGGTGCTGCCACCTTTTCGTTTCTCCCTGTCCAACCGCCCCGCGCCGGGTACGCGCCCGAGCGGCCACGAAGTGTTGTGGGGACCCGCCCCCGCAGAAGACCGCACGGCCCGTGAGACGCCGGACACCCTCGGGTGTCCGGCGTCTCTGGGTCGTGGAACTACTTCGCGTCGCCCTCGCCGTCGGCCTTGGCCTCGGAGCTCTTGACCTCGGAGCCCTTGGTCCCGGCGTCCTCCGGCGCGGTGTCCTCGGCCTTCTTGCCCAGGTCGATCTTCGCGACGTCGTCAGCCGCGTCCTCGTCCGTGGACTCGCCGGCGGTGAGCGAGGAGGCGTCGTCGGGCACGACCGTGCCATCGGCGTCCAGCTCGTCGTCGTCGCCGTGGACGATGCGGTTGTACTCCGCGTCGTCGAGGACGGCACCGATGGCGTTCTTCGCGAAGATGGCGTGCACGCCGGGCGCGATCTCGAGGAGAACCGTGTCGTCCTGAATCTCCTTGACGGTGGCGTACATGCCCCCGATCGTCCGGACGCCGGTACCGGGCTGCATGTCGTTGCGCATCTGCGCAGCCGCCTGCTGCTTCTTCTTGGCGGACCGGGTCATCAGGAACATGGCCCCGATGAGCACGATGAAGGGGAGGAGGGTCACGAGACTCACGGGACGGAACTTCCTTCGCACGACCACGCTGGATTCACGCGGCCTGGTCTACGGGGGTGGGCACACCGACCTGAACGGGCGGCATCGGCGGAGTCTAAGCGAGTCCGCATCATTGGAACAACGTCCAGCATGGCACCGTGGTTCCCCTGCTGGCCAACCCGTCCTGTGTCACGCCCCGAACAGGCCCTGTTGTCCCTTTGCGCCGTGCTGCGGAGGCACGAGCCCGAGGTGCGCCCACGCCGCGGGGGTCGCGACCCTGCCCCGCGGGGTCCTCGCGAGCAGTCCTTCCCGTACGAGGAAGGGCTCGGCGACCTCCTCGACGGTCTCGCGCTCCTCGCCGACGGCCACGGCGAGGGTGGAGAGCCCGACGGGGCCTCCCCCGAAGAGCTTCAGCAGGGCGCCGAGCACCGCGCGGTCCAGCCGGTCGAGCCCCCGGGCGTCGACCTCGTACACCCGCAGGGCCGCGGCGGCGATGTCCCGGTCGATCCGTCCCTCGGCCTTGACCTGGGCGTAGTCCCGGACGCGGCGCAGCAGCCGGTTGGCGATACGGGGCGTACCCCGGGAGCGTCCGGCGATCTCGGCGGCGCCCGCCGTGTCTATGGCCACGTCGAGCAGGCCGGCCGAGCGGTGGATCACCCGCTCCAGCTCGGTGGGGGCGTAGAACTCCATGTGACCGGTGAAGCCGAAGCGGTCGCGCAGCGGGGGCGGCAGCAGTCCCGCCCTGGTGGTGGCGCCGACGAGGGTGAACGGCGGCAGCTCCAGCGGAATGGCGGTGGCGCCCGGGCCCTTGCCGACGATGACGTCGACCCGGAAGTCCTCCATCGCCATGTAGAGCATCTCCTCGGCCGGCCGCGACATGCGGTGGATCTCGTCGAGGAAGAGGACCTCGCCCTCCTGGAGCGAGGACAGGATCGCGGCGAGATCGCCGGCGTGCTGGATGGCAGGGCCGGAGGTGATCCGGATCGGCGCGCCCATCTCGGCCGCGATGATCATGGAGAGGGTGGTCTTGCCCAGGCCGGGGGCGCCGGAGAGCAGGACGTGGTCGGCGGTGGCGCCCCGGGCGCGGGCCGCCTTGAGGACCAGGTCGAGCTGTTCCCGCACCGTTTCCTGGCCGACGAATTCGTGGAGGTCCTTCGGGCGCAGGGCTGCCTCGACGGCGGTGTCCTCGCCGTCCGCCCCGGCGTCCACCAGTCGGTCGTCCAGCCGCTCGTCCGTGAGTTCGCCGGTGTCGGGCCCGGTCTCGTCCCAGTTCATCTCGTCAGTCCCGCCTCGGGTGTTTCGGTGCCGGTGCGTGCGGTGTTCCGGCCGGCGTGCGGGGCGCGTGGCGGCCCCTGGGGTCAGCGTGCGCGGTTGAGTGTCTGCAGGGCTGCGCGCAGCAGCTGCGGCACGGGGGCCTGGCCGCTGTCGGCGATCGCGGCCTCGGCCTGCGGTGCCACCGCGGTCACCGCCTCGTCGGCCTCGCGGGTGGCGTAGCCGAGGCCGATCAGGGCGGCCTGCAGCTGGTCGCGCCAGGAGCTGCTGACGGCGGTGCCGATGCCCTGCTGCCCGATGTGCGCGCCGACCGGTTCGCCGAGCCGGTCCTTGAGCTCGAGGAGGAGCTTCTGGGCGCCCTTCTTGCCGATGCCGGACACGGCGGTGAGCGCCTTCTCGTCACCGGTGGCGACGGCGATGCGCAGGGCGTCCGGGCTGTGGGTGGCGAGCATGGCCTGGGCGAGCCGGGGACCCACACCGCTGGCGGTCTGGAGCAGCTCGAAGATCTGCCGCTCGTCGTCGTCCGCGAAGCCGTAGAGGGTCAGCGAGTCCTCCCGGACGACCAGGGACGTCGCCAGTCTGGCTTCCTTGCCGATCCGCAGACCGGCGAGGGTCTCTGGGGTGCACTGGACGGCCATGCCGATGCCGCCGACCTCGATCACGGCCGTGGCCGTGGCGAGGGCGGCCACCGGGCCTGAGACGAAGGCGATCATGCGGTACGGCCTTTCAGCGTGCGGTGGGCGGCGACGGCCTGCTGCAGTCGGTTCTGCGCGGGCGCGCGCCAGATGTGGCAGATGGCGAGGGCGAGGGCGTCGGCGGCGTCGGCGGGCTTCGGCGGCGCGTCGAGCCTCAGCAGCCGGGTCACCATGGCGCCGACCTGTGCCTTGTCGGCCCGTCCCGATCCGGTGACGGCGGCCTTGACCTCGCTCGGGGTGTGCAGGGCGACCGGGATGCCGCGGCGCGAAGCGCAGAGCATGGCGACGGCGCTGGCCTGTGCGGTGCCCATGACCGTACTCACGTTGTGCTGGCTGAACACCCGCTCCACGGCGACGAATTCGGGCCGGTGCTCGTCGAGCCACCGCTCGATGCCCTGCTCGATGGCGACGAGCCGGTGTCCGAGCTCCGCGTCGGGCGGGGTCCGGACGACGCCGACGCCGACCATGGTGAGCGGCCGGCCGGCGACTCCCTCGACGACTCCGACACCGCACCGGGTCAGCCCCGGGTCCACGCCCAACACCCGCATGAATGGGCCCCCTCCGCCGCTCGGTCATCTGTTCCCGCAGGCTATCGGCTCCCGCTGACAATGCGACGGGCCGACGGGGTGTGTCCCGTCGGCCCGTCGCGGTTGCGCCGCCTCAGGCGTCGACCTTCTCCATGACCTCGTCCGAGACGTCGAAGTTGGCGAAGACGTTCTGCACGTCGTCGCTGTCCTCCAGCGCGTCGATCAGCTTGAAGATCTTGCGCGCGCCCTCTTCGTCGAGCTCGACCTGCATGGTCGGGACGAAGTTGGCCTCGGCCGAGTCGTAGTCGATGCCGGCCTCCTGCAGCGCGGTGCGGACCGCGACCATGTCGGTGGCCTCGCTGAGCACCTCGAAGGTGTCGCCGAGGTCGTTGACCTCCTCGGCACCGGCGTCGAGCACCGCACCGAGCACGTCGTCCTCGCCCAGCTCACCCTTGGGGACGATCACGACACCCTTGCGGTTGAACAGGTACGAGACCGAGCCCGGGTCCGCCATCGAACCGCCGTTGCGGGTCATGGCGACACGGACGTCGGACGCGGCACGGTTGCGGTTGTCGGTGAGGCACTCGATGAGCACCGCGACGCCGTTCGGCCCGTAGCCCTCGTACATGATCGTCTCGTAGTCGGCGCCACCGGCCTCGAGACCGGCACCGCGCTTGACCGCCGAGTCGATGTTCTTGTTCGGGACCGAGCTCTTCTTGGCCTTCTGGATGGCGTCGAAGAGGGTCGGGTTGCCGGACACATCGGCACCGCCCGTGCGGGCCGCGACCTCGATGTTCTTGATCATCTTCGCGAAGAGCTTGCCGCGCTTGGCGTCGATCACGGCCTTCTTGTGCTTCGTCGTAGCCCATTTAGAGTGGCCGGACATCTGCCTTCTCCTTCGCGTCACCAAAATCGATCCGAACCCGAGAGATCCTACCGGGGTCGGATCAGCCCACGGCGCGCACCATGTCGGTGAAGAGTGCGTGCACCCGGTGGTCGCCGGTCAGTTCCGGGTGGAAAGACGTGGCGAGGGCGTTTCCCTGGCGTACGGCCACGATATGCCCGCCGTGCACCGCGACGACCTCCGCGCGGGCGCCGACCGACTCCACCCAGGGGGCCCGGATGAAGACGCCGTCGACGGGTCCGCCGGGCACGCCGTCGACCTCGACGGCCGCCTCGAAGGACTCGTTCTGCCGCCCGAAAGCGTTACGGCGCACGATCATGTCGATGCCGCCGACCGTCTCCTGGCCGGAGCGGGGATCGAGGATCTTGTCGGCGAGCAGGATCATGCCTGCACAGGTGCCGTAGACCGGCATCCCGGCGGCCACCCGCTCGCGCAGCGGTTCCAGCATGCCGAAGAGGACGGCCAGCTTGGACATCGTGGTGGACTCGCCACCGGGTATGACGAGCCCGTCGACCTCGGCGAGCTCCTCGGGCCGCCTGACCGGCCTGGCCACGGCGTCCGCCGAGGCCAGAGCGATCAGGTGTTCCCGTACGTCGCCCTGGAGTGCCAGGACTCCGATGACAGGGTTGTCGGTCATCGGTGCTTACCAGCCGCGGTTGGCGTAGCGCTCGCCCTCGGGCAGCGTGTCGCAGTTGATGCCGACCATGGCCTCGCCGAGGTTGCGGGAGGCGTCCGCGATGATCTTCGGGTCGTCGTAGAAGGTGGTGGCCTTCACGATGGCGGCGGCGCGCTTGGCCGGGTCGCCGGACTTGAAGATGCCGGAGCCCACGAAGACGCCCTCGGCGCCGAGCTGACGCATCAGGGCCGCGTCCGCCGGGGTCGCCACGCCGCCGGCCGAGAACAGGACGACGGGCAGCCGGCCGAGCTCGGAGACTTCCTTGACCAGCTCGTAGGGGGCGCGGAGGTCCTTGGCGGCGGCGTACAGCTCGTTGTTGTCGAAGCCGCGCAGGCGGGCGATCTCGTTCTTGATCTGGCGCAGGTGGCGGACCGCCTCGACGACGTTGCCCGTGCCCGCCTCGCCCTTCGAGCGGATCATCGCGGCGCCCTCGGCGATGCGGCGCAGGGCCTCGCCCAGGTTGGTGGCACCGCAGACGAAGGGGGTGGTGAAGGCGAACTTGTCGCTGTGGTTGACCTCGTCGGCCGGGGTGAGGACCTCGGACTCGTCGATGTAGTCGACGCCCAGGGACTGGAGCACCTGGGCCTCGACGAAGTGGCCGATACGGGACTTGGCCATGACGGGGATGGAGACGGCCTCGATGATCTCCTCGATCATGTTGGGGTCCGACATCCGGGCCACGCCGCCGTCCTTGCGGATGTCGGCCGGCACCCGCTCCAGCGCCATGACGGCCACGGCGCCCGCGTCCTCGGCGATCTTCGCCTGCTCGGCGTTGACGACGTCCATGATCACGCCGCCCTTGAGCTGCTCGGCCATGCCGCGCTTGACGCGGGCGGTGCCGGTGGCCGGGGTCTCGGCGGACTGCGGGGTGGTGGGAAGCGTGGACACGGATCGACCTCACTGGGGGTGGAGAGACGCTGGACGGTGCAGACCCGAGCAAACGCTCCGGGAGCAGTCCACAGCAAGGGCCAATGAACACCCCGTGGATCGTTCTGTACGCCTCCGGGCCACCCGGCCGGGCGCCGCTGAGCTGCCGGGACGGCCGCCGCTCAGCTGCCGGGCCGGTCCGCGCTCAGCTGCCGGGCCGGTCCGCCAGGGCGACCGGCGGCTCGTCGTCCATCTCGAACGCGAGCGGGAAGGGGGCGTGCCCAGCCAGCCGGAGCAGCCGTACGGTCCGGTGTCTGCGCAGCGCGCGGGCGGCGCGCACCGAGTCGTTGTGGAAGCGGCGCGCCATCGGTACGCGGCGTACGGCGGCGGCCAGTTCCTTCGCCGCGTCCTCGCCGCCCGGGAACTCCTTCACGGCCTCGACCTGCGCCGTCTCTCCGAACACGGCCCGCAGGGCGGTGCTCAGCTCGCTCTCGGCGACCTCGCGCTGCTCCTCCTCGGCCTGCCGCGCCGCGTGCGCGGCCTCGTAGAGCACGATCGACGCGGCCGGGTCCAGGACCCCGGCGGTAGCCAGTTCCTGGGTGACCGAGGCGCGGCGCAGCAGCTGGGCGTCGAGCGCCGCCCGGGCCGCGTCGATGCGGGCGTGGAGCCGGTCGAGCCGCCCGGCGGTCCAGCTGAGGTACAGGCCGATCGCGAAGAGCGCGACGACGGTCCAGATGAGGATTTCGATCACGGGCGGCAAGGCTACCGTCGGAGGGGACCGCCCGGCCCCGCCGGTGCGCCCGGGGCGGCGGCCGCCCGCTCAGTCCCGGGCGAGGCCGAAGCGCGCGCGGAGCCCGGTGCGTTCGTCGGTGTCCACGGCCGCCGCCCCGTCCGTCACCGTCTCGTACACCGCCAGGATGTCCGCGCCGACCGTCGTCCAGTCGAAACGGCGCACATGCGCGCTGCCCCGTTCCCGCAGCCCCGAACGCCGCTCCGGGTCGCCCAGCAGCCGGATCGCGGCCGAGGCCAGGGCGTCCGCGTCCTCGTTGGCGAACAGGTCGCCGGCGGCTCCCTGGTCGAGCACCTGCGCGAACGCGTCCAGGTCACTGGCGAGGACGGGCGCGCCGGCCGACAGTGCCTCGACCAGGATGATGCCGAAGCTCTCCCCGCCGGTGTTGGGTGCGACGTACACGTCGACGCTGCGCAGCAGCCGGGCCTTGTCCTCGTCGCTCACCATGCCGAGGAACTCGACGCGCGAGCGCATCTCCTCGGGCAGCGAGGCGACCGCCTCCTCCTCGTCGCCGCGCCCCGCGACGAGCAGCCGGGTCTCCGGGCGGGCGGCGAGGATCGTGGGCAGCGCCTTCATCAGGACGGGCAGTCCCTTGCGCGGCTCGTCGATGCGCCCTATGAAGCCGAGCGTGCCGCCCTGCCACCCTGCCTTCGGCTCGGCCCGGGCGAAGAAGTCCACGTCGACGCCGTTCGGGATGACCACGGCGTCGCCGCCGAGGTGCTCGACCAGGGTCCGCCGGGCGTACTCGCTCACCGCGATCCGCGCGCTGATCTTCTCCAGCGCCGGCTGGAGGATCGGGTACGCCGCGATCATGGCCCTGGAGCGGGGGTTGGACGTGTGGAACGTGGCCACGATCGGCCCCTGCGCCGCCCAGCAGGTGAGCAGGCCGAGCGAGGGCGAGGTGGGCTCGTGGATGTGGATGACGTCGAAGGTGCCGTCGTTGAGCCAGCGCCGGACGCGCGCAGCCGACAGGAACCCGAAATTCAGCCGGGCGACCGAACCGTTGTACGGGACGGGCACGGCCCGGCCCGCGGAGACGACGTACGGCGGGAGCGGTGTCTCGTCGTCGGCGGGCGCGAGCACGGAGACGTCGTGGCCGAGGCGGATCAGGTGCTCAGCCAGGTCGCGGATGTGGAACTGCACCCCGCCCGGAACGTCCCAGGAGTACGGGCAGACGATGCCGATCTTCACGGAGCTTCCCCCTGGGGGTCCAGATCGGAGAGCCAGAGCCGCTGCAGCATGTGCCAGTCCTCCGGATGCTCGGCGATCCCGGTGGCGAAGGCATCGGCCAGCGCCTGTGTCATGGAGGACGTCTTCTCGGCGCGGGTGCCTGTCTCCGGCACGGCGACGGGCGGATGGATCCGTGCTTTCATCACGGGTGTGCCGTCGTACCAGAGGGTGACGGGCATCAGCAGCGCACCGGTCTGCTGGGCGAGCAGGGCCGGCCCGGCCGGCATGCGCGCGGTGTCACCGAAGAAGTCCACCGCGACGCCCGAGGCCGACAGGTCACGGTCGGCGACGAGGCAGACCAGCCCGCCCGCGCGCAACCGCCGGGCGAGGGTCCCGAAGGCGGCCCCTCCGTTGTGCGGCAGGACCTCCATGCCGAGCCCCTGGCGGTAGGCCACGAAGCGGTCGTAGAGGGTTTCCGGCTTGAGCCGCTCGGCGACCGTCGTGAACGGCACCTTCAGGTCCGTGGTGACCCACGCCCCCGCCAGGTCCCAGTTCCCCAGGTGCGGCAGCGCGACGACGACCCCCCGGCCCTCGTCGAGCGCCTTCGTGAGCTGGTGGGTGTCGCGGACCTCGATGGACGCCCTGATGCGCTCCGGGCTCCAGGTCGGAAGCCGGAAGGACTCCATCCAGTAGCGCATGTACGAGCGCATGCCGGCCTTGGAGAGCTCGGCGAGCCGGGCGGCGTCCGCGTCGGGCACCACCCTGGCGAGGTTCGACTCCAGTCGCAGCACGGACTTCCCGCGCCGCTTCCACACCTGGTCGGCCAGGGTGCGGAAGAGCGCGGCCGCGACCGGCTCGGGGAGCTTCTTGACCGCGCCCCAGCCCAGGCCGTAGAGCCCGTCGCTCAGCCGTCCCCTCAGATCGGATCCGGTGCCGCTCACTGGGCGGCCTCGCTCCCTTGTTCCGCCGTCCCGCCCTGGGCGGCGGCCGCGGCGGCGTCGGCCTCGGCCGACTCCCTGCGCACGGTCACCACCCGCTGGATCAGCGTCACCAGGCTGCCGGCGGCGACGATCCACAGCGCGATCGGCAGAAGGACCTGGATGCCCGGCACCCCGAAGCCGTGCAGGCCGGCGAGGCCCGCCGCGACCAGCGAGATGACGAGCCGCTCGGCACGTTCCACCAGCCCGTTCACCGCGACCGGCAGGCCGATCGACTCGCCGCGCGCCTTCGTGTACGAGACCACCTGGCCGCTGGCCAGGCAGAAGATCGCGACGGCGCACAGCACGTTGTCGTCACCGCTGCCCGCGTACCAGAGCGCGAACCCGGCGAAGATCGCCCCGTCCGCCACCCGGTCGAGCGTCGAGTCCAGGAACGCGCCCCACCGGCTGGAGATCCCGGCCTGCCGGGCCATGTTGCCGTCGACCAGGTCCGAGAAGACGAAGACCGTGATCACGATCGTGCCCCAGAAGAACTCCCCCATCGGGAAGAAGACCAGCGCACCTGCCATCACTCCGGCCGTACCGACGAGAGTGACCGCGTCGGGACTGACCCCGAGGCGGAGCAGCAGAGCGGCGAACGGTGTGAGGACACGCGTAAAAAATGCACGCGCGTACTTGTTCAGCATGGCCTTCCCGAGGTTCGGTGGGCGCCGCGGCCCTTTCGGCCATCGGCTGGCCCATCGTAGTCACGAGCCGTGCCGCGCAACGGCGGGGCACCCCGTCCCGCCGGATGTCCCGGAAGTCACGCTTCGCCGTGTGCGACGGATGGACGGCGTCCGGTACGAGTGAAAAGCTCGAATGACCGCGGGCGTCGCCGAAGCCGCCGCGGCGGCTCCGCCCTGCCCGTGCATCCACTCCCCCAGCTCTTGCGGCACTGCGCCAACCGATCGGGAGGCACGCATCATGGGCGACAGGACTCACACGCACACCGGAGCCGCCGGCAGGGCAGCGACGGCCGACCGGCCCGCTTCCGTACGGAACGTGGTGCTGGTCGGCCACAGCGGCTCGGGCAAGACCACTCTGGTCGAGGCACTCGCGCTGACGGCCGGGGCGCTGAACCGGGCCGGCCGGGTCGAGGACGGCACCACCGTCTCCGACCACGACGAGATCGAACAGCGCCGACGGCGTTCCGTCCAGCTCTCGCTGGTCCCCGTCGAATGGGGCGGCTACAAGATCAATCTGCTGGACACCCCCGGCTACGCGGACTTCGTCGGGGAGCTCAGGGCCGGTCTGCGCGCGGCGGACGGGGCCCTCTTCGTCGTCTCGGCCGCCCAGGAGGCCGACGCCGTGGCAGGCACCACCCGCGCCGTCTGGGAGGAGTGCGCGGCCGTCGGGATGCCCCGGGCGATCGTCGTCACGCACCTGGACACCGCGCGTACGTCCTTCGACGAGATGACCCGGATCTGCGGCCGGATCTTCGGGCACGACGACCCCGACGCCGTGCTCCCCCTCTACCTGCCGGTGCGGGGGCCGGAGGGCCCGGACGGACACGCGCCGCTGACCGGGCTCACCGGACTCCTCACCCAGCGGATCTTCGACTACTCCTCGGGGGAACGGCAGGAGGTACCGCCCGCCGGTGACCAGCGGGAACCGCTCCAGGAGGCCCGTGACCGGCTCATCGAGGGGATCATCGCCGAGAGCGAGGACGAGACCCTGATGGACCACTACCTCGGGGGCGGCGAGGTAGGCGTCACGACCCTCGTCGAGGATCTGGAACGCGCGGTCGCGCGTGGCTCTTTCCACCCCGTCCTCACCGCCGCGCCCGCCGCCGACGGCGCCCGCCAGGGCATCGGCACCGTGGAGCTCCTCGATCTGATCACCCGAGGGTTTCCCTCCCCCGGGGAACGCACCCTGCCCGCCGTCACCACCCCGGACGGCGCCCCGCGCCCCGCCCCGGTCTGCGATCCGGCGGCGCCGCTGGTGGCCGAGGTCGTGAAGACCGCGTCCGACCCCTACGTGGGGCGGGTCTCCCTCGTCCGCGTCTTCTCCGGCACCCTGCGCCCCGACGACACCGTGCACATCTGCGGCCACGGGCTCACCGTACCCGGAGGCGGCGCCCGCCCCTGCCACGAGGCCGACGTACGCGTCGGGGCCCTCTCCGCGCCCTTCGGCAGGCAGCAGCGCCCCTTGAACAGCTGCATCGCCGGAGACCTGGCCAGCGTCTCCAAGCTCGGCGGGGCGGAGACCGGGGACACTCTCTCCGGCAGCGGCGAACAGCTCCTGATGGAGCCGTGGGCCATGCCGGACCCGCTGCTCCCGCTGGCGGTCCGCGCACACAGCAAGGCCGACGAGGACAGACTCTCCCAAGGGCTGGCACGCCTGGTCGCCGAGGATCCGACCATGCGTCTGGAGCAGAACCAGGACACCCACCAGGTCGTCCTGTGGTGCATGGGCGAGGCGCACGCGGAGGTGGCGCTGGAACGCCTGCGCAGCAGGTACGGCGTCCAGGTCGACGCCGAACCCCACCGCGTGCCGCTGCGCGAGACGTTCGCCTCCCGGACCCTGGGGCGAGGCCGGCACGTCAAGCAGTCCGGCGGTCACGGCCAGTACGCCATCTGCGAGATCGAGGTCGAGCCGCTGCCGCCCGGTGCGGGCATCGAGTTCGTCGACAAGGTGGTGGGCGGTTCGGTGCCGCGGCAGTTCATCGCATCCGTGGAGAAGGGTGTACGCGCCCAGGCGGCCCGCGGTGTCGCGGCCGGCCACCCGCTCGTCGACGTACGCGTCACCCTGCTCGACGGGAAGTCCCACTCGGTGGACTCCTCCGACGCCGCCTTCCAGACCGCGGGCGCCCTGGCGCTCCGCGAGGCCGCGGCCGACACCCGCATCCAGCTCCTCGAACCGGTCGCGGAGGTCGGCGTCCTCGTTCCGGACGGCTACGTGGGGGCCGTCATGAGCGATCTCGCGGGGCGGCGCGGGCGGGTCGTCGGCACCGAACAGGAGAACGATGAGCGCACGCTCGTACGGGCGGAGGTGCCGGAGATCGAGATCGGCAGGTACACCGTCGACCTCCGCTCCCTGACGCACGGCACCGGACGGTTCGACCGGGCGTACGCCCGGCACGAGCCGATGCCTCCCCAACTCGCCGACCGCCTCCGCGAAGCGCCGGAAAACAGCACAAACGTGAGCTAGTTGACTGGATCTGGCGCCTTACGCCCGCCCCCGGCCACATCGGCGGGCGGGCGGCGCGCCCGGGCGATACTCTGTGGGCCCAGCTCAGAAGGTGTGCGACGTACGGTAGTTGGGAACAGCCGCAGGAGCAGACCGTGCGGGCGAGTGGGGGCGACAGTGGCCAACGACGGATTCGATTTCTCTCCCGGAGCGCAGATCCCGCTCCAGGGTTTGGGAGGGCAGGCGGTGGCGACCAACGCCCTCGCCTCCGCCGCGTACCGCGACAGCGATGTGACCGAGATCCTGAAGGCCAACAGCGAGTGGCACAAGTCCGAGGTGAAACCGGGCGAGTCCAAGCTGTTCAAGTCCGACTATTTCAAGCCGAATCTTGGCGAGGCGTTCTCCCGGGCCGTCCAGGAACGCATGCTCGGCGGCGGCCGCAACGCGCTCATCCAGTCCTTCGGCACCGACCCGCAGACCGTCGTCGAGCACTGTCTCTCCGCGACCCGGCTGCGTAAGGCGCGCGACTCGAAGCTGACGCTGGTCACCGCGGTCTTCGGCTTCGTGTTCCTGCCCGGCCTGGTCCTCTGGGTCCTCGCCTTCCGGCTGCGCGACTTCCTCAACAAGTCCAAGGACAAGTTCTTCCAGGCCCTGGGCGCCATCCTGCTCATCGCGCTCGGCGCCGGCGCCGCGTTCTTCCTGATCGCCATGCCGCTCACCGGCTTCCTGGCCCTCTACCTGCGGGCCGCAGCCATCGCACCGCTGATCGGCTGGCTGCTCGCCAAACGAATCGCGGAGACCTCGGTCAAGGACCTGCGCGCCCGCTGGGAAGGGCTCCTCTCCGGCAGCGGCGTCAGCGCCAAGATCCCCGAGGCCGTGCCCAAGAACCCCAACGAGACGGCCCGCGAGGCGCTGCGGCAGGGTCTGGAGAAGCTCTCCGCCGAGCAGCAGTCCAACGCCGTCTTCTACGCGGGCCCCAAGGGCATCCTCGGCATGGGGACCCGCTGGGGCAGCTGGCAGCTCGCGGAGGAACTCACTCCGGAGGACCCCGCCAAGGAGATCCACCAGTTCCGGAGCTGGGACGTCGTGCGGGCGATCCACGACCAGCTGAAGATGCTGGAGCGCGGCCCGCTGAACACCGGCGGCTTCCCCACGCCGTCGGTCAAGCACTGGATCGTCGCCCCCGTCGGCGAGAACGCGGACTCGGTCTCCCGCCCCGAGGGCGAGGACGTCGCCACCTTCCAGATCAAGCCCCACGAGATACAGCGCATCTGCAACCACCAGCAGTTCGGCAGTGGCAACCGGCATTACCTGGGCGTGCAGTTCACCCTCTGGGACGGCCAGCTCGTGATCACGATGCTGATCACGGTCACCGTGCTCCACGAGACCCTGCGCATCGAGGTCACCGGGCACGCGCTGGGCCCCGTCCACGGGCTCTTCCTCACCAAGCCGGAAGCGGCGACCAAGACGGTCAAGAAGGCGGTCAGGTTCTGGGAGACCCGCAAGGTGACGCTCCCCCTCATCAAGGCGAGCGAGGTCGTCAGGCTCGCCCTGCGCGCCCCCTTCACCTGGTACCCGCCGCTGCTCGACTACCTGGGCGGCAAGATCGTCCTGCCCGAGCCCTTCGGCCTGCGGCACGCCTGGGCCGCCAAGCCCTGGGGCCACCGCTTCATGGCCGACGACGCCATGCGGACGGCCACCCCCGTCCTGCGCGTCGTCCACTCCGCGACGATGCGGGTCCTCAAGGAACACGGCGTCGACACCGAGCGCTTCGACAACCGCTCCATGATCCTCAGCGGACTCGTCCAGGACCCCGCCCCGAGGAAGGCCGACGTCTACGACGCCTGACCCCGCCCGGGACGGGAACCCCGCAGCTCAGGCGGACGGCTGTGCGGCCGGCCACACACCGGCCAGCATCGTCCGGGTGTCCCCCAGCAGCTGAGGAAGCACCTTCGTGTGACCGACGACCGGCATGAAGTTGGTGTCCCCGCCCCAGCGGGGCACCACATGCTGGTGGAGGTGCGCGGCGATACCCGCGCCGGCCTCGGCGCCCTGGTTCATCCCGATGTTGAAGCCGTGCGCCCCGGAGGCGGCCCGCAGCGCCACCATGGCCCGCTTGGTGAAGTCGGCCAGCTCCGCGGTCTCCGCGCCGTCGAGCTCGGTGTAGTCGGCCACGTGCCGGTACGGCACCACCATCAGGTGCCCGCCGTTGTACGGGTACAGATTGAGCACGGCGTAGACCCGCTCACCCCTGGCGACGATGAGCCCGTCCTCGTCGGACTTCGAGGGAATCTCGCAGAACGGACAGCCGTCCCCGGCTCCCGGGCCGCTCGGCTTGCTCTCACCCTGGATGTAGGCCATCCGGTGGGGCGTCCACAGGCGCTGGAACGCGTCGGGCGTCCCCACTCCGATCTGCTGTTCCGGCTCACTCGTCATGCCGGTCAGCATATTGCGTCACTCCCGGCGCGCGTGTCGCCGGGGGCGACCCCGCCGGGGCACCGCGATGCTGACGCCATGAGCGACCGCCCCACGGCCCCCGACCCCGACCGGCTCAAGGAATGGGAGCAGCGCACCGAGGTGCCTCTCTTCGTCTCGGCGCTGGTCTTCCTCACCGGTTACGCGGTCCGCGTCCTCGCCCCCGTCGGCGCCCAGCCCTGGCGCGACATCGCCCTGGCGCTCGTCGCCGCCACCTGGCTGCTCTTCGTCGTGGACTACGGCGTACGGCTCCGGCTCAGCGGCCTGGGCATCCGATTCGTGCACCGTCACTGGCTGGACACGGCCGTCCTGCTCCTGCCGCTGCTGCGCCCGCTGCGCATGGTCAAGGTCTACACGGCGGTCCAACAACGCAGGGCCGGCCCCGGCCTGAGTCTGTACGCCCGGGTGATGACGTATGCGAGCCTCTCCGCCGCGCTCCTGGGCTTCTCCGCGGCGCTCGCGGTCTACCACCAGGAGCAGGGGGCGCCCGGCTCCACGATCCGCACCTTCGGCGACTCGCTGTGGTGGGCGTGCGCGACGCTCACCACGGTGGGATACGGCGACGCGGTGCCGGTGACGCCGGTCGGCCGGGTGATCGCGGCCTTCCTGATGGCGTGCGGGCTGGCTCTGCTGGGGGCGGTGACGGGGTCGTTCTCGTCGTGGCTGGTGGAGGTGTTCCAACGGGAGGACGAGAAGAGGCCCCCGGGAAGCGCGTAGCTTCCCGGGGGCCTCCGTTCAGGCGGGGATCACACCTGTACGCGACGCTCCACCACGTCGACGAGCTTGGCGATCGCCTCGTCACGGGCGATGCCGTTCTCCTGCGAACCGTCGCGGTAGCGGAAGGAGACCGTGCCGGCGTTCATGTCGTCGTCCCCGACGATGATCATGAACGGGACCTTGGCCTTCTGGTGGTTACGGATCTTCTTCTGCATCCGGTCCGAGGAAGCGTCCACCTCGACCCGCAGCCCCTTCTTGCGCGCCTCGGCGGCGAACTCCTGGAGGTACGGGATGTGGGTGTCGCCGATCGGGATGCCGACCGCCTGGACCGGGGCCAGCCAGACCGGGAACGCGCCCGCGTAGTGCTCGAGCAGCACCGCGAAGAAGCGCTCGATGGAGCCGAACAGCGCGCGGTGGATCATGACCGGGCGCTGCTTGGTGCCGTCCGGGCCGGTGTACTCCAGGTCGAAGCGCTCCGGCAGGTTGAAGTCGAGCTGCACGGTCGACATCTGCCACGTACGGCCGATGGCGTCCTTGCACTGCACCGAGATCTTCGGGCCGTAGAACGCGGCGCCGCCCGGGTCCGGGACCAGCGGGAGGCCCTGCTTCTCGGCGACCTGACGCAGCGTCTCGGTGGCCTCTTCCCATGCCTCGTCCGAGCCGACGAACTTCTCGGGGTCCTTGGTGGACAGCTCCAGGTAGAAGTCGGTCAGGCCGTAGTCGCGGAGCAGGTTCAGGACGAAGGTGAGCGTCCGGTCGAGCTCCTCGGCCATCTGCTCGCGGGTGCAGTAGATGTGCGCGTCGTCCTGCGTGAAGCCGCGCGAGCGGGTCAGGCCGTGGACGACACCCGACTTCTCGTACCGGTATACCGTGCCGAACTCGAAGAGGCGGAGCGGCAGTTCACGGTAGGAACGGCCACGCGCGTCGAAGATCAGGTTGTGCATGGGGCAGTTCATCGGCTTGAGGTAGTAGTCCACCCCGTCGTCGAGCTGCATGGGCGGGTACATGCCGTCGGCGTACCAGTCGAGGTGGCCGGACTTCTCGAAGAGCTTGCCCTTGGTGGCGTGGGGGCTGTAGACGAACTCGTAGCCCTCCTCCTCGTGGCGGCGCCGCGAGTAGTCCTCCATGGCCCGGCGGATGACGCCGCCCTTGGGGTGGAAGACCGCGAGGCCGGGGCCGATCTCGTCCGGGAAGGAGAAGAGGTCCAGCTCGTTGCCGAGCTTGCGGTGGTCGCGCTTGGCGGCCTCCTCCAGGAAGAGCAGGTGCGCCTTGAGCTCGTCCTTGGTGGGCCAGGCGGTGCCGTAGATGCGCTGGAGCATCGGGTTCTTCTCGCTGCCCCGCCAGTACGCCGCCGCGTTCCGCATGAGCTTGAACGCGGGGATGAACCGGGTGGTGGGCAGGTGCGGGCCCCGGCAGAGGTCCTTCCAGCACAGCTCGCCGGTCTTGGCGTCCAGGTTGTCGTAGATGGTCAGCTCGCCGCCGCCCACCTCGACGTCCGCGCCGTCATCCGTGGACGCGGAGCCCTTGATGCCGATGAGCTCCAGCTTGTACGGCTCGCCGGCGAGCTCCTCGCGGGCCGCCTCGTCGGTCACGACCCGGCGGGAGAACCTCTGGCCCCGCTTCTGGATCTCCTGCATCTTCTTCTCGATGGCCTTGAGGTCCTCGGGCGTGAACGGCTTCTCGACGTCGAAGTCGTAGTAGAAGCCGTCCTTCACCGGCGGGCCGATACCCAGCTTGGCCTCGGGGTGCAGCTCCTGCACGGCCTGTGCCATCACGTGTGCGGTGGAGTGCCGCAGGATGTTCAGGCCGTCCTCGGAGGAGATCTCGACGGGCTC
Source organism: Streptomyces sp. NPDC091271 (assembly GCF_044757505.1). Lineage (NCBI taxonomy): Bacteria > Bacillati > Actinomycetota > Actinomycetes > Kitasatosporales > Streptomycetaceae > Streptomyces > Streptomyces sp. NPDC091271. Next base: position 333,747 of record NZ_JBIVVD010000008.1, on the reverse strand, counting down.
GACGACCTCGCCGTCCCCGAGCTCGTACGCGAGGTCCCGCAGCTCGCCGTCGACCCGGGCCGCGACGACGGTGCGCTGCCCGGGGAAGAGCTCGGCGGCCGTCGTGCCCGTCGTCACCACGTGCTCTTCCCGCTCGGAATCGCGTTGGATGATCACACGGACGTCTGACACCGGTCTCTCCTGACTGAGGGGGTGCGTCGCTTTCCTCTGGCGCGCGCAAGAGGAATCGTACCGAGCCGGGGGGCCTCGACGCGAAAGGGATACCGGGCGGGCTACTCCTCGTCCCCCGTGCACGCCTCCTCGAAGAAGTCCACGTTCTCGTGGAGCGACTTCATCAGCCGGTCCCGCTCGGCCTCGTCCACCTGCACCGGTGTGACCTGGGAGGCGCCGCCGAGCCGGCGGAAGCCGCCCCGGTTCTCCAGTCTGCCCTCCACCCGCAGCGGGAGTCCGACCAGGTGCGCGTGGCCCGCGATGCGGTAGGCCTCCTCGTCGAGCTCGATCCGTACGTGCGCCACCTCGGCTCCCGCCAGCACCCGCAGCCGCACGACGCCGGGGCCGCGCGGCCCTGAGCGGCGCAGCCGCACGACGGCCCCGGTGATCCGTACGGGCACGGCGGGCTCGTCCTGCAGGTAGCGTGCTCCCGCCATGCGGAGGGCGGGCAGATCGCCCGGGGAGAACTCGACGGGCTCGGGGTTCGCGGGACACCCTTCGGGTGTTCCGGCGGCGGGTGCCCAGGCCAGCGTGATCCTGGCGCCCTCGGCTCCCCGGACGAGAGCGACGACCGCGTCCGTCAGTTCCCGGCTGACGCCGGCGGCGACGGCGGTGTCGAAGGCTTCCATACCGCCGGTGGCCCGCTGGTAGTCGACGGCCTCCCGGGCCGCGTGCAGCGCCGCGTAGAGCTGTACGGCGACGGCCCGCCCCGAGGTGACAGGGACGAACGCGGTGAGGCAGCGGCCGTCGGCGGCGGGCCCGACCAGGGTGCCGTCCAGGGCCCTCCGCGCTTTCCCCCGGTGCCGGGCCCCGTGGTAGCCGGCCGGGCCGCGTACGGCGAGGGATCCGGCGAGGAGGATCTGCCGGGCCGCCGTACGCAGCTGGTCGGCCCCGGTCCAGTCGGCGGCTCCCGAGGCGCCTTCGGGGACGTCACGCCACCAGCGGATCTCGTCACTGGGCACGGTGAGGCCGACCAGGATGTCGCGGGCCGAGGGGGCGGCGCTGCGGGTGAGCGCGGTGAGGGCCTCGGCGAGCAGTTCCTCGCCGTCGGGGAAGGCGGTGCTGTCCGGCACGAGCAGGCTGGTGCCGCCGGTGGCGGGGCCGGGCGGGACCCAGCGGCTGTAGCGTCCGTGCGCGCCTCCGCGCCGGTGCCAGCCATGGCGCCGCAGCAGGGCGCCGAGGACGGCGGGGTCGACGCGTGCGGGGTCGGGGGCCCCTCCGGAACCGGGGCCGTCGGCGTACGGGTGCGCGCGGCTGCCCGCCGGGACCGTCCCTCCGGTGGGCTCGTCCATCGACCGGTGCATCAGGGTCTCCCTCCTGCCCCGACCCGGGCCATGATGTCGCAGAGCGCGCGGTCGTCGAAGATCCGCGAGGTCGGGATCCGCACGGTGGTCCGGTGCCGGCCTGTCACCGGGTGGCCGGCCAGATTCGTCCAGTAACAGCAGTGCCGCAGGTCCAGCCGGTCGTGTCCGGCCCGCAGCCAGTCGTCCTGGCTGCGGGGCACGAGCATCACGACCAGGATCTTGTGCACCGACACCGGGGTGCGCGCGAGCTTCACCAGATGGGCGTTGTCGAGGGTGAAGGAGAACGCGGCGCCGGGTGGGTGCGGGGGGATCTGGTAGGTGCATTTGAGCTGCACCTTGATGGTCACCTCGTCGTCGACGGTGTGGTCGGGGGCGCCGTGGCTGACGTGCCAGTCGATGCCGTTGTCGGGAAAGGGCTGCGAGAGCGAGCAGCCCGCCGCGGCCGCTACCGCGTGGAGGTAGCCCACCTGGAGGGTCTCCATGCAGGCGGTGGTGGCGAGTGAGCCGCGCAGCGGTGGTGCGTTCCGCTGCTGCGGCGGCTTTCCCCCGTGGTCCTCGGTGCGGGCGGGACTCCCTGGGTTCGGCTGCGCGAGCGCCATGGCTCCGTGCCTTCCGGGCTGTGCCGACCGGTTGCCCGGTCTCCGCTGGCGGGCTGGTCAACTTCCGTGCCCGTCCCTTGTGTTGTCACCGCAGGAGGCGGGCCGTAAACGGCGTATCAGGCATAGGGCGCGGGTATCACCGAACCGGGCAGAGGAATCCCGCCATCTGCCGAGCAGGCGCGAGGAGTTCGGGGATGATGCATTGGTTCGAGGGGCCGCTGGCGGCTTTTGACACCGAGACAACAGGCGTGGATGTCGAGGAGGACCGGATCGTCTCGGCCGCCCTCGTCGTCCAGGACGCGGCGGGCGGGCGGCTCCGCGTCACCCGCTGGCTGGTCAATCCGGGGATTCCGGTGCCGCCCGGCGCCACCGAGATCCACGGTCTGACCGACGACCATCTGCAGCGCAACGGCCGTTGGCCCGCGCCGGTCGTCGAGGAGATAGCCCGGGCGCTGGCGGAGCAGTGCGCTACGGGACGGCCGCTGGTCGTGATGAACGCGCCGTTCGATCTGACGCTGCTGGACCGGGAACTGAGGCGCCACCGGGCGTCGTCGCTGGCCGGCTATCTGCGGAACAAGCCGCTGTGCGTGCTGGACCCGCGGGTGCTGGACAAGCACCTGGACCGGTACCGCAAGGGCCGTCGCACGCTGACGGACCTGTGCGAGCTGTACGGGGTCACGCTGGACGGCGCGCACGACGCGGCGGCCGACGCGGCGGCGTCGCTCGAACTGGTGCGGGCGGTGGGGCGGCGGTTCTCCGCCCGGCTGGAGCGGCTGTCACCGGCCGAGGTGCACTCGCTGCAGGCGGTGTGGCACGCGGCTCAGGCTCGTGGGCTGCAGGCGTGGTTCGAGAAGAACGGCGCACCGGAGGCCGTGGATCCGGCGTGGCCGTTGCGTCCGGAGCTCCCCGCGGCGGCCTGACCGGCGCCGGGCACACGAAAGCCGGTCCGTCGATGACACTGACGGACCGGCTTTTCCCGGGTGGGCGATACTGGGTTCGAACCAGTGACCTCTTCGGTGTGAACGAAGCGCTCTCCCACTGAGCTAATCGCCCGGGAACGGGTTGAACCATACAGGGCTCGGCGGTCTCCGTTCAAACCGCTTGGAGCCATGCCCCCAGTCCGCGGCGTCCGGCGCGCATCATCAGCGTGTGGTTGGCGCGGAAGAGGAGGCGGCAGGGGACGGCGAGCCGGCGCAGCAGCACCCTGCGCACCTCGGCCTCCTGCTCGTACACGATGCGGCTGCCGCCCTTGTGCGGGGCGACGGTCCAGCGTGCCCAGCCTTCGAGGTCGCCGCTCATCGCCGCTTCGAGGGTCCGGGCGGCGGGGTCGTTGTGGCGCTGCCGCAGCGTCAGGACGAGGTCGTACGGGAGGGACGAGCGGAAGCGTGCCCTGGCCGTGGAGTCGTCGACGCGGCTGATCCCCCGGACCTGGGGCCACCACCGGGGGTAGTCCTCGACACGCTCCAGGGCGGCGTAGACGGTGTCGGGCGGCGCGGGGAGTTCCCAGACGCTCGTGAAGCGGTAGTGATTCCAGTCCATGGTTCCAGTCTGCGCGCCCGGCCCTACTCAGAGGCAGAACTGAGTAGGGGAACGCATGCACGAGGATGTGGCGGCCGCCACACTCCCGTACATGAGACATGTGCCGCCGCCCGCCGAGGAATTGGCGCTCCTCGATCATGAACTGGCCCGGCTGGACGCCCGCCGGCTGCAGTTGCTGAACCGCCGTGCCTGGCTGGTGAGCGTGTTGCGCGCGCCGGCCGCCGCCCCGTCGCCCTTCGCGGCGCCTGCCGCCCGGCCGCAGGCCCCTGCCGTTCCGTACGCCCCGTCGGCGCCCGCGCACGGTACGCAGAATGTGCTGCTGGTCCTCGGTGGTCTGCTGCTGACGGTCGCGGCGATCGCCTTCACCTTGTTCAGCTGGGGCGAGATGGGCATCGCGGGCCGTTCGGCGGTGCTGGCGGCGGTGACTGCGGGTGCGCTGGTGGCGCCGGCCCTGCTGCTGGCGCGCAAGCTGCCCTCGACCGCGGAGGCGGTGGCCGCTCTGGCGCTGGTGCTGACGGTGCTGGACGCGGTCGCCCTGCACGCGGTCGCCGCTCCGGGGACCGACGGGCTCGTGTTCTCGGCGGTCGCGTCGGCGGTGCTGGCGGCGGTGTGGGTCCTGTACGGACTGCTGCTCGGCCGGCTGCGGGTGCCGCTGCCCGCGGCCGTGGTGGCCGGGCAGCTGCCGCTGGTGCTGACCGCCTGGGCGGCGGGGGCGTCCGCGGCCGGTTTCGGCTGGGCGCTCCTGGTGACGGCGGCGGCCGATGTCGCGGTGGCGGCGTGGGGCAGGGGGCTCGCGGTGCGGGTCACGGCGGCTGTCGGGGCGGGCGTCACCGGTCCGGTCGCGCTGCTGATCGGTCTGGGGCTGTCCGTGTCGGCCGGTGGGCCTCTCGCGGCCGTGGGCCCGGGGGCGCTGCTGCTGGCGGGCGCGGGGGTGGCCCTGGCGGGGGCGTGGCGCGCGCCGAAGGAGTGGGCCGTCGCCGCGGGTGCGGTGGCGGGCCTGGCCTCGGTGGCCGCGGTCGGCGGTGTGCCGCGTGCGGGGCTGCCCTGGAACTGGTCGGTCGTGGTGTATCTGCTCTGCGGTCTCGCGTTGTCGCCGGTGCACCGGCTCCGGGTCCCGCAGCCGGTGCGCCGGGGTGTGCTGGGGGCCTCCGCCGCGGTCACGGCGGGTGCGCTGGTGTGGGCGCTTCCTGTGATGGCGGCGGTGCTGCTGGGTCCGGTGTCAGGGCTGGCGGACGTCTGGTCCGGGGCGCCGGAGGGGTTCCGGGGTGCGCTGGGGCCGTCGATGCCGTGGCCGGCGTCGGCCGCGTCCCCGGTGGTGCTCGCGGTGGTGGCGGGTGTGCTCGTGGCGCTGCGTCTCGGATGGGCTCGGGGGACGTTCGTGGCGCCTCCTCGGGGGTGGCGGGTCGCCGTGGAGGCCGGGGCGACGGTCCTGGGCTGGGGTGCGGTGCTCGCGCTGCTCGCGGTGGCGGATGTGCCGTACACGGTGGCGGTGTGCGTGGAGCTGCTGCTGGTGGGCGGGCTGCTCGCGCTCGCCCTGCGGCGGGGGCCCGGTGGCGCCACGTCGGCCGCTCCGGCGTGCGCGCTCGTGGGTGCGGTGAGCGTGGGGCTGCTCGCCCTGGCCGCCGAGCCGGCCACGTACGCGGTGTTCGGGGGCCTGCTCATGCTGTTCGCCGGTGCGGCTGCCCGGTCGCAGGCGGTGGTGGTGCGGTCGGTGCTCGCCGTCGGGTCGGTGCTGTGCGCGATCGTGGTGGCTACGGCGGCGGGGGCGTCGCTGGGGTGGAGCGCGCCGCAGTCGGCTCCGGTGGTGCTGGCCGTCCCCGCGGTGACGGTGTTGCTCGGGGCCCGGCTGCGGGTGGCGGCGGTGGCGTTGTCGCTGGAGGCCGCCGGGGCGTTCGGTGCGCTGGTGGCCGTGGGGCTCGCGGTCACGGACGCGCCGTTCCTCGCGCTGGTGCTGGCTCTGTGCGGAGTGCTGGCGGCGGGGAGCGCGGTGCGTGCCGAGCGCCGGCCGGCCGCGGGGTATCTGGCGGCGGCGTTGTTCGTGGCGGCGATGTGGGTGCGGCTCGGGGCTTCGGGGGTGACGGCACCTGAGGCGTACACGCTGCCCGTGTCGGTGGCCGCGTTCGCGGTGGGGTATCTGCGGGGACGCACGGACCCGGCCGTCTCCTCCTGGGTGGCGTACGGCCCGGGTCTCTCGATGACGATGGTGCCGAGCCTGGTGGTGGCGTGGACCGATACCGGCTGGCCGCGGCCCCTGCTGCTGGGCGCGGCTGCCCTGGTGGTCACGCTGGTGGGCGCCCGTCTCCGGCTCCGGGCCCCGTTGCTGCTGGGCGGTTCGGTGCTCGCCCTGGTCGGCCTGCACGAGTTGGCCCCGCATGTGGTGCAGGTGCTCGACGCCCTCCCCCGCTGGGCGCCCCCGGCGCTCGCCGGGCTGCTGCTGCTCGCGGTCGGGGCGACCTACGAGCAGCGGCTGCGCGACGCGCGCCGGGTGCGGGAGAGCCTGGGCCGGATGCGTTAGGGCATCTTGTCCCCGACGAGCGCGAGGTTCTCGATGGCGGCGAGTCCGTAGAGCGCGGTGTCGTTGGTGTAGACCCAGTTGGCCTCGGTCCCGGGGACGGTCGTGACGGGGCCGGTCACCTCCTCGGTCTTCCAGGGGGCCGATTCCTTGTATCCGTCGCTGTTGTAGAACTTCTCCCAGGCGCGGGCGGCGAGCTTCTCGTCGCCCGTACGGACCGCGGCGTAGGCGTCCAGCCGTGAGTGGCCCTGGAAGAGGATGAGGCTGCCGAAGTCGGAGCCGTAGCGCGCCTTCTGTTCGGCCTTGGTCGCGTTGAAGTACCGGCAGTAGTCGAGGTACGCCTCCTCGAACTTCGGCACGTCGGCGCCCACGAGGTCGATGAGCTCGGCGCACAGCTCGTTCAGGCCGAAGACCGCCGAGAGGTGCGAGACGCTGACAACGGGTTCGGTGCCGACGGCGAACTTCCCGGTGTCGAGGTCGTACAGGCCGCTGCCCTGGACGAAGCCGTTGGGCTGGGCGGCGATGGTCTCCATGGTTCCGAGGATGCGGGCCTCGGCCTTCGCGGCCTGCGGGCCGCCCCGCTCCCATTCGGTGAGCCAGGCGGAGACCAGCCCGCTCCAGTCCGTTCCGAAGCCGATGGACAGGGCGTGCCGGTCCGGTGTGTAGGGCTCGGTACGGATCTTGCGGAGCGGGTCGAGGGCGAGGAAGGTCTCGTCGGAGTCGACGTTCGCGCGCATCAGGTCGCCGACGCGTTCGTCGGCGGTGAGGAAGTAGTAGAAGCGCCGGTAGGTGGTGTTGGCGATGCGCTGCTGCTTGGCGCTGTCCGCGTAGTGCTGGATGCCGTGCCGGGTCCCGAGGCCGGCCCACTCGCCGAGGTGGTAGACGTCGACCTCGCCGGTGTGGCGGGTCATGGCCTCGGCGAAGCGGAAGATGTCGGCGCGGCCGGAACGCAGGTAGGCGTACCAGAGCCAGAGGTCGGGTGAGAGCTCGGAGTTGTCCCAGGCGTAGCCGCCGACGTCGTAGCGCCACTGGTGGCGGGCGGGGTCGTAGGAGTGCATGACGTCGCCGTAGTCCCAGAAGCCGTACCAGCGCCGCATGTCGACCTGGTCCTTGTAGTACGTGAAGAGGAAGTCGAGGTGGTCCTCGATCTTCGCCTTGGCCGGGGTCGAGCGGTCGACCGGGGAGAACAGTCCGCCGAACACCTTCGCGCCGATCAGCTGGGACGGCGGAGCGACCAGTTGCGGGAGGGTGCGGACGGCCTCGGTCTGCTGGGCCAGGGCGGTGGCGCCGGGGGTGGAGTCGTGGGCCCAGAAGAGGAGTTCGCTGGTGCGGGCGATGCCGTACGGAGTGCCGAAGCCGGGTTCGTAGTCCTCGTAGGTGATGTTGAGGCCCTCGAGCTGTTCGGCGTACGTGTCCTGGCCCAGGCCGTCGTGGTAGAAGCGCAGGTCCATCGGTTCGGCCTCGGGCGACCAGAGCCACAGGGTGACTTCGGCCGCGTCGGTGTGGGCGTCGCGGATGTCGAGCTGGGCGGGGAACTTCTCCCAGAAGTCGCGCAGGCCGAAGGCGAGTCCGCCGCTCGCCCCGCCGACGTATCCGAAGCCGGAGGCCCGCCGGCCGCCGCCCGCCGCGATCCAGCCGTGGCCCTTCTTGGTGCGCTTGCGGAGGGAGAACCCGTCGGCGGACAGCTGGCTGAGGGTGTAGTCGCCCCAGGTGGGGATGAGGTGGAGTCGGCTGGTGACACGCTGGTCCCAGGTGGCGGGGTCGGGGAGCTTCGTGCCCTCGAACTGGGCTGCCTGGACCGCGGCGCCGGGGTCGCGGCGCAGACCGGTGATGCCCTTGACGGCTTCCCGGAGCATGCCGGTGCCTTCGCCGCCGATGCGGACGTGCCGGTCGTAGGCCTCGTCCCGCATCGGGACGGTGAAGCGGACGCCGAGGCCGCGGATGAAGTCGCCGCTCGCCTTCCCGGGTTCCTGGGTGCCATCGAAGGTGATGGTGTGCACCATGCGGAACGATTCGGCGCCGGCGTAGAAGTAGAGCCGCACCGAGAAGGGCAGCCAGGAGCGCTTCCCTCTGCGGTGCTTGCCCTCGATCCGGACGACGGCGCGTACCGGACCGCTCTGTTCGACCTCGGTGGTGGTGACGGCGCTCTCGAACCGTTCGTACGCCTCGCGCCCCTGGTCGCCGTCCTCGATCTCGCCCTGCCGGATCAGGACGAGCCGTCCGTCCTTGGCGATCTCGGTGGAGCCACGGGTGAGGGAGGTGATGAGCGAGGAGCCGGACTTCCCGATCTTCGCGGTGATGACGCCGGTGGAGACGGTGATGGTGGACCCGGTGCTCTTGACGGCGACCTTGTGGGCGGGAGCCGCGGGCGTGCCCGGGCCGAGGGCGAACTTCTTCGCGCCGGCGGCTTCGGGGCCCACGGCGTGCGCGGTCCATTTCGCGGAACCGTCGGGCCAGGTGGCGGTCGTCCACGACTGCACGGGGACGTCCTTGCCGTCCTCGGTGGTCAGCGCGAAGGTCTGGTCCTTGCGGTACCGCCCCTTGGGCCAGGGCACGCCGAGCGTGGCGCCGGGCGCCGCGCCGAGCCCGCCGGACTCCAGCCAGGTCAGGGTGACGGGTTCGCCGGTGTGCTCCGCGCCCGGGGCCGCCGCCGACGCGGGAGTGGCGCCGAGGGACCAGCTGAACTGTGCGGCCGCGCCGGCCGCTGCCGCGGCCTTCAGAAGCGTTCTGCGGGGCATCCTGGACATGGGTGTGCCTCTCTCCGTGCGGATTCGGGACAGGGAACGGACGAACAGGTACGGGTCAGTGGGAGAGCCGCCGCGCCCGCACCGCGGTGGCCGCGGCTGCGACGGCCCCGACGACGGGGACGGCCAGGGGCAGCACCAGGGCGCCGGACAGCACGACGACGGCCATCCCGCAGACGAGCAGCAGTGAGCCGGCCGGGTCCCGGACGGTGTTCCGGCCGGCCTCGGCCAGGAGGGGGCGCCAGAGGGCCCCGGGCTCCCAGCAGGAGGCGGCGCGTACGACGGCGACCAGGAAGCCGATCATGGCGAGGATGCCGACCGCGCCCACGAAGGGCCCGCCGGGCAGCCCGGCGCGGACAGCCGCCAGGTCGAGCCAGAGCAGGCCCCCGGCGGCCCACACGGCCACGCCGACGAGCCATCCGCCGCGGGCGGCGGCCCGGGCGTCGTCCGCGAACTCACGCAGTCCGCCGTGGACACCGTCGAGATGGCGGCGCAGGTGCCGGGTCCCCGCGGCGAAGGCCGCGGGGAACGTGAACAGCGGCAGGGCGGCGACGGCGATCCACACGCCGACGAGCAGACATTCGGAGAACAGGGCGAAGCGGTTCATGACGCGCGAACGCCTGGCCTGTGTACGGGTCTTCGTCGCCACGGTGTCAGCCCTTCAGGCCCGAGGTGGCCATGCCGTCGATCAGGTACCGCTGGAACGCCACGAAGAAGGCCAGCACCGGCAGCAGCGCCACCAGTGACATGGCGACCATGCCTCCGTAGTCCGCCACCGCGTCCTGGTCGATGAACATCTTCAGCCCCATGGAGACGGTGTATTTGTCCGGCTCGTTGAGATACAGCAGGGGGCCCATGAAGTCGTTCCAGGCGTTGATGAACGTGAAGATCGCACTGGTGACGAGCGCCGGCCGGCAGAGCGGCATGACGATGGACCAGTAGGTCCTCAGATGCCCGCAGCCGTCCAGCCGTGCCGCCTCGTCGAGCTCCTTGGGCAGGCCGCGCATGAACTGCACCATCAGGAAGACGAAGAAGGCGTCGGTGGCCAGGTACTTGCCGATCAGCAGCGGGGTGAAGGTGTTGATCAGCTCCAGCTTCTGGAACAGCACGTACTGCGGAATGATCAGTACGTGGTACGGCAGCAGGAGGGTGCCGATCATGATGGCGAACATGATGTTGCGTCCGGCGAACCGCACCTTCGCGAAGGCGTAGGCGGTCAGCGAGCAGGACAGCACCACGCCGACCACGGAACCGACGGCTATGTAGGCCGAGTTCAGGAAGAACGTCGAGATCGGGATGTCGGCGATGCCCTCGGTGAGCCGGGCGTAGTTGTCACCGATGGGGTCCGCCGGGAACAGGTCCAGGCCACCGATGATGTCGGCGCTGGGCTTGAACGAGGCCCCGATCGTCCACACCACCGGGTAGAGGACCACGGCCAGGATGACGAGCGCACCGAGGTGCCAGGCGAGTGCGCCGGGTCCCCGGCGGCGTACGGCTGCTGTCAGGAGACTCATCGGCCGCCCTCCTCGTAGTGCACCCAGCGCTTCTGGGACCAGAACAGCACGGCGGTGACCAGGCCGACGGCGAGCAGCAGCAGCCATCCCATGGCCGAGGCGAAGCCCATGCGGCTGTTCACGAAGCCTTGTTCGTACAGGTAACAGGTGTAGACGAGCGTCGCGTCGGCCGGTCCGCAGCTGCCGTTGCTGACGATGTAGGCCGAGCCGAAGATCTGGAACGAGTGGATGGTCTCCAGCAGGACGTTGAAGAACAGGACCGGCGAGATCATCGGCAGCGTGATGTGGAAGAACCGGCGCCAGGGGCCGGCTCCGTCCACCTCGGCCGCTTCGTACAGTTCGCGCGGGACCTGCTTGAGGCCGGCCAGGAAGATGACCATCGGCGCGCCGAACTGCCAGACGGTGAGGGCGATCAGCGCGTAGATGATCATCGAGGGGTCGCCGATCCAGCCGCCGACCTCGACGCCGAACACCTTCTGCGTACGGTCGACGATCGCGTCGTCCGAGAACAGGGCGCGCCAGACGATGGCCGCCGAGACGCTCGCCCCGATGAGGGACGGGGCGTAGAAGGCCGCGCGGTAGAAGGACTGGCCCCACCGCTTCTGCGCGAGCAGCATGGCGACGGCGAGGGCCGCGGCCAGCTTGACCGGGGTGCCGATCAGCACGTACCAGGAGGTGACCTTGACCGACTGGCGCCAGCGGGGGTCCGCGAACATGTCGGTGAAGTTCTGGAGGCCGATCCAGCGCGGGGCCTCGAACAGGTTGTACTCGGTGAACGACAGGTACAGCGAGAACACCATCGGCCCGGCGATCAGGAACAGGAAGCCCGCGATCCAGGGCGACATGAACAGATAGCCGGCCAGGTTCTCGCCTCGGTCCCGCCGCTTCTGTGCGGGGGGCGGCGCGATTCCTCCGGGACCGTTCCGCTTGGCGACGGAGCGGTCGTCCCCGGCTGCGAGCACGCCCGGGGAGGTGTGGATGTGAGTCACCTCGGTCCTCTCAGTTCGAGCCGAGGGCGGTCTTCGCCTCGGAGAAGAACTGCTTCACGGAGTCCTTCGGCGAGGTCTTGCCCAGGGACAGGTCGGCGCCGATGCGCAGGAAGGCCGCCTCGATGACGTCGGCGCCGGCCGGGTGCGGGGTGATCGGCTCCAGGACACCCGCGTCGGCGATCGCGGTCTCGTACGCGCCGATGGCCTTGCTGGGGGCGTCGGCGGGCTCGTAGGCCTCGAACTGCGCGGTGGTGGCGGGCACTCCGCGGTCGTATCCCATGATGCGGGCGACCTCGGGGTCATGGGTCATGAAGCTGATGAAGGTTGCCACCTCGGCGGGGTGCTTGGTCCTCGCCGTGCCGCTCAGCATCAGCGAGCCCAGGTACTGGCCGGTCTTCTTGCCGTCGGTGCTCGGGATGGGCGCGAGACCGTAGCTGCTCTTGCCCTCGGCGCTGTAACGGACCGAGAAGTTGTCCCAGGTGAACTCGCCGGCGGACAGGCCCTTGGCGGTGGCCGACGCGGGCTTGATCTGCTCGACCTTGTTGGGGTCGGCGTAGAGCCCCGACTTGACCCGCTCGAGGGCCTCGGTCCAGTACGGCAGCAGTTCGTCCTCGCCGAAGCCCATGCCGTCCTCGGTGAAGAAGGCCTTGCCGTTCTGGCGGAGGATCAGGTCGTACAGGTACATCACGCCGTGGGGTCCGGCGTCACCGGCGATCTTCTGGCCGCGCTTGATCTTCTCCAGACCGGCCAGCCAGTCGTCCCACGTCCAGCCGATCTCGGGGGTGATGCCGGCCTTCTCGTACACCTTCTCGTCGATGACCAGGGCCATCGAGTTGCTGCCGACCGGCACGCCGAGCAGCTTGCCGTCGATCTCGGCGAACTTCTCCAGCCCGGAGCGGAAGCCGCCGAGGTCGAGGTTGCCCTTCTCCGCCTGGGGCTTGAGGTCGAGGAGGACGTTCTTCGCCTCGTACTTGCGCAGGAAGGTCACGGCGTTCTGGATGACGTCCGGGGGGTTGCCGCCGGCCGCCTGGGTGTTGAACTTCTTCCAGAAGTCCGGGTACTGCTGGAAGTCCGTCTTCACCTTGATCTTCGGGTGCTTCTTCTCGAAGAGGGCGACGCACTGCTGGACCTTCTTCGCGCGGTCGTCCGCGCCCCACCAGGAGTGCCGGATGGTGACCGGACCACCGGAACCGCCGCTGCCCGAGCCGCAGCCGGCCGCGGTCAGGCCGAGACCGGCCGCAGAGAGGCCGGCCAGCTTCAGCAGCTGCCGCCGGTCCATGCCGTTGTTCCGAGACATAGCTCGCCCCCACCGTTCGCATTGAATCGTTTTAGAAAGCGCTTGCTGGGTCAAAGTAGGGAGCGGCAGGGGGCGCGTCAACGGTTAGGACGAAATTTCGACGCCCGGACGACGGGCCGAACAAGCGGCCGGGGCGGCGGCGACAGGCACACCCGGAAACGCCGATGGCCCGGAAGCTTCTCAGAAGCTTCCGGGCCATCGGTCCGGGGTGGGCGATACTGGGTTCGAACCAGTGACCTCTTCGGTGTGAACGAAGCGCTCTCCCACTGAGCTAATCGCCCCGGCGCACCGCAAACATTACCCCATGTCAGCGGCGCCTCCGGACCACTACCGGGTCACTGCTCGATCTTCCACGGCATCACTATGCCGAACTTCCAGACGTAGATCCCGACCAGCACCGCGATGATCACGAGCCCCACCGTGGTGAGGATGATGTTGCGCCGCCGGACCTTGGGGTCGAGGGCACGCTGCGCGGCCTCCGTGACCTTGCGCCGGGTCCAGCGCAGGACGAGCTGCGCCCAGACGAATTCCGTCGCCCAGACAGCCATGCCGCCGAAGATCACCAGCCAGCCCGGACCCGGCAACGGCAGCATCACGATGCCCGCCCCGACCACGGCGAGACCGACGACGAAGATCCCCACCTGCCAGCTCAGGTGGAGCACCCTCGATCCCTTGATGAACCCGGGCGCCCTCGACCCCAGCTCACGCTCCGCCGCCCGTCCGTCCCCCGCAGCGGAACTGTCGGCCACCGTCGCGGCGACCTCTTTCCGCTCGTCACTCTCCGCGTTCATGAAGCCCAACCTACCGGAACCTCGATCGTCACCGGAATGGACGCATGACCCAAAGTTACACACCGCCGCACGAGCGACCCGAAGCATCACAAATAGGTCAGAGGGGTTTACAACGGCACCGTAGGTGGCATGTCGATTTCGCCGACGTGCGAATCCCCGAGCGCACACTGAGCGAAAGGCCCTGGCGCTTATGAACACCACGGTCAGCTGCGAGCTGCACCTGCGCCTCGTTGTGTCGAGCGAGTCCTCACTGCCTGTACCCGCGGGCCTGCGGTATGACACGGCCGATCCCTATGCCGTGCACGCCACCTTCCACACCGGAGCGGAGGAGACGGTCGAATGGGTTTTCGCCCGTGACCTCCTTGCCGAGGGGCTGCACCGGCCCACCGGCACCGGAGACGTCCGCGTCTGGCCATCACGTAGTCACGGTCAAGGCGTCGTCTGCATCGCACTGAGCTCCCCGGAGGGAGAAGCCCTGCTGGAAGCCCCGGCACGGGCCCTGGAGTCGTTCCTGAAGAGGACCGACGCCGCGGTCCCGCCCGGCACCGAGCATCGTCACTTCGACCTCGATACGGAGCTCTCACACATCCTGGCCGAGAGCTGAGCCAGGCCGAGAGCTGCGGGACGCCGTCCGACTCGGGGAGACGGCGTCGCGCGGACAACCTCATAGGGCAGGCACCGGCGCCGTCGCCGCGGAACCCACCGCGGCGGCGGCGCCGGTGTGCGCGGGGGGCGGCGGGACCAGCACAGCGGGGGGGAGCAGGCTCGGAGCGCGGTGGGGGCGGCCCTCGCCACACCCGCGGCATCCGCACCAGGCGCCTCACCTCTGCCACAGAAACGCCTCCGGAGCCATCAAAGAGGCCCGTGCGCTCCCCGGCGCCGCCCGGCCGGGAAAACGGGCTCCGCCCTCCCCCGCCGGGCCCGTACCGGCCCCTGGGCACCTTCACCGAGCCAGTAGAGTCAGCCCGCATCGGTGGACGCCCGTCCGCCGGAGGCCAGGGAGCGAAGCGTGCTGATCCCACACGACACCCGGATCGCCCTCGAAACGGTGGTCGATCTGGTGAACACCGCGCCGGAGAGCGAATCGGGCGACGGGCTCGCGGAGCTCACCGCGCTCTACGCCTTCGCGGAGCGCCACCACATCAGCGGCGTCGGGACCCTCGGCGACAAGGACCTGCGTGCCGTTCGGGACGTCCGGGACCGGTTCGCCGAGATATTCGCCGCGCCCGACGCCCGCACGGCCGCTGACCTGGTCAACAGCCTGGTGGCCGCCGCCGGCACCACCCCGCAGCTCACGGATCACGACGGCTACGACTGGCACGTCCACTACTTCGCGCCGGACGCCTCCATCGCGGACCACCTCGCGGCCGACTGCGGCATGGCCCTGGCCTTCATCGTCGTGGCGGGTGAGCAGGACCGGCTGCGGCGCTGCGAGGCCCCGGACTGCCGGGACGCCTTCGTAGACCTGTCGCGCAACCGCTCCCGCCGCTACTGCTCCAGCCGCACCTGCGGCAACCGGCTCCACGTCGCCGCGTACCGGGCCCGGCGCCGCGAAGCCGCCCGCTGAACCCTCCGCAGGCGCGCCGTCCGGGCGCCCCCGGGAGGTGGGCGGCCCTGCGGGACGGTGGGCACCCGGGCGCGGTGTCCGCCCCCGGCGCAAGGAGCGCGACGGCCGCTCACAGCAGGAAGAGATCGTGCAGTGCGGCCATCAGCAGCAGGCCGCCGACGACCGTCAAGAAGATCATCAGCGGCGGCTGGGAAAGCGCGAAGAGGCAGCCACGCGGCTCCTCGGCGGGGGGTGCGGGGACGTCGCCCCGGTATGTGTCCACCATCTCGTAGTGATCATGACGCAGAGTGCACCCTGTTGGCGATCAACAAAGCTTTTCGCAGGGCGAGTTCACACACTTCAGGATGAACGGGAATCGCTCCCGCGTCCGAAGATCCCGCATGCGTTCGCTCCGCACGTCCCGACGCCGGTGTACTTCTCGGCCCCGTACGCCGCCGGCCCGGTGCCCGGGGTCAGCGCGGGGCGGCGCTGGAGGCGCGTACGACGAGTTCCGGCTGGAGGACCACGCTGCGGTGCCGGTGGCCGCCGCCCTCGTCGTCCGCCTCCTCCAGGAGGAGCTCCGCCGCCATCCTGCCCATCACCACGGCGGGCTGCCGGACGGAGGTGAGAGGCACGGCGGCGGCCGCGGCGAACTCGATGTCGTCGTAGCCGACGATGGCGACGTCCTGCGGCACCCGCACGCCGGCGGCGTACAGCGACTGCAGGACACCGAGCGCCAGCAGGTCGTTGGCGCAGAACACGGCGGTCGGCCTGGGCACGAGGCCGAGCAGCCTGGCCCCCGCGTCGCGGCCGGCCGCCACGTCCAGGCGGTCGGAGGGGATCTCCACGAGCGCCTCGGGGCCGAGCCCCGCCTCGGCGAGCGCCGCGAGGGCGCCTTCGCGGCGGTCCCTGATCTGGTGGAGATCACCGGGTCCGCTCACATAGGCGACGGACCGGTGGCCCGCCGAGACCAGATGCCCCACGGCGAGCGTGCCGCCGCGCACGTCGTCCACGGAGACGGCACAGCTGTCGGTGGAGGCTGCCACGCGGTCGACCAGCACATAGGGGATCCGGTGGCGGGCGAAGGCCTCGAGGTTGCCGCCGGTCGCGTCGGCCGGGGTGACCAGCACGCCGCAGACCCGCTGCTCGGCGAAGAGCCCGAGATATTCGGCCTCCTCCTCCGGGCTCTGGCCGCTGTTGCAGACCATCACGCCGAGACCGGCCTCCCGGGCCGCGCGCTCGGCGCCGCGCGCGACGTCGACGAAGAACGGGTTGCCCATGTCCAGCACGAGCAGGGCCATGATGCGGCTGCGGCCCGCCCGGAGCTGCCTGGCCGACTCGCTGCGTACGTATCCGAGTTCCTCGATCGCCGCCAGCACACGGGCCCGGGTGTCGGGCAGCACCGCCTCGGGACGGTTGATCACATTGGAGACCGTGCCCACCGAGACTCCGGCCTGCCGGGCCACATCCTTGATCCCTGCCACACGCCCCACTTGCCCTGCCCCACTGATGCCGTCCGGCCGCCGCGCGTCGGCGCCGGGCCCTGATCCTCGGACGGACGTCCAGCACGGTCCGTCGCGCCGTCGCCCGGGCCGCGCCCACCGGATTGAATTGTTTCAATCCGTTCGGGACGCTAACCGCATCCACGGGATACCGTCAAGATCGGGGCGGCGCAACCCCGAGAATACCCAGACCCGGGACGGACGTCGGCATTCCGCCGCCCGGGGTCGGCCATGAATCGATTCAGATCTCGTGCGTGCCCCGGCTGCATGCCACCGGGCCTCTCCGGACGGGACGGACGGCCCGGGCGGCCTGTCAGATCCCGTGCTTCTTCAGGATGGCCTCGATGTCACTGAAGTCCTCACCGGGCGCGGCGGCCTGCTGCTTCTTCTGCTTCTCCCGCGCCTGCGGGGCCGTCGCCCCTGCCCCGGAGGTCAGCGAGGGTGACGACGCGCCCGGTGCCACCGCGGCACCCTGCTCCGCCGCCCGCGCGGCCTTGCGCTCCTTGCGGGTCGAGCCGCTTCGGCGCTCCACCGCACGCGTGGTCACGAAGAGCAGCCAGGCCACGGCCAGCAGCCCGAAGCCGATCCAGACGCTCGGCTTGAAGACGATGCCGGACACCCACTCGACGACACCGGTCATCACCAGCCCGACGGGCACGAGCGAGTAGGCGGCGATCCGGGTCGCCGTGAGGAACCGCTTTCGGTACGCGGTGATCGCGGCGATGCCCAAACCCGCCGCCGACACCGCGGAACAGATGGTCTCGGCAAGCATCGGTGCCTCCAGCGATCGGGATACGTCCCTTCCATCCTGCACCGGCCACTGCCACACGGGCCACGGTGCGGGCCCACATCAGGGACATTTCAGGGCCGCGGTCCTCCCCAGGTCCCGATTGGGAAGCGCGGGTCCGGCCTGGAAGACTGGTTTCATGAGCGATTCCCCCTCCGCCGCACCGGTCGTCCTCGACCTCTGGTGCGAGCTCGAGTGCCCCGACTGCCACCGGGCCCTCTCCGACGTCCACGCGCTGCGCGCCCGCTACGGTGACCGGCTGGAGGTGCGGCTGCGCCACTTCCCGCTGGAGAAGCACAAGCACGCGTACGCCGCGGCTCAGGCCGCCGAGGAGGCCGCCGTCCAGGGGAAGGGATGGCCGTACATCGAGGCCGTCCTGGCCCGCACCGCCGACCTCGCACGCGCGGGCGAGCCCCTGCTGCTCGAGGTGGCGGGCGAACTGGGGCTGGACGCCGAGGAGTTCGACACCGCCCTGATCGACGGACGGCATCTGCTGATCGTGGACGCGGACCAGGCCGAGGGCAAGGCGATCGGCGTCACGGGGACCCCGACGTACGTCATCGGTGACGAGCGGCTGGACGGCGGGAAGAGCCAGGACGGGCTGCTCGCGCGCATCGAGGAGATCGCCGACCGCCTGCTCGCCGGGCAGGGCTGACAGGCCGGCGGTGTCGGCGGCCGGGCGTTGCGGCTAGGTCACAGCGCCTTGGCCAGGTTGTACTGCGTCACCTCGTAACCGAGCGACTCGTACAGCCGCAGCGCGGGTGTGTTGTCCGCGAAGACGTGCAGGCCGAGGAGGCCGAGGCCGGCGTCGAGCGTGATCTCCTCCGCCAGGTGCATCAGCGCCCGGCCGTATCCGCGCCCCCGGTACTCCTCGCGCACCTCCACGTCGAAGACGTATCCGAGGTCGTCACCGTCCGGCACGTCACGCCGCGCCACCCAGACATAGCCGAGGACGGCGCCGTCGTGGACGAGGACGTGGAAGTACATGCCGGGGGTGGCCAGGCCGTCCGGCAGGTTGGTGGCGTGGTCCGTCTCGGACTTGCGCCGCGCCTGCTCCTCCGGGACGCCGCGCTCCACCCACTCCTGCGTGTACGTGTCGACGCTGGTCGCCGCCCACGCGGCGTACTCCTGCTCCGTCATGGGACGTCCGGTGACCCCGGCGGGCAGTGCGGGGGCGGTCCGCCGGAGGGTCTTCAGCATGTTGCGGCTGCGCTCGTCGTAGCCGAGTACGGTCGCCAGGGCGCGGGCGGCATGGTTGTCCACTGGGGCCACCAGGCGGACCTGCGTACAGCCCCAGCCGCGGAGCACCTCCTCGGCGGCGAGCGCGGCGATGGTCCCCCGGCCACGCCTCCGGTGCGCCTCGTCGATGCCGAGCGACCGGAGTATGCCCGCCGAGGCGCCGAACGCCGGGTCGGTGGAGATGGCGACGGCGCCCACGGGCCGCCCGTTGTCGCACACGTCGTACGTCCGTGTCCGCACGCCGTCGGCGCCTTGCTGGACCGGCTCGGCCGGCCGGATGGTCGTGGTCATCAGGTCGTTCTATCCGCTGGGCGGCGGGCCGTCACCCCTTTTTCGGTTCCGGTTCCGGACTCACGGGTCGAGATCGTCCGCCGCGCGCTCGTCGAAGACCCGCATGGCCTTCGCCGTCACGGGCCCCGGGGCCCCGGGCAGCTCACGCGCGTCGACCCGGTGGACGGCCTGGATGTCGCGGAGCGTGGAGGTCAGGAAGATCTCGTCGGCCCGCTCGAGCACGTCCAGCGGGAGGTCGGTCTCCTGCGCACCCGTCCACTCCACGGCCAGTGCGCGGGTGATCCCCGCGAGGCACCCCGAGGTGACGGGCGGCGTGTGGATCCGGCCGTCGAGGACGACGAAGACGTTGGAGCCGGTGCCCTCGCAGAGCTGCCCGACGGTGTTGGGGAAGAGCGCCTCCGAGGCACCCCCCTCGTGGGCGCGCGCGAGAGCGACGACGTTCTCGGCGTACGAGGTGGTCTTGAGCCCTGTCACCGCGCCGCGTTCGTTGCGCGTCCAGGGGACGGTCACCACGGCGGTGCTGTCGGGGCGGCGTGCCGCCTCACTCAGTGCGACGACCAGGCTGGGCCCGGCGTCCCCGCGGTCGGAGCCGAGCGGTGAGAGACCACCGGTGCAGGTGATCCGGAGCCTGCTCAGCTCCATGGGGTTCGCCTCGACGACCGCCGCCACCGCGTGGCGGACCTCGTCGTGATCGGGGTCTGCCAGGCCCAGGCCCCTGGCCGAGCGCGTCAGCCGGTCGAGATGCCGGGTGAGGGCGAAGGGGCGGCCCCCGGCGACCTTGACGGTCTCGAAGATGCCGTCCCCCACGGTCAGCCCGTGGTCGAGCACGGACAGCCGTGCGTCATCGGCATCGTGCAGTCCGCCGTTGACCCAGATCCTCATGACGCGGTTCTCCCTGTCTCCTCGTAGGCTCCCGACGCTACAGCGAGCAGCCGGGATGCCTTGAGCTCGGTCTCTGCCCATTCGCGCGCCGGGTCGGACCCCCAGGTGATGCCGGCTCCGGTGCCGAAGCGGAGAAGCGGGGCGGGCCCGGTCCGGTCGATCCAGAAGGTCCGTATGCCGACGGCCAGTTGCGCGGTGCCCCGGTCGGCGTCCACCCAGCCGACCGCTCCGCAGTACGGGCCACGGGGTGCCGTCTCCAGGGCTTCGATGATCCCCAGCGCGCTGGACTTCGGCGCACCGGTGACGGATCCGGGCGGGAACGCGGCGGCGAGCAGCTCCGGCCACCCGGCCCCGTCGGCGAGCTGTCCGCGCACGGTGGAGACGAGGTGGACGAGGCCGGGGTGCTTCTCCACGGCGCAGAGGTCGGGGACGCTCACGCTGCCGGGTACGCAGACCCGGCCCAGGTCGTTGCGGACCAGATCGACGATCATGACGTTCTCCGCGTGGTCCTTCTCCAGCAGATCGTCCTCGGTGCGCCCGGTGCCCTTGATCGGACCGGATTCGACGCTCCGGCCGTCGCGTGCGAGGAAGAGCTCTGGAGAGGCGGTGGCGATCTCCACGCCGTGCTCCGGGAGCCGGATCGTTCCCGCGTACGGCGCCGGGTTGCCGCGGGCGAGCAGCGCCGTGAGCGCGTCCACGTCGGTCCGGGGGCCGGGCAGTGGCGCGGACAGGACCCGGCAGAGGTTGGCCTGGTAGACCTCTCCGGCCGAGATGTGTTCACGGATCCGTCGCACGCCGGCCATGTAGGCCTGCTCGTCGAGTGAGGACGTCCACTCCTCCGGGGAGGGGCCTCGCCAGGCCCCCCGCACGGGGAGCGGAACCTCTTCGGGCCGCACCGTGGCGAAGCGGGCACAGACCGGACGGCCTTCGAAATCAACAGATACCGCCCAGAAACCGGACGATTCAAGAGCGGCTGGGTCGCTAGTGACATCCAGCAGCCCGGAGGCGACGAGGCCACCGAAGCGGGCAAGGGGGGTGAGGTCGCGCACGTGACCGAGTCTAAGGCGGCACGCGGTGACCTGCGGCGGGTGGCGGTGGCGCAGCACGCTGCGCAAACGCGTTTTTGTGCTGGCCCGGGAATCCGCTAGAGTTCAACACGTCGCCGGGACGCGCAAGCGGTCCGGGAAAGACAAGCGGACGTAGCTCAGTTGGTAGAGCGCAACCTTGCCAAGGTTGAGGTCGCCAGTTCGAACCTGGTCGTCCGCTCGCAGTAGATGGGGGATCTTCCCGAACCCCCATCCCTGGTGGAGTGGCCGAGAGGCGAGGCAACGGCCTGCAAAGCCGTCTACACGGGTTCAAATCCCGTCTCCACCTCCAAGGACGATTAGCTCAGCGGGAGAGCACTTCCCTGACACGGAAGGGGTCACTGGTTCAATCCCAGTATCGTCCACCGGTCCGCGAGGACCCCCGCGCGATTAGCTCAGCGGGAGAGCGCTTCCCTGACACGGAAGAGGTCACTGGTTCAATCCCAGTATCGCGCACGCAGTACACGCAGGGTCACCCTGCGCGATTAGCTCAGCGGGAGAGCGCTTCCCTGACACGGAAGAGGTCACTGGTTCAATCCCAGTATCGCGCACCAGCCGAAACCCCCGGTCGTCTCGACGACCGGGGGTTTCGTCGTGGGCGGTGGGGGTTCAGCCGGTGAAGAGCTGGGTGGCCTTGCGGACGAGCTCGTACAGTCCGTAGGCGAACGGCAGGGCGACCCAGAGCCAGACGAACGCCATGAGGGGCTTACGACTGCTGGTGGACACGGGGGCTCCCTTCCGGTGCCTCGTGGAAGCGCGCGTTGACCGGGCGTATGCATTCGTTGGCGACGAAACCGACGATCAGCAGCCCGATCATGATCGTCAGGGAGGTCGTGTAGAGGCTGGGTCCGCTGTGCCCCGCACGCTCCCCCGCGTCGGCGACCCGGTTGACGATCAGCGGGCCTAGGACGCCGGCCGTGGACCACGCGGTGAGCAGGCGGCCGTGGATGGCTCCCACCTGGTACGTGCCGAAGAGGTCCCGCAGATAGGCGGGAGCGGTCGCGAAGCCTCCGCCGTAGAAGGACAGGATCACGAGGGCGCAGCAGATGAAGAGCGGCTTGGAGTCGTTGCCCAGCTGGGCGATGACCACGTACATGAGCGCGCCGACGCCGAGGTAGATCCGGTACATGTTCTTACGGCCGATCAGGTCCGAGGTGGAGGACCACAGGAGGCGTCCGCCCATGTTGGCCAGCGAGAGCAGGGCGACGAAGCCCGCCGCCGCGGAGACCGAGACCGGGGTGGAGGTGTCCGCGAAGAAGTCCTGGATCATGGGCACGGCCTTCTCGAGGATGCCGATGCCCGCGGTGACGTTCATGCAGAGGACCACCCACAGGCACCAGAACTGCGGTGTACGCAGGGCGTTGCGGGCGGAGACCTGGGCGTTGGTGACGAGCCTGCGGGTCTCCTGCTTCGGCTCCCAGCCGTCGGGGAGCCAGCCGTCCGGCGGCACCCGCACGAGGAAGACGCCGAGCGCCATGAAGGCGGCGTAGACGACACCGTGGACGAGGAAGGCCGTGGCGATGCCGGAACGGTCCGTCCCGAAGCTCTCCAGCATCCCGGTGGACCAGGGCGAGGCGATGAGAGCGCCGCCGCCGAATCCCATGATGGCGATGCCGGTGGCCATGCCGGGGCGGTCGGGGAACCACTTGATGAGGGTGGACACCGGGGAGATGTAGCCGATGCCGAGGCCTATGCCGCCTATGAATCCGTAGCCGAGGACGACGAGCCAGTACTGGCCGGCGGAGGCGCCGAGCGCGGCGACGAGGAAGCCGGAGGAGAAGCAGACGAGGGAGACGAACATCGCCCAGCGTGGGCCGTTGCGTTCGACGAGGGTGCCGCCGAACGCGGCCGAGAGGCCGAGCATGACGATGCCCAGCTGGAACGGGAGAGCACTGGCGGTGCCCGAGAGGTCGAGAGCGGACTCGAGCGGGGGCTTGAACACGCTCCAGGCGTAGGCCTGTCCGATGGAGAGGTGCACGGCGAGCGCGGCGGGCGGTACGAGCCAGCGGCTCCACCCCGGGGGCGCGACAGTCCGGGACCTGTCGAGGAAGTTCATGGATCCGCACTCTAGGCATCAGCCATGGCCATGACTAGATCATGAGGGGAAGTCGGTCGACCGTATGCAATGCGGGCCCGGGCATCGGCCCGGGCCCGCCCTGCGGCACTACCCGCTCAGAAGTCGCGGTCAGGAGCTGAACAGCATCCGGCCGAAGCTCTTCTGACGGTGGTGGCCGCCGTAGTGACCGCCCTGGTGCGGCGCTCCCCACGCGGGGGCCGGCGCCGCGGGGTACGGCTGCTGAGCGGCGGGGTAACCCTGCTGCGGGGCGGGCGGCGCGGGCGGGGCCTGCTGCGCCCACTGCGACTCCAGGCGGGTCAGGGACTCCAGCTCGCCGTAGTCGAGGAATATCCCGCGGCAGCCGCTGCACTGTTCGATCTGCACGCCGTTGCGGTTGTACGTGTTCATCTGCGCATGACACTTGGGGCACTGGATCATCGGGTGGACTCCTCAGGTCGTGGCGGCGTCGCCGGATACATGCCCGGCGGCGCACGCTTCACCCTACGACGCGTATTCGGACGCCAACTCGGGCGGGAGGGACGCAATTCGGACACATGCGTCGATCATCAACTGTTCCACCTCATCCGGACTGCGGCCCTCCGCCGCGGACTTGGCGAGTGCGAGGGCCGCCGTCTGCACCGTGAGCGCTCGTGCCGCGACGTCCAGCTCGGGCCACGGGTCCCCTTCGGCCCGTACGGCGGGGCCGCCGGACGCCCGGTAGGTGTCGAGGAAGCGGAGCCAGATCTCGGGCGACAGCAGCCCGGCGGCGTACCAGGCAGCGGGCCGCGCCAGGTCCCAGGCGGGGTCGCCCAGGCCCGTGTCGTCGATGTCGATCAGCAGCCAGGGGCCGCGCCGCGCGGGGTGCCGCACGAGCTGGCCGAGGTGGAGATCGCCGTGGCAGAGGAAGCCGTCCCGGTGCTCCGGCGTCGGCTGCTCGGCGCGGGCCCAGCCGGGCAGCCCCCGCCAGGCGGCCAGCACGGGGCCGGCAGCCGGGTCGCCGGGGCGGGCGGTGCGTAGCCGCGCCACGGCCCGGGCGGCCTTGACCGGTCCGCGCATCGGCGGGAGGCGATGGGGCGGCGGGGTGCGGTGCAGCCGGGCCAGGAGGGCGGCGGCTTCCTCCCAGGGGGCGGCGTCGGGGTCCGAGGGGTCGACGGGCGAGCCGTACGGCCAGAGGCTCACGGTGCGGCCCTCGGCCCCGTCCGGTGGCCCGCCCGGGGCGGGCAGCGGCGGGAGGAGGATCCCCGCCAGCCGGGGTGAGGCGGCCAGGGAGAGGCGGGCCGCCAGGGCGGCGGGGTCCGAGTCCGGGGCGTGCGCCTTGGCGACGTGCGGGCCGCTGCGGACCACCGTGGCGTCGGGCCGGTCCGCGAGCACCTGGGGCGGCGCGCACACGCATGGCGTGGCGCCGGCGTGGGCGCTGCCGTGCGCGAGCTCGCCCAGCGCGCGTACGACAGGGGTGGTGGTCATCGGATCGGCTCCCGCAGGTGATCGGCCGGCCCGCGGCCGGTCCCGGCGGCGATCGTACGCGGCCGCCGGTGCCGTGGCGGGCGACGGGCCGCTGCGGCGGTGGAACGGGTCCGGACAGCGCGATGTCCGGCCAGCTCCCCAGCTGGCCGGACAAACGCTGCCGTCCGCCGCACCCCCGTCCCCACGGGGCTGTTGGCCGGATGTCCCGGTCCGGACCGCTCTTCCGGACCCGGGGCGCCGCTCAGCGCCCCAGCATCACGCCCACGGACGACGCCTGTGTGACCACTGCGTCCCAGCCGCCGAAGACGACGACCAGCAGGGCCGCCAGGGGAAGAACCATTGCTGTCGCCACCAGCGGGTGGCGCGTGCCGGACGTGCGTACGCCGAACGAGGCGTATGCCCTGCGTCCCTGCGTGCGGATGATCGTCCGCGCAGCGGTGTCCGCCATGGTTCCTCTCCTGACCTGTTCCGGAGCGGCGGGCGTCTGGCCTCGGGGGACGAGTTCCACGCCCGCCGCTTGACTTCAAGATTAGGGAGGCGGAAGACCCACGGCGTCATGCCCGCGTACCGAATGCCGGGCCTCCCGGAGGATGAGCCGACCACCTCCGGTGTACTCCCCTGGGTGGAGAAACCGTGATGGCCGCGGCACCGGGCACCTAGGGGTTCGCTCCGGCCGGAGGTGCTTTCCGGGGTCAGGCCTCGGCTCACACGACGGAGGTCCTGGTGTCCCCGCCGCGCTTCCCGGGCGGTCAGCGCTGCGGGGCGATACACAGAGGATCATCGGTCCGGGCCGGCCGGAGGCGGGGGGCCGGGCCGGAACGACCCGGAAACGTCGCGCTAGGCGTCCGGAGGGCGCTCGGAGGCGTCCTCACGAGGGACCGGCTGTTCCACCAGGGCGAGCACCCTGGTCGCCATGAACCGGGCGGTACGGACAACTGATCCACTTCGGGTGACTTCACTCACTTCCACCACCCCCCGGCGGACCGCTGTCTCCACCCTTCGGCCTGCCCTGGAGGCCACCACTTCGTACGTCCTGGTCGTGTCACCCGCGTCCACGACTATTTCCACACGATCGCCCTTCATTGATCCAATCCCCCTTATGCGACGGCCCTTTGAGATCTCGCACGGGCCACGGAACCTGGATCCCCGGCTCCCTGACCACTCCTCAATTCTCCCACCGGGCACTGACAATCGATGGGCCGGTGAGGGCGCGGCCTCTGAGCGCGCCGCGCCACGGGTACGTAAGCTGTGCCTCGTCAGGCGGACCGGCAGCGGGGATGGGCAGACGATGGCGATGATGCGGCTCCGGCGCGAGGACCCGCGTGTCGTCGGCTCGTTCAGGCTGCACCGGCGACTGGGCGCGGGCGGCATGGGCGTCGTCTATCTGGGTTCCGACCGCCGGGGCCAGCGGGTGGCCCTCAAGGTGATCCGGCCTGATCTGGCGGAGGACCAGGAGTTCCGCTCGCGTTTCGCGCGCGAGGTGTCCGCCGCCCGGAGGATCCGCGGCGGCTGTACTGCCCGGCTGGTGGCCGCCGATCTGGAGGCGGACCGCCCGTGGTTCGCGACGCAGTACGTGCCGGGTCCCTCGCTGCACGACAAGGTCGTCGAGGAGGGCCCCCTGTCGGCCGCCGAGGTGGCCTCGATCGGGGCGGCGCTCTCGGAGGGCCTGGTGGCGGTGCACGAGGCCGGGGTCGTCCACCGTGACCTGAAGCCGTCCAACATCCTCCTCTCCCCCAAGGGCCCCCGGATCATCGACTTCGGCATCGCCTGGGCGACCGGGGCCAGCACGCTCACCCATGTGGGGACGGCTGTCGGCTCGCCGGGCTTCCTGGCGCCCGAGCAGGTGCGCGGTGCGACGGTGACCCCCGCGACGGACGTGTTCTCGCTGGGCGCCACCCTCGCCTACGCGGCGATGGCGGACTCGCCCTTCGGGCACGGAAGTTCCGAGGTGATGCTCTACCGCGTGGTGCACGAGGAACCGCATCTGTTCGATGTGCACGACGCGCTCGCCCCCCTCGTACGGGCCTGTCTGGCGAAGGACCCGGAGGAGCGGCCGAGCACCCTGCAGCTCTCCATGCGGCTCAAGGAGATCGCCGCCCGCGAGGCCCAGGGGCTGCAGGAACGCCGTCCTCCCGCTCAGCGGAGCGCGCAGGAGCTGGACCGGCCGACCGGCCGGATGGAGGGCCCGTACACCGAACAGGCGACCCGGCACACGGCCGGGGGGCCCGCGCAGGAGTCACGCGCGCAGGGCGTCCGGCGCCCCGCGTCGTCGCGCCCGGCCCCTCGCACCGGTGGATCGCAGTCCCGGGCGGCGCGGGGCGGCCCGCGCTCCGGTCAGCACCCCAACGGGTCCAAGGGCACGAACGGCAGGCAGGCGTCGAGGCCCGGTGTCCGGACTACCTCGGCGGGGAAGGGCGGGAAGCGGCGCCCGGCCAACCCACGGCTGCTGCGCCAGCGGCTCGTCGTCTTCGTCGTGGTGACGCTGCTCGTCGCGCTGGGCATCGCGGCCGCCCAGGGCTGCCAGGGACCGGCGCGCGGGCTCGGGGGCTCGCCGTCACAGACGTACGACGGGGCCGGTCCCGCGCACCCGCGCGGGGCGGCTCCGCCTCAGGCGGATCCGACCCGGGTCGCGTAGAAGGCGACGGCGGAGGCGGCGGCGACGTTGAGCGAGTCGACTCCGGCATCCATCGGGATACGTACATGGGCGTCGGCCGCGGCGAGCGCGCCGGGCGTGAGGCCGTCGCCCTCGGTGCCGAGGACGAGCGCCAGCTTCTCGTGCTGCCGCGCGACGAGCTCGTCCAGGGTGATCGACCTGTCGCTGAGGCAGAGTGCGGCGGTGGTGAAGCCCGCCTCGCGCAACAGGCCGACGTCGTCGGGCCACGACGTCAGGCGGGTCCAGGGGACGTGGAAGACGGACCCCATGGAGACCTTGACCGCCCGCCGGTAGAGCGGGTCGGCGCAGCGTGGAGTGAGCAGGACGGCGTCGACGCCGAGTGCGGCGGCGTTGCGGAAGGCCGCTCCGACGTTGGCGTGGTCGACGATGTCCTCGAACACGGCGACCCGCCGCAGGTCCCCCCGCTCCGGGGACAGCAGCGTGCCTACGTCGGCAAGCGGCTTGCGCTGCATGGAGGCGAGGGCCCCACGGTGCACGTGGTAGCCGGTGACACGCTCGGCGAGAGCCGGTGTGACCGCGTAGACCGGTGCGGTGGCCTCGTCGATCACATCGCGCATGACGTCGGTCCACTTGGCGGAGAGCATCATGGACCGCATCTCGTACCCGGCGTTCCCGGCACGCCTGATCACCTTCTCGCCCTCGGCGATGAAGAGGCCCTCGGCGGGTTCACGCCGTCGCCTGAGCTCGACGTCGGTCAGGCCTGTGTAATCGCCCAGGCGCGGGTCGTCCGGGTCGTCGACGGTGATGAGTTCAGCCACGGGGTGCTACTGCCTTGTCGGGGGTGGTGTGGGGGTGCGGGAGTGCGGCGGAGGCTCGGCCGCTCAGCCTTCGAGCCGGCCGGCCGGGTCCGTGCCGACGGCGACGACGTCACCGATGACGATGACGGCCGGGGGGCGTACCTCTTCCGCGACGACCCTCTCCCCGACGTCCGCGAGGGTCGCGTCGACCCTGCGCTGGGCCGCCGTGGTGCCCTCCTGGACCAGGGCCACCGGGGTGTCGGGAGCCTTGCCGTGGGCGATGAGGGCCTGGGAGATTGCGCCGATCTTGTCGACGGCCATCAGGAGGACCAGGGTGCCGCGCAGCTGGGCGAGCGCCTTCCAGTCGACCAGGGAGCGCGGGTCGTCGGGCGCCACATGGCCGCTGACCACGGTGAACTCGTGCGCGACGCCTCGGTGGGTGACGGGGATTCCGGCCGCGCCGGGCACGGAGATCGAACTGGAGATCCCGGGGACGACCGTGCAGGCGATGCCCTCGGCGGCCAGCGCCTGTGCCTCCTCCATGCCACGGCCGAAGACGAACGGGTCGCCGCCCTTGAGGCGGACCACGGACCTGCCGGCCTTGGCGTGGTCGATCAGGGCCTGGTTGATCGCCTCCTGCGCCATGTACCGGCCGTACGGGATCTTCGCGGCGTCGATCACCTCGACGTGCGGCGGGAGCTCGTCGAGCAGGTCGCGGGGGCCGAGCCGGTCGGCGATGACCACGTCGGCCTCGGCGAGGAGACGGCGGCCGCGGACCGTGATCAGGTCGGGGTCGCCGGGGCCACCGCCCACCAGCGCGACGCCGGGGGCGCGGGTGCGGTGGTGCGGGGCGGCGAGGGTGCCGTCGCGCAGCCCCTCCACGATCGCGTCGCGGACCGCGGCGGAGTGCCGCGGGTCCCGGCCCTGCGAGGTGGTGGTGAGGACGGCGACCGTGATGCCCTCGCTGCGGCCGGTGGCCGGTGTCCAGGCGGTGGCCGCCTCCGCGTCGTCGCTGCGCACGCACCAGGTGCGGGTGCGCTCGGCCTCGGCGGACGCGGCGTCGTTGGCGGCGGCGTCGGACGACGCGACGAGGGCGTACCAGGTGTCGGCGAGGTCGCCGTCCTGGTACCTGCGGCGCTCCCAGCGGATCTCACCGGTGTCGGCCATCGCCTCGACGGACGCCGTAGCCGACGGGGACACCAGGGTGATGTCGGCCCCGGCCGCGATGAGGGCGGGCAGCCGGCGCTGCGCGACCTGGCCGCCGCCGACGACGACGACGCGGCGCCCGTTCAGGCGCAGTCCGACGGGGTAGGCAGGGTGATCGTCATGCTCGGCCATGGTCGTAGGGGCTCCTCGTGCAGGGTGCGGTGTGCTGCGGGCCGCTGCGGCGGTGGAGCGGCTGTGACGTGGGCTGGGTGAGGCGGTGACGCGTGGGACCACGATACGGGGTGGTGGGCACGGCACCCGGGCTGTGCGGCGGGCCGCCCTCGGCGGGCCCGGAGGTCCGAGTGGGACCGCCGCGCCCGGTTGTGCCCGCGCGGGAGACCGCGTGGTGCCCGGACGGGCCGTTCGGGCGCGTCCGGGCACGTGGCGGCTACTTCTCCGTGACGCCCGCGGAGTCGAACGTCGCCACCTCGTGCATCGCGCGGGCGGCGCTCTGCACGATGGGGAGCGCGAGCAGCGCGCCCGTGCCCTCACCGAGGCGGAGGTCGAGGTCGACCAGCGGGCGCAGGCCCAGCTTGTTGAGCGCGGCGACATGGCCGGGTTCCGCGCTGCGGTGCCCCGCGATGCACGCGGCGAGCGCCTCGGGGGCGATCGCCCGGGCGACCAGCGCGGCGGCGCCGGCACTCACACCGTCCAGGATCACCGGCGTACGGAGCGAGGCGCCGCCCAGCAGGAAGCCCGCCATGGCGGCGTGCTCCAGACCGCCGACCGCTGCCAGTACGCCGATGGGGTCCGTCGGGTCGGGCTGGTGCAGGTCCAGGGCGCGGCGCACCACATCGACCTTGCGGGCGTGCATCTCGTCGTTGATCCCGGTGCCGCGCCCGGTCACCTCCGACGGGTCCAGGCCGCTGTAGACGCAGATCAGCGCGGCCGACGCGGTGGTGTTGGCGATGCCCATCTCGCCGGTGAGCAGGCCCTTGTTGCCTGCGGCCACCAGGTCGCGGGCGGTCTCGATGCCCACCTCGATGGCCGCGAGGACCTCTTCGCGGGTGAGGGCCGGGCCTGTGGTGAAGTCGGCCGTTCCGGCGCGGACCTTCCTGGGCAGCAGGCCGGGCGTCGCGGGGAGTTCGGACGCCACACCGACGTCGACGACGCAGACCTCGGCGCCGACCTGGGCGGCGAAGGCGTTGCATACGGCGCCGCCACCGAGGAAGTTGGCGACCATCTGACCGGTGACCTCCTGCGGCCACGCCGTGACGCCCTGGGCGTGCACCCCGTGGTCACCGGCGAAGATCGCGACGGCGGCGGGCTCCGGGATCGGCGGAGGGCAGAGCCGGGAGAGCCCGGAGAGCTGCGCGGAGATGATCTCCAGCATGCCGAGCGCGCCGGCGGGCTTCGTCATCCGCTTCTGGCGTTCCCACGCCTCTCCGAGCGCCTTCGCGTCCAGCGGGCGGATGCCGGCGATGGTCTCCTGGAGGAGGTTGTGCGGCTCCTCGCCCGGCAGGGCGCGGCGGCCGTACGTCTCCTCGTGGACGACCCAGGACAGCGGGCGGCGCTTGGACCAGCCCGCCTGCATCAGTTCGGGTTCCTCGGGGAACTCGTCGACGTATCCGACGCAGAGGTAGGCGACGACCTCGAGGTGTTCGGGCAGGCCGAGCGCCCGGACCATCTCCCGCTCGTCGAAGAAGCTGACCCAGCCGACACCGAGGCCTTCCGCGCGGGCCGCCAGCCACAGGTTCTCCACGGCGAGCGCCGAGGAGTACGGGGCCATCTGCGGCTGGGTGTGCCGCCCCAGGGTGTGGCGGCCGCCGCGGGTGGGGTCGGCGGTGACGACGATGTTCACGGGCGTGTCGAGGATGGCCTCGATCTTCAGTTCCTTGAACTGCTTGGCCCGGGCCTTGGGCAGCGACTTGGCGTACGCCTCACGCTGACGCTGGGCCAGTTCGTGCATGGAGCGGCGCGTCTCCGCGGAGCGGATGACGACGAAGTCCCAGGGCTGCGAGTGGCCGACGCTAGGCGCGGTGTGCGCGGCCTCCAGGACGCGGAGGAGGACCTCGTGCGGGATCGGGTCGCTGCGGAAACCGTTGCGGATGTCGCGGCGTTCACGCATGACCCGCAGGACGGCTTCACGCTCGGCGTCGTCGTAGCCGGGGGCGGGGAGGGAGGCGGGGGCCTCGGCCTCGGCGGGAGCCGTGGGGGCTACGGCCTCTCCGGACTCCTCCGGCGCCTGGACAGGGGACGGGGTCTCCTGGAGGGTTTCCTCGGCAGGGGCCGGGGCCTCGGCTGCCGGAGCCTGGGCCGCCAAGGGCTCAGCTTCCGGGGCCTCGGGCTCCGGAGCCCCGGGCTCCGGGGCCTCCGGGATCACGGCCTCGGGGGTCTCGGCTTCCGGGGTCTCGATGATCTCGGGCCCGGTGCCCGGCTCGGACTCGGGCTCGGGCAGGAGCTGGGGTCCGGCATGCGGTACGGCGAGGGGCTCGACAGCTGCCTCGGGTTCCGCGACGCGCTCGGCCTCGGGCACGGCCTCGGGCTCGGGCTGCTGGACGGCGACCGGCTCCGGCGTCTCCACGGCCTCGGGCAGGGCTGGTGCTGGCTCCGCCACGGGGGGCGCGGGCTCGATGGCCGGCTCGGGCTCGGCGACGGGGACGGCGGTCCCGGCCGCGGGGGTCGGGGCAAGGTGCGGAGCCGTCGGTACGGAGCCCTCCACGGGCACGAACTGCCCCACCGGCTCGGCCGGGGCGGCGGCCTCGACGGGCAGTTCGACGGGAGCGTCGACCGGTACGGCGGCCGGGGCCTCGGCCTCCGCGGGACGCTCCTCTGTCGCCTCCGGCAGCGGTACCGGCTCGACAGGAGTCTCCGGAAGCACGGCCGCCACCGGATCCGGGGCGACCGTTTCTTCGAAAGCAACGGAAGCGACGGGGGCGGCAGTCACCACGGGTTCGACCGGTTCGGCAGGCGCGACAGCAGCGTCGGGTTCGACCGGTTCGGCAGGCACGACAGCCTCGTCGGGTTCGACCGGTTCGGCAGGCGCGACATGCTGCTCGGCGGGTGCCACAGGCTCCGCAACCGGAGACTCCACCACCGTCTCGGGCGCCACGGCGGGCTCCGGCGCGCCCCACGCGGGCGCGCCCTGGGGCGGGATCTCACCCAGCTGCGGGCCGGGCAGCATGGAAGCGTCGTCCGCCGGGACGTCGAAGTACTCGGGTCCTGTCGTCGGCGGCCCCGCGTGCCGTACGGGCATCGGGTTCTGCGGGCCGGCCGGCCCCCGGTCCGCGAGCGAGCGGACGACTCCCCCGGTCGGCGACCCCCCGTAGGAGGGCGCCTCGGTGGAAGCGGGACCGCGGTGCAGCGGGCGCCGGGCCGGCGCGGCCGCGACCGGGACCTGCGCGGGTGCGTGCGCCGGGACCTGTACGCCGTTGAGGTCGGCGCCGGACCCGTGGGTGCCGTTCACCGACTCGTCGTACGCCGGGAACTGCTCGGGAAAGCCCGCCGGTGCGGCCGGAGCGTCGCTCCAGGCGCCCTGGGGCGCGGGCATCAGAAGGAGGTCGTCGTCCTCTGGTGTGTGCTCGGAGGGTTCGAGGTAGGTGTAGGCGTCCGGGGCGGGGACGCCCGGCTGCTCCACCATGCCTGCGTTCTCCGGCAGTCCCTCGCCCGGGATCTGGCCGGTGTCAGTCATGCGTACCCCTCGCCCATCGTCAGTGCTCCTTCGCCCTTCGTCCGGGATGCCCGAACCACGGCACGCCGGTGCTCGTCAACAAGAACGAGCGGGCTCCCCGCGCGGCACGAAACGCGCGCGGAGGTATACATTCTCGCGGCCGTTCGCCGCCGCGACAGACACTTCTGCCACGGCTCGCTGTGGACTGCGCCACGTTGCGCGTCCCCCGGTTACGCCGTACCACATCGCGGACCAAAACGGTCCACTTTTCCGGACATTGACGAACGAACCGTCGAACACCCAGGCGCGGTACAACAATCGGTCAGCCTACCTCGCGCTCCCCCGCGAACGCTTCAGGGGGCGAGGTCGGTACGCACCGCGGAGAGCATGAACACGACGGAGCGTTCGCGTTCCGCCCAGACGGAGGTGTCCAGTTCGACGGACTGGAGCAGCGCGCATTCGACCGTGTATCCGTTCTCACCGAGCGCCGCGCCCAGCGCCTCCGCCTCGTCCCGGTTCGAGGCATGGGTGACGATGCGTTCCGGCCGCCGGTCGGCGACCGCCGTGACCACGGGCACCCCGCCGCCGCCGATCCGTACGACGTCGGGTTCGGGCAGGCTTTCCAGGACGTGCGGGGCGGTGCCCATGACGACCTGGACGCCGACCTGAAAGGCGCGGGCGGCGGCCGCCGTACGCGCGCAGGCGTCCGGATCGCTGTCCACGGCGAGCACCGCGGCGCCGAAGCGGGCCGCTTCCACGGCGAGTGCGCCGCTGCCGGAGCCGATGTCCCAGACGAGATCGCCGGTGCGCGGTCCGAGGCGGGCGAGCTGGGCTGCGCGCAGCCCGGGGAACTCCCCTTCGCCGGTCTCCCCCGCGCCGCCGTACACCGCGGGCGGCAGGGCCCAGCCGCGGGGGCCCTCGGGACGGCGGCCGGCGATCCAGGCACTGTCGGCGGTCGTCTCGGGACCGCCGCCGATGACGATGACGACATTGGGGTCGCGCCAGGTGTGGTCGGCCGTCTTGTCGGAGGTGAGGACGGTGACCCGCTCGCGTACGGTGCCGAGCTCCTCGCAGATCACGAAGGTGCGGTGGACGTTCTCGAGCAGCAGCGCGAGCTCGGCCGGGCCCGCTCCGGGGGATGTGAGTACGGCCACCTTGTGGTGGGCTCGGATGACGTTGACCGCGCGGCGCAGGGTGCGGGGGTGGGCGACGACGATCTGCGCGTCGTCCCACGGCATTCCGGCGCGGGCGAACGCGGTGGCGACGGACGAGACGGCGGGGACGACCTCGACCTCGAGCCCGTGTTCGGGCTTGCGCAGGGTGCGTACGACGCCGAAGAAGCCGGGGTCGCCGTCGGCGAGGACCACGGCGCTCCCTCGGTGCCCGGCGATCCTGCGGGCGGCCAGGTCGACGCTGCCGAGACGGATCCGTTCCGCGCGCCCGGGCACTTCGGGGAGCGCGAGGTGGTGCGCGGCGCCGGCGACGAGCGTGGCGGCCGAGAGCGCGGCTGTGGCCGCGCCGGTCAGTGGCGAGCCGTCCCAGCCGATCACCGTGACCCGGTCGGCCATCGTCGTCAGTCTCCTGGGGTGTGAGCAGGCGGCGTGTCTCCGCGGGATGCGCGGAGCAAGGGTGAGCGTATCCGGTCCGTACCAACGCCCTGCCGGGGGCTCCCGCCCCGGGAGCCAGGGTCTTTCATCCGGGTCAGGCCCCAGGTCAGTTCCAGTCGTCGTACGTGCCGTAGCCGCCCGCGTCGGCCAGCTGCTCGGCGACGCCCTCCAGGTCCTCGGGCAGGAGTCCCCACACGATGAGGTCGGTCCTGATGTCGGTCCAGCCTCCGTCCTCGGTGGCGGTCCTGGCTATGCGGGCGTTCCGCAGGACGCCCTCGCTGATGCAGCCCAGCTTCTGGGCGACCTGCTGGGAGGCCGTGTTCCCGGCGGGGGTGCGCAGTTCGATCCGTTCGAAGCCCTGGTCACGGAAGAGCCACTCGGCGAGGGCCAGCACGGACTCGGTTGCGTATCCCTCGCCGCGCGCCCAGGGGGCGGTGATGTAGCGGACCTCGGTGGCCAGGGTGCGCCGGTCGGTGTTGAGGAGGCGCACGGAGCCGACGAGGCGCTGGGTGAGGAACTCGGTGACGGCGAAGACGATGCCGTTGCCCTGGGAGCGTTCGGCCGGGGCGATCCTGCGGACCCAGCGTTCGGCGTCGACCTGGGTGTAGGGGTACGGGGCCTCGGTCCAGGCGGTGACGAGCTCGTCGTTCATCATCTCGACGTACGCCGGGACGTCCGCCATGTCGAAGGGGCGCAGCACCAACCTGTCCGTGCTGATGGAGATGGACGGGAAGGTGGTAGTCATGCGCAGCTCCATGCCGAAGACCGTGTAAAGCCACCAGCATGCAGCATCGGGGCGTGGATGTGCATGGCCGGGTCCGCACGGCGGAGCCCCGCACACCCTGGTGCGGGCGTGCGGGGCTCGTGGGACAAGTGGTGCCTGGGTGTCAGGACTTGGCGGGCTCGCCGAAGGCGGGAACGATCGAGCCCTTGTAGGTGTCCTCGATGAACTTCTTGACCTCGTCGGAGTTGAGGAGCTTCACGAGCTTCTGGACCCGGGGGTCCTCCTCGTTGCCCTCCTTGACGGCCAGGATGTTCGCGTACGGGTTGCCCTCCGCCTTCTCCAGCACCAGGGAGTCCTTGCCCGGCTGGAGGTCGGCCTCGATGGCGTAGTTGCCGTTGATGACGGCGGCGTCGACGTCGTCCAGGGCGCGGGGCACGGTTGCTGCCTCGATCTCCTTGAACTCCAGGCCCTTCTTGTCCGTGATGTCGCTGAGCTTGGCGTTGGTGCCCACGCCGTCCTTGATGGTGATCAGCCCGTTCTCGGCGAGGAGCTGGAGCGCGCGGCCCTCGTTGGTGGTGTCGTTCGGGACGGCGACGGTCTGGCCGGCCTTGATGTCCTTCACGTCCTTGGCCTTCTTGGAGTAGAGGCCGAGGGGCTCCAGGTGGACGTCGACCACCGGGACGATGTGGGTCTTGTTCTTCTTGTTGAAGTCGTCCAGGTAGGGCTTGTGCTGGAAGAAGTTGGCGTCGACCTGGCCGTTCTCGGTGGCCGTGTTCGGCAGGACGTAGTCCGTGAACTCCTTGACCTCCAGCTTGAGGCCGGCCTTGTCCGCCAGGTTCTTCTTGACGTAGTTCAGGATGTCGGCGTGCGGCGTCGGGGACGCGGCGACGACGAGGGCCTTGGAGGTGTCCGCGTCGGCACCGGTCTCACCCTTGGCGGCCGGGTCGGAGTCCGTACCGCAGGCGCTGAGGCCGAGAGCGAGGGCGGCGGCTGCGGCGGCGGCAGCGGTGATCTTGATGTTCTTACGCACGAAGAGTGCCTCTTTCTGGTGGTGGTGCGCCCGGACAAGGAGTTCGGGCTTCAGGGGAGGAGAAAGTCAGGAGGAGGTGCGGCCCCGGCGGGCCAGCAGGCGTACGGCTCCGTCACCGATCAGCTGGACCACGGTCACGATGACGATCAGCAGCACGACGGTGATGAGCATGAACTGGTTGTCGAAGCGCTGGAATCCATAGGTGACGGCCTTGGAGCCGAGCCCTTCGCCGCCCACCGCGCCCGCCATCGCGGAGTAGCCGATGAGCACGATCACGGTCGTGGTGACGCCCGAGACGAGCGAGGGCAGCGCCTGCGGCAGCAGGACCTTGCGGACGATCGTCGGGACGGACCCGCCCATGGACTGGACGGCCTCGACGAGCCCGTGGTCGACCTCGCGCACCGCCGTCTCGACGAGCCGCGCGAAGAAGGGGATGGCACCGATGGCGAGCGGCACGATCATCGCGGACGGGCCGATGAAGGTGCCGACGACCCAGGTGGTGAAGGGGATCAGGGCGATCAGCAGGATGATGAACGGCAGCGAGCGGCCGATGTTCACGATCACGCCGATGACCTTGTTCACCACCGTGTTCTGGAGCAGTCCGCCCTTGTCGGTGAGGACGAGCAGAATGCCGAGCGGCAGTCCGCCGACGACGGTGACGAGCGTGGACCAGAGCACCATGTAGAGGGTGTCGATGGTTCCCTGCGAGAGCAGCGGCTGCATTTCGGACCAGGTCACTTCGCCACCTCCTTGGTGATCGCGGCGGGGGTCTGGGAGGGGATGTCGGTGGCGCCGGCGGGGCCGCCGTCCACGACCTCGGCCTGGAGGCCCTGCTCGCGCAGGAAGCCGATCGGTACGACGTTCTCCTCGAAGCGGCCGGGCAGCTCGATCCGCATGCGGCCGATCTGCTTGCCGCCGACGGTGTCCATCGCGGCACCGAGGATCGAGATGTCGATGTTGTACGTCCGGGAGAGCTGCGAGATCACCGGCTGGGCCGCGGCCTCGCCGTGGAAGGTGACGTCGACGACGGTGGAGCCGGGGCCGGAGGCGATGCCTCCGACGGGGAACAGCTCGTGGGCCAGCTCGGAGCCGGGGGTGGACAGCAGTTCACCGACGGTGCCCGACTCGACGATGCGGCCCTGCTTCATCAGCGCGGCGGAGTCACAGACGGTCTTGACGACGTCCATCTCGTGCGTGATGAGCAGGACGGTGAGTCCGAGCTCCTGGTTGAGGTCGCGCAGCAGCTGCAGGATGGAGCGGGTGGTCTCGGGGTCGAGCGCGGAGGTCGCCTCGTCGGAGAGGAGCACCTTCGGTTCGCCCGCGAGGGCGCGGGCGATGCCGACGCGCTGCTTCTGGCCCCCGGACAGCTGGCCGGGGTAGGCCTTCGCCTTGTCGGCGAGACCGACGAGGTCGAGGAGTTCGAACGCCTTGCGGGTGCGTTCCTGTCCGGAGATCCCGAGGATCTCCAGGGGGAGCTCGACGTTGTCGCGGACGGTGCGCGAGTCCAGCAGGTTGAAGTGCTGGAAGACCATGCCGATGCGGTTGCGCGCCCGGCGGAGTTCCTTGCCGGCGCGGCGGCCGCGGCCGGCGAGGGCGGTGAGGTCCTGTCCGGCGACCGTCACGGTGCCCGAGGTGGGGCGTTCGAGGAGGTTGACGCAGCGGATGAGGGAGGACTTGCCGGCGCCGCTCTGTCCGATGACGCCG
This sequence comes from Streptomyces sp. NPDC091271, assembly GCF_044757505.1. Taxonomy (NCBI): domain Bacteria; kingdom Bacillati; phylum Actinomycetota; class Actinomycetes; order Kitasatosporales; family Streptomycetaceae; genus Streptomyces; species Streptomyces sp. NPDC091271. The sequence continues at coordinate 296,104 of NZ_JBIVVD010000008.1, read as the reverse complement.
TAGACCTCGCCTTCGCGGACGTGCAGGTCCACGCCGTCCAGGGCGGTGACCTCTCGGCCGCGTGACTGGTAGACCTTCGTGAGGCCCGAAGTGGTGATCACAGGGTTTCCGTCACTGTCGAGTGCACGGCGCGGTGTCCGCCGGGCACGGGGCATTCATCTGAATGAGACTGTTCTCAGTGGTCGACCGGTGGGAGTCTCTGCATGGCCCGGCCGCGGCGGAGCCGCTGGGCGCGGGGCATGGGCGGGCCGGCTCGATCCGCTGGGTGCGGACGGCACGGGCACGGTCTCGCTTCGGGGCGCGAGGCTCGGGCGGGGACCCTCAGAAGGCGCGCATTCGACACATACAACGAGCACCGGGCGTCGGGATCGCCTCGGTCGCAGGGCTGCGGTAGCTCGTCGTGGTCATGGCCCAAGTAAAACAGACGTAACGTTCCGGCGATCCCCCGTGTCCGTATAGCGGACGGCCGTGGATACGTGTCCCTCCCGGCCGGGACCGTCGCACACACCTTCCTGACCTGCAAAAACGCGAACAGTGCCACGTGCCGCGCCGTCGGCGGGACGATCATGCTGTGCGCACCCTGTGGCAAAGGCCACGCTCCCCGGAAGCCGCCCGCGCCCGCGGGGCGTCCGGGCCCCCACGCGGCGGCTCCGCCCGTCCGTAATACCCTCACCTCATGCTCGACGCCCTGACGGTCGCGGTCGCCGTGACCGCGCTCGCCCTCGCCGCCTGGTGCGGATTCGCCGCCTACCGGGACCAGCCCACGAAGGACTGGCACTTCATCGGCATGGCGGTCGTGTCCGCGCTGGCGCTCGCGCAGCTGCTCGTGGGAATCGTGCAGCTGGCGCGTGGCGAGCGGCCCGACCAGGGCATGACGATCTTCATCGCCTATCTGATCGGCGCCTTCGCGGCCGTGCCCGCGGCGGGTTTCCTGTCGCTGACGGAGCGGACCCGCTGGGGCTCGGTGACGGTGGCGGCCGGCGCGGTCGTGCTCGCCGTCCTCGAAGTACGGCTCTACGACATCTGGGGAAACTGACCTTGAGCGACACCGACCGCGCGGGGAAGCCCGCGTCCCCGGCCCCACAGCGGAACGCCCCGCAGCAGAAGCAGCAGTTCGACCTCGGCACCGGGCCGGGCCGGGTACTGGTCTGGTTCTACGGGGTGTTCACCGTGGCCGCCGCGTCCCGCTCGATCGTCGAGATGATCCTGGACTTCGGCAAGGCACCGCTCGCGTACGTCCTCTCGGCGGTCGCCGCCGTCGTGTACGGCTTCATCACGTACTCGCTGGTGCGGGGCGGGGAGAAGGCGCGCAGGGCGGCGCTGGTGTGCTGCGCCGCCGAGCTCGCCGGTGTGCTGATCGTCGGCACCTGGACGCTCCTGGAGCCCTCCGCCTTCCCGGACAGCACGGTGTGGTCGGGGTTCGGCATGGGCTACCTGCTCATCCCGGTGATCCTGCCGGTCACCGGGATGATCTGGCTGCGCCGTGCGCGCATCGCCTGACACGGGGCGTACGGGAGCCGTCAGGCACCTCGTTCAGGCACTGGTCACGTAGGCGGGGGCGGTGGCGTCCTTCTCCAGCAGGACCATCCGGACGCCGTCACCTCCGGTGGCGTTGCCCACCTGGGCATAGCCCGCCTTGCGGTAGAGCCGCAGATTGCCTTCGCTGCGCTCCCCGGTGTGCAGACGGAAGCGGGTGGCCGAACGCCCGTCGGCAAGGCCGGATTCCGCGGCCCGCAGGAGACGGGTTCCGAGGCCGTGGTTGCGGAGCCGGGGGTGGACGCAGAGCTTGCCGATCCGGCCGGCGCCGTCGGCGTCGGTGAAGCCGCGTACCGAGCCGACGACTTCGTCGCCGAGCCGGGCCACGAACACCAGGTCCGTGGCGAGTTCGTCCCGCACCGAGTCGAGCGTCTGGACGAGTGGGTCGATCCGGTAGTTGCCGTAGAGCTCCGCCTCGCTCTGGAAACAGAGGTACTGGAGTCTGAAGATCTGCTCGACGTCCTGTGCTGTCGCCGCCGAGATGGTCACGCTCATGCCCATGTGTGCATGCCTCCCGCTCACCTGTCCGCCGGTTGTCTACCGCTCCATTCCCCGCAGTTCAGGAGCTGCAACCTCCGCCGCCAGCATTCTGCGCAGACATCCAAGGCATCGGGAACGCATCGGGCCCAAACTCCCCTGTGACATACCCAACTCCCCTGCGATTTCCCGGTACGTCGGATCGTGGGGAGCCAGCATCGCCTCGAGTAACCGTGGGCACCTGCCGGGCAGCCGGCTCACCGCGGTGCGCAGCGCCCGGCGTTCGTCGGCTCCCACCGCGATCCGCTCGGGGCAGTCCGTCCAGTCGCCCGGGGGTTCACCGGCGGTGTAGGCGCGCTCGCGCCGGATCCTGCGGCGGGCGACGCGCGCTTCCGCCCGCACGGCGGCGCGGACCCAGCGGGCGCGGTCGACGGGCACGCCCGGGCCGGGCCGGCGTTCCAGCAGCTTCAGCCACACCGACTGCTCCAGGTCCGCGGCCTCGACACCGGCGGCCTGGGCCTCGGCCCCCGCCTCCGCGCGCACCAGCGCGTGCAGGGCACGCACCAGGGCCCGCCCGCCGTCGCCCGCCGTCTCGGCCGGGGCCGCCGGAACATGATCAAGAAGTGTCATGCCCCGTCAACGCTCCCCGTGCGCGGCGGGTTGCCGCACCCGGCGAGCTCCACCCGACCGGGGCATGACGGCCGGGCGGCTGACGCGCCCCCGGGCCCCGTACGTCAGCCCTTGGCGAAGTCGGCTGCCGCGAGCAGGGCGGTGTCCGGGTTGTCGGAGAAGATCCCGTCGATCCCTGTCTCGAAGTACGCCCGGAGAGCGCCGAACGCGTCGCCGTACGCGTTCGGGTCGGTGCCGCGCCGGAAGTCCGCCGGCAGGAAAGTGTTCTCGTTGCGCAGCGTGTACGGGTGCAGGACCAGGCCCCGCGCGTGCGCGTCCGCCACCAGCGAGGTGGGGGACGTCAGCCGTCCTTCGCCGTCCTTGGGGATGACGAGGTCCAGCGTGGGGCCGATGCCCTGGGCGAAGGACGCGATCCACTTCAGCCCGGCGGGCTTCACCAGGTCGGCGACCGTACGGGGGTCGCCGGCCTCCACGAAGTCCCACGGCCGTTCCTTCGGGCCGGACAGCAGGACGACACGGGGGGTGGCGACGAGCTTCGACAGCCGCTGCATCGAGCTGGGCTCGAAGGACTGGAGGATCAGCGCGGACTCCGCCCGGTGCCGGCCGTGGCGGCGCAGCAGCTTGGCCAGGGGCTCCTCCAGGCCGAGGCCGAGTCCCCTGAAGTAGGAGGGATGCTTGGTCTCGACGTAGAGCCAGACGGGCTCGCCCCGCCTGCGGCCCTCCTTGTCCGCCCAGCGCAGGACCTCTTCGAAGGTGGGGATCTCCCAGCGGCCGTCGTACAGCGTGTTCTCCTGGCGGTTGCCGGGGATGCGCTCCTTGGCCCGGAGGGTCTTCAGCTCGGCGAGGGTGAAGTCCTCGGTGAACCAGCCGGTGAGCGACACGCCGTCGACCCGCTTGGTGGCCTTGCGGCTCGCGAACTCGGGGTGCTCGGCCACGTCCGTGGTGCCGGTGATGTCGTTCTCGTGGCGGCAGACCAGGTGGCCGTCCTTGGTCGGCACGAGGTCCTGCTCGACGATGTGCGCGCCCATGTCCAGGGCCAGCTGGTAGGAGCCGAGGGTGTGCTCGGGGCGGTAGCCGCTGGCACCGCGGTGGCCGACGACGGTGGGCACGGGCAGGTCCCGGTAGCCGCCTCTGCCGCCCCGCCCGTCCGGGGCGCCACGCCCGGCGGCGTTCGCCGTTCCGGTGGCTCCGAGGGCCGTGGCGCCGAGGACGGCCGCCCCCAGGAGTGTCCGCCGGCCGGGCCCGGTCTGCGCGCGCTCTGTCATAAAATGCTCCTCGCATGTGATGTCCGGCACCTTCGGGCGAGGCTTGATCGTAGGCAGCTACGCCATCGGTGGGGCGGACCGTGGACGAACATGGCGGAAACACACGTCAACACTGCGTATCCGCTGGGTGAACCCGATGTGCGGAGAGGCGGTACCCGCGAGTATCGTCCTCACCTGCACAGACCCTCGCGAATTCCCGCCCCGGCCGCCCGGCCACGACACCGGAGGATGCGTTGTCCCGACTCACGGTCATCAAGGCAGTGCTCGGACCGATCCTGCGCCTGCTCTTCCGGCCACAGGTGGAGGGCGCCGAGAACATCCCGGGTGACGGCCCGGTGATCCTCGCGGGGAACCATCTGACGTTCATCGACTCGATGATCATGCCGATCTGCTGCGACCGGCCGGTGTTCTACATCGGCAAGGACGAGTACGTCACCGGCAAGGGCTTGAAGGGCCGGCTGATGGCCTGGTTCTTCACCGGCAGCGGCATGATCCCGGTGGACCGGGACGGCGGCCGCGGCGGTGTCGCGGCGCTGATGACGGGCCGCCGGGTGCTGGAGGAGGGCAAGGCCTTCGCGATCTACCCCGAAGGCACCCGCTCCCCCGACGGCCGGCTCTACCGGGGCCGTACGGGCATCGCGAGGCTGACCCTGATGACCGGCGCGCCGGTCGTGCCGTTCGCCATGATCGGCACGGACAAGCTGCAGCCGGGCGGCGCGGGCCTGCCCCGCCCGGGCAAGGTCACGGTCCGCTTCGGTGAGCCGTTGGAGTTCTCGCGCTACGAGGGCATGGACCGCGACCGCTACGTCCTGCGGGCGGTGACGGACTCCGTGATGACCGAGGTGATGGAGCTGTCCGGCCAGGAGTACGTCGACATGTACGCCACCAAGGCGAAGGCCGCCTGAGCCGTACGAGTGCATCCGAGTGGCCCGGCGCGAGCGCGCCGGGCCACTCACTCGTCGGGGATGATCCCCTCTTCCAGCTTCTGGCCGCGCAGCAGGAACCACGCGGCGACCGCGGTCGCGAGCAGCACGACGGCTCCGACCGCCGCCGACACCCGCAGGCCGTTGACGAAGGCCTCCTGAGCCGCGACGACGAGCTCGCTCCCCTGGTGTGCCGGGAGGTGCTCCGCGGTCTCCACGGCTCCGCCCAGTGACTCGTGTGCCGCCGTCGCGGCGGTGGCCGGGATGCCCACTGGGGTCCCGAAGCCCTTGTAGACGCCCGTGACGATGGACCCGAGCAGCGCGATGCCGAGGGCCGCTCCGAGCTCGTACGCCGTCTCGGACACCGCGGACGCGGAGCCCGCCTGTTCCTTCGGGACGCTGGAGAGGATCACGTCGGAGGTGACGGTGAAGGCGAATCCCGCGCCGACGCCCACCACCAGGAGCAGGACCCCGATCAGGGGATAGCCGGTCTCCTTGTGGATCACCGTGACCACGGCGAGCGACAGGCCGATGGCACCGAGTCCGACGGCGACCACGGAGCGCACGGAGTAGCGGCGTGCCACCCTCCCGGCCAGCAGGCCGGCGGTCACCGCGCCGACGGCCGCGGGAAGTTCGGCGAGGCCTGCCTCCAGCGGGCCCCGCCCCTGGACCAGCTGCAGGAACTGGGAGAGGAAGAAGACGATCCCGGACAGGCCGAGGATGGTCAGCAGGTCCGCGAGGACCGCTCCGGAGAACCCCCGGTGGTGGAAGAGCCGCATGTCCAGCAGTGGGGCGGGGAGCTTCAGCTGACGGCGCACGAACCAGGTGAGTGCCAGCACACCAGCGAGGGCCGCCACGCCGTTCTCCCAGCTCACGCCGTGTGCGGCGGCCTCCTTGACGGCGTACACGACGCCGATCATGCCGACCAGGGAGAGTCCCACACTGAGCAGGTCCCAGGGCCCGGGTGCCGGGTTCTTCGACTCGGGGATCATCCTGATGCCCACGACGACGAGGACGGCCATCACGGGCAGGTTGATCAGGAAGACCGAACCCCACCAGAAGTGCTCCAGCAGGAGTCCGCCCACGACCGGCCCGACGGCGGCGCCCGCCGAGGCCATCGCGCCCCAGATACCGACGGCGAGGCTGCGTTCGCGCGGGTCGTGGAAGAGGTTGCGGATGAGGGCGAGCGTGGACGGCATCAGGGTGGCGCCCGCGACACCGAGCAACGCCCGGGCCAGGATCATCATCTCGGGGCTGGACGCGTAGGCGTTCAGGACGGAGACCGCGCCGAAGGCGGCGGCGCCGGTCAGCAGCAGCTTCTTCCGGCCGATGCGGTCACCGAGGCTGCCCATGGAGACCAGGAGTCCGGCGATGACGAAGGAGTACACATCGCCGATCCAGAGCAGCTGGGTGCCGGTCGGTTCGAGGTCCTCGCTGAGGAACGGTGTCGCCAGCCCGAGGACGGTGGCGTCGACGGCGACGAGCAGCACGGCCAGGACGAGGACGGTGAGGGCGATCCACCGGCCGGGATGACGCACGTCGCCCGTGATGCCTGCCCTCGAAAAGGTGCTGCTCATTTCTCCACGCTCCGGCGTGCTCCGCCCAGGAGCAACTCGACGATCATGTACGGGAAGTCCTGCGCGGCCACCCGGCCCGTCTGCACGGACCACGCGCAGCTCCCGATCAGGCCGTACAGTGCCTCGGTCAGCCAAGCGGGGGTGAGGTCGATCCGGAACTCGCCTCGCTCCTGGCCGCGCCGGAAGAAGGCCGAGACCCGGGCGTCCAGGCGGCTCCAGCCCTCGTTGACGTGGTCGCCCTCGAAGAGCTGGTTCTCGGTGACGAGGAACGACAGCAGCCCGGCGCTCGGCTCGACGGCCGCGATCAGCCGCCGGAGTCCGCCCTCCGCGGTGCCCTCGTCGAGCGCCGCCGAGTCCAGGGCCGCCTCGAACTCCCGGATCCCGAGGTCCTCCAGCGCTCCGACCAGGGCGTCCCGCCCGGCGAAGTGCCGGTGCAGGGTGGCGCGGCCGATGCCCGCCGCCCGGGCGACCTCGTCCATGGTCGCCGTGGATTTACGGGTCAGCAGGGCGGCCGCGCTCCGCAGAACCTGCTCGCGATCGAGAGTCATGAGACAACATTAACTCACATGAGACATCGACGTCCCATTCACTCGCCCCGTTCGAACGGAGCCGGAATCGGTCCGCCGGTGACGGGCGGCCCAGGGGCACCATGGCGCCATGAAGCCGCTGCTGCTGATCGACATCGACGGTCCGCTCAACCCCTATGCGGCGTTGTCCCGCCCCACCGTCCCGGAGGGCTATACGCTCCATCGGATGCGGCCGACGGGGTGGAAGGCGGGTATCCCGCTGCCCGTCCTGCTCAGCCCCGGCCACGGCGACGAGCTGCTGGCCCTCGCCGACCGGTACGAACTCGTCTGGGCGACCACCTGGAAGGACGAGGCGAACGAGTGGGTCGGCCCGCGCATCGGGCTGCCCCCGCTGCCGTACATCGACTGGCCCGCGATGCACGCGGCCAGGGCCGACGGGACGTACTGGAAGACGCGCTACGTCGTCGACTACGCGGACGGCAGGCCGTTCGCGTGGATCGACGACGAGATCTCCGGCCTCGACACGGACTGGGTCGCCGCGCACCACCCGGGGCGGGCCCTGCTGCGGCGGGTCGACCCCTGGGTGGGGCTGGTGCGGGCGGACTTCGAAGCGCTCGCCGACTGGGCGTGAACGGGCTCCGGCCGGCGTCCGGCGGGGACCGGCCGCCGCGATCCGGCCGCTCAGCTCCAGGGCAGCGACGCCCGGTGGCGCCAGTACGCCTCCGGCTCCTCCACCAGGGCGGCCAGCCGGTCCAGCCTGTCCGGGTCCAGATCGAGCAGCGGCGCGTGCAGGTTCGCCGCCAGCTGGGTGACGGTGGCCGCGCCGGACAGGACGACTCCGGCCCACGGCTGGTGGAGCACCAGCGCCAGGGCGACGGCGTCCGCGTCCAGTTCGGCTTCGGCGCCGATCTCCCGGACGACGGCGGGCGCCTCGGTCCCGGCGAGCCGGCCGTTGGCCATGGCCTCCTTGACGATCACGGTCACCCCGGCGTCATGGGCGTCGGCGAGCGCCGCTCCGGCGGAGGTCTCCAGGGCGTTGTAGGTGGCCTGGACGGTACGGAAGAGGGGCTCGCCGTCCACGGTCAGGGCGAGGGCGGCGCGGATGGCACCGGCCTGGTCCGGACCGCTGGTGGAGAAGCCGACCGTGGTGCCTGCGGCGGCGAGCTCGGCGAGCCGCGCGTGCAGGTCCTTGTCGCTGAGCACCGGGCTGTCGGCGGTCACGGAGTGGATCTGGTAGAGATCGAGCCGGTCACCGAGCAGCCCGGCCGTCTCGGCGTGCTGGCGTTCGAAGGTGGCGAGTGAGTGGTCCTTGACCTCGTGCTCCTCGGCGTCCACACGCCAGTCGCCGGTGTAGGTGTAGCCCCATTTGCTCCCGATGACCACGTCCGTGACATCGGGGCGGACGGTCAGCCACTCGGCGAGGAACTCCTCGGCGCGGCCGTAGGAGCGGGCGGCGTCGAAATAGCGCACGCCCTGGGCATAGGCCGCGTCCAGGAGTTCGTGGGTGCGGGCGCGCAGGGCGTCCACGCCGCGGTCGCCGGGCAGGTCGCGGTCACGGTGCGGGGTGATGTAGCCGGGCCTTCCGACGGCGGCCAGGCCGAGCCCGATGCGGTAGGTCGGGGTGGTCGCTCGGTTCAGGCGGGCGAAGGGCATCGCGGGCTCCTCTGGGTCGGTTCCGAACGCCTTCCCGTCAACGTAGCCCGCGATGCCTGCGAATCACCCGCGCGCGGTCGCCCAGGCGTGCTGCGTCACCAGGTCGGCCTTCACCTCGGCCAGCTGGACGGCGACGGCCGAGGGGGCGGTCCCGCCGCGGCCGTCGCGGGAGGCGAGCGCGCCGGGCACGTTCAGGACGGTGCGCACCTCCGGGGTGAGATGCTCGGAGATCTTCGCGAACTGCTCGTCCGTCAGCTCGTCGAGCTCGATGCCCTGCTGCTCGCACACCTTCACACACTCACCCGCGACCTCGTGCGCCACCCGGAACGGGACACCCTGCTTGACCAGCCACTCGGCGATGTCCGTGGCGAGCGAGAAGCCGGCCGGGGCCAGCTCCTCCATGCGCTCCCGGTTGACGGTGAGCGTGGCCATCATGCCGGTGAAGGCGGGGAGCAGGACCTCGAGCTGGTCGCAGGAGTCGAAGACCGGCTCCTTGTCCTCCTGGAGGTCACGGTTGTACGCGAGCGGGAGGGCCTTCAGGGTCGCCATCAGACCGGTCAGGTTGCCGATGAGGCGGCCGGACTTGCCGCGTGCCAGCTCGGCGATGTCCGGGTTCTTCTTCTGCGGCATGATCGAGGAGCCGGTGGAGAAGGCGTCGTGGAGGGTGACGAAGGAGAACTCCTTCGTGTTCCAGATGATGATCTCCTCGGCGATGCGGGAGAGGTTGACGCCGATCATCGCGGTGACGAAGGCGAACTCGGCGACGAAGTCCCGCGAGGCGGTGCCGTCGATGGAGTTGCCCACCGACCCGCGCTCGAAACCGAGGTCCGCCGCGACCGCCTCCGGGTCGAGCCCGAGGGACGACCCGGCCAGCGCGCCGGAGCCGTACGGCGACACCGCGGTCCGCTCGTCCCACTGCCGCAGCCGCTCCGCGTCCCTGGACAGGGACTGCGCGTGCGCCAGGACGTGGTGGGCGAAGAGGACGGGCTGCGCGTGCTGGAGGTGCGTACGACCGGGCATGGCCACGTCCGGGTGCGCCTCGGCCAGTCCGACCAGGGCGTCCTGGAGCTCGGCGACCAGTCCGCCGATGATCCGGGCGTGGTCGCGCAGGTACATGCGGAAGAGCGTGGCCACCTGGTCGTTGCGGGACCGGCCGGCGCGCAGCTTCCCGCCGAGGTCCGGACCGAGGCGCTCCAGGAGTCCCCGCTCCAGTGCGGTGTGGACGTCCTCGTCGGCGATGGTGCCGGTGAACGACCCGTCGGCGACCGCGGCTTCGAGCGAGTCCAGGCCCTCGATCATGCGGGCGAGCTCGTCGTCGGTGAGCAGCCCCGCCTTGTTCAGCACGCGGGCGTGGGCGCGGGAGCCCGCGATGTCGTACGGCGCGAGCCGCCAGTCGAAGTGGACGGAGGCGGACAGCTTGGCCAGCGCCTCGGCGGGGCCGTCGGCGAAACGGCCGCCCCAGAGGCGTACGTCGCTGTTGCCGGTGCCGTTGCTCACTGCGTGCTCCTCGGAAGTGCAAGGGGTGTGCGTCCGCCTCATGGCGCGCGATCACGAATGGCATAACTATGCAATGGTCCGTATGTTTTGTCAAAGCTGCTGGCCAGGGTCCCTGAAATAGCTGGGCTCGAACATGGCCCGCCCGTACGATCGGCATCCACCGCACCTCCCCCGATGATCGGGCACGGGCGACTTCCTGGGGGGCAGCATGAGTGACGGGTACGGGGCGGCCGGGCGGATCGCCCTCGGCGCGCCGGTGCACGAGACGATCGACACCGACTCTCCGGCGTCCTGGGTCGCGTTGGATGCCGAGGTCCGGGACCTGGCACCGCACGCCGCGAGCCGGCTGCCGACGCGCCAGGAGCTCCAGGGCCTACCGGCCGGGGGGCCCACCCCGACCGAGGTGGCCCGGATCGCCCTGGCCCTCTGCCACCCCGACGGAAGGGTCCGTGGAGCAGCCCTGGAGCCGGCGTCCGGAGTGGCCACCCTGCGGCCGCTGCTGGTGGTGCGCTGCGCCGACTGGGCCGCGCCGGTGCGTCTGAGGGCCCGGGAGCTGCTCGCGGACGTCTCCGGCCGGCGACTGGTCCCCCTGGCCGGGCTCATCCTGCTTCTGGCCCGGCGTGAACGAGGCGGTTTCGCCCGGGGCCTGCTGGACAGTGCGCTGCGTGACGGGCCTGCGGCGGACGTCGAGTCCTTGCTGACGAGTCAGGACCGCGCGGTACGCCGAATCGGCTACCGCATCGCCGTCGACCGGCGCCTGCTGACCCCGGCCGAGCTCGCCCGCACCGCCGCCACCGCGTCCGGCGACACACGCGTGCGGGCGCTCTGCGCGGAGGCGGCACTCGCCGGTATGGGCGAGGGCGACCACGAGGACGTGGTGGATCCCCTGCTGGCCGCCCGCTCACCCCAGGTCCGTTCCGCGGGCGTGACCGCGCTGAGGCGCGCCGGACGGCACAGCGAGGCGGCCGCGTTCCTCGCGGACCGGGCGGGCGTGGTGCGGGCCTGCGCCCGGTACGTGCTGCGGCAGGCGGGCACCGACCCCCTTCCTCTGTACCGGTCGATGTGCGCCGACCCCGCGAGACACCCGGCGGCGGCTGCGGGGCTCGGGGAGTGCGGCTCGCGTGCGGACGCCGAAGCGCTGTGGGCCCTGACGGCTCATCCGGTCCCCGCCGTACGCGCCCATGCCGTGGCGGGTCTGTGCGCACTCGACGCCGTACGTTCCGAACGCATGCGTCCGCTGATCGACGATCAGGCCGCCCCTGTGGTCCGCGCCGCCGGCCGGGCTCTGCGGCCGTACGCCACGGGGCTGCCATCGGACTGGCTGCTGGCGCGGATGGCGCCGGGGCTTCCCGCCCCCACACGTCTGGCGGCCCAGCGGCTCATGGCTGTCCGGAACCGCGCCCAGGCACGAGGCCTGCCGGTCGTCCGGTGAAATTCCCGGCGGCGACCGGCGAGCGGCACAAGAATGCGAACATGGGAAAAACGTACGAACGTATCGACGGCCGGCTCAGGACCTTCATCGAGGAACAGCACCTCTTCTTCACCGCGACCGCGCCCCTGGACGGCGACGGCACGGTCAACCTCTCCCCCAAGGGGATGAGCGGCTCGTTCGCCGTCGTCGACGAACGGACCGTGGCCTACCTCGACTTCGCCGGCAGCACCGCCGAGACCATCGCGCATCTCCGGGAGAACGGGCGCATCACACTGATGTGGTGCGCCTTCCAGGGCCCGCCCAACATCGTCCGTGTGCACGGGCGTGGTGAGCCGGTCTTCCGTGACGACGCGCGCTTCGCCGGGCTGCTGGGCCACTTCCCGGGCATCGACCCCACCGCGCACGGGCTGCGCGCGATCATCGTGGTGACGGCCGATCTGATCCGGGACTCCTGCGGTTACGCGGTGCCGTTCATGTCGTACGAGGAGGACCGCACCCTGCACGCCGGCCGTTTCCGGCGCGAGGACGACGAAGGCCTGAGCAGGTACTTCGAGAAGAAGGACCACATCGCGACCAGCATCGACGGGCTGCCGGGGCTCCCCCTGCCGTTGCCCGCGCTGCCCGCACCCGTCACGGAGTGAGCCACTGGGCCGTACGGAGCAGGCGCGGTGGGGGCGGGAGGCCGCGCGCCGTACGGTCCGGAGCATGCGCAGATTCCTGGTGACCGCGTCGGTCCTGCTGGCCCTGGCCGGTTCCCTCGCGGCGCGGCCCGCCGGTCCGTCGCCCCTTCCGGAGCGGCTGGCCGACACGGGCGGCGGTACGCAGCTGATCACCGCCGAGGCCCCCGGCACGGACTCCGACAGGGGCACGGTCACCTGGTGGGACCGGCGCGCGGACGGCTGGGTGGCAGCGGGTTCGGCGCCCGCGCGCTTCGGGGCGAACGGACTGGCCGAGGGCGCCACACGCACCCAGGGCACGAACACCACGCCCACCGGGCTGTACGGCCTGCCGTACGCCTTCGGCATCAAGGCGGCCCCGCCCGGGACCCGCTACCCGTACCGCGAGGTCGGCGAGAACGCGTGGTGGTGCCAGGACAACGCGTCCCGGGCCTACAACCGCTGGGTGGAGCCGCGGCCCGCCGACTGCCGCGCGGACGAGGCCGAACACCTCGTCACCTACACCGTCCAGTACGCCCGTGCGCTCGTCATCGGCTTCAACTACGACCGGCCCGTACGCGGCAGGGGCGCCGGGATCTTCCTCCACGTGGACGGCAAGGGCGCGACCGCGGGCTGTGTGTCCGTGCCGGCGGCCGCCATGGACCGGATCCTGGCCTGGGCGGACCCGGCCCGCCGGCCGCACATCGCGGTCGGGACGGAGTCCGGCCCGACCGCGATCACCCGCTACTGAGGACCGCGGTCGTTCTGGGCCAGCCGCAGCAGATGGTCGGCCAGCGCCTGCCCGCCGTTCGGGTCACGGCTGATCAGCATCAGCGTGTCGTCCCCCGCGATCGTGCCGAGGATCGCCTGGAGTTCGGCCTGGTCGATGGCCGAGGCGAGGAACTGGGCGGCGCCCGGAGGCGTACGCAGCACCACGAGGTTGGCCGAGGCCTCCGCGGAGATGAGCAGCTCGGCGGAGAGCCGGCGCATCCGCTCCTCCTTGGCCGACCCGCCCAGCGGCGCCTGCGGGGTACGGAAACCGCCCTCGCTCGGCACCGCGTAGATCAGCTCGCCGCCGGTGTTGCGGATCTTCACCGCGCCGAGCTCGTCCAGGTCGCGGGAGAGCGTCGCCTGGGTGACGCTCAGCCCGTCGTCGGACAGCAGCCTGGCCAGCTGGCTCTGCGAGCGCACCGGCTGACGGTTCAGGATGTCCACGATCCTGCGGTGGCGGGCCGTGCGGGTCTGTGGCACCGACGGCCCTCCGTGGTCGGATTCCTGCGCCTCGGTCATCGTCGTCGCCTCATTCTCCGGATGGTCACTCTCCGGATCGTCCGTCCCCGTAAGCCGCGTCGAGAGCTCCCGGCAGAATCCGCAGGAACGCGTCCACCTCGGCGTCACCGATGATCAGCGGCGGCATGAGCCGTACGACGTCGGGGGCGGGCGCGTTCACCAGGAGTCCGGCTCCCTGAGCCGCCTGCTGCACCTTCGGTGCGAGGGGCCCGGTGAGCACGATACCCAGCAGCAGTCCGGAGCCGCGGACGTGGGAGACCAACGGGTGCCCGAGGCCCTCGACGCCGTCCCTGATCTTCTCACCGAGCCGCTTCACGGTGTCCAGGGCCCCGTCGGCCGCGAGCGTGTCCAGCACGGCGAGACCGGCGGCGCAGGCGACGGGGTTGCCGCCGAACGTCGTGCCGTGCTGACCGGGCTTCAGCAGGTCGGCGGCGGCGCCGAACGCCACGGTCGCACCCATGGGCAGCCCGCCGCCCAGGCCCTTGGCGAGGGTGACCAGGTCGGGCTCGACGCCCTGGTGGGCCTGGTGCTCGAACCAGTGGCCGCAGCGGCCGACACCGGTCTGCACCTCGTCCAGGACGAGCAGCGTGCCGGTGGCCCGCGTGATCTCCCTGGCCGCCTCCAGATAGCCCTTGGGCGGTACGACGACACCGTTCTCGCCCTGCACGGGCTCGATGATCAGGAGCGCGGTGTCGGTCGTCACCGCGGCCCGGAGCGCCTCGATGTCGCCGTACGGCACGTGCGTGACGTCGCCGGGCAGCGGCAGGAACGGCTCGCGCTTCGCGGGCTGTCCGGTCAGGGCGAGGCTGCCCATGGTCCGGCCGTGGAAGCCGCCGTCGGTGGCGACCATGTGCGTACGCCCGGTCAGCCGGCCGATCTTGAAAGCCGCCTCGTTGGCCTCGGCGCCGGAGTTGCAGAAGAAGACCTTGCCCGTCCGCCCGAAGAGCTGGAGGAGCCGCTCGGCGAGAGCGATGGGGGGCTCGGCGGTGTAGAGGTTGGAGACATGGCCGAGGGAGGCGATCTGCGTGGAGACGGCCTCGACCACCGCGGGGTGTGCGTGGCCGAGCGCGTTGACCGCGATACCGCCGACGAAGTCGAGGTACTCGTTCCCGTCCGCGTCCCACACGCGGGCGCCCGCTCCGCGTACCAGAGGCAGCTGCGGGGTGCCGTAGTTGTCCATCAGCGCGCCCTGCCAGCGCTGTGCGAACTCCTCGTTGCCGGTCATGACTCCCCCTCTGCCTCGTACTCCGTGGCGGGTGTTGCGTCGGGAACGACCATCGTGCCGATTCCCTCGTCGGTGAAGATCTCCAGCAGGATCGAGTGCTGGACCCGGCCGTCGATGACGCGGGCGGTCTCGACACCGTTGCGTACGGCGTGGAGGCACCCCCGCATCTTCGGCACCATGCCGCTGGAGAGGTCGGGAAGCAGCTTCTCCAGCTCGGTGGCCGTGAGCCGGCTGATGACGTCGTCGCTGTTCGGCCAGTCCTCGTAGAGGCCCTCGACGTCGGTGAGGACCATCAGCGTCTCGGCGTTCAGCGCGGCCGCGAGTGCGGCGGCCGCGGTGTCGGCGTTGACGTTGTAGACGTGGTTGTCCTCGGCGGAGCGGGCGATGGAGGAGATGACCGGGATACGGCCGTCGTCCAGCAGCGCCTGGATCGCCCCGGTGTCGATGGAGGTGATCTCACCGACCCGGCCGATGTCGACCGCCTCACCGTCGATCATCGGGCGGTGCTGGGTGGCGGTGATCGTGTGGGCGTCCTCACCGGTCATGCCGACGGCCAGCGGTCCGTGCTGGTTCAGCAGCCCGACGAGCTCGCGCTGTACCTGTCCGGCCAGCACCATCCGCACGACGTCCATCGCCTCGGGCGTGGTGACACGGAGACCGGCCTTGAACTCGCTGACCAGGCCCTGCTTGTCGAGCTGGGCGCTGATCTGCGGGCCGCCGCCGTGCACCACGACCGGCTTGAGGCCGGCGTGCCGCAGGAAGACGACGTCCTGGGCGAAGGCGGCCTTCAACTCCTCGTCGATCATGGCGTTGCCGCCGAACTTGATGACGACGGTCCTGCCGTTGTGCCGGGTGAGCCAGGGCAGCGCCTCGATGAGGATCTGCGCCTTGGGCAGCGCGGTGTGCTTCCTCGCGGCGCTCATGAGCTGTACGCGCTGTTCTCGTGGACGTACTCGGCGGTCAGGTCGTTGGCCCAGATGACGGCCGACTCGTCGCCTGCCGCGAGGTCCGCGGTGATCCTGACCTCCCGGTAGCGCATGTCGACCAGGTCGCGGTCAGCGCCGACGCTGCCGTTCTTGCAGACCCAGACGTCGTTGATGGCGACGTTCAGCCGGTCGGGCTCGAAAGCGGCCTTCGTGGTGCCGATCGCGGAGAGGACCCGGCCCCAGTTGGGGTCCTCACCGTGGATGGCGCACTTGAGGAGGTTGTTACGGGCGATGGACCGGCCGACCTCGACGGCGTCGTCCTCGGTGGCCGCGTTGATCACCTCGATCCGGATGTCCTTGGAGGCGCCCTCGGCGTCGCCGATCAGCTGCCGGGCGAGGTCGGCGCAGACGCTCTGCACGGCCTGGTCGAACTCGGCCTGCGCGGGGGTGATCCCGCTCGCTCCGGAGGCGAGCAGCAGCACGGTGTCGTTGGTCGACATGCAGCCGTCGGAGTCGACCCGGTCGAAGGTGGTGCGCGTGGCGGCGCGCAGCGCGGAGTCGAGCGCGGGCGCTTCGACGTCGGCGTCGGTGGTGAGGACGACCAGCATGGTGGCGAGGCCGGGGGCGAGCATGCCCGCGCCCTTGGCCATGCCGCCGACGGACCAGCCCTCGCCGCCCGCGACGGCGGTCTTGTGGACCGTGTCCGTGGTCTTGATCGCGATGGCGGCCTTCTCGCCGCCGTGCTCGCTCAGGGCGGCGGCGGCCGTCCCGATGCCGGGCAGGAGCTTGTCCATGGGCAGGAGCAGGCCGATCAGCCCGGTCGACGCGACCGCGATCTCCCCGGCGCTGTGGCCGCCGAGGACCTCGGCGGCCTTCTCCGCGGTGGCATGGGTGTCCTGGAACCCCTGAGGGCCCGTACAGGCGTTGGCGCCACCGGAGTTGAGGACGACGGCGGTCACCTCGCCGCCCTTGAGCACCTGTTCCGACCAGAGGACGGGTGCGGCCTTGACGCGGTTGGAGGTGAAGACGCCCGCGGCGGCGCGGCGGGGCCCGTTGTTGACCACCAGGGCCAGGTCGGGACTACCGCTGTCCTTGATCCCGGCGGCGATGCCCGCCGCCGTGAACCCCTTGGCTGCCGTGACGCTCACGGTGCGACTCCGATCGTGGAAAGACCCGTGTCCTCGGGAAGTCCGAGGGCGATGTTCATGCTCTGCAGGGCGCCTCCGGCGGTGCCCTTGGCGAGGTTGTCGATGGCGCTGATCACGATGATCCGGCCGGCCGCCTCGTCGTGGGCGACCTGGATCTGCACGGCGTTGGACCCGTATACGGCCGCGGTGGCGGGCCACTGTCCTTCGGGAAGCAGGTCGACGAAGGGCTCGTCGGCGAAGGCCTTCTCGTACGCCGCCCGGAGCGCCTCGGCGCTGACCCCGGGCTTCGCCTTGGCGCTGCACGTGGCGAGGATGCCGCGGGGCATGGGTGCGAGGGTCGGCGTGAAGGACACGGAGACGGGCTCGCCGGCGGCGGCACCGAGGTTCTGGATCATCTCGGGGGTGTGCCGGTGGACCCCGCCGACGCCGTACGGGGACATGTTGCCCATGACCTCGGAGCCGAGCAGGTGCGGCTTGGCCGCCTTGCCCGCGCCGGAGGTGCCGGACGCGGCGACGACGACGGCCTCGGGTTCGGCGAGGCCGGCCGCGTACGCCGGGAAGAGTGCGAGGGAGACGGCGGTCGGGTAGCAGCCGGGCACGGCGATACGCTTGGTGCCTTCCAGCGCCGCTCGTGCCCCGGGGAGCTCGGGCAGGCCGTAGGGCCAGGTGCCGGCGTGCGGCGATCCGTAGAACTTCTCCCAGTCGGCGGCGTTCTCGAGCCGGAAGTCGGCGCCCATGTCGACCACGAGCACCTCGTCACCGAGCTGTTCGGCCACGGCGGCGGACTGCCCGTGCGGCAGGGCCAGGAAGACGACGTCGTGCCCGCCGAGGACCTTCGCGGTGGTCGGCTGGAGAACACGGTCCGCGAGCGGCCTCAGGTGCGGCTGGAGTGCGCCGAGCTTCTCCCCGGCGTTGGAGTGGCCGGTGAGGGCCCCGATCTCGACCTGTGGGTGGGTGAGGAGCAGACGGAGCAGTTCCCCGCCGGCGTATCCGCTCGCCCCTGCCACTGCCGCACGTACCACCATCGGAAATTCCTCCTCATCGATGGCATGACTATACGCAGCTATGCAGTTTTATGCAAAGACCATGGCGGCTCAGGAGCCGTATGTCCGTACTCCACAGCGCGGCCGATGAGTTTGTGGCTCCCGGCCGGTCCGAACTCGTGAGACCTGAGGAAAGGAGACCGCCATGTCGGAGCTTCTCGTCGACTTCATCACCTCCCTCGACGGCCATGCGTCGAGCGAGGGGTGGCCCGGGTTCTGGGGCCTCGAGGGCCCGGAGTACCTCGCGTGGCTCGGCGAGCAGCCCGAGGCCACCCACCTGATGGGAGCGAACACCTATCGCCAGATGTCGGGCTTCGCCGCAGGCAAGGTCCCGAATGGCCAGGACGAGTTCAGGCCGGAGGAAGAGGCGTCCGTCGACGGGCTCACGCAAGCGTCCAAGGTGGTGTTCTCCTCCTCACTCGAGGAGCCACTGACGTGGGCCAACTCCACGCTCGTCCGCGACGACGCCGTCGAGGCGGTCCGCGCCATGAAGTCGAGCGGCTCGGGGCTCCTCAGCACGATCGGGAGCCTCAGCCTGTGCCGGTCCCTGCTACGAGCCGGGCTCGTCGACCGCTTCCGGGTCGTGATGTTCCCGGTGATCACCGGGGCCACGGGCGAAGAACGCATCTACGACGGCTATCCGGACGTTGCCCTCGAGATGATCGAGCACCGCACCTTCGACGGCCGCATCCAGCTGGTCGAGTACAAGCCCCGCGTGCTCGATCACCCGCCGCTCGGCGTCCCTGCGTGACTACGTGCTGCGGCGGCGCAAGTGGGAAGCCGGTGGGGGCGGCTGAGTCCGCCTGAGGATCCACGCCCGGAGGCCGGCCGAAGTGCTCGGTCGCGGTGGGCGGGTGCGGCAGAACACCGGTTACATGGTCCACGGGGCCGACGGAGCGCGGATACAGGGAAGGACGTGAGCGGCCATGGGCGAGATCGTCGACGAGATCAGCCGTGTGCACCGGGAGGTCGGCACACGCCGTGTGGGGTCCGAGGAGGCGGGCGCCGTGCAGTTGCGGCGCACCTTCGACGCGGGCCGCGACGAGGTCTGGGACGCGGTGACCTCGCCGGAGCGGATCGCCCGGTGGTTCCTGCCGGTGACCGGTGATTTCCACGTCGGCGGCGGTTACCAGCTGGAGGAGAACGCCGGCGGCGAGATCCTGGAGTGCGTACGCCCGGAGCGGCTGCGTGTGTCCTGGCTGTTCGGTCCCGACCCCGCCTTCAGCGAGGTCGAGGTCCGCCTCACACCGGAGGGCTCCAGCCGGACGGTGTTCGAGCTGGAGCACGTGTCCGTCGTTCCCGAGGAGTTCCGGAGCCAGTACGGCCCGGGCGCGGTCGGGATCGGCTGGGACCTGGCTCTTCTGGGGCTCGGGTGGCACCTCACGGGTGGCGGGATCAGCCCGGAGGACGCCGTGGAGTGGCAGAACTCTCCCGAGGCGAAGGCCTTCGTGGCCCGCTCCGGCGAGGAATGGGGACACGCGTTCGCCGCTTCGGGCGCGGACCCGGAGACCGTGACCGCGACGACGGTGGCGACGATCGCGTTCTACACAGGGGAATAGGCCGCCTTCACAGTTCCCGTGCGGTTCCGTCCCGTAGGCGCTCCTCGTACCGCCGGACGCCGTCCAGGTGTCGGGCCATTCCTCCGGTGAGGATCTCCCCGTGCCCTTCGCGCACCGTGACACCGCCGAGGGTGAACTGCTCGTAGTCCTGGAAGTAGTTCTCGTCCCGGACCTGGACCCTCACGACGGGTTCCGAGGCCCCCGTCCGGTCCCGGAGTCCGGCCTCGGCGCCCGTCCCGTGCCACTGCCGCGCAAGGTCCAGGAGCTCCGTGTGTGCGGCGGCGTCCATGACGGGACCCGTTCCGTCGACGCACTGCGGCGACGAGCCGGGAGCCCGCGGCGGGCACGTCAGTCGCGGTCGGCCTGCTCGGCAGCCCTGGCCGCGTCCCGCTCCTTGATGCGGACCGCTTCCTTGCGGACGTCGGCCTGGGTGGCGCGCTCCTTCTGCAGCCACTCGGGGCTGTCCTGCTTCAGGGCGTCGATCTGCTCGGTGGTGAGGGGTTCCGTGACCCCGCCGCGCGCGAGACCGGCGATGGAGACGCCCAGCTTCGATGCGACCACCGGCCGGGGGTGCGGGCCGTTGCGGCGCAGCTCCTGCAGCCACTCCGGCGGGTCGGTCTGCAGCGCGTTCAGCTCGGCGCGCGAGACGACGCCCTCCTGGAACTCGGCGGGGGTGGCTTCGAGGTACACACCCAGCTTCTTCGCCGCGGTGGCGGGCTTCATTGTCTGGGTGGTCTGGTGCGACGTCATGGTGTCCAGGGTATCGACCATGTGCGCCGCCTCCGACCACGGCCGGTAACCTGGCGGGGTGACAGGCTCGGAAGTACCCCCTGCGTTCCGGCTCGCCTACGTCCCGGGCGTGACCCCGACCAAATGGGTGCGGATCTGGAACGAGCGGCTGCCCGACACCCCGCTGACCCTTGTCGGCGTGCCCGCCGCCGAGGCCGCCGCTCTGCTGCGCGAGGGCGGCGCGGACGCCGGTTTCGTGCGGCTGCCCGTCGACCGTACGGACCTCAGCGCGATCCCCCTCTACGCCGAGACGACCGTGGTCGTGATCCCCAAGGACCACGCCGCGACGGCCGTCGAGGAGATGTCGGCCGAGGATCTCGCCGAGGAGATCGTGCTGCACCCCCTCGACGACCCGTTCGACTGGGAGCGTCCGCCCGGCAGGCCCGCGTTCGAGCGGCCCGCCACGACCGCGGACGCCGTGGAGCTGGTGGCGGCGGGGGTGGGGCTGCTGGTCGTCCCGCAGTCGCTGGCCCGGCTGCACCACCGCAAGGACCTCACCTACCGGCCGCTGACGGGTGCCCCCGAGTCACGGATCGCCCTGTCGTGGCCGGAGGAGAAGACGACCGACCTGGTGGAGGAGTTCATCGGGATCGTCCGTGGGCGGACCGTCAACAGCACCCGGGGCCGGGCCCCGACGCCGCCGCAGCCCAAGGCCGAGCGCGCAGAGAAGAAGACCGCCAGGAAGAGCGGCGGCGCCCCGCGCAAACCGGCGGCGGGCAAGGCCTCCCGGGGCGGCTCCGGCGGCGCGAAGAACCCCAAGGGCGGCGCCAAGCGCGGGAAGCCCCGCCGCGGGCGGTAGGCGGCACCCCCTACCCGTAGTACTACGGAGCTACGCGCCAGGGGCACTCCCGAACGGGACGCCGACCACACGGGTCGGTCCATATTTTCGGTACCGGATTCAACGAGCCCCCCGGTACGGAAGGACTCCCCATGGCGCCCCGCCCACGGAACAGTCGCGTCCGGCGCGCACTGCTCGCCGCCCTCGTCACCGCGTCCGTCCGTGGCGCTGCCGGTGTCGGGCGCGGCCCTCCGCGCTTCAGGCCAGGTACGCGACCGGCGACGGGCCGCCGCCCCCACCGCGATGGCGGACCAGGGGCGCACCTTCCTGATGTTCGACGGGCGTGACGGCGGCCTTGGCGCGGAGGTCTCTACGAGTCGGGGCTGGTGCGCCCGGCAGGCTACCGACCGCGGCTCACAGTGCGCCGTACACCGCGTCGACCAGCGCCGTCTTGCGCGGGTCGTCGGCGATGTGGGGGCCCATGCGGTTCATGACGTAACCGAGGGCGATCCCGGCCTCCGGGTCGGCGAGACCGCAGGAGCCGCCCGCCCCGTCGTGGCCGACGGCGCGCGGGTTGGGGCCGTACGACGCGTTCGGGCCGCTCAGCCAGAGGCCGAGACCGAGCTCCGTCTCATGGGCGAAGCCCGCTCCCAGCACCAGGTCCCGGCAGGCGCCCTGGCCCTCGCGGACCCGCTCGGCCGCCTCCTCGGAGAGGATCCGGCGGCCGTCGAGGCTGCCCCGTCCGGCCAGGATGCCGTAGAGGGAGGCGACGGCGCGGGCGGTGCCGTGGCCGTTGGCGGCGGGGATCTCGGCGGCGCGCCACTCGGGGGTGTTGGCGGCGGCGGTGCCCGTGCCGGGGTTGAGCAGGGAGGCGATGGCGAGCGGCTCCATCGTGGCGAACAGGGCGGCCTGTTCGCGGGACACGGCCTTCGGCTGGACGAGCTCGGCGACCCGGCCGGCGTCCTTCTCGGGGAGGCCCACGGTGAAGTCGATGGAGAGCGGGCCGGTGATCTCCTTCCGCAGGAACTCCCCGGGCAGCAGTCCGGTGATCCGGCGGACGACCTCGCCGACGAGGAATCCGTACGAGATCGCGTGGTAGCCGGAGCGGGTGCCCGGCTCCCACCAGGGCTCGGTGGCCGCGAGGCGGGCCGTTGTCAGCTCCCAGTCGTAGAGCTCGGCCAGGGTGTGCGGGTCGCGCAGTCCGGCGACCCCGGAGCGGTGCGAGAGGAGGTGGCGTACGCGCACGGACTCCTTGCCGGCGGCGGCGAATTCGGGCCAGTACGCGACCACCGGGGCGTCCAGGTCCAGGAGGCCTCGGTCGACCAGGATGTGGGCGCAGAGCGCGGTCGGGCCCTTCGTCGTGGACCAGACGTTGACCACGGTGTCGCGCTGCCACGGGCGGGTCCGCTCCCCGTCGGCCCAGCCGCCCCAGAGGTCCACCACGGGGTGTCCGTCGAGCAGGACGGTGACCCCCGCGCCCAGCTCGTCGCGCTCGGCGAAGTTCGCCGCGAACGCGTCGCGTACCGCGGCGAACCGGTCGTCACAGTGGCCTTGGATCTGCGGCACGGGGCTCTCTCCTCGTCTCGGTGCCACGCACCATACCGACTGGTCGGACTGGCGGGAAGACGCCGTACCCCGCATTCCTTCGACCAGGTGATCCGGTCAGCGCGGAACCGCTTCGAGGCTGAGGCTCCAGCGGCCGGGCAGCCCGGTGATCGTCACGGTGGCGAGCGGACGGACGTCGACGTTCCAGTACGTCGACGGCGGGGCGTTGAGTGCGTACACCAGGGCCGCGCGGACGACGGCGGGTTCGGCGACGGCTACGAGGGCGCCCTCCCGGACCGGACGGGTGTCGAGCCAGCCCCCCACGCGGGATATGAAGGCGAGAAGGGATTCGCCACCGTGCGGGGCGGAGCGCGGATCGGCGAGCCAGGCGTCGACACCGGCCGGGTCGTGGGCGGCCACCTCGGACAGGGTCAGCCCCCGCCAGCGGCCCATGTCGCAGTCGCGCAACGCGGGCTGGACGAGTGGGGCGAAGCCCAGGGCGTCGCCGGTGGCGCGGCTGCGCGGGGTGGGTGAGCAGTAGCGCAGTTCGGCGGCGCCGAGCCGCACCAGGGTGTGGGCGGCGAGGTGGACCTCGCGCCATCCGGCGTGGTCGAGCGGCCGGTCGTCGTCGAAACGCTCGGCGAGGAGGGCGGAGCTGCGTGCTGCGGCGACGAGGGACACCCGAACACTCATGCGCGCGATCGTGGGGCCCTGCGCCGCGCCGGTCAAGAGGGCGGTGCGGCGCAGGGCGAACGTCTGTGCCTCAGCCCACCTGGAGGGACATCCACATGTCCGGTTCGGCGAGCGGGGTGAATCCGAGCTTCGCGTACACCCCGTGGGCGTCCTTGGTGGCGAGGAGGAACCTGCGCACCCCCAGCGGGGCCAGCTCGTCCCGGACGGCGGTGACGAGCCGGGTGCCGAGCCCGTGGCCGCGGGCCGCTCGGTCGACGTACACGTCGCACACCCACGCGAAGGACGCGTGGTCGGTGACCACGCGCGCGTAGGCGGTCTGCTCGCCCGAAGCGAGGTCGTAGGCACCGAAGTTGAGTGAGCCCGCTATCGCCCGGTCCTGCTGTTCGCGGGTGCGCCCCAGGGCCCAGTAGGCGTCCGTGGAGAGCCAGTGGTGGATGCGGGCCGCGTCCAGCCGCGAGGCGTCGTCGGAGATCTCGTAGCGCTGCTCGGCGTTGTCGTCGTCATTCATCCGGGGAGGCTATCGCCAGGCATCGGCAGTTCGTCGAGGGCCGTGCGCAGCCGGCGCATCCCCTCGGCGATCTCGGCCGGGCCCGAAACGGCCGCGAAGCTCAGCCTGATGTGACCGGCGGGGGGCTCGGCGCAGTGGTACGGGCGGCCGGGCGCGACGGCGACGCCGGCCCGCAGCGCGGCGGAGACCAGGGCGGGCTCCTCGGCTCCCGGCCCGGGGAGCCGGAGCCAGATGATGCCACCGCCCGACGGCACGTGCGTCAGGGCGAGTTCGGGCAGCGTGCCGCGTACGGCGGCCGTCATCGCGGTGCGGCGGCTGCCGAGCTCGGCGGCCACGGTACGGAGATGGCGCTCCCAGGCCGGGGAGCCCACGAGTTCGAGCGCGGCCTCCTGGATCGGGCGGGGCACGAAGAAGCTGTCGACGACCTGGATGGCGCGCAGCCGTTCCAGGACGGGGCCACGGGCGGCCAGCGCGCCGACGCGGAGGCTGGGGGATGTGATCTTGGTGAGGGAGCGCACATGGACGACGACGCCGTCCGGGTCGTGGGCCGCCAGTGGCTCGGGCAGCGGGCCGGCGTCCGCGTGGACGAGGTGGCGGGCGAAGTCGTCCTCGACGACGAAGGCACCCGCGTCCCGGGCGGCCCGCACGATCCGTTCGCGCCGCTCCGGGGCCAGGGTCACGCCCGTCGGGTTCTGGAAGAGCGGCTGGCAGACGAAGACCCTGGCCCCGGTGGCCCGGAACGCCGCTTCCAGCAGGTCGGGCCGTACTCCGTCGCCATCCACCGGTACGGGTACCGGTCGCAGGCCGGTGGCACGGGCGGCGGCCAGCATGCCCGGGTAGGTGGGTGATTCGACGAGGACGGGGGCTCCCGGCGGGGCGAGCGCCCGCAGCGCGGTGGCCAGCGCGCTCTGCCCACCCGCCGTGATCAGGACGTCGGCCCCGGTGAGCGTGGCGCCGATCTCCCGGGCGAACCAGGCGCGCAGCTCGGCCAGCCCGTCGGTGGGCGGCCTGCCCCAGGCCCCCGGCCGGCGGCCGGCGCGGGCCAGGGCGGCGGCCAGGGCCCGCTCGGGCTGGAGACCGGGGTGGAGGTAACCGCCGTTGAATTCGATGACGCCGGGCGGCGGTGCGGCGAGGGTCACGAGCACCCCGGAGGCGTCGACGGTGCGCGGCACGACCTCGGGTCCGCTGTCCCCGCTCAGCGAGACCTCCTGCCAGGAGGTGTCCCCCGGAGCGGGCGCGGCCGTGCGGGTCTCGGCCCGGAAGGCCCCGGATCCGGGGCGGGTGACGACCAGACCTTCGGCGGCGAGTTGCGCGACGGCCCGGGAGACGGTCACCGGACTCACCTTGAACCGCTCGACGAGTGCCCGGCTGGACGGCAGCTTCCCACCATGAGAGTAGCGGTCAAGCTCACCCTTGAGGGAAGTCACCAGTTCGGCCACACTGCTACGCTCATGCATGACAGCACAGAATAGCGCTACTGGGCAGACGACGATAGCGGTCGCCGTCGAACCACCCCTGGTACGCCGCTCCCCCGGAGGCGGCGTCGTGCTTGCCGGACTCGGCGTCCTCGCCTTCTCGCTGACCTTCCCCTCGACCATGTGGGGCCTGGAGAGCTTCGGCCCCTGGTCCCTCGTCGCGCTGCGCAGCGTGCTCGCGGCCCTGATCGCGGGATGTGCACTGCTCGCCGGCCGGGTGCCGGTGCCCGCGCGCCGCCACTGGGCCGGGCTCGCGGTCGTCGCGGGCGGCGTGGTGGTGGGATTCCCGCTGCTGACCTCCCTGGCCCTGCAGACCTCCACCAGTTCGCACGCGGCCGTCGTGGTGGGGCTGCTGCCGCTGACGACCGCGCTCTTCTCGGCCCTGCGCACCGGCTCGCGCCCTCCGCGCGCCTTCTGGGTCGCGGCACTGGCCGGCGCGGCCGTGGTGATCGCCTTCACGGTCCAGCAGAGCGGCGGAATGCTCTCCGGCGGGGACCTGTATCTGTTCGGGGCACTGCTGGTCTGCGCGGCGGGATACACCGAGGGCGGCAGGCTGGCCGGGGTGATGCCGGGCTGGCAGGTGATCGGCTGGGCCCTCGTCCTCTGTCTGCCGCTCGCGGTGGCCGGCGCGGCCGTGGCACTGCCCTTCGAACCGGTGCACCTCACCACGCACGGAGTCGTCGGGCTGGTCTGGGTGGCAGCCGGGTCGACCTTCCTCGGGCTGTACGTCTGGTACCGGGGGATGGCGGAGATCGGGGTCCCGCGGGCCAGCCAGCTCCAGCTGGCGCAGCCCCTGCTCACCCTGGTCTGGTCGTTCCTCGCCCTCGGCGAGCGGGTGTCCGCCGCCGCACCGGTGGCTGCGGTGGCCGTCCTGGTCTGCATCGCCGTCACCCAGCGTGCGGGGAGCCGCAGGGCGGGCCGCGCCAGAACCGACGCACCCATGGAGACATAGACTTGTCGACATGGACCGCCACCCGTGAGGAGGTCACTCCCGATGGAGGCACACACGGGCGACCGGCTGCTGACGCACGGCAGGACCGTGGGACAGCACGACCGGGTCGCAGAGATCGTCGAGGTGCTCGGCGACGGGGGCAGTCCCCCGTACCGCCTGCGCTTCGAGGACGGGCACGAATCGATCAGATCCCCCGGACCCGACAGCGTCGTCCAGCACACCGCCCCAAAGGACCGGGACCGCTAGAGCGCGCGTGGGCCGGGGGCACGAGTGGTCCCCGGCCCACGCGTCCGGGCCGTGCGGTCCGCGAGTCCGGAGGTTCCGGTCAGCGGGGTGTGCGGGCCCGGACCTGGTAGTGGTCGGCCACCACCCGGGCCATGGCCCCGATGGGGTCCGACTTCACCTGCCGCGCCGAGAAGTAGACATGGCCGCCCACCTCCGGATGGCCCGCGGCGAAGTCGAGGTGCCGGGAGAGCTCGGCGGGGTCCTGCCAGGCGGCGGGCTGCGCGGGGTCGCCGGCCTTGTAGAGCGCCTCCCCGATGTACAGGCCGACGCCGGTGCCGCGGACCGTCTCGGCCCACCACGGCAGCAGCTTCGCGTAGTCGGCGGCGGAGAAGCCGATGTTCCAGTAGATCTGCGGGCAGATGTAGTCGATCCAGCCCTCCTTCACCCACTTCCGGGTGTCGGCGTGCAGGTCGTCGTACGTCTGCACGCCGGCCGCGGTGTCGGAGCCCAGCGGATCGGTCGCGGCGTTGCGCCACACCGCGAAGGGGCTGATCCCGAACCGGACGCCGCTCCTGACCTCCTTGATCCGCTCGGACGTCTCGCGCACCAGCCGGTCCGTGTTGTCGCGGCGCCAGGCCGCCTTGTCCGCGAAGTCCTCGCCGTACCGCTCGTACGCGGCGTCGTCGTCGAAGACCTGGCCGGCCACCGGGTAGGGGTAGAAGTAGTCGTCCCAATGCACCGCGTCGACGGCGTAGCGGCTCACCGCGTCGAGCATCGCGTCCTGGACGAACTCCCTGACCTCGGGCAGCCCCGGGTTGTAGTAGAGCTTCCCGCCGTACGGCAGGACCCAGTCCGGGTGGAGCCGTGCGGGGTGGGACGCGACGAGACGGGAGGGGTCCGTGTGGTTCGCGACGCGGTACGGGTTGAACCACGCGTGCAGCTCCAGACCGCGGGCGTGCGCCTCGCGCACCGCCGTGCCCAGCGGGTCCCAGCCGGGGTCCTTGCCCTGGACACCGGTGAGGCACTGGGCCCACGGCTCGTACGACGAGGGCCACAGGGCGTCGGCGCTCGGCCGGACCTGGAGGACCACGGCGTTCAGCCGCAGTGCGACCGCTCGGTCCAGGTGGGCGATCAGCTCGGCCTTTTGGGCCGCGGCGCTCAGACCCGGCGCCGAGGGCCAGTCCAGGTTGGCCACCGTGGCGATCCACACACCGCGCAGCTCTCCCTCGCCCGCCCTGCGCCCCCGGCCTCCGTGCCGGGGAGATCCGGGTCCGCGCGCGGCGGCGGCATCACCCCCTGTCATCAGCGCGGCCGCCGTGCCGACCGCTCCCATCACCAATGACCTGCGGCCCATACGAGGCATCTGTGTACCTTTCGTCTCTCTGTTCCCGTGTGTCACGTCGGCAGTGCGTGACACAGATCATGCCCGCTCACGGACCGCAGGACCCGCAGCTCACCGGAGGCGGATCGCGGAGTAACGTCGTGGGGTCGAGGCGGGCACCGGAATCAAACGGGACTGCCGCACGAAGATCAGCGAAAGGCACGAGGTGACGGACTCTATGGCCGACATTGCACGCGTCGGAGTGGTGGGCTGTGGCCAGATGGGCGCAGGCATCGCGGAGGTGTGCGCTCGCAGCGGCCTCGAGGTCAAGGTGGCCGAGACCACCGGTGAGGCCCTGGAGATAGGGCGCACCCGGCTCCACAACTCCCTCTCCAAGGCCGCCGAACGCGGCAAGATCACCGCGGAGGAGCGCGACGAGACCCTCGCCCGTCTCAGCTTCACCACGGACCTCGGCGAATTCGCGGACCGCGATCTCGTGATCGAGGCCGTCGTCGAGAACGAGCAGGTCAAGACGGAGATCTTCCAGGTGCTCGACCAGGTGGTGACGCGTCCGGACGCGATCCTTGCCTCGAACACCTCCTCGATCCCGCTGGTGAAGCTGGCCGTGGCGACCTCCCGGCCGGACCAGGTCATCGGCATCCACTTCTTCAACCCGGCCCCGGTGCAGCGGCTCGTCGAGCTGATCCCCGCGCTGACGACGTCCGACGAGACCATAAAGCGTGCGGAAGCCGTCGTGGAGACCGTGCTGGACAAGCACGCGATCCGCGCCCAGGACCGGTCGGGCTTCGTCGTCAACGCCCTGCTGATCCCGTATCTGCTCTCGGCGATCCGGATGTTCGAGTCGGGCATCGCCAGCCGCGAGGACATCGACAACGGCATGGAGATGGGCTGCGCCCACCCGATGGGGCCGCTCAAGCTCGCCGACCTGATCGGCCTGGACACCGTGGCCTCGGTCGCCGACTCGATGTACGCGGAGTACAAGGAGCCGCTGTACGCCGCTCCCCCGCTGCTCCAGCGCATGGTCGACGCGGGCCGGCTCGGCCGCAAGACGGGCTCGGGGTTCTACCCCTACGAGTGAATCGCCTCGTGGGAGCGGCGGGTGGCCCGGGCCCTTCCGGACCACCCGCCGCTTCGTCATGTGGCGTCAGCCCAGCCGCATGTGATGGAGCATCAGCAGACCGGCCGCCATGTTGGCCGCCGGTATCTCACCGCGGGCGACCATGTCCGGCACGAGCTTGAGCGGGACCCACTCGCGGCGTGAGGACTCGAAGTCGTCCGCCGGATGACCGGTGTACGTCGCCTCCCGGGACCAGAAGAGATGGTGCCGGGCGTCGACGAGGCCGTTGGCCGGTTCCACGGTCATCAGCGGTTGCAGCTCGCCGGGGCGCCAGCCGGTCTCCTCCTCCATCTCCCGTGCCGCCGCGGCGGCGATGTCCTCGCCGTCCTCGACCACACCCGCGGCCAGCTCCCAGCCCCAGCTGTCGGTGATGAACCGGTGCCGCCACAGGAGCAGGACCTCATTGGCCTCGTTGACGACGGTCGCCGCGGCCACGGCCCGGAGGCGGATGAGGAAGTGGTCGAGATGGCGGCCGTCGGGGAGAACGACATCCGCCAGATTGACCCGGAACCAGCGGTTCTCGTACACAGTTCGTTCGTTCAAGTTCGTCCACTGCACAGTTCTGCCACCTTCCGACTGGTCGATGGCAATATCGGAGCAGGGTCCGCCCCGCAGGGGAACGTGTGGAGGCTCCCGGGACGAGGCTCACAGGGGCACGCGCAGCGCCCCGTCGATGAGGCCGGCCGCCGCCGCGGCGTCAGCGCTGCCGCTCGCGGTCAGATGTTTCCGTACGGAGCGGAGCCGGTCCCGGAGCCGCTGGGACTCCATGCCGCGGGCGCGTTCCGCCATTTCCGAGGCGGTGCAGGCCGCCTTGTCCGCCTCGCCCTGGAGCAGTTCGAGATGCGTCAGCATGGCGAGCCGGTGCACGGTCCCCCGGTCGTGCGCCGGGGAGCGTACGGCGGCCGCCGCGTGCTCCCGGGCACCTGCCAGATCCCCCAGGCACAGGAGCGCCTCCGCCACCTGGACGTTGACGAGGCCCGGCTGGACGTACCCCGTCTCGTCCGGCTCGCCTCCGCTGCGGATGCGGCCGGACTCGGCCTCGGCCCGGCGGATGCACTCCAGGGCGCTGCGGTGGTCGCCGAGCTGGGCGTAGGCCTTGGCCTGCATCGCGTGCAGATCGGTGGCGAGCGCCGGGGTGATGTGCGACCCCGCCGCGCGCAGTGCGGCCTCGGCGAAGGCCACGGACCGGCGGAATTCGGCCAGGTACAGCGACTGGTTGACGAGCAGCGCGATCACATAGCCGCCGAGCCCGATGTCCCCGCTGGCCTTGGCCAGGCGCAGTGCCTGGTGGAAGTAGCGCTGGGCGAGTCCATGGGCGTCGGAGTCGTAGGCGCAGATGCCGGCGACGGCCACCAGTCCTGCGGTCGCGCGGTGGAGCTGACGGCCCATGGCGTCGCTGTACCCGCCGCGCAGCAGCGGCGCGGTCTCGGCGTTGAGGAAGCCGACGATGCGGGACCTGGTCGCGATGCCGCCCGCCTTTCGGTACATCTGTTCGTAGTGCGCCCGGGCCGCGCGGAGCATCGCTATGTCCGCCATGCTCACGCGGGACGGCCCGGGGCGTGAGACATCGGTGTCCTCGGGCGGGTTCTCCCACTCCCAGACCGGCATCACGGCTGTCGTGCCCGTGACGGCGGGGGCGGTGGTCAGGTGGGGACGCTGCTGTTCGTCGGAGCGCCACAGGGCCGTCGCGTGCTCGACGAACCCGGACAGGCCGGCGCGGGCCGCCGTGTTGACGCCGGAGACCCCCATGCCGATGTCGTCGAGCGTGACGGGCCGGCCCAGCCGGCCGGCCAGCACTTCGCAGATCAGGTCGGGGACCTGCCCGCGGGGGCGCTGGCCCTTGAGCCAGCGGGCGACCGCCGTGTGCTCGTAGCGCAGGCACAGCCCGCGGGCGCGGCCGGCCTGGTTGACATGACCGGCGAGCCCGGCGCGGGACACACCCGCCTCATCGATCAGGGATTCGAGCAGGACGTTGGGCTCCATTGCCCCCCCATGTGCGCGTCGCAATGAGCCTAGTGGAGCACGATTCACACGGGGTGTGAACGGAATGCCCGAACCATCCTGCTGTGCGCTCTGCCGCGCCGGGGCGCCGCTCGGTTGAATGAGCTCCTCGCAAGAGGCGGCCGGGTCGTCGGCTCCCCCTCGTAACAGTTCGACGACCCGCCCCCGCGCCGTTCGTTCTGCCGGCCTGCCCGACACTCCGTGGCAGGGCGGGCGGCGCCGGACCGCACAGCCCACTGCCCCGACGACAGGAGGCCCGTGTGCGGTCCCCGGGCCGTCCGGCGAGCACAGAAGGGGCGTATCCGGTGGCCGGATACGCCCCTTCTCGACTCCGGTACGCCTACGCGCCGCGCAGCACCGCGCCGGTGCGCTCGGTGGCCAGGGCGACCGCGGTGTCGCGGGCCGCGGAGGCCTCCTCCACGGTCAGCGTGCGGTCCGGGGCACGGAACCGCAGCGCGTACGCCAGGGACTTGTTGCCCTCACCGATCTGCTCGCCGGTGAAGACGTCGAACAGCCGCAGCGATTCGAGCAGACCGCCGGCGCCTTCGCGCAGGGCCTTCTCCACCGCGTCGGCGGGCACGTCCGAGGCGACGACGAGCGCGACGTCCTGGGTCGCCACCGGGAAGGTGGAGATGCGGGGCGCCTGGAGCGCACCGTCGACCGCCTGCTCCAGGACGTCGAGCTCGACCTCCATGGCACAGGTCCGCTCGGGCAGGTGGAGCTCCTTGATGACGCGCGGGTGCAGTTCGCCCGCGTGTCCGAAGAGGGTCTCCTCGCCGTCGACCGTGACGTACAGCGCGGCGCAGCGGCCGGGGTGCCACGGTGCGTGCCGGTCGGCGCGGACCGTCACCTCGACGCCCGCCTCACGGGCGATGGAGCGCGCCGCCTCGACGGAGTCCGCCCAGTCGGCGGGGCGGCCCTTGCCCCACCAGCCGGCCTGCTCGCGGGCGCCCGCGAGGACGACGGCGGCACGGCGCGGCTGACGCGGGAGCGCCGCGTCCAGTCCGGCGATCTCCTCGTCGGTGGGCCGGCGGTCGACGGGCAGACGGACGGCCTTGGTCTCCTCGCCGGTCGGCCTGAAGACCAGCCCGGTCTCGAAGAGCGCCAGGTCGTGGCTGCCGCGGCCGTCGTTGCGCCGCAGTGCGCCGAGCAGGCCCGGCAGCAGCGTCGTGCGCAGCGCGGGCTCCTCGTCGGAGAGCGGGTTGACGAGGGTGACCGTACGGCGGCGGGCGTCGTCCTTCTCCAGGCCGAGCTGGTCGAGGACGGCGTCGCCGATGAACGGGTAGCTCAGCGCCTCGACGTAACCGGCGCCCGCGAGGGCACGGCCGACGCGGCGGTGCAGCCGCTGGCGGTCGGTGAGCCCGCGTCCGGAGGGAGGCGTCGGCAGGGTCGACGGAAGGTTCTCGTACCCCTCCAGCCGGATGACCTCTTCGGCCAGGTCGTTCGGCTCGGCGAGGTCGGGGCGCCACGACGGCACCGTGACGATCAGCTCGTCCTGACCGTAGACGTCGCAGCCGACCTGCTGGAGACGGCGTACGACGGTCTCGCGGCCGTACGCGACACCGGCCACCCGGTCCGGGTGGTTCGCCGGCATGGCGATGGTGCGGGGGGCGGACGGGGCGGTGATCTCCGTGACGCCGGCCTCGGCCGTACCGCCCGCGAGGAGGACCAGCAGGTCGACCGTGCGCTGCGCGGCAGCGGCGGCGGCCTGCGGGTCGACCCCGCGCTCGAAGCGCTTGGACGCCTCGGAGCTCAGCTTGTGGCGACGTGCGGTCCGGGCGATGGCGATCGCGTCGAAGTGCGCCGCCTCGATGACGACCTCGGTGGTCCCGGCCTCCTCGGCCGAGTCCGCGATCTCCGTGTCGGCACCGCCCATGACGCCCGCGAGGCCGATCGGCCCGCGGTCGTCGGTGATGACCAGGTCCTGGGCGTCCAGGACACGCTTGGCGCCGTCGAGCGTGGTGAGCTTCTCGCCCTGCTCCGCGCGGCGCACCCCGATCGTCCCCGCGACGCGGGTGCGGTCGTAGGCGTGCAGCGGCTGGCCGAGCTCGAGCATCACGTAGTTGGTGATGTCGACGGCCAGCGAGACGGTGCGCATCCCGGCCTTCTGCAGCCTGCGCTGCATCCAGATCGGGGAGCGCGCCTCGGGCCGCAGGCCGGTAACCGTACGCGCGGTGAAGTTGCTGCAGCCGAACGGGTCGGACACCTTCACCGGGTAGCCGTGCGCGTTGGGCGGGGGCACGTCCAGGAGCGCCGGGTCGCGCAGCGGGAGCCCGTACGCGATGGCGGTCTCACGGGCGACGCCGCGCATCGAGAGGCAGTAGCCCCGGTCCGGCGTGACGGCGATGTCGAGGACCTCGTCGACGAGCTCGAGGAGCTCGATCGCGTCGGTGCCGGGCTCGAACTCCGGCGGCAGCACGATGATGCCGTGCGTGCCGTCGTCGCCCATGCCGAGCTCGTCGGTGGAGCAGATCATGCCGTGCGAGGTCTTGCCGTACGTCTTGCGCGCGGCGATCGCGAAGTCACCGGGCAGCACGGCGCCCGGGAGGACCACGACGACCTTGTCGCCGACGGAGAAGTTACGGGCGCCGCAGACGATCTCCTGCGGCTCCCCGGTGCCGTTGGCGGTGCCGACGTCGACGGTGCAGAAGCGGATGGGCTTCTTGAAGCCCTCCAGCTCCTCGATGGTCAGGACCTGTCCGACGACCAGCGGGCCCTTGAGCCCGGCGCCGGTCTGCTCCACGGTCTCGACCTCGAGCCCGACGGTGACGAGCTTGGCCTGTACGTCACGGCCGGTCTCGGTCGCCGGCAGGTCGACGTATTCCCGCAGCCAGGAAAGCGGGACGCGCATCAGATCTCCATCCCGAACGGCCGGGTGAACCGGACGTCACCCTCGACCATGTCTCGCATGTCCTCTACGTTGTGGCGGAACATCAGCATCCGCTCGATGCCGAACCCGAAGGCGAATCCGCTGTACTTCTCGGGGTCGACGCCACAGGCGACGAGCACCTTGGGGTTGACCATGCCGCAGCCGCCGAGCTCGATCCAGCCCTCGCTGCCGCAGGTGCGGCAGGGGCGGTCCGGGTTGCCGACGGACTCGCCGCGGCAGACGTAGCAGACCATGTCCATCTCGGCGGACGGCTCGGTGAACGGGAAGAAGTTCGGCCGCAGCCGGGTCTTCATGTCCGGGCCGAAGAGCGCCTGGACCATGTGGTCGAGGGTGCCCTTGAGGTCGGCCATGGTGAGGCCCTCGTCGACGGCGAGCAGCTCGATCTGGTGGAAGACCGGGGTGTGCGTGGCGTCGAGCTCGTCGGTGCGGTAGACCCGGCCGGGGCAGACCACGTAGACGGGGGGCTTACGGCTGAGCAGCGAGCGGGCCTGTACGGGCGAGGTGTGCGTCCGCAGCACGACACCGGACTCGTCACCCTTGGCGCCGTCGGCGCCCTGGACGAAGAAGGTGTCCTGCATCTGCCGCGCCGGGTGGTCCGGCACGAAGTTCAGGGCGTCGAAGTTGAACCACTCCGCCTCGACCTCGGGGCCCTCGGCGATCTCGTAGCCCATGGCGACGAAGACGTCGGCGACGCGCTCCATGATGGTCGTCAGAGGGTGGCGCGCACCGGCCGGGGTGCGGTCGTAGGGCAGGGTGACGTCCACCGCCTCCTCGACCAGCACCCGGGCGTCACGCTCGGCCTCCAGCTCGGCCTGGCGGGCGGCCAGCGCCTTGGACACGGCGCCGCGGGCCTGGCCCACGCGCTTGCCCGCCTCGGCCTTGGCCTGCGGCGGCAGGGCGCCGATCTCGCGGTTGGCGAGCGACAGGGGCGAGGTACCACCGGTGTGCGCGGTCTTCGCCTGGGCGAGCGCGTCGAGGTCGCCCGCGGCGGCGAAGGCGGCGAACGCCTCGTCCCGCATGCGCTCGATCTCTTCCGGTTTCAGTGCCTCGACCTCGACTGGGTCGTACGACTTGTTCGGTGCCGACATCTCTTCCCGTGCTTCCGATTGGCTGGTGGCGACCTGGCTCGACGACTGAGGACGCAAAGGTGCCAAAAGTCGAGTCTACGGGCCGCCGGGAGGCGAAGAAGCCCGTGGGCAGCTCAGACCAGGTAGGCCGGCATGCTCACGGGCAGGATAAATCGGAATTCGGCGCCGCCGCCGGGTGCCCGGGCGACGCTGATCGTCCCGCCGTGCGCCTCGACGATGCCCTTGACGATGTACAGGCCCAGGCCGGTCCCGCCGCGCTTGCTCCCCCGCCAGAAGCGGGTGAAGACGCGGCCCATCGACTCCTCGGGGATGCCGGGGCCTTCGTCGCTCACGGTGACTGCCGTTCCGCTCTCGTCGTCCTTGCCCGGTGCGGGCGCAGGGGCGATCTCAATAGTGACGGTTCCCTCGCCGTGCCGCACCGCGTTTTCCAGGAGGTTGCCCAGGACCTGGTCGACCTTGTCGGGGTCCGCCCAGAGCGCGGGCAGCGGCTGCCGGGTGCGCACGAGGAAGCGGTCGGGCGCCTGGCCGTTCGCCGTGTGCGCCTGGATGTGGCGCTCGACGGCCGCGGCGATGTCGACGGGCTGGCGGCGCAGCTCGAGCCGGCCGGAGTCGATACGGGAGATGTCGAGGAGCTCGGCGATGAGCCGGGTGACCCGGTTGGCGTCGGCGTCGACGGTCTCCAGCATCAGCCGCTTCTGGTCGTCGGTGAACCTCTCCCACTTGGCCAGCAGTGTGGCGGTGAAGCCCTTGACCGAGGTCAGCGGGGAGCGCAGCTCATGGGCGACGGTGGCGATGAGCTCGGCGTGGCTGAGCTCGGTGCGGCGGCGCGCCTCGGTGCCGCGCAGCGACACGACGAACCGGCGGACGGGTCCGGTCGGGGTCTCGCGCACGTACCGCGCGGAGACCAGGACCTCACGGCCGCCGGGGAGCAGCAGATTCTGCTCGGGCTGGCCGACCCTGATGGCGAGTCCGCCGTACGGGTCGGTCAGGTCCCACCAGCGGCGTCCCTTGAGGTCCTCGAGGGGCAGCGCCTGGTCCAGGGAGCGGCCGAGCGCCTCGGCCGCGGGTGTGGCGGTGATCCGGGCCGCGGCCGCGTTGAAGCAGATGACCTTGCGGTTCTCGTCGGCGACGACGAGACCGTCCGGCAGATCGTCCGGGTCGATGCCCGTCGCGGGGTCCCCGACGGCCTGGCTTTCGCCGGCCCCGTCGGAGAGGGCGCGCACGGCGGCCGTGTGTGTCGCTCGCGGCCTGCTCATGCCGACAGCCATCTTCCCGTACCCCACCTCTCGAACCGGTGCAGTGGGCCCCCGAGTTCGTCACCCTACTAGGCGGTGGCGGCCGGGCGACACCCTCCGGGGCACCGCCGGCGGGGTGTGGCCGGTACAGGCCGGTGGGTCCCGGGGGTCAGCCGGCCCGCCGCGGGCGCTGGGCCCGCGCGGAGGCGTAGAGGCAGACGGCCGCGGCGGTGGCGAGGTTGAGGCTCTCGGCCTTTCCGTGGATCGGGACCCGGACCACGGCGTCGGCCAGTGCGCGGGTCTCCTCGGGGAGGCCCCACGCCTCGTTGCCGAACACCCAGGCGGTGGGCCCGCCCATGGTGCCCGCGTCGAGCTCGTCGTCGAGGTCGTCGCCCGTGCCGTCGGCCGCCAGGATGCGCACACCGGCGTCCCGGAGCCCCTGCACGGCCTGCTCCACGGGCACCCCTACGGCCACCGGCAGATGGAAGAGGGAGCCGACGGAGGCACGGACCGACTTGGGGTTGTAGAGGTCCACGGAGGCGTCGGTCAGCACCACCGCGTCCGCGCCCGCGGCATCCGCGCAGCGCAGCACCGTGCCGGCGTTCCCGGGGTCGCGTACGTGGGCGAGGACGGCGACCAGGGTTGGCCTCGCCGCCAGGATGTCCTCGAAGGGCGAGTCCAGGAACCGGCAGACGCCGATCAGCCCCTGGGGGGTGACGGTCTGCGAGACGTCGGCGAGCACGTCGCCGTCCGCGAGGTGCACACGGGCGCCGGCTCCGCGCGCGGCGTCGATGATGTCGGCGTACCGGTCGGCCGCCTCGACGGTGGCGAAGAGCTCGGTCAGCGTGGGTTCGCCGTCGGTACCCCGGTGCGCGGCGGCCTCCCGCACGGCCTGCGGCCCCTCGGCGATGAACCTGCGCTCCTTGCCGCGGAAGTTGCGCCTGGCCAGCCGGCGTGCGGCGGCGATTCGCGGTGACCGCGCGGAGATCAGTTCGGGGGTGCCCATGGTCGGCGGCGAGCCTCTCTGCGTAAGTCAGCTTCTCTGCGTACGTTTCTCTGCGTACGGCTGACTACGTACGCAACACGTGCTGCAACGCACCGGACCCGCAGACGGCGCGCGCCTGCGGGTCCGGCTCGAAACGCTGGAACGACGGAAGTGCTGCCTGGGTCAGGCGGCCTTCGGGGCGTTGACGTCGCTCGGGAGGGCCTTCTGGGCGACCTCGACGAGGGCGGCGAACGCGTTGGCGTCGTTGACCGCGAGCTCGGCCAGGATCTTGCGGTCCACCTCGATGTTGGCGGCCTTCAGACCCTGGATGAGGCGGTTGTACGTCATGCCGTTCTGGCGGGCGGCCGCGTTGATGCGCTGGATCCAGAGCTGACGGAAGTCGCCCTTGCGCTTCTTGCGGTCGTTGTAGTTGTAGACCAGGGAGTGGGTGACCTGCTCCTTGGCCTTGCGGTACAGGCGCGAACGCTGACCGCGGTAACCGCTGGCGGCCTCGAGGATCGCCCGGCGCTTCTTGTGGGCGTTTACCGCCCGCTTGACGCGTGCCACTTTTAACTCCTTGCAGCGGGGTCAGGTGGTCGAAGGGAGGACTCACCGGACCCGGAAACGAATTGGTCCCGGTCGGATCGAGGTCGCGCCTCCGGGTTCACCGGAGGCGGCGCCTCACTTGCCGAGAAGCTTCTTGACCTTCTTGGCGTCGGCCGGAGCCACGACGACCGTGCCGGTCAGCGAGCGGGTCTTCTTCGAGGACTTGTGCTCGAGCAGGTGGCGCTTGCCGGCCTTCTCGCGCAGCACCTTGCCGGAGCCCGTGATCTTGAAGCGCTTGCTGGCACCGCTGTGCGTCTTGTTCTTCGGCATCGCGCCGTTATCTCCTCGTCAGTGGCGCCCCTCTCGGTGCGGGCACCGGACTGCAGGGGCGTCAGATCTTTGGGTGGTTTCCGAGGGACCCGGGGGCGCCTGGGTGGCGGCCCCCGGAGGTCACGCCTCGGAAGGTGTCTCGGCCGGAGCCTCGGCCGCTGCGGCCGGGGCCTCAGCGGTGTCACCCTCGGACTCGGCGTCGGGGGCGAATCCCTGACGCTCCGCCTTGCGGGCGGCCTGGGCCTCGCGGGCTTCGGCCATGGCTTCGGTCTTCTTCTTGTGCGGGCCCAGAACCATGATCATGTTCCGGCCGTCCTGCTTCGGGCTGGACTCGATGAACCCGAGGTCCTCGACGTCCGAAGCGAGACGCTGGAGCAGACGGAAACCCAGTTCGGGGCGGGACTGCTCACGACCACGGAACATGATCGTGATCTTGACCTTGTCCCCCTGCTTGAGGAACCGGACGACGTGACCCTTCTTGGTGTCGTAGTCGTGCGGGTCGATCTTCGGCCGGAGCTTCATTTCCTTGATGACCGTGTGCGCCTGGTTCTTGCGCGCCTCACGGGCCTTCATGGCCGACTCGTACTTGAACTTCCCGTAGTCCATGAGCTTGCACACGGGGGGACGGGCTGTCGCCGCCACCTCGACCAGGTCGAGGTCGTACTCCTGTGCGAGCTCCAGGGCCTTGGCAAGCGGAACAATCCCGACCTGCTCGCCGCTGGGACCGACAAGTCGCACCTCGGGAACGCGAATCCGGTCGTTGATGCGGGGCTCGGCGCTGATGGATCCTCCTCGGTAGCACCACGCGACCGCCTGGCGGACAGCCGCGTAACGTCTTATGTATGACCAACCGAGCCGGGAAAGCAGAAATGCCCCGGACGGGACACAGGCGGGGCTCCAGGAACTACCGGAACACCGCCGCGTGCAACCGCGGGGCGCAATCGGGCGGCCCCATCGTCCGTACGGAACGATGGTTGCCACCTGACCGGTGACCCGCCGTCCCTGAGGACGGTCAGGTGGGAGATCGGAGCCTCCACTTGTGGGCCGGTCACATAGGTGTCCGGCCGGTCGTTACACAAGGTTAGCAGCTCCCCGGGGGTACGGCGAACCCGCTGCCGGGACGGCTCCCGCAGGAGGAGCCGTGCGGACGTGGCCTTATCGTGTGGGGCATGAGCGACGCGACCACTCCCAGCACCGAGAACCCCGGCTTCGACGACATGGCCCGCGACATCGCGGAGGTTCCCGCGGTCGAGGTGATCGTGACCGTCGCCGTCAATCTGATGAGCGCGGCAGCCGTGAAGCTCGGCCTGACCGAGGAGGGCGAGCAGCACAAGGACCTGGACGAGGCGCGCAAGCTGGTCCAGGCGCTGGCCGGGCTGCTCGACGCGAGCGCCACCGAGATCAGCACCTTCCACGCCTCGCCGCTGCGCGACGGCCTGAAGTCGCTCCAGCTGGCCTTCCGTGAGGCCTCGCTCGTGCCGGACGAGCCGGGCCAGGGCCCGGGCGAGAAGTACACCGGTCCCGTCTACGGCTAGTCCCCCTCTGCACCTCTCCGGGCCCGTCGCCTGTCCCAGGCGGCGGGCTCGCGTGCGTCAGCGGCTGAACAGCGGCTCGCCCGGTGCGTCGGCGTCGGCCGGCAGCAGCGCCAGGTCGATTCCGCGCACCAGCCGGGCGCGCAGCACCTCGCTGGCCGACAACGCGTCGGCGACCCGGCGGGCGGCGTCGGCGACCACGGCGTCCGGGGAGAGGACCAGGGCGAGAGTGCCGTCGGCCCGGCCGGGACCGAGGTGGGCGCGCAGCACCGCGGGCTCGGCGGCGACCGCGTCCCGCACCGCGGCGACGACGGCCGGGTCGTCGAGCGGGTCGGTGCTGGTGCGGTTCTCGGCCAGAGCGAGCAGTGCCGGGCCGGTCAGCTCGAAGGCGACGGGCCCCGCGAGGTCGAGCACCACTGTGTCCGCCTTCTCGTGCGCGGCGGCCTGCAGCGCCTGGTGCAGGGGTACGGCGACGGGGCGCGCCTGCGGGTCCCAGCGGGCCAGCGAGGCGGTGGAGGTGAAGGCGGGCAGCGCGCGCCGGTCCCCGGCCTGCAGGGTCGGCACCGCCATGTCGCTGGTCTTCTCACGGCGCAGGCCCCTCTCGTCCTCCTCGACCTCGCCGAGTACGGCGACGACCGGCACGAGGAGCCGGGCGCCGCGGAGCGCCGCGAGGACCGGGCCGACCGCCGTCCTGTCGTCGGCCCACGCCGCGAGGGCCGCCGTCAGTTCGGGCGAGGCAGTGCCGTCGTCGTCGGAGAAACCGGGGTCCGGGATGTTCTTGAGCGCCACAGGACGAGCGTAGTGGGTCGGCTCTCTCACCTGGGCGACAGGTCGGGCACAGGCTGCTGCCAGCCTGGCCGCCTAGCGTCCGGGCCATGCCCCGTCACAGAACGCGCGGGCCGGCGCTGTCCGGCCTTCTGACCGCAGCCGTCGTGCTGCTGGCCGGTTCCACCGCGGGAGGTGCGTACCTCATGGCTCGCTCGCCGGATGACGCGCACGCGGCCGTGGCCGCCGTATCGTCCGCCTCGAGCCCGTCGGCCACGGCGGGCCGGAGCGAGGAGCCCGAGGTGGATCTCGACGCGGAGCTGGCCGAGGCGCTGGCGTCCCTGGCGGACGGCGCCGACGTGTCGGTGGCCGTGCTGGACACGGAGAGCGGCGCCGGTGCCGTGTACGGGGACGGGGCGTACGACGCCGCCAGCATCGTGAAGGTCGACATCCTGGCGGCGCTGCTGCTCAAGGCGCAGGACGAGGACCGGGAGCTGAACGGCGCCGAACAGGCGTACGCGGAGGCCATGATCCGGCGCAGCGACAACACCTCGGCCACCGAGCTGCTCAAGGTGATCGGCGGGGAGGGGGCCCTCGACGCGGCCAACGGGCGGCTGGGGCTGACCGGGACGGAGGCGGCTCACGCGTGGGGCCTGACCCAGACGACCGCCGCCGACCAGGTGCGGCTGCTGGAGGCGGTGTCCAGGGCGGATTCGGAGCTGTCGGCGGCCTCGCGGGCGTACATCACGGAGCTGATGGGCCAGGTCGAGGCGGACCAGCGGTGGGGGGTGTCCGCGGCGGGCACCGACGCGGTGCTGAAGAACGGCTGGATGCCCCGGACGACGACCGGGCTGTGGGACGTCAACAGCATCGGGCGGGTGGAGAACGGCGGGCACACCGTGCTGGTGGCGGTGCTGTCGCGCGGACACGCCACGAAGGAGGCGGGCATCGCTCTCGTGGAGTCCGTCGCGAAGAAGGCGGTGGGCGTGACCGGTGCGGTGACCGGATCGGGATGAGACCGGGCCGCCGTTCGCTCAGCGGAGGGGCCGGGCGGGGAACGGGTTGCGCACGGGAGACGCCGCTCCGCCGCGGGCTCCCCTGCCGCGCCACAGGACGACGGCCAGGGCGAGGAGCACGGCTCCGAGGCCGCCCGCCGCGGGGGCCAGCCAGCCCGCGGGGTCCTGGTCGCCCCCCTGCGGGGCGGGCCCGGAGCCGAAGTACTCCTTGCGGTAGCCGGCCTTCGCGGACCGGGCGCTCAGCTCGTCGGGGCGCAGCTTCGCGCCGGCCTCGATCGCCGCGGCGGGATCGACCATGCCGTAGCCCCTGGCGTCGTCGCGGCCGCCGGAGGGCGCGTTGCCGGCGGTGTCGGTGATCAGGGTCTTGATCTGTGCCGGCGAGAGGCCCGGGTGCGCGGCGCGCACGAGGGCGACGGCGCCGGAGACGAACGCCGACGCGGCGGACGTGCCCCACTCGATGTAGTAGTGCCGGTCGGGGTTGGCCACGACGATGTCGACGCCGGGCGCGCTGACGGTGGCGTACCAGCGGCGGGTGGAGAAGGCGGCGTGCGTGCCGTACTCGTCCACGGCCGCCGCGGCGATCACACCGGGGTAGGCGGCGGGGTAGGAGATCCGGTCGCCCTTCTCCCCGCTGTTGCCGGCGGAGGCGACGACGGCGACGCCCTTGCCGAGGGCGTACTGCACGGCGGCGTCCTCGCCGGGCTCCGGGTGTGCCGACTCGCTGTCGTCGCCGAGGGAGAGGTTGATGACGTCGGCGCCGTGGTCGGCCGCCCAGCGGATGCCGTCGGCGAGCGCGGTCCCGCGTGACTCGCGGGCCCTCGCGCGCGACGGGTCGCCGGATTCGAGGATCACCCGCACGGGCAGGATCTTCGCCTCCGGGGCGACGCCGAGCACGCCGTCCCCCCGGCCGGGGCCGTTTCCGCGGCCCGCGATGATGCCGGCCATGGCGGTGCCGTGCAGGGCCCAGGAGCGGTCGCCAGGCTCGGCCCCGAAGCCGATGAGGTCCTTGCCCGGAAGCACCTGCCCGGCGAGGTCGG
This sequence comes from Streptomyces sp. NPDC091271, assembly GCF_044757505.1. Taxonomy (NCBI): domain Bacteria; kingdom Bacillati; phylum Actinomycetota; class Actinomycetes; order Kitasatosporales; family Streptomycetaceae; genus Streptomyces; species Streptomyces sp. NPDC091271. Next base: position 253,891 of record NZ_JBIVVD010000008.1, on the reverse strand, counting down.
GGTGGTCGTCGTCGACCCCCGTGTCCAGGACCGCGACCGTGACGCCCTTGCCCTTGGTGGTCCCCCACGCCGTCCGGGTGTGGAGGGCCTCCAGGCCCCACTGCTGGTCGCGGATGGCGTCCGCCTGGGCGGGTACGGCGGGCAGCAGCGCGAAGGCGGTGGCCGTGGCCACGGCGGCGAGCGCCCGCAGCCGGCGGGGACGGGTCATTCCGGCTGCTCCGTGAGGTCGGTGACGGTCCTGCGCAGGGTGCGCTCGACCCGGTCGGCGACGCCCTTCGCCTCGTGGCCGAAACCTGCCTGGGCCGGGGCGGTCGTGGCGTCGGCGGCCATGGCCGCGGCGGCGGGCTGCGGCTCGGCGACCGGGCGCCCGTCGGCGAAGCCGGATACGGCGAACACGACGGCGGGCAGCTCGGTCAGGACGTGGACCGTCCAGCTGGCGCGCTGCCGGTCGCCGAACCCCGCGGCGACGGTGCCCTTGACCGGGTAGGCGCGGGGCATCAGGTCGGAGCGGCCGGCGAGGCGCTGTGTGGTGAACCGGGTGTCGAGCGCGCTCATGGCGTCGGTGTCGCCCTCGGTGAAGACGATGCCGACGGTGGTGACGCTGCTGCGCGTGGCGTCGGTGTAGGTGGCACGCACCAGGCGTTCGCAGCCGACGGGGCGGAGCGTCTGGAGCAGCAGCGGGTCCAGGCCCGCCCCGCAGCCGCTGTCGTTCGCGACGGCGACCCTGGTCCACACGCGGTCGGTGGCTCCGGGGCCCGCGCCGTCGCCCTTGAGGGTGGCCGGGAAGAGGGTGTCGACGGGCACGCTGTGCCAGGCGGAGCGGCCCACGGAGTACGCACTCCCGGCACCGGGGTCGGCGGCGGAGTCAGCGGTGAGCCAACTGCCGGTGATCGCGCCGCCGATGAGCCCGAGGCCGAGCACGGCGCAGACCGCGGCCGCCGCGGTCCTGCCGGGGTTCCTGGCCTTGACCGGGCGGAGCCGGGTGGTGGTCTCGGCGGGCGTCTCGGCGTACGCGTAGTAGGCGCCGGGCGGGGCCGGGGTGGCGCCGGGGCGCGGGGTGAGGTCCACGGCGCCGACGGGCCTGCGCCTGGTGACGGGGGGCGGTGGCGGCGGACCGGGGCGGGCGGGCGGGACGGGGCGCAGCCGGGCGGTCGTCTCCACCGGCGGCACGGGCGGGCCGGCGGGCACGGGCGGTGCGGATCCGGCCCGCGGGGCCGGGGGCGCGGGTTCGGCCCGCGGGGTCGGCGGTGCAGGGACCGGCGGCGCGGCTGCGGGGCCGGGTACGGGCGGAGGGGTGGTCGGGCGGGGCGGCACTGGAGCGCGCTGCGCCTCGGTACTCATCCGTCCCCCTGGTCCACGTCCCCGCACCGCCCACGGACCGCCGTTGCGCACGGGCCCGTCGGTCGATCGTGTGACGGTCACTCTACGGGGTGGACGACGCCCCGTGGGAACGGGACGGAGGGTGCGGGACGATCTGCACCGAACGTCCCCTACCCAGTGGTACGGCCGTCTGGCAAGCTGCGGCCATGACTGCCCGCACCGCTGACCGGAGCCGCTACAACCGGGCCACCGCCCATCTCGACGCCCCGGTGGCCGTCGTCGACCTCGATGCCTTCGACGCCAACGCCGACGACCTGGTGCGCCGGGCGGCCGGGAAGCCCATCCGGGTGGCGAGCAAGTCGGTACGCTGCCGGACCCTCCTGGAACGGGTGCTAGCGCGTCCCGGCTTCGCGGGGATCATGTCGTTCACGCTCGCGGAGTCGCTGTGGCTGGCCCGGGCCGGATTCGACGACGTGCTGCTGGCCTATCCGTCGGCCGACCGGTCCGCGTACGCCGAACTGGCGGCCGATCCGAAGCTCGCGGCGGCCGTGACGGTGATGGTGGACGATCCCGCGCAGCTGGAGCTGATCGACGCGGCGCGGGCGGGCGGCACCGAGGAGATCCGGGTCTGCCTGGAGCTGGACACCTCGCTGCGGCTGCTCGGCGGCAGGGTCAGGATCGGCGCTCTGCGCTCCCCTCTCCGCTCCTCCGCCCAACTGGCCGAGCTGGCCCGCTCGGTGGACCGCAGGCCCGGCTTCCGGCTGGTGGGCCTGATGGCGTACGAGGGTCACGTCGCCGGGGTGGGCGACTCGATCGCCGGCCGGCCGCTGCGCTCGCGCGCGGTCCGGCTGATGCAGGCGGCGGCCCGCAAGGAGCTGGCGGCCCGCCGCGCGGAGGTCGTGCGGGCGGTCCGCGCGGTGGCGCCCGGCCTGGAGTTCGTGAACGGCGGCGGCACCGGCAGTGTGCAGCACACCGCCGCCGAGTCCGCGGTGACGGAGATCGCGGCGGGTTCCGGCCTCTACGTGCCGAGGCTGTTCGACAACTACACGTCGTTCAGGGGCCGTCCGGCGGCGCTGTTCGCGCAGCCCGTGGTGCGGCGGCCGGGTGTGGGCGTGGTGACGGTGCTCGGCGGCGGCTATCCGGCGTCCGGGGCGGCGGGCGCGGACCGCCTGCCGGTGCCGTATCTGCCCGAGGGCCTGCGCTACGACCCGCAGGAGGGCCCGGGCGAGGTCCAGACTCCGTTGCTCGGCGCCCCGGCGGACGATCTGCTGATCGGCGACAAGGTGTGGTTCCGCCACGCCAAGGCGGGCGAGCTGTGCGAGCGCTTCGACGAACTGCGGCTGATCGAGGGCGACCGGATCACGGCCACCGTGCCGACGTACCGCGGTGAGGGCCGCACGTTCCTGTAGTACCCGCTCAGGGGCCGACGGTGCTGCCCACGCCGCCGCTTGTGGCGTCGCCGATCGGGCGGATGCCCCGGGTGATGGTGTCCATGAGGGAGAGCGGCAGGTCGTCCTGGCCCGCGTCGAACGCGAGGCGCACGATGACCGGCGTCTCGCTGCCCACCGCGGAGGGGAAGACGAGCGACTGCACGTAACCGCCGGGGCCCTTCCCGGTGGTGACCTGACGGCGCACCAGATATCCGGTGCGTCCCGCCACGGTCACGGACTTGGACGCCAGCTCCTTGTGGGACCTGATGCCCCCGTGGATGCGGTCGTCGACGGCGTCCTTGCCGTAGGCGCGGTCGGCCGCCGTCCCGATGTCCTCCTCGGCCAGCGCCTTCATGTCCGTGAGGTCGGTGCCGCCGGCCGTCCGGACCGTGACGGTGCCGTGGTAGCAGAAGCTTCCCGAGTCTCCCGGGCAGCTGTAGGAGCCGACCGTACGCATCGTGGAGGCGTCGTCGAGGGTGCTCTCCGGCTTCTCCCAGCCGTCGGGAACCGGGATCGTGACCCCGTTGAGCTGGTCGACCAGCACCGTGGGGTCGTCCTCCGGGCCCTCGGCGGGCGTCGGGCCGGGCGCGCTCGCGCTGTCCGTGGCGGTGGGGGGTGCGCTGGTGCCGGGCGATGACGTCGGCTGCGTACCGCCGTCATCGCCCAGCACCAGGAAGCCGGTGACGGCGGCGGCGACGACGAGCAGGCCTGCCACGGTCAGGGCGACGGCACGGGTGGTGCCGGCTCCCCGGGGCGCGGCCTGCGGCTGGAGCCCGACCGGCCGGGTGACGGCCGTCGAGCGGGTGTACCCGGTCCAGGCCGTGCCGTCCCACCAGCGCTCGCTGCCGGGCACGTGCACGTCCGGGTACCAGCCGGGCGGAGTCGCGTTGCTCATACCGCCACCCTAGAAGTGTCAGTCGAGGGGGGTCACGTACGCCCCCGAGATTCCGCCGTCGACGAGGAAGTCGGTGGCGTTGACGAACGAGGAGTCGTCGCTGGCCAGGAACGCGACGGCCGCCGCGATCTCCGTGGCCTCGGCGAACCGGCCGAGCGGAATGTGGACGAGCCTGCGGGCGGCACGCTCCGGGTCGGTGGCGAACAGCTCCTGGAGCAGAGGGGTGTTGACCGGGCCGGGGCACAGGGCGTTGACCCGGATCCCCTCGCGGGCGAACTGCACCCCGAGTTCACGGGACAGGGCGAGGACGCCGCCCTTGGACGCGGTGTACGAGATCTGGGAGGTCGCCGCGCCCATCCGGGCCACGAAGGACGCGGTGTTGATGATCGAGCCGCGGCCCTGGCGCCTCATGTAGGGGAGGGCGGCTTTGCAGCAGAGGTAGACGGAGGTGAGGTTGACGTCCTGTACGCGTTTCCAGGCCTCCAGCCCGGTGGTGAGGATCGAGTCGTCGTCGGGCGGCGAGATGCCCGCGTTGTTGAAGGCGATGTCGACGGAGCCGTAGGTGTCGTCCGCCGCGGCGAAGAGCGCCTCGACCTGGTCGGGGTCGGTGACGTCGACGCGTACGAAGGTGCCTCCCGCCTCCTTCGCGGCGGCCTTGCCCGCGCTCTCGTCGATGTCGCCGCAGACGACGTGCGCCCCTTCCGACGCCAGCCGGCGGGCGGTGGCGAGGCCGATGCCGCTGCCCGCCCCGGTGATGACGGCGGTGCGGCCGGTCAGGCGGCGGCAGATGTTCCCCGTGTCGGTGGTCATGTGTGTTCAGGCCTCCGTGCCGATGAAGACGTTCTTGGTTTCGGTGAAGGCCGCGAGGGCGTCGGGCCCCAGTTCACGGCCGAGCCCGGACTGTTTGTACCCGCCGAACGGGGTCCAGTAGCGGACGGCTGAATGGGAGTTGACGGAGAGGTTCCCGGCCCTGACCGCCCGGGAGACCCGCAGGGCGCGGCCCACGTCACGGGTCCAGATCGAGCCGGCCAGTCCGTGTTCGGTGGCGTTGGCCAGCCGTACGGCGTCCTCCTCGTCCTCGAAGGGCACGACGACGGCGACCGGGCCGAAGACCTCCTCGGTGGCGACGGGGGCGTCGGGGGCGATCCCGGTGAGGACGGTCGGGGGGAACCAGAAGCCGGGGCCGGTGGGCGCACTGCCCCGGATGCCGTCCGCGCCCGGGGGTACGTACGCGCGGACGCGCTCCAGCTGGGTCCGGGAGATCAGCGGGCCCATCGCCGTCCTCTCGTCCGACGGGTCCCCCACGACGACGGAGGCCACGGCCGGGACGAGGAGTTCCAGGAAGCGGTCGTACGCGGACCGCTGGACCAGGATGCGGGTGCGGGCGCAGCAGTCCTGGCCCGCGTTGTCCAGGAAGGACATGGGCGCGGCGGCCGCTGCGGCCTCGATGTCGGCGTCGGCGAAGACGATGTTGGGGCTCTTGCCGCCGAGTTCGAGGGTCAGCCGCTTCACCCGGTCCGCGCACCTGGCCATGATCTGCTTGCCGACGCGGGTCGACCCGGTGAAGACGATCTTGGCCACGCCCGGGTGTTCGACGAGGGCGTTGCCCGCCACGTCCCCCGCGCCGGGCAGTACCTGGAAGAGGTGTTCGGGGAGGCCGGCGTCGAGACCGAGCCGGGCCAGCCGCAGGGCGGTGAGCGGGGTGGTCTCGGCCGGTTTGAGGAGGACGGCGTTGCCGGCGGCGAGGGCGGGGGCGGCGCCCCAGGCCGCGACCGGCATGGGGAAGTTCCACGGGGCGATCACGCCGACGACGCCCAGCGGTTCGAGGAACGTGAGGTCGATGCCGCCCGGTACGGGGATCTGGCGCCCCGTCAGGCGTTCCACTCCCCCGGCCGCGTAGTCCAGCAGGTCCCGGACGTTGGCGGCCTCCCAGCGCGCGTTGCCCAGGGTGTGGCCCGCTTCGGTGACCTCCAGGAGGGCCAGTTCCTCGGCGTGTTCGTCGACGAGGACGGCGAAGCGGCGCAGCAGCCGGGCACGGTCGCCGGGCGCCAGGCCGGCCCAGGTGCGCTGGGCGGCCGCGGCCCGTGTGACTGCGGTGTCCACCTCGGCGGCGGTGGTGGCGGGGACGGTGGCGACGAGCTCCTCGGTCGCCGGGTTCAGGACGCGGTGTTCGTGGTTCACGGGGTGCCTCACAGACGTTCGAAGGAGCGGCGGAGCTCCCAGTCGGTCACCGCTGCGTCGAAGGCCTCCAGTTCGACGCGCGCCATGTTGCGGTAGTGCGCGACGACGTCGTCGCCGAAGGCCTCCCGGGCCACCTCGCTGTCCTCCCAGAGGGCGGCGGCCTCGCGGAGACTGGCGGGGACCTGGTCGTATCCGGCGGTGTAGGCGTTTCCCTCGCAGGCGTCGGGGAGTTCCAGTTCGTTCTCGATGCCGTGGAGCCCTGCGGCGACGAGGCCGGCGACCGCGAGGTACGGGTTGACGTCCCCGCCGGGCAGCCGGTTCTCGAAGCGCATCGAGCGGCCGTGGCCGACGACGCGCAGGGCGCAGGTGCGGTTGTCGTGGCCCCAGGCGACGGCGGTGGGCGCGAAGGAGCCGGGCTGGAATCGCTTGTAGGAGTTGATGTTCGGCGCGTACAGCAGGGAGAAGTCGCGCAGGGCGGAGAGCTGGCCGGCGAGGAAGTGCCGCATCACGGGGGACATCGCGCCGCCCTCGCCCGCCATGACGCTGTGCCCTCCGGTGTCCTGGAGCGAGAGGTGGATGTGGCAGGAGTTGCCCTCGCGCTCGTTGAACTTGGCCATGAAGGTGAGCGAGACGCCTTCCTGGGCGGCGATCTCCTTGGAGCCCGTCTTGTAGACGGCGTGCTGGTCGCAGGTGACGAGGGCCTCGTCGTAGCGGAAGACGATCTCGTGCTGGCCGGGGTTGCACTCGCCCTTGGCGGACTCGACGCTCAGCCCGGCGGCCGCCATCTCGTTGCGGATGCGGCGCAGCAGCGGTTCGATGCGGCCCGTGCCGAGGACCGAGTAGTCGATGTTGTACTGGTTCGCCGGGGTGAGGCCGCGGTAGTCGCGGTCCCACGCCTCCTCGTAGGTGTCCTTGAAGACGATGAATTCGAGTTCCGTGCCGACGTGGGCGGTCAGTCCGTGCTCGGCGAGGCGCTCCAGCTGCCGCCGGAGGATCTGGCGGGGCGCGGCGACGACAGGCGAGCCGTCGTCCCAGGAGAGGTCGGCCATGACCAGGGCGGTCCCCTCGTGCCAGGGGATCAGGCGCAGGGTCGTGAGGTCGGGTCGCATCGCGAAGTCGCCGTAGCCGTTGGACCAGGAGGACATGGCGAACCCGTCGACGGTGTTCATGTCCGTGTCGACGGCGAGCAGGTAGTTGCAGCCCTCCGTGCCGTGTTCCAGCACCTCGTCGAGGAAGAAGGACGCCGCGAACCGTTTGCCCTGCAGCCTGCCCTGCATGTCGGTGAAGGCGAGGACCACGGTGTCGATCTCACCGCGCTCGACGAGCACGCGCAGCTCGTCGGTCCCCAGCGGGGGTGTTCGGTCTGCCACGGGATGCTCCTCGTTCGGTCAGCCGGAAGGCTTAAGGTATGGGAGAAAACCATTGGGGGGAAGGGAATCGGGACGTGGCGGAAGAGACCGGGGAGCCCTGGCCCTCCGGCCGGCTGCTGCCCGCACTGCGGCCGGTCCGTGCGGGCAACGGTTTCGAGGAGGCGCTGGAGCAGATCCTCCAGGTGGTCCGGCTCGGCCTGGTGCCCGGCGGCGGGCGGCTGCCGGCCGAGCGCGAGCTGGCCGGGCTCCTCGGGATCAGCCGCGTCACCCTGCGCGAGGTCCTGAAGGTCCTCCAGGACCAGGGTCTGATCGAGGCACGGCGCGGCCGGTACGGCGGTACGTTCGTGCGTCACCGCACCGGCCCTGCCGACGGTGACGAGCTGCGCCGCCGGATGGGGGGCGTCGACATCGAGGACATCCTGCTGTTCCGCGAGGTCCTGGAGTCGGGGGCGGCCGGGCTCTGCGCGGCGCGCGGCCTCGACGACGAGGGGGCGGACCGGCTGCGTACGGCTCTGGCGGCGACACACGAGGCACCTCTGCCCGACTACCGCAGGATCGACACCCTTTTCCATCTGACGCTGGCCGAGCTCTCCGGCTCCCCCTCGCTGGCCGCCCGGTACGCGGCTGTGAGGGCGGGCGTCAACGACCTGCTGGACTGCATCCCCCTGCTGGTGCGGAACCTCGAACATTCGCAGCGTCAGCACACGGCCCTCGTCGCCGCGGTGCTCGACGGCGACGAGACGGGCGCACGGGCGGTGATGCGCGAGCACTGCGCGGGGACCGCCGCACTGCTCCGCGGCTTCCTGGCTTGATCCAGCCCTTCCGGATCACTGCTCTTGCGTGACGGCGCCGTACGAACAAAGGTATGACGCAACACCATTGCACCGGGCCGGCCGGCAGACCGGCCGCCGGAGGGACCGCACCATGCACGAACCGCTCATCGGCGTCACGACCTATCTGGAGCCGGCGGCTCGCTGGGGCGTCTGGGAACTCCCCGCGGCGGTGCTCCCCGCCGCCTACCCCGCGCTGGTCCAGCGCTCCGGCGGGCTCGCCGCACTGCTGCCGCCGGACGACCCGTCGAAGGCCGCGGCCGTCGTGGCCCGGGTGGACGGCCTCGTGATCGCGGGCGGCGCCGATGTCGACCCCGGACTGTACGGCGCGGAGCGCGACTTCAGGACAGGGCCGCCGGCCCATGAGCGCGACACCTGGGAAGTGGCCCTGCTCCGCGCGGCGAGGGAGGCCGGCACTCCGGTGCTCGGGATCTGCCGGGGCATGCAGCTGCTCAACGTGGCGCTGGGCGGCACGCTGACCCAGCATCTGGACGGCCACGCGGGGCCGTTCGGCAAGGCCGGGATCCTCGGCGAGCACCCGGTGACGCCGGTCCCGGGGACGCTGTACTCCTCGCTCGTGCCCGAGGAGGCGTCCGTACCCACGTACCACCACCAGGCCGTGGACCGGCTCGCGCCGGGCCTGGTCGCCTCCGCCCACGCGGCGGACGGCACGGTGGAGGCGATCGAGCTGCCGGGCGACCGGTGGGTGCTCGGGGTCCAGTGGCACCCGGAGATGGGCGACGACCTGCGGATCATGCGGGCCCTGGTGGCGGCGGCCCGGGCGGGGGCGGCCGTACCCTCCGCCTGAGGCCCGCCACCCGACAGCGCCCGGGGGCGTCAGCGCTCCCGGGCCTCGCGGGCGGTCAGGGAGAGCAGGTCGCGCGCCGGCCCGGTGGGCCGGTGGCCGGCCGGCCAGACCGCGCGCAGCTGACGGCGCAGCCGTACGCCCTCGACCGGGACCTTGACCAGGCGCCGAGCGGAGAGCTCCTCGCCCAGCGCGAGTTCGCTCAGTACGCAGGGGCCGGCTCCGCTCTCCGCGGCCCCCTTCACCGCTGTGGTGGAGGAGAGTTCGAGCAGGGGGCGCGCCAGCCCGCCGTGCACGGCGAGGGCGGCGTCCAGGACCTGGCGGGTACCGGACCCGTGTTCACGCAGGATCAGGGGCGTCGCGGCGAGCTCCCCCGGCGTCAGCCGCTCGCGGCCCGCCCACGGATGGGAGGGCGCCACCACGACGACGAGCCGGTCGTGCGCGATGACGGTGCCGTCGAGACCTTCCGGTATCGAGAGCCCCTCGACGAAGCCCAGATCCGCCTCACCGGCCAGCAGCCGCAGGGCGACCGCCGCCGAGTTGCCCGCGAGCAAGGACACGGCGGTGTCCGGGCGTTCGGCCCGCAGGGCGATCAGCCAGCCTGGCAGCAGGTACTCCGCGATGGTCATGCTCGCGGCGACCCGCAGCCGGGAGTCGCGCCGGTCCCGCAGCGCCTGGGCTCCCGCGTCGAACGCCTCGGCGGCCTCGACGACCCTGCGCGCCCAGTCGGTGACGAGGGCGCCCGCGTCGGTCAGCCGGGAGCCTCGCGGTGAGCGGTCCAGGAGCGCGACGCCCAGCTGCCGCTCCATCGACCGGATGCGGCCGGAGGCGGCGGGCTGGCTGATTCCGACGTCCCGCGCCGCCCTGCCCAGGCTCCCGTGCCGCGCGACGGCGAGCAGCAGCACCATGGCTCCCAGGTCGGGGACGCGGTGGGGCAGGGAGGAGGGCGTGGACAGAGGACGGGACATAAGCCCAGCCTATGACCTCATAGCCGCGCGCTCCCTGGTGGGCGTCGGTGCGCCCGGCGAGAATCGTGGCATGGCCATCTTTCCGCAGACCAAGACCGGGACCCCTCCCTCCCGGCCCGTCGTCCCCCGGCTCCCGGCCCTGCGGTACCTCGGCCCCAACTGGTACGCGACGGTGATGGGGACCGCCATCGTCGCGACGGCGGGCGCCGCGCTGCCCGTGGACGTTCCGGGTCTGCGGACCGTCTGCGTCGTGGTGTGGGCCCTGTCCGCCGTGGCACTGGCCTCCGTGCTGGCCGCCCGTGCAGGGCACTGGATCCTGCACCGGGACCAGGCCCGCGCCCACCTCCTGGATCCCGCGGTCGCCCCGTTCCACGGCTGTCTCTCCATGGCGCTGCTCGCCGTCGGGGCGGGCACCCTCGTGGTGGGCCAGGACGTCATCGGCCGTCCCGCCGCCCTCGCCGTGGACGTGCTGTTGTTCACGGCGGGCACGGTCGCGGGCCTCGCCGCCGCCGTGGCGATCCCGTACCTCATGGTCGTACGCCACCGTCCTGCCCCGGGCACCGCGTCGCCGGTCTGGCTGCTGCCTCTGGTGGCCCCGATGGTCTCGGCCGCGGTCGGGCCTCTGCTGGTGCCCGAGCTGGCCCCCGGCCAGGCGCGAGAGGCGCTCCTGCTGGCCTGTTACGCGATGTTCGGACTGTCCCTGCTGGCGACCCTGGTGGTCGTTCCGCTGGTCTTCGCGCGGCTGGTCCACCACGGCCCGCCGGCGCCGGCACTGACCCCGACGCTGTTCCTGGTGCTCGGGCCGCTCGGCCAGTCCACGACCGCCGTGAACCAGCTGGCCGATGTGGCGCCGGGCGCGATCGCGGCGCCGTACGCCTCGGCGTTCGGCGCGTTCGCCGTCCTGTACGGGGTGCCGGTGATGGGGTTCGCCCTGCTGTGGCTGGCCCTGTCCGTCGCGCTGGTGGTGCGCGCGATGCGGCGCGGCATGGGGTTCACGATGACGTGGTGGGGGTTCACCTTCCCGGTCGGCACGTGTGTCACCGGCGCGGCGGGGCTGGCCCGGCACACCGGGCTGGACGCGTTCACCTGGCTGGCCGTGGTGCTCTACGCGCTGCTGGTGACCGCCTGGGCGGTCGCCGGCGCCCGGACGCTGGGCGGGCTCTTCAGCGGAGCGCTGCTCGCAGCGCCCCGGCCGCTTCGGCCAGTGACGGTCCGTACCACGTGAGGTGACGCCCGTCGACGAGCACGGCGGGCAGGCCGGGGAAGGCCTCGGGCCCGTCGGCGGCGGTGAAGCGGTACGGCTCGTCCGGGAGTACGACCAGCTCGGCACCGGACACGTTCAGCTCGGCCAGGGGGACGCGGGGGTAGCGGTCCTGGTGGCCGGCGTACACGTTCCGTACCCCGAGGCGGGCCAGCAGGTCGCCGGCGAAGGTGTCGCGGCCCAGCACCATCCAGGGCCTGCGCCAGACCGGCACGATCGCGGGGCGCGGGGCAGGAGGGGGCGGCAGCGCCGCCCAGGCGGTCCGGGACTCCTCCAGCCAGTCCGGCCGGGGCAGCCCGCAGGCGGTGAGGACCCGTTCCATTTCGGCGAAGGCCTGGCCGAGCGTGCGGACCTCGGTGACGAGGACGTTCAGCCCGGCCTCTCGAAGGGCGGCCACGTCCGCCTCCCGGTTCTCCTCCTCGTTGGCGACGACGAGGTCGGGACGCAGGGCCGCCACGGCGGCGGTGTCGGGGTTCTTCGTGCCGCCGATCCGGGCGGCGGTCAGCCCCGCGGGACGGGTGCACCAGTCGGTGACGCCGACGAGCAGCCCGGGGGCGGTGACGGCGACGGCCTCGGTGAGCGACGGGACCAGGGAGACGACACGCATCGGCACCGCCCCGTCAGCGGCGCGAGTCGTACGTGGCGTCGATGTGCTCGGCGACCGAGACGACCAGCAGCCGGGTGCCCGGCACGGTAGCCCGCCACCGGTGCCGCACCCCGCCGGAGAGGAAGAGGGTGTCGCCCCGGCCCAGCCGGTGGGCCCGGCCCTCGGCCTCGACCTCGACGGCACCCTCCACGACGTACATCACCTCGTCGTTGCGGTGCTGGAACTCGCGCCCGAGATCCTGCTCGCCGATGAACTCCAGCGCGCTGAGCTGGTGCCTTCCGCGCACCAGCCTGCGTACGCCGTCCTCGTCGTCCGCCCGTACGACATCCACGGCGCGCGCCGAGTCCGCCGCGGCCCGCAGCCGCTCGGTCGTGGTCTCCAGCGCCTCCGCCACCCGGTCCAGGGAGCGGGGGCTGGGTCTGGCCCGTTCGTTCTCGATCTGGCTGAGGAACGGTACGGACAGACCGCTGCGCCCGGCCACCGCGGCCAGGGTGAGTCCGAGGCTCCTGCGGCGTCGGCGGACCGCCGCGCCCACTCGAAGGGCTTCCTTGTCGTCCATGTCCGGCTCCCTCCCCGGATCGCCATCCTCCCGGTTGCCAGCACCCTACGCATGTCGTTTGCGCGACGAAGTGGAGACCGACGGACAGAGAACCTCGGGAACCCCCTCCGACCAGCCTGAAGGGGACGGTCCCGGTTCGCGACCGGGGCCGTCCCCTTCAGGGTGACGCGTGGGTGGACCAGTGGATCAGCTGCCGACGGGCGCCAGCTTCTCCACCACGTCCGGGTTGGCGTCCATCCAGCGGCGGGCGGACTCCTTCTCCTTGCCGGCGCCGCCCTTCTGGAGCTCCACCTCGAGCGAGGCCAGCTGCGCCTCGGTGAGCTTGAAGTCCTTCAGCCAGCCGGTCAGCTCCGGGAAGTCCTTGGCGAAGTCCTTCTTGGCGACCGTGTGGATCTGCTCGCCCTTGCCCCAGGCACCCTTCGGGTCCTTGAGCTTCTTCAGGTCGTGCTTGCCGTAGGCCCAGTGCGGCGACCACAGGGTCACCACGACCGGCTCCTTCTTCTTGATCGACCGGTTCAGCTCGGCCAGCATCGACGAGGTGCTGGAGGAGACCACCTCGTACTCACCTTCGAGGCCGTACTCCTTGAGCACCTTCTTGTTCAGGGTGCCCATCATCCCGGCGCTCGACTCGATGCCGATGATCTTGCCGTTGAACTTCTTGCCCTGGCCCTTGAGGTCCTCGAGCGAGTCGATGCCCTTGACGTACGACGGAACCGTCAGCTCCAGCGAGGTCGGCCCGTACCAGGAGCCGAGATCGACGAGGTTCTCCTTGTACCGGTCCCAGTAGTCCTTGTGCGTCGTCGGCAGCCAGGAGTCGAACTGGACGTCGAGCTGCCCCTGTGCGAGACCCGTGTAGAGCGGTCCCGGGTCGAGCTGCTTGACCGTCGTCTTGTATCCCCGGTCCTCCAGCATGTTCTGCCAGAGGTAGGTGGAGGCGATGGCCTCGTCCCACGGGAAGTACCCCATGTTGACGGTCTTGCCCGCGTCCTTGCCCTGCTGCGCACCGCCGCCGCCCGGCACCGGGGCCAGCTTGTCGACCAGGCCGGGGTTCTTCTTCAGCCAGGCACGGACGCCGTCCTGCTCCTGGCCCTGGCCGGCGGTCTGGATCTCGTTCTCGAGGCTCGTGAGCTGCTTCTCGGTGAGCTTGAAGTCCTTGAGCCACTTGGAGACGGCGGGAGCCTTCTCGGCGAAGCCCTTGTGGGCGACGGTGTGGACCTCTTCACCCTTGCCCCAGGCACCCTTCGGGTCCTTGAGCTTCTTCAGGTCGTGCTTGCCGTAGGCCCAGTGCGGCGACCACAGGGTCACCACGACCGGCTCCTTCTTCTTGATGGAGGCGTTCAGCTCGGCGAGCATCGAGGAGGTGCTGGAGGAGACGACCTCGTACTCGCCCTCCAGGCCGTACTCCTTGAGCACCTTCTTGTTCAGGGTGCCCATCATCCCGGCGCTGGCCTCGATGCCGATGATCTTGCCGTCGAACTTCTTGCCCTGGCCCTTGAGGTCCTCGAGCGAGTCGATGCCCTTGACGTACGACGGAACCGTCAGCTCCAGCGAGGTCGGCCCGTACCAGGAGCCCAGGTCGTCCAGCTGGTCGCTGTACTTGTCCCAGTAGTCCTTGTGCGTGGTCGGCAGCCAGGAGTCCGTCTGGAAGTCGATGTCGCCGCGGGCGACGCCGGAGTAGAGCGGACCGGCGTCGAGCTGGGTGATCCCGGTCTCGTAACCGCGCTGCTCCAGGATCTCCTTCCACAGGAAGGTGGAGGCGATCCCCTCGTCCCAGGGGATGTACCCCATGTTGATCTTCTGGCCCTGGCCGACGTTCCCGCTGCCGGCCTGATCGGCCTTCGAGTCGCCGGAACCGACGATGTTGAGGCCGCCCGCGACCAGCGCGAGGACGACGACACCGGTCATCGCGACGGCGGTTCCCGGCTTGTAGTGGGTGAACCTCAGCCGACGCGCACCGGCGGCGACCTTGGCGGCGGCGCGACGGCCGAGCGGGGAGACCCGCTCGTTGAGCGCGCCGGTCATCCGGTCCAGGTACATGGCGAGGATGACGACGGCGATCCCGCTCTCGGCGGCGAGGCCGACCTGGAGCTGCGTGATGGCCGCGTACACCTTCTCGCCGAGGCCGCCGGCGCCGGCCATGCCGCCGATGACGACCATCGACAGGGACAGCATGATGACCTGGTTGATTCCGGCCATGATCGTCGGCAGCGCGAGCGGCAGCTGCACCCGGGTGAGGGTGTGCTTGGGCGTGGTGCCGAAGGCCGCTGCGGCCTCGACCAGCTCGCCGTCGACCTGGCGGATGCCCAGCTCGGTCATCCGGACGCCGGGCGGCATCGCGAAGACGATGGTGGCGATCACGCCGGGGGTGACGCCGACGCCGAAGAACATGACGCCGGGGATCAGGTAGACGAAGGCGGGCATCGTCTGCATGACGTCGAGCACCGGCCGCAGCGTGGCACTGACCCTGTTGTTGCGCGCCGCCCAGATACCCATGGGCACCGCGATGACGATCGTGATGACCGCGGCCACGACGACCAGCGAGAGGGTGGCCATCGCCTCGTCCCAGAGGGCGAGGGAGTCGATGAGCGCGAACCCTACGAAGGTGAGCACGGCGGGCACCACCCCGCGCAGCCAGAACGCGAGGACGGCGAAGATACCCGCCATCAGCAGCGGCTCACCACCGCTCAGCACGGCGTTGACGCCGTCGTACATCCCGCCCAGCACCGTCTTGATGGCGTCGAAGATCCAGGTGAGGTTCGACTGGAGCCAGTCGACCACGTCCTCGACCCACGCGCCGAAGGTGAACCTAGGCACCGGCGATCACCTTCTTGACCTCACGCGGGGCCGGGACCTGGCCGTCGGCCTGGCTGTCGACCTGCGGTTCCTCGCCGAGCGCGGCGAGCAGCCTGGCGCGCGGGACCATGCCTATGACCTTGCCGTCCTCATCGGTGACGGCGACGGCCGCCCCGCTGGTGGAGCAGGGGGTGAAGAGCTCGGCGATGGGCGTCTCGGCGGACACCGTCGCGGGCGCCTCGGCCTTCAGCTCGGCGTCGGAGCTGCCCGCCGCGGGCGCCTCCATGATCGAACCGGCGGTGAGCACCCGGGAGCGGTCGACGTCCTGGATGAAGGACGCGACGTAGTCGTTGGACGGCCGGACGAGAATGTCCTCGGCGGTGCCCTGCTGGACGATCTCGCCGTCCCGCATCACGGCGATACGGTCGCCGAGGCGCATGGCCTCGTTGAGGTCGTGCGTGATGAAGACGATGGTCTTCTTCAGACGCTTCTGCAGTTCGAGGAGCTGGTCCTGCATGTCTCGCCGGATCAGCGGGTCGAGCGCGCTGAAGGACTCGTCCATCAGGAGCAGGTCGGCGTCGGTGGCGAGCGCGCGGGCCAGCCCCACACGCTGCTGCATGCCGCCGGACAGCTCGTCGGGCCAGGACTTCTCCCAGCCGGCGAGGCCGGTCATCTCCAGCGCCTCGGCCGCGCGCGCCTCACGCGCGGCACGCGGGACGCCCTGGACCTCCAGGCCGTACGCGGCGTTCTCGAGCACGCTCCTGTGGGGGAAGAGCGCGAAGTGCTGGAAGACCATGCTGATCTTCCTGGAGCGGACGGTGCGCAGGTCACGGGCGCTCAGGGCGGTCAGGTCCTGCCCGTCGAACAGCACTCGGCCGGCGGTGGGCTCCAGCAGGCCGTTGAGCATCCGCAGCAATGTGGACTTCCCCGAACCGGAGAGTCCCATGACGACGAAGATCTGGCCAGGTTCCACGGTGAACGAGGCGTCGATCACCGCTGCGGTCGTTCCGTCGGCGCGCAGCTCGTCGCGGTGTGTGCCGCCCTCGAGCTTCTGCACAGCTTGATCGGGTCGTCTGCCGAACACCTTGTACAAGTGCTCAGCTTGCAGCCTTGACACATACACCTCACGCGTTGAACCGAAAACGGTCTGCCACCCCGTCGGCAGACCGTGGAGCGGTGCGGATTCGGTCCGCAGAGCACGCGCACTTTGTTGAAAAATGGACGTGGTCCGCTCCGATGCCGCGCCTGCCCTCACTTACGCGACCCAAACACGTGTGTGATTCAGATCACTCATAAGAAACCGCTGTCGCGGGAACCGCGCGCTCCACCCGGCACGACTGTCGCAGGGGTACGGCATCATCGGGGTGTGACGCGACGCCTGATGCTCCTCGACACCGCCTCCCTCTACTTCCGCGCCTACTTCGGCGTTCCGGACTCGGTGCGCGCACCGGACGGCACCCCGGTCAACGCCGTGCGCGGACTGCTCGACTTCATCGCCAGGCTGGTCCAGGACCACCGGCCGGACGACCTGGTCGCCTGCATGGACGCGGACTGGCGCCCGCAGTGGCGGGTCGACCTGATCCCGACCTACAAGGCGCACCGGGTGGCCGTCGAGACCAGCGAGGGCGTCCCCGACGAGGAGGAGGTCCCGGACACCCTCTCCCCGCAGGTCCCGGTGATCGAGGCCGTGCTGGACGCGCTCGGGATCGCCCGGGTGGGCGTCGCGCCGTACGAGGCGGACGACGTGATCGGCACGCTGGCCGGGCGGGCCACGGGCCCCGTGGACATCGTGACCGGGGACCGCGACCTCTATCAGCTGGTCGACGACGCCCGCGGGGTGCGGGTGCTCTACCCGCTGAAGGGCGTGGGGACGCTCCAGGTGACGGATGAGGCCTGGCTGCGCGGGAAGTACGGCGTGGACGGCAGCGGATACGTCGACCTGGCCCTGCTGCGCGGCGATCCGAGCGACGGGCTGCCCGGGGTCCCCGGGATCGGCGAGAAGACGGCGGCGAAGCTGCTGGACGCCTTCGGCGATCTGGCCGGCATCATGGCCGCGGTGGACGATCCCGCGGCCCGGCTGACCCCGTCCCAGCGCAAGCGGCTCGACGAGGCGCGGGACTATGTGGCGGTCGCCCCGAAGGTCGTCCGTGTCGCCGATGACGTGCCGCTGCCCGATTTCACCCCCGAGCTTCCCCGCGAACCGCGTGATCCCGCGGCCCTGGAGGCCCTCGCGACCCGATGGGGTCTGGGAAACGCGCTGCAGCGCCTGCTCCTCACACTCCAGACATGAAGGTGCTAACTTAGGTAAGCCTAAGTACGTAGAACCTCATATGGACCCGCCCACATCCGGGTCCAGAGCTAGGGAGCACTCCGTGGCAGAGCGGCCGCAACGCCGGACACCGAAGGCGCAGGGGGCGCAGGTCCTGCGCACCGAGCAGATCACCCCGCACATGGTGCGCGTGATTCTCGGCGGCGACGGCCTGGCCGGCTTCACCCTCGCCGGGTACACCGACCACTACATCAAGCTGTGCTTCGCCCCGGAGGGCGCGGACTACAGCCACCCCTTCGACATGGCCAGGATCCGCGAGGAGTACCCGCGCGAGCTGTGGCCCACCACCCGGACGTACACCGTGCGCTCCTGGGACCCCGACGCCCGCGAGCTCGCCGTCGATTTCGTGGTGCACGGCGACGAGGGCCTGGCGGGCCCCTGGGCGGCGCGCGCACAGCGCGGCGACCAGGTGACCTTCCTGGGCCCCGGCGGCGGTTACGTCCCGGAGGCCTCGGCCGACTGGCATCTGCTGGCGGGCGACGAGAGCGCCCTGCCCGCGATCGCCGCGTCCCTGGAGCACCTGCCCGAGGGCGCGGTGGCGCACGCCTTCGTGGAGGTGTCCGACGCCTCGGAGGAGCAGAAGCTCGTGGAGCCGGAAGGCGTCTCGGTGACCTGGCTGCACCGCGGCGACCGCCCGGTCGGCGAGGCTCTCGTCGCGGCGGTGAAGGAGCTGCGGTTCCCCGACGGCGAGGTGCAGGCCTTCGTCCACGGGGAGGCGGGCTTCGTGAAGGAGATCCGGCGCCACCTCCGCGTGGAGCGCGGCATCCCGCTCCCGCAGCTGTCGATCTCGGGCTACTGGCGCCTCGGCCAGAACGACGACGCGTGGCGCGCGGTCAAGCGCGAGTGGAACGAGCAGGTGGAGCGCGAGCAGGAGAGCGCCTCGTAATCCTCCCCGCCCTCCCCGTGACCCGGTCGCCGTCCCGGACGGTGACCGGGTTTCGTGTGTGCCCTCACTCCCCGGCCCCCTCCTCCGCTCCACCCTCGTAGGCGCGGGCGGAGGCGTCCACATGGGCGAGCCGCCTGAGGGCGCCGAACATGGCCTCACCGAGCACCGTGCCGACCACCACGCTCTCCACCAGGTCCTCGCGCGCCACCCGACGCCGGACGTAGTCGAGGTCCGCGTGGGCGATGGGCTCGGCCGCGTCCGCGTAGACGTCGAGCAGTTCGACGAAGCCGCCGTGTCCCGCCCTGTGCAGGGCCGCCAGCACACCCGCCAGCGACCGTCCCGCCGGGCTCTCCGCGCGCACGAACCAGCCGCGCCGCGCCAGCAGCGCGGCGACCTCCTCGCGCGCCTCGGCCGACTCGGGCCCCTCCTCGGACTCCTCGTACTTCTCGGGCTCCTCGGGCGTGATGCGCCTGGCCGCCGCACCGAGCACCTTGTGCACCGGCTGGCCTGGATCGTCGACGGCCTCCAGGACCTCCGCGATGGCGGACAGCGACAGCCCTCCGACATCCAGGAGGGCGCGGATCAGCCGCAGCCTGCGCTCGTGCCCGTCGTCGTAGCGCGCCTGGTTGGGGCTGGTCAGAATGCCGGCGGGCAGCAGCCCCTCTCGTACGTAGTACTTGATCGTCGGCACCGGGACCCCGGACCTGCGACTCAATTCACCGATGCGCACTGTGCGTTCACCCTCCAGGAGGTTGCCGAGCCGACTCCCATCATAGATAGTTCCCCTATCGGATAGCAGGCAGTTCCACTATCCATATCTTCCCTGGGGGACCTATGCAGTCATGGCGCACATGGCACCGGCCGTTAGTTCTGTTCGCCGCCTCGATGATCGTGATGTCCCTTGTCGGAGCGGTGGGGATCCTGGTGGACGGCCGGGTCCTCGCGGGTGCGCCGATCTGGGCGAAGCCGTTCAAGTTCGCCGTCTCGTTCGTGGCCTACGCGCTGGCCCTGGCGTGGATGCTGACGCTGCTGACCCGGGGCCGGCGCGTCGGCTGGTGGGCCGGCACCGTGGTCGCCCTGGCGTGCGCGGGGGAGATGGTGATCATCACCGGCCAGGTGATCAGGGGGAAGCGGAGCCACTTCAACCACGGCACCGCGCTCGACTCGACGCTGTACGACGCGATGGCCGCCACCGTCGTCGTCCTCTGGGCCGGCACGCTCGTCATCGCGCTCCTGCTGCTCCGCGCACGGATCGCCGACCGCGCGTCGGCCTGGGCCGTGCGCTCGGGGGTGCTGATCGCCCTGGTGGGCGCGGGGTTCGGCTTCCTGATGGCGCGGCCGTCCGCCGGGCAGCGGGCGGCCGGCGGACTCGACACCGCGGACGTGGTCGGCGCCCACGCGGTCGGTGTGCCGGACGGCGGGCCCTCGATGCCGCTGACCGGCTGGTCGACGACGGGCGGCGACCTGCGCGTCCCGCACTTCGTCGGCATGCACGCCCTGCAGGCGCTCCCTCTGTTCGTGGTCGCCCTGATCCTCCTCGCGCCCCGGGCCGCCCGGCTGCGCGACCCGCGTGTGCGGCTGCGGCTGGTGCTCGTCACCTCCGGTGCGTACGCCGCGGTCGTCGCCCTGGTGGCATGGCAGGCACTGCGCGGCCTGCCACTGGTCCACCCTGACGGCCCGACACTCGCCGCCGCGGGGCTGATCGTCACCGCGACGGCCGCCGGGGTCCTCGCCGCACTCCGCCCGGCCTCCCCCGCCTCATCGGCCTCCGCGCCGGACAAGGAGCTCGTGTCATGACCGGTGCACTCTTCGAGATGACGTTCATGGCGGCCGCCCCGTTCTGGCTGCTCATGATCTTCGCGCCGAACTGGCGCCCCACCGCGCGCGCGGCGTCCTCGCCGCTGACCGTCCTGCCGGTGCTGACCCTCTGGGCCGTGATGGCCGCACCGGTGTTCCCGGAGCTGTGGGCCGCGGTGAGCAGCCCGGACATCGACACGTTCCGCGACCTGACGTCGCTGGCGAACGGCGCCGGGGCCGTCTGGGCACAGATCATCGCCTGGGATCTGCTTCTGGGGCAGTGGATGTTCCTGGAGTCGCGCAGGCTGGGGATGTCCCCGCTGGTGACGGGGCCTCTCCTGGTGCTGACGATCCTGCTCTCACCGATCGGGCTGGTGGTCCTCCTCGTCGTCCGTGCGGCCAGGAGGACCCGGTCACGGCCGGCCGGACGTGCGTACGAGAAGGTGGGCGGACCGGCCGATTCCTGAAGCGTCCGACCAATCCTCCGGGCCGCCGGCTCCGAATCACCCAGGAAACCGTTGCGTGCCCCGGGAGGACCGTCCGCGTGAGAGAAGCCGTACACATCAGTGGGGTCCCTTCGTCGGGCCCCGGCCTGCAGGAGCTGCTCGGCCGGGTCGCCCGTGGCGACCAGGCCGCCTTCACCCAGGTGTACGACCAGGTCAGCGGGCCGGTCCTCGGCCTGGTGCGGAGCGTGCTCCGCGACCCGGCCCAGTCGGAGGAGGTGGCCCAGGAGGTCCTCGTCGAGGTGTGGCGCACCGCCCCCCGCTACCAGGCGTCCCGCGGCAGCGCCATGAACTGGGTGCTGACGCTCGCCCACCACCGGGCGGTGGACCGGGTCAGGTCGGCCGAGGCGACCGCGGCACGGGAGCACAAGGCGGCGCTGCTGGACCGCACCCCGGACTTCGACGAGGTGTCCGAGCAGGTCGAGAGCCGGCTGGAGAAGGAACAGGTCCGGCGCTGTCTGCGGACGCTCTCCGAGCTCCAGCGGGAGTCGGTGACGCTGGCGTACTACCGCGGACTGACCTATCGCGAGGTCGGCGAGCTGCTGTCCGTACCACTGGGAACCATCAAGACACGGCTGCGCGACGGGCTCATCCGGCTGCGCGACTGCCTGGGGGTGAACGCATGAGCACGGCCGAGCTGCACACACTGACCGGGGCCTATGCCCTGCACGCGCTGCCGGACGAGGAGCGCGTCGCGTTCGAACGGCATCTGGGTGCCTGTGAGGCGTGTGCCCAGGAGGTACGGGAGCTGTCCGCCACCGCCGCCCGGCTCGGGCTCGCCGTGTCCGCCACCCCTCCCCCGGGGCTCCGGGACCGGGTGCTGCGCGACATCACGACCGTACGGCAGGAGCCGCCGGCCCGGGGCCGGAGCGCCGGCTCCGGGGTCTCCGCGCGCCGGGCCGGCCGCTGGTCGACGTACGCCCTCGCCGCCTGCGTCGCCGCCGCTGCCGCCTTCGGCGGGGTCGCCGTGTGGCAGAACCAGGTCGCGCAGGACGCCCGGCAGGAGACCGCCCGGGCCGAACAGCACAACGAGCAGGTCGCGCGGGTGCTGGCCGCACCGGATGCCAGGACCAGCGCCGCGGATCTCGGGGACGGGGCTCGGGGCACGGTGGTGGTCTCGCAGAGCGTGAACCGGGCGGTGTTCCTCGCGTCGGACATGGCACGGCCGCCCGGCGGCAAGGTGTACCAGCTGTGGTTCGACGACGGGGGCACCATGCGTGCGGCCGGTCTGATGAACCCGGCCGTCACGGATGACGCCGTTCTCCTGGACGGTCCGGTGGACCGCGCGTCCGGCATGGGCATCACCGTCGAACCGGCGGGCGGATCCGAACAGCCGACCTCGGACCCGGTGGCCCTGATGGAGTTCCAGGACGCCTGAAATGCCCGAGTGGGCGCGCCTCCTTGCCGGGGGGCGCGCCTCGGCGGTGCCGTCCTCGGTGACGATCTCCACGTCTCCGCCGAGCCGCCGCACCGTGCGGACCGGGGTGGACGTACGCACGGAGTGCACCTGCCCGGCGATGCGGTCGACGTACTCGCGCGATCCGCCGGTGACGGTCCGCCAGACCGGGGAGTCGCCGATCGTGAGCATCGCGTGGTGTCCCAGGAACGCGAAGAGGTGGCGGGCCGGGTGGTGGTGCATGCCCCTAAGAGGTCATTCGGGGCAGCGGGCACCACGGATTGGCCGATGATCGGAATTACTTCGATCGGGTGAACGACCAATCCGCCGGGCGGTCCGCGCCGAACCCCTGGTGTGAGAACAGACCGAGATGTTTCGCAGGAGCAGGGGGCCTCCGGGCCCCGGCGGTCCCGCTGGGCACGCGCCGCGTTCGCCGCGCTCAGCGGTCTGATCGCCGGGTTCACCGCCCTGTGCGTAGCCGAACTCGTCGCCGCTGCCGTGCGTCCCGAGGCGGGTCCGGTCACGGCCGTGGGCGGGGCGGTCATCGACCGCACTCCCCCGGCCGTCAAGGACTTCGCCGTACGGAACTTCGGCACCGACGACAAGCTGGTGCTGCAGCTCGGGATCCTCGTCCTCCTGGCGGTCTTCGCCATGGCGGTGGGGGTCCTCGCGCTGCGGCACCGGTGGACCGGCGCTGCGGCCGTCCTGGTCTTCGGCGTGGTCGGGGCGGTGTCCGCGGCCGGCCGGCCGGAGGGCCGGCCGGGTGACGCACTGCCCTCGGTCGTGGGCGCGCTGGTGGCCGCAGGAGCGCTGTATCTCCTGGCCGGACGGCTGCGCGTCCCGAAAACCGCGCCGTCTCCCGCGGCTGGGGAGACGGACGGTGGGGCGCAAGGCGCCTTCGACCGCCGCGGATTCGTGATCGCGGCGACCGCCGCCGCGGCGGCCTCGGCCGGTGCGGGGCTCCTGGGCCGACGGCTCCAGGCGTCCCAGCTGGCCGGGGTCTCCGCCTCACGCGGCGACATCGCCCTCCCGGCACCGGCCTCGGCGGCACCCCCGATACCCACCGGAGCCGATCTCGGCGTCCGGGGCCTGAGCTCCTTCACCACCCCGAACAAGGACTTCTACCGGGTGGACACCGCTCTGGTGGTCCCGCGCGTCGACGCCGGCACATGGCGGCTGCGGATCCACGGCAAGGGGGTGGCGCGACCCGTCACCCTCGGCTTCCAGGACCTCCTGGGCCGCGATCTCGTGGAGCGGGACATCACGCTGACGTGTGTGTCCAACCAGGTGGGCGGCCCCTATGTGGGCACGGCCCGGTGGATCGGCGTACGACTGGCCGATCTGCTGCGTGAGGCCGGGGTGAAGCCCCCTTCGAAGGGCGGGCCCGCGGACCAGATCGTGGCGCGCTCCGTGGACGGGATGACGATCGGGACTCCGGTCGAGGAGGTCATGGACGGCCGTGAGGCACTGCTCGCGGTCGGCATGAACGGCGAACCGCTGCCGTTCGACCACGGCTTCCCGGTCCGGATGGTCGTCCCCGGCCTCTACGGCTACGTCTCGGCGTGCAAGTGGATCCAGGACATCGAGCTCACGACGTTCGACGCGTACGACGCCTACTGGGTCGAGCGCGAATGGTCCCGCGAGGCCCCGGTCAAGACCCAGTCCCGCATCGACACGCCGCGCCCCTTCGCCGCCCCCGGAGCGGGGACCGTGCCGGTCGCCGGTGTCGCCTGGGCCCAGCACCGGGGCATCGCCAGGGTGGAGGTGCGGGTCGACGGCGGGGAGTGGCACACCGCGCGGCTGGCGGCGGAGGCCGGCCGTGACACCTGGCGCCAGTGGGTGTGGGAGTGGCCCGCCACGACCGGCCACCACACCCTCGAGGTCCGCGCGACGGACCGCACCGGCGCCACTCAGACCGACAAGCGGGTCGGCACCGTGCCCGACGGTGCGACCGGGTGGCACTCGGTGGTGGTCGACGTGACCTGACGACCGAGAACGCCCCCTCTTCCCATCCCTTGATCAACGATCCACCAAGGAGAACACCATGAACAACCGTCACCTTCGCCGCATCGCCGTCACCGTCTCCGCCGCGGCCATGCTGCCGCTCGCGCTGACCGCCTGCTCCAGCGACGACACCTCCGCGTCCGGTTCCGACTCCGGTGCGGACAAGGCCGCGTCGAGCGCGCCGGCCAAGGAGACCAAGCCCATGGACGAGCCGTTCGGCCCGGGTTGCGCGACGGTCCCGAAGGAGGGCGCCGGCTCGTTCGACGGCATGGCGCAGGACCCGGTCGCCACGGCCGCGTCGAACAACCCGGCGCTGTCCACCCTGGTGACGGCGGTCAAGCAGGCCGGTCTCGTCGACACCCTGAACAGCGCGGAGAACATCACGGTGTTCGCCCCGACCAACGACGCCTTCGCCAAGATCCCGAAGGCGGACCTGGACAAGCTGCTCGCGGACAAGGCCGAACTGACGAAGGTGCTCACCTCGCACGTGGTCGGCGAGAAGCTGACGCCGAAGCAGCTGGAGAAGGGCTCCTTCGACACCCTGGCGAAGACGAAGCTGACGACGTCGGGGTCGGAGATGTCCTACACGGTGAACGACTCCTCGAAGGTCGTCTGCGGCAACGTCCCGACCGCCAACGCGACGGTCTACATCGTGGACACCGTCCTGATGCCGGCGAGCTGAGCCGAAAGCCCGTCAGTACGCTGACGGCATGACACCGAGCCCCGAGGACCGCGCTCTCCGCCCCGACCGGAGCGGCGCGGACCGCGGGGCTCGCGCCGTCGGCGCCGTCGTGGGCTCGGCGGTGGGTGACGCCCTGGGCGCCCCCTTCGAGTTCGGTCTCCCAGGGGTGTACTCCGCCCGGTTCCCTGACGGAGTCGGCGCGATGTGCGGGGGCGGCGGCTGGGATCCGGGTGAGGCTACGGACGATACGCAGATGGCCGTCCTCGTCGGTGAATCACTGCTGGAGAACGGGGCCTGGACCTCCCCGACATCTTCGGCCGGTTCCGCCGGTGGGCGGGCGGCGAGCCGAAGGACATCGGTCTGCAGACGGAGGACGTCCTCACGAGCGGTGCGCCGTGGGACCTGGCCGCCGCGCTCCATTTCCAGGTCAACGGGCGTGCGGCGGGCAACGGTTCGCTGATGCGCGCCACCACGTCGGCGGTTTACTTCGCCCGGGCGGGGCGGACGGCCACCATGGGCGCGGCCCGGCGGATCGCTGCCCTGACGCATGGCGACCGGGCGGCGTGGGAAGGCACCGCGGTCTTCCATGAACTCGTACGCGTGGCGCTGGAAGGCGGCGACCCGCTCGCGGCCGTGGAGGACACACTGGCCCTGGTCCACGCCGGCCATCGGGCCCGCTGGGCCGCCGTTCTGGCCCCGGACTGGCATCCGGACGACGCCACGGAGTTCAACGGCGCGGTCTGGCCCTGCCTCGGTACGGCACTCTGGGCGCTGCGCACCACCGGCGACTTCGAGCGCGCCCTGGGAGCGGCCGTCGACGTGGGCGGGGACACCGACACGGTGGCCGCGGTCACGGGCGGCCTGGCCGGCGCGGTGTACGGGATCGACGCCGTCCCGGAACGCTGGACCCGCCCCCTGCACGTGCCGCTCCCGGGATACGGGACTCGTGTGCTGCGGACGGCGGACCTGGTGTCACTGGCGCACCGCCTCGACGGAACCGCAGGATTCGACCGCCAGAAAAACTACACATAAGGGGCATATAAGCGCACACTGGGTCTGGAGAGCTGATGACCGCACCCTCTGACCGCGGTCGCTCCAGCAAGTGCGAAGGAGACCATCCTCATGAGTAACATCTCGCACACCGGAAGGGATGTTTCCGGGAACACCAGAGACGTTTCCGGACACACCGGAAGGGACATCTCCGGGCACCCCGACGCCGATGAAATGCGGGCACGCCACGATCGCGTGATGAGCGGCGGCCGCACCACGGCCGGCGCGGACGCGCCGGTGTTCCTGCTCGGTCTGTACTGCGCCGTCTCGCCGTGGGTGCTTCACTTCACCGCGAGCCAGCCCTCCCTGGTGACGCACAACCTCGTCATCGGCATCGCGATAGCCGTGCTGGCACTCTGCTTCACCGCCATGCCCGAGCGGATGACCGGGATGAGCATCGCCATCGTCGCGCTGGGCGCCTGGCTCATCGTGTCGACGTGGATCGTGGGCCAGAGCCCTGACATGGGCGTCGTCCTCAACAACGTGATCGTCGGTGGTCTGGCGATTGTGCTGGGGGCAGCCTGCGCGGGACTCTCGATGAAGAACAAGAAGAAGACCTGACGGGAGAACGCACAGGAGTGGCCACAGGCACGCACAGCCGCCCGTGGCCACTCGTCCGTTCTCCTCACCCGTGGGGAGGGAAGCCGCTCACCCCACCGAGCTGTACGCCACCACGCCCCGCAGCACCGCGTCGACGGCCTTGTGGGCGTTCTTCGCGACCGAACTGCCGTCCCGGGGTGCGGCGGCCGCGATCTGGCCGAGCACGTCGATCACCTGCTTGCACCACCGTACGAAGTCGCCGGCCGGCATCTCCGCCTCCCGGAGGACCTCGTCCAGCGTCCGCCCGGAGGCCCACATGTAGACCGCCCAGGCGAAACCGAGATCGGGTTCGCGCTGGCCGACCCCTTCCGTCTGGCTGATCTTGAAGTCCTCCTCCAGGGCGTCGAGACGGCCCCAGATGCGGATCATCTCGCCCATCGCCGCCTTCGCGGGCCCTGAGGGCAGCTTGGGTGCCACCGCGTCGTCCGCCTGGCGCGCCTCGTAGACGAGCGCCGATACGCAGGCGGCCAGTTCGGCGGGGTTGAGCCCCTCCCAGACGCCGTCCCGCAGGCATTCGCTGGCCAGCAGGTCGAGCTCTCCGTAGAGCCGGGCCAGCCGCCGGCCGTTGTCGGTGACCTCGTTGCCCCGCAGGTAGTCCAGCTCGGTCAGGAGCGCGACGATGCGGTCGAAGGTCCGGGCGATGGTGTTCGTCCGGCCCTCGATGCGGTGCTCCAGCTGCCGGGTGTCGCGCTGCAGCCGGTGATACCGCTCGGCCCAGCGCGCGTGGTCCTCCCGCTCGTCGCACCCGTGGCAGGGGTGCGCGCGCAGTTCCGTGCGCAGCCGGGCGATCTCGTGGTCGTCGGCCGCGGCGGCCCGCTGCTTGCGGTGCCGGCCCGGGTCGATGTGCCCCGCCTTGCTCCTCAGCGCGGAGGCCAGGTCGCGACGGGACTGCGGTGAGCGCGGGTTGAACGACTTGGGCACCCGCATCCGCTCCAGCGCCTCGACCGGCACGGGGAAGTCGATGTGGGCCAGCCGCTTGACCTGCCGCTCGGCGGTCAGCACCAGGGGACGCGGTCCGTCGTGGTACTCGAGCCCGCGATGCCCGTTGGTCCGCCCGGCGGGCAGGCCCGGGTCGAGGACCAGGGCGAGTCCGGCGAACTTGCCGGTGGGGACGTGGATGACGTCACCGGGCTTCAGCTTCTCCAGGGACGACGCGGCGGCCGCCCGCCGCTGGGCCGCGCCCTGTTTGGCCAGCTCCGTCTCGCGGTCCTTGAGGTCGCGGCGCAGCCGCGCGTACTCCTCGAAGTCTCCGAGGTGGCAGGTCATGCCCTCCTTGTAGCCCTCGAGGCCCTCCTCGTTGCGCTGGACCTGCCGGGAGATCCCGACGACGGACCGGTCGGCCTGGAACTGCGCGAAGGAGGTCTCGAGCAGCTCGCGCGAGCGGTGCCGCCCGAACTGCTGGACGAGGTTGACGGCCATGTTGTACGAGGGCCTGAAGCTGGAGCGCAGCGGATACGTACGCGTCCCCGCGAGTCCCGCGAGCGCGCCGGGGTCCATCCCCCGCTGCCAGAGGACGACCGCGTGGCCCTCGACGTCGATGCCACGGCGCCCGGCCCGCCCGGTCAGCTGGGTGTACTCGCCGGGCGTGATGTCGGCGTGCTGCTCGCCGTTCCACTTGACGAGCTTCTCCAGCACCACGGACCGCGCGGGCATGTTGATGCCGAGCGCCAGCGTCTCGGTGGCGAAGACCGCCTTGACCAGGCCGCGGACGAACAGCTCCTCCACGACCTCCTTGAAGGTCGGCAGCATTCCGGCGTGGTGCGCCGCGATGCCGCGCTCCAGACCTTCGAGCCACTCGTAGTACCCGAGGACATGGAGGTCCTCGGGGGGAATGGACGCCGTCCGCTCCTCGACGATCTCCCGCACCAGCCCGCGCTTGTTCTCGTCGTTCAGCCGGAGCCCGGCCTGCAGGCACTGCTGGACGGCCGCCTGGCAGCCGGCCCGGCTGAAGATGAAGGTGATGGCGGGCAGGAGCCCCTCGGCGTCGAGCCGGTCGATGACCTCGGGCCTGGACGGGGTCCAGATCCGGCTGCGCTGACGGCGCTCGCGCTCGCGGTCCGCCTCGCGCACCATCTTCCCCCGCCGGCGGTCGCGCGGGTTGTATCCGCGCTGGTTCTCCATACGGGCGAGCCGGACGAGGTCCGGACTGACCTCGCGCCGGCCGGTGCCCCGGCCGCCGTGGTCGGTCTCCTCCTCGAAGAGGTCGTACATCCGGCGTCCGGCCATGACGTGCTGCCACAGCGGCACGGGCCGGTGCTCGGAGACGATCACCTGGGTGTCACCGCGGACGGTGTCCAGCCAGTCGCCGAACTCCTCGGCGTTGGACACGGTCGCCGACAGCGACACCAGCGTGACGGACTCCGGCAGGTGGATGATCACTTCCTCCCACACCGCGCCACGGAAGCGGTCGGAGAGGTAGTGCACCTCGTCCATGACCACATACCCGAGGCCGGTGAGCGCCTGGGAGCCCGCGTACAGCATGTTGCGCAGGACCTCGGTCGTCATGACGACCACGGGTGCGTCCGCGTTGACACTGTTGTCACCGGTCAGCAGACCGACCTTGTCCGCGCCGTAGCGCCGGACGAGATCGGTGAACTTCTGGTTGGAGAGCGCCTTGATGGGCGTGGTGTAGAAGCACTTGCGGCCCTGCTGCAGAGCCAGGTGCACGGCGAACTCACCGACGATCGTCTTGCCCGACCCGGTCGGGGCCGCGACCAGCACCCCCTTGCCGGCCTCCAGCGCCTGGCAGGCCTCGATCTGGAACGGGTCCAGCCCGAATTCGTACATCTCGCGGAAGGGCGCGAGGGCCGTGGCCTGCTCGGCCGCACGGAGCCGGGACGCCTGGTATCGCTCAGCTGGTGAGAGGTCCTCTGTCATCTTGATACGAGCCTACCCGCCCCGTATGACAGTCAGCCCGATCTTTGTTTCACGGTGCTTCTACGGCGCGAGGACCCGGACCGCACCGGGCACGCACGTGGCGCTGAGCGGCAGCCCGCCCAGCGGCTCACCGTCCGCGTACGCCGTGACACCGCCCGCGGCCAGCTCTATCGAGGACACCCGGTGCACGGTGACCTTCGGATGTCCGAGGTGCGTGCCCCTGTAGACCTTCGGGAAGACCTTGAGCAGGGTGGTCCGGCTGCAGTCACCCACCACGGTCACATCGAAGAGCCCGTCGTCCATGACCGCGTCGGCACATATCCGCATGCCGCCGCCGTACGTCGTCCCGTTGCCCACGGCGATCAGAGTCGCCTCGATCTCGGTCACGGGTCCGCCGTCCAGCCTGACGCGGTAAGGGATCGACCTGAAGGAGGCCAGCTCGGCGAGGATCGCCAGGTCGTACTTGAAGCGCCCGCCGACCCAGCGCATCCGGTTCCCCCTGTCGTTGACCCGCGAGTCGAAGCCCGAGGCCAGCACGGAGCCGAACCAGCGCTCCCCGACCCGGCCCAGGTCGATCGCGCGCGCCGTCCCGGCCTTGAGCATCTCGGCGGCCAGCCGACCCGCGGCGGCGGGGGCGCGTATCGGCAGCCCGAGGGCGCGGGCGAAGTCGTTCCCGGTACCCACGGCCACGGCGCCGAGCGGCGTCGAGGTACCGGCGACGGCCTGCAGGGCGAGGGACATCATGCCGTCCCCGCCCACGGCTATCAGCGCCCCGGTCCCCAGTGCGACCGCCTCCCGGGCCCGTCGCAGTGCGTCGTCGGCGTCCTCGCCGAGAACCGTCCGTACGGAGAAGCCGGCGTCCCGCAGAGCGGAAGCGGCCGGCTGCGCGGCACGCGCGCCCCGGCCGCTCCCCGCGGTGGGATTGACGAAGAGGGTGATCTCGCTGGTCACCCGCGGGACCTTACAAGGTCAGGTGATGTCGTCGTAACCGTTGAGCCGGTTCGACCGCCCGCCGTCCGCGTCGCCGCTCGCCTGCTCGGGCAGAGCGGGCCGGGAGGACACCGGTTCGACGGCGCCGACCGTCTCGGGGGTGAGGTCCAGGCTCGACGCCTCGTCGTCGTCGAGCTCGGCGTCGGGATCGGCACGCCGCTTGCGCTTGTCGTTGAGCAGCGAGAAGCCGACGGCCACGAAGTAGAGCACGGCGAGCGGGCCGGCCAGCAGCAGCATCGAGATGGGCTCGCCGCCAGGCGTGGCGATGGCCGCGAAAGCGGTCAGCCCGACGAGCATCCCGCGCCACCAGCGCAGCATGCGGGCGCCGGACAGGACACCGGTCAGGTTGAGCAGGATGAGCAGGAGCGGCAGCTCGAAGGCGAGCCCGAAGACGATCACCATGCGGGTGATCAGGTCCAGGAAGTCGTCAAGCGGCAGCAGGTTCTTCACGTTGTCGGGTGTGAAGCCCAGCATGATCTGCGCGGTCTGCGGGAGGATCGCGTACGCCAGGTAGGCGCCCGCGACGAAGAGCGGCACCCCGGCCACGACGAAGGCGATCGAGTAGCGCTTCTCCTGCTTGTGCAGGCCGGGGGCGACGAACCCCCACAGCTGGTACAGCCACACCGGGGTGGCCACCAGTACGCCTGCCATCAGGGACACCTTCAGCGCGATGGTGAACGGCGACAGCAGACCGTTGGTGGTCATCTCCGCGCAGGGCCGACCGTTGATCATGGTCACGGCGCCGTTCTTGCAGCCGACCGAGTCCAGGATCGGCTTCATCAGGAACTCGAAGATTTCCTTCTGGAAGAACGCCGCCACGATCACGGCGACGATGATCGCCAGGACCGACTTCAGCAGCCGGTTGCGCAGCTCACGCAGGTGATCGAGGAGGGGCATCCGCCCCTCGTCGTCCTTCTCCTGCTTGCGGGCAGACTTGAGCAACCCACTTCCCTCGTCTCGTGCGGCAGCTTCAGGTGGTGCGGATCAGCTGTCAGCTCTGGGTGGTGGGCTTGGCCTCGCTGACCGGGCGGGAGCTGGTGACATCTCCCGGAGCGGCCTGGATCGTGCGCGCGGTGGCCGCGGGCGGGGTGGTGTCCGCGACGTTCTCCGTGGTGGGCGCCGCGGGCTCCGCGTCGTCCTTCTTCATGGCCTTGGCCTCGCTCTTGAGGATGCGGGCCGACTTGCCGAGCGAACGCGCCATGTCGGGGAGCTTCTTGGCACCGAAGAGCAGCAGGACGACAGCGATGATCAGAACGATCTCGAGGGGCTTCAGATTGCCGATCATGTGCGACTTCCTTCTCACTGAGGCGTCTGGAGGGTGGGCTCGCTACCCGGTCGACCGGACAGTTGTCCGACCTTCGCGTCGGCAGCGATCGTAACCCGCAGGGGTAAACGCGAGGCAATGCCTGTGCGTACTCCCGCTTGCGGCCCACACCTCCCTGCCTGGGCCGCTCCAGCAGCGTACCCCCCGAACCGGTGAATCAGGAGGCCGCGCACTGCTATCGCAGGGCCTCTCCCGTGTCGGCGAGGGTGGTGGCCGCTCGTTCGAGATCCTCCGCCGCTCGATTGATCCGCCGCGTGGTCGCGGCGACCTGTCCGGCGAGCCGCTGTGCCTCGACGAAGACCTTGACAGCCAGGACGCCGAGCACGGCCAGGCCGGCGAATCCCAGAGCGATGGCGAGCATGGGCCAGAACATGGGCGGATCCTCGGTGTTTCTCGTTACCGCAGGGCGGTGTGCAGGCGCAGTGTCCGCACCCCGCCGCCGCTGAGGAGTTCGATGATGCGCTCCCCGGCCGGCTTGCGGACCGCGGACCCGCAGGCGGGACACGTGAAGGAGTAGAAGGTCGTACGGCGGCTGGCGCCTATGGCCAGCCGCAGTGAGCCGGCTCCGAGCTCGAACCGCTCACGGCAGTCCGGGCAGGCCGCCCGGAAGCGCACGGTGTCGGGCACCGTGACCGGAACCGGTCCGGTCTGTGTGCTCGATATCGCAGTCATATGGCCTTCGTCTCCTCGGTGCACCGCCGGCCGCCTCTCAGAGCGCGCCGTCGTAGGCGGCCAGTGCCTCACGCGCCGCCATCCGGGCGCTCTCGGCCAGGTCCGGGGGCGACGTGATGCGTCCCTCGCCTCCGAGCCGCAGGGCGAGCCTGCGCAGGGAGGCCGGGTCGGGCGTACGGAGCGTGATCCGCAGACCGCCGTCGGGGAGTTCGTCCGCGCTGTCGTGCGGGTAGTACTCGGCGACCCAGCGGCCGCCGGGACCCACCTCGATCACGACCTCCGGGTCCTCGGCGGCGGGCTGCACCAGCCCCTCGGAGAGGTCCCGCAGCTCCAGCTCCGGCGGGGCGGACGGGGCGTCGAGGAGTCGGATCTCGGCGACCCGGTCGAGCCGGAACGTACGCCGCGCCTCGGAGAGGCGGCACCAGCCCTCCATGTAGGTGTGGCCGACGGCGAACAGCCGGATCGGGTCCACCTCGCGCTCGGTCAGCTCGTCGCGCGCGGGTGAGTAGTAACGCAGCCAGAGGCGGCGCCGCTCGGAGATCGCCCGGTCGACGTCGGCGAAGACACCGCCCTCGGACTCGAAGGTGACCGAGAGCCGCGAGCTCGCGGCCCCCACCTCACCGGCGGCCGTCTCCAGCTTCGCGGTCGCGCGCACCAGCGCCTGCCGGTCGCTCTCCCGCAGGCCGGGGAGCGTGGCCACGGCACGGGCGGCGACGAGCAGGGCCGTCGCCTCGTCGGCGGCCAGACGCAACGGCTCCGCGACGTCGTCCGGGTTGTGCCACCAGATCCGGTCGCCGTCGGTGTCGATGTCCAGCAGGTCACCACCGCGGAAGCTGGTCCCGCACATCGGCAGTACGTCGAGGTCGGAGATCAGCTCGTCCTCGGTGATCCCGAAGGCCCGGGCCACGTCCTGGACGTGCGCGCCGGGGCGCTCACGCAGATACGTGACGAGGGAGAGCATCCGCCGGGTCTGGTCGATCGCGTTCGTGGCCACGAGTACGGGTCCCCCTCAGTCCTTGGCCACGGCGCGCAGCCGGTCCATCACGTCGGCCCGCAGATCGGCGGGTTCGCTCACGATCACGTCGGGCCCGAACTCCACGAGCCAGGCGTCCAGCCCGTGCCCGTACGGGATCTCCAACTCGTCCCAGCCGTCGCCCAGTTCCCGTACGGATATCGCGCGGGAGCGCAGCGGGTAGCCGGAGCCGGTACGCAGCCTGATGCGGGCGGTCCTGGTCGCGGTCTCCCCCGCCCAGCTCTCCACCGTCTCGCGGACGGTGA
Organism: Streptomyces sp. NPDC091271; assembly: GCF_044757505.1. Lineage (NCBI taxonomy): Bacteria > Bacillati > Actinomycetota > Actinomycetes > Kitasatosporales > Streptomycetaceae > Streptomyces > Streptomyces sp. NPDC091271. The sequence continues at coordinate 220,484 of NZ_JBIVVD010000008.1, read as the reverse complement.
CGGCGTCGGGCACGGGGGCCGTGAAGGCCCCCGCGCGGGAGCGGACCCGGCCGGAGATCCGGGAGAGACGGAAGACCCTCTCGGCACCCCGCTCGCGGTCCCAGCCGGCCAGATACCAGTGGCCGCGCCAGCACTCGAGCGTCCAGGGCTCGACCTGGCGCTGCTCCGGGCGTGCGGCGTTGCCCTTGCGGTAGTCGAAGGTGACCGGGCGGCGGTCCCGGCAGGCGAGCATCAGCGGCTCGAAGGCGGCCTCGTGGACCGGGATACGGGGTTCGAGGGCGCTGTGCACCTCGTAGGCGTCCTCGGCCTCCGGCATGCCGGCGGCCCGCAGCTTCTGCAGGGCTCCGCTGGCGGCACCGGCGAGCCGGGCCTGCTGCCAGACCTTGGCGGCGAGCCCGAGGGCGGCGGCCTCCTCGGCGTCCAGGGTGATGGGGGGCAGCCGGTTGCTGTCGCGGCGCGCGAGGTATCCGGTGTCGCCGTCCAGATTCTCCACGGTCTCGATGATCAGGCCGAGTTCACGCAGGTCGTCCTTGTCGCGCTCGAACATCCGGTTGAAGGATTCGTCGGAGCCCGCCTCCAGGTAGGCCTCGATGGACCCGCGGAGCTCACGCTTGCTGAGCGGACGCCGGGTACCCAGCAGACACAGTGCCAGGTTCATCAGCCGTTCGGCCTTGGCAATCGCCATCGACGCCCTTTCTCGACGTGCTCTCCGACCGTCGACCGTACCGCCCCGGGGTGTCCGGACCAAAGCGAGGGCCCGTGCCTTGCGGCACGGGCCCTGACTGCTGTAGACGGACGGATCAGACGCCGACGAGGTCGCAGACGAAGATCAGCGTCTCGCCCGGGGCGATCGCGCCGCCGCCCGCGCCACGGTCACCGTAGGCGAGGTGCGCGGGGATGGTCAGCTGACGACGGCCGCCGACCTTCATGCCCTGGACACCCTGGTCCCAGCCGGCGATGACCTGGCCGGCACCGAGCTGGAACTGCAGCGGGGTGCCGCGGTTCCACGAGGCGTCGAACTCCTCGCCGGTGGAGAAGGCCACACCGACGTAGTGCACGGAGACGGTCTGACCCGCCTGGGCCACCGGTCCGTCGCCCTCCCAGATTTCCTTGATCTCCAGGTCGGCCGGCGGCTCGCCACCCGGGAAGTCGATCTCGGGCTTGTCGATGCTCACTGAACTGCTCCTCTTACTGATGAACTGGGCAACCGGGACAGTCTTACATCTTTGTCAGGATGTCCACGGCGAAGACGAGAGTGGACTTCCCGGGGATGGACTGCTGTGCCTCGTTGCCGAAGCCCTGGTCCGGCGGGATGACGAGCAGCACACGGCTGCCGACCTTCTTGCCGACGAGACCGTTCTTGAGACCCTTGAGGGTGACCTGGGCGAGCGGGAAGGTCTGGGTCTTGCCGGTCTGGTACGTGCTGTCGAAGGCCTTGCTGCCCTTCCAGAGCAGACCCACGTAGTTCACGACGACGCTGTCGGTCTCCTTGATGACGTCGCCCTTGGACTCCAGCACGTAGTTGGAGACCAGCTTCTTCGGCGGGTCGCTCTTGGGGATCGTGACGGTCGGCGCCTTGCCGTCGGTCTTGGTTCCGACCTTCGGCAGGTCGATGTTGTCCTGGGCCACCGCCGTGCCCTCGGCGGACTTCGGGATCTGCGTCGCCTTCACGACGTCGACGACGAAGACGAGGGTGGCGTTGGGCTTGATGTCGCCCTGGCCCTGCTTGCCGTAGCCGAGGCTCGGCGGGATGACCAACTCGACGCGGCTTCCGACCTTCTGGCCGACGAGCCCCTTGTCCCAGCCCTGGATGACCATGCCCGCGCCGAGCGTCAGGTCGAAGGGCTGCTTGCGGTCGAAGCTGTTGTCGAACGGCTTGGTGGAGTCCCACGCCTGCCCGAGGTAGTTGACCTGGATCGCGTCGCCGTTCTTGAGCTTCGCGCCGTCACCCTCGCTGATGACGTCGGTCTTCAGTTCCTTGGGGGGATCACCCTCCCCCTTCGCCAGAGTGGGCTTCTCGCCGAACTTCGCGCCCGCGGTGATCGCGGGAACGCCCTTCTCGGTCGAGGCGGAGTCGGAGGCCTTGTCGTCGCCGCATGCCGCCGTGGACAGCAGCAGTAGGGGGACGACGAGAAGGCCGGCAAGTCGGCGCACTGGTTCCTCAGATCTCAGACGGCACGTGAATGGTCCCCCGACACTCTAGGCGGACGGAAGGGCCCCGTACGAGGAACGTACGGGGCCCGGTCACATACGGGGCAGGACATTTCTGTCCGGGTCACATGCCCGCGATCAGCTTCTCCACCCGGTCGTCGACGGAACGGAAGGGGTCCTTGCACAGCACGGTGCGCTGCGCCTGGTCGTTGAGCTTGAGGTGGACCCAGTCGACGGTGAAGTCCCGCCGCTGCTCCTGGGCCCGCCTGATGAAGTCTCCGCGCAGCCGCGCCCTGGTCGTCTGCGGGGGCACCGACTTGCCCTCGAAGATCTTCATGTCGTTGCAGATGCGGGCGGCCTGGCCCTTGCGCTCCAGGAGGTAGTAGAGCCCGCGACGCCGGTGGATGTCGTGGTAGGCGAGGTCTATCTGGGCGACCCGCGGATTCGACATGGTCATGTTGTGCTTGGCCCGGTACCGCTCGATGAGCTTGTACTTCATGACCCAGTCGATCTCGGTGCCGATCCGGTCGAGGTCCTCGGCCTCGATGGCCTCCAGCGTGCGGCCCCACAGCTCGAGGACCTGGTCGACGGTGCCGGTGCGGATGCCTCGGCGCTCGACGAAGTCGACGGCCTTCTCGTAGTACTCGCGCTGGACCTCGATGGCGGACGCCTCGCGGCCGCTTGCCAGGCGCACCTTGCGCTGTCCCGTGATGTCGTGACTGACCTCGCGGATCGCCCGGATCGGGTTCTCCAGGGTCAGGTCGCGCATCACGGTGCCCGCCTCGATCATGCGCAGCACGAGATCGGTGGCGCCGACCTTGAGCAGCATGGTCGTCTCGGACATGTTGGAGTCACCGACGATGACGTGGAGGCGGCGGTACCGCTCCGCGTCGGCGTGCGGTTCGTCCCGGGTGTTGATGATCGGGCGGGAGCGCGTCGTCGCGGAACTGACGCCCTCCCAGATGTGCTCGGCCCGCTGGCTCACGCAGTAGACGGCTCCGCGCGGCGTCTGCAGCACCTTGCCGGCACCACAGATCAGCTGACGGGTGACGAGGAACGGAATGAGGATGTCCGCGAGCCGGGAGAATTCTCCGTGCCGGGCCACGAGGTAGTTCTCGTGGCACCCGTAGGAGTTTCCAGCCGAGTCGGTGTTGTTCTTGAAGAGATAGACGTCGCCCGCGATTCCCTCCTCGTGCAGGCGGCGTTCGGCGTCGACGAGCAGGCCTTCGAGAATGCGCTCGCCCGCCTTGTCGTGCGTGACCAGTTCGGTCACGTTGTCGCATTCGGGTGTCGCGTATTCCGGATGCGATCCCACGTCGAGGTACAGGCGGGCGCCGTTCCGCAGGAAGACATTGCTGCTGCGGCCCCATGACACAACACGGCGGAAGAGGTAGCGCGCCACTTCGTCAGGTGACAGTCGGCGCTGTCCCCTGAACGTGCACGTGACGCCGTACTCGTTCTCCAGCCCGAAAATGCGGCGGTCCATGACTGAACATTACGCCTTATGGCCTGAGCTGAAACCGGGTTCGGCAGCACCGTTTCGATCATTTTCCGAACCGGCCACAACCGCGGGCGTACGCCCGGGAGCTGCGAGGACCCTTCCGGTGGCCAGCAGAACCAGCAGCGCCGCCACTCCACCGGCCCCGGCGACGGCGAAACTCCACGCCGTCCCGCCGAGCTCGACGGCCGGGCCCGCCACCGCCGTTCCGGCCGCCGCGCCCACCCCGAAGGTCGTCACGAGCCAGGAGAACGCCTCGGTCACCGTGCCCTGCGGCGCGTGCCGGTCCACGACGATGAACGAGCATGCGATCGCCGGGGCGAGGAACACTCCTGCGAGCGCCGCCAGCGCGGTCATGGCGGGCACGCCGGGCGTCAGCATCAGCGGCAGATAGCCCAGTGCCAGCAGCGCGACGATGATCCGCAGCCTGCGCTCGGGCGCCCCGGCCCACTGCCGCGCGCCGTAGACCGCTCCGCCGATCAGGGCGCCGAGGCCGAGCGCGGCCATCAGCCAGCCGTACACGGACTCCCGGCCCTGGTCGTCGGCGTAGGCGACACCGGCCACCGTGATGGAGCCGAGCGCGAGCCCGACGAAGAAGAAGGAGCCGAGCAGGGCCAGCAGTCCCGGCGAGCGCAGGGCGCCCAGCCAGTGCGCCTCGCGGGGGGCCGAGCGCCACACCCTGGAGGGCTCGGACAGGACGACGGACAGCGCGCCCAGTACGCCGATGGCGTTGATGACCAGGAGTGCGGCGGCGGGCGACCAGAGCGACACCAGGACCGTCACGAGGAGCGGCCCCACGGTGAACATGATCTCCTGGGCCACCGCGTCCATGGCGTACGCGCGATGCACCCGGTCCTCCCGGCCCAGGACCGTCGGCCACAGGGCGCGCAGACCGCCCTCCAGCGGGGGCGTGAACACACCGGCCACGACGACCGCCGCGTAGGCGGCCGGGAGCGAGCCGAGGCCGATCAGCGCGAGCACGGCCATGCCGAGCGCGGAGAGGACCGCCGCGGGGAGCTGGACGCGCGGCTGGCCGTACAGGTCCACGGCCCGGCCCAGCAGGGGCTGCCCCACCGCTGTGGCTAGGCCGTACACCGCCGCCAGGGCGCCGGCCAGCGAGTAGCTGCCGCCCTCCGCACGGGTGAACAGGACGATCGCGATGGGGGCGGTGCCGTTCGGCAGCCGCCCCACCAGCGTTCCCGCCAGCAGCCGGGCGGCGTGCCGCGCCCGGAGGATGTCCATGTACCCCGCGGCCATGTCCGCCCCTCTCCCCCAGCGGCGCCACACCCTGGGGTTTTACGTATAACCTCGACGCTCATACGTACCATGTGGGCAGCCCGGGAGTCCATCCCGCCACGATCAGACCGGCCCAGCACGGAGGCACGAGTGAGCAGCACCCAGCAGCCCTCCCCACCACGGCCCACCAGCCGTGACGTGGCCCGGGCGGCGGGCGTCTCGCAGGCGACGGTCTCGCTCGTACTCGGAGACAAATGGCGGGGCCGGGTGTCCACGGCTACCGCCGAACGGGTCCGCGACAGTGCCAGGGACCTCGGCTACCGGCCGAACTTCGCGGCCCGCAGTCTCCGGCTGGGCCGCACCCGCACCGCCCTCCTCGTCGTCCCGGCGCTCACCAACGAGTTCTTCGCCCGGGTGTACACGGGGGCCGCCGCCGTCGCCGCCGAGCACGACTTCGGCGTGGTCCTCTACCCGTCCCCCGACGGCACCGGGCCTGCCAGGGACCCGTTCGCCTCGGCCCGCGCGGCGCTCGACGGGGTGATCGCCTCGTCGATGGCGGCGGACGCCCTGGGGGCACTGAGGGGCGCGGACCTGCCGCTGGTGATGCTGGACAGCGACCCCGAGGACCACGGCGCCGCTGCGCGCGTGAACCTCGACATCGCGGACGGCATGCGCCAGGTGACGGACCATCTGCTCGGCCTCGGCCACCGCCGGATCACGCACCTCGCCTCCGCCGTGGGCACCTGGACCTTCGCGGTGCGCGCCCAGGCGCTGCGGGAGGCCGTGCGTGGCGTCCCCGGCGCCGTTCTGCGTACCGTCACCGCCCCGCTGGACGTACGGTCCGGGCGCGAGGCCACCGAGAGGGTCCTGGCCGCCCCCGGCCCGCTGCCGACGGCCATCGTCTGCGACGACGACATCCTGGCCGCCGGCGCCTGCAAGGCGGTCCGCAGACGGGGGCTGCGGGTGCCCGACGACATCTCCGTGACCGGTTTCGACGACCTGGCGCTCGCCACGGCGGTGGAGCCGGAGCTCACCACCGTGCGCCTCCCGGCCGAGCAGGTGGGTGAGCGCGGCATGACGGCTCTGCTGGCCGTCCTGGAGGGCCGCCCCGCGGCCCACCACGACCTCCCCGTCCGTCTGGTGGTACGGGGCTCCACCGCACCCCCGGCCACGGCATGACGGCGCCCTCCGGCCGCCGCGTACGACGGCCGGAGGGCTCCGTCCGGATCTTCCGGTACCGGTTACTCCTTCGGGGTCTCGCCTGCGCCCTTCGCGGGACCGTCGGCGCCCTTCTCAGGGGTGTCGGTACCCTTCTCGGGCGTGTCGGCACCCACGGCCGGGGTGGAGCCGCCCTCGGGCTCCTCCGTGTCGGACGGAGCGTCCGTCGGGGTCGCCCCCGCGCCGTCCGCGTCCAGCAGCCTGGCCAGCTGCCGGCCGACGATCCGCTTGAACTTGCGCTGCTGCGGCCTCGTGCGGTCCAGGACCGCCACCTCGAGCCGCTCGGCGGGGATCTCCCGCTCATTGCCGTTGGCCTCGCGGGACAGCGCCTGCACGGCCAGCTTCAGCGCCTCGGCGAGCGACATCCCGTCGCGGTGGCGCTGGTCCAGGAAGCTGCTGATCTGCTCGGCGTTCCCGCCGACCGCGACGGAGCCGTGCTCGTCCACGATCGAGCCGTCGTGCGGCAGCCGGTAGATCTGATCGCCCTCGGGCCCGGCGCCGACCTCGGCGACCACCAGCTCCACCTCGTACGGCTTCTCGGCGGCGCTGGAGAAGATGGTGCCGAGCGTCTGCGCGTAGACGTTGGCCAGCCCACGGGCCGTCACGTCGTCGCGGTCGTAGGTGTATCCCCGCAGATCGGCGTAGCGCACTCCGCCGATGCGGAGGTTCTCGTACTCGTTGTACTTGCCGGCGGCGGCGAAGCCGATCCGGTCGTAGATCTCGCTGAACTTGTGCAGCGCGCGGGACGGGTTCTCGCCGACGAACACAATGCCGTCGGCGAACTGCAGCACAACCAGGCTGCGACCACGGGCGATGCCCTTCCGGGCGTATTCCGCCCGGTCGGCCATGGCCTGCTGAGGTGAGACATAGAACGGCGTCGACACCGGCTATCCGTCCCTTTCTGTCAGTGACGAGTGCATCGGAGAAGCATCGGGCCGGTCAGAGCAGCGCGGCGCGGGGGCCGTCGGGCTGCTCGAGCCGGCGCTCCAGGATCGCGCGCGCGATCTCCGAGGATTCCGTGTCGTCCAGCCTGCGGAAGCCCTCGTCGGTGATGACGGTGACGATCGGATAGATCCGGCGGGCCACGTCCGGACCCCCGGTCGCCGAGTCGTCGTCGGCCGCGTCGTACAGCGCCTGCACGACCAGCGTGAGAGTCTGCTCCTCCGTCAGGTCGTCGCGGAACAGCTTCTTCATCGATCCGCGCGCGAAGACGGAGCCGGAGCCGGTGGCCGCGTAGCCGCGCTCCTCGGAACGGCCGCCGGTGACGTCGTACGAGAAGATCCGGCCCTTCTCGCGGTCGACGTCGTACCCCGCGAACAGCGGGACGACCGCCAGCCCCTGCATGGCCATCGCCAGGTTGCTGCGGATCATCGTGGAGAGCCGGTTGGCCTTGCCCTCCAGGGAGAGCGTGGCGCCCTCGACCTTCTCGAAGTGCTCCAGCTCCAGCTGGAACAGCTTGACCATCTCCACGGCGAGACCCGCCGTACCGGCGATCCCCACCGCGGAGTACTCGTCGGCCGGGAACACCTTCTCGATGTCGCGCTGCGCGATCATGTTCCCCATGGTCGCCCGCCGGTCACCGGCCAGCACCACTCCGCCGGGGAACGAGGCCGCCACGATGGTCGTGCCGTGCGGCGCCTCGATGGCACCCTGCAGCGGCGGCAGGCTGCGGTTGCCGGGAAGGATCTCGGGTGAGTGGTCGGACAGGAAGTCCATGAACGAGGACGAACCCGGCGTCAGGAAGGCAGCTGGTAGACGCCCGGTGCTACGAGTGTTGGCTTCCACGCGTTTCCCTCCAGGTATGCGATGGCCCTGCGCAAGGAGTCAGGATCATCCCCCAACTTGCCGATGGCCGAATTGCAGTTGAAGCACAGTACGCCTCGGACCCTACCCGTCCTGTGACGGTGATCAACATGATCCCGGGTGCGGAAGCACTTCCGTGGGATGCCCCGGTGATACCCGGTGCGGGCGAGGGCATCCCACGGAAATCGGCTGCCGGCGGCGCGAGCCCGCCGACGAACGGCCCGGCCGGGTATCCGGCTGTTACTCGCCGCCCTTTTGAACGAACGATCGAACGAAGTCCTCGGCGTTGGACTCGAGTACGTCGTCGATCTCGTCGAGGACGTCGTCCACGTCCTCGCTGAGCTTCTCCTGTCGCTCCGCAAGGTCCTCGGACGCCTGCGCGTCCTGCGCCTGCTCCTCGGTCTCCTCGGTGGAACGCGTCGCCTTCTGCTGTCCGCCGCCGGTGTCCTTGGTCGCCATGTAGCTCACCCCGCTCGGTTCGAAGCACTTGATCAGACCCTACCTACGGGGTCCGACATTGGCCCGGTACTTTCCTCAACGTCCGGAGGTCATCTGATTGATTCCCAGCCGGAGGGCCTTTCAGCCCCCCGTCAGCGTCCGGACCAGCTCTTCCGCCGTGCGACAGCGGTCCAGGAGCTCCTTGACGTGCTCACGTGTTCCGCGCAGCGGCTCCATCGTGGGCACCCGTTGCAGCGAGTCACGGTCGGGCAGATCGAAGATGACCGAGTCCCAGGAGGCCGCGGCCACATCGTCCGCGTACTGCTCCAGGCAGCGGCCCCGGAAATAGGCTCGGGTGTCCTCGGGAGGCTTCGTACGGGCCCTCTCGACGTCGCTCTCGTCGAGGAGCCGCTTGATCTTCCCCCGGGCCGCCAGACGGTTGTACAGGCCCTTGTCGGCCCGTACGTCGGCGTACTGGAGGTCCACCAGGTGCAGGCGCGGCGCGTCCCAGTCCAGGCTGTCCCGGCGCCGGTAGCCCTCCATGAGCTCCCGCTTGGCGATCCAGTCCAGCTCGCCCGCCAGACTCATCGGGTCGTTCTCCAGGCGGTTCAGGGTGTCCTCCCAGCGGGCCAGGACATCCTTGGTCTGCTCGTCCGCGTCCGCCCCGTACCGCTCCTCGACGTACTTGCGGCCCAGCTCGAAGTACTCCATCTGCAGCTGCACCGCGGTGAGTGTCCGGCCGCTACGGAGTGTGACCAGCTGCTTCAGTGTCGGGTCGTGCGAGACCTGGTGCAGCGTGCGGACCGGCTGGTCCACGGCCAGGTCGACATTGATGAAGCCGTCCTCGATCATGGCCAGGACCAGCGAGGTGGTGCCGAGCTTCAGATAGGTCGAGATCTCGGAAAGGTTCGCGTCGCCGATGATCACATGCAGCCTGCGGTACTTCTCGGCGTCGGAGTGCGGTTCGTCGCGGGTGTTGATGATGGGGCGCTTGAGGGTCGTCTCCAGGCCGACCTCGACCTCGAAGTAGTCCGCGCGCTGGCTGATCTGGAATCCGTGCTCATGGCCGTCCTGGCCGATGCCGACCCGGCCCGCGCCGGTGACGACCTGGCGGGAGACGAAGAAGGGGGTCAGGTGGCGCACGATGTCCGAGAAGGGGGTCTCCCGCTTCATCAGGTAGTTCTCGTGCGTGCCGTAGGAGGCGCCCTTGTTGTCGGTGTTGTTCTTGTACAGATGGATCGGCTGGGCGCCCGGGATCGCGGCCGCCCGTTCGGCCGCCTCCGCCATCACCCGCTCGCCGGCCTTGTCCCAGAGCACCGCGTCCAGCGGGTTGGTGATCTCCGGTGAGCTGTATTCGGGGTGCGCGTGGTCGACGTACAGCCGCGCACCGTTGGTGAGGATGACATTGGCGAGGCCGATGTCCTCGTCGGTGAGCTGGCTGGAGTCCGCGGTCTCACGGGCGAGGTCGAAGCCTCGCGCGTCGCGCAGCGGGTTCTCCTCCTCGAAGTCCCAGCGGGCGCGGCGCGCCCGGTGCATCGCCGCCGCGTAGGCGTTGACGATCTGGGACGAGGTGAGCATGGCATTGGCGTTGGGTTGACCGGGGACGGAGATCCCGTACTCCGTCTCGATGCCCATCACTCGCCGTACGGTCATGCGGCCCTCCTTGCCCGGCGTCGCTCCCGTCCGGGAGCGGCGCTCAAGTACCGCTGCTGGTCCGCGGTGCCCGTCCCCGCACTGCGCGACTCGGCGGTACGGCAGAGCCTAGAGCGCCTCTGCGCCGGAGGGGAGATCAATTACGTCATTGTTCGGGTGTGGCCGGAGCTGCCGGGAAAACGGCCGGCTGCGGATACCCTGCCGGGCATCCGCAGCCGGTCTGCGTTTTACAGGTACTGTCCGGTATTTGCCACCGTGTCGATGGAGCGACCGGTGTCTGCGCCCTGCTTTCCGGTGACGAGTGTGCGGATGAACACGATCCGCTCGCCCTTCTTTCCGGAAATCCTGGCCCAGTCGTCCGGGTTGGTGGTGTTGGGCAGGTCCTCGTTCTCCTTGAACTCGTCCACGCATGCCTGGAGGAGATGGGAGACGCGCAGGCCCTTCTGGCCCTGCTCGAGGAATGCCTTGATGGCCATTTTCTTTGCCCGGTCCACGATGTTCTGAATCATCGCTCCGGAGTTGAAGTCCTTGAAGTACAGGACTTCCTTGTCGCCGTTCGCGTAGGTGACCTCGAGGAAGCGGTTCTCCTCGGATTCCGTGTACATCCGCTCCACGACGGACTGGATCATCGCGTGGGCGGCGGCCTCCCTCGACCCGGTGTGTTCGGACAGGTCGTCCGAGTGCAGCGGCAGCGAGGGAGTGAGGTACTTCGCGAAGATGTCCTTCGCGGCCTCCGCGTCCGGACGCTCGATCTTGATCTTCACGTCGAGACGGCCGGGCCGCAGGATCGCGGGGTCGATCATGTCCTCACGGTTGGAGGCACCGATGACGATGACGTTCTCCAGGCCCTCCACACCGTCGATCTCGGCGAGCAGCTGGGGGACGATGGTGTTCTCCACGTCCGAGCTGACACCGGAACCACGGGTGCGGAAGAGAGATTCCATCTCGTCGAAGAAGACGATGACGGGGGTGCCCTCGCTCGCCTTCTCCCGGGCACGCTGGAAGACGAGACGGATGTGCCGCTCGGTCTCACCGACGTACTTGTTGAGGAGCTCGGGGCCCTTGATATTGAGGAAGTAGCTCTTCCCCGCGGGCTGGCCCGTGACCTCGGCGACCTTCTTGGCCAGCGAGTTGGCGACGGCCTTGGCGATGAGTGTCTTGCCGCAGCCAGGGGGGCCGTAGAGCAGGATGCCCTTCGGCGGACGGAGTTCGTGCTCCTTGAAGAGGTCCGGGTGGAGGTACGGGAGCTCGACCGCGTCGCGGATCAGTTCGATCTGGTCGCCCAGACCGCCGATCTTGTTGTAGTCGATGTCCGGGACCTCTTCGAGAACGAGCTCCTCGACCTCGCTCTTGGGGACCACTTCGTAGACGTAGCCGGACCTGGGTTCGAGCAGGAGGGCGTCGCCGGGGCGGATGGTGATGTCCAGCAGAGGCTCGGCGAGCCTCACCACCCGTTCCTCGTCGGTGTGCCCGACGACCAGGGCGCGCTCGCCGTCCTCAAGGATCTCCTTGAGGGTGACGATGTCCCCGGCCCGCTCGAATTCCATGGCCTCGACCACGTTGAGCGCCTCGTTGAGCATGACTTCCTGGCCTCGCCGGAGGCCTTCGAGCTCGACGCTCGGGCTGACGTTCACCCGGAGCTTGCGGCCCCCGGTGAAGATGTCGCAGGTGTCGTCCTCGTTGGCTTGCAGGAAGACACCGAAGCCGGCCGGCGGCTGCGCGAGCCGGTCGACCTCCTCCTTGAGGGCCACGATCTGGTCGCGGGCCTCCCGGAGTGTGTTGGCGAGCCGCTCGTTCTGCGCGGACACGCCTGCCAGGTTGGTCTGCAACTCGACGATCCGCTCTTCGAGAATCCTCGTATGACGCGGAGAGTCGGCGAGCTTACGTCGCAGGACGGCGATTTCCTGCTCGAGATAGGCGACCTGGCCGGCTGGGTCATCTGACCCTCGCCCGGGCCGGTTGCCGCGGTTGATGTCGTCGTCGTGGGCTGCCACGGTCCTCACCTCCTCCAAGGGGAGCTGGACGCTTCCTGACCCTACCTGGGTGGGTGATGATTGAAACCCCTAGATCACAAAGACCCGGGAGTCTGTCCGATCTTCACCCTTGCGCTCTCCCTCACGCCAAGGGAATACCCACCCTTCGGCACCGGAAAGCAGCCGGTTGTATCGTCGAAGCGTTCAACACCCGTCAGGGCTGGCTTCAATTGGTGCAGATACGCAGGGAACGGCAGGACACATGACCGTGCAGCAGGACGCTCCGGGCGACAGCGACACGCAGGATCTCGAGGTCTGGATCGACCAGGATCTCTGTACGGGCGACGGCATCTGCGTGCAGTACGCACCTGAGGTGTTCGAGCTGGACATCGACGGTCTGGCGTACGTCAAGAGCGACGAGGACGAGCTCCTCCAGGACAAGGGCGCCACCACACCGGTGCCGCTGCCTCTCCTCCAGGACGTCGTGGACTCGGCCAAGGAATGCCCGGGCGACTGTATTCATGTACGTCGCGTTTCGGACAATGTAGAGGTCTTCGGGCCCGACGCGGAGTAACGGCTCAGACGCCTCGCGCGGTGGAGCCCGCGGGGCCGGCGGACTTGATGAACGCGTTGCCCTTCCACTGCCAGGAGGCGCTCTCCAGCTCGTCGGGGCAGCAGCGGGGTACGTCGGCCGAGGAGTAGCCGAGCAGGGTCGCCGACACCCGGCCGTCACGGACGGTGAAGTCGGTGACGCTGAGTTTCTGAGCGGGGTCCACCAGGGTCGCCACGACCCGGGGTGCGGCCCCGCTCGGCTGTGTCACGACGTAGATGCCGCTGGGCGGGGTGCCGGACCCCGCGGCGCAGCGCACGACGGCCACGGTCTCGGGCCCGCCGTCCCCGTCGAGGTCTCCCGGGGCGCTGTCGGCCACGGTGTGTCCGTTGGCTCCGCAATCGAGCGGGAAGGTGACCTGGGCCGGGTCGGGTGCCTTCGCGACGGGCGCGCTCCCGTGCTGCGTGGTGACGCGGTCCTCCGACGCGGAGGCCGTCGCGGTGGCCGCGGCCGGCTGGAGCAGGCCCGCGGCGGCGACGACCGCGGCCATCGCCGTCGCCGTGGCGAGCCAGTGCACCGCTTTGGCATCGGTGTGCGCGAGGTCCGGGAGCGCGGAGGTCTGCACGCGGTATGTCTCCTGTGGTTCCTGGTGCCTGGATAGGCGGTGCCGGACGGATGTCGGCGGGCGGGGGGTGGCCAGCATCGTGCCACACCTCACACCCGAGGGGAACGGCGGGGTCGTCGCGGCCGGCGGAAAAGGCGCCGCCGCCGGGCTCCCGGGTCGGTCCGGGAACTCGGCGGCGGCGCCTTCGCGTTGTGGGGGTCAGTCGCGGGCGGCGGAGCCGCTCCGGCTGCCGGGGCCGTCGTAGTCGTCGCCGTAGGCGCCCTTGGACGGGCGGCGGCGGCGCAGCGGCGGCTCGACACCGTCCGCGAGACGGCGGGCGGTGACGAGGAAGCCGGTGTGGCCGATCATCCGGTGGTCGGGGCGGACGGCCAGGCCTTCGACGTGCCAGTTGCGGATCATCGACTCCCAGGGCTGCGGTTCCGCGAAGCAGCCGATCTCGCGGATGGACTCGACGGTCCGCGAGAGCTGGGTCGTGGTCGCGACGTACGCGCAGAGGATGCCGCCGGGCACCAGGGCCTTGGAGACGGCCTCGAGGCACTCCCACGGGGCGAGCATGTCGAGGACGACACGGTCGACGTCGGTGTCCGAGAGGTTGTCCTGGAGGTCGCCGACGGTGAGCTGCCAGGCCGGGTGCGGCGAGCCGAAGTAGCGCTCGACGTTCTGCTGGGCGATCTCGGCGAAGTCCTCGCGGCGCTCGTAGGAGTGCAGCATGCCCTGCTCGCCGATGGCGCGCAGCAGGAAGGTGCTCAGCGCACCCGAGCCGACGCCGGCTTCGACGACGCGCGCACCGGGGAAGATGTCGCCGAAGGCGAGGATCTGGCCCGCGTCCTTCGGGTAGACCACGGCGGCACCGCGGGGCATGGACAGGACGTAGTCGGGGAGCAGGGGACGCAGCGCGAGATAGGCGACGTTTCCCGTGGTTCGGACAACACTGCCCTCGGGAGCACCGATCAGCTCGTCGTGCGGGAAAGAACCCTTGTGGGTGTGGAAATTCTTTCCGGCCTCGAGCGTGAAGGTGTAGTGGCGTCCCTTGGGGTCGGTGAGCTGGACCTGGTCCCCGACTTTGAATGGGCCGCGACGGCGGGCGGCACCGGTCGGTTCGGACATGTGACCAGCCTACCGGTATTTCGGGGGCCGCTTTTCGGGGCGTCAGGCCGAGGGACGGGCCATGGCCTTGATGAAGGCGCGCTCGACGTCGGCGGTGGAGAGGACGCCGTAGATCTCGCCGGTCTCCTCGACCACCAGGTACTCGGTGGCCGGTGTGGCCTTCAGCCGGTCCAGCAGGGCCTCGCCCGCGAGTTCGGCCGGGACCTTCATACCGTCGGTGAGGTCCTGGGCGAGGCCGCTGACGGCCACCCAGGGCCGGCGGTGTTCGGGGACGCCGGCGATGGCCGCCTCCCGGACGACGCCCTTGGGGCTGCCCTGGCCGTCGACGACGACGAGGGCGCGGGCGCCCGCCTCGTTGGCGCGGCGGAGAGCCTCGGAGAGGGGGGTGGCGGACTCCACGGGGACGGCACGCCGGGTGAGGGTACGGGCGCGGAGTTCGGGGAGGTGCTCACGGAGCCGGGCCGTCCGCAGGCTGTTCCCGGCGCCGGTCCAGATGATCGCCGCGAGGATCGCCGCGAGGAGGGCGTCGGTGACGGTCTCGAAGCCGCTGATCTCACCGGTGGCGTTGCCGAGCGCGCCTGTGTGGGTGAGCAGGGGGAGGCCGACGAAGACGGTGATGGCCAGGCCGCGGCCGACCCATGCGGCGGCGATGGTGCCGCTCATCGGCTTGCCCGTGATCTTCCAGACGACGGCGCGGAGCATGCGTCCGCCGTCCAGGGGCAGACCGGGCAGCAGGTTGAAGGCGGCGACGATGAGGTTGGAGACCATCAGCCCGGCGAGGAGCACGCCGGGGACGGTGCCCGCTTCGACGAACTGGAGCGGGATGTAGAAGACACCGCCGAGGACGAGGGAGAGGAGGGGGCCCACGAAGGCGAGGACGAACTCGCGGCCGGGGGTCTCGGTCTCCTTCTCGATCTCGGAGACGCCGCCGAAGAACTGGAGCTGGATGCGGCGCACCGGCAGCTTGTAGCGCAGGGCGGCTACGGTGTGGGCGAGCTCGTGTACGAGCACGGACGCGTAGAAGGCGATGGCGAAGAAGAGCGCGACCAGGTAGCGGGCCCCGCCGAGTTCCGGCAGGACGCGGTCGAGCTGCCCTCCGAAGACCCATGTGATCAGCGCCGCGACGACGAACCAGCTGGGTGCGACGTACACGGGCACGCCGAAGGGGCGCCCCATGAGGAGGCCGCCTCCCGGGTCTGCCGGGCGTCGCGGTTTGCCCTTGTCCGGTCCGGTGCCGGGGTCCTTGTCCCCTGCGCCGGGCTGCGGGCGCCCGCTGTCGCCGCTCTCGTCCACGGGGTCCCTTCGGTCGGTGGCTTCTGCCACGATCATGCTGTGTGCGAGCTCTGTCGTCGATGGTATGCCGCTAGGTGTCAGTGGCGGGCCGTAGGGTCTGCGACATGACGTCCGTACCGCGCCCGCCTCAGCCACCCTCGTCCCTGTCGCCGTCGCGCGCGAGCGATTTCATGCAGTGCCCCCTGCTGTACCGCTTCCGGGTCATCGACAAGCTCCCGGAGAGGCCCAGTGAGGCTGCTACCCGGGGCACGCTGGTGCATGCGGTGCTTGAGCGCCTGTTCGACGCCCCGGCGGCGGACCGTACGGCGCCGAGGGCCAAGGCGCTGATCCCGGGCCAGTGGGACCGGCTGCTGGAGTCGAAGCCCGAGCTGACGGAGCTCTTCGAGGGGGATCCGGAGGGAGAGCGGCTCGCGGGCTGGCTGGGCGAGGCGGAGCGGCTCGTGGAGCGGTGGTTCTCGCTGGAGGATCCGACGCGCCTGGAGCCGGCCGAGCGGGAGCTGTTCGTCGAGACGGAGCTGGATTCGGGGCTGAGGCTGCGCGGCGTGATCGACCGCGTGGACGTGACCCCGACGGGTGACGTCCGCATCGTGGACTACAAGACGGGCAAGGCGCCCCGGCCGGAGTACGCGGAGGGCGCGCTGTTCCAGATGAAGTTCTACGCCCTGGTGGTGTGGCGCCTGAAGAACGTGGTCCCGCGCCGGCTCCAGCTGGTCTATCTCGGCAGCGGTGACGTGCTGACGTACGACCCCGTTCCGGCGGACCTCGAGCGGGTGGAGCGCAAGCTGCTGGCGCTGTGGGAGGCGATCCGGCTGGCCACCGAGACGGGTGAGTGGCGGCCGAGGCCGACGAAGCTGTGCGGCTGGTGCGACCACCGGGCGGTCTGCCCGGAATTCGGCGGGACTCCCCCGGTCTATCCGCTGTCCGTGCGCCCGCCCGAATCGGTGGAGGCTGTGCAGGGCAGAATGGAGCCGGTCCGGTCCGAGGCCGGCCAGCCCGTGGCCCTCGAAGGCCCTTAAGGAGATTACGTGGCTATCCGCGTCCTGCTCGTCGATGATCAACCACTGCTGCGCACCGGTTTCCGGATGATCCTGGAGGCGGAGGGCGATCTGGCGGTGGTCGGTGAGGCCGGGGACGGCCTGCAGGCCATCGACCAGGTGCGGGCGCTGCAGCCCGATGTCGTGCTCATGGACATCCGGATGCCTCGGATGGACGGGGTCGAGGCGACCCGCCAGATCACGGGCCCCGGGCGGGACGGCCCGGCGAAGGTCCTGGTGCTGACGACGTTCGATCTCGACGAGTACGTGGTGGAGGCGCTGCGCGCCGGCGCCAGCGGCTTCCTGCTGAAGGACGCGCCGGCCAACGAGCTGGTGCAGGCCATCAGGGTGGTGGCCGCGGGCGAGGCGATGCTGGCGCCGAGCATCACGCGCCGGCTGCTCGACAAGTACGCCGACCATCTGCCGTCGGGCGAGGACCCCGTCCCGGACGCCCTGCACACCCTGACCGAGCGCGAGGTCGAGGTGCTGAAGCTGGTGGCGCGCGGGCTGTCCAACGCGGAGATCGCGGCGGACCTGTTCGTCAGTGAGACGACGGTCAAGACGCATGTGGGCCATGTGCTGACGAAGCTGGGTCTGCGTGACCGTGTGCAGGCCGCCGTCTACGCCTACGAGAGCGGTCTGGTGCGTCCCGGCGCCCAGTGAGACCGGGTGCGGACGCGGGGACCGGGGGGGGGGGGGGGGGGGGGGGGGCGGGCCCCCCCCCCCCCCCCCCCGCCCCCGCGTCCGGAGGACGCCGCGTCAGGAGTCGCCGCGTGCCAGCTCCCAGAGCTGCAGGTCGGCCGAGGAGTTGACGGCCCACTCCACGCCGGTCAGCTCGTCGAGCGAGGCGACGTACTGCTTGCCCTGCCAGACCGGGAGCACGGGGACGTCGTTGGCAACGATGTCCTGGAGCTTCTCGAAGGTCGGCGTCGCGGCACTGCGGTCGGCCTCGCGGCGGGACTGCGGGATGAGCGTGCCCTGCGCCTCGGCCGACGTGTACGGGGAGTTGAGGAAGTTGTTCTCGTCGAGGAACGGCGCGATGTAGGTGTCCGGGTCCGGGAAGTCGGGGAACCAGCCCATCCCGTACACGGCGTACTCGCCCTTCTTCTGGGCGGGACGGAACTTGTCCCAGGGGGTGCCCTTGACGTCGACCTCGAAGAGCTTCGTGTCGTTGAGCTGCTTCGCCAGCGCCTCGAACTCCGCCTTGGTGGCGGGACCGTAGTGGTCGGTCGTGTAGTGCAGGGTGAACTTCACCGGTGTGCTGATACCGGCCTTGTCCAGAATCCCGGCGGCCGTGTCCAGGTCGGGCTCACCGTACTTGGTGTAGAACGAATTGGTGTGGCTGGTGATGCCGGACGGGATCAGCGAGTAGAGCGGCTCGGCGGTGCTGCCGTACACCTTGCTCGCGATGGACCCGCGGTCGATGACCTGGGCCATGGCCTGGCGTACGGCCTTGTTCTTCACCACGGGATCCTCGGTGTTGAACCCGAGGTAGCTGATGGCGAGGCCCGGCATCTCCGTCAGCTTCACGCCTTCCGCCGGGTCCTCCAGCATCTTCTGCGACTGCTCGGGCGACATGGTGCGCGTCATCATGTCGATCTTCTTGTCGTCGAGCGCCTTCCCCATCGCCGCCGCGTCGGGGAACAGGTCCAGTTCGACCTTCTCGTTCCTGACCTTCAGATCCCCCTTGTACTTGGGGTTCTTGGTGAAGACCACCTTGACGACCCGGCCGCCCTCGACCTCGGGCTTCATCGTGTAGGGGCCGGATCCGTCGACCTGGAGGCCCTCACGGGGAGCCTTCGCCGGGTACTTGTCCTTCTGGACGATGCCGGCGGGCGGCGTGGCGAGCTTGTAGGGGAAGGTGGCGTCCGAGGTCTTCAGGTGGAAGATGACCTGGTTCTCACCCTTGGTCTCGACCGCGTCGATGTTGGCGAGCAGGCCGACCGGGCCGCTCTCGTCCTTGATGTCCATCACGCGCTGGATGGAGTACTTCACGTCCTCCGGCGTGACCGGGGTGCCGTCCGCGAAGGTGAGCCCGTCACGCAGCGTGCAGCGGTAGCTCTCGTTCTCGGTGTCGGTGAACGTGCAGCTCTTCGCCGCCTCGGGCACCGGCTCGCCGCCGCCGCGGGGAATGTGGGTCAGGGTCTGCACGGTCTGGCGCAGGACGTTCCACACGCCCGCCTCGTAACCGATGGCGGGGTCGAGGGGGGCCGGGTCGTCCTTCGAGGCGATGAACTGGTCCGTGGTCCCGACAACGATGGCATCGCCCCCGTCGTCCGACCCGCCGCAGGCGGCGAGCACGGGTGCGAGCAGGCCCACTACGGCCGGCAGCACCAGCGTCTTGCGGTTCATCTGGACGTTCTCCCTCATTCCGGCATGTGAGAAAACCGAGATTAGTAGGCGCCGCAGGGGGGCTTGACCGGTGCGGATCGGCGGCGTATTCACTCGGTGATCGCCGATGACGGGTTGTCCATGTCACGCTCGGGAATGTTTCGTACACGACTCCATCAATGCGGACGTATAGGGGCCCCGAATCAGACAGCTTGGCTGATTCGCAGGCCCCACGAACATTACGCCGAGTGACGAACATCACGCCCCCGCACCGTTGGGCGTCTTGACATGGACCTGATTCAGACGGTGCGCGAAAGCGGGGAACGAACAGATTTCACGGCTGAATTCTTGTCGCCTGTCCACGAAACACTCTTCGTGTACCGGCTCTCACTCGTCGGCGATCAGGTCCCGCAGGAAGGCGAGATCCACCTGCTCCAGGGAGGGAACGACCACCCGTCCGGGGGCGGGGGCGATCGGCGCCACGGAGGGCACGGCGACGACCCGGCAGCCCGCTGCCTCGGCCGCGGCGACCCCGGTGGCGGTGTCCTCGATGACCGCGCAGCGCCAGGGATCCGCCCCGAAACCCGCCGCCGCCGCGAGGTAGGGGTCGGGGTGGGGCTTCGTACGGGACACCTCGTCGCCCGCGACCGTGAGCGCGAAGTGGTGACGGCCCACCGAGTCCAGGACCCGGTCGATGATGCGCCGGTGCGAGGCCGAGACCAGGGCGGTGGGCACCTCGTGCGCGGCGAGCTCGGCGAGCAGCCGTGCGGCGCCCGGCATCAGCGGCACACCGCGTCCGATGCGCTTCTCGAATCGGTCGTTGAGCAGCACGGTGAGTTCCTCGATGGCGATGTCGGCCCCGGTGACCTCGATGAGGTAGCCGGCGCTGCGGGTCATGGGCCCGCCGACGACCACCTCCCGCCAGGCCGGCTCGAGCCGGTGACCGAGGTCGGCGAAGACCTCGACCTCCACGTCCCACCAGAATCCTTCGGTGTCGACCAGTGTGCCGTCCATGTCGAGAAGGACGGCTTGCAGCGCCGACCCTTCGGCCGTACGGGTCAGGGACGCGGGGACCGTACTGGTCATCCGGCACACCTCCATGAGGGACGAGAAGGCCGGCCGCCTTCCCGGTGGGAACGGCGACCGGCCTGCACTGGACCGACCAGTCTACGACTCGTGCACGTCCTGCGCGCGGAGTAGCGCCTTACCGCGCGTTGAACGGTGCCCTACCGTGCGTTGAAGTACTTCGCCTCCGGGTGGTGGATGACGATCGCGTCCGTGGACTGCTCGGGATGGAGCTGGAACTCCTCGGAGAGCTTCACACCGATCCGCTCGGGCTCCAGGAGCTCCGCGATCTTGGCCCGGTCCTCCAGGTCGGGGCAGGCCCCGTAGCCCAGGGAGAAGCGCGCGCCGCGGTACTTCAGCGCGAACATGTCCTCGACGTCAGAGGGGTCCTCGCCGGCGAAGCCCAGCTCGCTGCGGACCCGTGCGTGCCAGTACTCGGCGAGCGCCTCGGCCAGCTGTACGGACAGTCCGTGGAGCTCCAGGTAGTCGCGGTAGGAGTTCGACTCGAAGAGCTCGGCGGTGGCCCCGCCGATCTTCGAGCCGACCGTGACGACCTGGAGGCCGATCACATCCGTCTCCCCCGACTCCTCGGGGCGGAAGAAGTCGGCCAGGCAGAGGCGGCGGCCGCGGCGCTGGCGCGGGAAGGTGAAGCGGGTGCGCTCCGAGCCGTCCTCGTGCAGCAGGATCAGGTCGTCGCCCTTGGAGACGCAGGGGAAGTAGCCGTAGACGACGGCGGCTTCCAGCAGGTTCTCGGTGTGCAGCTTGTCGAGCCAGCCGCGCAGGTGCGGCCGGCCCTCGCGCTCCACGAGCTCCTCGTACGTCGGGCCGTCACCGGCGCGGGCCTGCTTGAGGCCCCACTGGCCCTTGAAGAGCGCGCCCTCGTCCAGCCAGGATGCGTACTCCTTGAGCTGGATGCCCTTGACGACCCTGGTGCCCCAGAACGGCGGCTCGGGGACCGGGTTGGTGACGGAGACGTCGGACCGCACACCGTCCTCGGGCTCCACGACCTCGGCCACGGGGGTGTCCCGCTTGGGCACCCTGCGCTGCTTCAGCTCGGGGAGGCTGGCGCCGGGGACACCGCGCTTGACCGCGATGAGGGCGTCCATGAGGCGCAGCCCCTCGAAGGCGTCGCGGGCGTAGCGGACCTCGCCCTCGTAGATCTCGTGCAGGTCCTGTTCGACGTAGGCCCTGGTCAGGGCGGCGCCACCGAGGATGACCGGGTAGTCGGCCGCCATCTTGCGCTGGTTCAGCTCCTGCAGGTTCTCCTTCATGATCACGGTGGACTTCACCAGGAGGCCCGACATGCCGATGACGTCGGCGCGGTGCTCCTCGGCGGCGTCCAGGATCGCGGAGACGGGCTGCTTGATGCCCAGGTTGACCACGTTGAAGCCGTTGTTGGACAGGATGATGTCGACGAGGTTCTTGCCGATGTCGTGGACGTCGCCGCGGACGGTGGCCAGCACGATGGTGCCCTTGCCGTCGTCGTCGGTCTTCTCCATGTGCGGTTCGAGGTAGGCGACCGCGGTCTTCATGACCTCGGCGGACTGCAGCACGAAGGGCAGCTGCATCTGGCCGGAGCCGAAGAGCTCACCCACGACCTTCATGCCCGCCAGCAGGGTGTCGTTGACGATCTCGAGCGCGGGCCGGGTCTCCAGCGCCTCGTCGAGGTCGGTCTCCAGCCCGTTCTTCTCGCCGTCGATGATGCGGCGCTGGAGCCGCTCGTCCAGCGGCAGGGCGAGGAGTTCCTCGGCCTTGCCCTGCTTCATCGACTTCATGTTGACGCCCTCGAAGAGCTCCATGAGCCGCTGCAGCGGGTCGTAGCCCTCCTCCCGGCGGTCGTGGATCAGGTCGAGCGCGACCTTGACCTGCTCCTCCTCCAGCCGGGCGATCGGCAGGATCTTGGAGGCGTGCACGATCGCGGAGTCCAGACCCGCCTTCACGCACTCGTCCAGGAAGACGGAGTTCAGGACGACGCGTGCGGCCGGGTTCAGGCCGAAGGAGATGTTCGACAGGCCCAGCGTGGTCTGCACGTCGGGGTGGCGGCGCTTCAGCTCGCGGATGGCGCCGATCGTGGCGATCCCGTCCTTGCGGGACTCCTCCTGGCCCGTGCAGATGGTGAAGGTCAGGCAGTCGATGAGGATGTCGGACTCGTGGATGCCCCAGTTGGTGGTGAGGTCCTCGATGAGCCGCTCGGCGATGGCGACCTTGTGCTCGACGGTGCGGGCCTGGCCCTCCTCGTCGATGGTCAGCGCGATCAGCGCGGCGCCGTGCTCGGCGGCCAGCGCGCTCACCTTGGCGAAGCGGGACTCAGGGCCGTCGCCGTCCTCGTAGTTGACGGAGTTCAGTACGGCGCGGCCGCCCAGCTTCTCCAGTCCGGCGCGCAGGACGGGCACCTCGGTGGAGTCGAGCACGATCGGCAGGGTGGAGGCGGTGGCGAACCGGCCGGCCAGCTCGTCCATGTCCGCGACCCCGTCGCGCCCCACGTAGTCGACGCAGAGGTCGAGCATGTGGGCGCCTTCGCGGATCTGGTCGCGGGCCATCTCGACGCAGTCGTCCCAGCGCGCGTCGAGCATGGCCTCACGGAACTTCTTTGATCCGTTGGCGTTCGTACGCTCGCCGATCGCGAGGTACGAGGTGTCCTGGCGGAACGGGACGGTCTGGTAGAGCGAGGCCGCTCCGGGCTCGGGGCGCGGGGCACGGGTGGTGAGCTCGGAGCCGCGGACGCGGTCCACGAGCTGGCGCAGGTGCTCGGGCGTCGTACCGCAGCAGCCGCCGACGAGCGAGAGGCCGTACTCCTGGACGAAGGTCTCCTGGGCGTCGGCCAGGCCCTCGGCGTCGAGCGGGAAGTGCGCCCCGTCCTTGGTGAGCACCGGCAGCCCGGCGTTCGGCATGCAGAGCAGCGGGATGCGGGAGTGGCGGGTGAGGTAGCGCAGGTGCTCGCTCATCTCCGCGGGGCCGGTCGAACAGTTGAGGCCGATCATGTCGACACCGAGCGGTTCGAGCGCGGTCAGCGCGGCACCGATCTCGGACCCGAGCAGCATGGTGCCGGTGGTCTCGAAGGCCAGTGAGCAGAGCACCAGGAGGTCGCTGCCCATCGCCTCCAGGGCGCGCCGGGCACCCAGCACGGCGGCCTTGGTCTGCAGCAGGTCCTGCGTGGTCTCGATGATGAGCGCGTCGGCGCCGCCGGCGATCAGCCCCTCGGCGTTCTGCTGGAAGCCGTCGCGCAGGACCGTGTAGGGCGCGTGGCCCAGGGTCGGCAGCTTGGTGCCGGGGCCGATGGAGCCGAGCACCCAGCGCTGCTGTCCGGTGGACTCGGTGAACCGGTCGGCGACCTCGCGGGCGATGCTCGCGCCGGCCTCGGAGAGCTCCTGGATCCTGCCGGGGATGTCGTACTCACCCAGGGCGGAGGCGTTGGCCCCGAAGGTGTTCGTCTCGACGCAGTCCACGCCGACCGAGAAGTACTCCTCGTGCACCGAGCGGACGATGTCGGGGCGCGTGACGTTCAGGATCTCGTTGCAGCCTTCGAGGTCCTCGAAGTCCTCGAGGGTGGGGTCCTGGGCCTGGAGCATGGTGCCCATGGCACCGTCGGCCACCACGACCCGGGTGGCGAGCGCCTCACGGAGCGCTGCGGCTCGGGTCCGGCTGTCAGCTGCGGGGGTCGGCAACGAGGCCATGGATGTTCTCCCTGGGATGCGACGGCTGTCGGCTTTGCGCCCTTCTGCGGAAGGGGCACGCGGCCAGCGTAGCGGGGAGGCGCCCGGGGCGGGCATCGCGTCCCACGGGGCGGACTGCATGCTGTCCCGTGAACGGGCCCGCTCACGGGGTGACGCATAATCTTCGCGCCACCGGACAGAGGTCGGCATCGACCGATAGTGTTCAGCATTGTCGAACCGAGGTGGAGGAGTACGGCGCGATGGCGAAGAACATCCAGTCGCTCGAGCGGGCAGCCGCGATGCTGCGTCTGCTGGCGGGCGGCGAGCGTCGGCTCGGCCTGTCCGACATCTCGTCGTCCCTGGGTCTGGCCAAAGGCACCGCGCACGGCATTCTGCGCACCCTCCAGCACGAGGGCTTCGTCGAGCAGGACGCCGCGTCCGGCCGCTACCAGCTGGGCGCCGAGCTGCTACGCCTGGGCAACAGCTATCTCGACGTGCACGAGCTGCGGGCCCGCGCACTGGTGTGGACCGACGACCTGGCCCGCTCCAGCGGCGAGAGCGTCCACCTGGGCGTGCTGCACCAGCACGGGGTACTGATCGTCCACCACGTCTTCCGGCCCGACGACAGCCGCCAGGTGCTCGAGGTCGGCGCCATGCAGCCGCTGCACTCCACCGCCCTGGGCAAGGTCCTGGCCGCCTACGACCCGGTCGCGCACAGCGAGGCCACGGAGGTGGAGCGGCGGTCCTTCACGCCGCGCACGGTGACGGGCGACGAGGAGTTCGAGTCGCTGCTCGACCTGATCAGGGCGCAGGGCTGGGCGGCCGACGTCGAGGAGACCTGGGAGGGCGTGGCCGCCGCGGCCGCCCCCATCCACGACCGCCGCAGGATGCCGGTCGGCGCCGTGGCCGTGACCGGCGCGGTGGAGCGTGTCTGTGCCGGCGGCGAGCTGCGACCCGAGCTCGTCGCGGCCGTACGGGACTGCGCCCGCGCCGTGTCCCGGGACCTGGGCGCCGGGCGCTTCTGAGCACACCCGCGGCGTCGGTAACGATCGAGTCGCGCGTCACACACCTCTTGACGCACCCCCCATCGGGGAGAAACATTGCCGTTCACCGGTCGGCATTGTCGAACGCTTAACGGCAATACGCGTTAGGGTGTGACAGTGCCGAGGGCCGGTCAAGCCCTACAGGTGAAGTGCCCGTTCCCGACGAGTACCCACCTGGGGGCGCGATCCACCGGAGGGACCCGGTGTTTCGCCTTCCCCTGGACGAAGGACAAAGGAGTCACGGGTGTCCAGCTCCGACATCTTCATCGGCGAGACCATCGGTACCGCCGTACTCATACTGCTCGGCGGCGGTGTCTGTGCCGCCGTGACGCTCAAGCGCTCCAAGGCGCACAACGCCGGCTGGCTGGCGATCACCTTCGGGTGGGGCTTCGCCGTACTGACCGGCGCCTACATAGCTTCCGGTGTGTCCGGCGCCCATCTGAATCCGGCGGTCACGATCGGCCTGGCGATCCAGGGCGGCACCGCGTGGAGCGATGTTCCCCTGTACCTCGCCTCCGAGCTGCTCGGCGCGATCATCGGTGCCGTGCTCGTCTGGGCCGTGTACTACGGCCAGTTCCACGCGCACCTCACGGATCCCGAGATCGTGAAGGACCAGCCCACGGAGAAGGCCATGGTCGACCAGTCGTCGGCGCCGAAGGCGGGCCCCGTACTCGGCATCTTCACCACGGGCCCGGAGATCCGGCACGCGGTGCAGAACGTGGTCACGGAGATCATCGCCACCTTCGTACTGATTCTGGCGATCCTCACCCAGGGCCTCAACGACGAGGGCAACGGCCTCGGAGCGCTCGGTGCCCTGATCACCGCACTGGTGGTCGTCGGTATCGGTCTGTCGCTCGGCGGCCCGACCGGCTACGCGATCAACCCGGTGCGCGACCTCGGTCCGCGCATCGTGCACGCGCTGCTGCCCCTGCCCAACAAGGGCGGGTCGGACTGGGGCTACGCCTGGGTACCGGTGGTAGGACCGCTCATCGGGGGCGCACTCGCCGGCGGGCTCTACAACCTCGCCTTCGCCTGAGCCCTCATCTCCGCACCACACAGACTTCCGGGAGCCAACCGTGACCGACGCACACACCACCGGACCGTTCATCGCGGCCATCGACCAGGGCACCACCTCCAGCCGCTGCATCGTCTTCGACAAGGACGGCCGGATCGTCTCCGTCGACCAGAAGGAGCACGAGCAGATCTTCCCGAAGCCGGGCTGGGTCGAACACGACGCCAAGGAGATCTGGGAGAACGTCCAGGAGGTCGTCGCCGGGGCAGTCGTCAAGGCCGGCATCACCTCCGCCGACGTCAAGGCGATCGGCATCACCAACCAGCGCGAGACCACTCTGCTCTGGGACAAGAACACCGGTGAGCCCGTCCACAACGCCCTCGTCTGGCAGGACACCCGCACGGACGCGCTCTGCAGGGAGCTCGGCCGCAACGTGGGCCAGGACCGGTTCCGCCGCGAGACCGGCCTGCCGCTCGCGTCGTACTTCGCGGGCCCCAAGGTCCGCTGGCTGCTCGACAACGTCGAGGGGCTGCGCGAGCGCGCCGAGCGTGGCGACATCCTCTTCGGCACGATGGACTCCTGGGTCATCTGGAACCTGACCGGCGGCACCGACGGCGGCGTCCATGTCACCGACGTCACCAACGCCTCCCGCACCCTCCTGATGAACCTGCACAAGATGCAGTGGGACGACAAGATCGTCCAGTCGATGGAGATCCCGCCCGCCGTCCTGCCCGAGATCCGGTCCTCCGCCGAGGTGTACGGCACCGCCAAGGGCGGCGTCCTCGACGGCGTCCCGGTGGCCTCCGCGCTCGGCGACCAGCAGGCGGCGCTGTTCGGCCAGACGTGTTTCGCCCAGGGCGAGGCCAAGTCCACGTACGGCACCGGCACCTTCATGCTGATGAACACCGGCCACACCCCGGTGAACTCGTACAACGGGCTGCTGACGACCGTCGGGTACCAGATCGGCGACCAGAAGCCGGTGTACGCCCTCGAGGGGTCCATCGCCGTCACCGGTTCGCTGGTCCAGTGGATGCGCGACCAGATGGGCCTGATCAAGTCCGCGGCCGAGATCGAGACGCTGGCCTCCTCCGTCGAGGACAACGGCGGCGCGTACTTCGTGCCCGCGTTCTCGGGTCTGTTCGCCCCGTACTGGCGGCCCGACGCCCGCGGTGTCATCGCGGGTCTCACCCGTTACGTGACCAAGGCGCACATCGCCCGGGCCGTGCTCGAGGCCACCGCCTGGCAGACCCGCGAGATCAGCGACGCCATGACCAAGGATTCCGGGGTCGAGCTGACCGCGCTCAAGGTCGACGGCGGCATGACCTCCAACAACCTGCTGATGCAGACGCTCTCCGACTTCCTGGACGCGCCCGTCGTGCGCCCCATGGTCGCCGAGACCACCTGCCTCGGCGCCGCCTATGCCGCCGGCCTCGCCGTCGGCTTCTGGCCGGACACCGACGCACTGCGCGCCAACTGGCGCCGTGCCGCCGAGTGGACACCCCGCATGGACGCGGCCACCCGTGACCGCGAGTACAAGAGCTGGCTCAAGGCCGTCGAACGGACCATGGGCTGGATCGAGGACGAAGAGATCTGAGGAGCAATCGACATGACCACCCTGCAGAGCGTCCCCGCCCTCGGGACGCATCCGGCCTCCGGCTCCCTCCCGAGCCGTGCCGAAACCCGGGAGCAGCTTTCCAAGGCGACGTACGACCTCCTGGTGATCGGCGGCGGCATCCTCGGCATCTCCACCGCCTGGCATGCCGCGCAGTCCGGACTGCGGGTGGCCCTGGTGGACGCCGGCGACTTCGCCGGCGCCACCTCCTCGGCCTCCTCCAAGCTGCTCCACGGCGGTCTGCGCTACCTCCAGACCGGCGCGGTGAAGCTGGTCGCCGAGAACCACTTCGAGCGGCGCGCGGTGTCCCGTCAGGTCGCCCCGCACCTGGCCAACCCGCTCACCTTCTACCTGCCCGTCTACAAGGGCGGGCCGCACGGCGCCGCCAAGCTCGGCGCGGGTGTCTTCGCCTACTCGGCGCTGTCCGCGTTCGGTGACGGTGTCGGCCATGTGATCAGCCCGTCCCGGGCCGCGCGCGATGTGCCCGAGCTGCGTACGGACAATCTGAAGGCCGTCGCGGTCTACGGCGACGACCAGATGAACGACGCCCGGATGGCGCTGATGACCGTCCGCGCGGCCGTCGACGCGGGCGCCGTCGTCCTCAACCACGCCGCGGTGACCGGGCTGCGGTTCACCAAGGGCCGCGTCACGGGGGCCGAGCTGGAGGACCGTCAGGACGGCTCGGAGTTCGGCGTGAACGCCAGGCTCGTGCTGAACGCCACCGGCCCGTGGGTCGACCACCTGCGGAAGCTGGAGGACCCGGCCTCCGCGCCTTCCATACGTCTGTCCAAGGGCGCCCACCTCGTCCTCAGGCGCACCCGCCCGTGGAAGGCCGCGCTGGCGACGCCGATCGACAAGTACCGGATCACGTTCGCCCTGCCGTGGGAGGACATGCTGCTGCTCGGCACGACCGACGAGGAGTACGAGGGCGACCCGGCCGATGTCGCGGTCACCGAGAAGGACACGGCGCAGATCCTCGACGAGGCGGCCTTCTCCGTCCGGGACCAGCAGCTGTCCCGCGATCTGATCACGTACTCCTTCGCGGGGCTGCGGGTGCTGCCCGGCGGTCCGGGCGACACGTCCAAGGCCAAGCGCGAGACGGTCGTGACGGAGGGCCGCGGCGGGATGCTGTCGGTCGCGGGCGGCAAGTGGACGACCTTCCGCCACATCGGCCGTACGGTGATGAACAAGCTGGCCGAACTGCCCGGGCACCCCCTCGGCGAGGACATGGAGCCGATGGCACGGCTGCCGAAGAAGGTGCCGCTGCCCGGTATCGCCAACCCGAACGCGGTCGCGCACCGGCTGCTGGTCGACGGCGGTACGCCGGGTCCGCGGATGCCCGCCGACACGGCCCGGCACCTGGCCACCCACTACGGCTCGCTCTCCTTCGACATCGCACGTCTCGCGAACGAGAACCCCGCGCTGGCCGAGCGCATCCACCCCGACGCCCCGGAGATCTGGGCGCAGGTGGCGTACGCGCGCGACCGCGAGTGGGCCGAGACGGCGGACGACGTGCTGCGCCGCCGGACGACGCTGACGATCCGGGGCCTGGCGACGGACGGCATCCGGGCCAGGGTCGAGGACATGCTGGCCGACGGGCGCTGACGGCGCCGGCACGCAGGAGCAGGGGCGGTCTCCCGGTCGGGGAGGCCGCCCCTGCGGCGTGGGCTCCCCGGGACGTGCCATGCAGCCGCCATACGGGTGCAATGTGACGCGGGGACAGTGGAGAGATGTCCGAACACCAGGGATTCCATCTGTCAGTGGCGCTCAACGGCGCCGGTTCGCATCCGGCCGCGCCCGCCAGACCCTTCACACCCGACGACTACGCCCGGCTGGTGCGCGGCGCCGAGGCCGGGCTCCTCGACTTCATCACGGTGGAGGACGGCCCGGGGCGGCTCGACTCCGCGCTGCTGCTCGCGCTGGCGGCGCAGGTCACCGACCGGATCGGGCTCGTCCCGCTGGGCCCCACGACGGGTGACCCCACGGCCTGGGCGACGCGGATCGCGACGCTCGACCATCTGAGCGCGGGGCGGGCGGGGGTACGGCCCCGGGCCACGACGGGCAATCCGGAGCACGCCCGGCTCGTGGCGATCCTCGGCACTCCCGAGGGCGACCGGCGGGTGGCCCAACTCTTCTCGCAGGCAGATGATTTCCTGACCGAGGCCACAGCGGCGTGGGAGAACGCCGTGCCCTCTCCGCAGGGCCGGCCGCCGCTGGTGCTGCTCGCGCACGCCACGGTCCCGTACCGGCTGGCGGCCGCCCACGGCGATGTCGTCCTCGTGACCCCGGCGGACACCGAGGCGCTGGCCGCCGTGCGCGAGGAGGTCGAGTCGCTGCGTGAGGAGGCGGGCCGCCCGGCCGGCTCGCTGCGCGTCTTCGCCGACATCGATGTCGTACTGGACGACAGCCAGGAGGCGGCCGACGCGCGCCGGGCCGGTCTGGAGGAGGCCGCCGGAGCGCCCTTCACCTCGGACGCCGCCGTCTTCTCCGGTACGCCGGCGGGGCTGGCCGACCTTCTTCAGGAGTGGTTCCACGAGGGCGGCGCGGACGGGTTCCGGCTGCGGCCTGCGGTGCTTCCCGACGACCTCGACGCGATCGTGGCCGGGCTGGTGCCCGTGCTGCAGCGACGAGGGCTCTTCCGCACCGGATACTCCGCCCGGACCCTGCGCGGCCACCTCGGCCTCGCCGCCGCCTGACCCCCGCCCCCGGATCCGACGAAGGAAGGCCCCCTTGAAGTTCTCCGTACTCTCCCTCCTCGGCCATGCCCCGCATCCGCTGACGGGCGGGCTCCCCTCGGCCGCCGAGCGGTTCCACGAAGTGATCGAGACCGGTGCGGCGGCGGAGCGGCTCGGCTTCGACGCGTACGCCGTCGGGGAACGGCACGCCGGGCCGTTCCTCTCGTCGAGCCCCGGCGTGGTGCTGGGCGCGCTTGCCGCGAGGACCTCCACCATCCGGCTGCTGACCGGGGTCACGGTCGTCGCGATCCTCGATCCGGTGCGCGTGGCGGAGGAGTTCGCCACACTCGACCAGATCTCGCGGGGCAGGCTCGAACTCGTCGTGGGGAAGGGCGCGGAGGCCGGTCACTTCAGCCTGTTCGGGCTGGACGAGGAGCGGCAGTGGGATCTGCAGAGGGAGAAGTACGAGCTGCTGCGGCGGCTGTGGAGCGAGGAGGGCGTCGACTGGGAGGGTGAGTTCCGTCCGCCGCTGAAGGGCGTGACGACCGTGCCACGTCCGTACGCCGGTCCCCCGCGTGTCTGGCACGGCTCGGCGACCAGCCTCAACTCCCCCGAGCTCGCGGCGAAGCACGGCGATCCGCTCTTCACGGCCAACGCGATCCAGCCCCGTGAGGCATACGCCGGGCTGATCGCCCACTACCGGGAGCGGTTCGAGGAGTACGGACACGATCCGGCGGGAGCGCGGGTAGCGGCGGGCTCCGGCGGTCTGCTGATCGCGGACACGACGGAGAAGGCCGTGGAGCGCTACAAGGAGCTGTACGAGGCCGGGGTCGCCCGGTCGTTCAAGCCGCACCTGGAAGGCAGGGCCGGCTACAACACCCCGTTCCGCACGATCGAGGACGCGATCGCGAACGGGCCGCAGCTCATCGGCTCCCCTCAGCAGATCATCGACAAGATCCTCGGCTACCACGCGGTGTACGGGCATGACCTGCAGTCGATCACCGTGGACGGCTTCGGCCTGTCGCACGGCGAACAGCTGGAGACACTGCAGCGGTTCGCCGAGGAGATCGCCCCGGTCGTACGGCGCGAGGCGCCCTCCACGCTCTGGGAGTGACCGGGGGCCGGTGCCTCCGACCGGGTGTGGGGCGCGGCGACGCCCGGGGGCCGCATAATGAGATCCATACATCGGATGTCTTGTGCGCGAGGAGGCCTTCATGGCCGTCACCGACGAAGCGATCGAGAAGATCAAGGGAATGATCGTCTCAGGCGCGCTGGCCCCGGGGGACCGTCTCCCCAAGGAGAGCGAACTCGCGGCCGAACTGGGCCTGTCGCGCAACTCCCTGCGGGAGGCCGTGCGCGCGCTGTCGCTGATCCGGATCCTCGACGTCCGTCAGGGCGACGGCACCTACGTCACCAGTCTGGACCCGCAGCTGCTCCTGGAGGCACTCAGCTTCGTGGTGGACTTCCACCGCGACGACACGGTGCTGGAGTTCTTCGCGGTCCGCCGGATCCTGGAGCCGGCGGCCACGGCGATGGCGGCACTGCGCATCACCGAGGAACAACTGGACGCGCTGAGCGCCCAGCTGGACGCGCTGGGCCCGGAGCCATCGGTGGAGGCGCTGGTCGCCGGCGACCTGGAGTTCCATCGCAGCATCGTCCAGCACTCCGGCAATTCGGTGCTGTGCTCCCTGCTGGACGGCCTGTCCGGCCCGACCACCCGGGCCAGGGTGTGGCGCGGGCTGACCCAGGAGGACGCGGTCGGCCGCACCCTGCGCGAGCACCGGGCGATTCTGGCCGCGCTGCGGGACCGGGACGCCGAGGCGGCCCGGTCCTGGGCGACGGTGCACGTGGCGAGCGTGGAGCAGTGGCTGCGGTCAACCCTGTGAGGGGGCGGGGCGCAGCCGCAGGCCCTGCATCCCGCCGTCGACGGCGAGCGCGGTGCCGGTGACGGACGCCGCCGCCGGGCTCGCCAGGTAGACGACGGCCGCGGCCACCTCGTCGGCGGAGACCAGCCGTCCCAGTGGCTGACGGGCGTCGAGCGCGGCGCGCTCGGCTGCCGGGTCCTCGGCCCGGCCGAGCAGCCGGCCGATCCAGGGGGTGTCCGCGGTCCCCGGATTGACGCAGTTGACCCTGATCCCCTCGCGGACGTGGTCGGCGGCCATCGCGAGGGTGAGGGAGAGCACGGCCCCCTTGCTGGCGCTGTAGAGCGCGCGCTGCGGCAGACCGGCTGTCGCGGCGATGGAGCAGGTCTGGGTGATCGACACGGCCCCTGGCCGCCCGGCGGCGGCGCGGCGCAGATGGGGCAGCGCGTGACGGGCCGTGCGGACCATGCCGAGCACGTTGATGTCCAGTACGCGAGTCCATTCCGCGTCCGTGTTGTCCTCGACGGTGCCGATCGAGCCGATCCCCGCGTTGGACACCAGGGTGTGCAGGCCGCCCAGTTCCGCGGCGGCCCGGTCGACGGCGTCCCGTACGGCTTCGTCGTCGGTGACGTCTGCCTCCAGGGCGAGTGCCCCCTCGGGAGCGCCCTTGGGATCGAGGTCGAGTACCGCGACTCGCGCCCCACGGGCGAGCAGCAGGGTCGCCACGGCGGCCCCGATCCCGGACGCGCCGCCCGTCACCAGGGCGGACAGTCCGTCGAAATCCTGCGTACCGGTCATCGGTCGGTCTCCTCGGGGGTGCGGGGGGCCTGCCACGCGAGGCCCTGCGGGTAACGGTGCGCGGCGATGGAGGCGGGGAGCATCCGGGCCGAGAAGCCCGGTCCGCGCGGGGTGACGTAGCGGCCGTGCTCGACGACGGCCGGGTCGGCGAAGTGTTCGTGGAGATGGTCGACGTACTCGATCACGCGGTCCTCCTGGCTGCCAGAGACCGCGACGTAGTCGAACATCGAGAGGTGCTGGACGAGTTCGCAGAGTCCGACGCCTCCGGCGTGGGGGCAGACCGGGACGCCGAACTTGGCGGCGAGCAGCAGGACCGCGAGGTTCTCGTTGACCCCGGCCACGCGTGCGGCGTCGATCTGGACGAAGTCGACCGCGCCGGCCTGGAGCAGCTGCTTGAACACGACCCGGTTGGCGATGTGTTCGCCGGTGGCGACCTTGACGGGCTGCCCGGCGCGCACGGCGGCGTGGCCGAGCACGTCGTCGGGGCTGGTCGGCTCCTCGATCCAGTACGGGTCGTACGGGGCGAGGGCGGTCATCCACTCCACCGCCTCGGCGACGTCCCAGCGCTGGTTGGCGTCGACGGCGATCCGGATGCCGGGGCCGACGGCCCGGCGGGCGAGCGTGAGTCTGCGGATGTCGTCGTCCAGATCGCCGCCGACCTTCAGCTTGATCTGGGTGAAACCGTCCGCGACGGCCTCCTCGGCCAGGCGCACGAGCTTGTCGTCGTCGTATCCCAGCCAGCCGGGCGAGGTGGTGTACGCCGGATAGCCCTCGGCCAGCAGCCGCTCGGTGCGCTCGGCGCGGCCCGGCTCCGCGGCGCGGAGGATGCCGAGCGCCTCCTGCGGGGTGAGGGCGTCGCTGAGGTAGCGGAAGTCGACGAGGGAGACGAGCTCCTCCGGGGTCATCTCCGCGAGGAACCGCCAGACGGGCTTCCCGGCCAGCCGCGCCGCGAGGTCCCAGGCCGCGTTGACGACGGCTCCGGCCGCCATGTGCATCACGCCCTTCTCGGGGCCGAGCCAGCGCAGCTGGGAGTCGTGCGTGAGCCGGCGGTAGAGGGCGGCGAGGTCCGCCGCCGTCCGTGGTGCGGGGCGGCCCACCACATAGGAGCGGAGTGCCTCGATGGCCGCGGCCATCACGTCGTTGCCGCGGCCGATGGTGAAGCAGAAGCCGTGCCCCTCCGCGCCCTCGCCGTCCGTGCGCAGGACGACATAGGCGGCGGAGTAGTCGGGGTCGGGGTTCATGGCGTCCGAGCCGTCCAGCTGTTCCGAGGTGGGAAAGCGGATGTCGTCGACCTCGAAATCCATGACGGTCAGACTCATGTGCGCCCCCAGGGGAATAACATCGGATCTCTCAGTGGTCATCCGATGTATAACCTCCCGCAGGCCCCACAGTCCAGGGCCCGGAGCGATTTCGATCAGTTTCAGCCGTTACAGCTCGGATGAATCAAGAGGTGGCACGCTTCACCTCCGCGCGCAAACGGCTACGGCGGAACAGGGCGGAAGCCGTAAGGTTGGTCCGTACACAAGGGAACTTCGGAAGGAGGCCTGGGTGATCGAGCTCGAGGGGGTACCCGAGCTGATCGACCCGGTCATGGTGGCCGCGTTCGAGGGCTGGAACGACGCGGGTGACGCCGCCTCCACAGCGGTCGCGCATCTGGACCGGGAGTGGAAGGGCGAGGTCTTCGCGGCGCTCGACGCCGAGGACTACTACGACTTCCAGGTCAACCGGCCCACGGTGTGGCTGGACGGCGGGACACGCAAGATCACCTGGCCCACCACCCGGCTCTCCGTGGTGCGGGTCGGTGGCGAGAAGCCCCGTGATCTGGTCCTGATCCGCGGCATCGAACCGTCCATGCGCTGGCGTTCGTACTGCAACGAGATCCTGGGCTTCGCCCATGAGCTGGGCGTCGAGATGGTCGTCATCCTGGGAGCGCTGCTCGGCGACACCCCGCACACCAGGCCGGTGCCCGTCAGCGGGGTCACCTCGGATCCGGACCTGGCGAGGACCATGGACCTGGAGGAGACCCGGTACGAGGGGCCGACCGGCATCGTGGGCATCCTCCAGGAGGCCTGCACGCATGCGGGGGTGCCCGCGGTGAGCCTGTGGGCGGCGGTGCCGCACTATGTGTCGCAGCCGCCGAACCCCAAGGCGACGCTGGCGCTCCTGAACCGCCTGGAGGATCTGCTCGGAATGCGGATCCCGCTGGGCGAGCTGCCCGAGGACGCCCGCGCCTGGCAGCTCGGGGTCGATCAGCTGGCCGCCGAGGACAGCGAGGTCGCGGAGTACGTACAGACGCTGGAGGAGGCGCGGGACACCGCCGAGCTGCCCGAGGCGTCGGGAGAGGCCATCGCCCGCGAGTTCGAGCGCTACCTGCGGCGCAGGGACATCGGCGGCCCCGGCCAGGGGCCGGGCGGTCACGCCACGGAGAGCGGCGACGTGCCCTATCTGCGGGACACCTCCAGCGGCCGTACGAGGCCGCCGAAGCCGCAGCGTCCGGAGAAGGACAAGGGCCGGCCGAAGGACGCCGACGGGGGCACCACGCCCGAGGACCCGCCGCCCGCAGGGCCGGACGAGGACGCCTCGGACGACTGACCGCCCGCCTCCCGCACGGGGAACGGCCCCGGACTTCGTCGATCTCTCACGAAGTCCGGGGCCGTTCGGCGACCTGTGGGCAGGGTCAGAGCGCGACGCCCAGCAGGGCGTCGACGGTGCGTGAGACGAGCCCGGGCGCACCTTCGTCCGTGCCCCCGCCGGAGTTCTGCTCCGCGGCCCAGCGGTCCACGGCGGCGAGGGCGGCCGGGGCGTCCAGGTCGTCGGCCAGGGCCTCCCGCACCTCCTCGACCAGCGCGTCGGCGGGGAGACCGTCGGGACGGGAGACGGCGGCGCGCCACTTGGCGAGACGCTCGACCGCGTCGGCGAGTACCTGGTCGGTCCACTCCCAGTCGGCACGGTAGTGGTGAGCGAGCAGGGCGAGCCTGATCGCCGCGGGGTCCACGTCGTCCCGGCGCAGCGCCGACACGAAGACGAGGTTGCCCTTGGACTTGGACATCTTCTCGCCGTTCAGGGCGACCATGCCGGCGTGGACGTAGGCGCGGGCGAAGGGGTGCTCGCCCGTCAGCACCTGGGCGTGCGAGGCGCCCATCTCGTGGTGCGGGAAGGCGAGGTCGGAGCCGCCCCCCTGCACGTCGAAGCCCATCCCGAGGTGGTCGAGCGCGATGGCGACGCACTCGATGTGCCAGCCGGGCCTGCCACGGCCGAGGGAGCCGCCGTCCCAGCTCGGCTCGCCCTCACGGGCGGCCATCCAGAGCATCGGGTCGAGCGGGTTCTTCTTGCCGGGGCGCTCCGGGTCACCGCCGCGCTCGGCGGAGAGCAGCCGCATGGCCTCGGCGTCGAGGCCGGAGACCTCGCCGAAGTGCGGGTCGCACTCGACGGAGAAGTACACGTCCCCGTCGAGTTCGTAGGCGGCGCCCGCGTCACGGAGACGTTCCACGAGCGGGACGATGCCGGGTATCGCCTCGACGGCCCCGATGTAGTGCTTCGGGGGGAGCATGCGCAGTGCGGTCATGTCCTCCCGGAAGAGAGCCGTCTCGCGCTCCGCGAGCTCGGTCCAGTCCTCGCCGTCGCGCACGGCCCGCTCCAGCAGCGGATCATCCACGTCGGTCACGTTCTGGACGTAGTGAACCTGCCGCTTGGTGTCGAGCCACACGCGCTGCACGAGGTCGAACGCGTTGTAGGTCGCCGCATGACCCATATGGGTCGCGTCGTACGGCGTGATGCCGCAGACATAGATGCGGGCGACGGGACCGGGGTCAAGGGTGATCCGTCCGCCGGTCGCGGTGTCGTGGATCCGAAGGTCGCGGCCCTTGCCAGGCAGGGCGGGGACCTCAGAAGCGGGCCAGGCATGCATGTCATGAGCGTAACCGGACGATGCTTCCGGATACGAACCGGATGGCAGATCGTGGCCGAAGAGGCGGTCTTGCGGGCGGGGCGGTCTTCGCCTACGCACCGGGGCCCGGAGCGGCCCACCCGCCCCGGGCCCCGGTGGGGCGGTGTCACACGGGCGGCCACGGGATCGGCGGCCAGTCCCCGCTCGGCAGGGGGTGGCGGCCGGACTTGCGGAGGCTCTCCACCCGGTCGCGCAGCGCCTCGGTCTCCGCGGCGGTGATCAGTTCCCCCAACCGGGTGGCAAGCACCGCGCCCGGTTCCAGGCCGGCGGAGAGCCGGTCGAGCACCTCGGCCGCCTCCGCAGTCAGCGGCTCGCCCGCCCACCCCCAGAGGAGCGTGCGCAGCTTGTCGTCGGCGTTGAAGGTGACGCCGTGGTCGATGCCGTACAGCCGCCCGCCCGGAGCGGACAGCAGGTGCCCTCCCTTGCGGTCACCGTTGTTGATCACCGCGTCCAGGACCGCGAGCCTGCGCAGACGGGGATCGTCGGCGTGCACCAGCAGGGCGGTCTTCCCCTCCCCCACCTCGGCGAAGCCGACCGCTTTCCAGCCGTCCCCGGGCTCCTCGGCCTCGACGAGCGCGAGCAGGGGCGGCAGCCCGTGGGCGGACGCCGCGGCGTCCTCGCCGTCGGCCTCCGCCTCGATCCACAGCTGGCACATCCCCTCGCCGTAGGGGCCCTCCCGCAGCACCGTGGGCGGCACGAGTCCCCAGCCGGTGGCCTCGGAGATCTCGTACGCGGCGACCTCCCGCTGGGCGAGCGTGCCGTCGGGGAAGTCCCACAGCGGCTGCTCGCCGGCGACCGGCTTGTAGACGCAGAGGCGTTCCTCGCCCTCGTACGCGACCGTGCAGTGGAGCACCGCGTTCGACGCGCCCCTGACCCGGCCGAGGACCGTGAGCTCCCCCTCGGCGAGGAGAGTGCGCAGCCCCGCCTCCGTCAGGCCCCGCGACGGTATCCGTTCTGGCGCGGGCATACGTGTCCTTCCGGGTCGAGGGGGAGGCTGCAGAGCGGGCAGGGCGGGCGGCCCGCGTTCACGACGTCCAGCGCGCGTTTGGCGAACGCCCGCGCCTGGGCACCGCTCAGCCGGACGCGCAGCATCGGCGGGCCGTTCTCCTCGTCCTGCAGAAGCCTTTCCTCGGCCTCGGCGAGGTCGTCCTCGGAGTCGGCGTCCAGTTCGACGAGGGCCTGCGCCTCGACGATCATGCGCTGCTCCTCGCCGTCCCAGGCGAGTGCCATCGTGCCGACCCTGAACTCCTCCTCGACGGGGGCGTCGAGCGGAGCGCTGTCGGTGACGTCCATGGGTGCCACCGCGGGCACCGGTGAGTTGCCGCCGGTCCGCCGCACGACCTCGTCGAGGAGTTCGTCGATCCGTTCGGCCAACGCGGCGACCTGCGTCTTCTCCAGGGCCACGCTGGTGACCCGTCCGCGCGAGGATGCCTGCAGGAAAAACGTACGGCGGCCAGGCAGCCCGACCGTACCGGCCACGAAACGGTCCGGAGGGTCGTAGAGGAACACCTGACGGGACACGTCCTGTCTCCCTTGAGAATGTGATGGCGGATGGGGGCGGCCCCGGGGCCCTGCGAGATGTCCCGCAAGGG
Source organism: Streptomyces sp. NPDC091271 (assembly GCF_044757505.1). Taxonomy (NCBI): domain Bacteria; kingdom Bacillati; phylum Actinomycetota; class Actinomycetes; order Kitasatosporales; family Streptomycetaceae; genus Streptomyces; species Streptomyces sp. NPDC091271. Next base: position 182,316 of record NZ_JBIVVD010000008.1, on the reverse strand, counting down.
CTCTACGGCGCGTCCACCCTACTGCGCGGAGCGATCACGGTGCCCCAGCGCCGCCCCCGACGGCCGCATCCGTTGCCCTCTCCCCTGCCGCGTCGGCCCCGATGGCCTGTTCCCGTGGTGCCAGGGACGCGAAGTCGCCGGTGTCGCCGAGGCGGAGGAGGAACGGGCGCAACGAGGTGTAGCGGATCGCGGTGACGGAACACGGGTCCGCGTGCAGGCGCTGGAAGAGGTCGAGGTGCATGCCGAGCGCGTCGGCGACGAGGGCCTTGATGATGTCGCCGTGCGAGCACATCACATACGTGGCGTCCTCGCCGTGCTCCGCCTCCACACGGGAGTTCCAGTCCCGCACGGCGTCGACGGCCCGGGCCTGCATGGCCCGCATGGACTCGCCGCCGGGGAAGGCGGCGGCCGAGGGGTGCTGCTGGACGACCCTCATCAGCGGTTCGTCGGAGAGTTCGGCGAGCTTGCGCCCCGACCAGTCCCCGTAGTCGCACTCGCTGATGCGGTCCTCGGTGTGCAGCGGGAGGTCCGGGCGGGCGTCGAGCAGCGGCTGGAGCGTCTCCCGGCAGCGCTGCAGAGGGCTGCTGACGGCCGCCACGAGCGTGAGGGCGGCCAGGCGGCCGGGCAGGGCCGCGGCCTGTTCTCCGCCGCGTTCGTCGAGGGAGACGCCAGGGGTCCGGCCCGCGAGCACTCCGGAGGTGTTGGCGGTCGAGCGTCCGTGGCGTACAAGGATGAGCGTGGGCATACCTGCCAGCGTAGAGGTGCGTGAACCCTCCGCGGCAGGGAAGAATGCGCGAGTGATCGTCGACTGCGGAATTTACCGGGACGGGCGTCGGACCGAAGGTCCCGCCGACTTCTCCGATGCCCTCGACGAGGCACGTTCCAGCGGGGACGCTTTTCTCTGGATCGGGCTGCACGAGCCGACGGAGAAGGAGTTCGACCTGGTCACCAGTGAGTTCTCGTTGCATCCGCTGGCGGTGGAGGACGCCCTGCGCGCCCATCAGCGGCCCAAGCTGGAGATCTACGACGACTCACTGTTCGTGGTGATCAAGCCGGTGGTCTACGAGCAGGAGAGCGACACGGTGAGCGCCGGTGAGCTGATGCTGTTCATAGGCGATTCCTTCGTGGTGACGGTGCGGCACGGCGAGGGCGCGCCGCTCGCGGCGGTGCGGCAGCGGCTGGAGGCCGAGCCCGAGGTCCTCAGGCACGGGCCCACGTCGGTGCTCTACGCGGTCAGCGACGCCGTGGTCGACCACTACATCGAGGTCGCCGCGGAGCTCCAGGTCGACCTGGAGGAGCTGGAGGCCCAGGTCTTCGCCCCGACCGGCTCCAGGGACACCACGAACACGGCGGCGAGCATCTACACCTTCAAGCGGCAGGTGCTCGAATTCCGCCGGGCGACGAATCCGCTGAGCGCACCGATGGCACGGCTGTCGAGCGCGGGCGTGCCGTTCGTCGACACGGATTCGCAGCCGTTCTTCCGGGACGTGAACGACCACCTGACGCGTGCCGTCGAGCAGGTGGAAGGGCTCGACCGGCTGCTCTCGGACATTCTGTCGGCGCACCTGGCGCAGGTGGGCGTCCGGCAGAACGACGACATGCGGAAGATCTCGGCGTGGGCCGCCATGGCCGCCGTACCCACCATGGTGGCGGGGATCTACGGCATGAACTTCGAGCACATGCCCGAACTCCACTGGGCCTGGACCTACCCGGCGGTGATCGCGCTGATGGGCATCGCGGTCGCCGGGCTGTACCGCCTGTTCAAGCGCCGAGACTGGCTGTAGGGCGTCTCAGGCGTATTCGTTCTCGGGTACGGCCGGGCCGCCGAGCGCGTCGCGCAGGGCGGGCTGTTCGAGGCTCACCATGCGCCGCCATCCCACCAGCCGCTCGTAGGCGTGCATCGCGTGGATGCCCGCGACGAGTACGGCGGACTTGGCGCGGGGCCAGCCCAGCACGGCTCCCATGTGGCTCATCACGGCGATGCTGACGTCGCGGTACACGCGGATCTCGGCCTGGGCGCACTCCCGCAGGACGGACTGGATCGTCCGGCCGTGTCCGGCCCGGGCGAAGCGGAGGAGTTCCTCGTGGCAGTACGCGAGGTGGTTGTCCTCGTCCCGCGAGATCATCTTCACGGCGCGGCCGAGGACGGGGTGCCCGGCGAAGTACTTGAGCAGGAGCCGCATCTGCTCGGACGCCCGCTGTTCGGTGACCCTGCTGTGGGCCAGGTAGACGATGATGTCCCGTTCGGTGAGCGGCTCCTCACGGCTGAGCCGGTCGTGTGCCAGGCCGATGCCGTGGCGCTCCAGCAGGAGGGTGTAGTCGGTCTCGTACGGCACCGTCACCGGCTGGAGTCCGCGCTGCTTCAGCAGGGCGTTGAAGATCCGGCCGTGCTTGTCCTCGTCGGCACCGTGCCGGGCGACCTTGGGCGCCAGCTCGCGCAGGCCCGGGGGGACGAGCGCGGCGATACGACCGTTCTCCCAGCCGCCCTGCGTCTCCCCGCCGGCGGCGATCGAGCAGAACAGCCGGAACGACTCGTCGTTGTCGAGGATCTCCTGGAACAGACTCTTTGCCGAGAGCATCACTGCCACCTTTCGCACCGGTGTCCGCAGAGGCACAGTCAAATTCGGTACGCGTCGGTAGGCAACACGGGAGGGGCCCGGCAGGGCCGAACGGGCGCCCGGCGGCGGCCGGACCTGCCCGGGCGTCCCGCAAGGAGTACGGGGCGTAACCCGGGGGCCCGGCGGCGCGTTGTTCCGTGTGACGGCCGTGGCGGGGAGGACCCCCGAGCCCCCACCACGGCCGTAGTGCTGCGCCGGTGGTTACGCGGCGAGGCCGGAGCGCTCCAGGGCGTCGGTCCCGGCGCGCAGGGCCGCGAGCCGCTCGTCGAGCGTGAAGCCCGCCGGGGCGAGGGTCAGCGTGGTCACGCCGGCGGCCGCGTACGCCTGCATCCGGTCTGCGATCCGGTCCACCGAGCCGAGCAGCGTGGTCTGGTCGATCAGCTGGTGCGGGACGGCGGCCGCCGCGCCGGCCTTGTCGCCTGACAGGTACTTGTCCTGGATCTCGGCGGCTTCCTTCTCGTAGCCCATGCGCTGGGCGAGCTGGTTGTAGAAGTTCTGCTTGCGGCTGCCCATGCCGCCGACGTAGAGAGCGGTGTACGGGCGGAACATGTCGGCGAGACCGTTGACGTCGTCGCCGACGGCGAGCGGCACCGTGGGACAGACGTCGAAGCCGTCCATCGTCTTACCGGCCTTCTCGCGCCCGGCCCGCAGGTGCTTCACCGCGGTCTCCTCCAGGTGGTCGGCGGAGGGGAAGATCAGCAGGGCCCCGTCGGCGATCTCGCCGGTCTGCTCCAGGTTCTTCGGGCCGATCGCGGCGATGTAGAGCGGGATGTGCTCGCGCTGCGGGTGGACGGTCAGCTTGATGGGCTTGCCCGGGCCGTCGGGCAGCGGCAGCGTCCAGTGTTCGCCCTCGTAGGACAGACGCTCCCGGGACATCGCCCTGCGCACGATCTCGACGTACTCGCGGGTGCGGGCCAGCGGCTTGTCGAACTTGACGCCGTACCAGCCCTCGGAGACCTGCGGTCCGGAGACACCGAGGCCGAGACGGAAACGGCCCCCGGAGAGCGAGTCGAGGGTGGCCGCGGTCATGGCCGTCATGGCGGGCTGGCGGGCCGGGATCTGCATGATGGCGGAGCCCACGTCGATGGACTCGGTCCGGGCCGCGACCCAGGCGAGCACCGTCGGCACGTCGGAGCCGTACGCCTCGGCCGCCCAGCAGACGTCGTAGCCGAGCCGGTCGGCCTCCTGGGCCACGGCGAGGTTGTCGCCGTCCATCCCCGCACCCCAGTAACCGAGATTGATGCCGAGCCGCATACCCACGCTCCTCTACTGATCAGTAACGTTCCTGTGTCCCGGACTCTAGCGCGGGGCGCCCGAATCCGGCAGGCGCGCCCGGGGACGACGGTTGTCCACAGGCCTCCACCCCGTGGTGCCTTGGCCAGTAATCTCAGCGCCCATGGAGCAGAGGCATCTCGGCCGTACCGGCCTTCGCGCGTCCCGGATCGGGCTGGGCACCCTCACATGGGGCCGGCACACCGACGAACACGACGCCGCGGACCAGCTCAAGGCCTTCTGGGACGCGGGCGGCACCCTCGTCGACACCGCCGACGTCTACGGCGGCGGGGAGGCCGAATATCTGCTGGGGCGCCTTCTGGACAATCTGGTGCCGCGGCAGGACCTGGTCGTCGCGACCAAGGCGGGCAGTGTGCCCGACCCCTACCGCCGCTTCGACGGATCGCGGGGGCATCTCCTCGCCGCGCTCGACGCGTCCCTGCGGCGGCTCGGGACGGACTACGTCGACCTGTGGCAGATCCACGCCTTCGACCCCGTGACGCCGCTGGAAGAGACCCTGCAGGCACTGGACCTGGCGGTGTCCTCGGGGCGCGTCCGGTATGCCGGAGTGTCCAACTTCAGCGGCTGGCAGCTGGCCAAGGCGGCGACCTGGCAGCTCGCCGCGCCCGGGCTGCGCACCCGGCTGGCGTGCACGCAGATGGAGTACTCACTGCTCCAGCGGGGCGTCGAGCGGGAGGTGCTGCCGGCCGCGCTGGACCTCGGGGTCGGGCTGCTGCCGTCGTCGCCGCTGGGCCGCGGCGTGCTGACCGGCAAGTACCGCACCGGCACGCCGTCCGGCTCGCGCGGGGCCTCCGAGCAGCTGGCCCCCTTCGTCGAGCCGTACCTCGACGAGGCGGCGGGCAGGATCGTGGACGCGGTGGCCACGGCCGCCGACGGCCTCGCCACGACGCCCCTCCAGGTCGCGCTCGCCTGGGTGCGGGACCGGCCGGGAGTGGTGGCTCCGATCGTCGGCGCGCGCAACGCGCAGCAGCTGACCGAAGCGTTGTCAGTGGAGGCGCTTAGTCTTCCTGACGAGATCTGCCAGGCGCTCGACGATGTGTCGGCGCCCGTGCACCGCTATCCCGACCAGGACTGGAGCACGCTGTGACTGCGCATCCCCGGGGAGAATCCCCGGATCCCGCGGCCGAGGACCACGAGGCCGTCGAGGACGCCGTTACCCAGGCCGCCGACACGCCCGGCACGCCCGACGAGGGCGGCGCGGGGAGTGCGGAGGCGGCGGACGACGGCGCGGAGGCCGCGGACGGCACGGAGGGCGCACAGGACCTGGAGCAGGCTCCCGAAGCGGCCGCTTCCCCCGCGCCCGCCCTCTCGGAGGCCGAGGCGGAGCTGGCCGCGCAGCGCGAGCTGCGCGAGCGGATCGAGCAGCGCAAGGCCGAGAAGGAAGCGCCGATCGCCGCGGGCACGAAGCTGAGCGGGCCGGCGGCGGATCTGCTCGCGGCGGTGCGCGCGGTGGAGAGCGGCGAGAAGCCTGGCACCGCCTTCTTCGACTCGCCCGCCTCGGCGCCCGCACCCCGCCGGGCGGCCCCCGCCGCCCCGGCCGCACCCGTCCGTCCCTCCCCGGCCCCGGAGCGGCAGGCTCACCGGGCCGCGTCCCCCGAGGCCGCCGCCTCGGTCGCGGAGGTGCTCGCCGAGGGCGGTGCCCCCGGGGCCCTGGCAGGCCCTGCCGCCGCCACGCTCGGCGAAGGGGCCGCGGGTGTCCTCCGGGAGGACCCGTGGCAGCTGCTGTCCGTGCCGGGCGTGCGGCCCGAGCAGGCCGACGGCTTCGCGCGGGCGCTGCTGGGCGCCGGGTGCGGACCCGGCGACGAGCGGCGCACGGCTGCCCTGGTGGGCTGGCTGCTGGAGCGGGCGGCGCTGCGGGGCCACACGGCGATGGACGCCGACGAGGTGCGGACGGCGCTCGCCGGATTCGCGGTGACCGATCCCGGGGAGGCCGTCCAGCAGGCCGCAGCCGAGGGCGTCGTGCTGGTCTTCCAGGACGACGAAGCCGAGGACGGCGCCACGGAGCCGGAGGACACCGAGGAGGCCGGCGAGACGCCCGAGGACGGCACGCGGGGGGACGAGGAGCCGGTCAGGGTGCTGCTGGGCCTCGACAGGTACGCCTTGGCCGAGGAGAGCCTCGCCGACGGTCTGGCACGGCTCGTCAACACCTGCGAGAAGGGCGCCGACTGGACGGATGCCGCTGCCGCCGTCCCGTCACCTTCGGCGGGCGAGCTGGTCCGGGCTGCCGCGACCGCGGGCCTGGTGGCCCACAGCGGGGGCGAGACCGCCCGGGCCGAGCCCGCCGCCCTCGTCGCCGCCGCGCACGGCCTCGGGCTGCGGGCCCTGGGCACCACCCACAGCGAGGACGGGCGGCGCAGGCTGGCGGCCGCGGTCGGTGACCCGGGCTCCGCCGTCACACTCTCCGCCCTGCTCTCCGGCGAGGACGGACCCGGCCGGGACGCGGACGGCGCGTTCGCGCTCGACGTGCTGGTGGTGCTGGACGCCCCGCAGCTCGACGTGGAGACGGCCGCGATGCTGGTGGAGTCCCTCGCCGACGGGACGCGGCTGATCCTCAGCGGCGACCCGGGAGTGCTCGGGTCGGCCGGCGCGGGCCGGGTCTTCGCCGATGTGATCGCGGCTCGGGCCTGTCCGCACGTGGTCTCGCGCACGCCCGACCCCGGACCGATCGGCGAGCTGGTCTCCGGCATCGGGGCCGGGGAGCTCGCCCAGGTCGAGGCGCCCGGCAAGGAAGTGGTGATCGTGCCCGTGCGGGACGCGGGTGAGGCCGTCCACCGCACGGTGCAGCTGGTGGCCGACTCGGTGCCGCGCGCCATCGGCGTACCCTCCTCCGACACCCAGGTGATCACGGTCGGGCACGGCGGCTCGGCGGGCACGACCGCCCTGAACGCCGCGCTCAAGCAGCGGCTCAATCCGGGGCCGGGCCGGTTCGACGGCTTCGATCCCGGTGACCGCGTGGTCCACGTCCCCTCGCCCGGCAGGGCGGTGCCCGGCTCGGTCGTCTCGGCCGACGCCGAGGGGCTGCACCTGGACTGCGCGGGCACACCCGTCGTCGTACCGCAGGACCGGGTGGAGACCTCGGTACGCCACGGGTGGGCGCTCAGCGCCCACCAGGCGGCCGGGATGCGCTGGCCGGCCGCCGTCGTCGTCCTGCCCGGCGACGCCGCGCAGGGGCTCAGCAGGCCCTGGGTGTACACGGCGTTCAGCCGTGGGGAGCGGCACCTGTCCGTGGTGCACGGCGTGGACCAGGCCCTGCCGCGCGCGGTGGCCGAGGTGCCCGCCCAGGAGCGGACGACCCGGCTGCGGCCCCTGCTAAAGGCGCTGCCCACTCCGGACGCCTCGTAGGCCCGTCCCCGGGCTCCGGACGCCTCGTAGGACGCCGGTCCCGGTGCACTGCGCACCGGGACCGGCGGGCGGTCGTGGGATCAGGCGCGGTCCGGGACGATGTCGTCCAGGTCGCCGTCCAGCTCGTCCTCCTCGTCGAAGACCGAGCTGGCGTCGAAGCGGCAGACCACCATGGCGGGATCCGCCTCGTCGAACGGCGCCCCGAGCCACTCCCCCGGCTCGGGAAGCTCCTCCACGGCGGAGACCCAGAGGGTGGAGTCCCCCTCCTCCAGGCCGAACTCCTTGTGCCGGGACGCGATTTCGTCCGCCTCGTACTCGCCGAACACCACTCCCAGCGCGGCATGCACGCCGGCGCCGGCGGCCGCCACGGCGTCGGCGTCCCCGTCCTGTCCGTCCGGATCGAGGTCGGCGAGCCGCTGGGCCTGGGCGAGCAGCCGCGCGGGCTCCGCCACCGCGTAGTCGCGCCTGATCAGCACGCTGACGGCGTGCGGCTCCTCCGGGCCCGCATAGGGCGGGAGGGAGTCCTCCGCGGCCGGGATCTCGAAGGGGGTGACCTCGTCGTAGCGCTCGTAGAGCAGTTCGTCGTAGACCTCGGCCGCAGCGGCCAGTGCGTTGAACGCGTCGTAGACGGTGGGGTCGTCGTCCCCGGTACGGCGTTCGACTGCCTGGAGGTGGCGGTCGAGCGCGGTTTTGACGGCATCGGCGGCGGCGCGTACCTCGGCAGCGGTGGGCTGCGCAGCATCAGACATAGGACAGACGCTATCCGTACCGGGGGTCTGCCCGCACAATAGATGCGATGCCGGAATACGAATTCATCGACGTGTACGTGCCGCGCGGGGTGTCCCGCAAGGAGGCGGCCCGCCTGCTGACCGACCATGCCGAGTACGGGCACTGGGAGTTGGACCGGCTGACGCTGCGCCGTGACGGCAGCCGCCGGGTGCGGCTGCGCCGCCGCATCATCCGCCAGCTCCGGCCCACCTGGTAGGACGGAGCGGGTCCCGCGTGCGCGGAACCCGCTCGTCGGACCGCTGTCGTGCTACCGCTGTGCGGCGCCGCGCGACCGCCGGTACAGGACCGTGCCCGCACCGGCGAGCAGCATCCCCGCGCTCGCCGGGATGAGCAGGTCGAGCCCGCCCCCGCCGGTCTGCGCGAGCTGCTCGCCCGTCACCAGCTGGGTCTCGGGGGCCGGAGGGGCGTCCGGCGTGACCGGCTTCTCCGGGGTGTGCGGCACGACGGGAGGCGGGACCGTCTCCGAGTCGTTCTCGCAGCCGTTGCCGAAGACCGGGTTGAGCAGTCCTCCGACGGTGACGCTGTTGCCGCAGACGTTCAGCGGGATCTCCACCGGCACCTGCACCTGGTTGCCGGAGAGGATCCCGGGGGACCCCTTCGTCTCCGCCTGGGCCGAGGTGCCGGAGGCACGGTGCCTGCCCGTCCCCGCCCCGCTGTCGCCCGCCTCTTCGTGCCCGGACGCCCGGCTCCCGGAGCCGTGACCGGACGAGGCAGCGCCGTCGGAGGTGTGCGCGTGGCCGGACTCCGAAGATCCGTTTCCGCAGTCGTTTCCGCTCGTGGGGTTGAGCAGACCGCCGACGTCCACGGAGTTTCCGCACACGTTGACGGGTACATCGATCGGGACCTGGATCGAGTTCCCCGAGAGCACTCCCGGTGAACCCGACGCGGCGCCGGCCGCTCCCGCGTCGGCGTGCGCGTAACCGCCGCCGAGCGCGAGCACTCCACCCGCCGCTGCCATGGTGATCAGGCCCTTACGTGTGACCTGTCGCATAGGTTGTCTTCCTGCCTTCTGCCTACCGAAATGCCCCGGGCACAGCCGTGCCGGGGGCCGAATGCCCAGCGGCCCCGGGGCGCATGGCGCGCACCCCGAGGCCGACCGGACTCAAACCCTTACGGGTTGACGCGCATCGTCACGCGTTGACGCAGGTGTTGCCGAAGGCGGGGTTCAGCAGCCCGATCACGTTGATCGTGTTGCCGCACACGTTCACCGGAACGTGGACCGGCACCTGAACGACGTTGCCCGAGAGCACGCCGGGGCTGCCGATGGCGGCACCCTGGGCGCCGGCGTCGGCGGAAGCCATACCCGCACCTGCGAGCACGAGACCACCGGTAGCAGCCGCGATTGCGACGACCTTCTTGATCATTATTCCTCCTGATTGACAAGTGCGGTCCCAGCCGCGGACCGCATCACTTGTAACGAGGAGGCAGTGAGGGGGCTACGAGCGCACGATGCCTTTCACCCTTTCCGGTGAGGTCCGTACAGGCAGGCGAATTCGGTCGTCCGACGGTCAGGAGTGGTCGATGAACCGGTCGAGCACTCGCGCGCCGAATTTCAGGCCGTCCACCGGCACCCGCTCGTCCACACCGTGGAACATGCCGGCGAAGTCCAGCTCCGGCGGCAGCTTCAGCGGGGCGAAGCCGAAGCAGCGGATGCCGAGGTCGTCGAAGGACTTCGCGTCGGTGCCGCCGGAGAGCATGTAGGGCACGGCACGGGCGATCGGGTCCTCGGCCTTGAGCGCGAGCTGGATCGCGTCCACCAGGGACCCGTCGAAGCTCGTCTCCAGCGCCTTGTCGCCGTGCACGTCCTCGCGCCTGACCCGCGGCCCGAGGATCCGGTCGAGGTCGGCCAGGAACTCCTCCTCGTAGCCGGGCAGGAAGCGCCCGTCCACGTGCGCGGTGGCCTGTCCGGGGATCACGTTCACCTTGTAGCCGGCGCCGAGCATGGTGGGGGCGGCGGAGTTCTGCAGGGTGGCGCCGACCATCTTGGCGATCCCGCCGAGCTTGGCGAGCGTCGCCTCCATGTCCTCCGGGTCGAGCGGGGTGCCCAGCGCGTCGGACAGCTCGTCGAGGAAGGACCGTACGGTCTTGGTCACCCGGACCGGCCACTTGTGCCGGCCCAGCCGGCCGACGGCCTCGCAGAGCTCGGTGATGGCGTTGTCGTTGTTGGTCATGGAGCCGTGACCGGCGGTGCCGTCCACGGTGAGCCGCATCCAGTGCATGCCCTTCTGCGCAGTCTCCACCAGATAGAGGCGCAGGTTCTCGTTGACGGTGAAGGAGAAACCGCCGACCTCGCCGATAGCCTCGGTGACGCCGTCGAAGAGGTCCCGGTGGTTGTCGACGAGGTGGCGCGCCCCGTACGTGCCGCCCGCCTCCTCGTCGGCAAGGAAGGCCAGCACGATGTCGCGCGGGGGCTTGCGGCCGCTGCGCATGCGGTCGCGGACGACCGCGAGGGTCATCGCGTCCATGTCCTTCATGTCGACCGCGCCGCGTCCCCACACACAGCCGTCCGCGATCTCGCCGGAGAACGGGTCGTGCGTCCAGTCCGCCGCGTTGGCCGGCACGACGTCGGTGTGCCCGTGGATCAGCAGCGCCGGCTTGGAGGGGTCCTCGCCCTCGATCCGGGCCACGGTGGAGGCGCGGCCCTTGTGGGACTCGAAGATCTTCGGCTCCAGCCCGACCTCGGCGAGCTTCTCGGCGACGTACTCGGCGGCGGCCCGTTCTCCGGGGCCGGAGTGGTCGCCGTAATTGCTGGTGTCGATCCGGATCAGGTCACGACAGAGGTCCACGACCTCATTCTCCGCGGTCTCGCCGATGCCGGCCCGGGCCGTGTTGGTCTCGCTCACGCTGCTTCCTTCCACTGTCGCGGTGGTGCTCCCCCTCATCCTCGCGCGCCCGGCCCCGCCTGCCCAAGACCGCCCGGCCCCCGTCATGCGCCTTTCACATGACAGGGGCGTGATCGAGCACCCTCGAATGTTTGCTATGGTTTTCCACGTCGGAACGGGCCAGGGCCCGCGAGACAGACACCTTGTCCGGGTGGCGGAATGGCAGACGCGCTAGCTTGAGGTGCTAGTGCCCTTTATCGGGCGTGGGGGTTCAAGTCCCCCCTCGGACACCAGCGAAGAACCCCCAGGTCATCCTGGGGGTTCTCGCTTTTCCCGCCCTACTCCCTGATGCGCAGGAAGGTCACGGAATGTGCCGGGAAGGTGTGGGTGAGTACGCGTCCGTCGACCCGCAGGGTCGATTTCCGTGGAGCCACCTGCCGGTCGTCGGCGGTGTTCACCGCGTCTGGGGCGGCCTGGAGCGTGGTGACCCGGGCGGTCCGTGAGGCCGGCTCCGCCCCCAGGTCGATCCGGGTCCTGGCATCCGATGCCTGGGCGTTGACCACCTTGACCACGAGCTCGCCGGTGGCGTCGTCGCGGGTGACCACCTGCCGGAAGGGTTCGGCGGGCTTGTCGTCGGTGAAGGTGCCCCACTGTTCGCCGTCGAGGAAGAGGGTGACCTGCCGGCCGCGCACCTGGACGCGGATGTCGTACGCGCGCCCCGTCTCGATCGTGGTGGTGTCCTCGGTCATCGTCTGTTTGGCGCCGTCGACCGCCTTCTCCACGGCGGAGCGGGTGTTGCCCCAGCCGCCGAGGTTCCACCAGTAGGTGTTCCCGGTGTCCTTGACCCCGAAGGCGACGAGGAAGCCCTCCTTGCCGGACTTCTTGGTGGCCCTGACCTTCATGTCGTAGTTCTGCCAGCCGGTGTCCCCCGCCGTGACCAGGGTGTCCTCGGCGCTCTCGTCGGACTGGACGTACGCCCCGTCCTGGACGGCCCAGGAGCCACGTCCTGCGGCCTTCGTCCACTGCGCGTCGCCGCCGGAGAAGTCGTCGCCCATCAGCCGGGTGCCGTCCTCCGCGGTGACCTCGACGTCGTCGTACGCGGCGCTGGTGGCCCAGGTCGACAGGCCGACGGCGCCGGTGATCGGCTCCGTGGTGGCGGGTGTCGAGGAGGCGGTGCTCGGTACGACGCGGTCGCCGACGTTGTTCATGAAGAGCTTCTGCACCTCGTAGTTGGCCGACCCCCATGACTTCTCGTTGTCGAACCAGATCATGTCGGGCCGCCACTGGGAGTCGTTCGTGTCGGCGAGCAGCGGGGCGTAGGAGGCGAGCTCCACGACGTCGGCGTTGCGTTCCAGGCCCGTCATGTAGGCCGCCTCGGCGAGGGCGTTGGAGAAGCGGTTGTCGAGGGAGGCGTACTCGCCGAGGAAGACCTTCGGGCCCTGGCGGTCGTAGGCGTCGTAACGGGCGTTGTTCTCGAGGAACCACTGCGGGCTGTTGTAGTAGTGCTCGTCGACCATGGCGACGTCCGCGTCCCGGTTGAGCTGCCAGGCGCGATCGAAGGTCGTGCCGCTGTCGTCGGGGCCTGAGTTGCTGATCACGGTGATGTCGGGGTACCTGGCCTCGATCGCCTCACGGAACTCGGTGAAGCGGGCGAAGAACTCGTCGGGGAGGTTCTCCTCGTTGCCGACCTCGAGGTGGGTGAGGCCGAACGGCGCGGGGTGGCCCATGGCGGCACGCTTGGCGCCCCAGGTGGAGCGCGCCGGGCCGTTGGCGAACTCGATCAGGTCGAGGGTGTCCTGGATGTGCCGTTCCAGCAGTTCGGGGTCGTCGGTCGCCTTGTTCTGGCCGCAGCCGGTGACGAGGGCCGGCACGACGGGCAGGGCCATTGCCCCGATGTCCTCGGCGAACTGGAAGTACTCGTAGTAACCCAGGCCGTACGTCTGGTTGTAGCCCCAGAAGTTGGCGTTGACCGGACGCTGCTCGACCGGGCCGATGGTCTCCTTCCACTGGTACGAGCGCTTGCGCTCCCAGCCGGGCGCCTCGTAGGCCTCGTGGCTGCCGGTGTTGACGAGGCAGCCTCCGGGGAAGCGCAGGAAGCCGGGGTCCAGGGCTGCGGTCTTCTCAGCGAGGTCCTTGCGCAGGCCGTTCGCCCTGCCCTTGTAGGTGTCGCGGGGGAAGAGCGAGATCATGTCGAGCCGTACGGTTCCGCTGCCGCCGGCCGTGACGGTGAGCCGGCCGTCCGCCGCGGAGGTTCGGACGGTGAGGGTCCCGGTGTACTTCGTCCAGCGGTCGCCGCGGGCCTTGATGCGCAGGGGCGAGGCGAGGGCCGTGCCGTCCGCCGTGGCCGCCCCGACGGTCAGGGGGGTGCCCTCGGGGCGGTCGGTGCGGGCCCAGACGGAGAAGTCGTAGCGCTCGCCCTTGCGCAGGGTCAGGCCCTGGTTGTAGCCGGAGTTGGTGACTCCGAAGCCGGCCCCGCGGCCTCCCGCACCGTCCAGGTCGAGACGGAGATAGCGCCGGTTGCGTTCGCCCAGCCGCCCGCTGTCGTCCACGGTCGTGGCGGTTCCCGTGCCGCCCGCGGCCGAGGTCTCGCTCCACGCGGTCATGGGCGAGTACGCGGCGTTGTCGGCGCGGTCGTACTCGAAGGACCGGTTCTGGACGAGTTCGGCGTAGAGACCGCCGTCGGCCGCGTGGTTGATGTCCTCGTAGAAAACGCCGTACATCGACTCGCTGATGGCGGGGCCCGTGCGGTCGGGGTGGACGGTGAGGGAGTAGTCGGTCGCCTCCGCCCGGGACGAACCGTCGTCGGCGCGGGTGGGTGCTGCCACCAGTGTGCCGAGCAGGAGGGCGATGACCGGGACGGTGAGTCTCGGCCACAGGTGCGGGTGCGGCATGGACGCTCCAGGGATCACTGTTCGAGATATCGGACGTTGACCAGAACTTCGAACGAAAGATAGGCAGGGCGCGGCGGTGGGTCAACGCCTCTGCCCGAACTGGCCGGGACGCGCCCTCACGAGCGCACGGGGACCCCGAAGTCCGGAGTGCCGTCCGCACGCCAGCCGAACGGCTGGACGCGGGTGTGACGGTTGGGGTCGTGCAGCGGATCGCCGGTGATCTCCTTGTACGGCCGGGCGTGGTAGGCGAGCACGTCCGTGCGGCCGTCCTCGGCGACGGTGAAGGAGTTGTGGCCGGGTCCGTACTGGCCCGACTCCTCGCTGCTCGCGAAGACGGGTTCCGGGGACTTGGTCCAGGAACCGGGGTCCATCAGGTCGCTCCGGGCGTCGGCCGTGAGCAGGCCCATGCAGTAGTTGGCGTCCGTCGCGCTCGCGGAGTACGTCATGAAGACTCGGCCGTTCCGCTTGATGACCGCCGGCCCCTCGTTGACCTTGAAGCCGGCACATTCCCAGTCGTACTCGGGTGTGCTGAGCCGGATCTGAGGCCCTGTCAGCGTCCAGGGGTCGGCCATCCGTGAGAGGAAGAGCCCGGTGTTGTTGTCCAGTCCTGGCTCGTACTGGGCCCAGGCGAGGTAGCGGTCGCCGCGATGCGTGAAGGTGTGCGCATCGAGGGAGAAGGTGTCCCAGGCCGTGGTGAGCTGCCCCTTCTCGGTCCACGAGCCGCGGAAGGGGTCCGGGCTCGCGTTCTCCAGCACCCAGATCCGTATCTTCCACACGTCGTCCGCCGGGGCCGCGGCGAAGTAGACGTACCACCTGCCGCCGATGCGGTGGAGTTCCGGCGCCCAGATATGGGCGGCCATGTCCCCGGTGGTGTGCCTGGTCCAGATCACCGCTTCCTCGGCGGTGCTCAGGCCACGCAGGGTGCGGGAGGAGCGCAGGATGATCCGGTCGTACTCGGGGGCGCTGGCGGTGAAGTAGTAGCGGCCGTCGGTGTGCCGCGTGATGTGCGGGTCGGCGCGCTGCTCGACCAGCGGATTGCGGTACGGGGCCCGCGCCTCCGCGGCGTGGGCGACGCCGGGTACGGCGGTGAGGGCCCCTGCGACCAGGGCTCCCCTCAACATGGTCCTGCGGCTGGGCACTTCGGCTTCACTCATGGGTATCGCCTTTCACAGGGGAGTTCGGCGTGGGCGTGGAGCGGGATTCACCGGACCGTGCGCGCCGGGACCAGCTTCTGCGCCCGCAGTTCGCCGACCACGAGCGCGGCGTACTCGGTGGCACCGCGCGCCGAGGTGTGGGTGTTGTCGCGCTTCTCGTCGTAGAGGTAGAGCGCCTTGGACCCCTCGGGGCCGAGCTCCTCGACCCGGGACCTGGTGAGGGCGGTGAGGTCGACGAGCGGGGTGTCCTGCTCGGCGGCGAGGGAGCGCACCTCGGCGGGCAGGTCGACGCCCAGGCCGTTGACCAGCAGCGCGGTGCCGTTGTCGAGGGTGCCGTCGGCGTTGAACCAGCGGCGGACGATCGGAGTGACGAGCACGGGGCGTCCGCCCTCGGCCCGTACGCCCTCGATCATCGCGGTGAGATTGGCGCGGTAGGTCTCGCGGTCGGTCTGCTTGTCGTTGTGGGCCAGCTGGATGAGCACGAGGTCGCCGTGGCGGATGCGGGCCCGGAGGGCCGGGAAGAGCGCGGGGTTGTCCCGGAAGGTCTGGGAGCTCTCGCCGGAGTCGGCGTAGTTGGCGACGGACAGCCGGTCGGTGAGGTACTGCGGGAGCTGCTGGCCCCAGCCGGAGTAGGGATCACCCGGCTGGTCGCAGACGGTGGAGTCGCCGGCGAGCAGGATCTGGGGCACCCTGGCGCGCTCCACGTGCAGCGAGGCGAGCTGCGGGGCGGCGCCGCCGAAGGTGAGGTCGAGCCCCGGGCTGCCGGTGGCGCCGGTGGGTTCGCCCTCGGGGTCGCGCACGTCCACGGTGAACGTGCGACGGACGGTCTCACCGGGGGCGTTCGGAGTCTCGGCGAGCACGGATCTGCGGGACTCCGCGGTGACCGCCGTGGAGCCGGCCTCCGCACCACCTCCGAGGACGGCCCGGACACGGTAGGTGCCGGGTGCGACGTCGAAGTGGCAGACGACGGGGGCGGCACCGGTGCAGCGGTCCCGCCCGGCCGCGGCACGGTCCTCGGCTCCGGCGGGAGCAGCCGCCAGGGTGGTCAGGGCCGCGGCGGCGGTGCAGGCGGCCAGCAGTACGGATCCAGCTCGGCGCATGGCGGGTCTCCTGGGTTGAATGGATTCAGCGGGGCCAGACCATACGCGGTCGCGCAAGCGCTTTCTACGGTGCGAACGGCTTTCTCCGCACCCCTTGACGAGGGCCACCAGCGGCCCTAACGTCGGTCCGATTTCACGAACGTAGTCCGATATTTCGAACACGTCGTCGGGAGAGTCATGCGTCCGCACCTCACCGGAAGAGCCTTCGGCTCTCTGCTGCCCCTGCTGTCCCTCGTCGCCGGCCTGCTCGCGTTCCCCGGTGGAACGGCTCGGGCAGGGACCGCCCCGGCGGGTGACCGGGCCGCCACCGCGCGGGCCGCCGCCTCGCTCACGGTCCACGGACTCGGCGACGTACGCGGCAATCTGACGCTGCCGGCCGCCGGCGCCCACGGCACCTCCGTCATCTGGAGGTCCCACAAGCCCCGCGTCATCGACGCGACGGGCCTCGTGCACCGCCCGGAGCCCGGCGCGGGGCCGGAGCGGGTGAAGCTCACCGCGGTCGTCACACGCGGGAGGGCCGCCACGCGCCGTACCTTCACCGCATCGGTGCCCGAACTGCCCCGGAAGCAGGCGTACACCGGTTACGCCATGAGCTACTTCACCGGCGAGGGCACCGCCGACGGCGAGCAGATACGCATGTCGCTCAGCCGGGGCGACGACGCGCTGCACTGGCAGGAGCTGAACGGCGGCGAGCCGGTGCTCACCTCGGATCTCGGCACCGAGGGGCTCCGCGACCCGTTCATCATCCGTTCCCCGGAGGGCGACACGTTCTACCAGATCGCCACCGACCTCCGGATGTACGGCGGCAACGGCGGCAGCTGGGACCAGGTGCAGCGCACCGGCAGCAGGTCGGTCATGGTCTGGGAGTCCAAGGACCTGGTGAACTGGACGGACCGGCGGCTGGTCGAGGTGGCGCCGGAGACCGCGGGCAACACCTGGGCACCGGAGGCCTATTACGACGAGGAGCTCGGCTCGTACGTCGTCTTCTGGGCCTCCAAGATCTACTCGGCGGACGACCCGGAACACACCGGCAGCACGTACAACAAAATGATGTACGCGACGACACGCGACTTCCGCACCTTCAGCGAACCCGCCGTATGGCACGACCCCGGGTACTCGGTGATCGACTCGACGGTGGTCCGGCACGACGGCAGCTACTACAGGTTCACCAAGGACGAGCGGAACCCCTCGTCGGACACCCCGTGCTCCAAGTTCATCACGGTGGAGAAGTCGCAGGACCTCACATCCCCCTCGTACGACTTCGTCGCCGACTGCGTCGGCAAGGGCTCGGTCGACC
Source organism: Streptomyces sp. NPDC091271 (assembly GCF_044757505.1). Lineage (NCBI taxonomy): Bacteria > Bacillati > Actinomycetota > Actinomycetes > Kitasatosporales > Streptomycetaceae > Streptomyces > Streptomyces sp. NPDC091271. Next base: position 165,010 of record NZ_JBIVVD010000008.1, on the reverse strand, counting down.
GCGGTGAGGGCCCGGCGGTCTTCCGGTCCGGCACCGAGGAGAAGTGGTATCTCCTCATCGACGAGTTCGGCGGCCGGGGCTACGTGCCGTTCGAGACCGACGACCTCGACTCCGGGAAGTGGACGATGTCGACGGAGTACGAGCTCCCGCCGGGCGCCCGGCACGGGACGGTCCTCCCGGTCACGCAGGAGGAGTACGAGCGGCTCCTCGGCTCCTGACGGCGAGGCAGAGCGCGCCGTCAGCAGCCCGCCCACCCCGCTGGCGGCATCGCTCCCGGTCCCAGAAGGGGGGCGGGGCACGCCGGCCCGGTCCTTGGGCCCGGCTGCCCTTCGCCCGCTGCCGATACGGCCGCCCAGCCGCCGAGAACGAAGACCCCCACGGCGGAGACGGCCGTACCGGCCCGGTACAGCCGGCCCCGGGAGCGCCGCCGTCCCTCCCCGGCCATCCCCCGCTCGACGCGTGCGAGTATCCGTGCCCGGTCGGGCCGGTGCGCGCGCGCCGCGCTCCGCAGCATCCTGCGCAGATCGTCGTCTCTCATCAGGTCCTCTCGGAGACCGGGCGCCGCGCCGCAGCACACGGTGGCGCGGCGCCCGGGAGGGTGCACCGGGTCAGCCGCGGACCGGTGCGAGCTGGATACGGTCCAGGTTCGGGGCCCAGGCCGACGCGTTGCCGAAGGTGACGGTGTTGGCGCCCTTCCTCAGTTCGACCGGGACGCCCAGGGTCCAGAAGTCGTCCCAGCTCCAGGTGTTCTTGAAGGTGACCTTCTGGGTCCGGCCCCCGACGGTGACGTCCGCCGTGCGGGCCATGATGTCGGTGTTGTACGCGTGTCCGTTGTCGCGCCGGTCGTTGTGTCCGTACCGCGCGACCAGGACGTAGGCGCCGGCGCGCGGCGCGTCGACGTTGAACACCGCCTTGCTCGCGTCGCTGTTCCCCAGCCACCCGATGTAACTGCCCTCGGAGGCGTGCGCAGCGGCCACCAGCCGGGCCCCGCCGGACAGCTCGGCCTCCGTGCCCGCGTAGCTCAGGACGCCGGAATCCGAACCGGAACCCGTCACGTCCAGGGAGCGCAGCGCGGCCTGCCCCGTCGCGGTGACGCGGTTGTTGCCCGCGACGAGATAGAGCTTCAGCGCCCTGCCCGGGTGTGCGGTGACCGTCTCGCCGTGCAGGGCGAGCCTCACGGGGGCCGAGGCGCGCGGGACCACCGTGTAGTAGCCGTCCCGCGGCGCGTACACGTCGAAGACGGCTTCCGCCCCCCGCCCGAGGACCAGCGCGCCCGTGCCGGTGCCGGCCGAGCTCCGGTAGTCGTACGCCACCCTGCCCGACACGTCGGCCAGGGTGGCCTCGTACGCGGTGGACGGGGTGGTGTGCGCCGTCAGGTCGATGCGGTCGAGCGTCGCCTCCCCGGTGTCGTGGGCGAGGGTGAGCGTGTGGGAGCCGGCGGTGAGCTCGACCGTGAGGTCCTTCTTCGCCCGGTACAGCCAGTTCTCGGTCGACGGGTAGGTCACCACGGCCGGTGTACCGCCGTCCACGGACAGGAGTTGGGTGGACGGGCTGCCGCTCTGGTTGCCGTACAGGACGGAGAGGTCGTAGGTGCCCGTCGCCGGGACCGAGACACGGAACTGGACCTTGCTCTGCGCCGAGTCGAGGGATCCGACGTCCTTCGTGCCCGATGCCGCGTAGCCGTTGGCGTCGGACACCGTGCCCTGGGTGCGGACCTGGCCCCCCGTGATCACGGCGTCCTCGGCCTCGTAGGAGGCGGTGAACGGCACGGTGGCCTCGGCCGGTGTGCCCGAGCCTGCCGGGGTCAGCACCACGCGGTAGGCGGACATCCTGTCCATGCCCGTGACGGGCACGGTGACGCTGCCGTCGCGGGCGACCTTCAGCTCGGTCCGTGACAGGACGCGCGGGGTGGCGTGGCCGCCCTCGTAACCGGACCAGGCGGCTTCGGCCACGGTCGCGGTGACGTGCCGGCCGAAGACGTCCGGGTCGACATGGCGCACGGCCACGTCCGCGTCACCCGACGCTCCGCCGAGCAGGACCTGCGCCTGGCGGCGGGAGCGGTCGAGGGACGCGAGGCCCTGGAGGGTGTCGACGGTGTGCGGCCGGGGCGGCGTGACCTTCACGGTCCTGCCGGAGAGACCCGCGTACCAGCGGAAGAACCACCAGCCGCCGTTGGGGATGTTGGTGTGCACGACGTTGCCGTCGAGGTTGCCCGCGGCGTCCCAGTAGGCCTGGTCGGCGTAGACCTTGTTGCGCTCGAACATCGAGACCCACTGGACCAGCTGGCCGGGGACGGAGAGGTCGCGGCGGTTGGCGTACTCGTTGATGTTGATGGCGAGCGGCTCGATGCCGAGCCGCTTCTCGGTCGCCCGGTAGGTGTCGTAGTGGTCCTGGAAGTCCCGCAGCGAACCGGAACCGAGCTCGTGCCAGGTCATGACCTCGGGCAGGACGTTCTCCTCCTTGGCGAAGGCGAGGAAGTCCGTCAGCAGCCGGGGGTGGTACGCCGACTCGTTGGGGCCGGCGATCCGGGCGTCCGGGTCGGTGGCGCGGATGCGCTCGTACACCGTCTTCCAGTCCTTGAAAAACCGGTCGCGGTTGACCTCGTACGTCGCCTGGTCCTCGACTCCCAGCTCGTACCAGATCCAATCGGGTTCGTTGAACGGGACGTAGACGAAGTGCTCGCTGTTCGGGGCGGCTTCGACGTCCTCGGCGATCCCGTCGACCTTGGTGAGGTAGTCGTCGATGCCCAGGTCCTCGTAGGGCCACTTGGCGTAGATGTCCTGCATCATGACGAGGACGTCGCCGCCGCCGTTGCGGAAGAAGGACTTCGAGACCGTGATCGCGTCACCGTTGGGGTGCTGCGCGCCGCCCTCGGCCTTCTGCGAGATGGTGGATATCTTCAGCGGTTCGAGGACGGCGTCACTCGGCACCCCGTCGTCGCTCAGCCCGTAGAGGGCGCCGTTGGCGCCGTGCATGACCGGCCCCTCGGAGGCGGCGAGGTCGACGGAGAGGGTCTGTGCGGCGGGCGCGGCCGCGGCGGGCGCGGCGGCGGGCGGTCCGGTGATCATGGCTGTCGCTCCCAGGAGGGCCGCCGCGGCGGCGGTGGTCACCCGGAGTCTGCTCCTGCCGGGCGTACGGGGTGTGCGGGCTGTGCTCACGTGGACCTCCGGTCGGTGGGCGTCACTTGACGGCTCCGCTGGTGATTCCGGACACGATCTTTCGCTGGGCCACCAGGAACACGGCGACCATGGGCAGGCTCATCAGCACCACGTAGGCGAAGACGAGATGCCAGTTGTCGAGGTAGAGCTGGGCGCTGGCGACCTGGTAGAGGTTGATCGGCAGGGTCGCCACGTCTCCGCCGCCGAGGACGAAGAAGGCGTAGAAGACGTCGCTCCAGGCGTAGAGCATCACCATGATCGTCGCGGTGGCGATGACGGGCCTGAGCAGCGGCAGCACGATCCGCAGGAAGACGCGCAGCGGTTTCGCGCCGTCCACCCGGGCGGCTTCCTCCAGCTCGGCCGGGATGGTGCGGATGAACCCGGTCATGAAGAAGATCGACGTGGACAGGTACATCCCGGTGTAGACGGCGATCATGCCGGGCCGGGTGTTGGCCAGCCCGAACTGCCGCAGTTCCATGACGACGGTGATGACCGCGGGCGGCAGCAGGAGGCCGCTGATGGTCAGTGCGTACGCCGCCGACACGAGCCGGGAGGTGCGCCGGGCGAAGACCCAGGCCGCTCCGGCGCCGAGGATCAGCACGAGGACCACTGACGGGACGACCACCAGCAGTGAGTTGAGCATGCCGCGGAGCATCTCCCCCTGGCCGACCGCGTCCGCATAGTTGTCGGACGGCTGCCAGTGCCCGGGGGCCCGGAGGTTGGGGTCGGCGGCCTCACCCTGGGGCTTGGCCGAGGTGACCAGGACCAGCCACAGCGGTACGCCGACGGTGAGGGCCGCGAGGGACAGGACGAGGGCGGGGCGGCCCAGTCTCCACAGGAGGGAGGGGTTCACAGCAGCTGCTCCCTTCGGCGCAGTCCGACGATCAGGGGGATCGCGACGGCGACGACGATCAGGAAGAGGACGAGGCTCATCGCGGAGGCCTGTGCGTACAGGCCCTGTCCGAAGACCCGGAACATGTAGATGTTGAAGACCTCCGTGGACGCGGCGGGGCCTCCCCCCGTGGTGGCCTGCACGATGTCGAAGGTGTTCATCGAACCGATGAGCGCGGTGGTCGCGTTGAAGGTGACGGCGGGCGCGAGCATCGGCCAGCGCACGGACCGGAAGGTCCGCCAGGGGCCGGCGCCGTCGATCTTCGCGGCCTCCAGCATCTCGCCCGGGATCCCCTTGAGCCCGGCCAGATAGATGAGCATCGACAGGCCCATCCACTTCCAGCCGTGGATGAGGGATACCAGGACGAGGGTCCAGTCGGTGGAGCCGAGCCAGGGGATGTCCGTGCCCAGTGCGGAGTTGACCGCGCCGTCCTGGTCCAGCAGCGCCTGGAACACGTAACCGACGGCGAGGGCAGAGATGAGCACGGGCAGGAAGAAGACGGCCCGGAAGCACCGGTTGAACCGGGTGTCCGCTTCGAGGAGCAGCGCGAGGCCGAGCCCGAGGCCGTTCTGGAAGAGGGCGGCCAGCGCCGCGTAGAGGAGAGTCGTCCTGATGGCCCGCACCAGGGATCCGTCGGCGGCTATCGTCCGGAAGTTGTCGAGCCCCGCGAAGGAGATGTCCGCGTGGTACGAGGACCAGTCGGTGAACGGGTAGTAGAAGTTGAGCAGGTTCGGCACCAGGAAGAAGGCGGCGAAGACCACGACGGCCGGCAGCGCGAACCACCAGGGGTGGTGGACGGCGGCGCGCGGCACCCGTCCCGCCTTCTTGTGACTGTTACGGGCGGTTCCTGCCGCCTGTGTGCTGCGTACGGCTGTGTCGGCCACGGCTGGGGATTCCTTCGCTCTCGGCGGCGCGGGATCAGAAGCCGGGCGCGCCCTGGGCCTTGGCCACCTGCGCGAACTGGTCCTGGATCGCCTGGGCCACCTGCTGCGGGGTCTTCTTGCCGTAGATCATGTCGGCGAGGTACAGATGCGTGTCCGGCGCGACGATCGCCTTGGCCTGGAAGACGCCGTTCGCCGTGGGCAGTGCCTCTATCTGGGCCTTCGAGGTGTCCGGGAGCCCTTCGGGCGAGGGCACCGAGGGCTGCACGGAGGGAATCTTCATCGCCTTGATGTAGGAGGCGTAGTCCGTGTCGAGCCAGAAGGCCAGGAACTGCCGGGAAGCGTTCTGCCGCTTCTCGTCACCGGTCCTGAAGGCGACGACACCGTTCGTCTGGTCCGGCGAGTACATCCCTTCCCCGGTGGACCGGGAGACCGGGAACCAGCCCAGCTTCCCGTTGATCTCCTCGGTGCTGTACTTCGCCTGCAGCTGGGACTGGAAGGAGGTGACGTTGAGGACCATGCCGGCCTCGCCCTTCCACAGGGCGTCGGCGGAGCCGGTGAAGGTGCCCGTCCGGTAGTTCTTCTGGGCCAGTCCGGCGTCGAGCAGCTTCTCCTTGTACGTGGTGACCGCCTCGACGACGACGGGGTCGGTCCACTTCTCCTTGTTCCGGTTGAGGCCGGACCACCACTGGTTCCCGAGGTCGGTGAGCTGGACCTGCATCTGCCACTGCAGCGGCCACTTGTCGCCGCCGGCCTCGTAGAAGGCTGCCGCGTCCGTCCGGTCCTTGATCCGGTGGCCGAGGGCGAGCAGGTCGGCGTAGCTCTGCGGGAGCTGCTCCTCGGTGATGCCGGCCTTCCTGAAGACGTCCTTGTTGTAGTAGACGCCGAGCATGGCGGGGCTGGTGACGATCGCGGCGTAGCGCTTGCCGTCGAGGACACCGAGGGACTTCTCGGTGTCACCGAGCTTGTCCACCCAGGGTTCGCCGTCGAGGGTCAGCAGATTCTGCTGGGGCTGGATGAACGGCAGTGTGGAGACGGACGGCTGCCAGAACATCAGGTCCGGCTTGTCTCCCGAGGCAAGCTTCGTCGGCACGTTCTGTTCGTAGAGGTCGGGAACGGCCTGGGTGTCGATCTCGGCGCCGGTGGCCTTCTCGAAGGCGTCGACCACCTGGGCGGGGGCGTTGACCGTGTTCTGGGCGGTCCACATGGTCAGCTTCACCCCGTCGAGCTTCGCCGTGGGGTCGACGGCCGTGCCGGAAGCGGCGCCCGTCCCGCCGTTCACACCGGGGTCGCTGCACGCGGTCGCGGTCAGGGCGGTGGCACATATCAGCACCAGGGCCGGGAGGACTCTCTTCATGGGGGCTGTGCTCATCAGGGCTCTGCCTCACTGCGTCGAAGGAGTGGGTCGTCGTGGGCGGGTCACTGCTTTCCGGTGGCCGGCGGGGGTCCCGAGCTCTCCCTGACCATCAGCTCCGGCACGGCGACCGGGCGCGGCACGACCGGAGCGGATTCCTCGACCGCCCGGTGCAGGAGTCCGAAGGCGGCACGTCCGAGACCGGTGAAGTCGAGCCGTACGGAGGTGAGTGACGGGGTCAGATAGGCGGAGTGGGGCGCGTCGTCGAATCCGGCGACGCTCACCTCGCCGGGGAGGTCCCGGCCCGCCTCGTGCAGGGCACGGATGACCCCGGTCGCGAGGTCGTCGTTGCCGCAGAGGATCGCGGTGACCGAGGGGTCGGCGGCCAGCTTCCGGCCCGCCGCATAGCCCCCCGCCGGGCCCCAGTTGCCCTGCAGCGGCCGTGGCTGGGGTGCGCCCGCCTCGCGCAGCGCGGAACGCCAGCCGGCCGTCCGGGGCGCCGTGCGGGTGGTGCTCGACGGAATGGCGACGTAGTGCACCGTCCGGTGGCCGAGCGAGAGCAGATGGGACGTGGCTTCGTGGGCCGCGGCCCGGTCGTCGGTCCATACCCAGGGGCTCTCGGCTGCGGGCGGACGCCCCGGGGTCTCGACCACGCCGACGAACGGGAGCCCGGCGGGCACCGAGCCCAGCGCCAGCACTCCGGCCGGATCGTACGCGATGACGATGAGCCCGCCGCCGGCGTCCGCGGCCTGCTGCACCTGGGCGCGCACGGCTGCCTCGTCCGATGCCTCCAGCACGCCGATGCCCACGGCGTACGCGGCCGAGCGGGCCGCTTCCTCGACACCCTGAAGGATCTTCGCGTAACCGTATTCGGTGGTGTTCGCGGTGAGCACCGTGACGGACCTGGTCCGGCCGCTGGCCAGCGCGTGCGCGGTGGCGCTGCGCCGGAACCCCAGCTCCTCGATGGCCGCGAGCACGCGCTCCCTGGTGGCCTGCCTGACGCTCGGGTGCTCGTTGATCACGCGGGAAACGGTCTGGTACGAGACGTTCGCCGCGGCGGCGACATCCCTGATGCTCGCCGTTCTCCTTGTGTGACCGGTCACTTTCATGCCAGGATTGTGACCGGTCACACAAGGCTCGTCAAGAGACCGTAACGGCAGATTCACCCAGGGGACGCAGACCGCCGTCAGGCGGATCCGGGAGGAGTTCACGTTGACCGGTGAGGCAGCCAACAGCGCCGCGGACGAATTCACTTGGGGCCATTCGGGCCTTTCCGTTCACTTCGCCACCGCGGCCGACGGAACGCTGAGGATCACTCACCTGGCCGGCCCGGGCGACCTCGGGGCTCCGTCGGGCGCACCGCTTCCTCTCGTCGACATCACGGCGCTCGGTCACGGCAGCGGCTGGTCCGGGCCCCGGTTCGTCGACTCGGCGCTCGGCGGGCGGCTGCGCTACCGCTCGCACCGGACCGGCCGCGAGGGCGACCAGCACCGGCTCCACATCGAACTCCACGACCCGGCGAGCGGACTGACCGCCGAGGTCGGCTACTCCACCCCGGACGGGGTCCCCGTCGTACGCTCCCGCGTCCGCCTGCGCAACGACGGCCCCGCTCCCCTGGTGATCCAGTCCGTCTCGAGTCTCCTCCTCGGTGGTCTCCCCTCCCCCGACGTCCTGGACGTCCACCGGGCGCGCAACGACTGGCTGGCCGAGTGCCGCTGGTCGGTCGAGCCGCTGCGCGCGCATCTCGCCGATATCGGACGGGGTGTCCACGAGCACGAGAGCCGCGCCTGCCTGGCGGTGAGCAGCAGGGGGAGCTGGCCCACCGACGGCCACCTGGCCATGGGCGCACTGCGGGACCGCACGGACGGCAGGACCTGGCTGTGGCAGATCGAGTCGGCCGCCGCGTGGCGCTGGGACACGGGCGAGTGGGGTGACGGCTCCTGGCTCGCGATCGGCGGGCCGACCGACGCGGACCATCAATGGCGCGAACACCTGCTGCCGGGAGCGGAGTTCAGCACCGAACCTGCGGCGCTCGCCCTCGGGGGCGGTTTCGAGGAGGCGCTGGCCGCACTGACCGCGTACCGCCGGGCGGTCCGTCGGCCGCATCGCGACCTCACCGCCCTGCCCGTCGTGTTCAACGACTACATGAACACGCTGATGGGGGACCCGACCACCGCGAAGCTGCTGCCTCTGATCGACGCCGCCGCAGAGGTCGGAGCCGAGTATTTCTGCATCGACTCCGGCTGGTACGACGACGACGCGGAGGGCTGGTGGGACAGTGTCGGTGCCTGGCTGCCTTCGGCCCGGCGATTCCCGGACGGCGGGATACGCCGCGTCATCGACCACATCCGGGGGCGCGGCATGGTGGCGGGGCTCTGGCTGGAGCCCGAGGTCGTGGGCGTACGGAGCCCGGTCGCCGCGACCCTGCCCGACGAAGCGTTCGTACGCCGGGACGGCATACGGGTCACCGAGCACGGCCGCCACCAGCTGGATCTGCGTCATCCGGCTGCCCGCGCGCACCTGGACGCGGCCGTGGGCCGCATCGTCGGCGAGTGGGGAGTGGGCTATCTCAAGCTCGACTACAACATCACCGTCTCCCCCGGCGGCCCCCTGCTCGGTCATGCGCGCGCGTGGCTCGGCTGGCTGCGGTCGGTGCTCGACCGATATCCCGGCCTGGTGATCGAGAACTGCGCCTCGGGCGGGATGCGGATGGACGGCGCCTCGCTCGCCGTGGCCCAGCTCCAGTCCACCAGCGACCAGCAGGACCCGCTGCGCTATCCGCCGATCGCCGCCGCCGCGCCCACCGCCGTCCCTCCGGAGCAGGGCGCGGTCTGGGCCTACCCGCAGCCGGGCTACACGGACGACGAGATCACGTTCACCCTGGGGGGTGCGCTGCTGGGCAGGATTCATCTCTCGGGGCACCTGGACCATATGTCCGAGCGGCAGCTGACGCTCGTGCGCGAGGCGCTGGACACCTACAAGGCGCTGCGCCACGAGCTGCCCCGGGCCGTTCCGTGGTGGCCGCTGGGTCTGCCCGGCTGGACGGACGAGTGGCTGGCGCTGGGGATGCGGGGGCGGGGTGTGACGTATCTGTCGGTGTGGCGCAGGGCCGGCGGGAGGGAACGCCTGCTCCCGGTTTCTCATCTGGCCGGCCTGGTCGTGACGGCGGAGATCCTGCACCCCTCGGCTCCGGCGGGCAGGGTGGAATGGCGGCCGGATGGTGCGGAACTGCTGGTGGAGGTGGACGGCGACCGTCCCGCGTGCCTGCTCGTGCGTCTCACCGCGGGCTGAGTCGGGGATGATGGTGCCCTGGGGTGGAAGGCGGACGCCGGCCCCGGGAGAGCCCGCCATCGAGAAGGATCCGGCAGTGACCATCGTGTCGATCAGCAGCCCCCTCCGCGTGCCCGCGCGCCTCCGTAGCGGCCGATGAGGGGACGCGGGAAGCCGCCCGCCGCCCCGCTCCCCCAGCGGGACGGGATCGACCCGGTGCGGGTGAGACTGCCGGAGGACCCCGCCGGTGCCTGGGAGAGCGTCCGGGACCATCTGATGGACCGGTTCGCGCGGGCGATCGGGGCCCGGCGGGTGGACGCCATGCTCGCCGAGGGGCTGTTCGTCGGGGCCGACGGCGGTGCGGTGGGGGGTAACGAGCCGTACACGGCGGGCCGGTTCCTCTGGTTCCACCGGGATTTCGCGCCGGAGGAGCCGGTGCCGTTCCCGGTCGGTGTGGTGTACCGCGACGAGCACCTCGTGATCGCGGACAAGCCGCACTTCCTCGCGACGACTCCGCGGGGCCGGCACATCACCGAGACCGTGGTGGCCCGGCTGCGCAGGGAGCTGGACCTGCCGGAGCTGCAGCCCGCGCACCGGCTGGACCGGCTGACGGCGGGCCTGGTGCTCTGTGTCGTACGGGCCGGGGACCGGGGCGCGTACCAGACGTTGTTCCGGGACCGGCTGGTGCGCAAGGAGTACGAGGCGGTGGCTCCGTACGATCCGGAGCTCACGCTCCCGCGCACCGTGCGGAGCCGGATCGTGAAGGAGCGCGGGGTCATCGCCGCACGCGAGGAGCCGGGGACCGCTAACAGCGAGAGCTGGATCGAACTCGTCGGGCACCGGGGCGCCTTCGGCCGCTACCGGCTGGTGCCGGCGACCGGCCGCACCCATCAGCTGCGGGTCCATATGAACGCGCTGGGGCTGCCGTTGGTGAACGACCCGGTCTATCCGGTGGTGGAGCCCGAGCCGGAGCACGCGGACTACGGGCGGCCGTTGCAACTGCTCGCGAAGGTCCTGGAGTTCACCGACCCGGTCACGGGTGAGCCGCACCGCTTCGAGAGCGGGCTGCGGCTCTCCGCGTGGCCGGACCGGTGAGCCCCGCCCCGCTCAGTGGCCGCGGTTGATCCAGTCCTCCAGCTGCGGGGCCTCCGCGCCGATGGTCGTGGAGTCCCCGTGCCCGGTGCGGACCTCGGTCTCCGGGGGGAGGGTGAGAAGCCGGTCCCTGATCGAGTCGATGATCGTCGGGAAGTGCGAGAAGGACCGCCCCGTGGCGCCGGGACCGCCCTGGAAGAGGGTGTCGCCGGTGAAGACGGTGCCCAGTTCCGGGGCGTACAGGCAGACCGCTCCCGGGGCGTGGCCCGGGGTGTGCAGGACCGTCAGCCGCACTCCGGCGACGTCCAGCTCCTGGCCGTCGGCCAGTTCGGCGTCGGGGGCCCGGTGGGGGTGGGTCTGATTCCAGAGCGGCAGGTCGTCGGGGTGCAGCAGGATCGGCGCGCCGGTCGCGTCGGCGAGGGCGGGGGCCGCGTCGATGTGGTCGTTGTGCGCGTGGGTGCAGATGATCGCGCGCAGGGTGCGGCCGCCGAGTGCGGCCTCGATCGCGGCGGCGTCGTGCGCCGCGTCGATGACGACGGCCTCGGTGTCGTCGCCGACGATCCAGACGTTGTTGTCGACGTCCCACTCGCCGCCGTCGAGGGCGAAGGTGCCGGAGGTGACCAGGTGGTCGATGCGGGCGGCCATCAGAAGACCACCACCGAGCGCAGGACGTCACCGTCGTGCATCCGGGCGAAGGCCTGCTCGATCTCGCCGAGCCGGATGGTCTCGGTGACGAAGGCGCCCAGGTCCAGGCGTCCCTGCTGGTGCAGGTCGATGAGCATCGGGAAGTCACGTGAGGGCAGGCAGTCGCCGTACCAGGAGGACTTGAGCGAACCGCCGCGCCCGAACACGTCGAGGAGCGGGAGTTCGAGCTGCATCTCGGGCGTGGGCACTCCGACGAGGACGACGGTGCCGGCGAGGTCGCGGGCGTAGAACGCCTGCTTGTACGTCTCCGGGCGGCCGACCGCCTCGATGACGACGTCGGCGCCGTTGCCGCCGGTCAGTGCGCGGATGGCCTCGACGGGGTCGTCGGAGCGGGAGTTGACGGTGTGGGTGGCGCCCATCTTCTTCGCCGTCTCCAGCTTGCGGTCGTCGATGTCGACCGCGATGATCCTGGCTGCTCCCGCTAGGCGGGCACCGGCGATCGCGGCGTCGCCGACGCCGCCGCAGCCGATGACGGCGACGGAGTCACCACGGCCGACCTGGCCGGTGTTGATGGCGGCGCCGATGCCCGCCATGACTCCGCAGCCGAGCAGCCCGGCGACGGCCGGGGAGACCTCGGGGTCGACCTTGGTGCACTGGCCGGCGGCGACGAGGGTCTTCTCCGCGAACGCGCCGATGCCGAGAGCCGGGGAGAGCTCGGTGCCGTCCAGGAGGGTCATCTTCTGCTTGGCGTTGTGGGTGTCGAAGCAGTACCAGGGGCGGCCGCGCAGACAGGCACGGCACTGGCCGCACACCGCGCGCCAGTTGAGGACGACGAAGTCACCCGGTTCGACGTCGGTGACGCCGTCACCGACGGACTCCACGACACCCGCGGCCTCGTGGCCGAGCAGGAAGGGGAAGTCGTCGTTGATGCCGCCCTGCTTGTAGTGCAGGTCGGTGTGGCAGACACCGCATGCCTGGATCTTGACCACGGCCTCGCCGGGGCCGGGGTCAGGGACCAGGATCGTCTCGACGCGCACCGGCTCGTTCTTCCCCGGTGCGATGACCCCTTGTACCTGCTGCGCCATGCCGTGGTCTCCCATCCCGACTGCCCCGTCATTCCGAAGATCGAACCCGCTCACCGTACCCGGGCGGGGGGCCGCTCATGGGGCGAGTACGTCCAGTTCGTGGAGCGCGCCGACCGCGATCTCCTTGGTCAGCCGTTCGGCCCCCTCGGCGTCGCCCTCGCGTACGGCTTCGGCGAGCCGGACGTGGAGCGTGACGGCGGCGGGGTCCGGGTCCTCGAACATGACCTGGTGGTGGGTCCGGCCGGCCAGGACCTCGGCGACGACGTCGCCGAGCCGCGCGAACATCTCGTTGCCGGAGGCGTTGAGGACGATGCGGTGGAAGGCGGTGTCGTGCCGGAGGTAGCCCTCCAGCTGCTGGCCGCGCGAGGTCGCGACCATGCCGAGGGCGCACTCCGTGAGTGCGGCGCACTGCTCGGCGGTGGCGTTGAGGGCCGCCAGGCCCGCGGCGACGGGTTCGACGGCGGACCGCAGCACGGTGAGGGAGCGCAGCTGCCGGGGCCGGTCGGAGCCGGCGAGCCGCCAGCGGATGACCTGGGGGTCGTAGACGTTCCACTCCTCGGTGGGCCGCACGGTCACCCCGACCCGGCGCCGGGACTCGACCAGGTGCATGGATTCCAGGACACGGACCACTTCGCGTACGACGGTGCGCGACACGTCGAAGCGCTGGGCGAGCTCGTCGGTGCGCAGGACCTGGCCGGGCGGACAGTCCCCCGCCGCGATCTCCAGGCCCAGGGTGTCCAGCACATGCGTATGGAGCCCCTGGGCAGGTGTGGTCATGCCCACAACCCTACGGGGCGGCTCGGGGGAACAAAAAGTACGACGTTTATGTCACAGCCACTTGAATAAGTCGTATGTAATGGGTTTCAGTAGCGCGACGGACCGATGTCGCGGACCGATGTCGAAGAAGACAGCGAGGCACCAATGAGCACCCCCCACGTCGTCGTGGTGATGGGCGTAGCAGGGACCGGCAAGACCACGATCGGCCCCCTGCTCGCCGACGCCCTGGGCGTCCCCTACGCCGAGGGCGACGACTTCCACCCGCCGGCCAACATCGCGAAGATGTCCGCCGGTACGCCCCTGGACGACAACGACCGCTGGCCGTGGCTGGACGCGATCGGGCAGTGGGCACACGGCCGGGCGGAGCTCGGTGGCGTCGTCAGCAGCTCCGCGCTCAAGCGCTCCTACCGCGACCGGCTGCGGGCCGAGGCTCCCGGTGCCGTCTTCCTGCATCTGACCGGCGACCGGTCCCTCATCGAACACCGCATGGCGGACCGCAAGGGCCACTTCATGCCGACCGCGCTGCTCGACTCCCAGTTCGCCACCCTGCAGCCGCTGCAGGAGGACGAGGCGGGCGTCGCCGTCGACGTGTCCGGCACCCCCGAGGAAATCACCGACCGGGCCGTCGCCGCGCTGCGCCGGCTCGCGAACTAAGGATCACCACCGTGACCAGTCTCAGCGTCGAGATGCTGGCAGCGGATGCCGTCGAACCGATCACTTCGGCCGGTAACGCACAGCTGGGCATCGCCGTACTGGCGGGCATCGCCGTCATCGTCCTTCTCATCACCAAGTTCAAGATGCACGCGTTCCTCGCGTTGACCATCGGCTCCCTGGCGCTCGGGTCCTTCGCGGGGGCCAACCCGGCGAAGACCATCGCCAGCTTCACCGCGGGCCTCGGTTCGACCGTCGCGGGTGTCGGTGTCCTGATCGCCCTGGGCGCCATCCTGGGCAAGCTGCTCGCCGATTCCGGCGGCGCCGACCAGATCGTCGACACGATCCTCGCGAAGGCGAGCGGGCGCGCGATGCCGTGGGCGATGGTGCTGATCGCCTCGATCATCGGGCTTCCGCTCTTCTTCGAGGTCGGAATCGTGCTGATGATTCCGGTGGTGCTGCTGGTCGCCAAGCGCGGCAACTACTCGCTGATGCGGATCGGCATCCCCGCACTCGCCGGTCTCTCCGTGATGCACGGGCTGATCCCGCCGCACCCCGGCCCGCTGGTCGCGATCGACGCGCTGGGCGCCAACCTGGGTGTCACGCTGGCCCTCGGTGTGCTGGTGGCCATTCCCACCGTGATCATCGCGGGTCCGGTCTTCTCCCGCTACGCCGCCCGCTGGGTGGACATCGAGGCGCCGGAGAAGATGATCCCGCAGCGTCCGTCCGAGGACCTGGACCGCCGCCCCAGCTTCGGCGCGACCCTGGCGACGATCCTGCTGCCCGTCGTGCTGATGCTGATCAAGGCACTCGTCGACATCGTGGTGGACGACCCGGAGAACCACGTCCAGCGGGTCACCGACGTCATCGGCTCGCCGCTGATCGCGCTGCTCGCCGCCGTGATCGTGGGCATGTTCACCCTGGGCCGTGCGGCCGGATTCACCAAGGGCCGTCTCTCCAGCACCGTCGAGAAGTCGCTCGCCCCGATCGCGGGCATCCTGCTGATCGTGGGCGCCGGCGGCGGGTTCAAGCAGACCCTCATCGACGCCGGTGTGGGCCAGATGATCCTGGAGTTCTCCGAGAACTGGTCGATCCCCGCCCTGCTCCTCGGCTGGCTGATCGCCGTCGCGATACGGCTGGCGACGGGCTCCGCGACCGTGGCCACGATCTCCGCGGCCGGTCTGGTCGCCCCCCTCGCCGCGGACCTGTCGACCTCGCACGTCGCGCTGCTCGTCCTCGCGGTCGGCGCGGGTTCGCTCTTCTTCAGCCACGTCAACGACGCGGGTTTCTGGCTGGTGAAGGAGTACTTCGGCATGGACGTCCCGCAGACGATCAAGACCTGGTCGGTGATGGAGACGATCATCTCCGTCGTCTCGCTGGGCTTCATCATGCTGCTGTCGCTGGTGTTGTAGCCGGCCTCACTCCTCCGGCCCCCGCCACAGCGGGTGCTCGGAACGGGCCCAGAGGCGCTCGACCGACCCGGTGCGCATGCCACGGCGTGCCTCCGGGTCGGCGAGCGCCTTCGCCATGTGTCCGGCGAGGACGATGCCGATCGCGAGGGCCAGCCAGTCGTGGACGAAGGTCGCTCCCGTGCGCCATACCAGCGGGGCGAGGCCGGTGAACCACATCAGCAGCCCGGTGCCCAGCATCACGAGCACGGCGCCCGCGATCCACCCTGCGTAGATCTTCTGGCCGGCGTTGAACTTCCCGGCCGGCCGTGATCCGGGCGTGCGGTCGCGGCGCAGGGCGGCCCGCAGCCACTGCCGGTCGTGCGGCCCGAACCGGTTGAGCCGTGAGAGGTCGGCGCGCAGCGCCCGGGAGACGAGCCCGGCGAGCAGCGGTACGGGGACGAGCAGCCCGGACCACTCGTGCACGGTGACCACGAGGTGCCGGCGGCCGACGAGTTCGGCGAGCTGGGGGACGTACAGACAGGCGGCCGTGGCGACGCAGAGCAGTGTCAGCCAGGCCGTGGTGCGGTGCACCCAGCGCTCGGCGGTGGTGAAGCGCCGGATCCTCGGG
The DNA here is from genome assembly GCF_044757505.1 of Streptomyces sp. NPDC091271. NCBI lineage: Bacteria > Bacillati > Actinomycetota > Actinomycetes > Kitasatosporales > Streptomycetaceae > Streptomyces > Streptomyces sp. NPDC091271. The sequence goes on along the minus strand of NZ_JBIVVD010000008.1, from coordinate 149,186 downwards.
GAGGGTTCAGACGGTGGGGGCGTCGTCGCGGCCGTTGGACCGGCCGACCCAGGCGTCGACGTCATAGCCGAGCTCCTCCCAGTATCCGGGGCGTACGGAGTCGGTGACGGTGATCCCGGAGAGCCATTTCGCCGACTTGTAGAAGTACATCGGGGCCACGTAGAGCCGGGCCGGGCCGCCGTGGGAGTGGGCCAGCGGCTTGTCCTGCATGCGCGTGGCGACCAGGACGTCCGGGCGGCGGGCCTGTTCGAGCGTGAGGCTCTCGCTGTAGGCGCCGTCGAAGCAGGTGAAGCGGATCGCCTTCGCCCCGGGCCGTACCCCTGCCGCGTCCAGCAGCGCCGAGAGCCTGACGCCCTCGAACGGGGTCTCGGGCACCCGCCAGCCGGTGACGCACTGGACGTCGCGCACCATGCGGGTCTGCGGCAGCTCCGCGAGGGTGTCGAGCGTGTACGTCGCCGGGCGGTCGACCATGCCGTCCACGGTGAGGCGGTAGTCGGCGGCGGTCTTCTCGGGCACGGACGTGGCGACCGAGTAGTAGCGGAAGCCTCCGCCGTTGGGCAGCAGGCCGGTGAGGCCGGTGGGGTCCTTGTCGGCGACGGCGCCCAGCCCGCTCTCCAGCGTGCGCTGCAGAACGGGGGCGGCCGCCACCCCGGCGGCGCCGAGGCCGAGCATCGTCAGGACGAGACGGCGGCCGACGGGCGTGCCGCCGCCGTCGGGAGGGGGACTGTTCACCTGCCCATTCGAACACCCGCGGCCGCCTGTCACCAGGGGCCGCGGGTGTGCGTCACTCTTCCGTAAGGAGCGCGGGATCAGCGCGGGCCCGTGCCGCCCTCCGCCGCCTTCTCCAGCTGGAACGCCTCGTTGCCGAGACCGATCCTGGCGTGCACCCCGGGCCTGGTGCGGCGCAGCACCGCCCCGTGGACCAGGCCTCCGGCGAGGGCCAGGACGATGACGCCGGGGAGCAGCCAGTTCAGCGCCGAGCCGGGGCCGGAGCCGACCAGGACGTCGAAGTCCCGGACGGTGAGGACGGCGATGGCCAGCAGGGCGAGGCCCGCGAGCCCGGAGGCGACGAGCCGGGGCGCCTGGGCCCGGCCGGCACCGCGCCGTACGAAGAACGCGATGACCGCGAAGGAGGCCGCGGCCATCAGCACGATGACGCCGAGCGCCCCGACATTGCCCATCCAGGTGAACAGGTGCAGGACGGGCGCGGTCGGGTCGCCGACCGGGTTGTCGTCGGTGAGGGCGAAGGCGAGCAGGATCACGACGGAGAGCGCGGACTGGAGCATGGAGCCGGTGGCGGGGGCTCCGCTCGCCTTGTTGGTGCGGCCGAAGCGTGCCGGCAGCAGTCCCTCACGGCCCATGGCGAAGGCGTAGCGGGCGACCACGTTGTGGAAGCTGAGCAGCGCGGCGAACATGCCGGTGACGAACAGGACGTGCAGGACGTCGGTGAAGGTGGCGCCGAGCCGTTCCTCGGTGAGGCCGAAGAGCATCCCCGGACCCTGCTCGACGGACATGCCCGCGATGGACGACGGGCCCGCGGCGACGGTCAGGGCCCAGGAGCTGACGGCGAGGAACAGGGCGGCGTAGCCCACGGCCAGGAACATCACGCGGGAGACGACGACCTGCGGGCGGCTGGTCTCCTCGGCGTACACCGGGGCCTGCTCGAAGCCGACGAACGCGGCGATGCAGAAGCAGAGCGCGGTACCGAGGCCGGCGCCGGTGAGCGTCTCGGGGTTGAACGCGTGCAGGGACAGGCCCTCGGGGCCGGGCTTGCCGACTGCGGCGATGTCGAAGATCACGACGAGGGCGCACTCGATGACGAGCAGCACCCCGAGCACCTTGGCGTTGAGGTCGATCTTCAGCCAGCCCAGTACGCCGACGACCGCCACGGCGACCAGCGCGGGGATCCACCACTGGAGTTCGATCTCCAGGTACGTGGCGAAGAGGCCCGAGACCTCGAAGCCGAGGATTCCGTAGATGCCGACCTGCATGGCGCTGTAGGCGACCAGCGCGACGAGCGAGGCGCCCGCGCCGGCTGTGGGGCCCAGGCCGCGGGCGATGTACGCGTAGAAGGCGCCGGCGTTGTGGACGTGCCGGCTCATCTCCGCGTAGCCGACGCCGAAGAGCATCAGGACGATGCCGAGGATGACGTAGAGCAGGGGCTGTCCGACGATGCCCATCACCCCGAAGACGGTGGGCATCACCCCGGCGACGACCATCAGGGGGGCGCTGGCGGCGAGGACGGACAGGAGCAGCCCGGGGGTGCCGAGCCGGTCGGCGCGCAGCGCGCGTTCCTCGCCCTTGTACGTGTTGATCCCGCCGGTGTCGGCGCTCCCGGTCGTGCCGGTCTCGCTCGTATCTGTTCTGCCCGTCGACATGGCGGGGGTGATCCCTTCCTCGATGAACGAACGTGCGTCAGGGGGCACCGAGCGCGAGGGTGCGCGCGGCGATGAATTCGGGGTACGGGTCGCGGCCCGCGTACGACCACGGCGCCTCGGTCGCATGGAGGCCGATGCGGTGGAACATCGCGGCGGCCTCGGCGGGACGGCCCTCGCAGATCTTCGCGTGGGCGAGGAAGTTGAGGTCGGCGGTGTGGCGGGGGTGGTCCTCGCGTTCCCATTCGAGCCACCAGTCGAAGGCGGCCTTCATCACCTGTCTGGCCCGGCGCCCCGACCAGTGGCCCGAGGCCGCCGGGTCGTCGGACACGGCGCCGGCCGCGGCCAGGACGCGGTAGCGCTCGGCGTGGGCGACGACGGGGAGTACGGCGAGCGGCGAGTCGGCGGGCGCCTGTTCGGCGGCCCAGGCGGCGAAGTCGTACACCTCGTGGAGCGGGTCGCTCTCCGGGTGCGCCTCGGCGAGGACGGCCGTCATGAGGTGGTGGGCGTGGTGGTGTTCGGGATGCCGGGCGCGGATCTCCTCGAAGTGCCTGGCGGCCGGCTCGTGGGTGCCGTGTGTGCGTTCCAGCGTCATCAGGCCTAGCCAGGGGGTGGGGTCGGCGGGGTCCAGCGCGGCCGCGGCCAGGCACGCCTCGCGCGCCCGGGCCCCCTCGGCGGCGCCGGCCTCGGGTCGCTGGGCACGGGCGACGGTGGCGCAGGCGAGGAGAGTCGTGGCGTCGCGGCTGTCCGGCTCGGCGAGCAGCCAGTCTCGTGCCCATCCGGCGGCGGACGGGACGGCTGCGAGGGCGAGGAGCCGGTGGCCGCGGCGGTCCCAGTCGGTGCCGGTCGCGACGAGCAGCGAGCGGGCCCGGGTCCAGCGGCCCTGGGTGAACTGGCCCCGTACGTCGATGAGTTCGCCGTCGTCGAGCGCCAGGTCGAAGGCGTGGTCCGGGCGTCCGCCTTTGCGGCGGGAGCGGCCCAGGGGCGGCGGAGGCGGAGACATCCGCAGGCTTCCTTTTCCACTTCGACATGACGCGAGCACATATCGATGCTGTGTGCGAGCAAACGATCGCGGACAGCAAAGCGGTAGGCAATGGTCCGAGTCAAGGCCGACCCTTCCCCAACTACCTGCACTCCACACGCAGTTGACCGTGCGACGCGGGTGGACTGAACCATTCGCGCAGCTCGCGAGCACGTACGGGAGTGACGGGTGGGGCAGAGGTGACGCGTGCCACACTGCCGCCATGGAGAACCGTGAACCGCTCAAGCCCTTCCTCCTCGCCTTCCCCGGGCCTCTGCGCGACCAGCTGGTCGCGGCTGTGCTCTCGGGCGAGAAGGTCTCCACCTCCGGGCTGCTCGCGGAGTACGAGGTGGAGCGGGAGGAACTGCCGCCGGTGGGCGAGCGGTCCGCGCTCATCGACTCCGCGGGGCGTGAGATCGCCGTGGTCGAGCTGACGGAGGTGGAGGTGCTGCCGCTGGGGTCGGTGGGGCTGCGGCACGCGCTGGACGAGGGCGAGGGATACACCTCGGTCGCCGGGTGGCGGGCGGGGCACGAGGCGTTCTGGCACAGCGAGGAGATGCGGGAGGCGCTCGGGGACCCGGAGTTCACCGTGGACGACGACACGATGATCGTGGCGGAGCGCTTCCGCGTGGTGGAGCTGCTGGAGTGACCGGCCGCCGCTCCTGCCCGCCTCCGCAGCGGCGGGACTCCCTCCGGAGGGGCAGGCAGGAGGCCTCAGCCGGTCGCCTCCGCCGCCGCACGCCCCGCCGTCCGGCCCGAGAAGATGCAGCCACCGAGGAAGGTGCCCTCCAGGGAGCGGTAGCCGTGGACCCCGCCGCCGCCGAAGCCCGCCGCCTCCCCCGCCGCGTAAACCCCGGGCAGCGGGGTGCCGTCCTCGGTCAGGACGCGGGAGGACAGGTCCGTCTCCAGCCCCCCGAGGGACTTGCGGGTCAGGATGTTCAGCCGTACGGCGATGAGCGGGCCCGCGGCGGGGTCGAGGATGCGGTGCGGCTTCGCCGTGCGGATCAGTTTGTCGCCCAGGTAGGAACGGGCACCGTTGATCGCCGTGATCTGGAGATCCTTGGTGAAGGGGTTGGCGATCTCACGGTCCCGGGCGGTGATCTCGCGGCGCAGGGCGTCCTCGTCGATGAGGGCTTCGCCGGTGAGCGCGTTCATCCCGCGTACGAGCGCGCCGAGGTCCTTCTCGACGACGAAGTCCACACCCTTGTCCATGAACGCCTTCACCGGCCCGGGGACGTCGGCACGCGCCCTGCCGATCACGTCGCGCACGGACTTCCCGGTCAGGTCCGGGTTCTGCTCGGAGCCGGAGAGCGCGAACTCCTTGCCGATGATCTTCTGGTCGAGGACGAACCAGGTGTAGCCGTGGCCGGACCGCATGATGTGTTCGAGGGTGCCCAGCGTGTCGAAGCCAGGGAAGAGCGGCACCGGCAGCCGCTTGCCGCGGGCGTCCAGCCAGAGGGAGGAGGGGCCGGGCAGGATCCGGATGCCGTGCTTGTCCCAGATCGGGTTCCAGTTCTCGATGCCCTCGGTGTAGTGCCACATCCGGTCGCGGTTGATGTGGTGGGCGCCCGTCTTCTCGGCGATGCCGAGCATCAGTCCGTCGACATGGGCGGGGACGCCGGAGAGCATCTTCTCCGGCGGGGTGCCCAGCCGCTCGGGCCACTGGGCGCGCACCAGGTCGTGGTTGCCCCCGATGCCGCCGGAGGTGACGATCACGGCCTGGGCCCTGAGCTCGAAGGCGCCCGTGGTCTCGCGGCTGCTCGCGGTGCCCCGCTCGGCGGCGCTCTCCTCCAGGATCTCGCCGGTGACCGTGTCGACGGCTCCGGCCGAGCGCCCGAGGCCGGTCACCCGGTGGCGGAAGCGCAGCTGGACGAGGCCCTTCGCGACACCCTCGCGGACGCGGCGCTCGAAGGGGGCGACGACGCCGGGGCCGGTGCCCCAGGTGATGTGGAAGCGGGGGACGGAGTTGCCGTGGCCGTTCGCGTCGTAGCCGCCGCGCTCGGCCCAGCCGACGACGGGGAAGAACCGCACCCCCTGGGCGTGCAGCCAGGACCGCTTCTCCCCGGCCGCGAAGTCGACGTACGCCTCGGCCCACTTCCGCGGCCAGTGGTCCTCGTCGCGGTCGAAGCCGGCGGTGCCGTACCAGTCCTGGAGGGCCAGGTCGTGGCTGTCCTTGATCCGCATCCGGCGCTGCTCGGGCGAGTCGACGAGGAAGAGGCCGCCGAAGGACCAGTGCGCCTGGCCGCCGACGGACTGCTCGGGTTCCTGGTCGAGCAGGATCACCGTGCGGCCCGCGTCGACGAGCTCGGCGGTGGCCGCCAGCCCCGCGAGTCCTGCCCCGATCACGATCACATCAGCGTCGTACGCCATGGGTTCCATCCTTCGGGGCGGTGCGGGGCAGCGGCGGGGGCGGGCGAAGTTACTTGTGGGTCAGATCTTCGGCACCGGCCGCTCCCACGTCAACCGTCCGGTCGGCGGCGCCCTCACCGATCCCGTACGTCCGCCGGGCTATCGTCGGACCGTGTCGGTGCTGGTACTCCTGCTGTCCGTGGGCGCCGCCTGCTGCCTGGGCTTCGGATTCGTCCTCCAGCAGGACGCCGCCCGCCGCGCGCCTCTGAGCGATTTCCTCTCGCCCCGGCTGCTGCTCGACCTGATGCGGGTCCCGAGCTGGCTCGCCGGGATCGGTCTGATGGTCTGCGGCATGGTGCTGGGCGCCCTGGCTCTCGGTCAGGGCGAGGTATCCGTCGTGGAGCCTCTCCTGGCGACCAATCTGCTCTTCGCGATGGCCCTGTCACGCCACCGCACGGGCCAGCCCCTGGGCCGCCAGGGCTGGGGAGGCCTCTGCCTGCTGGCCGGCGGTGTCACCGCCTTCCTGCTGGCCGGCGAGCCGCGCGGCGGGGAGGCGGTGACGGCGCCCCTGCGGCACTGGCTGGTGATCGGTGCGGTGGCCGGGCTCGCCGTGTTCCTGACCGCCTGCGCCAGGCACCCGCGGACCCGCGGGACCCCCGTCCTCCTCGGCCTGGCGGCGGGGCTGCTCTACGGACTGCAGGACGGGCTGACCAGGGTCAGCGGGGAGCGGCTGTCCACGGACGGCTGGGCGGCGCTGATGACGTCCTGGCAGCCGTACGCCGTGCTCGTCCTGGGGGTGAGCGGGCTGATCCTGGTCCAGAGCGCCTTCGAGGCGGGCCCGCTGCGGATGTCCCTGCCGGCGCTGACCGCGGCGCAGCCGCTGGCCGGGATCGTCTGCGGGATCGGGTTCCTCGGCGACCAGGTCCGCACCGACACCGGCGCACTGGCCTGGCAGGCCGTGGGGCTGGCGGCGATCGTGGCCGGGATCGTGCTCCTGGGGCTGCACCCGGCGATGCCGGAGGGGAAGGGGCGACACGGTTCCACGGCCGCCGACCGGTTGATGTTGGATGGTGGCCATGACTCCGGCTGACGAGATCCTGGACATTGTCGACGAGAACGACGAGGTCGTCGGACAGGCGCCACGCGGCGAGGCCACCGCGCGCGGCCTGCGCCACCGGTGCGTCTTCATCGAGGCACGGGACCCGGCGGGCCGGCTGTTCGTGCACCGCAGGACGGCCACGAAGCTGGTCTTCCCCTCGCACTACGACATGTTCGTCGGCGGGGTCGTGGGCGCGGGCGAGTCGTACGAGGAGGCGGCGCTCCGGGAGGCCGAGGAGGAGCTGGGGGTCTCCGGTCTCCCCCGGCCCACACCGCTCTTCAAGTACCTCTACGAGAGCCCTCGGCACAGCTGGTGGTCGTACGTGTACGAGGTGCGCTGCGAACTGCCCGTGCGGCCACAGGCGGAGGAGGTCGACTGGCACACCTTCCTGACCGACGCGGAGCTGGAGGGTCGTCTCGGTGACTGGACGTGGGTGCCGGACGGGCTGGAGACGTACCACAGGCTGCGGGACTTCCGGGCGGGGACGTCCGCGTGAGTGATTTCGTGCGCGGACTGCGGCTGTGGTTCGCCCCGGAGCGCATCCGCGACGAGGGCGACACGCCGGACTACCGCTTCTCCCTCGCCAACGAGCGCACCTTCCTCGCCTGGATCCGGACGGCTCTCGCGCTCATCGGCGGCGGTTTCGCCGTCGACCAGTTCCTCCCGGAACTGGCGTGGGGTGTCCGCGCCGGCCTGGCGCTGGGGCTGCTGGCGGCCGGGGTGCTCTGCGCGCTGCGCGCCGTCAACCACTGGGTGCGGTGCGAGCGTGCGATGCGGCGAGGGGAGGATCTGCCGGTGTCGCGCTTCCCCGCGATGCTCAGCCTCGTGGTCGCCGTGGTGGCGGTCGCGATGGTGGTGGTGGTCCTGTTCGGCTGGGAGGGCCGGTGACCGCCGCCGTGCGCGATCCCGGCCTCCAGCCCGAGCGGACGCGGCTGGCCTGGCGCCGCACCACGCTGTCGTGCACGGTGGTGGCCCTGCTCGCGTTCCGGCAGGCGCTGCACCATGGGGCGACCGGGGCCGGGGTGCTCGCGGTGGGCCTGAGCCTGCTGGCCTGGCTGGGGTTCCTCGTGGTGGCGCACCGCCGGGTGACGGGCATGGGGTCCGCCGGGCCGCCCGCCGCGCTGTCGCCGCGGCATGCGCTGACGGCGGCCGCCTGCACGGTCGCGCTCGCGGTCTTCGCCGCCGCGACGCTGTTCTGAGGGCCGTGCGGCCTCAGTCCTCCCAGGCCACGGCGACGACGATCTTGCCCCGGGTGCGCCCCTCCTGGTTGAGCCGGTAGGCCTCGGCGGCCTGTTCCAGGGGGAAGACCCGGTCGACGTGGACGGAGACGATGCCCTGCTCGGCGAGTCCGGCGAGGTGGGCGAGATCGGCGGCGTCGGGCCGCACGAAGGCGTAGCGCCCGCCGTAGGAGAAGACCTCGCCGTCGGCGATGGACGCGAGCCGTCCGTCGGGAGCGAGGGTGTCGGCGGAGATCCGGAGGGCTTCCCCGCCGACCGTGTCGAACGCCGCGTCGAAGCCGTCGGGGGCCAGCTCGCGGAGGCGGGCGGCCAGCCCGTCGCCGTACTCGACGGGTTCGCCGCCCAGCCTGCGTACGTAGTCGTGGTTGTGGGGCCCGGCCGTGCCGACGACCCGGCAGCCCGCGTGCCGGGCGAGCTGGACGGCGAGCGAACCGACCCCTCCGGCGGCCGCGTGGACGAGGACGGTCTCGCCCTCCTGGACCTTGAGGGTGCGGTGCAGCACCTGGTGTGCGGTGAGGCCGCACAGCGGCAGGCCCGCCGCCTCCTCGAAGCCGACACTCAGGGGCTTGCGGGCGAGGGTGCGCACGGGTGCGGCGACGTACTCGGCGAAGGTTCCGCGCGAGAGGAAGTCCTCGCGCACGTAGCCGATGACCTCGTCCCCCACGGCGAACTCGTCCACGGCGGCGCCGGGCTGGACCACGACGCCGGAGACGTCCCAGCCGGGGATGACGGGGAACACGGCCTCCAGCCCCGCCTGGAGGTAGCCCTCGCGGGCCTTCCAGTCGACGGGGTTGACGGCCGCGGCCCGCACCTTGACCAGGACCGAGTCCGGCCCGACCTTCGGGTCGGGCCGCTCGCCGTACTCCAGTACGTCGGCGGAGCCGTACCTGCTGTAGCTGATCGCCTTCATCCTCCGACGATCGGCGCGGGCCGGGGTCCCCGCAACTCAGGCCGTGACCGCCTCGAAGGGCGGCAGCAGCGTCCGGGGGTCGTGTCCGGTGTGCCAGAGCCCGATGAGGAACGCCGTGGTCGCCTCGAGATAAGCGGCCCGGTCGAGACCGCCCGCCGGCAGGGGGACGCAGCCGAGGTCCCGGACCAGGGTCCCGACCGTCTCCAGGGCCGCCGCGTCGTCGCCGCAGAGCGGGACCGCGAGCGGGCCCTCGGCGAAGGCCGGCGGGGGCAGCCGCCACACCGAGTCGGGCAGGTGGTTGAAGGCCTTGACGACCCGTGCGCCGGTGGCGTCGGCGATCGTACGGGCTGCCCCCGGCCCCGTACCGGTGGTGAGCCGGAAGCCGGCCCCGACGGCGTTGGTGCAGTCGACGACCACCCGGCCGCGCAGCGGTCCGTCCGCCGCGCCGAGTGCCGCGAGGACGCCCGCCACGGCGTCGTACGGCAGGGCGAGCAGCACCGCGTCGCCGAAGGCGGCCGCCTCCCCGAGCGTGCCGGCGCTCTGGCCGGTGCGGTCCGCGAGGGTTCTGGCCCGTGCGGTGGAGCGGCCTCCGAAGAGCACGCGATGGCCTGCTGCCGCCCACCGGCCGCCCAGTGCCTCCGCCATGTTGCCGGTCCCGATGATGCCGATGCGCATGTGCCTCTCCCCTGAACGCCCGTCACGTAGCGTCGTGCCGCAGGGGACGTTAGGGGTTCCGTTGCGCACCGTTCGGTGCCCGACGGGCGGGGAAGGGGCACTCATGGACCGGCTGCTCGCCGACTGCCGGGCGCGGCTCGGCTTCGATCTGCTGGGGAACACCTGGAATCCGGTGGTCCTGTACGCCCTGGGGACGGGCCCGCGCCGCCCCCGTGAGCTCCGCATGGAGATCGGCGGCATCAGCACCAAGGTGCTGACCGAGACACTGCGCAGGCTGGAGGCGTACGCGCTGGTGGAGCGCCGGGCGTACGCCGAGGCGCCACCGCGGGTGGAGTACGCCCTGACCGCGCTCGGCCGGACGCTGCTGGAGCCGATCGAGGCGCTGGGCCGCTGGTCCGCGACGTACGGGGACGCTTTCGTGGAGGCCCAGGACTGGGACGACTGACGCGGAGCGGGGCGGGGAGCCGGAGATCACTTCTCGGATTCCGGGAGGACACTGGACGACATACCGACTGGTCGGCATCATGGTCCCGACCGTTCAACGTCCCGGAGGTGCGCCCCATGAGCCCAGTCCACCCGCCAGGTCTCGATCTCGACCTGCTGCGCGGCCATCTCGACCGTGAGCGGCCGGGGCTGGTGAACGGACCGCTCGACGCCCGGGTCATCGAGGGCGGCCGCTCGAACCTCACCTACGTCGTCACCGACGGCTCCGGGCAGTGGGTCGTGCGCAGACCTCCCCTGGGCCATGTGCTCGCCACCGCACACGACATGAAGCGCGAGCACCGGGTGATCAGCGCCCTGCACTCCACGGCGGTCCCGGTGCCGCAAACACTCCTGCTCTGCGAGGACGACGCGGTGATCGGCTCACCGTTCTACGTCATGGAGTACGTCGAGGGGACCCCCTACCGCACCGCCGAGCAGCTGTCCCCGCTGGGCGCCGAGCGCACCAGGGCCGTCGTCCTGGGGCTCGTCGACACCCTGGTGGATCTGCACGCCGTGGATCCGGCAGCCGTCGGCCTCGGTGACTTCGGGCGTCCGGACGGCTTCCTGGACCGGCAGCTGCGGCGCTGGGGCAAGCAGCTGGACGCCTCCCGCAACCGTGAGCTCGCCGGTATCGACGAGCTGCACGCCGCGCTCGGCCGGCAGCTCCCCGTCTCCCCCGCGCCCACCGTCGTGCACGGCGACTACCGCCTGGACAACGTGCTGATCGGCCAGGACGACCGGATCAAGGCGGTCCTGGACTGGGAGATGTCCACGCTCGGCGACCCGCTCACCGACCTCGGCCTGCTCGTGATGTACAGCTCCGACCTGGGCCTGCCCGAGTCGCCGGTCTCCACCACGAGCGGCGCCGCGGGCCACCCCACCCCCGCCGAGCTGATCGAGCGCTACGCCGCCGGGTCCGGCCGCGACTCCTCCGCCATCTCCTGGTACACGGCCTTCGCGTGGTTCAAGCTCGCCGTGATCCTCGAGGGCATCCACTACCGCTACACCCTGGGCCAGACCGTCGGCGCCGGCTTCGACCGCATCGGTGATCTGGTCCCGGTCTTCATCGCGCACGGCCTCACCACCCTCAAGGAAGGCTGATCACCCCGTGGACTTCGCATTCGACGCCCGTACCGAAGAGCTGCGCACCAGGCTGCTCACGTTCATGGACGAGCACGTCCACCCCGCCGAGGAGGTCGCCGAGGAGCAGCGCGCGCGGCTGGCGTCACCGTGGGACACCCCGCAGGTCGTGGAGGACCTGAAGGCGGAGGCGCGCAGGCAGGGCCTGTGGAACGTCTTCCTGCCCGACGCGGAGTACGGTGCCGGGCTGACCAACCTCCAGTACGCCCCGCTGGCCGAGATCACCGGCCGCAGCCCGCACCTGGCACCGACCGCGCTGAACTGCGCGGCGCCGGACACCGGGAACATGGAGGTGCTCTTCCAGTTCGGCTCGGAGGCGCAGAAGAAGCAGTGGCTGGAGCCGCTGCTCGCCGGGGAGATCCGCTCGGCGTTCGCGATGACGGAGCCCGACGTGGCCTCGTCGGACGCGACGAACATCGAGACCCGGATCTCCCGTGACGGCGACGACTACGTCATCAACGGGCGCAAGTGGTACATCTCCGGGGCGATGAACCCCGACTGTGCGATCTTCATCGTGATGGGGAAGACGGACCCGGAGAACGAGGACATCCGCCGTCAGCAGTCGATGATCCTGGTCCCGCGTGACACCCCGGGCCTGGAGGTGCGCCGTGCGATGCAGGTGTACGGCTACGAGGACCACTCCCACGGCGGCCACGCCGAGGTCGTCTTCACCGACGTACGCGTACCTGCCGCCAACCTGATCGGCGAGGAGGGCGGCGGCTTCGCCATCGCCCAGGCACGGCTGGGCCCGGGCCGGATCCACCACTGCATGCGGCTGATCGGGATGGCCGAGCGCGCTATCGAGCTGATGTGCCGGCGGGCCGTGGCCCGTACGGCCTTCGGCAAGCCGCTGGCGCAGCAGGGCGTCGTCCAGAACTGGATCGCGGACGCCCGGGTGACGGTGGAGCAGCTGCGGCTGCTGGTGCTGAAGACGGCCTGGCTGATGGACACGGTGGGCAACCGCGGCGCCCACACGGAGATCCAGGCGATCAAGATCGCCACCCCGCGCGCGGTGTGCGACATCCTCGACCAGGCGGTGCAGCTGTACGGCGCCGGCGGCGTCAGCCAGGACTTCCCGCTGGCCGAACTCTGGTCGTCGGCACGGACCCTGCGACTGGCGGACGGGCCGGACGAGGTGCACCAGCGGTCGCTGGCGCGGCGGGAGATCAAGAAGTACCTCTGAGCCCCTGGTACGGGGAGGCGCCCGGGTGGCCGCCTCCCCGGCGGGTCAGAAGGTGAGCTGCCAGCTGTCGACGTAGCCGGTGTCCTGCGCGGCGACGTCCCGCACCTGGAGCTTCCAGGTGCCGTTCGCGGTCTCGCTCGACGCGTTGACCGTGTACGTCGCGATCACGTTGTCCGCGGAGTCGCTGCTGCTGGAGTTCTTGAGGCGGTAGGCGGTGCCGTCGGGCGCGAGCAGGTCGACGACGAGGTCGCCGCGGTAGGTGTGCTTGATGTCGACGCCCACCTTGAGCGCGGACGGTGCGTTGCCCGTGCGGCCGGTGACCGGGACCGAGGAGGTCACCGCGGCGGCGTTGTCGGGCACGTTGACGTTGGCGGCGTTGCTGAAGACGGTCCCGGTCGGCGGGGTGACCGTGCCCGCCGACAGGGTCCAGACGGCGTGGGCGACCGCGTCGCTGTTGCGGTCCAGGGCCGTGTCGTTGATGTTGGCCGTCGTGTCGCACGACGAGTGGTAGCAGCGGTCGAAGGACTGGCCCGCCGTGCCGCCCCACTTCTGGGCCTGGGCGCTCGTCTTCGTGTAGTCCGCGCCGGAGAAGAGCCCGCCCACGGGCACGCCCGCGCTCTTGAACGGGGCGTGGTCGGAGCGGCCGTCGCCCTCGGTCTCTATCTCGGTGGGTATCGACAGGCCCGCGTAGTAGTCCTTGAAGGTCTGCTCGATGACCGGGTCGTCGTCGTAGACGAAGTAGCCGGGGTTGGGCGAGCCGATCATGTCGAAGTTGAGGTACCCGGCGAGCTTGGAACGCTCGGCCGAGGCCAGGTTGTTCACGTAGTACTTCGAGCCGACGAGTCCCAGCTCCTCGGCGCCCCACCAGGCGAAGCGAAGGTGCTTGTCCGGCGCGAGCTGAGCCCGGGAGACCGCGAGGGCGGTCTCCAGCACGGCGGCCGAGCCCGATCCGTTGTCGTTGATGCCGGCGCCGGAGGTCACCGAGTCGAGGTGGGACCCGGCCATGAGGACCTGGTTCGGGTCGCCGCCAGGCCAGTCGGCGATCAGGTTGTACCCGGTGGCCCCGCCGGAGGTGAACTGCTGGAGCGCCGTGGTGTATCCGGCTGCGTCCAGCTTGGCCTTCACGTAGTCGACGGACGCCTTGTAACCGGCCCTCCCGTGGGCCCGGTTGCCGCCGTTGGCGGTGGCGATCGACTGGAGCTGGGTGAGGTGCGCCTTGACGTTGGCGAGCGGGATGTCGGGGGCCGCGGCGGCGGTGGCGGGCGCGGCCTGGACGGCCGGTGCGGCGGTAGCCAGCAGGGCCGCTACGGCGAGCGCGGCGGCGGGCAGGAGTGTGCGTCTGGCAGATCTCATCTGAGGGCTCCGGATTCCGTTCGGGGACTGACGGAACGTGCGGGGGGTCCCGGAGCCGTGCACGGCTCCGGACCTGGAGCGGTGGGGATGGAAGTGCGCCCCCGATGCTCGGGTAGATGACCGAGCACCGTCAAGGGTGGAATCCGGACAGGTGTGTTCGCTGACCGGACACCGTTCTCCTGGAGCCGACTTACGCGTGTGCCGGAGCGTCTGGCGGCGTGCCACGCGCCGGGGGCGCTCGTGCGTGGTGTTCTGCCTGCTCAGCACGCTCCGCGCGCCGTGGCCCGGCCTCTTGGCGGGGTGTCTCGGTGGCCGCACACTCCGAATGGGCTCCCGGTCGGGAGCCCCGCCCATGGCGTCGCGTGAAACGAGAGGCCCTCCATGCTCCCGCTCCGTCTGTCCGTCGCAGCCCTGTCCGCCGCGGCCCTCCTGTTGGCCGCCTCCACCACCGCGTCGGCTCACACGCACGACACGAACACGCATGACACGAACGCGCATGACACGAACGCGCACGACTCGAAGACGCACACCACCGTGCCGGGCATCGCAGGCGGAGGCTTCGAGACGCCCGTCGTTCCCGCTCCGTCCCTCTTCACCACCTACCTCGGCGGGCAGGCCACCGGCCCCTGGACGGTCGGCGGCAACAGCGTCGACCTGACCTCCGACCGCCTGTGGGACGCCGCCGAGGGCAGCCAGTCGCTGGACCTCAACGGCAGTACGTCCGGCAGCGTCTCGCAGGAGATATCGACGCACCCCCTGACCTCGTACGTCGTCAGCTTCGAACTGGCCGGCAATCCGGCCTGGGCTCCCGCCCTGAAGACGGGTGAACTCAGAGTCGACGGCGTCCCCGTGAAGACGTTCGCTTTCGACATCACGGGCCACGGTTTCCGGAACATGGGCTACACGCGGCAGACCGCCGTCTTCACCAATCTGCTGAAGAGCTCCGTCACCCTCACCTTCGCCGGCACCAGCCCCGGCCTCGGCGGCCCGGTCATCGACGATGTCCAGGTCCGGAGCTGCCTGTTGGTGCTCTGCCCGCCCGTCTCCTGATGCCTGATGTGCCGGCATACCGCTCGACCGATTCCCGGTCGAAGCCGCCGCGAGAGAGGTCCTGGCCTGGGCGACCGCCGCAGGACTGACGCCCGATGAGGACCTCCTGGGTCAGGCCCTCACGGGGGCTGCGGCGTTCGCGGAGGAGCTGTCGTCGCTGCTGTTCGCCGCTCCGGGCCCGTCGGGCCGGAGCTGAACGGCCAGGGGCGGCGCGGCGCCCGGAGGGCCCGGTGCGCCGGTCCCACCGGGCCGGCCGCCATGTGCGGCCAGCGCGGCGGGCGCCGGGAGGCCGTCAGGGCCGCAGCGCCCTCAGCAGCAGGTCGGCCAGGTGGTCCGCGACCTCCTGCTGGCTGAGCGGGCCGTCCGGGCTGTACCACGTGGACAGGTGGTGGACCGAGCCGAAGTGGTAGTCCACGACCAGGTCGGCCGGTGTCGCGGCGGAGAAGACTCCGGCGTTCTGGCCCTCTTCGATCAGAGCGCGGAAGCGTTCGTGGTAGCGCCGCCGCTCCATCCGGACCTGCTTGTTCTTCTCCGGGCTCAGATGGTGCATCGAGCGGAAGAAGATCGAGGCGTCGTCGAGGTTGTCGATGGTGGTCACCACCACGTCGGCCGCCGCGTCACGCAGCCGCTGCTCGATCGGTGCCTCGGCGTTCGCGTAGGCGTCGAGCCGCTCCTGCTGGAGTCGCAGCACCCGGGCGTAGACCTCCTGGAGGAGGTCCTCCTTGGAGCCGAAGTAGTGGTAGAGCGCCCCTTTGGTGACGCCCGCCGCCTCGACGATCTCCTGGACGGAGGTGCGGTCGTAGCCCTGTTCCGCGAAGAGCCGGGTGGCGGCGGCCAGCAGCCTCTGGGGGACGGGCGTACCGTTCCCGTCCGTCGCCTTGGCCATTGCCGCCACCTGTCCTCTCGTACCGTGCGTGAACTGTTTCTAACGGGGGGAACGCAGTTCCCGCCTGAGGATCTTCCCACTCGCCGTCTTCGGGAGCTCGGTCAGGATCTCCACTTCGCGCGGGTACTTGTAGGCGGCCAGCCGTTCCTTGCAGTACGCGCTGAGCTCGCCGGGCTCCGTCGCGGCGCCCGGCCGCAGGCTGACGTAGGCCCGGACGGTCTCCCCGCGGTAGGCGTCGGGGACCCCCACGACGGCGGCCTCGCGGACCGCCGGGTGGGTGTAGAGGACGTCCTCGACCTCCCGGGGCCATACCTTGAAGCCGGAGGCGTTGATCATGTCCTTCTTCCGGTCCACGACGTAGAGCCAGCCCGCCGTGTCCATGAAGCCGATGTCCCCGGTGCGCAGCTCCCCGTCCGGGAAGGCGGCCTCGGTGGCCTCGGGCAGGTTCCAGTAGCCGGAGACGACCTGCGGTCCGCGTACGGCGATCTCGCCCTGTTCGCCGAAGGGGACGTCGTCGCCCTTCTCGTCGATGATCCTGACCACGGTGTCGGGACCGGGCACCCCGACGGACAGGGTCCCGGAGACGGGGTCGACGGGCGCCTCGTGCTCCGGCGGTACGGACGCGCAGGGCGCGGTGCACTCGGTGAGCCCGTAGCCGTTGCGGATGTACGGGCCGAACCCCTCGCGGAACTTCTCGACCAGCGCGGGAGGCAGCGGCGCGCCGCCCGAGGAGATCACCTTGAAGGAGGCGAAGTGCTCCCGGGTGACGTCCGGGTGCGCGGCGAGCGCCATGAAGGCGGTCGACGGGCCCACCGTGTAGGCGGGCCGGTGCTCGGCGAAGGCCTCCAGGACGACGCTCGCCTCGAAGCGGTACGCGAGGACCAGGGTGCCCGCGTTGGCGATACAGGCGGCGAGCTGGCAGACCATGCCGGTGATGTGGAAGAGCGGGGCGAGCGCGAAGTAGGACGAGCCCTCCTCGATGGGGTGGCCGGCCCGCTGACGCTCCGCGTTGATCATGATGTTGCCCTGGGAGTTCATGGCCCCCTTGGGGGTACCGCTGGTCCCGGAGGTGTAGCTGATCAGGGCGGTGTCCGAGGCGGTGAGCTCCCGGCCCGAGGGGGCGGGGAGACCGCGACGGGCCACCTCCACCAGATCGGAGGCCCACTCGTCCGCGCCGGGCGCGGGGAGCCGCTCGAAGCCGAGCACGCGCGGGTCGTCGGCCGACTGGAGGTCGAGCTCGCAGGCCGTGAGGGCGATCGTCACGCTCGGCGCGGCCTCCGCGGTGGCCCGCAGATAGGCCCCCCAGGCCCGGTCGGAGCAGATGAGCGCGGTCACCTCCGCGTCCTTCAGCACATGCCCGACCTCGCCGGACTTGTACATCGGGTTGAGCGGGACGACGGTCGCGCCGGCCTTCCAGGCCCCGAGCAGCGCGAGCACGAAGTGCGGGGTGTTCTGGAGCATGATCGCGACCCGATCGCCCCGCCGCAGCCCCTCGGCCGCGAGGTGCCCCGCCACGGAGTCGGACAGCTCGTCCGTCTCGCGGTAGCTGAGCCGCCCGTCGAAGTAGGCGAGCGCGGTGTGGTCCGGGGCCCGCCCGACGGCCGCACGGAAGGAGTGCACCATGGTCTCGGCGGGATGGACGGGGGCGAGCTGGGCCTCGCTGAGCAGGGCTGTCCAGGGCTTCGCCGCGTAGATCGACTCGGTCATGCGCCGGCCTCCTCCCACTTCTGCTGCAGGTGGTTCATGTTGCCGATCCAGTGGTCGGGGTCCTTGGCGCGGGCGCGGTAGTAGCCGGCCACCTCGGGATGCGGCAGGACGAGGAAGCGGTCCTGCTCCATGGCGTCGAACAGGGCGTCGGCGACGGCCTCCGGCTCGATCGCTGTGGGCGCGAGCACGAGGTCGCCCGCGGAGCCCGCGGCCGTGAGCATGTCCGTACGCACACCCTGGGGGCAGATCGTGTGGACCTTGACCCCCCGGTGCCGGTAGGTCAGTGACAGCCACTCGGCGAAGGCGACGGCGCCGTGCTTCGTCACGCTGTACGGGGCGGCGCCGATCATGGTCAGCAGGCCGGCCGCCGACGCGGTGGAGACGAAACGGCCGCTGCCGCGCTCCAGCCACTCCGGCAGCAGGGCCTTGGCCGCGCGGACGTGCGCCATCACGTTGACGTCCCAGGCGCGGGCCCAGACGTCCTCCTCGGCGAAGGCGTCACCTCCCGAGGCGAGGCCGGCGTTGGCGCAGTAGACGTCCACCGTGCCGCCGAGCGCCTCGCGCGCGGCGTCCACGATGCCGGAGGCGTCGCCGGCCACGACCGTGCCGCCGATCTCCTCGGCGAGCGCCTTGACCCGGTCGCCGTCGAGGTCGTTGACGACGACCCGCGCGCCCTCCGCGGCGAATCTGCGGGCAAGGGCGGCCCCGATGCCGCCTCCGGCTCCCGTCACCACTACGCCAGCGCCCTGCACCGTACTCATCGGTCCCGCCTCTCTCAGCTGTCTTCCCCGGCAGACTAACCAGTCGGTATGTGATCGGGGAAGGGGTTCGGGGCAGGACTGGGAATCTGCCCAGTCATGGGCGTTCCGTGCGGCCCGCACCCGCGCTAGCGTGCGTGACCATGACAGTCGACGCGATCATGGAGGTAGCGCAATGACCCTGTCCAGACGTGGTTTGCTGGCTGTCGGCGGCGCGATGGGAGCCCTCGCGACGACCGCCGCGGGACCGGGGACGGCCGTCGCGGTGGGCCGGGAGCACGGCGCCGGGGGTGCCGAGGTCCGTACCGGCTTCGAGCGGCTGGCCGCCGACGGTTACCGGCTGCTGGCCGGGCAGAAGGTGGGTGTCGTCACCAATCCCACCGGGATCACCTCCGACGTACGCCACATCGTCGACGTGATGCACCCCGACGACCGGGTGAACCTGACCTCGGTCTTCGGCCCCGAGCACGGCTTCCGGGGGACGGCGCAGGCGGGTGGCTCGGAGGGGCGGTACGACGACCCGGCGACCGGGCTGCCGGTCTACGACACGTATCTGAAGAGCGGGCAGGCGCTGGCCGACGTCTTCACCGCGTCGGGTGTCGACACGGTCGTCTTCGACATCCAGGACGCGGGCGCCCGCTTCTACACGTACATCTGGACCCTGTACGACTGCATGGAGGCGGCGGCGCTCGCGGGCAAGCGGTTCGTCGTCCTGGACCGGCCGAATCCGGTGACCGGCCGGGCGGCTCTGGGGCCGGTGCTCGACCCGGCCTTCGCCACCTTCGTAGGACGCCGGGAGATCTCCCAGGCGCACGGGATGACGGTGGCGGAGCTGGCGCTGCTCTTCAACGCGGAGTTCCTGGCGGACCGTCCGGTGGAACTGGACGTGGTGAAGATGTCCGGGTGGCGCCGCAAGGACTTCTTCGACACGACGGGCCTGCCGTGGGTGCCTCCGAGCCCCAACATGCCGACGCCGGAGACCGCGGTGGTCTACTCCGGGACGTGCCTGTTCGAGGGGACGAACCTCTCCGAGGGCCGGGGAACGACACGGCCGTTCGAGCTGCTCGGCGCGGAGGGCGTCGACCACCGGTGGGCGGCGGCCGCGAACGGCCTGGAGCTGCCCGGGGTCGCCTTCCGCGAGGCGTACTTCGCGCCGACGTTCTCCAAGTTCCAGGGGAAGACGGTGGGCGGGGTCCAGGTGCACGTCCAGGACCGGGACGCCTTCGACCCCGTACGCACGGGAATCGCCCTGCTGGTCACGGCGAAGCGGACCTGGAGCGGGTTCGCGTGGCGGGCGGACAACTGGATCGACAAGCTCACGGGCAACACCAGGGTCCGCACGATGATCGACGCGGGGGCGGACACCGACGAGGTGGTCGGCGCCTGGGCGGCGGACCTGGCCGCGTTCCGGAAGGTGCGGAGGGAACACCTGCTGTACCGGTGAGCGGCACACTAAGGCGGGGTGGTACGGGCCGAGCCCGTACCACCCCGCCTCCGTCTCACCTCACTTGCGGACGTAGCCGGTGATGTCCGCGATCAGGTCGAGGCTGCCCGACCGGTTGCAGAAACTCACCTTGCCGTTCACCACGGGAACGATCACCAGGTTCGGAGCCGTCTCCCCCTTCACCAGGTTCAGGTTCGTCGCGGCCGTCCGCGTCGTCCCGTCAAACAGCGTTACGGGAGCCGATTTCTGTCGTTCCGTCAGATTTGGAGGGGGTGGTACCGGGCCGGGCTCAGCGGTGCGAGGGGAACTCCACGACCTGCTGGTAGGTCGGCCGGTTCTGCCAGTGGATCGACTTCTGCGAGATCCCGCCCAGCGGGCGGTGGACGATCGCATCGGTGCACCACTGTTCACCGGCCTCGCAGCTGTCGTCGCCCGGGTAGACGGTGGTCGCGGGTACGGCGGCCGCCTCCTTGAGGGTGCTGAGGAGGGCGGACCGGCAGGTGCTCAGGTCGCCGTTGCCGCAGTACGTCTTGGCCAGCGGCCCCTTGACGGGCTGTCCGAGGACCTGGCGCAGGTCCTTGTCGGCGAAGCCCCACCAGCCGTACTGGAAGGCGGAGCCGCTGTGCGCCCCGCTCGGCCCGTGGCTGGCCGCCGGGGACTCGTCCGTGGCCAGGTTCGCGGTCAGGGCGGTGTAGAGACCGTCGCCCAGTCCGGGGCGGAACTCCGCCTCGACGAGTTTCGGCCACCACTCGTCCATGATCCGTACCGCGTCCGCGTGCGTGTACGTGTGCGAGCCCGGGCTGGTCTCCTTGCGCTGCGCCCCGGCCGCCCGCCAGGAATCCAGCTGCTGGACCACCGCGTTGAGCTCCGGGTCGGTGACCGGCTGGGAGCGGAGCACCTTCAGGAGCTCGGGCAGCAGCTGCTCGCCGCGCAGATCGGTCAGCGCCGCTTCCTCCATGGCGCGGGTGAGGGAGGCGCGGGTCACCCCGCCCTCCTCGACCAGTTCGGACACCCGGTCGTCGAGCAGGTCACCGCGGTGCACGGCGCCGAAGCCGAACGCCGCGGTGGAGTAGTCCTCGGCCTGACGGTTGTTCCAGGAGATGTAGTAGTCCTGGCCGCTGGAGTGCGGGTGCTCGGCGAACGGCGTGTAGTCGGTGGTGTTGGCCGCCGGGTCGTAGCCCTGCCACTCGTACGCCTTCTCGGCCTTGACCGGCAGGGCGGCGTCGACCCCGGCCGCGCGTACGGGGTTCATCCCGCTGTTGTAGAAGGCCGTGGTGCGCGAGTCGGCGTAGAACCAGTTGAAGGCGTAGTCGATGTGGCTCGCCGCCTGCTGGAAGGAGGGGGCGTCCGTCACGTACGCCGGGTCGTTGAGCAGCTGGAAGCCGATGATCGAGTCGGCCTCGTGGCGGTAGGTGGTGCGGAGCGAGGTGTACGCGACGGGCTTGCCGTCCACCGTGGCGCGGTGCGTGACGATGCCGTAGTCCGTGCGCCACACCTGCATGCGGTAGGAGCCCTTGGCGGTGGAGTCGGCGACGGTGGGCTTCCAGGAGTTGGTGCGCTCCAGCTTCTCCATGGCCGTGCAGGCGCCGTCGTTCCGGTAGTGCGTGGAGTCCTTGGCGGGGGCGGAGCCGTCGGGTTCGCAGAGCTCGACGGCGTACGTGTCGGTGATGTCCTGGGCCGCCGAGGTCGCGCTCCAGGCGTAGTCCTGGCCGCGGCCCATCTGGATGTACATGCCGACGCCGGCGAAGGAGACGCCGCGGGCGCTGATGCCGGGGCCCTGGAGCTCCTGGAGCATCATCAGCTGGGGGGCGAAGTAGCCGGTCTGGGGTCCCATGACGGCGATCGGGTTGCCGCTCGCGGTGTGCTTGCCGGACACCAGGAGGGCGTTGGACATGCCCCGCTTCTGGGCGGCGTCGCCGGACCCGGGCAGCGATCCCTCCGGGATGACGCCGTCGTCGTACATCCCCTGGGCCGGTGCGAGGCGGGCGGGCGCGTCGACGGGGTCCTTCCTGTCGGTGCCCGCCGAGCCGGTCCGGTCGTATATCAGCGGTTCCGGGGTGACGGAGCCCGTGTCGGGAAGAGCCGTGCCCCGGGCCTTGTCGGGCTTGCCGGCGTACGGGAACGAGGTGCCGTCGTGGACGGTGAGGACGGCCTCGGGGTCGTTGCGCTGGCGGAAGGACTCCCAGACACGGGTGCCCTCCTCGACGCCGTACTTCTGCTGGGCGGCGAGCAGCGAGAGCGCGGCCTGGACCTCTCCGCCGCCTCCGCCGCCGAACTGTCCGCCGACGACCGAGGCGATCGAGATCAGGTCGGTCAGCTCGAACGGCTGGATCTCGCCGATGTTCGTGATGGAGTCGATCTTCCCGGTGAGGACGTACTCGCCCGGGAAGTAGCGTCCCTTCTTGGACTTCTCGCGGTAGGAGTTGATCCCGTCGACGTAGGCCTGTGCGTCGGCCATCGCCTGTTCGCCGCGCGCGCCCTCGGTGGTCCTGATCCGTTCGACCTGCGCCGCGAGGTCCGCCTCGGTGTAGGGGGCCTGCGGCCAGAACTGCTGTTCAAGGCCCTGGTTGGCCAGCGCTCCGCCGGCGAAGGAGGTCAGCTGGCCGCGTCCGATGTGCCGGAACAGGTCCATCAGCCACAGCCGGTCCTGTCCGGCGGCGAACCCGGCACCGAACTCGGTGCCGTAGCGGGTGGTGCCCTTGATGTGGGGCACGCCGCTCTTCTTGTCCCGCGTGATCGTGACGTCCTCGCGCGGCTTGGTCACGGACTCGACCTGGTCGGCGGCGACCCCGAAGGAGGCGTCGTTGAAGAAGTCGGTCAGCTTCCGGTCGGTGAGGCCCGTATGCCCCTCGACCAGGCCGTTGTAGCGGTCGAGCTGGTCGTCACTGTGCGCGGGGTGGGTACCGAACGCCTTGTTGCCGAGGATCTCGACGAGGGTGGCGTTGCCGTTCTCACCGGGCGGCAGGATGTCAGCGCACTGGCTGCCGCAGTGGTCGGTGACGGCGAGGGGCTCCGGCTCCGCCGCTCCGGCGCCGGGCGCCGAGGCGAGCAGGGACGTACCGAGAGCGAGGACGGCCGCGACTGTGGCGGCTCTGAGCGTGCGGGTGCGTGGGGGCATGCGTGCTCCTCCGGGTGGCCGATGCGCCGGAGGTTACTGGCGGTACGCCCCGCCGGTAAGATGAACATCAGTCACTTTTTCCGAATCGCCACACGCCCGCACCCGGCCTCACATGGACCGTCTCAGCCCGTGGACGCGTTTCACCTTTGGATGGAGCCGAATCGGGCAGTCGTACGTCCATCCCTTGACGCCGAAGTACGAGCGACGGAGGTGGCAGTGCCATGGCCGGTTTCCGGAGTCTTGCGAGACAGGTCCGCGATCCGCGGGGCGATCTGGCTTTGCGGCGGTACTCGCTGCGCAAATGCCTGGAGCGATTCGCCCCGTACGGTCATCGGGCGACCTGGGATCATCTGTGCGCCCGGCACGGGATCGAGCCCGAGGACCGGGCCCCCGACCCGGTGCGCCTGATCCGCGCACTGGAGGAACTGGAGGAGGCGCGGGCCGTCTGGCTCGCGTACGAGGCGGGCTTCGCCGAGCGGCGGCGCCGTGAGAAGCACGACGGGCTGCGGCGGCCCGGCACATTCGACGACTGGCACCGGCGGACCTGGGGCGGCAACGGGATCGCGCACTGCGAGGACCCGGGGGTCCACCCCGGCGCGCCCCTGGCCGAGGTCCTGGGACGGCTGATCGGGGCCCTGGGCGCGAAGCCCGGCGCGGCGTGCCCGGTCTGCACGGAAACCGGCATCATCTGGCGGCAGGACCTGGACCGCGAACCGTGGGCCGGGCCGGTCTGCACGGGCTGCGGCATCGTCGTCCCACGGCCCGTCCTGACGGCGAAGGCGCTGGCCGAGGCCAGAAGGGCACGGACCAGGGCCCTGGCGTCGGCCGCCTGAGCACCGCGGGCACGGGGCAACCGGGGCGCGCTCAGGAGCGGTCGGCCGCGCCCCGCTCGGGCATCAGACGCGACCCGGTCATCCGGTCACCGAAGACGTCGTCCGGGTTGGACAGCACACAGGTCTCCAGCGACAGGCAGCCGCAGCCGATGCAGTCGGTGAGGTGGTCACGCAGCCGGCCCAGCTGCTTGATGCGCTCGTCGAGTTCCGAGCGCCAGGCACGGGAGAGCCGGGCCCAGTCGTCATGGTTCGGCGTGCGCTCCTCCGGCAGTTCGGCCAGCGCCTCCCTGATGGTGGCGAGCGGGATGCCGACCCGCTGCGCCGCCCGGACGAACGCCACCCGGCGCAGCGCGTCCCTGGTGTAGCGGCGCTGGTTGCCGCTGGTGCGGCTGCTGGTGATCAGGCCCTTGGACTCGTAGAAGTGCAGGGCGGACACCGCGGCGCCGCTCCGTGCGGAGAGCTGGCCGACGGTGAGTTCATGGAATGACTGCGGGATCTGTGGCACTCCCCAAACCCTAATGGCCACCCCCGGCCTGTGCGGCCGCTCGGAAAACCCGCCGGTCCGTCGTTGACAGGACCGCGCGGCCCAACCATGCTGAGCAAGCGCTTAGACACCGCCCTGGAGGGCGACCGACAGCCGGAAGGCAGGGACCAGGAACATGGCAGAGCCGAAGATCTTCACGTCCGCACAGGAGCTGCGGGACGGGGTGGGCCAGGAGCTCGGTCACAGCGATTGGCTGGAGATCGAGCAGAAGAGGATCGACCAGTTCGCCGAGGCCACGGGCGACCACCAGTGGATCCACGTGGACCCGGAGCAAGCCGCGGCCGGGCCCTTCGGCACGACGATCGCGCACGGCTATCTGACGCTGTCGCTGCTGCCGGTCCTCGTCCCGCAGATCCTGCGCGTCGAGGGCGCGAAGATGGGCATCAACTACGGGACCAACAAGGTCCGCTTCCCCTCGACCGTCCCGGTGGGCTCGCGGCTGCGCGCCACGGCTGTGCTCAAGAACGTCGAGGAGGCGGGCGGCGGTGTACAGGTGACCGCCCTCGTCACCGTCGAGCGCGAGGGCGGCGACAAGCCGGCCTGCGTCGCGGAATCGGTCTCGCGTTACTACTTCTGATCCCGGGGCGCACCCGTTCCCAGGAGCGCGCCGCAGCTTGTGATCCGTACGGAGTGCGCCGGGCCCGCGGGGGCGCCCGGCGTCACTTCTGGGCGCCCACCATGCGCAGGACGAGGTCCGCGTAGAGGGTGCCGACCTCCTCGGGCGTCCGGCTGCCCTGGGCGTTGAACCAGCGCGCCACGTCGATGCAGAGGGACAGCACGGCGAGCGTGGTGCCGGGGACGTCCGGTACGTCGAACTCGCCCGCGTGGACGCCGTCGCCGATGATCCGGCGCACCACGGCGTCGGTCTGCCTGCGCAAGGCCACGATCTCGGTGCGGTGTTCCTCGCCGAGGGCCTCCAGCTCGTACTGCACGACCCGGGCCGTGGTGTGCCGCTCCGCGTGCCAGCTGACGAAGGACCGGACCGCCTCGGCGAGCCGCTCGGCCGCCGTGCCGTCCTTGCCGGCCGCCGTCTCCAGGAGGAGCAGGGCCCGGTCGTGGCCGATCCTGCTGATCCGGTGGAGGAGCTCTTCCTTGGTCTTGTAGTGGATGTAGAGCGCGGCCGGGCTCATACCGGCCCGGCCGGCGATGTCACGGGTCGTGGTGGCGTGGTAGCCACGCTCCGCGAAGGCCTCGACGGCGGCGACGAGCAGTCGCCGGGCCGCTTCGGGCGTCACCTCGCTCCACGGCGTGTTCTCGCCGTCGGTCTCCTCCGCCGTGCTCATCGCCACGTGCCCCTTTCCGCTGGCAGGACGAACACCATACCGCGAACCTGAGCAAGCGCTTAGACGGACCGGCACATGGGGGGGCCGCGACGCCGCCGCGATGTGCCGGTCCGTCTCGGAGCGCTCATGGGTGAGACCGTCAGAGCTTCTGGAAGGGGTCGTGCTCGGCGAGGATCTTCTCCAGCCTCGCCTGGTCGACCCGGCTGACGATCTGCCCCGCCTCCTGTCGGTCCCTGATGACCTTGGCGAGGGTGAAGCACGAGGTGACGAGATAGAGGACGCCGATGGCGAGGAAGGCCCGCACCCAGGCGTCGGCGTCGAGGAAGAAGATGCCGAGGGCCACGGCTCCCATGGCCACGCCGAAGGAGAGGACGGCCTGTCCGTAGAAGGCGGCGGTGCTCTGCTGCTTGACCGATGTTGTCTCACTCATGTGCACAGCATCCGGCGCCGGGGCGTGCTCCGGTATCCGTCGGCGTACTCAGCCGGTACTCATCGACAGCGGCTCGCGAGCCGGCGGCGGGCGGTCCGGCCGGACGGCGGACGGTCCGAGGCCCGGCCCATGGGCGGGCCCGGCCTCGGGTGTTCCGGACCTCAGGAGGACATCGCGGCGCGGTCGGACTCGCTGCGCAGTACACAGAATTCGTTGCCCTCGGGGTCCGCGAGTACGGCCCAGCCCGCGCCGCCGGGTTCCCGGCGGTCGGCGACCAGGGTGGCACCGAGGCCCAGGAGCCGCTCGACCTCTTCCTCGCGCGAGCTCTCAGGGCGCAGGCACAGATGGATCCGGTTCTTGACCGTCTTCGGTTCCGGCACCTGGTTGAAGTACAGCACCGGGCCCTCCGGCAGCGTCACCTGGGTCTCGTGATCACCCGGCCCGTCCTCCGGGTGCTGCGGGCACCCGGTCACCTCGCTCCAGAACCGGGCCAGTTCATAGGCATCCGCACAGTCGATCGCCACGTTCTGCAGTACTGAGACCATATGCGGAAGCCTGCCCGAGCGCCGCGCGGTCCGCCAGCCACTTGCTCGCGAACCCCGGGCACACCGGCTTCCGGATCACGCCTAGAAGGCCGACACCCCGGTCAGCGCCCGGCCGATGATCAGCTTCTGGATCTGGCTGGTGCCCTCGTACAGCGTCATCACGCGGGCGTCCCTGACGAGTTTGCCGACGGGGTACTCGTCGATGTAGCCGTAACCGCCGAACACCTGCAGGGCGTTGTTCGCCGCACGGACCGCGGCCTCGGAGGCGAAGAGCTTCGCCGTGGACGCGGCGGTGGCGAACTCCTGGCCGCGGTCGATGAGATCGGCGACCCGCCAGGTCAGCATGCGGGCGGCGTCGACGTCCACGGAGATGTCGCTGATGAGCTCCTGGACGAGCTGGTAGCTCGCGATGGACTTGCCGAACTGCTCACGCTCGCCGGCGTAGCGAACGGCGGCGTCCAGGGCGGCCTGCGCGATGCCGACACAGCCGGCCGCGACCGACATCCGGCCCTTGGCCAGGGCGGACATGGCGATGGAGAAGCCCTTGCCCTCGGGTCCCAGGAGCGTGGAGGCGGGGACGCGGACGTCCTCCAGCGCCAGTTCGGCCGTGGCCTGGCCGCGCAGCCCGAGCTTGCCGTGGACGGTGCGCCGGGTCAGGCCGGGGGCGTCCGCCGGCACCAGGAAGGCGGAGACGCCCCGGTGGCCGGGTGTGTCGTTGGTGCGGGCGAACAGCAGGACGACGTCGGCCCAGGTGCCGTTGGTGATGAACATCTTGGAGCCGTTGATGACGTAGTCGTCGCCGTCGCGCACGGCCCTGGTCGTCAGGTTCCCGGCGTCGGAGCCGGTGCCCGGCTCGGTGAGCCCGAAGCAGCCCACGGCCTCACCCGCGGTGAGCCTGGGCAGCCACTGCTGCTTCTGCTCCTCACTCCCCCAGGACGCGATCGTCTTGGCGACCAGGCCGAGCGATACGGAGACGATGCCGCGCACCGAGGAGTCACCACGGCCGAGCTCCTCGGTCACCAGGCAGTACGCGAGGTGGTCGCCGCCCGAGCCGCCGTACTCCTCCGGGATGGTCAGCCCGAGGAAGCCGAGGGCGCCCAGCTTCTTCACGATCGACTTGTCGACACTCTCGGCGCGGTCCCACTCGACGACATGCGGGGTGATCTCCCGCGCGACGAAGTCCTCGGCGAGCTGCCGGACGGCGTCCTGCTCCTCGCTCAGCTCCAGGTTCATCCTGCGACACCCCACTTTTAATTAGCACTGCTAGTTTTCTGCTTGCAGGCCCTACTATGTGCCGCATGGCCCGACCGCGCAAGCCCCTCCTCAGCAGAGACCGCATCGTCGAGGCGGCGAGCGCGCTCGTCGACGCGGAAGGGCTGGACGCCGTCTCGACCCGCCGGCTCGCCGCGGAGCTGGGGGTGAGCGGGCCGTCGCTCTACAACCACTTCCGGAACAAGGACGAGATCCTCGACGCGGTCGCCGACGCCGTGTCCGCACAGGTCGACCTGTCGATGTTCGAGGAGGACGACCCGCGCGACTGGCCCGCCGCCCTGCACGACTGGGCCGTCTCCTACCGTGCGGCGCTCGCCGCACACCCGCACATCGTCCCGGTGCTCGCCCAGGGGCCCGGCCGCCGCCCGGCCGGTCTGCGGGTCGCGGACGCGGTCTTCGGGGCCATGGTCCGGGCCGGCTGGCCGCCCGCCCAGGCCACCTACATCGGCGCGCTGATGCGCTACTTCATCACCGGGTCGGCGCTCGGCTCCTTCGCCCGCGGTTTCGTCGACGACGAGACGGCCTACGACCCCGCCGACTATCCGCACCTCGGCCAGGCCCATCTGCTGGCCGACCGCCGGCAGCAGGTCGACGAGGGCGCGTTCGAGACCGGGCTGCGCGCCCTGCTGGACGGCCTCGCGTCGCAGTACGAGCAGTCGGCCCCCGGCCGCGCGGTTCGGCCCGCGCCGAACGGTGCCTGACGCATCCTGGACCCATGGCCCGTACGACACCGCACGATCCGGCCGTGCCACGGCTGGGGTCTGTCGTTCGGATCAGGCCTGACCCGGGAGCGGGGCCTGTACGACCATCTCGCCGGCCGGCTCGGCATCCGTATCACCGACGCGATGACCGAGCGCGGACTCCTGCGGCAGGACCCCGGGCTCGCCCTGGCCGGGCCACCCCGGCCGGGCTCCGCGCTCTGTCGGCGTACCTGTCCGTCGAGCCGACGACGATTGACGTGAGCTGACAATTCGGTGGGCCCCGAAGCGTTCCCGGCTTACCGTCGTGGCCATGACGACGACACCGACAGCGCGGCCCGCCGCACCGGCCGCCTCCGGACGCGACTGGCGCGCCCCGGCCGCCGCGTGCACCACGGTCCTCCTCTGGGCCTCCGCGTTCGTCTCGATCCGCAGCGCGGGCGAGGCGTACTCACCGGGAGCGCTGGCCCTGGGCCGGCTCCTCGCGGGCACGCTGACGCTCGGCGCGATCCTGCTGGTACGCCGCGAGGGGCTGCCGTCCCGGGCCGCGTGGCCGGGCGTCATCGGGTCCGGGCTGCTCTGGTTCGGCCTGTACATGGTGGTGCTCAACTGGGGGGAGCAGCAGGTCGACGCGGGCACGGCGGCCATGATCGTGAACGTCGGACCGATCCTGATGGCCCTGCTGGGCGCCAAGCTGCTCGGGGAGGGGCTGCCGCGCCGGCTCCTGACGGGCATGGCGGTCTCGTTCGCGGGCGCCGTGGTCGTCGGCCTCTCCATGTCCGGCCACGGGAGCTCCTCCGTGCTCGGCGTACTCCTGTGCCTGGTGGCCGCGGTGTCGTACGCGGGCGGGGTGGTCATCCAGAAGCCCGCGCTGCGGCACGGATCCCCGCTGCAGATCACCACGTTCGGCTGCCTCATCGGCACGGTCGCCTGCCTGCCGTTCACCGGCGTCCTGGTCTCCGAGGCCGCCGACGCCCCCCTCTCCGCCACGCTGAACATGATCTATCTCGGGGTGTTCCCGACGGCGCTGGCCTTCACGACCTGGGCCTACGCGCTGGCCCGGACCACCGCGGGCCGGATGGGCGCTACGACGTACGCGGTGCCCGCCCTGGTGGTGCTGATGTCCTGGCTGCTGCTCGACGAGGTGCCCGCACTGCTCACCGTCGCGGGCGGGCTGCTCTGCCTGGCCGGGGTCGCGGTCTCGCGGACCCGTGGGCGGGCCCGCCGCGCGGGAGCGGCGGAGCCCGTGGCGCCGGCGGATTCCCAGGGGCCGGAAGTCCCGCGTGGGAAGAACGTAGGTCCCTGACACCGGCCGGGGTGAGGCCGGACACTTGAAGAGACCTCAATGACCGGCCACCACCGCAGGAGGCATGCCTCATGCAGTCCTTGCTCCGCTCCGCCCTCGACCTCCCTGGGCAGGCCGCCGTCGCGGCGGCCGCGGCAGCGGCCCCTTCCGTGTTCAACACCCAGCCCTGGTCGTTCGCCGTCGGTCCGGGAGGACTCGACGTGCACGCGGAGCCGGGCCGGGCGTCGCTGCCGACGGCGTCGGCCGAGCGCGATGTCCACCTGTCGTGCGGGGCGGCGGTCCTCAACGCCCGGGCCGCGCTCGCACGCCTGGGTTACGGAGCACGGGTGGCGGTACTGCCCGATGCCGGCGACCCGCTCCTGGTGGCGCGGATCGCGGTGACCGATGAGGCTCCCGACCATGTGCTGGGCCGGCTGTGCGGCTGGGTGCACCTGCGCCGCACCAACCGGTACCCGTTCGCCCCCGAGCCCCTTCCGGCGGACGTGGTGGCACTCCTGCACGACGCCGCGGGCCAGGAGGGGGCGAGCCTGCGGCTGCTGGACCGGGAGCCGGAGTACCAGCGCATGCTGTCCCTGATCCGGCGGGCGACGTGCGACGAGGAGGCGGCCGTCCGGGAGGACAGGGTCGCCCGCCTCTCGCCCGACAACGCTCCCTCCGTCATTCCGGTCGGCAGTCTCGGACCGGTGCCGCGCCGCGGCGGCTACGACGAGCCGCCCGTACGGGACATGGCCGAGGGAGCCGACCTCCCCGGGCGTACGCATGCGGACTTCGAACCGCACCCTGACCTGGCCGTCCTGGAGACCCCCGGCGACGACCCCGCCTCCTGGGTGGCGGCCGGCCAGGCCCTGCAGAGGCTGCTGCTCACAGCCGCGGAGCACGCGGTCGCCGCCTCGTTCGCCAACCAGCCCCTGGAGGACGCCGACCTGCGCGACGACGTGTCGGCGAGTGCCGCGCACTACGGGCACCCACAGATGGTGCTGCGCGTCGGCTACCCCCGGACGCAGCCGCCCCCCACTCCCCGCAGGCCGCTGAGCGAGGCCCTCCGCCGGAACGGGGACTGATACCCGGCACCGCGGCGGGCAGAAGGGTGGCGTTGGATGGCGGAGCCGTGCTTTCCACGGCCCCGCACCCGTGCGGCCGGTGTCTAGAAGACGACCAGCGCGCGGCCGCCCTTGCCGGCGATCATGTTGTCGAAGGCCGCCGGGATGCCGTCCAGCGAGATCCGCTCCGTCACCAGCATGGAGAGGTCGAACCGTCCGGCGCGGATGTGATCGGCGAGCACCGGCAGGTCGCGTGCCGGGTCGCTGTTGCCGTAGACGCAGCCGGTGAGGGAGCGGCCCCAGTGGAAGATCTCCAGGGCGTTGAAGGTCACCTGCTGGTCCTTGCCGCCGATGCCGACGACCGTGGTGCGGCCGCCGCGCCGGGTCGACTCCCAGGCTCCGCGGATCGTGGCGGGCCGGCCCACGCACTCCACGGCGACGTCGGCGCCCTGGCCGCCGGTGAGCTTGCGGACGGCGCGCGGCGTGGTGTCGGACGCGACGATGTAGTCGGTGGCACCCGCCCGGCGGGCGAGTTCCTCCTTCTCCGGTGACACGTCCACGGCGATGATCTTCGACGCTCCGGCGATACGGGCGGCCTGGAGGACGGCGAGGCCGACCCCGCCGATCCCGAAGACGACGACGCTCTCGCCCTCGCGCACCCGGGCGGAGTGGTGGACCGCCCCGTAGCCGGTGAGGACCGCGCAGCCGAGCAGGGCCGCGTCGTCGAGCGGGATGCCGGCCGGGGCGGGCAGCACGCAGTTGGCGGCGACGACGGTCTCCTGGGCGAAGGCCGCGACGTTCAGGCCGGGGTGGAGCTCGGTGCCGTCGGCCGTACGGGCGTGGACGTTGGCCGCGCCCTTGAGGGCGTCGGCGCAGAGCCAGACCTCGCCGATCCCGCAGTGGAAGCACGCCCCGCAGGACGGCGCCCAGTTGAGGACCACCGGGTCGCCGGCGGCGACGTGGGTGACGCCCTCGCCGACGGAGAGCACCGTCCCGGCGCCCTCGTGGCCGAGGACCGCGGGGACGGGCAGTCGCATGGTGCCGTTGGACAGGGACAGGTCGGAGTGGCAGACACCGGCGGCGGCGAGAGAGATGCTCACCTGGCCGGGGCCGGGCTCCGGGAGTTCGATGTCGGTGATCTCCAGGGGAGCTCCGACGGCGGGCAGTACAGCGGCGCGGACCACGAACAGACTCCTCGGTGGATCGGCGTGGGGATCAGAACTGCAGGGACTTGGTCTGGAGGTACTCGGAGAGGCCGTGCGGGCCGAGCTCCCTGCCCACTCCCGACTGCTTGTAACCGCCGAAGGGCGCGAGGGGGTTGAAGCGCCCGCCGTTGATGTCGACCTGCCCGGTGTCCATGCGGCGGGCGAAGGCCACGGCCTCCTCGTCGTCCGCGCCCCAGACAGCGCCGGCCAGCCCGTAGACGGTGTCGTTGGCGATCCGCAGGGCGTCGTCCACGTCCTCGTACCGCAGGATCGAGAGGACCGGGCCGAAGATCTCCTCCTGCGCGATGGTCATGCCGGGCGTGACGTCGGCGAACACCGTGGGGCTGACGTAGTAGCCCTGGTCCTTGGGCGCCTCGGGGCCTCCCGCGACGAGGCGGGCACCCTCCTCGACGCCCTTCTCGATGTAACCCCGCACCCGGGCCTGCTGCTTGGCGTTGACGACGGGGCCGACCCGCTCGCCGGGTACGTACTTGGCGACGGCCGTGGCGGCGAGGCTCACGGCCTCCTCGTACCGCTCGGAGTCGACGAGCATCCGGGTCCAGGCGCTGCACGTCTGGCCGGAGTTGGCCATCACGTTGGCCACGCCGACGTTGACGGCCTTCGCGAGGTCGGCGCCGGGCAGGATCACGTTGGCGGACTTGCCGCCGAGCTCCAGCGCGACGCGCTTGACGGCCGCGCCCGCGGTGGCGCCGATCTGCTTGCCGACGGCCGTGGATCCGGTGAACGAGACCAGGTCGACGTCCTCGTGCTCGGCGAGCGCCTGCCCGGCGACCGCCCCGATGCCGGTGACCAGGTTGAAGACGCCGGCCGGCACGCCCGCCTCCTGGACGGCCTCGGCGAAGAGCTGCGCGGTGAGCGGGGTGTCCTCGGCGGGCTTCAGGACGACGGTGCAGCCCGCCGCGAGCGCCGGGGCGACCTTGGCGACGATCTGGTGGAGCGGGTAGTTCCAGGGCGTGATCGCGCCGACGACGCCGACGGGCTCCAGCAGGACGGTGGAGTTGCCGAGCTTCTCCTCGAAGGAGTACGAGGCGGCGAGTTCGGCGTACGAACCGGCGACCAGCACCGGTACGCCCGCGTGCACCGCCTGGGACATCGCCGGCGGCGAGCCGAGCTCGGCGGTGACGGTCTCGGCGATCTCGTCCTTGCGCGCGGCGAGCACGTCGCGCAGCGCGGCGATCCGCGCGGCACGGTCCGCGGGCGGGGTGGCCGCCCAGCCGGGGAACGCGGCGCGCGCGGCGCGCACCGCGGCGTCGACGTCCTCGGCGGTGCCCGCCGGGACGTGTCCGATGACCTGCTCGTCCGCCGGGTTCACGACCGCGATCGTGTCCTGGCCCGAGGCGGGCCGCCACTCCCCGCCGATGTACATCCCGTCATGCGCCTTCATGGCTGTTCCTCCCGGGCTCGCTGTGCCTGCCGCCGAAGCCGTGCGTCGTACGGACGGATGCCGTCCCGGCCCCAAACTAGCGCTGTTAGTTTTTTGGCGCCAGGGAACTACTGGAGACACAGGTCACGCACGGCCGACGGCCACACTCGCACGCCGGGGCCGGGAATGTCCCGGGTGGGACGGAGTGTGCCGGAACCCGGGATCGCGTCAGGCCGGATCCCGCTCGGCGCGGGGGCGTTCGGTACGGGGAGCCGGGGCCTCGGGGGCCGGACCGGGCGCCGGATCCGCGCCTGCCGCCCCGGCTCCGCCGCCGCCCCGCAGCCCGAGCCCCGCCGCCCCGACGAGCAGGGCGCCCAGCATCACGAACGGCGCGGCGGTGCCCGCGACCCCGGCGATCAGTCCGGCCGAGGCGGGGGCCGCGACCTGGCCGAGACGGTTGCCGGTGAGCCTGAGGGCGAGCGCGGTGGAGCGGGCCGCCTCGGGGGCCGCCTGGACGACGGTGGTCATCGAGAGGGGCTGGCCGACCCCCAGGCAGAAGCCCAGCACGGCGAGCATCACGGCGAGGCCCCACACCGGGGCGGGCAGGGCGATGGCCGCGCAGAGCAGGCCGCCGAGCAGGCAGGTCGTGGAGAGCAGGGCCGTCCTGCCGACCGCACGCAGCATCGGTGTCATGACGAGCCGGCAGGCGATGGTCGCGGCGGCCCGCAGGCTGAGCAGCAGGCCGACGGTGGCGGGCGCGATGCCCCGGTGCTCGCCGACCACCGGCAGATACGCCGTGAGGATGTCGGTGGCGCAGAGCACGGCGAGGCTGACGAAGATGCCGGCCGGGACCCCCTTGGTGCGCAGAATGCTGCCCACCGGCACCTTTTCGGCTGATTTGCGGGGCGGGCCGGCGGTCCTGCGGTGCTCGATGCGCCAGAGGGAGGTGAAGGAGACGGCGGCGACGGCCGCCGAGACCAGCAGGGCGAGGGCGCTCGTACGGGCCATCGCGCCGTCCCGCTCGGAGATGAGACAGCCCGCGGCGATCGGCCCGACGAGCTGGCCGAGCGAGGCGCCGATGGTGAAGTGGCCGAAATTGCGGTCCTGTTCCGCGGGGGCGGACTGCCGGGCGACGAGCGACTGGGCGCCGATCACGAAGCAGAGGTGGCCGAGGCCCATGAGCCCGCTCCAGGCGGCGAGCGCCGGGAGCGAGCCCGCGGTGCCGCTGAGCGCGCAGCCGCCGCCGATCAGGACGACCCCGACGGGCAGGAGCGGAGCGCAGCGCCCGTGGTCGGTCCGCCGGCCGAGCGGTACGGCGGCGAAGAGCGGCAGGAGCGCGTACACACCGGCGATCACGCCGATCGCGCGCTCGTCGGCGCCCAGCGAGAGAGCCCGGTAGGAGACGGCGGGCCGCGCCATCGACACCGCCCCCTGCGCGAAGGCGAAGGCGATGACGAGGCGCAGCAGCCAGCCCCTGCCGGGCCGTGGTTCCGGAGGCATCAGATGATCCCGAAGAGGATTCCCGCGCCGAGGACCACCAGCGAGGTGAGCACGGCCCACTTGACGGTGAAGCGGGTGTGGTCGCCGAACTCGACCTTTGCCATGCCGACCAGGACGTAGACGGCGGGCACGAGCGGGGACGACATGTGCAGCGGCTGTCCCACGATGGAGGCGCGGGCGACCTCCAGGGGGGAGACGCCGTGTGCGGCGCCGGCCTCGGCAAGCACGGGCAGAACTCCGAAGTAGAAGCCGTCGTTGGACATGAAGTACGTGAGGGGGAGGCTCAGGACACCGGTGACGATGGCCATGTGCGGGCCCATGCCGTCGGGGATCGCCCCGACGAGCCAGTCCGCCATGTGTTCGACCATACCGGTGCCGGTCAGCACACCGGTGAAGACGGCCGCGGCGAAGACCATGCCGGAGACGTTGAGCACGTTGTCGGCGTGGGCCGCGATCCTGGCCCGCTGGTCGGGCATGTGGGGGAAGTTGACGGTGAGGGCGAGGGCCGCGCCGAGCAGGAAGAGCACCGGGATCGGCATGAGTTCCAGGATCATCGAGGCCAGCAGGGCGACGGTGAGGCCGGCGTTGAACCAGTAGAGCTTGGGGCGCAGCGTGGACCGGTCGGGGTCGAGGCCCTTGAACTCCTCGTCCTCGTCCCCGTCTTCGGCGCCGGTCCCTTCGGTGCCGCCCGCGGTGCCCGCACCACCGGTGCTCTTCGGGGCCTTCGTGAGCCGGTCGCCACCGCCCGCGCCGACGAGGACGGTCTCGGGCTCGGTGACCAGCGCCTCGTCGAGCGTGAGCATGCCGAGCCGCTTGCGCTCGCGGCGGCCCAGGACACAGGCGAGGAGGATGACGGCGAGCAGGCCGACGGCGAGAGCCGGGATCATCGGGACGAAGATGTCGGCCGCGTCCACCTTGAGCGCGGTGGCCGCGCGGGCGGTGGGGCCGCCCCAGGGCAGGGTGTTCATGACCCCGTTCGCGGTGGCGGCGACACCGGTCATCACGACCAGGCTCATCTTCAGCCGCTTGTAGAGCGGGTACATCGCCGAGACCGTGATCATGAAGGTGGTGGAGCCGTCGCCGTCCAGCGAGACGACCGCGGCGAGCAGGGCCGTCCCGATGACGATCCGCATCGGGTCGGCCTTGCAGAAGCGCAGGATGCCCCGGACGATCGGGTCGAAGAGGCCGACGTCGATCATCACGCCGAAGTAGACGATGGCGAACATCAGCATCGCCGCGGTCGGCGCGAGGGTGCCGACCCCTTCGATGACGTAGTCACCGAGCTTCGCGCCCTGCCCGACGGCCACGCAGAACAGGGCGGGGATCAGGACCAGCGCCGCGATCGGCGACATCTTCTTCATCATGATCAGGACCAGGAAGGTCGCGATCATGGCAAAGCCGAGGATTGTCAACATATGGGATACCTAACGTTCACCTTTGAACTCTCACCGGTGCCGGCGGTCCGGATGACGTTAGGGGCCCTGAAGCAGCGTTAACAAGATGTTGACGTGTGAGCAATACGAGCAAAACCCCAGGTCAACGAGTCGGTGCTACGGAGACGGGGACGGCGTTGAGCACCGCGGTGCCGGACAGCGGGTCCAGGAGGGTGCCGTCCAGGAGCTGGTTCACGTTGACGCCCGGATCCGCCTCGGCGACCGACATGCGGGTGCCGGGCCGGCTGTGGCCCCAGCCGTGCGGGAGGCTCACGACCCCGGACCGCACCGAGTCGGTGATCTCGGCGGGCGCCTCGACCTCGCCGCCCGCGGCCGTGATCCGGGCGGTGTCGCCGTCCGCGAGTCCGATCCGGGCCGCGTCGTCGGGGTGGATCTGCAAGGTGCAGACGTTCGAGCCGCCACGCAGCGCGGCGACGTTGTGCATCCAGCTGTTGTTGGACCGCAGGTGGCGGCGGCCGACGAGGACGAGCCCGTCGGGCCGCGCGCCCATCGACGCGCGGAGCCGGGGAAGATCGGCGGCGATCGGCGCCGGGAACAGCTCGATGCGGCCGCTGCGGGTCCTGAACACCTGCGGAACGCGCGGCTCCAGCGGGCCGAGATCGATCCCGTGGGGCCGCGCGAGGAGCTGTTCCAGCGTGAGCTCGTACGGACCGAGGCGCAGCATCAGGTCGAGACGCCGTTCGGCCCCGGTGCTGCCGGTCAGGTCGGCCGCGAGCGATTCGGGGAGCCCCGCCTTGGCGATCGTGGTGGTGATCACCTGGTCGTCGACGGCCTCGGGCGGCGCGCCGTGGTTGCCGCCGACGGCGAGGACGAGCCGGGCGAGGATCTCGCTCTCGT
Source organism: Streptomyces sp. NPDC091271 (assembly GCF_044757505.1). NCBI lineage: Bacteria > Bacillati > Actinomycetota > Actinomycetes > Kitasatosporales > Streptomycetaceae > Streptomyces > Streptomyces sp. NPDC091271. Next base: position 112,066 of record NZ_JBIVVD010000008.1, on the reverse strand, counting down.
CCATCCGCCCCTCCTCCAGGGGCACGGCGGGGCCGCTGTAGCGGACCTGGTTGCGGACGGCCAGGGAGTTGAACGCGAAGTCGAAGTGGGCGCTCTGCGAGGGCGGCGGCGGGGGCAGCACGACGTCCGCGTGACGCGCGGTCTCGTTGAGGTACGGATCGACACTGACCATGAAGTCGAGGCCGTCGGCGAGCGCCCGGTCCAGGCGGTCCCCGTCGGGCGCGGAGAGCACCGGGTTGCCCGCGATGACGATCAGCGCCCGGATCCGGCCCTCCCCCGGTGTCTCGATCTCCTCGGCGAGCGCGGCGACGGGCAGTTCTCCCTTGGCCTCGGGGTGCCCGGAGACCCGGCTGCTCCAGCGGCCGAGGGAGAAGCCCTTCCCCGGCCCGGCGGCGCGCGGGGCGCGGCCGGTGGCGGAGAGCGGGAAGAGGGCGCCGCCGGGGCGGTCGAGGTTGCCGGTGAGGATGTTCAGCACGTCGACGAGCCAGCTGGCCAGGGTGCCGTGCTCCACGGTGCAGCTGCCGATACGCCCGTAGACGGCCGCGCAGGGGGCGGCGGCCAGCTCGCGGGCGATCTCCCGGATGGTGTCCGCGTCCAGGCCACAGGCCCCGGCCACCGCCTCGGGGGTGAAGTCCGCGACGGCTTCGCCCAGTTCGTCGTAACCGTCGAGGTGCTCGGCGAGCACTCCGGGGTCGGCGAGCTTCTCCTCGACGACGACCTGGGTGAGCGCGGCGAGCAGCAGGGCGTCGGTGCCGGGCCTGATCGCGGCGTGCCGGTCGGCGAGGCGGGCGGTGCGGGTGCGGCGCGGGTCGATGACGGTGAGGGTGCCGCCGCGCTTGCGGAGCGCCTTGAGCTTGCCCGGGAAGTCGGGCGCCGTGCACAGACTGCCGTTGGACTCCAGCGGGTTGGCGCCGATCAGCAGCAGATGTGCGGTGCGGTCCAGGTCCGGCACGGGGATGGCGTTGGCGTCGCCGAAGAGCAGTCCGCTGGAGACGTGTTTGGGCATCTGGTCCAGGGTGCTGGCGGTGAAGACGTTGCGGGTGCCGAGGGTGGACAGCAGCAGCGGCGGGTAGAGCCCGCCCGCCATCGTGTGCACGTTGGGGTTGCCGAGGAAGACTCCGACGGCCTGCTTGCCGTGTTCCCCGATCAGTGCCGGGATCTTCGCGGCGATCGCGTCGAAGGCCTCGCTCCAGGTCGCCTCGCGCAGGACGCCGTCCGTGCGGACGAGCGGGGTGCGCAGCCGGTCCGGGTCGGCGTCGAGTGCCCCGAAGGAGGCGCCCTTGGGGCAGATGAACCCCTTGCTGAACACGTCCTCGCGGTCACCACGGGCACCGGTGACCTCGGTCCCCTCGATCGAGAGGGTGAGTCCGCAGGTGGCCTCACAGAGCGGGCAGACACGCAGAGCGGTACGGGATTCGTGGGACATGGGCCCTCCCCGGGGCGGCGGCAGCGGTGGCGCGCGGGCGTGATCCGGCGTCCCGCGGCGCGCTCGGCGGGCGCGGGCTCCCGGCGAACCGAGCATACCGACCGGTACGGATGCTGGCGAGGCTCTGGCGCGACCCGTTGTCCCGCCGCCCCCGAGCCGTTCGTCCCGCCGTTCTCCGGCCCGTCGGTCCCGCCGTTCTCCGGCCCATCGGTCCGCCGCCCCGCGCCGCTATTCGAGGACGCCCGCGAGATAGGCCCGGAGCAGGACCCGGGTCTCCGCTATCAGGTCCGGGTCCCCCTCGGGGTCGGCACGGAAGGCGAGTTGGAGCAGGGCGTCGGCGGCCTGCACGCAGACCAGAACGGTGCGGACGAGGCGGGCGTCGGAGGCGGCCCCGTCGCGCCCCCGGCCGAGATGCCCGGAGAGCAGCTCCGTCAGACGCCCCGCGACGCGCCGGTTCACCTCCGCGTCGAGCGGCCCCGGGACGGGCACGGGAGGGCCGAAGTCGACGAGGGCGAAGCCGGCGACGGAGCGCTTCATCGCCAGGTACTCGTCGAGCACGGCGTCGATGGCCTCGCGCCACTCCCGCTCCGGGATCGCCTCCAGCCTGGCGACGACCCGGCCGGCGTAGACCTCCAGGTTGCGCTCGGCCAGGGCGTCGACCAGCGCCCTCTTGTTGGGGAAGAAGCGGTAGACGGAGCCGATGGGCACGCCGGCCCGGTCGGCGACCGCCCGGGTGGAGAGCTGCTCGTAGCCGGTCTCGTCGAGCAGCGCGGCGCCGGCGTCGAGGATGCGGGCGAGGCGGTCGGCGCTGCGCTGCTGCACGGGGACGCGTCGGAGGTTCGTATGAGCGTGGGACACGGCTCCATGATGCCTGTATGCCGTTGACGGGCCACGTTTCGATTCCTACGGTGATCCATAGGATTCTTCGTCAGGGGATCCACGGGATTCCTCATCCAACGGGAGCGCATGATGAGCGGCATCGAGCAGGCGAGGAAAGCGGCGGAGAATCTCGGCCATATGTCGGGCTTCGGCAACGAGCACAGTTCGGAGGCCGTCCCGGGCGCCCTGCCCCACGGCCGCAATTCGCCCCAGCGCGCCCCGCTCGGGCTCTACGCGGAACAGCTGAGCGGCTCGGCCTTCACCGAACCCCGAGCCCGTAACCGCCGTTCCTGGCTCTACCGGATCCGTCCGTCGGCCGCCCATCCCGCCTTCGTCCGCATCGACAACGGCACCCTGCGCACCGCCCCCTTCACCGAGACGGTCCCCGACCCGAACCGGCTGCGCTGGGACCCGCTCCCCGAACCCGCGCCCGGCACGGACTTCCTGACCGGCCTCTGGACGCTGGGCGGCAACGGCGACGCCACGCAGCGCACCGGCATGGCCGTGCACCTGTACAGCGCGGACTCCTCCATGACGGACCGGGTGTTCAGCGACTCCGACGGGGAGCTCCTGATCGTCCCCGAGCGCGGCGGCCTGCTGCTCCGCACCGAACTCGGTCTGCTGCGGGCCGAGCCCGGCCATGTGGCGCTGATCCCGCGTGGCGTCCGCTTCCGTGTCGAGCTGCTGGACACGACCGCCCGCGGCTACGTCTGCGAGAACTACGGGCAGCCGTTCGTCCTGCCCGACCTGGGGCCCATCGGCGCCAACGGCCTGGCGAACGCCCGGGACTTCCTCGCGCCCGTCGCCGCGTTCGAGGACCGCGAGGGCCCGGTCGAGGTGATCAACAAGTTCTGCGGGAACCTCTGGTCGGCGACGTACGCCCACTCGCCGCTCGACGTCGTCGCCTGGCACGGCAACCACACGCCGTACGTCTACGACCTGCGCCGCTTCAATGTGATGGGCACGATCAGCTACGACCACCCGGACCCGTCGATCTTCACCGTGCTGACCTCGCCGTCCGACACCCCGGGGCTGGCCGGCGTCGACTTCGTCGTCTTCGCCCCGCGCTGGCTGGTCGGCGAGGACACCTTCCGCCCGCCGTACTTCCACCGCAACGTGATGAGCGAGTACATGGGCCTGATCGAGGGCGCGTACGACGCCAAGGCGGGCGGCTTCGTGCCCGGCGGCGGCTCGCTGCACAACATGATGTCCGCGCACGGTCCGGACCGTGAGACCTTCGACCGGGCGAGCGCGGCGGAGCTGAAGCCGCAGAAGATCGACGACGGCCTGGCGTTCATGTTCGAGACCCGCTGGCCGGTCACGGCGACCGCGCAGGCCGCGGGGACGGACCGTCTCCAGCGCGGGTACGACGACGTGTGGCAGGGTCTGAGCCGCAACTTCCGGCCGTGAGACCGCACCGCAGAGAGCTCGGGTGAACCAGATGGATCAGGTGAACGAGGCGAGTCCGCCCGGCTTCGCCCCCGACTCCCTGGTGCTGAACCGGAAGCTGCCCCTCTGGTACCAGGTCTCGCAGTCACTGCGCGCCTCCATACTGGGCCGTCCCCAGGACGCCTCGACGCGGCTGCCCACCGAGGAACAGCTCGCACTGCACTACGGCGTCAGCGTCCTCACCATGCGCCAGGCCCTCAAGGAGCTGGAGACCGAGGGGCTGATCAGCAGGCACCGGCGGCGCGGCACGTTCATCGAGCCGCGCGCCCGGCGGGTGTCGCCGGTCCGGCTGCTGGGCTCGATCGACGCGATCGTCGCCCAGCAGTCGGGCGAGCGCACGACCGTGCTCGGCCACGGCCGGGCACCCGTTCCGGGCGATCTCGCCGAGTTCTTCCCGGACTGCCCCGAGGTGGTCAGCTACCGGCGGCTCCGCTGCGACGACGCGACGGGCGAGCCCACCAACTGGGCGGAGAACGCGGTGCGCCCGGAGATCGCCGACCGGCTCGACGTGGCCGATCTGGAGCGGTGGCCGATGACGAAGGTGCTGCGTGACTCCGTCGGCGTACGCATCGCCCGGATCACGGACACCGTCGAGGCGCGTCTCGCCGACCCCGTCACGGCGGAGCTGCTCGGGGTCCCCCTGCTCAGCCCGATCCTGCACTACACGGGCGTGACGTACGACGAGGACGGCACGGTCGTGGACGTGGCGCGTATCCGCTACCGGGGTGACCGCTTCTCCTTCTCCGTGACCGTCGAGGCGCACTGACGGCGGGGCCGCGCGACGGGCGGTCGTCACGGGGGAGGCCGTTACGATGCCGGGGGCGGCGGACGTGGCGAGGGGGAGGACGACACGGTGGCAGCACGGGTGGCGGCCGGAACCGGCGGGAGCGACGCGCTCCCGCTGCTGGACGACCTCATGCCCTGGTCGGTGCGCCCCATGAGACCGGGACGCCCCTGGGTGACGGCGCCCGACGCCTCCTCGCTCCGGGCCCGCTGGGACCTGCTGGCACGGGCGGAGGGCGCCGAGCAGGAACGGCTGTTCCACCCCAGCCGCTCCCGTACGCCACTGACCCCGGCCGCGGCGCTGCCGGGCAGGTCCACCGGCACGAGTGCGTTCGCCCGGGAGCCCGGGCCGTATCCCGAACCGGTACGGATCGCGCACGGGCCCTTCGACGAGCAGTGGCTGATTCCCGACCACCGGCTGCTCGACGCGGCTCGCCCCGAGCTGTGGCGGGTCGCCGACGGGCACCAGCTCTTCGCCGTCGAGCACGGATACGTGCCCCAGGACGGCGGCCCCGCCCTCTCCGCGACCACCCTGCTGCCCGACGGGCACTCCCCCGCGGGGCGGCCCGGCCGGATACGGCCGCTCTACCGGCGGCCTGGCGGCCTGGAGCCCAATCTCGCACCGGGCCTGACCGCCGAGCTGGCCGCGCGCTACGGGGTGCCGGTCACCGCCGGATCCGTTTTCGCCTGGGCCCTTGCCGCCGCCCGCCCCTCCCCCGCCGGGCCGCTCGTCCCGCTGCCCGCCGACGGCGCGCTGTGGGAGCGGGGCGTGGAGCTCGGCCAGGAGCTGCTGCGGCTGCAGCTGCGCGGGACACGCGGCGGTGAACGCCCGCGGCTGCCGGGCGGCCGGCGCCCGTATGTGCGGGCCGCGATCCCGCCCCGGCCCGACGGGCTGCGCTACGAGGCCGAGGAGGAGACGCTCGTCGTCGGCGAGGGGCGCGTCTCACCCGTTCCCGCCGGCGCCTGGGAGTTCCGGGTCAGCGGGGTGCGGATGCTGGAGCTGTGGTTCGAGCGCCGCACGGCGGCGGGCGAGGGCCTCGCGGCGGTGGGGCCGCGCGGCTGGCCGCAGGAGCGGACCTCGGAGCTGCTGGAGCTGATCACCGTCCTGGCGCTGCTCGCCGGGCTGCGGCCCCGGCAACAGGCACTGCTGGAGCGGCTGGAGGAGGCGGAGGTCCTCACCAGGGACGGGCTGCACACGGCCGGGGTGCTCCCCGTCCCTGCGCCGGCCCGGCTTCCCGCGTCCGTGCTGGATCACCAGGAGGAGGGCCCGGAGGGGCAGTTCGCGCTGTTGTGAGAGTGCGGGCAGTGGTCACCGCTGTGGGCGTGTCGCGAACGCTGCTGCTCCGGCGCCACGCTGCCGGGCGGGGGCGCCGGCGCCGATGGGTGCCGTACCGGCGCAGAGGGAGCACACCGACGCAACGCTGCCGGCCCTGGGGATGACGGACGGACGGAGAGCAGCACTGCGCCGGGACGGAGTGGTCGTGGACACGGCCCTGAGCGGAGGGCCGCACCGGTCGTGGAGCCGTCGGTCAGCGGCGGCTGCCGAAGAGCGAGCGCCGAAGTCGCCGCAGCGGGGCGAAGAGCGAGACACGCGCGCTCCTGCTCCTGCGGGTGTGCGCGGCGTCGCGCGAGGTGAGCTCGAGCATCAGCAGCGTCGCCTCCGCCGACTCCCGCTGCGGAACGGCGGGGCCGCCCAGCACTGCGAGATGGCGGTCGAGGCGCGAACTGGTCGCACCGCTCCCACATGTAATGGCAGGCACACGCGGCCTGCTGCGCACCGTTATCTGTTCCATGTCACTCCCCACCCGTACGAGGGCACCCGGCCCGGGCAGGTTAACCCTATCGTCCCGCGGTGACACTCGTGTATCCCGGCCGCAGGATTACACACCTGCACACGGGGGTTGACGGCCCGTTACCGGATGCTGTCGGGTCCGGGACGGGTTGCGTTAGCTTGGAGGGGATTCGTCCGTACTGCGCACAGCTGCTGATGGAGGGTCACCGATGAGTGAAGTCCCGGGCACCGGACGTGTGATCGCGGATCGTTACCGTCTTCTGGACCCACTGGGCGAGGGCGGGGCGGGCATCGTGTGGCGCGCCCGTGACGAGGTGCTGGGGCGCGAGGTGGCCGTGAAGGAGGTGCGGGCCCCGGCGGAGCTGTCCACCGCGGGCACCGAGCTTCTGCACGGCCGCCTGGAGCGGGAGGCCAGGGAGGCGACCCGTGTCACGCACCGCAACGCCGTCGCCGTGCACGACGTCGTCACCCAGGACTCGCGGCCCTGGATCGTGATGGAGCTGGTCCGGGGGCTCGCCCTCTCCGACGTACTGGACGCCGACGGCCCGCTGTCCCCCCGGCGGGCGGCCCGGGTCGGCGCGGAGGTGCTCGCGGCGCTGCGCGGCGCCCACGACGCCGGCGTGCTGCACCGTGACGTGAAGCCGGGCAACGTGCTGCTGGCCAACGACGGGCGGGTGATGCTGAAGGACTTCGGCATCACCCCGGCCGACGGCTGGTCCGGCCTCACGGGTGAGCCCATCGGCTCCCCGGAATATCTCGCTCCCGAGCGCGCGCAGGGGCGCACGCCGGGGCCGGAATCCGACCTCTGGGCGCTGGGAGTGCTTCTGTACGTCGCCACCGAGGGCCGGTCGCCGTTCGGCCGGGACGCTCCGCCGGACACCCTGCGCGCGGTCGGCGAGGAGGAGCCACCACCGCTCCGGCGGGCGGGGGCGCTCGCCCCCGTCATCGAGGGGCTGCTGCGCAAGGATCCGGCCGAGCGGCTCACGGCCGGGGACGCGGAACGCAGGCTGCGGATCCTGGCCGCGGGCGGGACCGGGTCGCCTGCCGGCGGAGCAACCGGCCCTGCGCTTGCGCCGCCGACAGGTGAAACGGCCGTGGCTGCCGGGGAACCGGAGGCCGCCACGGGCACACCGGAACCCGTCGGCCTGACGAGGCGCACGGGCGTCCTGGTGGCCGTGGGGGCGGTTGTCGCGCTGCTCGTCGCCGGAGGCCTCGTCTGGGCGCTGGCGGGCTGACGACGACACGGAGGAGAGGGGCGGCGGGAAGGAGACCCCGCGGGGCGGAGTCCCCTCCTCGGCGGACGGCTGAGCCGGCGCGCTGCGCTGCGGAGGTGCGGTCAGGACTTCGAGCTGAGGACGGGCAGGTAGCCGCCCGACTGTCCGGCGGCCGTGGGGTGGTAGGACTCACCGATGTTGAGCCAGTTCACGCTGTGCAGCCAGGCGCTGCCCGAGCAGATCTCGTGCCCGGTGAAGGTCGAGGTGACGTCACCGAAGGTGAACCCGTGGTCCGCCGCGCGCTTGGCGGTGGCGGCGTTGAGGTAGTCGGCGGCACCGTTTATGGCGGAGCGTTCCTTCTCGCTCAGGCCGGCGATACAGCTGCCGCCGAGCTTGTAGAAGCGGGGGTAGCCGAGGACGACCACGTGGGCCGCGGGCGCTTTGGCGCTGATCGCCGCGTACACGGAGTCCAGTCTGCCGGGGAGGGTCGAGTCGACGTAGGCGCGGGCGGTGGCGATCCTGCCCAGGCAGGTGGCCTCGGACTGCAGGACACAGGTGGTCATGACGTCGGCGAAGCCGGCGTCGTTACCGCCGATGGAGATCGAGACGAGGTCGGTCGCGGAGGTCAGGGGGCCGAGCTGGCCGGCTGTCACATCGCCCGTCCTGGCCCCTGAGCACGCGGTGAAGGCGAACGAGGCGGGGTTGTTGGCCGCCTTCCAGAGGACGGGGTACGCGCGGGTGCTGCGCTTGCAGTCGCCGCTCGCGCTGTCGTAGGCGCCGGCTCCGACACCCGACGAGTACGAGTCACCCAGGGCCACGTAGTCGACGGACTGTGCGGATTCCTGGGCCTGGGCGACGCTCGCACCGGTCAGAGCGAGAACGGTGCCGAGCAGGAGAGAGGACGAGAACGCCACGAGTCTGGACATTTTCATGGAACCTCCTTGGGCAGGATCTCTGCCTACTCCGTGGTAGCAGGACCACCCCGAATTCCGGAAGTGTCCATGCCAAGAAGCTTCGACAACGTCTCCTTGACGCCTCCCTGGCGGTGCGCCACATCGAAATCCGACATCCGGCGCACCGGGGGCAAAGCCGCCGATGCGGATCATCAACCATGAGACGGGGACAGCCGGGGCGCCCGTTCCGACGGCGGCGCGGCTCGGTGACCGGGGCGGGCACCGAGCCGGCCCTCATCGGAATCAATTCACCACCGCGCGCCCCTTGCGCGCTCTTTCACCTCTTCGCGACCCATGCCGCGCACTTCACGCCCGGCCGCCGGGAAATAGGAAGCGTCAATTCCGCAGCCGAATGTGACAGTTCCGTCAAAGTCTGAAAAGAGCGAGACGCCCCTGCATGTCTTGCCATACAGTTCCCATCGTTAATACCGTCGTAGATCAACCCGTAACGGTCCATCACGCAGGCGGCTCCAGGGGAGGGCTCAGGAAGCCGCGGTGGATACCGGAGCGGGGCACGGTAGGGGGGTGCCGTGCCAGCGGCCGCACTCGGACGAGTCGGTCGCCGCGCGGCCAGTTGTGCCACCTCATCACGCCAGCTCGGAGCGCCATACCGGCATGGCCGGGGTGAGAACCCCCCTTTCGAACCGGACCTGTATCCGGACAGCCCGGGGGTGGGCCGTCCACCGGACGAGAGGGAAAAGACTCATGAGTTCAGTCCTGCCTTCCTCGATCAGACCTGCCGTCGAAGAGACCGAAGCCGCTCGAATGAAGAGCGAATACCGTCCGATCTCTTCACACCTCGCGATAGCGCCGCCGGTAAGTGTCGTGATCCCCGCCATGAATGAGGCGGAGAATCTTCCCTATGTGTTCAAGACGCTGCCCGACTGGATTCATGAAGTCGTGCTCGTGGACGGGAATTCGACCGACGACACCGTCCGGGTCGCCCGTGAACTCCGGCCGGACGTCGTGGTCGTCAAACAGGTCGGCAAGGGCAAGGGCGACGCCCTGATCAGCGGCTTCGCCGCCTGCACCGGTGAGATCATCGTGATGGTCGACGCGGACGGCTCGGCGGACGGGGAGGAGATCGTCAGCTACGTCTCCGCCCTGGTCGGCGGCGCCGACTTCGCCAAGGGCTCCCGCTTCGCCAACGGCGGCGGCACGGACGACATGACGCCCGTCCGCAAGCTCGGCAACTGGGCGCTGTGCACGGTGGTCAACCGCAAGTTCGGGGCCCGCTACACCGACCTCTGCTACGGCTACAACGCGTTCTGGAAGCACTGCCTGGACAGGATCACCCTGGACTGCACCGGCTTCGAGATAGAGACCCTGATGAACATCCGGGTGGTCAAGGCCGGCCTCAGGGTCCAGGAGGTGCCCAGCCACGAGTACAACCGCATCCACGGCGTCAGCAACCTCAGCGCGGTACGGGACGGGCTCCGGGTGCTCAGGGTGATCCTCAAGGAGAAGGGCGTGCGCCGCGGCGGGCGCCGGACGGCGGCCGTGCCCGCCGTGATCGGCCGGGGACAGGTGCTGTGAGCGCACGCGACTTCTCCGTCGTCGTCTGCGTCTACACCGAGGAGCGCTGGGCGGACATCCTCGAGGCCGTGGCGTCCGTCCGCGCGCAGTCCCTGCCCGCGCGGGAGATCCTCCTGGTGGTGGACCACAACCCGGCGCTGCTGCGCCGTCTTGCCGGGGAGTACGGGGACCGTCCGGAGGTGCGGGTGCTCGCGAACGCGGGCCCCCGTGGTCTGTCGGCGGGCCGGAACACGGGCATCGCCGCGGCCCGTGGCACGATCGTCGCCTTCCTCGACGACGACGCGGTGGCCGAGCCGGACTGGCTGCGCCACTTCGACAAGGGCTACGACGACCCGGAGGTGATGGCCGTCGGCGGCCGGACCCTGCCGTCGTGGGCCTCGGGCCGCAGGCCGGTCTGGTTCCCCGAGGAGTTCGACTGGGTCGTCGGGTGCACCTATCTGGGTCTGCCGCCCGGCACGGTCCGGGTCCGCAACGTCCTCGGTGGCAACGCGTCGTTCCGCCGTACGGCCTTCGACGCGGCGGGCGGCTTCGCCACCGGCATCGGCCGGGACGGGGACAAGCGGCCGCTGGGCGGTGAGGAGACCGAGCTGTGCATCCGGCTGAGCCGCGCACTCCCCCACGCCGTCCTGCTCATCGACGACCGCGCCGTGATCCGCCACAAGGTCCCCCGGATACGGGAGCGCTTCGGCTACTTCCGTACCCGTACGTACGCCGAGGGGCTCTCCAAGGCGCTCGTCGCCCGGAGCGTCGGTGCGGACAAGGGGCTGGAGTCCGAGCGCCGCTACACCACCCGGGTGCTCCCGGCCGGGGTGCTGCGCGGCGCCCGGGACTTCCTGTTCGGCCGCCCCGGCGGAGCGGGCCGCGCCGGCGCGGTCGTCGCGGGAGTGCTGACGGCGGCGGCCGGCTACGCGGTGGGGAGCGTGCGCGTCCGGCGTGACGGCGCGTCCTTCGACGTACCGGCGATCGAACGGGCGGGCGCCGTCGAGGAGGTGCGGTGAGCGGGGCGGGGCCGGTGAGCGGGGACGGTCCGGTGCGTGGACCAGGGCCGGCGAGCGAGGCCGTGCCGGTCCTGATGTACCACGCCGTCGGCGACCGCCCGGCCGACGGCGTGTACGGCCTCTCGGTGTCGCCCGGCGCCTTCCGTACGCAGATGGAGATCCTGGCACGGCGCGACTTCACCCCTCTCACCACGGCCGCGCTGGGCGAACACTGGCGCACGGGGCGGCCCCTGCCGCCCAGGCCGGTGCTCATCACGTTCGACGACGGTTACGAAGGGGTGCACCGGCACGCCCTGCCGGTGCTCGCCGAGCACGGCTTCGCGGCCACCGTCTTCGTCACCACCGGCTGGCTGCGCGGGCCGTACGACGAGGGCGGCGCCCTGGACACCATGCTCGACTGGGGCCAGGTGCGCGAACTCGCCGACACGGGTGTGGAGATCGGCGGCCACAGCCACACCCATCCGCAGCTGGACCAGCTCGGCGGGACGGCCCTGCGGGCGGAGACCGTGCGGTGCCGGGAGATCGTCACCGCCGAACTGGGCGCTCCTCCGGCCTCCTTCGCCTATCCCTACGGCTACTCCACCCGCCGGGTGCGGCGGTCCGTGCGTGCGGCGGGCTTCGCCCAGGCCCTCGCCGTGGGCAACGCCCTGGCGCGCCGCCGCCAGGGCCCGTACGCCCTGGAGCGGGTGACGGTCCGCCGCGGTACGGGCGCCGCCGAGTTCACCCGGCTGGTGGAAGGCCGGGCTGTCGCACGGGCGTTCGCTGTGGACCGTGCGCTCACCAAGGGGTTCGCCGTCGTGCGCGGCGCGCGCCGGGCGGTCCGCGGGTTCCGGGGCTCCGGGCCGGCCGGCGCCCCGGGCTGATTCCCCGCGCCCTGGGGTCTTCCGTCCGGATCCGGGCGCAAGACCCCAGGGCCGGCTCCTGAAACCTGGGTGCGCGGGGCGCCGCCTTACCGGATCATGGGCGCCATGTCTGCCAACCCCGAGTCCGCCCTGCCGATCCGGCTCAATGTCGACGACAGCGATTCGCCGTCCGACGTCGTGGACGCGCTGTTCCTGGGCCGCTTCGCGACGGGCGAGCAGCCGTACTCCCACAGTTCCTCCCTCGACCGCGTGAAGTCGGGGGCGACCCTGCTGCCCGCGGCCGCCAAGGTCCTGAGGGCCGCCCGTGACGACGACCGCAGCGCGACCCTCGCCGAGGGCGACGGATGGACGCTGCTGATCTCACGTTGGAACCGGGGCGCCGACGTCACGGTCACCGCCACCACCGCCGAGCTGGCTCAGAAGGTGCTGTCCGAGGCGACCGACGGGGCCCAGGACGAGCCGGAGCCGCAGCCCGAGAACGTGACCATGGGTTTCTGGTACGTCTCCCCGCGCCGCGGTCCGCACCGCACCACCCGGCAGATCGCCGCCGGCACCTGGGAGGAGGTCCGGTCCAACTACACGGCCCCGGTGGCCGATGCGATGGACCGGCTGATGAAGGTCACCCCCGACGACATCTCCGGCCGGCTGCTCCTGCTGCACGGCCCTCCCGGCACCGGCAAGACCTCGGCGCTGCGCACGCTCGCCCGGTCCTGGCGCGACTGGTGCCAGGTCGACTGCGTCCTGGATCCGGAGCGGCTCTTCAACGACGTCGGCTATCTGATGGACATCGCCATCGGCGAGGACGACGGTTCGGCGAGGGGGCGCTGGCGGCTGCTGCTCCTGGAGGACTGCGACGAGCTGATCCGCGGCGAGGCGAAGCACACGGCGGGTCAGGCGCTGTCCCGGCTGCTCAATCTGACGGACGGCCTGCTGGGCCAGGGCCGCAATGTGCTGGTGGGGGTGACGACCAACGAGGACCTGGAGCGGCTGCACCCCGCGGTGGTCAGGCCGGGCCGCTGCCTCGCCCGAATCGAGGTGGGTTCGCTGACCCGTGCGGAGTCGGTCTCCTGGCTGGGTACGGAGGAAGGGCTCGGCCGCGAGGGCGCGACGCTGGCCGAACTGTACGCCCTGCGGCGGGGCAACGGTCCCGCGTCCGTGCCGAAGCAGGACGCGGGGGCCGACGCGGGGCTGTACCTCTGAGCTGTGCCTTACCGGCCGCGCTACCGCGTGTAGGCCGCCCGTACCGCGTCCTCGGCCAGGGCCAGCGCGTCGGCCCTGGAGAGGCCGAGGCGCCGGGCCTGCTCGGCGTACTCCTGCGCCGCCGTCGCCGCGTGGCGGGCCGCCGCGTCGCCCGCGGCGGCGATGAACGTCCCGTTGCGCCCCCGCGTCTCGATCACCCCGTCACCCTCCAGCGCACGGTAGGCCTTCGCCACGGTGTTGGCGGCGAGGCCCAGCTCCCCGGCGAGGCCGCGCACCGTGGGGAGGCGGTAGCCGACGGGCAGGGCGCCGGAGCGGGCCTGTTCGGAGAGCTGGGCGCGCAACTGTTCGTACGGGGCGGTGGCGGAGTCCGGGTCAACGGCGATCTTCAGGGTCACGCGCCGATTCTCTCCCACCGGCGGAAAATCGGAGGCGACCGGGCGGGTCGCCCGCGTACCGTCCGGCGTATGACGGTGATCGTGCGTGACTTCCGGCCCTCCGACGCGGAGGCCTGGGTACAGGTGCGGCGTGCCGCGCTGCCCTACATGGTGACGACTCCGGAGCAGGTCCTGAGCGACCTGGCCGACGCCCACCCCGGTCGGCACTACCGCCTGCTGGTCGCCGAGGAGGACGGCGAGGTGATCGGGACCGCGCAGGTGGGCGTCTCCCACGAGAGCCCGGAGCCGGGCCAGGGGTTCTGCAATCCGTACGTACGTCCGGACAGGACGGGCCGGGGCGCGGGATCACTCCTGGCGCGGACCGGCGAGGAGCATCTGAGGGACGTGGACGCGACCGCCGTCTACACCTGGGTGCTCGACGAGCCGGGCAACCGCGCGTTCGCCGAGAAGCGCGGCTATGCGGCACGCAGGCCGGCGCACTTCCTCCGTCTCGGCCTGGCGGAGGGCGCCCTGCCCCCGCTCCCGGAGCTCCCTGCCGGGGTCGAGCTCCTCACGGCCGCCGACTTCGAGGACGACCCGCGCCCGATGTTCGAGGCCGACGCGGAGACGACCGCGGACGAGCCGAGCGACGTCCCGGTGGAGTTCTCCGACTACGAGGACTGGCTGGCCACGACCTGGCGGCGGCCCGGCTTCGACCACGCGCTCACCAGCGTCGTGACGGTGGACGGGCAGGTCGCGGCGTTCAGCGCGGCGATGACCGACGGTCTCACCCGCTACTCGTCGGCCATGACCGGCACCCTGCGCGCCTTCCGGGGCAGGGGGCTTGCGAAGCTCGCCAAGAGCGACTCGCTGCACCGGGCGCGCGCCGCCGGATACACGGACGCCTACACCGGCAACGACGCCGACAACGGTCCGATGCTGGCGGTCAACCGCTGGTTCGGCTACGAGATCTGTGCCACGGAGGTGCGTCATGTCCGCCGTCTCCCCTGAGAGCGACCTGTCCGTCAACCTGGTCAAGGCGGGCAGCACCAAGATCCGCTACCCGGCGGGCCTCGTCCGCGACGACGGCACCCGCATCACCGTCCGGGCCCCTTGGGCGGCACCGCACGCCCGTGACTTCGGTTTCGTGCGGTTCGAGCCAGGCGATGTCCTCACCGAGCACTACTGGCGTGACCGGTGGTACGCGGTGAAGGAGGTCCGCACCGGAGACGGTCGGTTGAAGGGCTGGTACTGCGACATCACACGGCCCGCCGTGCTGCGGGACACCGAGCTCCTGGTCGAGGACCTGGACCTGGACCTGTGGGTGTCGGCGGACGGCTCTTCCGTACTGCGGCTCGACGAGGACGAGTTCGAGGAGAGCGGCCTGGCCGCCCGCGACCCGTCGGCGGCGGAGGCAGCGGTCCGGGCCCTCGACGAGCTGGAACTCCTCGCCCGCACCGAGGGGCTGGCCGGGCTCGTCACCTGAGAACGGGGGCGGGCTCAGGGGGCAGGAAGCGGCGCAGCACCGGGGCGACGAGGTCGGCCAGCACGCCCCCGTGCATGTCCGTGGCCGTCTCTTCCGGCGTCTCCTCGCTGTCCGCCCACCGCAGGAGCCCCAGCACGAGGTAGGGATCGTCCTCCCATGCGCTGCCGGCAGCGGCCTCGACCGGGTCCAGGCCGCGTAGCAGCGCCCGTACGAGGACGCCCTCGCCCCACCCGGCCTCCATCGGTTCCGGCAGCCTGCCCAGCCAGGCCAGCAGGGCGAGCGCGCGCAGGTGTCCGTCCGGCTCGGCGCCGGCCAGGAGAACGCGCAGATCGTCCACGCGCGGTGCGTCGAGATCGGCGCATTCGCGCCCCGGCACCTCCCTCAGCCGCGCCCGCAGCACGTCCGGCACGCGGCGCGTCTCCAGGAGCCTCGCCCCGTGCGGCCCGCTGCCCGCCTGCCTGAACTGCGGGCGTCCCTCACGCAGTTCCAGCGCGTACGCGAGCCGGGTGGAGAGGAGAGCCAGCCGCCGGACGGTCCCCTGCCGGGCCAGCAGGAGCAGGAGTCCGGCCGGGTCGGCGAGGTCGAGGTTGCCGCAGAACCGGCCGCCCTCCCACAGCAGGGCGTCGTTCCCGTGCAGGCTCGCCCGTCCGAGCAACTGCCCCTCGCCGTCGCACAGAGCGAGAGTCGTGCTGCCGAGGCAGCGACAGCGATCGTCCCCGACGGTGCCCCGCGTCGACAGGGCCCTCAGCTCCGCGAGTGCCTCCGCCGAGTCGATCCGCGCGAGCACCGTCCGCTCGTCCAGTGGTTCCGGGCCCTCTCCCCCGGCCAGCACCTCGACGAGACGGGTGCGCGCCCACACCTCGTCCCACCACCTCTCCACCGGATGCCCCATGGCGCCCAGTCTGCCCTCTCCGTAGGGGCCGGACGGAGGCTCATCGGGTCAGCCCTCCGGTCCGACGCGCGACTCGACCGTCGCCGGAGCCGCTCAGCTCCAGGGAGCGACCAGCTCCACCTCGTGCCCCGCCGTGCTCGCCAGGCGGGCCGCGTAGGGCCCGCTCTCGTCGGCGCCCGGAGGGAGGCCGGTCGACAGCGGCCGCCAGCCGTGCCCTGGGGCGTCCGTCACCAGGGCGTCGAGCGTGGCACGGTCGCGGACGTGGAACGCCAGGCGGCTGATGCCTGGGCGCGGGCTGTCCACCCGGCCGCCGGTCGGGCCGGGTGTGTGTTCGACCACCACATAGCTGTCGCCGCGCCGCCAGCTCCGGCCGTGCGCCCAGCGCTGGTACGGGACATGGCCGAGGCGTCCGAGCAGCCAGCCCCACTCGGCGTCGGCCTCGGCCGGGTCGGGCGCCCACAGCTCGACGTGGTGCAGACGTCCGGTGGGGGCCGCCGCGACCGGCAGCGGGACGGCGCGCCGGGTGCCCCTCGGTGCGTACGCCACGGTGTCGTCGTCCTCGTGCCAGTGGATCAGGAAGCGCTGCTCGGCGCGGTATCCGTCGAGGCCCGCGCGGCAGTACGCCACCATGTCGTCGGGCAGCGCGTCCAGGGGGAACCAGCCCAGCTCGGAGCACTTGTCCGGCTCCGCGTTGCGGGGCGGGCGCGCGGGGTCGTGGTCCGCCTCGAAGAACCAGCCCATCCGGGGGTTGCCGCCCGGCCCCCTGTGCTGCATGACCAGGGCCACCCGGAGCTCGTCCGGATCCAGGTCGACGCCGATCTCCTCCGCCGCCTCCCGGATCATCGCCGCCCGGACGTCCTCGCCGTCCTCCGCGTGGCCGGAGGGGGCGTGGAGCAGCCCGTCGGCGTAACCCGTGCCGGCCCGCCGGGCGAGCAGCACGTCGGAGCCCCTGCGCAGGATGAGGTGGACGTCGACGACCTCGGTGTGCCGGTGCGGCGGCTCGGCGCGGGCCACCAGGGCGTACCTGTCGTCGTCGACCTCCTTTCCCCAGAGCCGGGAGTCCCCGGACAGCGGCTCGTGGTGGACGCGCTCCGTGTGCTCGGTGAGGAGTGCGGTGAGGTCGGCCGCGGGGATCCCGGTGCCGTTCCACACGCCCTCGATGAGCACCAGCCGGCCGCCGGGCCGCAGCAGCGAGAACCAGTGCCGCAGGACGGCCGCCGGGTCGGGCAGCAGCCACACGATGTGCCGGGCGAGGATCACGTCGAACCGCTGCTTGCCGACCGGGGGGTGCGCCGCGTCGCCGACGAACACGTCGGTACCCGTCCCGGCCAGCTTGGCCCGCGCCTGCTCCACCATGCGCGCCGAGCGGTCGACGGCGGTGACGCGGTGCCCCTGGCCGGCGACGAGCAGGGCCAGACTGCCCGTACCGCAGCCGAGGTCGAGGACCGCGGAGCGCGCGGTGGGCAGCCAGGTCTCCATCCGTCGCGCCCAGGCGCTGCGGACCACGGGGTCGCGGAGCCCGTGGTCGGGCTCCTCGTCGAACGAGTCGGCGGCGGCGTCCCAGTCGATCGTGGTCATACCGCAATCCTCTCAGCCGCCACCGACAGTCCGTCACGCCCGGTTTCGCCCCAGCGCCTTCCTCACCAGCGGCCACAGCAGGATCAGCGCGACGATGACGTAGACGGTCACGGAGAACGGGGTGTTGACCAGCCCCGTCACGCTGCCGTCGCTGATCTGGAGGGCGCGCCGCAGCTGTTGTTCGGCGGACGGCCCGAGGATGACCGCGATGATCGCGGGCAGCACCGGCAGGCCGTACCGGCGCATCCCGAAGCCGATCAGCCCGATCACCAGCAGGATCACCAGGTCGACGGCCTCCCCGCCCACCGCGTACGCACCGACGGCGGCGAAGAACAGGATGCCCGCGTAGAGGTAGGGACGCGGGATCCGCAGCAGCTTCGCCCAGAGCGGCGCGAGGGGCAGGTTCAGGGCGAGCAGCAGCACCATGCCGACGAAGAGGGAGGCGATCAGGCCCCAGACCAGCTCGGGTTCACGTTCGAACAGGAGCGGGCCGGGCTGGATGCCGTACTGCTGGAAGGCGGCCAGCATGACGGCGGCGACGGCCGTGGTGGGCAGGCCGAGCGTGAGCATGGAGACCAGCGTTCCCGCGGCGGAGGCGGACGCCGCCGACTCCGGCCCGGCGACGCCCTCGATGGCGCCCTTGCCGAACTCGTCGCGGTGCTTGGAGAGCCGCTTCTCGGTGACGTACGACAGGAAGGTGGGGATCTCCGCGCCGCCCGCCGGGATCGCGCCGAACGGGAAGCCGATGAGGGGCCCGCGCAGCCACGACTTCCAGGTGCGCCGTACGTCGTCCCTGCCCAGCCAGGGGCGGCCGACGGGGATCGGCTTCCCGCTGGTGCGGCGCAGGTGGGCGGCGACCCAGAGGGCCTCCCCGATGGCGAAGAGTCCGACGGCCACGATCACCACGTCGATGCCGTCGGCCAGTTGGAGCGAGCCGA
This sequence comes from Streptomyces sp. NPDC091271, assembly GCF_044757505.1. Classification (NCBI taxonomy): domain Bacteria; kingdom Bacillati; phylum Actinomycetota; class Actinomycetes; order Kitasatosporales; family Streptomycetaceae; genus Streptomyces; species Streptomyces sp. NPDC091271. The sequence continues at coordinate 93,705 of NZ_JBIVVD010000008.1, read as the reverse complement.
AGGTCAGGCGCTGCTGGCCCGTCATCTGGTCCAGGCCGACGAGGCCGATGGTGAGACCGATGAGGAGCGACGCGAGGCCGCGGATCCGGGAGGAGCCGAGGACGGAGGTGACGGCGATGAAGGCCAGCACCATGATGGCGAAGTAGTCGGGGGCGCCGATGTCGACCGCGAGCGAGGCCACGGTCGGGGCGAGGACGACCAGCAGGATCGTGCCGATCATGCCGCCGGCGAAGTGACCGACGGCGGCGGCGGCCAGCGCCTGTGCGCCGCGCCCGGCCTTCGCCATCGGGTTGCCCTCGATCGCGGCGACGACGGCCGCACTCTCCCCCGGGGTGTTGAGGAGGATCGAGGTGGTGGAGCCGCCGAACATCGCGCCGTAGTAGATCCCGGCGAACATGATGAAGGCGCCGGTCGGTTCGAGTCCGTACGTCACCGGCAGGAGCAGCGCCACGGCCATGGCGGGGCCGATGCCGGGGAGCACACCGATGGCCGTGCCGAGGAGGACACCGAGCGCGGCCCAGAGCAGGTTGACCGGCGTGAGCGCCGTGCCGAAGCCGTCGATGAGGGAGTTGAGGGAATCCATCGGTCAGAGCACCCCCATCAGCGGGCCGCCCGGGAGGGGCACCCCGAGCAGGTTGTCGAAGACGAAGTAGGTCATGAGGGAGAGCCCGGCGGCGATGAGCGGATCGCGGTCGAGGTGGCGGCTGCCCAGCGCGTAGGCCGAGCCCCAGAAGAGCAGGGCGCCGGAGATCGGGAAGCCGAGCGGGCCGATGAGGACGGCGAAGGCGAGGAAGACGCCGGTGAGCAGGGCGACGGTGCGCCGGTCGGCGGGTTCGTCGAGGTCGACGTCCTCGCCGGCCTCCGCCTCGCCGCGGCCGCCGCGCAGGACGTCGACGGCCAGCAGAACGGCGACGGCCAGCAGCCCGATGCCGACGGCGACCGGGACGGTCCTGGGACCGACGGGTCCGCGCTGGGTGATGTCCACGCTCATCGTCAGGGCGTCGGTCAGGACCAGGACGCCGAGCACGAGCAGCAGGACGCAGACGCCGAGTTCGGAGTGCTCGCGCAGCCAGGCGCGGGCGGTGGCGGGCCGGGCGGGGGTGTTCTCGTCGCTCACAGTCCCAGCTCCTTGAGGACGGTGGCGACGCGGCGGTCCTGGGCGTCCAGGAAGTCACCGAAGGCGTCACCGGTGAGGAAGGCGTCGTCCCAGCCGTTCTTCTTCATGGAGTCCCGCCACTGCTTCGAGTCGTGCAGCTCGCTGACCAGCCCGACGAGCTTGTCGCGCTCGGCCTCGGAGAGCCCTGGCGGGGCGACGATGCCGCGCCAGTTGGTGAAGTCGGTGTCGAGACCGGCCTCGCGGAGGGTGGGCGCGTCGAGGCCCGGGACCCGCTTCGGGCCGGTGACGGCGAGCAGACGCAGCTCACCGGCCTCGATCTGGTCGAGGTACTCGCCGACGCCGGAGACACCGAAGCCGACCTTGTTGCCGAGGATCGAGGCGAGCAGTTCGCCGCCGCCGTCGAACGGGATGTAGTTGACCTGCCTGGGTGCGATCCCGGCGGCCTTCGCCATCAGCATCGGCGCCAGGTGGTCGGGCCCGCCGGGCGAGGAGCCGCCACCGACCGGGATCTTCCCCGGGTCCTTCTTCCAGGCGGTGAGCAGCTGGCCGATCGTCCTGTACGGGGAGTCCTTGGCGACGACGACGATGTCCTGCTCCTCGGTGAGCCGGGCGATCGGGGTCGTGTCACCGAGGGTCTTGGGCGACTTGTTGGTGTGCACGGCGCCCACCACACCGAGGCCCATGGACATGGCGAGCTTGCCGTTGCCGTGCTCGGCGGCCAGCCGGGTCACGCCGACGGTGCCGCCCGCGCCGGGCAGGTTGAACACCTCGATGCCGTGGGTGAGCCCCGCGTCCTCGGCGTTCTTCGCCGCGGTGCGCGCCGTGATGTCGTAACCGCCGCCGGGTGTGTTGGGAACCATGAAGCGCAGTCCGGGGATCTGCGTGCCGGTGTCGGAACCGCTGCCGGTGGACAGCAGCGGCGGACCGACGAGCACCAGCAGCGCTGCCCCGAACAGGGCGAGTGGAGTGCGCAGTCGCACCGGATGCCGCCTTTCGAGCTCTACGTGTACGGGTGTGATCGCGTGTGAGGTGGCCCACATGTTGCCTGCGCGTTAACGACCTGTCGCCTTTCCGGAATCAATGGACGTTGTGGTCGTTGTGGTCGCGCCCTACCGTGGCCGCGTGACGAAAGTGCTGGTGGTGGACGACGACTTCATGGTCGCGAAGCTGCACAGCCGGTATGTGTCCGCATTGGACGGTTTTACGGTCGTCGGCGTGGCCCACTCGGGCGCCGAGGCCCTGCGCGCGGCCCGCAGAACGCGTCCTGACCTGGTCCTGCTCGACATCTACCTGCCCGACATGGACGGAATCCAGGTACTGCGGGAGCTGCGTGCGGCGGAGGAATCGGACGGCGGCACGCACAGCGCGGACGCCCTCTTCATCACCGCCGCCCGCGATGCGGGAGTGGTCAGGGCCGCCCTGCGGGCGGGTGCCCTGCACTACCTGATCAAGCCGTTCCACCGCTCCGCCCTCCAGGAGCAGTTGCACCACGTGGCCTCACTGCGCAACCGCCTGGACGCGCTGGACGAGGCCCGCCAGGAGGCCCGTCAGGAGGATGTGGACCGTATCTTCGGCACCCGTCCCCCGGGCTCCCGCGAGCTCCCCAAGGGCTTGGCGGCCCACACCGCGGACCTGGTCGAACGGGTCCTGCGCGAACACCCCGACGGCCTGTCGGCCTCCGAGTGCGCCGAGGCGGGCGCCCTCTCCCGGGTCAGCGCGCGCCGCTACCTGGAGTACTTCGCGGAGACCGGCCGGGCCGAGGTGTCCCTGCGCTACGGCGGGACGGGCCGGCCGGAGCGCCGCTATCGCGCGGTGTCCTGAGGCGGGCCGGCTCAGGAGGAGGCGCCCCCGTACGGCCGGTTCCCCGAGCCGCTCACCGCATAGCTGTCCTGTTCACGTAACGCTCGGCCCGCGGCCATACGCTGCGTGTGAGCATGACATCAATTCCCGGCAGCGTGTCCGAGGTTGGCGCAGATCAACCGAGGAGGGCGTAACCCGTGGTCGCGAATTCCGTGTCCCGCAGGCAGATGTTCGGATTCGGCGGGGCGGCAGCCACCGCGCTGATGCTCGGGACGGGGGCGTGGGAGGCGCAGTCCGCGTTCGCCGCGCCCACCCTGAAGGGTGACCCGTTCACCCTGGGTGTCGCCTCGGGCGACCCTACGTCGGACGGCGTCGTGCTCTGGACCCGCCTGGCTCCCGAACCCTTCGCACAGGACGGTCTCGGCGGCATGCCGGCGAAGGCGGTCCGTGTCCACTACGAGGTGTCGCTCGACGAGCGGTTCCGCCGGGTCGTACGCCGCGGCAGCGTCGTCGCGACTCCCGAACTGGCGCACTCCGTCCACCCCGAGGTGCACGGGCTCGCCCCCGACCGCACGTACTGGTTCCGCTTCAAGGCCGGCTCCGCGATCTCCCCCGTGGGCCGTACGCGCACCACTCCGGCGCCGGGGGACTCCCCTCGGCAGCTGAAGTTCGCCTTCGCCTCCTGCCAGGCCTGGCAGGACGGTTACTTCACGGCCTACCACCACATGGCGCAGGAGGACCTGGACCTGGTGGTGCACCTCGGCGACTACCTGTACGAGTCCGGCGTGAAGACGAACAAGCGCGGCGTGACGACCGATGCGAAGTTCCACACGGAGACCCTCGACCTCGCCCGCTACCGCCTCCAGTACGGCCTCTACAAGTCCGAGGCCCCGCTGCGCGAGGCGCACGCCAACTTCCCGTGGATCATGACGTTCGACGACCACGAGGTGGAGAACAACTGGGCGGGCGAGACCTCCGAGAACAACGAGAACCCCGAGACGTTTCTGCAGCGCCGGGCCGAAGCCTTCCAGGCCCTGTACGAGCACGCACCGCTGCGCCGGCCCCAGCTGCCCGAGGGCCCCGACGTACAGATGTACCGCAGGCTCCCCTACGGCCGGCTCGCCGACTTCACCATGCTCGACACCCGCCAGTACCGCGACGACCAGGCGTGCGGCGACGGTTCGTCGGCCGTCTGCGACGACCGCTTCGACACGGACCGGACCCTGCTGGGGGCCCGGCAGCGGGACTGGGTGCTCAAGGGCTTCAGCCGCTCGCAGGCGCGCTGGCAGATCCTCGGCAACCAGGCCCCGATGGGCCAGACCGACCAGGACCCGGGCCCGGCGACGAACGTCTTCATGGATCCGTGGGACGGCTACGTCGCCGAGCGCAACCGGCTGCTCGCGGAGGCGGACACCCGCGGGGTGCGCAACCTGGTTGTGATCACGGGTGACCGGCACCAGAACTACGCCTGGGACCTCAAGCGCGACTTCGCCGACCCGGAGTCGGCGACCGTCGGCTCGGAGTTCGTGGGCACCTCGATCACCAGCGGCGGTGACGGCGCGGACATGACGGCTCAGGGCGAGACCTTCCTCGCGGCGAACCCGCACATGAAGTTCTTCAACAACCAGCGCGGCTACGTACGCGTCACGGTGGACCGCGAGCGGTGGACGAGCGACTTCCGCGTCCTGCCCTTCGTGACGAAGCCGGACGCCACGATCAGCACCCGCGCGAGCGTGGTCGTGGAGGACGGCACCCCGGGCGTCCAGGTCTGACCGTCCGTGCGGCCCGGGGCCGGGGGCCCGGGGCGCCCGGGCCCAAAACCCGTTTCGCCGTGCCTCGCCGCCTGTCAGCATCGGTGGATGGACGATGACGACGCTCTGTACCCCTCCGACCTGATCGGCGTACGGCTGCTGGGCGTGAGCGCCCCGGTGAGCCGTCCGGTCCCGGCCCTGTGGCTGCATCCGGAGGGGGCGGCGCCCGTCCGGTTCCACGCGGAGGGATTCACGCTGTCGCTCACGGCGGAACCCTGGACCGACGACACCTCGGTGGTGTCCGGCCCCCAGGACGTGGCGCTGACGCACTTCGTGGGCGGGACGATCCGTTCGGTCCGGGAGATCCGCTGTCGCGGGGGCGTCGTCGACCAGGTGTGCGGCCTGACGATCGGGTTCAGCGACGGCGAGGTGCGCCTGCTGGCCCTCGACGGGGAGCTGGTCGTCGCCCACGGCCGGCACCTCGGAGCCGTCGAGGCCCTTCTGCACGAGGACGTCACGCTGGCGCAGGTCGTCAGGACCTGTCTGGCCTCCCCCTCCCAGTGGGATGCCTGGACGACGGACGACCAGTACCTGTACCTCCGTTACCGGCACGGAGTGGGAAGCGTGGAGCAGCATCCGAGCGAGGACACCGACACGTGGGACGGCGAGGGCTCCAGGCTCCTGACCATGTGGGACGACGGAACCGACGGCGGAGAGATCGCGCTCCCCGACTTCCTCACGGCGGCCGGTCTGCGACTGGCACCGGACGCGGAGGTCTCCGTCCTGACCACCTGGCTGGAGAAGGGGCGGCCGGTCCGCGCCGCACGTGAAGGGGACGCGGCGGGGGCTACCTGACCCGTTCCCACGGCGGCGCCGCGAACCGCGGCCTCACCGGCCGCCCCGCACCCGGCCACGCACGCTCGTCCACCGTCAGGAACGGCTCGCCCGACACGGTCACCGGGGTCGCGCCGGTGAACTCCATGACGTCCCGGTGCAGATGGGGCTGGTCGTGGTAGCCGCTGTCCGCGGCGACGCGGGCCGGGCTCTCGCCCGCGACCAGACGGTGCACGGCATGGTCGAAGCGGACCAGCTTCGCGGCGCTCTTCGGCGGGATGCCGATGTCCGACCGGAACCGCGACCACAGGCGCTTCCGGCTCCATCCGAGTTCGTCCGCCAGGTGGTCGACCCGGACGGCGCCCCTGCCCGCGACGATCCGTCTCCAGGCCCAGGCAACCGCCGGGTCCACCGGCGACCGCCCCCGAAGCCGTCGGGCGAGCAGCGCGTCCGTGAACGCGAAGCGGTCCTGCCACGAGGGGATCTCGCCCAGTTGCTCGCGAATGCGTGCCGCCTCCCTGCCCCATACGTCGTCGAGGGAGACCGGAGAACCGCCCAGATCGGCCGGACACACCCCCAGAGCCGCGCCTGCGACCAGCGGGGACAGACGCACCTGCACGCACCGGGCGTGTTCGCCCCATGCACGGACCCCGCCTCCGGAGCCGAACCCGGGCCCGGCGACGAGGCTCCCGCCGCACCGCCGGCCTGCGTCGTCCTCCACGGTGGACGCGCTCGCCCCGATCTCCAGGATCAGCGTCACGGCCGGGTGCGGAACCACCCGCAGACCACCGGCCAACGGGCCGGGTACATGGAACCCGGCCATGTCGACACCGGCCACCCGGCCGGACCGCTGCGGACGTGCGACGTCCCACACAGCGGGAGCGTCATGTTCACCCGTGAGGGACCCCATCTCCACATGCTACGCGGACCCGAGGAGGGAACATACGTCCAAGCCGTGGGTGCGCACCGGCGGCGACAGTGGGCTCATGACTCCTCCCGAGAGACACCCTCATGTGAACGCCGCCGCCCCCGAGGACTCGGTCCTCCGCCTGGAGCAGGGCGACATCCACGTCTCCCAGGACGGCCCTGGCGACGCCCCCGTGCTCCTGCTCATCCATGGATCCGCGGCATCGGGCCGCTCGTGGGACGCCATGGTGCCGCTGCTGGCCACGCTCCATCGGGTCATCCGGATCGACCTGCCGGGGCACGGCCGCTCGGCCGAACCGGCCGACGGCGACTACGCGACCCCGGAGCAGGGACGCAGGATCGGCACGGTGCTGGACCGGCTCGGCGTCGGGCACGCCACTGTCGTCGGCCACTCCAGCGGCGGCTATGCCGCCACCGCTCTGGCCGAGCACCGACCCGGCCTGGTGGCCGCGCTCGCGCTCATCAGCACGGGCCCTCGCATGGATGCCTTCATCCCACAGGGGGCCGCCGTGTTCGACCCCGCGCAGTGGCCGCCGGCCGACGACCGGATCCGCGAGTTCGCGAGCACCGCCTTCCGCGCGGGGTACCGGGTCCCGCAGGAACTCGTCGACGAACTGCGCGGCATGACCTACCGTGCGGTCACCGCGGCGATGCAGGCGTCCATCGCCTATCTGAACCAGCGCCCGCTCCCGGACCGGCTGACGGCCCTCGGCAAACCGCTGCAGGTGATCTTCGGTGACGAGGACCGCAGATGGCGACCGGCTTCCGCGGCCGACTACCGCGTCGTTCCGGGCGCGGAGGTCGAGTTGCTGCCCGGTGCCGGGCACACACCCATTCTGGAGGATCCGGCCCGGATCGCAGCCCTCCTCCTGCCCTTCGCCGCGGTGCACGCCGTTCGAGCGTCCAGGGCCACGTGAGAAGTGCCCGCGGAGGCTCACCGGCCGGCCTTCCTGAGCCCTCCCCTAACCATCCCTTAAGCGCGCCATAACGATCGCCACCTGCGCCTTTTCCGGCCCGGACCCGCTTCCGGCGGTGGCTAGCCTGCTGATCACCAGACCTGGTCAACAGCCGTGCCGTCGAAGGAGAACCACCACCATGGCCGTCATCACCACCGCTCGCCGCAAGGTCGCCGGAGTCGTCGTCGCGCTCGGCGTCGCGCCGCTCGCGCTGACCGGGCTGACCGCATCCCCGGCCGCCGCCCACGGTTCGCTGAGCGATCCGGTCAGCCGGGTCTCGGCCTGTTTCGCGGAAGGGCCGGAGAGCCCGCGGTCGGCGGCCTGCCAGGCGGCGGTCGCGGCGGGCGGGGTCCAGGCGCTGTACGACTGGAACGGCGTGAACATCGCCAACGCCGCCGGCAAGCACCGTGAGTTGATCCCGGACGGCAAGCTGTGCAGCGCGGGCAACGACAAGTTCAAGGGGCTCGACCTGCCGCGCGCCGACTGGCCGTCCACGCCCATGGAGGCGGGCAGCCACACCTTCCGGTTCCGGGCGACGGCTCCGCACAAGGGCTCGTTCGAGCTGTACCTGACCAAGGCGAGCTACGACCCGGCGCAGCCCCTGAAGTGGTCGGACCTCCAGGAGAAGCCGTTCGCCACGGCCACCGACCCGACGCTGGAGGACGGTTCGTACGTCTTCGACGGCACCGTGCCGGAGGCGTCGGGACGGCAGTTGATCTACACGGTCTGGCAGCGGTCGGACTCCCCCGAGGCCTTCTACGCCTGCTCCGACGTGGTCTTCGGCGGCGAGAAGTCCGGCAGCGGTTCCGTCGCGGCCGCGCCGGCGCCCACCGCGTCCGCCCCTTCCGAGCAGGAGATCGACGAGGGTGCGGACCAGTCGTCCGTCGAGCACGGCGGACACGGGGACGACGACGCCTCGACCGGTGCGGAGGTCACCGAGGCGGCCCCGGCCGAGGACACCGGGGCGAACGCACCCGAGCCGAACAACGTCGCCGCCTCCCCCGCGGACACGGTCCCGGCGGACGAGGCCCTCGCCGAGACGGGTGGCAGCAGCAGCACCTCGTACCTCGCGATGGGCGGAGCCGCCGCACTGGCCCTCGGTGCGAGCGCCCTGTTCGTGTCGGTCCGTCGCCGGTCCTCGGGCGGCGCGCACCGCGCCTGACCGGTGGTGACGGCGGGGCCTGGGGGCCTCCGGAGGCCCCGCCGCGCGTCTCAGCCGATGACCGAGGCGCAGGTGGTCGGGGTGGCGTGCGCCGGGTCGAGGGCGTTCACCACCTCGTGGAAGGCGATCCTGTCGATGGTCCCGATCGCGACGTGCTCGGACAGGCCGACCGGGCACAGATCCTGGAGCAGGACGTTGCGTACGTTCGGCCCGTCCAGGTACTGCGTGCGGTACGGGGTCACGACTTCGTCGTACCGGGTCGCGATGACGGTGTAGCGGACCCCGGGCACGGTGTCGCCGCCCGCGTTGAGCTTCGTGATGAAGGCGGAGCCGGCGATCTGGTCGGCGAGGCCCGGGGTGTTCTTCGTCAGGAGGTCCTCGGCGCCCGGGAAGTACGGCAGCAGCTGGGTGAGGCCGAGAAGCGTGGTGCCGTGGTTGTCGGGGGCGATCCCGACGAGAGCGTTCACCTTGTCGGCTCCGCCGAGGAACTTCAGGTAGTAGTTGGGCATCATGCCGCCCTGGGAGTGGCCGACGAGGTCGGCCTCGGGCGCACCGGTGGCGCCGAGCACCTTGTCGACGAACACGTCGAGCTGTCCTGCCGACTTGTCGATCGGGCCGAGTCCGTTGAAGAACGGCACGCCCGGTAGCTGTCCGTAGTCCAGCGAGAAGACGCAGTAGCCCCGGTTGACGAGGTACGGCGCGAGGACCAGCCAGTTGTCGACCGAGTTCCCGAAGGTTCCGTGGACGAGGACGACCGGCCGGGGGTGGGCTGCGGAGGGCTTGCAGGAGTAGTCGTTCCATCCACGGGACGGAGCGGCGGTTTCCGCCGCGGTCGCGGTCGCCGTGGGGGCGACGAGCGCGGCGACGGTGAGGAGCAGGGCGGCGAGGGTGCGGCGTGCGCGCGGGGAGCGCCGGGCACGGGTCCAGGGCAGCATCGGGTGGTCTCCTTGCGGCTCAAGGGAGTTGCGATGTCGGTGCGCCCTGCGGTCCGGACCGCAGCGAATGACGTTTTTTCAACGTGCTCATGCCAAGTTACGCACGGGTAAGGTCGCGGGGGAAGTTACGCGTCGGTAAAAAGATTCCGGTGCCCCGAGGTCAGGCCGCGAGCCGTCCCGGCTTCACGGCTCCCGGGCCGAACCTGGCCCGCAGCCTGTCGGACACGGCCTCGATCCGCCGCGCCCGCTCGTCCACCGGGTCGAAGGTGAGCTGATGGGCGGCGCGTTCCGCGTCGTGAAGCCCTTCCGCCCGCAGCCCGATCCCCCGCACCCGCGCCCGCTGCAGGGCGAACGAGTCCTGGATCCGGTACGCGAGCGAGGTGAGCGCCGCCGAGTGCGCGGTGGGCTCCGGGAGCGTACGGCTGCGGGTCAGCGTCGCGTAACCGGTCCGGTCGGCGTAGCGCACGGAGACCGCGAGCGAACGGCACACCTGGCCGTCACCGCGCAGCCTGGCCCCCAGCTCCTCGGTGAGCGAGAGGAGCGCGCGGCGGTGCTGCTCCGGGTCCAGCTCGTCGCGGGGGAAGGAGCGTTCGGCGGCGATCGACCGGGCGGCGGCGTTCGGCACGACCCGCGTACGGTCGATGCCGTTGGCCCGCTCCCACAGCTCGCGACCGGTCCGTACGCCGGTGATCCGCTGCAGGGTGGCGAGCGGCGCGGCGGCTATCCGGCCGATGGAGTCGAGCCCGTATCCGCACAGGGTGCGCGCGGTCGCCGCCCCGACGCCGTCCAGCGCGGCGGCGGGCTTGGAGGCGAGGAAGCCGGCGTGCTCACCGGGGGGCACCACGAAGGTCGTGCCGGGCGTCGCCTGCCGTGCGGCCATCCTGGCCAGCATGGGGTTGGAGGCCGCCCCGATCGCGCAGTCCACGCCGTGCAGGGCGAGGGCACGCACCCGGATCACGGAGGCCAGACCCGCCGCGTCCTGTCCGAAGTAGCGCAGCGCGCCGCTGACATCGGCGAGCGCGGCGCCGGGCGGTGCCGCCTCGACGACCGGGGTGAACGCCCCGAGGAGGGCGAGCAGCCCCTCGTAACCCGCGCTGTCCGGCAGTCCGCCGCCGATCCGGCGGAACCGCAGGCACAGGACGGCCGGCTGGTCGTTCATCCCGCGCTCCCCTGGCTCCGGTGCCACAGCTTCCTCCCGGTGGGCGTCCCTTCACCGGCCGGCTGGAGATCGGACCACGGGTTCATCTCGTAACCGGTCGGCAGCTGGATACGGCGGCCGTCGTCGGGTGCCTCCTCCTCGCCGGAGGCGGGCTCCTCCGCCAGCCGCGCCGCGACCGCGTCGAGGCCGCCGGTGCGCCGGAGTTCGGCCAGCTCCGCCAGGTTCCAGGCCGCCGAGCCGACGATGCTCATGCTGCGCGCGCCACGCCGCTGGACCACTCCGCGCACGAGCAGCAGCCAGGAGTGGAAGACGGTGTGCGCGCAGGCGGCGTGGCTGTCGTCGAAGAAGGCGAGGTCGACCAGACCCGTCCCGTCGTCCAGGGTGGTGAAGATGACCCGGCGCCCGGAGCGGACCGGCGGGGTCTGGGTGGCCACCTTGGCCCCCGCGACCAGCACGGTCTCCCCGTGCCCCGCCTCCCGCAGCCGCTGGGCGGAGACCGCGCCGAGCTCCTTCAGGAAGGCGTGGTGATCGCCCATCAGATGGCGCGACACGTCCATGCTGAGGACGCCGAGCTCGGTGCTGAGGCGTTCGGCGTCGTTGAGGTCGGGCAGTCCGACGGTGCCGGTCCTGTGCCCGCCGCCGAGCGGGAGCTGGGCGCCCGCCTCGCCGGAACCGGAGCTCCGCTGGGCGCGGTGGAGCTCGGACAGATGCAGCAGCAGGTCCCGGCGGTTGGCGCCGAAGGAGTCCAGCGCGCCGACCTGGGCCAGCCGTTCGGCGGCCGGCTTTCCGGGCCTGGCCCGCTGCCAGAAGTCCAGCAGCGAGGTGTAGGGCTGCCCGGCCTCGATCCGGGCGACCTCGGCCTCGCTGATGCCGTGGACGTCCGAGAGGGCCAGCCGCAATCCCCATTTATCACCGTTGTCGCCAGACACCAGTTCGATCCTATGGGCGGCCGCCGACCGGTTCACGTCCAACGGCAGCACCGGCACCCCGCGCCGACGCGCGTCCGCGAGCAGCAGCCGCTTCGGGTACATCCCGGGATCGTGCGTGAGCAGCCCGGCGTAGAAGGCCGCCGGGTGGTGCGCCTTGAGCCAGGCCGACTGGTACGTCGGCACGGCGAAGGCGACCGCGTGCGCCTTGCAGAAGCCGTAGCTCCCGAACGCCTCGATGATCTCCCAGGCACGGGCGATCACCTCGGCGCCGTACTTCCTGCGCGCCGCCCGCTGTGCGAACCAGACCCTGATCCTGGCCTGCGACTCGGGGTCGGAGAGCCCGCGCCGCACCCGGTCGGCCTCGCCGCGTCCGCAGCCGGTCATGATGTTCACCATCTCGATGATCTGCTCGTGGAAGACGACCACCCCGTAGGTGCCGCGCAGCGCCCCTTCCAGGTCGGGATGGGGATAACGCACGGGCGCGCGGCCGTGTCTGGCCTCGATGAACGGCCGCACCATGTCGGCGGCGACCGGCCCCGGCCGGAACAGCGAGATGTCGACGACCAGGTCGTGGAAGGTGGCGGGCTGGAGCCGGCCGACCAGGTCGCGCTGGCCCGGGGACTCGATCTGGAAGCAGCCGAGCGTCTCGGCGCTCTTGATCAGCCGGTACGTCTCCGGGTCGCCCTGCGGCACGGCGTCCAGGTCGACCTCCTGGCCCGAGGCCCGCTTCAGCTCGGTCACCGCGTGCGCCATCGCCGACTGCATCCGCACGCCGAGCACATCGAGCTTGAGCAGCCCGAGGTGCTCCACGTCGTCCTTGTCGAACTGGGACATGGGGAAGCCCTCGCCGCTGGTGGGCATGACCGGCGTACGCCGCAGCAGCGAGTCGTCCGAGAGGAGCACCCCGCACGGGTGCATGGCGATGCCACGCGGCAGCGCGTCCAGTGACTCCACCAGCTCCCAGAGCCGGCCGTACTGCTCCTTCCGTCCGGCCACGGCGCGCAGTTCGGGCAGCTCCTCCATCGCGGCACGGGCGTCCCTGGCCCGGATGTGCGGGAAGGCCTTGGCGAGCCGGTCGGTCTCGGCCGGGTCCATGGAGAGCGCGGCTCCGACGTCGCGGATGGCGTGGCGCACCCGGTAGGTCTCGGGCATGGAGACGGTCGCGACCCGCTCGGCGCCGAAGCGCCCGATGATCGCGCGGTAGACGTCCAGGCGGCGGGCCGACTCGACGTCGATGTCGATGTCGGGCAGCACGAAGCGCCGCTTGGACAGGAAGCGCTCCATGAGCAGCCCGTGTTCGACCGGGTCGGCGTGGGCGATCCCGAGCAGGTGGTTGACCAGGGAGCCGGCCCCGGAGCCGCGTGCGGCGACCCGTATGCCCATCCCCTTCACGTCGTCGACGACCTGGGAGACCGTCAGGAAGTAGGAGGCGAAACCGTGGTGGGCGATGATGTCCAGCTCGTGGTGCATCCGGTCCCAGTAGTCGCGCCTGCGGTCGTAGCCGTGCCGCACCATGCCGGCGGCGGCGCGGGAGGCCAGCACCCGCTGGGCGGTGCGCCGGCCGGCGCCGACGAGGTGCGGTTCGGGGAAGTGGACGCTGCCGAGCCCCAGGTCGTCCGCCGGGTCGACGAGGCAGGCGTCGGCGGTGTGCCGGGTCTCCGCGAGCAGCCGCTGCCCCGCGTCCCGTCCGAGCCCCGCGGCGGAGGCGATCCGCTCGGCGGCCTCCCGCATCGCACCGGCGTCCTTGAGCCAGCGCTCCCCGCTGTCGAGGGGGGAGCGGCGCGGGTCGACGGGGACGAGCCGGCGGGCCGAGTCGAGCACGTCGGCGACGGGGCCCTGCCCGGGGTCGGCGTACCGGACGGCGTTGGTCAGGACGGCTCGCACCCCCTGCTCGGCGGCGAAGCCGACGGTACGGGCGGCGAGCCGCAGCGATCCGGGGCCGGTGCCCTCGCGGCCGTGGTGGACGGCTTCGAGGCGCAGGGCGTCACCGTAGATCTCCCGCCAGGGGGCGAGCAGGGCGGCGGCCCGGTCGGGCCGGCCCGCGGCCAGCGCGGCGCCCACCTCGGAGGCGGGGCCGAGCAGCACGGTGAGCCCTTCGGCGGGCAGCGTGTCCCGGCCGACCAGGGGCTGCCCGGCGTCCGGGTCCCCGAGGCCGGGGGCGTGGGCGGCGGTGACCAGCCGGCACAGCTCGGCCCAGCCGCGGGCGCCGTCCCGGGCGAGGAAGGTGACCCGGGGTGCGGATTCATCGACAAAGGCACCTCCGCGGACCGGTGTGCGCGGTCTGTGCGTACGCCCTCCTCCGGCGGCCTGCCGCGCCACCGCGAGCTCCGCCCCGAAAAGCGGACGTATCCCGGCCTTCTCGCAGGCTCTGGCGAAGCGGACCGTGCCCGCGAGACTGTCGCGGTCGGTCAGCGCGAGGGCGTCCATCCCCCGCTCGGCGGCACGCTCGGCCAGCCGCTCCGGGTGCGATGCCCCGTACCGCAGGGAGAACCCGGAAACGGTATGCAGATGCGTGAACCCGGGCATCCGCACCTCCTGGACCGATCCGTACTCGTCACCCCCTCGCTCTCCACCATAGACCAAGTTTCGAACGTTCGTACGATAACCGGGTGCGGGGCCACCTCTCCGCCATTCGGCCCGGCCCCACCTGCGCGAACGCCGGACTCCCCGGACCGTGGGGGCATGACTTTCGCTGACGAGGTGAAGAGCGCCGTCACCACACGGGCCGCGCTGCTGGTTGTCGGTGTACTGGCACTGCAGCTGCTGTTCATCGCCTCGTACGTCGGCGCGCTGCACAGGCCCGACCCGACGGATGTCCCCTTCGGGGTCGTCGCCCCGCAGCAGGCGTCCGGGCGGCTCGTCACCCAGCTGAGTGATCTGCCGGGCGGTCCGCTCGATCCGCGCGCGGTCTCCGGCGAGGCCGAGGCCCGCCGGCAGATCCAGAACCGCGAGATCGACGGCGCCCTGATCGTCAGCCCCACCGGGGCGACGGACACCGTGCTCGTCGCCTCCGGGGGCGGCACCGTGCTGGCCACCTCGCTCACCAAGATCATCAAGGAGGCGGAGGGACCCCGGCAGCGCACCGTACGGACCGTGGACGTGGCGCCCGCCTCCCCGGACGACTTCGACGGCCTCTCGTCGTTCTACCTGGTCGTGGGCTGGTGCGTGGGCGGCTACCTCTGCGCGTCGATCCTGGCGATCAGCGCGGGCACCAAGCCGGCCAACCGGCAGCGCGCCGTGATCCGCACCGCGGTCATGGCGCTGTACTCGATCGCGGGCGGGATCGGCGGCGCGGTCATCATCGGCCCGATCCTCGGCGCACTCCCGGGCAGCGTGTGGGCCCTGGCCGGTCTGGGCGCCCTGACCGTCTTCGCTGTCGGCATGATCACGCTCGCCCTGGAGGCGCTCACCGGCATCGTCGGCATCGGCCTGGCCGTCCTGCTCATCGTGATCGCGGGCAACCCGAGCGCCGGCGGCGCCTTCCCGCTGCCGATGCTGCCGGACTTCTGGCGGGCGATCGGCCCCGCCCTGCCACCGGGAGCGGGCACCTGGGTGGCCCGCTCGATCGCGTACTTCAGGGGCAACGCGGTCACCGGCCCCCTGCTGGTGCTCTCCGCCTGGGCGGTCGTCGGCACGGCCCTGACCCTGCTCCTGTCGATGCGCCGCCGGGACACGGACGGGACGCGGCGGGCGACTGCCCCTGGGGAAGCGGACTCCCCCGGGAACAGCTCGAGCCTCGCCTGAGGCCGGGAGCCGGTCCAGCATCTCCTCGACGAGACCGGCGGCCCCCGATCCGTAGCACGACGTGCCGGCCGACCAGGTCGCCACAGAAGCCGGGCCCGGGTCTCCCGGCCCCGCGCGGGAGCCGGAGCAGGGGCCGACGAACGTCACGGCGTCGCGCCTCCGGAAGGGTGCGCACGGGCACGCGGTACGGAAACGGGGCGCTGCTCCGCCCATGTCGGCCGAGGCGCAGCTGAACTCCTGGCGACCGATCGGCGAAGTCACTAGTCATGACAGGTTCATGACGGCATCCTGAGAGCGCCTCGTGAGACCCGCGAGGCGCACGGTCGGCACAACCCCCTTTCATCCGCCGGAGGTTGCTCATGCGTCGCCGATTCACCGTCCCGTTCGCCGCCCTTGCTGCGGCGCTGCCGCTCGCCCTCGTACCTGCCGTTTCCGCTTCGGCCGCCCCGTCGGACAAGCCGCAGGTCCTCAGCTCCTGGACCCAGACGAGCGCCTCCAGCTACAACGCGTGGAACGCCGCCCGAAACAACCAGGGCGCCTGGGCCGCGTACGGCTTCGACTGGTCGACGGACTACTGCAGCACCTCACCCGACAACCCGTTCGGCTTCCCCTTCCAGACGGCCTGCGCCCGCCATGACTTCGGCTACCGGAACTACAAGGCCGCCGGCACGTTCACCGCGAACAAGTCCCGCATCGACTCCGCGTTCTACTCGGACCTCAAGCGCGTGTGCGCCGCCTACTCCGGCGCCAAACTGACCTCGTGCAACAGCACGGCGTGGACGTACTACCACGCGGTGGACATCTTCGGCGTCGCCCCGGCCAAGGCGGGCGCTCCGTCGCTCGCTGCGTGAAGCAGCGGCCAGTCTGCGCATGACATCGCTCCCGGAAGCTTCATCGGCCTTCGCCGGAGCCACCGTGAGCAGCGCGATCTGCAGGCCGGGGTCGAAGCACGCCTCCTGTGCCCCAGCGCCTGGTCGCACCCGAGCAGCTGCGGTCGGACGCACTCACAGGGGCGGCGTTCGTGTCGTTCGCGCGGAGGTGGCACCGACGCGGGCGAGCCCGCCCCCTCGTGCGAGGGGGCGGGCTCGCCGGTTCACCGGAACCGAAGGAGGGCCGGAGGTTCAGCCGATCTCGGCGCCGAAGGCCGCCAGTGCCTCGGGCACCGGCTGGAAGAACGTCTCGCCGCCGGCGGAGCAGTCACCGCTGCCGCCCGAGGTGAGACCGAGCGCGGTGTCGCCCGCGAAGAGCGAGCCGCCGCTGTCGCCGGGCTCGGCGCAGACCGTGGTCTGGATGAGGCCGTTGACGATGTCGCCGTTGCCGTAGTTGACCGTGGCGTCCAGTGCGGTGACCTCACCGTCGTGGACCTGGGTGGTGGAGCCGCTGCGGGTCACCGTCTGGCCGACGGTGGCGTCACCGGCCTGGGTGATCGCCTGGGTGGAGCCGTTGTAGAGGTCCACCTCGCTGGGGTGTTCGACGTCGGAGGTGTACTTGACCAGGCCGTAGTCGTTGTCCGGGAAGCTGGAGCCCTCGTTGGCGCCGATCTCCGTGCCGCCCTGCGAGTCGGACCAGCTGGTGATCCCCTCGGTGCAGTGGCCGGCGGTCAGGAAGTACGGCTCCCCGCCCTTGACCACGTTGAAGCCGAGCGAGCAGCGTCCGCCGTCGCCCCAGATGGCGTCGCCGCCCGCGATGAGGGGCTTGAACTCCCCTGCGGACTTCTTGAGTTCGGCCTTGGCGCCGAGCCCGTCGACGACCTTGCTGAGCTTGTCCCAGGCCGCGCCGTCGACCGTGCGGTCGGCCGTGACGACCACCTTGTTGCTGACCGGGTCGACCGCCCACGAGGTGCCGGGGATGGTGGCCTTGTCGGTGAGGGTCTGCCGCGCGTTCGTCAGCTCGGCGAGCGTGTGCTGTACGAGTCTGGCCTTGCCGCCGGCCTGGCGGACCTGCTCGGCCGCCGCCTCGTCGATGACGTTGACGACGAGGTTCTTGGCCTTGGCGTCGTAGTACGAGCCCGCCTTGTCGCCGCCCAGGGCCTTGTCCAGGGTGGTGGCGAGACTTCCGGCCGAGTGGGCGTCGAGGGTCTTCGCGGTGAACTGGGGCACGTCGTCACTGGCGTTCGCGGTCTGGAACGTGACTCCTGCCGCGACCAGGGCGAGGACGGCCGATCCGGCCAGGGCCACACGCTTCCTGGGTATGCGTCGGTGCTTCAACTTCGACCTCCTGTGGGGCCGTGCACGGACAAGTGGGGTGTCCGGAGCACGGAGGATGGGGCGCCCACTATTCCGATGCGGCCGATAGCACACAAGGTCGACTTCCGGACGCGCACATGACGACGACGGTTCGCCCGCGCCGTGTTCACAACCCGGGTGTCGCACCACGTCGGTTCCGTTCGCGAACACCCGGTGCGATGGCCCGTCGGCAGCGGGTGAGGACTAGTCCTGTCCTGTAATGGCTCCTGGAGTCCGGATGCTGTGGAGGGCACTCCTGAAGCCGAACACCACCGAATGCCCCCGAACGTCCCGAACACCACCGGCTCGTACCGACAGGGAGCGCCGGTATCGCCTCCGATAGGTCATCATCGAACTGGCAGTACACACCGGGCACTTGGTGTCCGGACCGAGCGGGGTGATGAGCGGAGGGACGTCGTGCGGAGTCGGGTGCGCGTGGCCGACGGACGGCATCTGATGGTCGAGCGACAGGGGGACCCCCGCGGCAGACCGGTGTTCCTCCTGCACGGCATGCCGGGCAGCCGGCTGGGGCCCGCTCCACGCGGAATGGTCCTCTACCAGCGGAACATGCAGCTGATCGCCTACGACCGCCCGGGGTACGGCGGCTCGGACCGGCTGCCGGGGCGACGGGTGATGGACGTCGCCGAGGACGTACGGGCGATCGCGGACTCGCTCGGCCTGGAACGCTTCGCCGTGGTCGGCCGTTCCGGCGGTGCGCCGCACGCTCTGGCCTGCGCCGCGCTGATGCCCGACCGGGTCACCCGTGGCGCCGCTCTGGTCAGCCTGGCTCCCCCGGATGCCGAAGGGCTCGACTGGTTCGAGGGGATGGCCGCTTCGAACGTGCTCGCGTACTCCAGGGCGGCGGCGGACCCGGACGGGCTGGCGGAATCCTTCATCAGCCGCTCGGAGGAGATCCGGCGGAACCCGGCCCGGCTCCTGGACGACCTGCGCCGGGAGCTGACCGACTCCGACCGCACCGTGGTCAACGACGCCGGGATCCGCACGATGCTGCTCGCCAACTTCCGCGAAGGACTGCGCACATCGGCGTACGGCTGGATCGACGACGCGCTCGCGTTCTGCAGGCCGTGGGGGTTCGACCCCGCCGACATCAGGTGTCCCGTGATGCTGTGGCACGGCGTGAAGGACGTGTTCTCCCCTGTGGGCCACTCCCGATGGCTGGCCGGACAGATCCCGGGCGCCACCGCCGTACTCGAACCGGCGGCGGCACACTTCGACGCGCTGTCCGTGCTGCCCGAGGTGCTCAACTGGCTGCTGGACGAACGGGAGGCAGGGAAAGCAGCGGTCTGCTGATCCCGGAGGGTGCCCTGGGCTCCAGAGGTCCGGAGCCCGGGGCGCCCCGGCGTCACACCGACATCGGCTCCAGCTCGCGCCAGAACCTGCGCTCGTCCCTCGCTATCCGGGTCAGCGGATGCTCGTCGCCGAGCTGCCGCGCCAGTTCGTCCCCCGTCTCCGCCCGCAGACTCAGCGCCTCGTCCTTGCGTCCCATCGCGTCGAGCGTGACCACGAGGTTCGACGTCATGGCCAGGGTCTCCGGGTGATGCGCCCCGAGAACGTCCCGGAGCTGGCCGGCGACCCGCCGCTCCGTCTCCAGGACGAGTTCGAGATCGCCCCGCCCGGCCGTCGCGTTCGCCAGGTTCATGACGCAGAACAGCGTGTTCGGGTGCTCGCGGCCGAACACCTCACGCATCGAGGCGACCACCCGCGTCAACAGCTTCTCCGCCTCCAGCGTTTCGCCCGCCCCCGAGAGGTAGGCGCCGAGATTGTTCTGCGCGGCCAGGGTGTACGGATGGTGCTCCCCCGGCACGTTCATGTACTGGTCCACCACCTCCTGCGCGGTGTCCCTCGCCTCGGCGGCCTCCCCCGCGGCGAACAGGTCGGACGCCATGTTGAGGTCGCAGGCCAGTGACTCGGGGTTGGCCGCGGTGTACTTGGCCCGGTACCTCGCCCGGGTGGCCACCGTCAGCCTCCGCGCGTCCTCCAGCTGCCCCGCCCTGCGCAGCGAGACCGCCAGACTCTTGGCGGCGCTGAGCGTGGTGGGGTAGGTCCGGCCGAGGGTTGCCTTGTACGCGTCGTACGTCCGGCTGAGCAGGCCGACCGAGTCCTCGTACCGTCCCACCTCGCGCAGATCACGTGCCAGTGAGATGGCCGAGGACAGGCTGTACGGATGCTCGGGGCCGAGGACCTCGGACCGCAGGTCGTAGACGTCCTGGTCGATCTCCCTCGCGCGGGCGTACTGCCCGACGCTCCGCAGGTTCAGTGCCAGGTTGTTCGCCGCGGCCAGCGTCCGGGGATGCCTGTCGTGGAAGATCTGGCTGAACCCCTCGTGCGCCGCGGTCGCCAGCTCGATCGCCTTTCCGTAGTCACCGAGTAGCCCGAGGTCGATAGCCAGGCTGCTGGTGGTCATGTATGTGTGCGGATGCTCCGGCCCCAGCACCTCCCGCTGCCTGCCCAGGGTCACCTCGTCGAGCTCCTTGGCCTCCACGTACCGGCCGCGGGTGCGCAGGATGTTGGAGAGGTGGAAGCAGAGGTAGAGGTACTGCAGATCCTGGTTTCCCAGCATCTCCCGCCAGGTGTCGCGGAGTTCGTCCCCGAGCCGTCCCGCCGTCCGGACGTCTCCCCGCTTCCACAGGTAGCGCACCCGGTCGATCAGCAGCCTGCGGGTCTCCGGATCCTTGCAGTTGCGCGCGTCCGACGGGCCGAGGTGCGGCCAGATCGTGGCGAAGCGCGGCCAGGTCGCGGGGTTGTCGATCGGCTCGTCGTCGTCGGGCCGGGCACCCGCCAGGATGCGGTGGACGACATGCCGCGCCTCGCGCTGCTCCTCCTCGCTGAGCTGGGCCCTGATCACCGCCTGCACCAGGCGGTGCACCTGGATGGAGTTCGACACCTGGTCGACCTTGGCCAGGGCGAAGCGGCCGATCTCCCGGATGACCCGGCCCAGGACCAGCTTCTCCTGGAGCGAGGCGTCGTACGGCTTCAGTGCCTCGATCATCTCCTTGCTGTAGAGGAGATTCGCGGAGATCGGCTCGGGTGCGAAGAACGCGCAGAGCTGGAGCAGCCGCACCGCGGCGGGTGAGCGCTCCTTGAGGCGTTCGATGGAGATGTTCCAGGTGGCGGCGACGGGCTGCGGATACCCTGCCGGCTGGTTCAGGGCCAGGACCTCCGGGGCCTGCTGTGCCAGCTGCTCCAGATAGGTGTCGATCGGGGTCGCGGTCTCCGCGATCCATGCCGCCGCCTGTTCGACGGCCAGCGGCAGGTCCCCGACCGCGGTGGCCACCTGGGCGGCGTCCTCGTCGCTCAGCCCCGGTGCACGGCGCTGGAGGTGCTCGATCGACTCCTCCCGCAGGAACACGTCGACGGGCAGCGCGTCACCGTGCTGCGACCAGGACTGGTTCCTCGACGTGACGAGGATGTGTCCGGATCCGCCCTGCGGGAAGTACCGGCTGAGGCGTTCCGGATCGTCGGCGTTGTCGAACACCAGCAGCCAGCGTTCCGAGGGCACCCCCCGCCGCAGCAGGTCCACCGCTTCCTGCGAGGCGGCCGCCATGTCGTCCCCGCCCTGGGCCCCCAGCCGTACGGCGAGTTCGGCGAGGCTGGCCACGACGTCGTCGATCTGCTCGGACGATATCCACCACACCAGGTCGTAGTCGGCCATGAAGCGGTGCACGTACTCCAGGGCCACCTGTGTCTTGCCGACACCGCCCAGGCCGTACAGGGTCTGCGGCTGCGGCAGCACGACGGCCATGCCGCCGCCGAGCTGGTCGCGCATCCGCTCCAGGACCAGGGAGCGGCCGGTGAAGCCGGGGTTGCGGGGCGGTGCGTTCCAGATCCTCGGCACGGTGCCGGGGAAGCGGGGTCCGGGCGACATCCCGTCGCCGAGCTGCACCGGCCGGTCCAGAGCGCGCATCAGGGCCGTGGTGGCGTGCACCTCGTCCAGCCGGAACAGGTCGACCGGGTTGCGGTCGATGTACGGCGCGGAGAGCCGGACGTCGCTGACCCTGAGCGGCAGCAGCTGACGCCGCCCGCCACCGGGGTCCTCGGAGACGGCGCGCTCCCAGAGGTCCACGGCCCGCTGGGACTTGAGGTAGGCGCTGGAGAGCAGGACGACGGTGCGGGTCGCGGTCTCGACGGCGTGGTTCGCGTCCGCGGGGCCGGGCTCGGCGGAGACGTCGCGCGGGACGACCCGGAATCCGGCCCGGGTGAGGACCGATTCGATCCAGTCGGCCCACATGCGGTTCTCCGCCACATAGCTGAGGAAGAGATCGGCGGGCAGCGCGGGCCTGCGCCGGGTGAACGCGTCGCGGATGCGGAGCCGGACCTCCTCGCCCACCGGGGGCATCGAGGTGATCTCCTGGTGGGTGACGACCGCGGTGAGGCGTTCGAAGGCGGACAGGAGCGAGTTGCTGAGCCCGGCCTCGTCACCGAAGGTCGCGAGGGTCTCCTCGTACGCGTAGTAGGGGCGGTACGGGATCTCCACCGCGCCCCAGTAGGCGGTGAGTTCGTCGCCCGAGAGGTCACGGGGCAGCCGGTCGAACTTCAGCCGGGCCAGCGCCCGCCCCGCGTCGGCCTTCTCCTTCTCGCCCTCGTCGATCCGCATGGGGACGGGGAAGATCGAGATGGGCCGGCCGGTGTAACGCTCGGCGATCTGCCGCGCGACGGAGGCCGCGCCGTCGATGGACTGGTCGCTGAGGGTGAAGCAGTCGACGAGCACGTCCGGGAGGTGGACGGTGCAGATGTCGGCGATGTCGCTGAGGCCCGTGCGGCTGTCGATGAGGACGTAGTCGTAGTTGGCCTTCATGTCGTCCCGCAGGGCGTCGAAGAAGTGGCCGCCGCCGAGCCGGTCGTAGAAGTTGTCCCAGTCGAAGGTGGAGACGGTCGCGGAGTACTCGCGGTTCTGCCGTCCGGCGGAGACGAAGTCGAGGGTGCCGCCCCTCGGGAACTCCCAGCCGAGCGCCTCGGGGGTGAGCGAGACGGCGTGCGGCTGGATACGGGCGTAGTCGCGGTGCCAGTCGTCGGCCCGCTGGGCGGGGTTGGTCGCGGCCCAGGCGTATTCGGTGATCAGGTCGATCACGCCGGTGGTGGCCCCGAGCGTCGAGGGGTCGAGGAAGGGGTGGAAGAACCGGTGGAGCCCCGGTGCCTCCAGGTCCCAGTCGACTGCCAGCACCCGCTTGCCGTTGGCGGCCAGGATCCAGGCGGTGTTGGCCAGGGCCATGGTGCGCCCCGTACCGCCCTTGTACGAGTAGAAAGTGACGACGCGCCCGTCACGACCGGCTGTCATACGTCCTCCGCATCCGTCGCAGGGTCGTGCATGTCGGGTATGAACTGGGTGTTGCCCATGGGCCCCATCAGCCGCGTCCGCTCGCTGTGCCGCCCGCCGGCAGGTGGATAGACCGTGGCGTGCCTCAGATACTGCTGGGCAGCCACCTCGACCACTTGGGGCAGGATCTGGCCGAACGCTTCCATGCTGGGTACCCCCTTGGCCGCGACACGGCAGAAGGCCCGCCCCTGCCGCATCTTGACCGGCATCGTCTCCTCGAGCTTCTCGGTCAGTTCGGCTTCGGCCGCCCTGCTCTGATGGTCCTCCCTGCACCACGGGACGACCATGGTCACCCAGGGCCGGTTCTCCCGGTCGAAGGCGGCGAGCCGGCGTCTCAGGTCCTCGTCCCGCAGGGCCCAGCGGTCGACCAGGAGGATCTCGGGGGTGCTCGGCGGCTGCTTGCCCTCCCGCTGGCCGGGTTCCTCGTCGAACGACGTGATGACGGCCTGGTAGTTGAGGGAGCGCACGAGCTCTTCGGCGACATAGGCCAGCGGTCTGGCGGCGGCCGGATGGTAGGGGTTCCACTCCTGCGGATTGTCGCCGTAGTACTCCGGGTTCCGGCCCTCCGGCAGGTCGTGGCGGGTGGGGGCGGCGATGGTGATCCGCATGGGCCTCGGTGCGCCCGCTCCGCTGCCCGGCGCACCGAAGGCACTGGGGACGAGGCGGAAGTCGAGGGGTCTGCCCGAGCCGATCTGCACGCTGTCGGCGACGTGGACGATGCGTTTGGCCAGCTGGTAGACGGCCTGCTCGTAGTCCTGGGCGAACAGGGTGAGTTTGATCAGCCCGTAGAGCCCGTCGCTGACGTACCGGTCCCCGAAGTCCCGGTGGTTGAACTGTAACCGCTCGGCGGGGCCCGGCAGTTGGCTCGGCTGTACCGGCACCCAGAGCGCGGGCACGATCGCCTCCGCCGGCTGGTTCGACCGGGCCCGGTGGTGAATCGCGCGCTGCTCGAAGGCGTACCACTCCTTGCCGCACATCTCGCTGGCGAAGTAGCGCGGCGAGAAGAGCGGGACGAAGACCCGGCAGTTGGCCAGGACATTGCCCAGCCGTTCGGACCAGCCCTCGCCGGAGCGTATCTCCCGGTCCATGAATCCGGCCGGTGATCCCGCGGGGAGATTGGTCATGGCCATCACATGACCGCAGAGATCTTGGAAAAGCCGTTCGACCCACATGTCTGGGTCCGATCCACCGCCGTACCCCGGTGTATGCGCGTAACTCAGAAAAAAGTACGGCCGATGGTCCGCTCGCTGTTGCGTCATGCGTGCACACGACCCCCGTCCTGTGTGAGCACCCGCATCCCAGGACTGTGGAGAGGGTGCGAGCGAATTCATCATTCCGGAGCGGACTGTGCTCCACCCCCACGGCGTTCGGTCAATCAACGCCGCTTTTCAGTCATCCATACCCAGGAATCATCGAACAGGTTCTTGATCCACGGCATTCATGAGGACGTTCATCCCACTTGTCCCATGTACACCTCTCGCCTCGTCACGGAGCGACCCCAGCAACCGCATTCCTCCGACAGTGGGTTCGGCCGCCCCGTCCATCATGTCGAGTGCCTCGGGCACTCCGTCCATGAATCCGGGAACGAGGAGGGAAAGTCCCACACGTTCGTACGTGCCGGCCAGAAGTCCGGAAAAGGGGACCTTCGCATTCCGGTCCCAGGGCAGCCGGTATTCCCAGGCTCCGTCCAGCGCGTAGAGATCCGTGACGTCCAGGAGCGCCCGCAGCCTGGCCCGTCGCAGACCGCGCAGCAGCGCGAGGGCGAGCTCCCGGGCGTCCTCGGTCCACACGAGTCCGACGGCCCCGTGGCCGTGCGGCCGCTTCGTGTTGCGACCGGCGACGAGCGGGGTCAGCGTGGTCAGGCTCTCCGCGGCGTCCGCCGCCTGGCGTGGCGCGGCCCGTTCCAGCAGCTCCCACGCCCGGCCGACGCCTTCGGCCCAGGCCTCCGCGTCCGCCGGGCTCAGGCGGGGCGCGGCAGGGGCGTCGAAGCAGTCCCTGTACGGGTCCAGGTCGTCGAGGGCGAGCCGGGGCGCGCGCCCCGCCGCGAAGTGCCGCACCGGGAGCCAGTCGGGCCCCTCCGCCTCGCTCGCGACGATCCGTTCACCGCCGCCCTCACGCCGGACCGCGAACCCCTCACCGAGGGCTCGTACGAGAACCCGTCCCGTCCCGCCCGGTCCGGCGACCCGCAGCTCGCCGAGGGTGGGAAGGAAGAGCCTGCCGTCCCGGTAGTCACAGGGCACCTCCAGGCCGCGACCGGACCGCACCGCGGCAGCCGCGACGTACGCCGGCAGCCGCAGCGCCTGGCCGACGGCTTCGGGGCGTTCGGCGTGCAGGCCTTCCAGGACGTCCAGCAGCCACGTACGCGTGTAGGGGTGCGCCATGACGCGGTCGAGCCCGGCGGCGCCCTCACCGGAGGACTCCAGAACACCCGCGAGCCCCCAGGCCTCGTCCCACCGGGCTCCGCCACGGCCGTCCAGCGCCTCGTGGAGGCCGGCGAGGAGTGTGCGGGTCAGGTCGTGCTGCTCGGCGGCCAGTTCACGCCGGTCGGCCAGGGCCGGGGACACGGCGGCCGCGCTCGTGCGCGCCTGGACGCCCCGCACCAGCGCCTCCAGGTCGGCGCAGTAGACCGACGGGTTGTCGAAGTCGTTCGCCGAGCTGTAGCGGTGGGTGTAGAGCCCGCCGCCGCAGGAGCGCACGACGGGGCACCGGCGGCACGTCTCGCTGACACCTGCCAGACCGAGCTGCCGCGCCCGGACCCCGGGGTGGGCGGCGACGTCGTCGAAGGAGTGCGAGAACACGTCGAACCCGGTGGCCGCGGCGCCCTCGTAGGCGCTTTTGAGGGAGTCGACCTGTTCCAGCTGACCGTCCGTCTCGACGACCACCAGGTCCGCGGGGGCGAGCCCCAGGGACTCGGTGAGACTGGGGCCGCCGCTCAGCGTGGAGAGCACCGAGGAGAACAGGCGCACCGGCACCGGGCTCCCCTCCTCCTGCCAGCGGTCGAAGACCGCGAGGAGCCACTCGGCATAGGCGGTGGGCGATCCGTCCGGGCGGGGCGGCGGCTCGTCCCATGTGGCGTGCGGGAGGAGGAAGTCGATGAGCGGAGGATCGAGTGCCACCAGGGCGTCCAGCACCGCGTGCGGGTCGTTCTCGATGTCGACGGTGCACAGGAGACCGAGGTTGAGATGACGGTAGCGATCCTGCCGGAGGAGCTCGACCGCCTTCAGCACGAGGGGGTGGCTGCTGCGTCCGTCGGCGAATCGCCGGTGCCGGTCGTTGGCCGTACGGTCGCCGTCGAGGGAGATACCCACCTTGACGTCGAACTCGTCGAAGAGGTCCAGATACCGGGGACTGAGCTGAAGGCCGTTGGTGTGGATCCGGAGGTCCAGCTCGGCGACGCCCGCCAGGGCCGACCCGAACTCCTCACAGACGCGCCGCAGTCGGGCGGGTCCCGCGAGCAGAGGCTCCCCTCCGTGCAGGATCACTGACACGGAGGGCAGTGCGTGTGTCTTCGCGTGCTCAGCGAGGCGCTGCGCCGTTCTGGAGATGACGTGATCAGAAACAGTCTTCGGCCGGGTTCTCCAGCTCTGATCAGCATGTTCGTAGACATAGCAATGATCGCAGGCTAGGTCACACCTGCTGTGAACCTTCAGAACGATTTCGCGGAACGGGACCGCGGGGCCTGTCATTCCACCACTCTAGTCCAGCCGCGCCGCGAATCCGGACGACGGGCCACAGTGGCCGATCGGCCGAACGGGTGGAATTCTTACAGCTTTACGGCAGCGGCGGCCCCGCTGTTCCTACAGCGAGGAGTTGAATGTCGAGATCTGTGTCGGGCGGCCGCCTGCCGTCGCGAGCACCCGGCCCATCTTCTCTGCTGCTGCACTGCCGGATGCGTCGATCTTCGCAAGCGGCACACGACGCTTCGCGGCAGCGAAGCTCGGGGTGGATTCGTAGGTCTTCACGGCCGTCCTTGATGGGCTCGTTCCGGACACGGAAACAGCACCGGCACCTGCACCATTGCAGTGTCCGGCGGCACGACTTTACTCTCATGGCCCCGGTGTGCAACTCGACTCGTACAGCCGTAACCCGAGTGATTTGCGGGATTACTCCAAATGGGCCATAACCCATTCACGCACCGCCCGGGGTGACCACTACATCGAATACAGGGGTGATCATGACGGCGATTCCAGGACCGCTGCAGAGCATGGTCTTCAGGAGCGCTGATCTGCCCGCACTCTTCCACCACACCGACGCCGTGGCCGTCGCACGCCAGCGCGAGGCGGTCAACACCACCCGCGGCCAGCTCGTCCTGCTCGTCCTGGGCACCGTGCCCGCCGCCCTGCCCTGGCACGCCGAGATCGGTTCCGGTATCCAACTCCTCAATGGTATCGCGGTGTTGGCCTACCTCGGTGTCCTGATCACGACCTACCTCGGCTCCCGGCGCAAAGCAAAGTCGCACTGGCAACTCAACCGCTCGGCAGCGGAGTTCATCAAGTCGAACTGCTGGCGCTACGCGGTCCACGGCTCCCCCTTCGACTCGTCCGTCCAGCACCCCGAGGCGGTGTTCGCCAGCCGGCTCGAGGAAGGGCTCCAGGAGTTACGGAAGGTGGGGTGGGACGATCCGAGGGAGGAGCTGGCGGACTCGGGCGGCGGTATCATCACCGCGTCCATGCGGGAGTTGCGGGAGAAGGCGTTCACCGTACGCAAGGAGACGTACGTCCGGGACCGGCTGATCGAGCAGCGGCGCTGGTACCGCAGGCGCAGGCTGGTGTCGCGGCGCGGTGCGCTCGTCTGGTCCAGCACCATCGCCGCGCTGACGCTCCCGGCGCTGGTCCTCGCCGTGCTGCAGACCTTCGGCGGTGCCGGGTCGTTCGCGCTCACCGGGACGTTCTCCGCCGCGGCCGCCGCCTGCCTCGCCTGGAACGAGATGCGCCGGCACCATCCTCTGGTGACCGCGCACTCCCTGGTCGAGGACGACCTGGAGAACATGCAGGCCGCGATGGAGACCACCCTCACCGAACGGCAGTGGGCGGCCGCCGTCTTCGAGACCGAGCGGATCGTCTCGCCCGAGCATACGGACTGGCTGGTCAGGCACCGGATGTGAGTGCGCGTGGGCTCAGCCGCGCTCCACGCCGTCGCGCCAGATGACGGTGACCGGCCGGCCGAGGCTGCGGGCGTACGTCACGATGTCGCCGGTGCCTCCGAGGCCCCGTGCGGGCATGCCGTCCCAGACCGCGATCAGCCGGTCGCAGTGGTCGGCGATCCAGGCGCCCGCCGCGTAGTAGGCCTCGTCGGTGGAGTGCGCGAAGTCCAGCCGGATCTCGCGGGCGGCCCGGGCCTTGAGCGTCCGGTAGCGCGCGAGGTCCTCCTCGTCGGCGAAGCCCTCCTCGTAGTCCCCGCTGGGGATGACCACGGTCAGCTCCGCGCCCTGGGCCAGTGCGAGGTCGGCGAAGAGCTGGTCCGCCCCGACCGCCAGGCTCGAGAGCGCCTCCAGGGATCCCTCGTGTCCGCACAGTGCCGCCCTCAGCCCCTCCAGCACATGCTCCTGGGCCTCCCGGGGGATGGAACGGTGACCGGTCACTCCGATGCGTTTCACGGACCTGAACCCCCTGGTGTCTGCGGGGGCTCCCGGAAGGCATCCCTCCGGACCGCGCGGCGTCCGCCCCCCGTGGTACCTCTGCGACCGACCGTCCCCACATCCTCTCAAGAGCAGCGGGCCGAAAGGGAGCCCCCGCCGGGGATCGGCGGGGGCTCACGGGAGTGCGGCGGTGCCCGGCCGGGTCAGAACACGCTGACGCCGTACGCGCTGAGTGCTTCGGTGACCGGCTGGAAGAAGGTCGTCCCGCCGGAGCTGCAGTTGCCGCTGCCCCCGGAGGTGAGACCGATCGCCCGGGTGCCCGAGTAGAGGGGACCGCCGGAGTCGCCGGGTTCGGCGCACACATTGGTGCGGATCATGCCGTAGACGATGTCGCCACTGCCGTAGTTGACCGTGGCGTTGAGGCCGGTGACGGTGCCGCTGTGGGTGCCGGTGGTGGAGCCGCGCCGGGTGACGGACATGCCGACGGTGGCGTTGGCCGCGCTGGTGATGTCCTGGCTGCCGACGGTGCCGGACTTGGTGACCGAGGTGTTGGTGTAGCGGACGATGCCGTAGTCGTTGGTCGGGAAGCTCGATCCCGTGGTCGTGCCGAGGACCGTGGTGTGGGCCGAGTCGGACCACCAGGTCCCGGCGCCGTCGGTGCAGTGACCTGCCGTCAGGAAGTAGTAGGTGCTGCCGCTGCGGACGTTGAAGCCGAGGGAGCAGCGCCAGCTGGAGGCGTAGACGGCGTCGCCGCCCGAGATCAGCTTGGTGAACTTTCCAGGGGTGCGTTCGATGCGCAGGGCGCCCGCGTCGGCACCGGCGGACTCCTTGATCCGGTTGATCTCCGACTGCGAGACGGTGCTGTCCACGGTGACGACGACCCGTCCGGTCGCCGGGTCGACGTTCCACGCGGTGCCGGCGATGTCGGCGTCGAGTACGGCCTCTCCGGCCGCTCTGAGCTGGTCGGCGCCGTATGTTCCGGCCTGGTCGGCGTTGGCCGCCGGGACGGCGAGGGCGGCGACGGCGACGAGGCCGGCGGAGACGGCTGTGATCCGGGTGCGTCTCGCGGTGCTGCCGCTGCGGGGGTTGGTGCGCTTGATCCTCACTTTTCATTCCTCCCGAGGGGAGTCGGGGGTCCGCCTGTGGGGTGGCCGGGCCCGTGAGGCGCGGTCATGGAGCACGACACGGTTCCGAAAAACGTTCGAATTCCGGATGTGTCGTACTCCTGACGGGCGCTGCTCGGGAGTATCAGGGGGCGTCAGGAGGGCGCGCAAGGATGCCTTTTCGGACGCGGGGCGGGCGCGGTGTGGCGGGCCCCGGCAGCCCTGGGGCCACCGGGGCCGGCGGTGCTGACGGGGCAGCCTTCGCCTCGCGTCCGGGGGTGGGGCGGTTCAGCCGTCGATACGGATCCGCTCCCCCGCGGGGACCGCCACGGTGAGGGTGTTGCCCGGTGGCGGGAAGGGGCAGATGAAGTGGTCGGCGAAGGCACACGGCGGCAGCAGGGTGCGGTTGAAGTCGACGTGCACCCGGCCTTCCGCGTCGGGCGCCGGAGGCCTCAGGAAGCGGAAGCGGTAGCTGCCGTTCCCGCTGGTGGCGTCGGCGAAGACGGCCCAGAGCGAACCGTCGGGCTCGACCGCCACCTGGAGGGTGTGCTCGGTGCCGTCCAGGGTGAAGTCGATCTCGCCCGCGAGCCCCAGCCCCCGCCGGCGCCCGTCGGCGTTCTCGACGCGGACGGTCCGGTCGGAGTCGTACGGCCGGAAGGTGCCGTCCAGCGACCACTTCGGGTCGTACGGGGTGGCGTCGATGCTCCGGAAGGCGTGCCTGGCCGGAGACTGGGGGTCGAAGTCCCTTACGGCCCACAGGCCTTCACGGCTCAGCACGACCAGGCGGCGCTCCCCCTGCGCCACCCGGGAGGTGTCGATGGGGCCCCGGTCGGCGCCGAGGCGGACCTCGCCCGACAGCGGCTTCGTGTCGACGGTCAGCCCGTCCTCGGGGGTGGCGGTGAGCACCACCTCGCCGCCCTCCTCGCGCCACTGACCGGGCACGGCCGGAATTCGACCCTCCGGGTGGTCGGCGAGCCAGTGGGTGCCGGTGAGGGAGAGCGGGCCGTGCGGCGCGGCCACGGCGACGATGCGCCGCTCGTGCCAGCGCTGCCAGGCGTGGAACTCCTCGCTGTCCTGCTGTGCGTCCGTGCTCATGCGGTCAACTTTTCCATACGGGCCGGGCCAGGCCGAGGTGCGACCTCAGCGTGGAGCCGGTGTATTCGGTGCGGAAGGCCCCGCGCTCCTGGAGGAGCGGGACGACCCGGTCGACGAAGCCGTCGAGGCCGCCCGGGGTGAGATGCGGTACGAGGATGAAGCCGTCGGCCGCGTCGGTGGCGACGAACGTCTCCAGTTCGGCGGCGACCGTCGCGGGGGAACCGATGAAGGACTGCCGGGCCGTGGCCTCGATGGCCGTCTGCCGGATGGACAGCCCCTTCGCCTCGGAGAGCTCCCGCCATCGCGCGGCCGCGGCCAGCGGGTCCGCGACCCGGACCCTGCCCTGGACCAGGTCCGACGCCGGGTCGGGGTCGATGTCGGGAAGGGGCCCGTCGGGGTCGTACGAGGAGAGGTCGCGGCCCCAGATCTGTTCGAGGGCGAGGATCGCGTTCTGCGGCGACACCTGCTGGTGGCGGATCTCGGCGGCGTTCTGCTGGGCCTCGGCGTCGGTGTCGCCGAGGACGACGGTGACCCCGGGCATGATCTTCAGGTCACCGGGCTGTCTGCCGTATTTGGCGAGCCGCGCCTTGACGTCGGCGTAGAACCGCCGGCCGGCCTCCAGGGTGCCGTGCCGGGTGAAGATGACGTCGGCGGCGGACGCGGCGAACTCCCTGCCCTCGTCGGAGTCCCCGGCCTGGATGACGACCGGGTGCCCCTGCGGGGAGCGCGGGACGGTGAACTCCCCGGAGATGTCGAAGTGCTGCCCCGAGTGCGCGAACGGCCGCGAGTCGCCCTCCGGTGTCCAGGAGTCCCACAGTTCCCGTGCGGTGGAGACGAATTCGGCCGCGCGGGTGTACCGGTCGGCCCGGTCGAGGTAGCCGCCGCGGCGGAAGTTCTCGCCGGTGAAGGCGTCGGACGAGGTCACCACGTTCCATGCGGCACGCCCGTCACTGAGGTGGTCGAGCGTGGCGAGACGCCGGGCGAGTTCGTACGGCTCGTTGAAGGTGGCGTTGACCGTGGCGGCGAGCCCCAGGCGTTCGGTGACGGCGGCCAGGGCGTTCAGGACGGTGAGGGACTCGGGGCGGCCGACCACGTCCAGGTCGTGGATGCGGCCGTTGTGCTCGCGCAGCCGCAGCCCTTCCGCGAGGAAGAAGAAGTCGAACTTCCCGCGCTCCGCGGTCCTCGCCAGGTGCTCGAACGAGGAGAAGTCGATCTGGCTCCGGGAGCGCGGGTCGGTCCACACCGTGGTGCTGTTGACGCCCGGGAAGTGGGCGGCGAGATGCATCTGCTTCATGAACGGCCCCCTGAGGTCCTCGCGAGCGTGTGGCGGTTGGCGGGCCGGCCGAGGCCGAGGTGCTCGCGCAGTGTGCCGCCCGGGTAGAAGGTGCGGAACAGGCTGCGGTGCTGGAGCAGGGCCACCGTCCCGTTGACGATCCTCTCCAGGTCGCGCTCGGGTGTGATGGGGGTGAGGTGGAAGCCGTCCACGGCTCCGCCCCGGTGCCACCGGGTGATGAGTTCGGCGAGGTCGACCGGGCCGCCCCGGAAGTAGGTCCCCCGAGCGGCGAGCTGCGGACCGCTCTCCAGACCGGGTTCGGGTGCCTTCTCGGCGTCCCCGAGATCGACGGTGAGGGCGACCAGGATCCGCAGGCTGTCGGGGTCCCGGCCGTGGGCCGCGGCACTCCGGCGCAGGTCGTCGCGGAGCGCGGCCGCCTGTTCGGGCGAGGTCGCCCGTACGTGGACGACGTCGGCGTACCGCGCGGCGGTCTCCCGGGCTGGGCCGCTGGTGCCGTCGATGACGGTGACGGGCCGGCCCTGCGGCGGCCGGGGCACGATGGCCGGGCCCCGGACGGAGAAGGTGCTGCCCTCGAAGTCGACGTAGTGCAGCCTGTCGCGGTCGATGAAGCGGCCGGTGGCGACGTCCCTGATCTCGGCGTCGTCCTCCCAGCTGTCCCACAGGCGGGCCCCGACGTCGGCGACCTCCCCCGCCTCCTGCCACAGGGCGCCGGCGGGTGCGGCGGACCGCCGGCCGAACAGCCGGGCCTCGGCCTCGGTCGTCGACACGTCGGCCTGCCACCCGGCCCGGCCCTTGCTGACCCAGTCGAGGGTGGCGACGGCGGACGAGACGTGGAAGGGCTCGGTGTGGGTGGTGGTGACGGTCGGTACGAGACCGATCCGCGTGGTGGCCGGGGCGACGCGGGCCAGCACGGCGAGCGCGTCGGGACCCGGGCGGCCGAAGGAGTCGCTCAGGGTGACGTAGTCGAGCGCTCCCCCTTCGGCGAGGCGCGCGAGCGTGACGTGGGAACCCGCGGCGTAGCGCGGGGGGCCTCCGATCTCGGCGGCGAGGTGGAGTGGCCTGGTGGCGGACATGGGGGACCTCTCGGGTCAGTTCTCGGTCTTGGGGAGGCCGGGCGGGTTGATCTCCGACTTCTCTACGGCCTCGTCGGTCAGGCCCCAGCGCTTCAGCACCTTCGCGTACGAGCCGTCCTGGATGATGTGGTCGATCGCGGCGCCGTACGCCTCGACCAGGCCGCTGCCCTTCTTCGTGGTGGCGGCGATCTTCCCCTGGACGGCGTCGCCCCCGCCCGAGAGCGTGCCGACGACCTCGGACCGGCCGGCCGACGCGACGTGGTAGTTGGCCGAGGGACTCGGGCCGAAGTAGGCGTCGATGCGGCCCGACTGGAGGGCGATGTGGTAATCGGTGGTGTTCTGGAAGTACTTGATCTCCACCGGCTTCCGGCCGGCCTTGACGTTCTCCTCGTCCCACTCGACGAGGATCTTCTCCTGGTTGGTGCCGGAGGCGACGGCGATGGTCTTCCCCGCCACGTCGGCGGGGCCGTTCACCTTCCAGCCGGATCCCTTCTTCGCCTCGAAGGCGATGTTGTCGAGCCGGTAGGTGGCGAAGTCGTACTTCTCCTTGCGCTCCTCGGTCACGGTGACGTTGGAGAGGACCGCGTCGAACTTGGAGCTGTCGAGGCCGACGAAGAGGTTCTCCCAGGAGACCTGTTCGAACACCGGCTTGAGTCCGAGGGTGTCGGCGACCAGCGTCGCCAGGTCGATCTCGACGCCGATCCGGGTCTTGTCGTCGGTCGCGTAGAAGCCGAGTGGCGGCGTGCTGTCGGCGCTGCCGCCGATCCGCAGCGTGCCGCGTTCGCGGATCGCGGCCGGCACCTCGGCCGCGACGGCGTCCACCTTCTTGCCTCTGATCCGGTTCTGGTCGGGGCCGATGTTGACACCGGTGTCCTTCTGCCCCTCGGCGCCGATCACGTCCTCGACGGCGTCGCTGCCGCCGCACGCGGTGAGCAGGCCGGCGGCGGTGAGCGTGGCGAGGACTGCGGTGAGGGTGCGGCGGACGGACACGTGGTGGCTCCTCGGGTGCGGGAACGGTCGCGGGGACGGGTCCGGGGACATGGGTCAGAGGACCTTGGAGAGGAAGGCGCGGGTGCGCTCCTGCACCGGGCGGTCGAGTACGTCTGCGGGCGGGCCCTGTTCGACGATCCGTCCCTCGTCCATGAAGACGACGGTGTCGGCGACCTCGCGGGCGAAACCGATCTCGTGCGTGACGACGATCATCGTGGTGCCCCCGCGGGCCAGGTCCTTGATGACGTCGAGGACCTCGCCGACGAGCTCGGGGTCCAGCGCCGAGGTCGGCTCGTCGAAGAGCAGCAGTCTCGGTTCCAGGGCGAGGGCGCGGGCGATCGCGACACGCTGCTGCTGGCCGCCGGAGAGCTGCTTGGGGTAGGCGCCTGCCTTGTCGGCGAGCCCGACCCGTGCCAGGAGCTTCCCGGCCGCCGCGACGGCGTCCTTGCGCGGACGGCCGAGCGCGGCGACGGGGGCCTCGATGACGTTCTCGAGAACGGTGAGGTGCGGGAAGAGGTTGAAGTTCTGGAAGACGAAGCCGATCTTGGTGCGCTGCCGCAGGACCTCGCGCTCGCGCAGCTCGTACAGCTTGTCGCCGGACCTCCGGTAGCCGACGAGGGTGCCGTCGACGCTGATCCAGCCCTGGTCGACCTTCTCCAGGTGG
Source organism: Streptomyces sp. NPDC091271 (assembly GCF_044757505.1). Classification (NCBI taxonomy): domain Bacteria; kingdom Bacillati; phylum Actinomycetota; class Actinomycetes; order Kitasatosporales; family Streptomycetaceae; genus Streptomyces; species Streptomyces sp. NPDC091271. Next base: position 59,034 of record NZ_JBIVVD010000008.1, on the reverse strand, counting down.
TTGATGGTGCGCAGCAGGGTGGACTTCCCCGACCCCGAGGGGCCGAGGACGACGGTCACCTCGCCCGCGCGTACGGACAGGTCGATGCCGCGGAGCACCTCGAGCGGGCCGAAGCTCTTGTGGACGGACCGGATCTCGACCATGGGGCCGGAGCCGGTGGATTCTTCCGTGGGTGCGCTCATCGCACGGCCCCCTTGGCGTAGTGACGTTCGACGTGGTGCTGGAGGACGGAGAGCAGGGTGGTCAGGAGGATGTACCAGGCCGTCGCGACCATGAGCAGGGGAACCACCCGGCCGTTGCGGCCGTAGACGACCTGGACCTGGTAGAAGAGGTCGCCGATCGCCATCACGGAGACGATCGAGGTGCCCTTGAAGAGCGAGATGATCTCGTTGGCGGCGTTCGGCAGGATGGAGCGCATCGCCTGCGGCAGCACGATGCGCCGCAGCTGCCGCAGCCGTGGGATCCCGAGCGCGGCGGCTGCTTCCGACTGACCGCCGTCCACGGCCAGTACGCCGCCACGGACGATCTCCGCCGCGTACGCCGCCTGGTGCAGGGCGAGTCCGAGGACGGCGGCGCTCATCGCGCCCACGAGGTTCATCGTGTCGAAGGAGACGAACCCGGGCCCGAAGGGGATACCGAACTCGAGTTCCTTGTAGAGGTACGCCAGGTTGAACCAGAACAGCAGCTGGACGATGAGAGGGATCGAGCGGAACGCCCAGATGTAGGCGTACGAGACCCCTCTGAGGAAGGGGCTGTCGGACAGCCGCATGAAGGCCAGGACGATGCCGAGCGCGAAGCCGGTCACCGTGCCGTAGAAGGTCAGCTGGATGGTGACCCAGGCGGCGTGCAGGATGGCTTCCGCGGTGATGAACCGGGCGAAGACGTCCCATTCCCAGCCGGGGTTGGTGACAAGCCCGTTCAGGAACTGGGCGAGCAGCACGGCCGTGGCGGCGACGGCCACCCAGCGCCACGGGTGGCGCAGGGGGACGACCTTCAGGGCCGCGTGGTCGTGGTCGTGGTCGCGGACGGCCACTTCCTCGCCGGGGTCGGTCCCGGCGTGCGGGTCGACGGTCGGATCGCTGGTCAGCGACATGGTGTGGGTTCCTTCTGCGACAGGATGCGAGACAGGGGCGCCGTGCTCACGCGGTGAGGCGGTCCCGACAGGAGAGGTCGCGCAGGAACGCGAGGGCCGTGCGGGCGGTGGCGTCGTTCTGCCGGAAGGCCGGGCCGCCGGTGCGCGGCCGGGTGAAGGCGCCGCCGGCACGCGCGGTGGTGCAGGGGCCGAGGGCGAAGCGGCGCGGGTGCGGGCTGCCGTCGAGCTCCAGGATCCGGTTGTCGGCGGGGTCCACGGAGAGCAGCCCCGTGTCGGTGCCGGCCGCCCCGTCCTCGTACAGCGCGCTCAGCAGCGGGCTGCGGGTCCTGCGCAGCGAGGGGTCGGGCAGCCGGGCCTCCACCAGGGCCCGGGCCTCCGTGTACGCCCCGGGCACGGTGGTGCTGCGGGCGCGGAACACGCCCTGGCCCTCGTCGGGTTCGACGGTCATGCCGGCGCCGAGGAAGCGGACGACCCCGGCCTTCGAGAGGGCGAGGAGCTGGCGCAGCCGGGGCCCGGGGGGCCCCGAGGCGAGGTAGCTGAAGAAGCCGTGCCAGCGCACGCCGATGTCGCCGGCGCCGACCAGCTGGCCGTACACGGAGAGCAGTCCGAGGAACACGGCGAGGTCGGGGCTGTGCGCGGGGTCGTGGCGACGTTCGAGATCGGCGGTGATGTAGGCGCGCAGCCCGTCCTGCAGTGAGTCGTACGTGGCGTGGCGTACCCCGTCGAGCGGGTGGTCGAGGGCGTCGAGGTCGAGCCGGTCGGCCGGGTCGGGGACGGCCGAGGCGACGAGCGCGGCGAGCTCGGGGCTGCCGGGTTCGGCGACGGCGTACTTCTCCTCGAAGTCGCCCAGGTCCACGGCGGTGCGCTCCGGGTGGGCGGTGAAGAGCCGGTGGTAGTGGGCGTGGCCCAGCTCCTTGGCGATCAGCGGCCAGAGGTCACGCCGGTAGTCCACGGGGCCGGGTCTGTTCACGATCTCCTCCACCTGGGCACTGCCGAAGTGACGGGGCAGGGGCGGCCGTTCGCCCTGCCAGGGGTAGCCGATCTTGGAGTGGTACGGGACGCCCCGCCGTGACCCGACGTACAGGACGGGCTCCCTGCCGGAGGGGACGTAGACCCCGCCCTCGTACCGTCCGCCGCGCCCCTCGGTCAGCAGCACCATCAGGTCGATGAAGGCGAGTCCGAAGCCCCGTACGAGGACGGGCTCGCCCGCAGGCACTGCCGACAGATCGGTGTCGGCGGTGAAGTCGGGCGGCAGGTGGACCAGCCCGTGACGTGCGGCGAAGGCGGACAGCTCCTGCTGTTCCGCGTCCGGTTCGGCGTCGAGGTGGCCGACGGTGAGGACGACGAGGTCGGCGACGAGCGGCTCGGCGCGGCCCTCGATCCGGACGCGCTGCCGGCCGTCGCGGGGCCCCGAGACGCGCAGGGCGCGGCCGGTGTGTTCGTGGACCCTGACCCCGGGCGGGAGCGCGGCGACGGCCTGTCCGTACACCCAGCGCAGATAGGCGCTCTGCAGCCGCCGGCTGGGGAAGCCCTGGCCGTCAAGACCGCGGATCTCCTCCAGGGCCCCGGGATCGGCGGAGATGACGGTCCGCCCCTCGCGGACGTCCGCGGCCCAGGTGTGCAGGGCGGGGCCGGGGTTCACCGGGCCGTCCATCTGGACGGTGTCGTCGGTGAACATGGTGACGTCCTCGGCCATGGAGTTCATCCAGAGCAGCGGGGACTGGTCCTGCCGCCATATCCGGCCGCCGCCCGGCGGGTAGGGGTCGACGAGGTGGATGTCCAGGGGCCGGTCGCCGTACAGCTCGGCGGCGTTGGCGGCTATGCGTTCGATGACGCCGGTGCCGCGCGGTCCGCCGCCTATGACGACGAGCGTCGGGGTGTCGCTCACCGGGTACCCGCCGTGCCGCGAGCGTAGTGGCGTTCGACGTAGTACTGGCCGATGGAGAGCAGCGAGGTGATCAGGGCGTACCAGAGGGTGGCCACCAGCAGCAGCGGGATGACCTCGTAGGTGCGGTGGTAGACGAGCTGCACGGAGTAGAGCAGGTCCTGCACGGCGATGATGCTGACGATCGAGGTGCCCTTCAGCGTCCCGATCAGCATGTTCCCGGCGGGCGGCACGATGGAGCGCATGGCCTGCGGCAGCACGATCCGCCGGAACCGGCGCCAGGGCCCGAGACCGAGCGACTGGGCCGCCTCCAGCTGTCCGCGCTCGACGGACAGGATGCCGCCGCGGACCACCTCGGCGGCGTACGCGGCCTCGTGGAGCGTGAGGCCGATGACGGCTACGGCGATGGGGCTGAGGAGGTTGACCGTGTCGACGCCGAGGATCCGCGGGTAGAGGGCGCCGATGTTGAACCAGAAGAGCAGCTGGACGAGGATCGGCGTCGACCTGAACAGCCAGATGTAGCCCCAGCTCACCGCCTGGAGAACGGGGTTGCCGGAGAGTCTGAACACGGCGAGCAGGGTGCCGAGGGCGAAGCCGAGCACCATGACGAGGCCGGTGAGCCACAAGGTGAGGCCGAGGCCGCGCAGCACGGAATCGGTCGTGAGGTACGCGCCCACGACGTCCCACTGGAAGGCGTCGTTGCGGACGACCGAGACCAGGACTCCGCCGAGGAGGAGCAGGACGGCAACGGCCGCCGCCCACTGGCCGGTTCGGCGTACGGGGACGATGCGATGGGCGTCCTTCCCGGCGTGCTCGTCCGGTGGGGCGGGAAGTGACGGGGCAGGGTTTTCTGTCTGCGCGGACATGCGAAGGCTCCGTGGATGCAGAGATCGAACACGGGGCGTGCCTTCAGCGCGAAACACGACGTGGACCGGGCCCCTCAGCACCGGTCCGCTTCCGAGAAAAGCGCCACCCGGTGCCGTTGTCAAGCTTGTCCACAGTGTGAGCCGTACGTCTCGGTTCAGTTGACGCGCCACCGGATGCCTGTTCCACTTGGGCCATGTATTCGCAGCAGTGGCTGGTCACCCGCTCCCACATCGACTTCGGTCGCGTGTGGTCCTGTTCCTGTTGAGCTGACCCCCTGCGTCTCCTTTTTTCCCGCTCGCGCCCTTGCCGGCGCTGGAGCGGATCCTCCCGCGTTCCTTCGCGTACACGACGTGGCTCGGCCCTCCCCTCGTACAGCTGATCTCCCGCCCCGACGCTCCGTGCTGCCCTGGCCCCGGAGCGGGGTCGACGAATCCGGAGTAACTCCGTCATGCCCCGAACCAGGCAGACCGCTGCCTTCGCACTGATCACCGTGGCCGCACTGTCGCTCAGCGCCTGCGGGTCGGGTGACCCCGCCACCTCTCCGGCCGGAGCGGGATCCGCGGCCGAGGGGAAGATCCCGACGGCCGACGTGGTCTCGCGGGTGAAGAAGAACGAGGACGCGGCGAAGCTGCTGCCCGGGAAGGTGCGCGCCGCGGGCACCCTCTCCATCGCGGCCGCCGCGGGAGCCCCTCCCGGCGCCTTCTACCTGGAGGACGGGAAGACGCTCGCCGGGGCCGACATCGACTTCGCGGACGCGGCGGCCAAGGCCCTGGGGCTGAAGCTGAAGCGGCAGGTCGCCTCCTTCGAGGCGATCCTGCCGGCCCTCGGCAGTGGCAAGTACGACCTGGGCACGGGCAACTTCGGGGTGACGGACGAGCGCAGGAGGACGATCGACTTCGTCACCTACATCAACGACGGGCAGGGCTTCGCCGTCCGTGACGACAGCGATCTGAAGAAGGTCACCGGCCTCACCCAGCTCTGCGGCCTGACCGTCGGCACCGGGGCGGGCACGACCTTCGAGGCGACCCTGGAGGAGAACAAGCACCTGTGCGCCGACGGGGGCAAGAAGCCGTACGAGGTCAAGACGTACTCCGATCCGTCCGCGGTCTGGATCTCGCTCCAGCAGGGCCGCAGCGATGTCGTGATGAGCACGATCAACGGGCTGCGCTACGGCGTGACCCAGCTGGACGGGCTGCGCTTCCTCAACGAGTACAAGCGGCTCGACGTCGGCTTCGCCTTCAAGAAGGGCACCCCGCTGGCGCCGGCCTTCCAGGCCGCGGTCAACGGTCTCAAGGCCGACGGGACCTACGACCGCATCCTGAAGAAGTGGGGCACCACCGGATCGGCGATCGGGACGTCGCAGATCTCCCCGGCCGAGGTCAGGTGAGTCCGCGGGGCGTGGACGGGTGACTGCCCGTCAGCAGTCGCACCCGCAGTCGCAGCCCTCGCAGCAGCTGCAGCAGTTGCCGCAGCAGTTGCAGCCCTCGCAGCAGCCCTCACACCATTCGTCACAGTCCGCCTTGTGGCAGAGCCCTTCGCGCTCCTGGCCGCTCCACGGGTCGTTGAAGCTGCCGGCGCAGCACATCTGACAGGTGCAGGCGAGCCCCGCCCAGACGAGGCAGCCGGCTATGAGGCCGCGCCGGTTGCGGGGCGGCTCGGGCGGGAGCGGCGGACCGGGAGGGCCGGACGGGCCTCCCGGGGTCGGTGCGTACGGGTTGCCGGGCGGCGGGCCGTAGGCGCCCGAGGGCTGCCCGCCGGCCTGGTGGGAGCACGCCCCGGGCCCGAAGGCCCGGTCCACGGAACGCCGCAGCTCGTGCACCAGGAGCACGTGCGCCAGCGTGCCGTGGGTGAGTTCCGCGTCCCGCATCGCCAGGCGCACGCCGTGGAGGGCGTCGTCGCAGAGGCGGCGGGCCTCGGTGAGCGGTGTGCCGGTCGCGGTGAGCGGGTTCCAGGCACCCGACGCGGCGTCAGCTTCCCGGTCCTCGACGGCGTCCAGGAGATGGGCGAGCCGCCCGAAGAGCCGCCCCGCCTCGGCGAGCGGCTCCGCGTTCTGCGGCTTTCCCGCGAGCACGGCGGTGTGCGCGAAGGCCGCGGCCGTCGCCGTCTCGGTGGGCTCGGTGACGGTCAGCAGCGGGGTGCCGGGGCCGGCGAGGGATTCGATGCCGGTCTGCCGGTCGACCGCGTCGACCAGGACCGCGGTGTCGAAGCCGAGCTCGGCCCCGGTGCGCGCACCGGCCCTGTCCCAGCCCGCCGCGACCCGGCGTGCGGCGGCGGCCACCGGGCGCCGCTTCAACAGCCCGTCGCGGTCGGCCACATGGTCGCGCACCTTCGCGGACGCCAGCACGAGCGACACGGCGGCGGCCAGCCTGGCCCCCTCCCCTCGGGCGACCGGAGCCGTCCGCATGGAGCGCAGGGGGCAGGGGCCCGCGGTGCGCCGTTGTCCGGCGGAGCGCTCGGACTGAGCCTCCGTCAGGACCGAGACGATCAGGCCGTCATAGTTCGTGACGACCCGGGCGAACTGTCCGTGGTCCGCGCGAAGAGCGAGACAGAGCCCGCAGAGATGAGCCATCCACTCGGTCTTGAGCCCTTCGGACAGCCGATGGGTACATGGCCTCACGATTCCGAACACGACGATCCCCCGGGAGCCGTTCACCTGACGAGCCGCGCTCATGCGCCTGCGCGGGGTGCATCGTATCGAGCCGCCCGTTCACCCGTACGCCCCCCATCTCACCCGTACGGACGGGTGCATCATATTTTCCTTCCGCAAGCCCCCCTATGCGGTACGAACCCTGACGAACCGACACATGTTCTGCACCAGTAGCGTCACGAATCGCCTGCGCGGTGACTATCCCCTTGGCGCTGTATCCGCATCATGGACGACCATAGGGATAGGAAAGAGATACGGAACCAACGAACCGCGGTGAGAGGAGGCGTCCATGGGATCGGTGCGCAAGGCGAGCGCCTGGCTGGGCCTCGTGGAGGACAACGACGAGCGGTACTACGACGACGAGTACTCCGAGGATGCTGAGACCGGCACGAATCAGCCATGGGTGACCGACCCGCGGGTGCGGGTCGCCTCCGAGAAGGCCGAGGACAAGGGCCGCCGGATCGCCACCGTCACCCCGGCCAGCTTCCGGGACGCGCGCGCCATCGGCGAGCTCTTCCGGGACGGTGTGCCGGTGATCGTCAACCTCACAGCCATGGACCCCGGCGACGCCAAGCGCGTCGTGGACTTCGCCGCGGGACTGATCTTCGGCCTGCACGGTTCGATCGAGCGCGTGGCGACCCGGGTCTTCCTGCTGTCCCCCGCCCACACCCAGGTGGTCAACGGCGAAGCCGCCGGCCGGCCCGCCGACGGCTTCTTCAACCAGAGCTGAGCAGGGCGCTCGCCGGAGAGCCCTACCGGAAAGCGTCCAGGCCGGTGAGCGCCTTGCCCAGCACCAGCTGGTGCATCTCCACGGTGCCCTCGTAGGTGAGCACCGACTCCAGGTTCGTCGCGTGCCGCATCACGGGGTATTCGAGCGAGATCCCGTTGGCGCCGAGAATCGTGCGCGCGGTACGGCAGATCTCGATCGCCTCCCGCACGTTGTTGAGCTTCCCGAAGCTGACCTGCTCGGGGCGGATCCGGCCGGCGTCCATCCGGCGGCCCAGGTGGTGGGCGAGCAGGATGCCCTTGTGGAGCTCCAGGGCCATGTCCGCGAGCTTGGCCTGGGTGAGCTGGAAGCCGCCGATGGGCCTGCCGAACTGCTCACGGGACTTCGCGTAGTCGAGCGCCGCCTCGAAACTGGCGCGCGCGGCGCCCATGGCTCCCCAGACGATTCCGTAGCGGGCGTGGCTGAGGCAGCTGAGCGGGCCGCGCAGCCCGGTGGCTCCGGGCAGGACCGCGTCGGCGGGCAGCCGCACGCCGTCCAGCACCAGCTCGCTGGTGACCGAGGCGCGCAGCGACCACTTGTGCCTGATCTCGGGCGCGGAGAATCCGGGGCTGTCCGTGGGCACGACGAAGCCGCGGATCCCTGAGCCGCCACCCGCCTGGTCGGTCTGCGCCCATACGACGGCGACCCCGGCGACCGATCCGTTGGTGATCCACATCTTGCGGCCGGTGAGGATCCAGTCCTCGCCGTCCCGCTCGGCGTACGTCCGCATCCCCGCGGGGTCGGAGCCGTGGTCCGGTTCGGTGAGGCCGAAGCACCCGATCGTCTCGCCGGCCGCCATGCCGGGCAGCCACCGCTGCTTCTGCTCCTCGGAGCCGAAGCGGTGGATCGCGTACATGGCGAGTGAGCCCTGGACGGAGACCAGGGAGCGGATGCCGGAGTCGGCGGCCTCCAGCTCCAGACAGGCCAGGCCGTACTGGACCGCGCTCGCCCCGGCGCAGCCGTATCCCTGCAGCGACATGCCCAGCGCGCCGAGCGAGCCCAGCTCGCGGGCCAGCTCGCGGATACCGGGGAGCTCGCCGTTCTCGTACCACTCGGCGATGTGCGGGAGGACCCGGTCGGCGGCCCAGGTGCGCACGGTGTCGCGGATCGCGAGGTCCTCGGGGTCGAGGAGGTCGTCGATGCCGAGCGGGTCACCCGGATCGAACGGCCTGCCCTTCGACGGCGCGGACGGCGCAGACGGCTTCGCGGACTCGGTGGTGGACATAGTGCCTCCGGCGGCTCGCACGGTACAGAAACGCGCCACGGTACTAAAACTAGCAGTGGTAGTTACGGCGCCGTGCCGACGTTACGGCTCAGCGTGCTGATCGTCCAGAGCCCGTCGCCTCGGCGGGTTCACGCCGGGAGGGAAGCGGGACCCGGCGTGCCGGGGCGTCGGACGCCGCGAGCGGACGGTGCTCGCCACGCGGTGCGGACCCGGCCGTACCGGGCCCCACGGCCTGCTCCGGAAGGGCGGCCTCCCGTTCCCGGCAGGCGCCCTTCACGGGCGGACAGTCCATGACACGCGGGAGACGCAGCGCCGCCAGCGCACCGAGCAGCAGAAGGCCCGCGCTGACCAGCAGGGTGATGTGGAGGCCGTCGACGAAAGCGTGCCGGGCGGTGTTCCGCAGCAGGTCACCCATGGGGCCGCCCAGCCGGCCGGCCACCTGGTAGGCCTCACCCAGCGAGTGCGAGGCCGCCGATCCCGCGGCGGCCGGCACACCCTCCTCGTGGAGCCGGGAGAGCCCGGGCGCGTAGGCCGCGTTCATGACGCTGCCGAGCAGCGCGATGCCCATGCCCGCACCCAGCTGGTAGGAGGTCTCGCCGATCGCGGCCGCGCCGCCCGCCCGCTCGGCCGGAACCTCGCTCAGCATCGACTCGTACGCCCCGAACAGCGTGGACTGCAGCCCGAAGCCCAGCAGCACGAAGCCGGCGGTCAGCAGCACGGGCCGGTCGTGCTGTCCCATCAGGGTCAGCAGGAGCACCGAGGCCGCCGTGAGCACGAAGCCCCAGCCGACCATCCGGCGAGGACCGACGCGGCTCAGGGTGTACGAACCCGTGGCACCGGCCGCCATCGCGGCGAAGGTCAGCGGCAGCAGCCGCAGACCGGTCTGCAGCGGACTCAGGTCCAGCACCAGCTGGAGGTACTGGACCGCGATCAGCTCCAGGCCGACCAGGGCCAGCATGGCGAGCACGATGCAGCCGACGGCGGTCGTGAAGGCGGGCCGGGAGAACATCGCGATGTCGATCAACGGGTGCGTACGCCGCTTCTGCCTGCGTACGAAGAGGACGACCAGAGCGGCTCCGGCGAACAGCGGGACCAGGGTGGCGGGGTCCAGCACGCCTTCGCCACCGCCGATCCGCTTGATCCCGAGGACCACTCCGAGCACCCCGGCCGCCGCCATCAGCGCGCCGAGCACGTCCCACGGGCCGTCGTCCACACCGCGGGACTCGGGCAGCAGCCAGCGGCCGACCGGGAGGATCACCATCATGAGCGGGATGTTGATCAGGAAGACGGAGCCCCACCAGTAGTGCTCGACCAGGAAGCCGCCGATGACCGGTCCGGTGGCGGCCCCGACGGCGGCGACCGCGGTCCACACGCCGATGGCCAGGGCCCGCTCGCGGCGGTCGGGAAAGACCTGGCGGAGTATCGAGAGCGTGGCCGGCATGATCATCGCGCCACCCACGCCGAGCAGGGCGCGCGCGGCGATCAGCACACCGGGCGAGCCGGCCGTCGCGGCGAGCGCGGAGGCGACCCCGAAGAGCGCGTAACCGAAGAGAAGGACACGCCGTCTGCCGATCCGGTCGCCGAGCGTGCCGAAGAGGATCAGCAGCGAGGCGCAGACCAGCGGGTAGGCGTCCACGATCCACAGCAGGCCGACGGCGCTGGGCCGCAGGTCCTCGGTGACGGCGGGGACGGCGACGTGCAGCACGGTCGCGTCGAGCGCGACGAGCAGGAGACTGAGACAGAGGACGACCAGGACCACCCAGCGGTTGGCACCGTCGGCTGCTGCGCGCAGCCTGCTCACGGCCGTGGACGTCCCAGTCATGTACGTACCTCCCACAATGAGTCCCTCGCGCTCGGCAGACCTGCTGGGGCCGGCTCACGGCGTCCCCCGGGCCCGGCATCGACGGGCGAGTGAGCCGTCAGCGTACGCGAGTTCCAGGTGGTCACGCGTGGTGCAGCTCATACGTTCGCCGGCCACCGGGTGTGGCGTACGCCACTCCGCCTCCCGCGCCGAGGGGACGCCCGGCCCACCGCACCGGGCCCCCCGGCGGCGCGTCGGCGCGCCTGCCGACGGGCCCGTCGAATGGCACCGCGACTCCCCGGCACGGTCACGCTGCGCCATTCCATCGACACCCAAACATTTCTACGAATAGCGCGTGGGACTAAAAGGCGGCGGGCCGAAACCCATTCCCCGGCGCACCGGGAATAGATACCTGTCTGAGACAAAGTCCACATCACATCGTCATCACAAAGACGCGGGATCGGCCGGATCACACACTCACTCGCTGTAACGTCCATTGTGTGCGTACCGACATCTTTGCCCGTCTGGACCGGGAGCCGGAACCGCCGAAGATAGAGACCCCGCGGATGAGCCGTCACCGCATCGCTCTCTTCGGCGGGACTTTGGCGTTCTATCTCGCCATCGTCGTTGCCGTGCTGGTCTCGTCCTGGCTGGTGGCCCTCGACTGGAAGGTCATGCTGTTCCGGCCCTACCAGCAGTGGCCGGAGCTCCACGCCTTCCTCGACTACTACGTCGTGCTCGGCCAGCGTGGCCCCACGGCCGTGATGGTCGCCGCCTGGCTCGGCTGGCGCTCCTGGCGCCAGCACACGCTGCGCCCGCTGCTCACGCTGGGTGCGTCCCTGCTGCTGCTCAACCTGTCGGTGGGCGCGGTCAAGCTCGGCCTGGGGCGGCTCGGCCCGCACTACGCCACCCAGATCGGCTCAGCGGAGCTCTTCGCCGGCGGCGATATATTTCCTTCGGGCCACACCGCCAACGCCGTCGTGACCTGGGGAATCCTCGCCTACCTGGCCACCACGCCGCGGGCCAGGCGCTACCTCTCGGCCGTGTCGGCCTTCGTCTCGCTGGGCGTGGGGCTCACCACGGTCTACATCGGCACCCACTGGCTCAGCGACGTCCTGCTGGGCTGGGCCGCCGGTCTGCTGATCCTGCTCGCCCTGCCGTGGTTCGAGCCACTGATCACGCGTACCGAGGTCCTGATCCTCTCGGTGCGCGAGCAGTGGCGGAACCGCCGCAGGCGCCTCCGGAAGCCCGTGCCGCCGTCTCCCGTGGCGCCGGAGCCCGTTCTGCTGCCGCAGGCGCTGGGCGGCGGGGCGGCCGCCGAGGGGGCCCAGGGGGCCGCGAGCAGGGCTGCGGCGTCCGGGGCACCGGGAACCGCGGGCGCGGGTCACCCGGGGGCCGCCGCCAGGGCCCGGGCGTATCCGGCACACCCCTCGCGTCCGGAACGGACGCCGCCGACCACGGCCGGCTCGCGCCGTCCGCCTCACGCGGACCGCTCGGCGAGAAGCAGCGCGGGCCCGTCCCGCCCGGTGGCCGGTGGGCCGGTCGCTCCCTGACCACTCTGCTCTCTGACCTGCGGGGACCTCCGCGTCACCGCAGGTCACACACGACGAAGGCCCCGACTCCGGTCGGGGCCTTCGCTCGTCGGGCCGGGTTCAGCCGACCCAGCAGCGGGTCACGGTCGAGGCGTCCACCTCGAAGTTGATGCGTCCGCCGCGGAACTCCATGGTGATGACGGTGCCCGGCGCGAGAGCCCGGACCGTGCTCCAGCCACGCGCTCTGGCCTGCCGTTCGGCGGCCTCCGCGTCGAGGCCGACGTACGTCTCGGGGGTGTCGTCCGGCTGGGCGGGAGGGGTCGGTACAGATGCCATACCCCTCACCGTAGGCCGCCCCGCGCCGTCACGGAAGCGGTGGCGGTCACGGGTCCCGATGCATCTCCGTGTACCTCGGCGGTCACGCTTGTGTCACAGGATCCCCACGCGCGTTTACCCGGGACGACTTCACCCGAACGGCAGCCGGGCTCCACCCGGGCCGAATTACGGGGCATCCGGTAAATGCACCAGCGAGAGCCGCCGGGCGGGAATTGAAGGGGAGAGGATACCGCGCGTGATCCTCTTTTCGGAGACCCCGGAAAGAAGAATATACGGGCACGCCACCTCGAATTCACTCCCCCTTATACATTCCTTACCTACCCCGGCCCGGCCTCCCGGGTGCCCCGGCTCACGCTCCCCTGCGGATCACCCCCGCGGCCTTGTAACGCAGCGCGTACGCCCCGTCCAGCACGCCGCCCTTGGACCGGTGGTACGCACCGCGCAGGACGCCCTGGGACCGCGTCCCGCCGCCCTGCGCGGCCAGCTCGGCGAAGAGCCTCTCGTGCCGCTCCGCGATCGGTGCCGGATCGAACCGCGCGGCGGAGGCCCGTGCGGCCCGGCCCATGCGGTGCCGCAGGGCGTCGTCGTCGATCAGCCCGAGCAGGGCCTTGGCGAACGCGTGGGTGTCCCCCGGCGGAACGAGCCGCCCGTCCGTGCCGTCGTCGATGATCTCGGCCGGCCCGTGGGGGCAGTCCGTCGCCACGACGGGCACCCCGCACCGCATCGCCTCCACGATGGTCATGCCGAACGACTCCCGCTCGGAGGTGACGGCGGCGATGGAGCTCTTGGGCCACTCCTCCTCCATCGGGTCGGCCGAACCCATGAGGAAGACCCGCTCCCGGAGCCCGAGCTCGTCGACGAGCCCGCGCAGGGGCTTCTGCTCGTTGCCCGACGCGTCCCCGGCACCGTAGATCCGCAGCCGCCACTCCGGGCGCACCGCCGCGATCTCGGCGAAGGCCCGGATCAGTACGTCGTAGCGCTTGACCCGGTGCAGCCGGCCCGCCGCCACGATCGACTTGGCGTCGCAGTCCGCGGGCGGTCCGGCGGGCTCGGGCACGCTGTTCGGGATGGCCTCGATCCGCACGCCGGGCAGCCGCAGACCGGTGCGGTAGTCCCGGGCGTCGGCCTCGGTGACGGTGGTGACCGCGTCGAGCTGCTGGTACCGGTGGCTTATCTCCCGGCGGAGGCGGTAGCCGTGGCTCTCGAGCGTGAGGTGCTCCTGACCTACCCGCACCGGGCCGCGCCGAGCCTGCCGGCTGATGTGGACGTTGAGGCCGGGGCGCGTGCCGACGACGACATCGGCCTCCAGGGCTCCCAGATGAGCCGCGATGCGGCGGTCGGTGAGTCTGCTGTACTGCCGGTGCCTGGTGTCGCCGCGCGGGAAGACCGACGCGGGCCTGGCGTGCTCCTCGGCCTCTCCGTCGTACCCCGGGCTCGACGTGCGCAGATCGACGAGGTGGCTCATCCGCACACCCTCGGGTGCGCCGAGCTTCGGGTCGTCGCGGTGCCGGAAGACGGAGACGATCTCGACGTCGTGCTGTTCCGCCAGGGTCCCGGCGAGCGTGAAGGTGGTACGGATCGTTCCCCCGATGCCGTACGCGTTGTGGAGCAGAAATGAAATGTGCATTACGTAGTCGTTTCCCCTGTTCGACTGGTCTGCAACGGACCCTACGTGGCGTCAGGTCACGCCACAGCATTCGCACAGGAGTCGCACAGAGCCGTGACGTTTCGAACGAAGGCCCGTGCATCAGGGGCCTTCGCACGGAAGGTCGGGCTCCGTTTCGTCCGCGCGATCTTCCGGTTCATCGGCCTGCCGGCTCCGGCGCTTGACCGGTCTCTTAATCTCCCGATTCGCGCGTGACCCCGGCCCCGGGTCTTCCGTTGTCTTCCATGAGCCGGGAACCGCCCGGCTCACGCACCGAGTTCGAGGAGCCACCCGTGCCGCGCATGCTCGACGTCAGCGAGGACGTACGCGCCGAGATCGGCGATGCCGAAGCCGACCGGCTGCTCGTCGGCGACAGTGCCCCAGGCAGTTACGACTGCACTTCATGCCGCACCCCCGGCGACTCCGACCAGGAGCGCACCAGCACGGTGCTGTTCGTGGGCGACGAGACCGCCGTGCTCGCCTTCGCCCACGCGACCTGCATCCCCTCGCAGGTCGTCCAGGTCGCGGAGGACCAGCTCCAGGGCGCCGTGCGGTCCATCACCGGCAGTGAGCCACAGAATCCGGAGGGCCTCATGCCCGAACAGGCCGTCCTCGGCATCACCAGCGGTCTCGTCCTGATCGAGGACGACCTCCGCCCGGCCCTGGTCGTCGAGCCGACCGGGCCGATCGCCCGGCCCGGCACGGACGGCAGCGGCGGCGACCAGTTCCTCCAGCTCCTGCTGGAGCAGGGCTTCCAGCCCACGCCCCACCTCAACCGCCTGCCCGGTGTTCTCGCCGGCTGGTCCGTCCTCCTCGCCATGGGTCAGCTGCACGCGGTGCTGCAGCCCGGCGCCGGCGGCGGCAGCCCGGTCGCCTGGTGGCAGGCGCACCAGCCGCTCCAGGTCACCGAGGGCTGGCGGACGGCCGCCAACAAGGCGCAGAGCGTCCTGGTGTTCGCCGCTCCGGCCGGTTCCATCGGCCAGCAGCCGCGCGAGGACCTGCTCCGTGACGCGCTGGACAAGGCCGCGGTCAACGGCCTCCTGGTCGCCGCGACGATGCCGCTCGCCGGGACCTGACCGTGTCCCTGCTGCCCTCCCCTGCCCGCCGAACAGCGTTTTCTCCGTCAGGCCCGCATCCGACGGGCGGTGAGGTCGTTGGCACCTACGTGCACTCATACGACCCTCCTCGCCAGCAGCAGACCCCGATTCCGGCCATGCGCCCGTCGCAGGACCCCTCGGGCGGTAAGTCCCCCACCCCGATCTACGACGCTCTGTACTCCGAGTACAGGCGATCGTTCCGGGCGCTTCCCGGGGACCGCACCGGTGAGGAGAATCTCGGCTTCAGAACGTTCGGCATCGGGACGTTCGGCAGCCGAGCACCGCTGAGCGGCCGTACGGCGGCGAACGCGCAGGGCAGCCACAGTGCGGGCGGCGGCAACCCCGGTTCCTGGCAGCGGGTCGGACGGCATGCCGGGCGTGCCCGGCCCGCGGCGCTGCCGCCCGGGTCGACGGACGCCTGAGGGACACGGCGAAGCCCCCTGGGCCCCATGCGGGGCCCAGGGGGCTTCGCCGTGATCCCTCAGCAGCTCACTTCTTGCGGCCGCGCTTCTCGCGCACCCGCACCGAGATGTGGATCGGCGTGCCCTCGAAGCCGAACTCCTCGCGCAGGCGTCGCTCGACGAAGCGGCGGTAGCCGTGCTCCAGGAAGCCGGACGAGAAGAGGACGAACCGCGGCGGCTTGGTGCCCGCCTGGGTACCGAAGAGGATGCGGGGCTGCTTGCCACCGCGCACGGGGTGCGGGTGCGAGGCGACGATCTCACCGAGGAAGGCGTTGAGCCTGCCGGTGGGGATACGGGTCTCCCAGCCCTCGATCGCGGTCTCGATCGCCGGGACCAGCTTCTCCATGTGCCGGCCGGTGACGGCCGAGACGTTGACGCGCGGGGCCCAGGCGACCTGCGCGAGCTCCGTGTCGATCTCACGCTCCAGGTAGTAGCGGCGCTCCTCGTCGAGGGTGTCCCACTTGTTGAAGGCGATCACGATCGCACGGCCCGCTTCCACGGCCATGGTGACGATCCGCTGGTCCTGGACGCTGATGGACTCGCTCGAGTCGATCAGGATGACCGCGACCTCGGCCTTCTCCACGGCGGCCGCGGTGCGCAGCGAGGCGTAGTAGTCCGCGCCCTCCTGGAGGTGGACCTTGCGGCGGATGCCGGCCGTGTCGATGAACTTCCAGGTGATGCCGCCGAGCTCGATCAGCTCGTCGACCGGGTCGCGGGTGGTGCCGGCCAGCTCGTTGACGACGACACGGTCCTCGTTGGCGACCTTGTTCAGCAGGGACGACTTGCCGACGTTCGGGCGGCCGATGAGCGCGATGCGGCGGGGGCCGCCGAGCGCGGTGCCGAAGGTCTGGGCCGGGGCCTCGGGCAGCGCCTCCAGGACGGCGTCCAGCATGTCTCCGGTGCCGCGGCCGTGCAGCGAGGAGACCGGGTGCGGCTCACCGAGACCGAGCGACCAGAGTGCCGTGGCGTCGGCCTCGCCGCTCTGTCCGTCGACCTTGTTGGCGCAGAGGACGACGGGCTTCTTGGCCTTGCGCAGCAGCCTGACGACGGCCTCGTCGGTGTCGGTCGCGCCGACCGTGGCGTCGACGACGAAGACGACCGCGTCGGCCGTCGAGATCGCGTACTCGGCCTGGGCGGCGACGGAGGCGTCGAGGCCCAGCACGTCCTGCTCCCAGCCACCGGTGTCGACGACCTTGAAGCGGCGCCCGGCCCACTCGGCCTCGTAGCTGACGCGGTCACGGGTGACGCCGGGCTTGTCCTGGACGACGGCCTCACGGCGGCCGATGATCCGGTTCACCAGGGTCGACTTGCCGACATTCGGGCGGCCGACGACGGCGAGCACGGGAAGCGGTCCGTGACCGGCCGCACCGATCGCGCCCTCGACCTCCTCGGGGTCGAACCCCTCCTGCGCGGCGAGCTCCATGAACTCCGCGTACTCGGCATCGCCAAGTGCTCCGTGCTCGTGGTCCGAGCCGTCGGAGTGAATCTGGTCGTTCATGAAGTCCGTTCCTCTTTGCATCATCATCGATGGGCCGCGATCGCGCGGCCCACTACTCAAGTCTTGACCGAGCGCCCGGTGAGGCGCCTGGCGTTCTCCAGGTGCGCGGTCAGCTCTCCCTGGATCCGGAGAGTCGCCTCGTCCAGCGCCTTCCTCGTACGCCGGCCGCTGCCGTCACCGGCCTGGAAGGCGTCGCCGAAGACGACGTCGACCCTGCTGCGCAGCGGAGGCAGCACTGATATCAACCGTCCGCGACGCTCCGTGCTTCCCAGGACCGCGACGGGCACGATCGGCGCCCCGCCGCGCACCGCGAAGTACGCGAGCCCCGCACGCAGGGAGGCGAAGTCGCCCTCGCCCCTGGTGCCCTCGGGAAAGATCCCGAGGACCCCGCCGTCGTCCAGCACGCCGAGTGCCTGCGTGATGGCGTTGCGGTCGACGGTCGTACGGTCCACCTTCAGCTGCCCGATTCCGCGGAGGAACGGGTCGAGGGGGCCGACGAACGCCTCCTTCTTGATCAGGAAGTGGACGGGCCGGGGCGCGGTGCCCATCAGCATCGGTCCGTCGAGATTGTGCGCGTGGTTCACCGCGAGTATGACGGGTCCCGTGGTGGGGACGCGCCATGCTCCGAGCACACGGGGCCTGAACAGCCCGTACATGAGCCCGATGCCGATCCCGCGCCCGACGGCCGCTCCGCGCAGCGTCGGGGCGGCGGTGGCTTCGGTCACTTCGCGGCCTGCTTCTCCCCGACGAGGGTGACGACGCACTCGATGACCTGTCCGAGAGTCAGGTCGGTGGTGTCCACCTCGACGGCGTCACCGGCCTTGGCCAGCGGCGAGGTCTTGCGGCCGGAGTCGGCGGCGTCCCGCTTGATCAGCGCCTCCCGGGTGGCGGCCAGGTCGGAGCCCTTGACCTCACCGCTGCGGCGGGCGGCGCGCGCCTCCGGGGAGGCGGTCAGGAAGATCTTGATGTCGGCGTCGGGCAGCACCGTGGTGCCGATGTCACGGCCCTCGACGACGATGCCGCGCTCGGCCTCCTTGGCGATCGAGCGCTGCAGCTCGGTGATCAGGGCGCGTACCTCGGGCACGGCGCTGACCGCGCTGACCTTGGAGGTGACCTCCTGGGTGCGGATGGGGCCCGAGGCGTCCTCGCCGTCGACGGTGATCGTCGGGGCGGACGGGTCCGTGCCGGAGACGATGACCGGCTTGGCGGCGGCCGTGGCGATCTCGGCCGGGTTCTGCACGTCGATGCCGTTGTTCAGCATCCACCACGTGATCGCCCGGTACTGGGCGCCGGTGTCCAGGTAGCTCAGGCCGAGCTGGGCGGCGACGGCCTTGGAGGTGCTCGACTTGCCGGTGCCGGAGGGGCCGTCGATGGCGACGATCACTGCAGCCGGGGCGGTCCGGGCGGCGGCGCTTACGGTTTCCACGGTGGTGGACACCTTCCTGGTACACGGGGACGGGCGGAGCGGGGCAGGGCAGACCGGGGCGCCCTCCCCACAAGGTTACCGAGTGCGCGAAGCGCCTTTGCACCCCTGTCTCCGGGGCCCGCCGCCGGACCCGCCGGGCCTTCCGTGACGGAGGGCCCTTACGGGCGGATCGACCAGCCCCGTTCGCTGAGGGCCGCGCTCAGCGCGGGTGCGGCGCTCGGCTCGACCATCAGCTGGACCAGTCCGGCCTGCTGGCCGGTGGCGTGCTCGATGCGTACGTCCTCGATGTTGACGCCGGCCCGCCCCGCGTCGGCGAAGATCGATGCCAGCTCGCCCGGCCGGTCGCTGATGAGCACGGCGACGATCTCGTACGAGGCCGGGGCCGCCCCGTGCTTGCCGGGGACCCTGACCCGGCCCGCGTTGCCGCGCCGCAGGACGTCCTCGATGCCTTCGGTGCCGGTGCGGCGCTTGTCCTCGTCGGCGGACTGCAGGCCGCGCAGCGCCCGTACCGTCTCGTCCAGGTCGGTGGCGACGCCCGCCAGCACGTCCGCGACCGGGCCGGGGTTGGCGGAGAGGATCTCCACCCACATCCGGGGGTCGGAGGCCGCGATGCGGGTGACGTCCCTGATCCCCTGACCGCACAGGCGTACGGCGGTCTCGTCGGCCTCCTCCAGGCGGGCGGCGACCATCGACGAGATCAGCTGCGGGGTGTGGGAGACCAGGGCGACGGCGCGGTCGTGGGCGTCGGCGTCCATGACGACGGGGACGGCGCGGCAGAGCGCGACCAGTTCCAGGGCGAGGTTGAGGACCTCGGTGTCCGTCTCCCGGGTCGGTGTGAGGACCCAGGGGCGTCCCTCGAAGAGGTCGGCGGTCGCCGCGAGAGGCCCGGAGCGCTCCTTGCCGGCCATGGGGTGCGTGCCGATGTACGGCGTGAGGTCGACGCCGAGCGCCTCCAGCTCACGGCGCGGGCCGCCCTTGACGCTGGCGACGTCGAGGTAGGCGCGCGCGATCCCGTCCCGCATGGCTGTGGCCAGCACGGACGCGGTGTGGGCGGGCGGCACGGCGATGATCGCCAGGTCCACGGGGCCCTCGGGTGCCTCGTCCGTGCCGGCGCCGAGCGCGGCGGCGGTCCGGGCCGAGGACGGGTCGCGGTCGACGAGGTGCACCGGGACGCCGCGCCCCGCGAGGGCGAGGGCGGCGGAGGTGCCGACCAGTCCGGTTCCGATGACGAGGGCGGTTCTCACTGGGCGATGTCCTTGCGGAGGGCGCCGGTGGCGCCGAGGTAGACGTGGCTGATCTCGGACTTGGAGAGATACGTCTCCACATGGGCCATGATGCGCACCACGCGGGGCATGGCCCCGGTGATGTCGAGCTCCTGGGCGCAGATCAGCGGGACGTCGACGATGCCGAGGCCTCGGGCCGCGGCGGCCGGGAAATCGCTGTGCAGATCAGGGGTGGCGGTGAACCAGACGCTGATCAGGTCGTCGGCGACGAGCTGATTGCGTTCCAGGACCGCGGTGAGGAGCTCACTCACCCGCTCGTCCATGTGACCTGCTTCGTCCCGGTCCAGCTGGACGGCTCCACGGACTGCTCGTACCGCCACGTCGTACCCCTCGTCGCCTCGTGCTGCGTGCCCTTTCAGCCTAGAGGTGCGGCGGCGCCGCCGGTCACGGTGCTCTGTCCGTGAGACGCGGAGGGGTGCGCGGCGCTCCCGGGGCACCCGGTCGGGCGCAAGGGCCCGGCGACGCGCCCGCTGCCCGCCGAGCGGATCACCGTCGAGGGCGACAGCATCCGGCTCGCGTAGGGGGCGCGGCGGCGTTCGAGCGTCCGGCCCGGGGGCAGGAGACCGAACGAGGGCCGCCATGTGACTCACGCCACACGAGGGTGGGACGGGTAGCCAAGAGCGTCACTTGATGTCACGATGTCATTTAGTGACACCTTGACATCGCATCTCGCCCCCAGACGGAATCGGGAGAACTGACCACCATGAAGACCAAGAGCTTCCTGGAGACAGAGTCCGACACGCAGGCGGAGCAAGCGGCCCCCCGACAGCAGCCTTCGGTCCTCGACCAGGCGGGAGGCACCAAGGGAATCGTCTACTCGACGCTGCCCGTGCTGGCGTTCGTCATCGCCCACAACTTCCGCGGGCTCACGGCGTCGATCGTCGCCGCGTTCGCCGTCGCGGTGGCCATCGGGGTGGTGCGGCTGGTGCGCAAGGAGTCGGTGCAGCCGGCGATCGGCGGCGTGTTCGGCGTCGCGATCGCCGCCGGCATCGTCTGGTTCACCGGCTCCGCCAAGGACTACTTCCTCATCGGCATCTGGGCGAGCCTGGCAGGCGCCGTCCTCTTCCTCGCCTCCGTCCTGGTGCGGTGGCCGCTGGCCGGCGTGATCTGGAACGCGGCGACCGGCAAGGGCACGGTCTGGCGCGCGGACAAGCGCTCGCGGCTCTACTACGACGTGGCCACCCTGGTGCTGGCCGCCGTCTTCGGTGCCCGGTTCGTCGTCCAGCGGTACTTCTACGAGACCGACCAGGTCAGTTCGCTGGGATTCGCCAAGATCGCCATGGGCTTCCCCCTGCTCGCCCTGGCCCTCCTGGTCGTCGCCTGGGCCGCCCGGCGTTCGAACAAGCGGCTGCGGGCCATCGGGCTGCTGCCCGCCAAGCACGCCTGACCTCGCACGCCTGACCGCCACCGGAAAGAAGGCAGGACGTGGTGACGACGAGCCGAGGAGCAGTCGTTCGACCGCTGGGCGCGTTCGAGCGGACCATCGACTTCTACATGCGCCGGAATCCCATCCAGTTCTCCCTGGTCGCCGAGATCGACCGGCCCGTACAGGCGGCCGAGCTGGCTGCGGCACTGGGCAAGCTGCGCCGCCGGCACCCGCTGCTCGCGGTGACGGTGGACCGCACCGCACCCGAGGCTGCGTACCGGGAGACCGACGCCGCGATCCCGGTGACGACGCTCGCCGAGGGCACGCCCTGGCAAGCCGCCGTGGCCGCCGAGCAGACCCGGCCGGTCCCTCCGGCACCGGCCCCCCTCGCGCGCGCCGTCCTGCTGCCGCGGGGCCCGCGGTGCGACATCCTGCTCACCTTCGCCCACCAGATCGCCGACGGGGTGGGCGGGCTGCGTGCGCTGCTGGACCTGGTGGCGGCCCTGGACGGCGAGGAGCAGGTGCCCGGCGGCGTCCCGGAGGCGCAGGAGGACCTCCTCGCCCGCGTCGCCACGGCGCCGGACCCGGCGGCCGCCGCCCCGCCCGCGGCCGATCCGCGCATGAGCACCCCCGGCGAACTCGCGCCGTTCTCCGGGCGCGTGCCGCATCTGCAGGCTCTGGCGCTGGACCAGGAGCTGACCGCCCGGCTCGTCCGCCGCTGCCGGCTGGAGAGCACATCGGTGCACGGTGCGCTCTGTGCCGCCGCCGCGGTGGTGTTCCACCGGCGTGGACGGAAGTTCGTACGGGTGCTGACCCCGGTGGACCTGCGCCGGGCCGGCGGCCTGCCCGACGAGGTGGTGAACCGCTTCGTCGGGGCACGGACCGCGAGTGAGGCGCACGAGGCCGACGACTTCTGGAAGCTCGCCCGTGGCACCGGCGGGTCGCTCACGCGACAGCGCGCTCCGCATGTCCTCAAGGCAGCCGGTGCGGCGCTCGCGGAGCACGCCCCGACGAGCGGGGAGGAGGCCGAAGCGATGATGGCGGCCGCCACCGCGGCCGACATCCAGATCACCAACCTCGGTGTGGCGGAACCACGGCGGAAGGGGGCGGGCACACTCACCGCCCTGTGGGGCCCGGCGCAGATCACCCAGCTGTCCGTGGAGCACGTGCTCGGCGTCGTGACCGTCGGCGGGCGGCTCCGGATGACGGAGCTCACCCACGATCCCGTCGCCGGGCTGGTCCCGGACATCGCAGCCGTACTGGCCGAGGCGTGCGCCGGGCCCGGAGAGGGCGCGGAGGCGGCCTGAGCGCACCGGGTGCCCCGTCGGCCGCCGCGTCCCACGCCGACGCCGGACGTAGGATCGGCCGTCATGCCGCCAGGTCGTCGCGACCCTCCTCCGTCGCGGCGGCAAGGGCCCGTCCCCATGGAGAAGTCACGGTGCACCCCGTCAGTACTCCCGCAGGAACGTCGCCTGACGCGGCGTTCGATCCCGCCGACGGCGCGCGGCTCGTCCGGGAGCACACCGTCTACTCCTGTGTGATGGGCTCCCGCGCGTTCGGGCTGGCCACCGACGGCAGCGACACGGACCGGCGCGGGGTCTTTCTCGCCCCCACCCCGCTGTTCTGGGGCTTCACGAAGCCCCCCAGCCACGTCGAGGGCCCGGCCGATGAGCAGTTCTCCTGGGAGCTGGAGCGCTTCTGCGAACTGGCGCTGCGGGCGAACCCCAATGTGCTGGAGTGCCTGCACTCCCCGCTCGTGGAGCGGGTGGACGCCACGGGCCGCGAACTCCTCGGCCTGCGCGGGGCCTTCCTGTCCCGGCAGGCCCACGGAACGTTCGTACGCTACGCGCTGGGCCAGCGGCGGAAGCTGGAGGCCGATGTCCGTGCGCACGGCGCTCCGCGCTGGAAGCACGCCATGCATCTGCTGCGGCTGCTGGCCTCCTGCCGGGATCTGCTGCGGACGGGCCAGCTGCGGATCGAGGTCGGGGACGCGCGCGAGGATCTGCTGGCGGTGAAGCGGGGCGAGGTCCCGTGGGCCGAGGTGGAGCGCCGCATGACGCGCCTGGCCGAGGAGAACGACGAGGCGGCCGCCCGCTCCCCGCTGCCGCCGGAGCCCGACCGGGCACGCGTGGAGGCCTTCATGGTCCGGGCCCGGCGGGCGTCGGCTGAGGGCTAGCCCTCAGACGGTGTCCGACGGGCGGCGGGCGACCCAGAGCCGGCGTGTCGAGCGGACGACGAGGTCGTCCCGGTGGCGCACGTCCGCCGGGCCTCCGCCGACCAGGGTGCCGAGCGCGGCGAGGTCCGCGGGGTCGGCCCGGCCGTCGAGGGCGCCACGGATGCGGTCGAGCACGACGTGGGCGTACCGGCCGACGCCGGCGGGCAGCGGGTCGCGCAGCTCCAGCCGCTCCGTGCGCTCGTCCTCGACGAGGAGGCCGGCCTCGGCCAGCATGGCTCCCCAGTCGGCGCCCAGGTGCGGCATCTGCTCGGCGTGGAGGCCGTCCAGCGCCTCGCGGCACCGCGCTTCCAGGCCGGGGCGGCCGGCCACGGCGTCGTCCGGAAGGAAACGCGGCATCCCGTCCAGCTCGGCGACGGCCACCAGTCCGCCGGGGCGCAGCGCGGCTCGGACCCCGTCGAGGGCGGCCGCCGGGTCGTCCACGTGGTGGAGGGAGGCCGAGGCCCAGACGAGGTCGGCGTCCGTGATGCCGGCGAGCCCGGCACCCGCGTCCGTCTCCAGGGTGCGCACCCGGTCCCCCAAGCCCTTCGCCCGGGCCGCCTCGACCAGCCGGGCGAGCATGGCGGGTGAGCTGTCGACGGCGGTCACACGGGCGTGGGGGAAGCGTTCCAGCAGGGCGAACGTGCCGGTTCCGGTGCCCGACCCCAGGTCGACGACATGGGTGACGCCGTCCCCGGTGAGCTCGACGACCCGGCGGGTCACCGAGGTGAGGTACGGGGCGAAGATCTCGGCGTCGAGCTCGAGCACGACGGCGAGAGCCTCGTCCTGGCCGGTGTCCACCTGGCCATGGCCGTGCTCGTGGTGGTGGCCGGGGCCGTGGTGGTGCGTGTGGGAAGCGGAGGATGTCATGCGACCGAGCCTACGAAGGTTTGCGCACAGCGCATACTCTCTTGCCTATGACGCAAGAAGGAAGTGGTCTGGACGGCCTCGTACGCAAACGGATCCGGGCCCTGCGTGCCGCGCACAGCTGGTCGCTCGACGACCTCGCCGCCCGCTGCCACCTCAGCGCTTCCACGCTCAGCCGGATCGAGACCGGTCACCGGAGGATCGCGCTCGACCAGCTCACCGTGATCGCCCGGGCGCTGGGCACCTCGCTCGACCAGCTCGTCGAGACGGACGCCGACGACGTGGTCACGAACCCCACCCTCGATCTGGCGCGAGGTCTGACCCAGTGGGCGCTGCGCGGCCAGCCCGGCGTCACCGTGGCCCGGATACGGCTGACCGGTCCCCCGGCCGAAGGCCCCTCGGCGCTCAAGGCTCACCCCGGCCGGGAGTGGTTCACGGTGCTGTCCGGCACGGCCTTGCTGCTGCTGGGGGAACGGCGGCTACGGGTGGAGCAGGGGCAGGCGGCGGAGTTCACCACGATGCTCCCGCACGCGCTGGGCGCCGTCGGCGGCCCGGCCGAGGTCCTCGGCATCTTCGACCGGGACGGCCGCCGCTCCCATCTGCGCGAACGCGGGTGAGAGGGCGGCCGCCGGGCCGTCAGGACGGGGCGGTCTCCCCCAGCCGCGCGCGGACGACGAGATCGTGCAGGGCGTCGAAGCCCGAGGGCGCCTCGGCGAGCCGTGACGCGGTCTGCGCCTCGTCGAGCACCGCGCTCAGGGCCTCGACGTCCTGTGCGACGGCCGGGTCGTCGGCCAGGTGCGCGGCCCCGTGCTCGGCATCCGCCTTCGCCTCGATCAGCGTGGGCAGGTAGGCCGGCGCGGCCACCTCGCCCAGCAGGGTCGGCAGATGCGCCACCAGGGTGCCGGTGCGCATCAGATGGATGCCGGTGAGCAGTGCGCGGAACGTGTTGAGGAGCGGCTTCAGCTCGCCGGTCCTCCCGTACAGCCGCCACTGCGTACCGGCGAAGCCCCGGTAGTGGTGGGCATGGTTGCGGGTCACCACCGCCGGTGCCAGCTCCACCAGTTCCGCGTGGAGCGCCGTGGTGTGCACCACCAGCGGGGACAGCAGCTGTTCGAGCACATAGCCGTTGGGTTTCAGCATGAGCCTGACGAACTTGCGCAGATCATGGGTGACGAGGTCCATCTCGAACCCCTCGTGGTCCCACATCCGTGACCTTGTCTCCTCCGGCGTCCGGAGCCCTACGAGATCCTCCGCGGGCAAGACGTGGACCCCCCGCAGGTCCACGTCCGAGTCCCGCGAGGGAAAGCCGTACAGATGGGCGCCCGAGACCGTGGCGAACAGGAGCGGGCAGGGCTCCTGTCCGAGCACCGGGGTCAGGTCGGTGACCGGCAGCCCGGCCTGTCGCAGGAGCGTCGTGTCGCTGCGCATGGATCAAGCGTCCCAGAGCGCGGCCAGCGACAGCAGGTCGCTGCGGTACTCGACGCGCTCCGACCACTCCTTGGGCCAGGCTCCCGCCCCCAGGTGCGCTCCGGCGAACGCGCCCGTGAGACAGGCGATGGAGTCGGAGTCGCCCCCGGTGCAGGCGGCGCGGCGCAGGGCGGTCAGCGGTTCCTCGGGGAAGAGCAGGAAGCAGTGCAGGGCGGTGGCGAGTGCCTCCTCGGCGATCCAGCCGTCGCCGGTCCGCTCGCACGGGTCGGTCTCCGGCGACGGGTCGCGCAGGGCGTCCTGGACGTGTGCGAGTGCGGTCAGGCACTCGTCCCAGCCCCGGCTGATGAACGCCTCGGGCGAGGCGTCATGGGTGTACCGCCACAGGTCACCGAGCCACCGGTTCAGGTAGCGGCCCCGGTTCTCGTACGCGTAGGAGCGCAGCTGGCCCACCAGGCCGAGCGGTTCGGCCCCCTGGGCGAGGAGGTACACCGCGCGGGCCGTCAGGTCGGAGGCGGCGAGGGCGGTGGGGTGGCCGTGGGTGAGGGCGGCCTGGAGCTGGGCGGCCCCGGCACGCTGTTCGTCGCTGAGGCCGGGCACGAGGCCGACGGGCGCGACGCGCATGTTGGCGCCGCAGCCCTTGGATCCGGTCCGGCTGGCCTCCTGCCAGATCCGGTCGCCCTCCAGCAACGCACACGCCTCCAGGCAGGTACGGCCGGGAGCGCGGTTGTTGTCGGGTGAGCGGTTCCAGCGCACGAACTCCTGCCGGACCGGGCCGACCATCCGCTCCGGGGTGAGAAGCCCCTGGTCCATGGCGGTCCGGATGCCGCGTCCCAGGGCGAGGGTCATCTGGGTGTCGTCCGTGACGAACGCGGGCTCCGGGAGCCGCATCTCGCGCCAGGGCCCGCACTTCGCGAGGATCGCGGGAACGTCGTTGAACTCGGTGGGGAAGCCCAGGGCGTCGCCGAGCGCGAGCCCGGTCAGTGTGCCTGTGGCCGCCTGCTTGGTGAGAATACGTGTCGGGATCATGATGTCCGTCCTTCAGGGCGTCCTTCCGGGCGCAGCAGTGGAGGGTGCAGGGCGGTAGCGGCACCCGCCCGGTAGAGAGCGGCCGGTTTTCCCCGTCCGCCGGTGCGGCGCGGCGGTCCGTCCACGGCCTGGACGAAGCCGGGCGTGGTGAGGACCTTGCGCCGGAAGTTGGGCCGGTCGAGCTCGACGCCCCAGACGGTCTCGTAGACCCCCTGGAGCTCCCCGAGGGTGAACTCGGCGGGGCAGAACGCGGTGGCCAGGCAGGAGTATTCGAGCCTGGCGCCGATCCGGTCGTGCGCGTCGGCCAGGATGCGGTCGTGGTCGAAGGCGAGCGGCCCGGTGGTTCCCGCGTCCCACCACTGGGCGTGGGCCGCGTCCCCGCCGCCCCGGGGTTCGGGGAGGTCGGGCACGAGTGCGGCGTACGCGACGGAGACGACCCGCATCCTGGGGTCGCGGTCCGGATCGCTGTAGGTGCGCAGCTGTTCGAGGTGGAAGGCGCACACGGACCTCTTCGTGAGGCCGGTCTCCTCGGCGAGCTCGCGGCGGGCGGCCTCCTCGGCGGATTCCCGGGGCAGGACGAAGCCGCCGGGCAGCGCCCACCGCCCCTTGTAGGGGGCCTCGCCGCGCTCGACGAGCAGTACATGGAGCCGTGCTTCGCGGACCGTGAAGACGGCGAGGTCGACGGTGACGGCGAACGGGAAGAAGGCGTGGGGGTCGTACCCCTCGGGCGCGGTGCTCATCGCCGCTCCGGCAGGGGTGCGGTGAAGTGCCAGCCGGTGGCGAGGAGCTCGTCCACGGCGGCGACCGCCGCTTCGAGGCGCTCGCCGCGGTCCCCGGTGATCTCGATGAACGGCCTTCCGGTACGGGTGAGTTCGGCTCGGAAGCGGTCCGTCATCCAGGGCCGCAGCTCCTCGCCGTCGCGCAGCCCGTCGTCCTCGAACGCGACACCCTCGTGGTCGGTGAGCAGCCAGAGGTGGTGGGTGACCCGGTCGGCGGTCTTCTCGACGAGCGGATTGCGTCCGCCGATGTAGCGCTCGTGCCAGACGGTGGTCGCGAAGGAGTCGGTGTCGCAGACGAGGACCGGTGACCCCGCACGCGCGGCGGCGTCCTCCCTGGCGTTCTGCGTCTCGGCGATGAGGGGGAAGTCGTCCGTGGTGAAGGAGACGTCCTCCCACTGGGCGTCCGGCCACCGCTCGCGCAGGGCGGCGAGCTTGGCCTCGCTGAACTCCCGCCCGTACTCGGCGACGTACCGCGTCCGCGCCCATGTCCCGCCGCGCCGGCGGTAGTGGTCGGCGAGTGCCAGGGCCAGGGTGGTGGTGCCGGTGGACTCGGCGCCGAGGACGACGACCCGGCGCGCGAGCGCGGCCCGCACGGGCGGCTCCAGGTAGTCCCAGCAGCCGGCGGGATCGGCGCGCACCGCGGTGCCCGAGACGGGGAAGAGCGTGCGGCCGGGGTCGACCAGGACGGATTCCGCGCCGAAGCGGCGGGCCAGTTCCCCGCCGTACGCCTCGGAGGTGAAGACGGCGTCGACCCGTTCGGGGACCGCGCCGGTGAACACCTCCATGTGGGCGTCCCAGACGGCCGGGTCGGTGACGTCCATGGGGATGTCGTCGACGGTCCCCACCACCCGGACGCCGGGGTGCGCCTCGCGCATCCAGGCGACCCGGTCGGCGAGCGGCACGGATTCGACCGAGGCGGCGCAGACGAGGACGGTGAGCCGCTCGCAGCGGTCCCGTGCGGTGCGGACGAGGTGGTGGTGGCCGGCGTGCGGCGGATAGAACTTGCCGAGGACCAGTCCGTGCCCGTGGCGCTTCATACGGGCACCACCGTGTCCTCGCGCCGGCCGGCGGCCAGGTCCCGGCTCCAGCTGCGCAACCCGATGAGGCAGAGCGTGAGGAAGCCGACGTACAGCAGGGAGGTGAGGTAGAGCTCCTTGTACGCGTACAGCGGGATGTAGACCACGTCGGCGGCGATCCACAGCCACCAGGACTCGACCCGCTTGCGGCACTGCCCGTACGTCGCCATGAGCGACAGGGAGGTGGTCAGGGCGTCCCAGAACGGCACGGTCGAGTCCGTGGCCCGGGACAGCAGCAGGGTGAGGCCGAGGGTCCCCGCCACCCCCGCCGCGAACAGCCAGGCCCACTCGGTGCGGGTGGTGCTCCGCACCGGCAGGACGGATGTCCCTGGTCCACCCCCGTGGGTCCAGGTCCACCAGCCGTACGCGGCGAGGGAGATGAAGACGATCTGCAGGCCGGCGTCGGCGTACAGACCGGACTGGGCGAACAGCAGGATGAAGAACAGGTTGTTGGCGATGCCGATCGGCCAGTTGGCGAGATGCTGGCGGGCCACGAGCCAGACACACAGCGCGCCGCTGCCGAAGCCCAGCACCTCGGTCCAGCTGACCGGAGTGTCCAGGACCGTCACGAGGGGCTGCTGCAAAGGATCGAGTATGTCCGCGAGCGTCACGCCGCCCTCCTTCTTTTATGGTCACTCTGACTATAAAGAAGAAACGCCGGTCGCAAAAGGCCCGCGGCCGGTTCCCGTTCGAAAAAGTGAACGAGGAACCGGCCGCGGGCCGTTCGGTGCGGGGCGCGGTTACAGACCGACCTCGCGCATCAGCATGCCGACTTCGGTGTTGGTCAGACGGCGCAGCCAGCCCGACTTCTGGTCGCCCAGCGGGATCGGCCCGAAGGACGTGCGCACGAGGCGCTCGACCGGGAAGCCGGCCTCGGCCAGCATCCGGCGGACGATGTGCTTGCGGCCCTCGTGGAGCGTGACCTCGACCAGGTAGTTCTTGCCGGTGTTCTCGACGACCCGGAAGTGGTCGGCGCGGGCGTAGCCGTCCTCCAGCTGGATGCCGTCCTTGAGCCGCTTGCCGAGGTCGCGCGGGAGCGGTCCCTGGATAGCGGCCAGGTAGGTCTTCTTCACGCCGTACCTGGGGTGCGTCAGGCGGTGGGCCAGCTCGCCGTGGTTGGTGAGCAGGATGATGCCCTCGGTCTCGGTGTCGAGCCGTCCCACGTGGAACAGCCGCGTCTCGCGGTTGTTCACGTAGTCCCCGAGGTTCTGGCGGCCGTCCGGGTCGCCCATGGTGGAGACGACGCCGGCGGGCTTGTTCAGCGCGAAGAAGAGGTACGACTGGGTCGCGACGGTCAGGCCGTCGACCTTGATCTCGTCGTGCTGCGGGTCGACACGCTTGCCCTGCTCCAGGACGATCTCGCCGTTGACCTCGACACGGGCCTGCTCGATCAGCTCCTCGCACGCCCGGCGCGAGCCCATGCCGGCCCTGGCGAGGATCTTCTGCAGACGCTCACCCTCCTGCTCGGCTCCGGGGTGCGTCTTCGGCGTCCTGATCTCGGGCTTCTCCGCGTAACGGTCGCGGTTGCGCTGCTCGATCTTGGCGTCCAGCTCGCGGGGGCGGGCGGGCGCGCCCTGGCGCCGGCCGCCCTTGCTCACGTTCTGCGCGGGCTTCGGTCCGCCCTTGGCACCGCCGCGGGCAGCGGCGCCGCGGCCCTTGCGGGGGCCGCCGTCGCCGCCCGGCTTGTCGGAGCCCACGTCGTAGCGGCGCTCCTCGGGGCGGGGCCGGCGGGGGCGCTGCTCCTGCTTGTCCTCACGCCCGGAGCCGGAGACCCGGGGGTTCGGGTTGCTGTTCCTGCCGGTGCCGGTGTTGTTCCTGGCGCTCCGGCCGCCGCCACCACTCCGGCCGCCGCTGTTGCCGCCGCTGCCGCTTCCGCTGTTCCTGCCACTGCTTCGCATCAAAAATCCGTCTTGTCGTGTGCGTGAGTATCCGGGGTGTCCGGTGCGTCCGGATCGAACGACGGCACACCCTCTAGCGTCTCAGCCTCGATCGCGTCCGCCTCCGGGAGGAAGGGCGCGAGCTCCGGGAGCTCGTCCAGGCCTCGCAGGCCCATGCGCTCCAGAAAGTAGTTCGTCGTCCTGTACAGGATCGCACCTGTTTCGGGTTCCGCGCCCGCCTCCCCGACGAGACCCCTCTGGAGCAGGGTCCGCATGACGCCGTCGCAGTTCACTCCGCGTACCGCCGAGACCCTCGACCGGCTGACCGGCTGACGGTACGCGACCACCGCGAGCGTCTCCAGCGCGGCCTGGGTGAGCCGGGCGTGCTGGCCGTCCAGGACGAAGCCCTCGACCGCTTCCGCGTACTCCGGACGGGTGTAGAAGCGCCAGCCCCCGGCGACGAGCCTCAGGTCGAATCCGCGGCGCTGGACGGTGTACTCGTCGGCCAGCTCCCGCAGGGCGTCCGCGACGGCCCTGCGGGGCCGCTGGAGGACCTTGGCGAGGTGTTCCTCGGTGGCGGGCTCGTCGACGACCATGAGGACCGCCTCCAGCGCGGGCTTGAGGTCGAGCCCGGCAACCAGGGCTTCACGCCCCTCGTCGTCTGTGCTCATGCCTGTACGTCCTCCTGTGGCTCGCGCGCCTCTTGGTCGAACTCGTCCGTGACCACCGGTTCGGTCTCCTCGCCCCCGGCCCAGCGCACCAGGAGGTCACCGAGCGCCTCCTCCTGGTCGAGCGCGACGGCCTTCTCCCGGTAGAGCTCCAGGAGCGCCAGGAAGCGGGCGACGACCGTGAGGGTGTCCTCCGCGTCCTCGGTGAGCTCCCGGAAGCTGATCTCGCCCTCCGCACGCAGCCGCGCGACCACGATCTCCGCCTGCTCGCGCACGCTGACCAGCGGGGCGTGGATGTGGTCGACGTACACCTGCGGCTTGGGTCTGGGCTGCATCGCCTTCACCGCGAGCCGCGCGAACCCCTCCGGGCCGATGCTGATCACGACCTCGGGCAGCAGCTCCGCGTGCTGGGGTTCGAGCCCCACGGTGCGCGGGTAGTGGCGGGACTCGGACTCGAGCCGGTCGCTGAAGATCTCCGCGATCCTCTTGTACGCGCGGTACTGCAGCAGCCGCGCGAAGAGCAGGTCCCGTGCCTCCAGGAGGGCCAGGTCGGCCTCGTCCTCCACCTCGGCGGTGGGGAGCAGCCGGGCGGCCTTCAGGTCGAGCAGGGTCGCGGCGACGACGAGGAACTCGGTGGTCTGGTCGAGGTCCCAGTCCGTTCCCATGGCCCGGATGTGCGCCATGAACTCGTCGGTGACCTTCGACAGGGCGACCTCGGTCACATCGAGCTTGTGCTTGGAGATCAGCTGGAGGAGCAGATCGAAGGGGCCCTCGAAGTTGACCAGCCGCACGGTGAACCGCCGGTCGCCGACGGCCCCGCCGGCCGCCTCCCCGGAATCGCCCGCCGCGGGTACGACTTCGGCCGCCTCGGGCACGGCCGCCACCGGAACCGCCTCCGGAGGGCTCTCCACGGGCCCGTCAGCGGCCGGCGGGGCCGGCGGGGCCTGTACGGCCGCCACCGGCCCGGGAGGAGCCTCCGGGGCGGCTGGAGCCTCCGCGGGCCGTGTCCCCGGCCCGCGGCCGAGCGCACGGCGGGTCGGGCGGGGCGTGTCGTCGGCAGTCGGCATGTGCTGGGGTCCAGGGGTGCGGCGGGAGGCGGGCGGTGGGCCCCGGGGCGGGGCCGTCCGTACGGCGGCCCTCCCCCGGCAGGCTACCGGCGCCGCGCCGGTCAGCGGCCCCGCAGCCTCCGTACGAGGATGCTCGCGTCGCCGCGCGACTCCAGGTCGGCCAGCACCACCGCGACCGCTTCGCGGACGATGCGCCCGCGGTCCACGGCCAGTCCGTGTTCGCCGCGCAGCACGAGGCGCGCGTGCTCGAGGTCCATCAGTTCCTCGGCCGACACATAGACGGTGATCTTCTCGTCGTGACGCTCACGGCCACTGGGCCGCCGGTTGGCTCCCCGTCCGCCCCCGCGTCCGCGTTGCGGCTGGACGGTGGCGGACGTCCCGGTCTGTTCCTGACCGGGCGCGGTACGGGCCCGGGGCGGGGCGGCCTGGCCCCGGTCGTCCCCGTCGGCGCGGCTGCGGGAGCCGCCGCCGTCGGCGTCCGCCGCGGAGTGCTCCTCCCGGGAGGCCCCGGCGGGCGTGTCGCCGCTTCCCGGAGTACCGCCCTGGCCGGTGTCGGACGGCGCCGAATCGCTTCCTCCGGCCGGTGCGGGAACCCGCGCCTCGCCGTTCGCCTTGCGTCGCCGCTCGGCGGGGGACGAGCCCTGGAGACCCATGCCCCCGGTGGTACGGAACAGCTCGTCGGCCCCCGGCAGACTCACTCGGCGTGACACCGGGCGAGCACCTCCCTGGCGAGCTGGCGATAGGCGGCGGCACCGACCGAGTTCGACGCGTACGTGGTGATGGGCTCACCGGCGACCGTGGTCTCCGGGAAGCGCACCGTACGTCCGATGACGGTGTGGTAGACGTGGTCGTCGAAGGCCTCGACGACACGCGCGAGCACCTCACGGCTGTGCACCGTGCGGGAGTCGTACATCGTGGCCAGGATGCCGTCCAGCTCCAGCTCGGGATTGAGCCTCTCCTGGACCTTCTCGATGGTCTCGGTGAGCAGCGCCACACCGCGCAGCGCGAAGAACTCGCACTCGAGCGGGACTATCACCTTGTGAGCCGCCGTCAGGGCGTTCACGGTGAGCAGGCCGAGCGAGGGCTGGCAGTCGATCACGATGTAGTCGTAGTCGGCCATCAGCGGCTTGAGGGCGCGCTGCAGCGTCGACTCCCGGGCCACCTCGCTCACCAGCTGCACCTCGGCGGCGGAGAGGTCGATGTTGCTGGGGAGCAGGTCCATGTTGGGCACGGCCGTCTTCAGCAGCACGTCGTCGGCCACCATGCCCCGCTCCATGAGCAGGTTGTAGACGGTGAGGTCGAGCTCCATCGGGTTGACCCCGAGGCCGACGGACAGCGCTCCCTGCGGGTCGAAGTCGACGAGAAGGACACGGCGGCCGTACTCCGCGAGCGCGGCACCCAGATTGATGGTCGACGTGGTCTTGCCGACGCCGCCCTTCTGGTTGCACATCGCGATGATCTTCGCGGGGCCGTGGTCCGTCAGGGGACCTGGAATCGGGAAGTACGGCAACGGCCGGCCGGTCGGGCCGATTCGCTCGCGGCGCTGGCGGGCGGCGTCGGGCGCGAGGGTGGCCGCGTACTCCGGATCGGGCTCGTATTCGGCATCGGGGTCGTAGAAGTGCCCCTCGGGCACCTCGGCGAAGTCGGCGAAGTGGGAGGTCTCTCGGCCACTTTCGTTGCCGGCCATGGCGTTCACGTGTAGGCCGTCCATCATCTGGGGGGCTGTCGTCATGTGCTGGTGGGTGGCGAAGGTGCGGACAGCGACGGAGCCGACAGCTTCGAGCCCGATCGGGCTCAGACCCCGTGCAGGCATCCCTGGTTGACCACCCCCGGGAGTAATTGTCGACTCATTCACAAGTCGTCTTACCTCCTTGGATGTGACCAGGAAACTTATCGATAGGTCAGCGTGGCACCATGCCGACGATTGGCGACTCTATGGCGTGTCACCGGTTCGCAGCAACACAATCCGCCGGACCCGGCCCTATGTGTCGGCAATCGAACACCCCTCTGTCAAGAGCACGGAGCGCCCGGGGCGCACCTTTCGCGGGGGTGCAAAACGGGTAGAGGGTTACGTCTCAGGCGAGTTGATTTGGACCCTCTCATGCGTCCGGCCGGACCTTGCTGGGCAAGGTCCGGCCGGACGCATGAGGTTGACGGGGAGGGTTGACCGCTCAGCCGAGAAGCGCGCCCAGTTCGACGTGGTCGAGGCCGTGCGCCTCGGCCACCTCGCGGTAAACCACCTGGCCGTCATGGGTGTTGAGACCCCTGGCCAGTGCGGCGTCGCGGCGCAGGGCATCGGCCCAGCCCCGGTTCGCGAGCTCCAGGATGTAGGGAAGCGTGGCGTTCGTGAGTGCGTAGGTGGAGGTGTTCGGCACGGCGCCCGGCATGTTCGCGACGCAGTAGAAGACCGAGTTGTGGACCATGAAGGTCGGCTCGGCGTGCGTCGTCGGATGCGAGTCCTCGAAGCAGCCTCCCTGGTCGATCGCAATGTCGACAAGAACACTTCCGGGCTTCATCTTCGCGACGAGCTCGTTGGTGACCAGCTTCGGCGCCTTCGCGCCCGGAATCAGCACCGCGCCCACGACGAGGTCGGCCTCGACGACGGCCTTCTCGAGCTCGAGGGCGTTGGAGACGACCGTCCGCACCTTCGTGCCGAAGACCTTGTCCGCTTCGCGCAGCTTGTTGATGTCCCTGTCGAGCAGCGTGACGTGGAAGCCCAGCCCGACGGCGATCTGCGTGGCGTTCCAGCCGGAGACCCCGCCGCCGATGACGACGGCCCTGGCCGACCCCGTGCCGGGGACCCCGCCGGGGAGCACGCCGCGCCCGCCGACCGAGCGCATCAGGTGGTAGGCGCCGACCTGCGGGGCGAGGCGGCCGGCGACCTCGGACATCGGGGCGAGCAGCGGCAGCGCGCGGTTCGCGGTCTCGACGGTCTCGTACGCGATGGCGGTCGTGCCCGACTCCAGCAGGGCGTCCGTGCACGCGCGGGAGGCGGCGAGGTGCAGGTACGTGAAGAGCGTCTGGCCCTTGCGGAGGCGGTGGTACTCCTCGGCGACCGGCTCCTTCACCTTGAGCAGCAGGTCGGCGGCGGCCCAGACCTCGTCGGCGGTGGGCAGGATCTGCGCGCCGGCGGCGACGTACTCCTCGTCCGGGATGGAGGATCCCTCGCCGGCGTGCTGCTCGACGAGGACCTGGTGGCCGTGGCGTACGAGCTCATGCACTCCGGCAGGGGTGATCGCCACCCGGAACTCGTTGTTCTTGACTTCGCGGGGGATGCCGACCTTCACGTCGATCACGGTCCTTGACTCGGAGGCTGGCTGGGCATAGCGGGACATACCCACTTGAACCAAGCATAAAGGGGGACACCGCAGAGATCTGCGGCAGAGCCATCATTAATGAAGGACTTCCCGCTGTCCAGCCTTACAAAGCATTAAGTTTTGTTCGAAGTACTACGGATTTCGCAGGCAGAGGCCTCGTCACCAAGCAATCTGTCGGCCGCCGCCCGGTGCAGCCTGGCCGCCGCCGGGTCCCCGAGCCGGTCCAGGGTGTCCGCCAGCCTGAGCTCCAGCGCTGCCTGGAGACGCGCGTCTCCCGCCCTGCGTGCCAGGTCGACCGCCTCCCGGCAGGTGTGCAGCGACTCCTGGGGCCTGCCCGCGTACTCCTGCACCCGGGCGGCCTCGCTGAGCGCACGCGCCTGGGCCGGGAGGTCCCCGAGCCTGCGGTGGCCGGCCGCCGCGGCGCGCCAGTCGCGCAGCGCCTCGCCGTACCGCCCGGCGTACGTGTGGACCGCTCCGAGCCGGCCGTACAGCCGTGCCGCGTCGGCCGGCTCCGCCTGTGTGAGCCGCTGCGCGAGCGCCCGGCCGTACCAGTCGGAGGCCCGGTTGAAGTCCCCGAGCTCGGCGTACGCGCCGCCTGCGGATTCCATCGCCCTGCCGGTCGCGTAGAGGTCGTTCGCCGCGCGTCCGGCGTCCAGCGCCGCCCGGTAGCGGGCCAGCGCCTCACGCGTACGGCCGGTTCCGGCGTCCAGATCGGCGAGGTTGAGCAGGGCTGCCGCCTTCTCCCGGGGCAGGTCCCGGCGCTCCGCCACCTCGAGGACCAGCCCGTGCAGCCCGTAGAGCACGGGGGCGGCGTCCTCGGTGCCCCGGTGCACGGCGAGGGCGCGGACGAGGGCGGCCACCAGCCGGCGGGCGAGCGTGTCCAGATCGCCGTCACGCACCGCGGCACGGGCGGAGGCGAGCAGCGCCGGCTCGCGGATCCGCAGCCACTCGGCGGCGTTCTCCGGACTCGGGAAGCGCAGCGAACGCGGGAGTCCGGCGAGCCGGCGGCGGGCCGGGGAGTCCTCGGGGTCGGTGACCGCACGGCATGCCTGGAGCCGGCGCACGGTCCGTTCCAGCATCCTGGCCCGGGCGAGCTGGATCTCGGCCGGCCGCTCCCGCTCCTCCAGCACGGCGCGGACCAGCGGGGCGAGGCAGCCGGGCATCTCGTACTGCGGCTGCTCGGCGCCGTTCGACCCGAGCAGCCCGAACCTGACGAACTCGTCCAGAGTCGTCTGTGCGGCCGATACGGAGCACCCGGCCAGGGCGGAGGCGGTGTGGGCGTCGGCCAGCCCGGCGGGGGCTAGGGCGAGCAGCCGCAGTATCCGGGCGGCGGCCGGTGGCAGCGATTCATGCACCAGCCGGAAGGCCCGGGCCAGCGGGCGGCCGCCGGCGGGCTGTTCGGGTCCGTCCTGCTGGTCGCGCAGCTGCTTGGCGACGTCGGCGACCGAGGCGCCGGGCCGGGCCGCGAGCCAGCCGGCGACCAGGGTCAGGGCGGCGGGCTGTCCGCCGCACTCCTCCGCGAGTGTCTCGGCGGTCCGCGGGTCGACCGTGATGCGGACCTGGCCGATGGCGCGGGCGAGCAGCTGCACCGCGGAGCCGGCGTCCAGCCCGCCGATGGTGCAGGGGCGGACGTCGGGGATGCCGGTGAGGGGGCCGGTCGCTGTGGCGACGACCAGGCAGTCGGGGTTGTCCGGCAACAGCGGTTCGACCTGCTCTGCGTCGACGGCGTCGTCGAGCAGGAGCAGGGCGCGGCGCAGGGCGAAGGCCTCGCGGACCATCTCGGAGAGCTCGTCCTCGTCCGCTCCGGGCGGGGCGGTCACGGCGACCAGGTCCAGGAGTGTGCGTGCGGTCCGCTCCGTGGGGACGCGCTCACCCCCCGGTTCGGTGAGCGGGACCCGGAACACGCCGTCGGGGTAGTCACCGGGTTCCGCCAGCCGGCGGGCGAGTTCGGCGGCCAGTGCGGTGCGTCCGGATCCGGGCCTGCCGGCGATCAGGAGGACCCGTGCGCGGGCGGCTTTGCGGCCCGCCAGGGTGTCCAGGCCCGCGCGCTCGATGTCCTCCTGAAGGGCTTTCAACTCGCGTGCCCGGCCGAAGAACTGAGACGGAGTCACTTCCGGCGGCTCTCTGGTTCCCGCCGTCCCCGCCACTCCGGCCGGGCCGCTGGTGTCCACCGCCTGATCGGTCACGGGCCACGCTCCACTTCGCTGCACGCGGTTGCCCGCCGGAAGTCCGGTCGGGGCCTTTCGAGCGTAGTTCAGTGGTGCGGGCGATCACGGCCGAGCGCGGCGGACACGTCCCTCGATCGGATCAGCATTTCGTACGATCGGCCCATGATCGGCCCGGCATCGGTCCGCCCCTCGGAAGGGCGGACCGGCCGGACCGGGTCAGGCCTCGAACGGGCGGGCCGGCCAGGGCGCCTCTGCCGGGCGCAGCGAGTCCACACCGTCGCCCGCGAGCACCGCGGTGAGCGACAGGACTCCCACGACCAGGCAGTTGTTGTGCAGATCGCCGCCCAGCACACCCCGTACGAGCTCCTCGAGGGGCACCCGCGCCTGCTCCATGTCGGCCTCCTCCTCGGAGACCTCGAAGCGCTCGCCCTCGGCCTCGGAGAGGTCCCGGGCGAGGAAGATGCGCACGGCTTCGTCGCAGCCTCCCGGCGTGGTGTAGACGTCGGTCAGCACCCGCCAGTCCTCGGCCTTGACGTGCGCCTCCTCGTAGAGCTCGCGCTGCGCGGCGTGCAGCGGGTTCTCGCCGGGGATGTCGAGCAGCCCCGCCGGGATCTCCCACAGCTTGTGGCGCACCGGGTGCCGGTACTGCCGCAGGACGAGCACCCGGCCCTCCGCGTCGAGCGCGAGGACGGCCACCGAACCGGGGTGGACCTGGTAGTCGCGGCTGTGGACGCTCCCGTCGGGCATCACGACGTCGTCGGTACGGACGCTGGTCTTGTTACCGGTGAAGGGCGTCACCGTCGCGGTGACCTGCCATTCCTCGGGCGTGTCCTGGAACCCCATGTACGTCCTCCCACGAACAAACAGAAACCGGGGCACGCATCCAGTGAAGGATCCGTACCCCGGTCAACGGTATCGCCTACGCCTCGGCGCCGGTCCCCTGTGCCGCGACCTTGCGCTCCACGGCGGCCTTCACCAGGCCGGCGAAGAGCGGGTGGGGGCGGGTGGGGCGGGAGCGCAGCTCCGGGTGCGCCTGGGTGGCGACCAGGTAGGGGTGCGTCTCACGCGGGTACTCGACGTACTCGACGAGCTTGTTGTCCGGGGAGGTGCCGGAGAAGACCAGTCCGGCCTTCTTCTCCAGCTCCGCGCGGTAGCCGTTGTTGACCTCGTAGCGGTGGCGGTGGCGCTCCTCGACGTACGGCTCGTCGGCGTAGGCCTCGCGGACCAGGGAGCCCTCGGCGAGCTTCGCCGGGTACATGCCGAGCCGCATGGTGCCGCCCAGGTCCCCCGCGCCCTCGACGTACGCGAGCTGCTCCTCCATCGTCGAGATGACGGGGTGGGCCGTGGCCGCGTCGAACTCGGTGGAGTTCGCGTCGGTGATCCCGGCGAGGTTCCGCGCGGCCTCGATCACGATGCACTGCAGGCCGAGGCAGAGGCCGAGCAGCGGCACCTTGTTCTCGCGGGCGTACTGGATGGCGCCGACCTTGCCGATCACACCGCGCTCACCGAAGCCGCCGGGGATGCAGACGGCGTCCACGTCACCGAGCTGCTTCTGGGCGCCGGCCGGGGTCTTGCAGTCGTCGGAGGCGACCCACTTGACCTTGACGCGGGCCTTGTTCGCGAAGCCGCCGGCCCGGATGGCCTCGGTGACCGAGAGGTAGGCGTCGGGCAGGTCGATGTACTTGCCGACCAGGGCGACGGTGACCTCGTGGTCCGGGTTGTGGACACGGTCCAGCAGGTCGTCCCAGGTGGTCCAGTCGACGTCGCGGAACGGCAGGTCGAGCTTGCGGACGACGTAGGCGTCCAGGCCCTCGGTGTGCAGCACCTTGGGGATGTCGTAGATGGACCGGGCGTCCTTGCAGGCCACCACCGCGGTCTCGTCGACGTCGCACATCAGCGAGATCTTGCGCTTGATGGCGGTCGGGACGTCGCGGTCGGCGCGCAGCACGATGGCGTCCGGCTGGATACCGATGTTGCGCAGGGCGGCGACGGAGTGCTGGGTGGGCTTGGTCTTCAGCTCGCCGGACGGGCCGATGTAGGGCAGGAGCGAGATGTGCACGACGAAGACGTTGTCGCGGCCGACCTCGTGGCGGACCTGTCGGACCGTCTCCAGGAAGGGCAACGACTCGATGTCGCCGACCGTGCCGCCGACCTCGGTGATGACGACGTCCACGTCGTCGGTCGCCATGCGGCGGATGCGGTGCTTGATCTCGTTGGTGATGTGCGGGATGACCTGGACGGTGTCGCCGAGGTACTCGCCGCGCCGCTCCTTGGCGATCACGGTGTTGTAGACCTGGCCGGTCGTGACGTTGGCCGAACCGTCGAGGTCGACGTCGAGGAAGCGCTCGTAGTGGCCGATGTCCAGGTCGGTCTCGGCGCCGTCGTTGGTGACGAACACCTCACCGTGCTGGAAGGGGTTCATCGTGCCGGGGTCGACGTTGAGGTAGGGGTCGAGCTTCTGCATGGTGACCCGCAGGCCACGAGCCTTGAGCAGGGCACCCAGGCTGGAGGCAGTCAGACCCTTGCCGAGGGAGGAGGCGACACCCCCGGTGACGAAGATGTGCTTGGTCGTCGTGGATGTGGGCTGCATAGCCAAAGGGGGCTCCCGTGGTCGCGATCGTGAGGTGCGTGCCGGCATGCCGACGAAGATTTTCTTCGGGCGCCGTCGCTGCGGTTCGGGGGCCTCGTCCACTGTCGGGACGACCACCGGTCCACGGGCTACCAGGGTAACAGCGACGAGGGGAGGCTGCTTCCGGCCATGCCCCTCCGGTGTGGGCACAAGATCACCACGTCCGTTTCAGGTCCCACCCATTCGCCCGTGACAGGCGACGGACAACTGCTGGACAGTCGCGCGGAACCCCCAGGTGCGTCGTATCCTGCTCGGACACTCGCTGCCGAGTTGGCCGGCCCAGCGGCTCCACCCCAGCCCGCTCACCCGTGCAAGAGCTCGTCGGTTCTATTACAACGACCCCTTGACCAGCAGTAAGCGCCCTCCGGGGCGACATGGCCGTTCGACTGGAGACGCACGTGGCCGGGCGCATCGAGGATTACGCACTCATCGGAGACATGCAGACCGCAGCCCTGGTCTGCCGGGACGGCACAGCGGACTGGCTGTGCCTGCCCCGCTTCGACTCACACGCGATTTTCGCCGGACTTCTCGGTACCGAGGAGAACGGCTTCTGGCGGCTGGGACCCGCCCGTCCCGAGGGGGCGGAGCCGCCGGCGGCGGACCGCCGCCGCTATCGCGGGGACTCGCTCATCCTGGAATCGGAGTGGGACACCCCGCGCGGCACGGTCCGCGTGACCGATTTCATGCCGCCGCGTGACGGTGCGCCCCAGCTGATCCGCATCGTGGAGGGCGTGAGCGGCCGGGTGCCGATGCGCTCCGAGCTGCGGATGCGTTTCAGCTACGGACGGGTCACCCCCTGGGTGCACAAGGTCGACAGCCGTACGGTCGCCGTCGCGGGGCCCGACTCGGTGTGGCTGGACACGGAAGCGGAGACGTACGGCCAGAATCTGACGACGTACTCCGACTTCACCGTGGCCCCCGGCGACCGGATCGCGTTCACCATCAGTTGGCAGCCCTCGCACCACGAGCCGCCGAGCGTGCCGGAGCCGGAGGCCTCCCTGGAGGCGACGGAGAGCTTCTGGCGCGAGTGGGTCGAACAGTGCACCTACCACGGCCCCTACCGGGAGGCCGTCGTCCGCTCGCTGATCACGCTGAAGGCGCTCACCTACGCCCCGACCGGCGGCATCGTGGCCGCGCCGACCACCTCCCTGCCGGAGGACATCGGCGGCTCCCGGAACTGGGACTACCGCTACACCTGGCTGCGGGACGCGGCGATCACGCTCTCGTCCCTGCTGCGCACGGGGTACCGCGAGGAGGCCCGCGCCTGGCGCGAGTGGCTGCTGCGAGCCGTCGCGGGCGACCCGGAGAACCTGCAGATCATGTACGGCATCGCGGGTGAGCGTGAGCTCGGCGAGGCGGAGCTGGACTGGCTGCCCGGGTACGAGAACTCCGGACCGGTCCGGGTCGGCAACGGCGCGGCGAACCAGCTGCAGCTCGATGTGTACGGCGAGGTCACCGAGGCGCTGCACCTGGCGCACATGACGGGGCTGACCCGCAACGACTACGCCATGGGCCTCCAGCTCAAGCTGATCAGCTATCTGGAGAAGCACTGGGAAGAGCCGGACGAGGGCATCTGGGAGGTGCGCGGGCCGCGCCGGCACTTCGTGCACTCCAAGGTGATGGCCTGGGTCGCCGTCGACCGCACGATCAAGCTCATCGAGTCCGGGGACGCGGAGGGGCCGCTGGAGCGGTGGCTCCAGCTGCGCGACGACATCCACCGCGATGTCTGCGAGCGGGGCTACGACAAGGAACGCAACACCTTCACCCAGTCGTACGGCTCGCAGGAGCTGGACGCGTCCCTGCTGCTGATTCCGCAGATGGGCTTCCTGCCGCCCGACGACAAGCGCGTCATCGGCACGATCGAGGCGATCCAGCGGGAGCTGTCCACGGAGGACGGCTTCGTCCTGCGCTACCCCACCGAGGGGGACGACGCGGGCGTCGACGGCCTCGAGGGCGACGAGGGCGCGTTCCTGGCCTGCTCGTTCTGGCTGGCGGACGACCTGGCGATGATCGGCCGGGTCGACGAGGCCCGCCGGCTCTTCGAGAAGCTGCTGGCCCTCCGTAACGACCTTGGTCTGCTGGCCGAGGAGTGGGACTCCGGGCTCCAGCGCCAGGTGGGCAACTTCCCGCAGGCGTTCAGCCATGTGCCGCTGATCGACACGGCGCTGCGGCTGACGGCCAGCGGGGCGTACGTCGGCTGATCCTGAGGGTGTGACGGGGCCCGGTGGGACGGCCGACTTCCACGGCCGGACCTACGATGGAAGGGCCCTGTCACGCCTTGCGAAGGGGGCACGCCATGACGCCCCGCACCCCTGCGACGGACTCCGCTCCGGCCGGTCTCCGCTCCGGTTTCGCCGGCGGGATCCATGTCCCCGGCGATCCGGGCTACGACGAGGCACGGACCGTCTTCAACAGCATGATCGACCGCAGACCCGCGGTGGTGGCCCAGTGCGCCTCCGAGGCGGATGTCGCGCGGGCTCTCCGTTTCGCACGCGAGGAGGGCCTGGAGGTCGCCGTGCGCGGGGGCGGTCACAGCGTGGCGGGCATGGCTTTGAGCGAGGGCGGTCTGGTGATCGACCTGCGGCGGATGCGCGCGGTGGAGGTCGACCGGGACGCCCGCTCGGCCCGCGTCGGCGGCGGAGCCACCATGAGCGATCTGGACCGGGCCACCCAGCCGTACGCCCTGGCGACCACGGGCGGGCGGGTCTCCACCACAGGCGTCGGCGGCTTCACGCTGGGCGGCGGTTCGGGGTGGCTGGAGCGCGCCTTCGGGCTGGCCTGTGACAATCTGCTGGCCGCCGAGGTGGTCACGGCCGACGGCGGCTCCGTACACACGAGCGCGCAGGAGAACCCGGAGCTCTTCTGGGCGCTCCATGGCGGCGGCGGCAATTTCGGTGTGGTCACCTCCCTGACGCTGCGGCTCCACGACCTGCCGGCGATGAGCATGGCGCTGCTCCTGCTCCGCCCCGAGAACGGCCCGGAAGCGGTCCGTACGTACCGGGACGTGATGGAGTCCGCCCCGGACGCGGCGGGCGGTGCCTGTATCTACATCACCGGGCCGCCCGAGGAGTGGGTGCCCGAGGGCCTGGTGGGCCACCTCGTGTGCGCGGTCCTGGTCACCTACGCGGGTACGGAGGCGGAACTGCGCGAGGTCGCGGCACCCCTGCTGGCGCTGGAGCGCGAGGCCGGGGTGATCGACGCGGTCGACTACGCGGACCTGCAGTGCATGCTCGACGACCCGCCCGGCATGCGGAACTACTGGTCCGCGGAGTATCTGGACGGCCTTCCCGACGAGGCCACGGCCGCCTTCTGCGCCGGTGCCGCCACGATGCCCGTCCCCTCCGGTTCGCAGCATGTGCTGTTCCCGATGGGCGGCGCGGTCGCCCGGGGGCCCGCCGACTACCCGCTGCCCTGGCGCTCCTCCCCGTGGGCGGTGCATCCGTTCGGCGTCTGGGAGAGCGAGGCCGAGGACGAGCAGGGCAGGGAGTGGGTGCGCCGGGTGCGCGGGGCGGTCATGCCGTGGGCGAGCGGCGCGGTCTATCTCAACTTCATCGGGCGGGAGGGCCAGGAGCGGGTCGTCGCGGGCTTCGGGGAGCACGCCTACGAGCGGCTGTCCCGGGTCAAGGCACGCTACGACCCGGACAACGTGTTCCATCTGAACCACAACGTCAAGCCGGCCGTGGCCGCGGTGTGACGCGCCCGGCGAGGGGCGGGTAACTTCCTGACCGGGGGCGTTCGCGCCCCACGTGGACGGAGCACGAGCGCGCAGGCGCCGATACGGAAGCACGAGGCCGGAACCGGTGGAGACAGAGGGCGGGATCACCGTGCGGCGGGCCCTGGAGCTGCCGGGGCTGCGCGCCGGACTGCCGGAGGTGCTGACCTGCGCGGACCGGCTGGAGCGGACGGTGCGCTGGGTGCACGCCGGGGAGGCGCCGAACATCCCCGCGCTGCTCAAGGGCGGGGAGCTGCTGCTCTCCACGGGTCTCGGCCTCGGTTCGCGGCCCGCCGACCAGCGCGCCTACGTCCGCAAGCTGGCCGACCGCGGAATCGCCGCGCTGGTCGTGGAGCTCGGGCCGCGTTTCGAGCGGCTGCCGACGGCGATCGTGGAGGCGGCGAGGACGGCGGGGCTGCCGCTCGTGCAGCTGCACCGCGAGGTGCCGTTCGTGGCGGTGACCGAGGAGATCCACACCGAGATCGTCAACGGTCACTACGCTCTGCTCCAGCGGGCGGAGGAGGTCCACCGGCGGTGCACACAGGCGGTGCTCGGCGGTGGCGGGGTGCCGCAGGTCCTGGGGATCCTGGCGGACTTCGCCGCGAACCCGGTCT
The DNA here is from genome assembly GCF_044757505.1 of Streptomyces sp. NPDC091271. Classification (NCBI taxonomy): domain Bacteria; kingdom Bacillati; phylum Actinomycetota; class Actinomycetes; order Kitasatosporales; family Streptomycetaceae; genus Streptomyces; species Streptomyces sp. NPDC091271. The sequence continues at coordinate 14,666 of NZ_JBIVVD010000008.1, read as the reverse complement.
TCCTGGAGACTCCGGACGGCCGGCTGCTGTTCGCCGCGGGGGCCGGGCCGGTGGGCACCGATCCGCTGCAGGTCTGGGAGGGGCTGCGCGGGGCCCGTGCGGCCCGTGAGGCGCCACCGGCCGGCGCGCTCCTGGTGGAGGTGCCGGGAGGCGGCCCCGGGGCCGGTTCCGTACGGGCGCGGCTGGTGCTGCTCGCGGTGTCGGGCCCGCTGGTGACGGTGCACCGGATGGCGGCCGAACGGGCGGCGGGCATCCTGGCGGTCGTGCTGATGCAGGCCCGTCAGGAGGACGAGGTGGCGGCGCGGGGACGCGGCGACTTCCTCACGGATCTCGCCGAGGGCCGGATCGCTCCCGAGGACGCTCCCGCGCAGGCCGGTGTGCTGGGCTTCCGGCCGGGCGGGGATCCACTGCTGCCAGTGGTGATGAGGCTCGCGCCCGAGTCGGCGCCGTCGGGCAGCTGGGCGCTGCTGGCCCGCGCCGTGACGGAGGAGCTCGCGGCGGTGGGCGCGCCGGTGCTGGTGGGGGTGCGCCCGGTGGAGGGCAGGGTCCCGCTGCTGCTGGCGCTGCGTCCGGGGACCACCCGCGCGGCGCTCGGTGACCGGGTGGCGACCGCGCTGCGGGCCGGGGCCGGGCGGGCCGGCCTGGAGCGGGCCGGTGACCGTACGCCGGTCGTCGTGGTGGTGGGGGCCGCGGGCGGCTGGGCGGCGGCGGGCGCTGGGCTGCGGCACGCGGCGGAGGCGGCGACGGCCGCGCAGGGGCTCGGGGAGCGCCCCTGGTACGACGCGCGCAGCCTGGACATCGATCTGCTGCTGTGGCGGCTGCGGGACCAACCGGACCTGGAGTCCTTCGTGGACCGGGCGATCGGGCCGCTGCGCGAACACGACCGGACGTCGCGTCCCGCCCTGCTGCCCACTCTGGAGGCGTACCTCGCCCATGCGGGCCGCAAGGCGGAGGCCGCGCGCGAACTGCATCTGAACCGGCAGACGCTCTACAACCGGCTGGCCCGCATCGGTGAACTGCTCGGCACGGACCTGGACGACCCGCAGGCGGTGCTCGCCCTGAGCCTGGCCCTGCGGGCCCGCCGCCACACCCGCTGACAGGTCAGCCGCGGGCGGCCGCCAGGGGCTGCGCCAACTCGTCGTAGACGGAGAGCACATGGGCGACCGTGTCGTCCTCGGTCGGCCAGCTCTCGGCCTGTGCGCGCCCCGAGTCGGCGAGCCGCTCCCGTCGCCCGGGGTCGCCGAGGAGCCGTACGACGGCTCCGGCCAGCGCATCGGCGTCCCCGTACGGAACCAGCTCTGCTGCTTCGCCGACGAGTTCGGGCAGTCCGTCGGCCCGGGCCGCGACCAGCGGGACGCCGAGCCGCAGGGCCTCCTGGGCGAGCAGCGGCCCGCCCTCCCCGCGACCGGACAGTACGGCGATGTCGGCGGCGGCGAGGAGTTCGCCGATGCCGTCCGAGCCGCCGGTGAGGACGACGGGCAGCCCCTCCGCCGCGATCCGTCGTCGGAGGGCACCGGCCCGGGGCCCCTCCCCCGCGACGGCCAGCAGCGGCGCGGGGTCCAGGGCTCTCCACCCGCGCGCCGCGTCCAGCAGTGTCTCGTGGTCGTGCTGCGCCACCGACACCAGCAACGGCCTTCCGATCGCGCCCAGTTCGGCGCGCGCCTTGCCGTCGTCGGGGGTGTCCGGGTAGCGGCTCGCGGGGATCGCGGCCGGTGCGAGCCGGGCGTCCCTGGCGCCCCGGCGGCGGGCCCGGTCGACCAGCTCCCACGAGGTGCCCAGGACGACGGCGGCCGCGCGTGCGGCCCTCCGCTCCAGCAGCCGCAGCAGCCTGCCGCGGGTCCCGTCCGCGTGGGTGCGCGTGTGCCAGGTCACGACCAGGGGGATGCCCCGGCCGCTGAGGGCGATCCCGGCGCGTACGGCGGCGTGCAACCCGTGGGCGTGGACGATGTCCGCCCCGGTGCAGGCGGTACGGAGAGCGGCGACGGCCGCGGGGTCGCTGCGCCGGGGTACCGCGACGAAGCGGGCGCCCGTCGCGGGGAGGCCGTGGGCGCGGCCGGAGCCGGCCGGGGCGCAGACGGTGACCTGCACGCCTCTGGCCACCAGACCCGCGGCGAGCGAGCTGACATGAGCGCTGCTTCCGGCACCGCCGCCCAGGACTTGGACCGTACGCAGCTGTGACACGTTGATTGGCTCCCGGGGATCCCGAGTCGGTGACAAGTACAGCGCCAAGGATGCCAGTCCGTACGCACGTTCCGGGACCGAAGAAACGTTGTTCCCGTCCTCGCGTCGACGGCCGGGCGGCCCGCCCCACCCGTACGAGTGAGGCGGGCGGCGCGAGACTGACGCCGGCGGGCCGCTATCCGTCCGCTCGCGCGGTCTCCAGCAGCTCCTCGGCGTGCGCCCGGGCGGTCTCCGAGTCCTCCTGCCCGGCGAGCATCCGGGAGAGCTCACGCACCCGGTCCTCGCCTTCGAGGACCGTGACGCCGCTCCTGGTCACCGATCCGTCCACGGTCTTCTCGACCAGCAGCTGCCGGTCGGCGAAGGCGGCCACCTGCGGCAGGTGGGTGACCACGACGACCTGCGCGGACCTGGCGAGCTTCGCCAGCCGCCGGCCGACCTCGACGGCCGCCTTGCCGCCGACGCCCGCGTCGACCTCGTCGAAGAGGTACGTCGGCACGGGATCGGAGCCCGCGAAGACCACCTCGACGGCGAGCATCACCCGGGACAGCTCACCACCGGAGGCGCCCTTGGCGATCGGCCTGGGCTGGGCGCCGGGGTGCGGCGCCAGCAGGAGCTCCACCTCGTCGGCGCCGGAGGGCCCGTACAGCACGCTGCGGCCGCCGATGTCGATGCCGGACTCCTCGTCCGGCGCCTCGGTCTGCCCGATGGCGAAGGAGACCCGGGCGTGCGGCATCGCGAGTGACGCCAGCTCCTCGGTGACGGCCTCGGCGAAGCGCGCCGCCGCCTCGGTCCGCGCGTCGGTCAGTTCCTGGCCGAGGGCCGAGAGCTCGACGCGCAGCGCGTCGCGCTCCGCCGTCAGCTCACCGATCCTGTCGTCGTCGCCCTCGAGTTCGGTCAGCCGGGAGGCGCCGTCCTCGGCCCAGGCGAGCACGGAGGCTGTGTCCCCACCGGCCCGGCCGTATTTACGGGTGAGCGCGGTGAGCGCGGCACGCCGTTCCTCCACGACGGCGAGCCGCAGCGGGTCGGCGTCGAGCTGGTCGGCGTATCCGGCGAGCTCCCCTGCCACGTCGGCGAGCAGGATCGAGATCTCGCCGATCCGGTCGGCGAGCGCGGCGAGCGCGGGATCGTGTGCCCGTACGGCGTCCAGGGACTGTCCGGCGGCCGCCACCACCGTGGTGGCGTCCACGCCTTCCGGGTCCTCCGGATTCCCCGCGAGCGCCGTGTGGGCGAGCGCGGCCGCGGAGGCGAGCGCCTCGGCGTGGCCGAGCCTCTCGGCCTCCGCCGCGAGTTCGGTGTCCTCGCCTGGCAGCGGCTCCACGGCGGCGACCTCGTCGAGGCCGAAGCGCAGCAGGTCCGCCTCCTGGGCGCGTTCCCTGGCCCGGGTGGTCAGCTCGTCGAGCTCGGTGACGACCGCGCGGAGCCGCCGGTAGGCCGCCGCGTACTTGGTGTGCGGGCCCTCGACACCTCCCCCGGCGTAGCGGTCGAGGGCCTGGCGCTGCCGTGCGGGCTTGAGCAGTCCCTGCTGGTCGGTCTGGCCGTGCACGGCGACGAGCTCGTCGGCGAGCTCGGCGAGCAGCCCCACGGGCACGGATCTGCCTCCGAGATGGGCCCGGGACCGCCCTTCCGCCGAAACGGTACGGCTGATGATCAGCGCACCGTCCTCGATCTCGCCCCCGGCCTCCTCGGCGCGCACCGCCGCCGCGTCGCCCCGGGACACCGTGATCCGCCCCTCGACGACCGCGGCCTTGGCGCCGACCCGCACGAGGGCGGGGTCGGCGCGCCCGCCGAGCAGCAGCCCGAGGCTGGTGACGACCATGGTCTTGCCCGCGCCGGTCTCGCCCGTCACCGCGGTGAAACCGGGTGACAGCTCCACCACCGCGTCGTCGATGACTCCGAGCGACCGTATCCGCATCTCCTCCAACACGGACATGACCTTACGAGGTCCGGGGCCCGGTGTGCGACGGGCCCCGGTGAAGGATTCACTCACGCGGGTGTGAGCAGCGGCCCGGGAAATCAGTGCGGAGCGCCCCGCCAGCCCTGTACGGGCAGCGCGAACTTGGCCACCAGGCGGTCGGTGAACGACGCCTGGTGCAGCCGCGCGAGCCGTACGGGCACCGCGCCGCGCCGCACCTCCACCCTGGCCCCCGCGGGCAGCTCGACCGTCCGGCGGCCGTCGCACCACAGCACCCCGTGCGGGGTGTGCGGCTGGACCTCGACCGCCAGCACCGAGTCGGGCGAGGTCACCAGCGGCTTCGCGAACAGTGCGTGGGCGCTGATCGGCACCATGAGAAGCGCCTCGACCTCCGGCCATACGACGGGGCCGCCCGCCGAGAAGGCGTACGCGGTCGAGCCGGTCGGGGTGGCGCAGACGATCCCGTCGCATCCGAAGCCGGTCACCGGACGGCCGTCGATCTCCAGGACCACTTCGAGCATCCGCTCGGGCGAGACCTTCTGGACGGCGGCCTCGTTGAGCGCCCAGTCGGTGTGCACGATGTCGCCGTTGCTGTGCACGATGACATCGAGGGTCATCCGCTCCTCGACCTGGTACGCCCGGGTGACGACGCGGTCGACGACCTTGTCCAGGTCGTCACGCTCGGCCTCGGCGAGGAAGCCGACCCGCCCGAGGTTGACGCCGAGCATCGGCACGCCCGAGGCGCGGGAGATCTCGGCCCCGCGCAGCAGCGTCCCGTCCCCGCCGAGGACGATCAGGAGCTCGCAGCCGTCCACGGCCGTGGGTGTCGCGTCCGTGACCTTGACCACGGACGAGGGCAGCGGCAGGTCCTGCGCCTCCACGGCCAGCACCCGGACGCCGAGGCCGTTGCGCAGCAGGCCCTGGACGACGAGCTCGGCGCTGCGGATCGCGGCCGGGCGGCCGGTGTGCGCCAGCAGGAAGACGGTGCGTTCCGCGTTCCCTGGTTGTGCGGCTTGCGTTGTCAACGGGGCCCCTCCGCCACTGCGCGGTCGACGTCCGCGGGATCCAGCTCAGGTGCGCCGGCCCGCAGCCACAGAAAATACTCGACGTTTCCCGACGGGCCGGGCAGCGGACTCGCCGTCACCCCTTGGACACCGAGGCCCAGCAGACCGGCCCGGCGCGCCACTTCCCGTACGGCTTCGGCCCGCAGCTCCGGGCTGCGGACGACACCGCCGCTGCCGAGGCGCTCCTTGCCCACCTCGAACTGCGGCTTGACCATGAGCACCAGGTCGGCGTCGGGGGCGGCGCAGCGCGCGAGTGCGGGCAGCACCAGGCCGAGCGGGATGAACGAGAGGTCTCCCACCACCAGGTCCACCGGCTTCCCGTCGATCTGCTCCACCGTCAACTCGCGCACGTTGGTGCGGTCCTTGACGGTGACGCGTTCATCGGACTGCAGGGACCAGGCGAGCTGCCCGTAGCCGACGTCCACCGCCACGACGTGGCCTGCGCCGGCCCGGAGCAGCACATCGGTGAAGCCTCCGGTCGAGGCACCGGCGTCCAGCGCCCGCCGGCCTTCGACCTTCAGGCCCCGGGGCTCGAAGGCGGCGAGGGCGCCTGCGAGTTTGTGCCCGCCGCGCGAGACGTACTCGGGGTCGCTGTCGTCCTTGACGACGACGACGGCGGCACTGGTCTCGACCTGGGTGGCCGGCTTGGTCGCGGTGTTCCCGCCGACGGTCACCCGCCCCGCTGCGATCAGCTGGCTCGCGTGCTCGCGCGAGCGGGCGAGCTTGCGGCGTACCAGCTCGGCGTCGAGGCGGCGACGTGCCACTCCTGCCACGTTCGGTTCAGCTCCTGTTGTCGTGCGCGGGCGTCGGTGCGGGTGCGGGCCGTGCGTCCAGCGCGGTGAGTTCGTCACGCAGCCCACGGTGTACATCCTCGTACACCTCGGTGTGGCCGTCCGCCGCGAGGTGGTCGGCGTCGGCCAGCCGCTCCAGCCGGGCGTCCACCCCGGCGTGCCCCGTCGGGGTGCGTGCGACGCCGAGGGGTGCGGGCGGGGCGGGGTCGAAGGAGGGCGCGGGAGGCGCGGCGGGCGGCGCCGCGTCCGCTTCGGCCGCCTCACCCTGCTGCGCCGTGTCCGGCCCCGGCATCCAGTCGCTCATACGGGAACGCTACCCCGAAGGGCCGGTGTACCGTCGGTGACGATGGCGACCATGGCGGAGTGCCGCAGCGCACTCGACACACTTTCCGACAATCTGGCGGGGGCGGACGGCGACGTCCGCGGCGCCGCCGACCTCGACCGCTCGCTGAGCTGCCACATCAGGGATCTCGACGTGACGTTCACCGGACGGCTGGCGAACGGCCGGATCCGGGTGCTGGACACGTACGACGGCCCGCCCAGGGAGAAGGCCGAGATCCGGCTCGCGATGACCGGGGACGACCTCGTGGCCATGGTCGACGGCGAGCTGAACTTCGCGAAGGCCTGGGCCTCCGGCCGGGTGCGGTTGGAGGCCGGTTTCCGCGATCTGCTGAAGCTCAAGTCGCTGCTGTGACCGGCGCGGCCTCAGACGGAGGCCGCCGTGCGCTTCCTGCGGGCGGCGGGGACGACGAGCGGCGTCCCCGTCTCCGGATCGTCGATGACCTGGCACCGCATCCCGAAGACCTCCTCCACGAGCTGCGCGGTGACGACGTCACCGGGCGCGCCCTCGGCGATGACCGCGCCCTCGCGCATGGCGATGAGGTGGGTGGCGTACCGGGCGGCGTGATTGAGGTCGTGGAGCACGGCGACGAGGGTGCGGCCCTGCGTCTCGTGGAGTTCCGCGCAGAGGTCGAGCACGTCGATCTGGTGCTGGATGTCGAGATACGTGGTCGGCTCGTCCAGCAGCAGGAGCGGGGTCTGCTGGGCGAGGGCCATGGCGATCCAGACCCGCTGGCGCTGGCCGCCGGACAGCTCGTCGACGTATCGGTCGGCGAGCTCTCCGACACCGGTCGACTCCATTGACTCCTTCACGATGCGCTCGTCCTCGGGTGACCACTGGCGCAGCAGCCCCTGGTGGGGGTAACGGCCGCGTGAGACGAGGTCGGCGACGGTGATGCCGTCCGGGGCTATGGAGGACTGGGGCAGCAGGCCGAGCGTCCTGGCGACCTTCTTCGCGGGCATCCGGTGGATGGACTGCCCGTCCAGCAGGACGTCCCCGGCGTTCGGCTTCAGCATCCGGGAGAGGGCGCGCAGCAGGGTCGACTTGCCGCAGGCGTTGGGGCCGACGATGACCGTGAAGGAGTTGTCGGGGATCTCGACCGAGAGGTTCTCGGCGATGACCCGCTGGTCGTAGCCGAGGGTCACCGAGTCCGCGATGAGGCGCTGCATGGTCGTACTCCCGGAGTCGGTGGGGTTGGTCTGCGTGCCCGGCTTCATATGCGGCCCGCCCTGCGCTCGGACACGAGGAGCCACAGCAGGTAGCAGCCGCCGAGTACGCCGGTGACGACGCCCACCGGGAGCTGGCGGTCCCCGAAGGCGTTCATGGCGGTCCAGTCGGCGACGAGCAGCAGGGCCGCCCCCGTGGCGGCCGCGGCGGCCAGGTTGGGACCGGGTGCGCGGGTGAGGCGGCGGGCGACCTGCGGGGCGCTGAGCGAGACGAAGACGATGGGTCCGGCGGCGGCGGTGGCGACGGCGACGAGCAGCACGGCGCAGCCCAGCAGGACGAGCCGGGTGCGTTCGACCCGTACGCCCAGGGAGTGGGCGGCGTCGTCGCCCATCTCGATCATGCGCAGCGCCCGTCCGTGGCCGAGGATCAGGGGGAACAGGACGCAGCAGACCGCGAGGAGCGGCCAGACCTGGGCCCAGTCCCGGCCGTCCAGCGAGCCGGTCATCCAGACGACGGCGCGGGTGGCGTCGACGAGGTTGGCCTTGGTGATCAGATAGTGGATCGCGGCGGTGAGCATCGCGGCGGCGCCGATGCCGACCAGGACGAGCCGGTAGCCGTGCACCCCGCGCCTCCAGGCCAGCAGGTAGACGGCGACGCCCGTCAGCAGGCCGCCGCCGACTGCGCCCGCGGCGACCTCGGTCGGTCCGCCGTGGAAGAGCACGATCACGGTGAGGGCACCGACCGCGGCACCCTGGCCGAAGCCGAGGACGTCCGGACTGCCGAGCGGATTGCGCGAGACGCTCTGGAAGACGGCGCCGCCGACACCGAGCGCCGCGCCGACGAGCAGCCCGACGAGGACCCTCGGCAGCCGCAGTTCGGTGACGATGAACTCCTGCTGGAAGGTTCCGTTGCCGAACAGGGTGGTGACGACCTGTCCGGGTGACATCGAGTAGTCGCCGCTGCCTATCAGCACCACGGCGGCGAAGGCCGCCGCCGCGACGAGCAGCGCGATCACCGCGAACGCCCGTGCGTCCACCCGGAAGGAGAGCCCGCCGGCCGTCCGCACGGCGTGGACGGTCTTCGTGGTGTCCTGTGCGGCCTTCACAGCTGGGCCATCCTCTTGCGACGTACGAGATGGATGAAGACGGGCCCGCCCAGCAGCGCGGTGACGATGCCGACCTGGAGTTCGGCGGGGCGGGCGGCGACCCTGCCCACCACGTCGGCGCCGAGCAGCAGCACGGGCGCGAGGACGGCCGCGTAGGGCAGGATCCACCGCATGTCCGGGCCGGTGATGGTGCGGACCAGGTGCGGGATCATCAGCCCGATGAAGACGATCGGCCCGCAGGCGGCGGTCGCCGCCCCGCAGAGCAGGGTGACGGCCACCATCGCGAGGACGCGTGTACGGGTCAGATGCGCGCCGAGCGCCCTGGCCGTGTCGTCGCCCATCTCCAGCGCGTTGAGCGGCCGGGCGATGAGCAGGGCGAGCAGCACGCCCAGGGCGATGAACGGCCACACCTTACCGACGGTCTCCGGGTTCGCGGAGGCCAGCGATCCCACGGTCCAGAAGCGCAGCCGGTCCAGGGCCGCCGAGTCCAGCAGCTGTACGGCGTTGACGTATCCGAAGAGCGCCGCGGTGACCGCCGTGCCGGCGAGCGCCAGTCGTACGGGGTTGGCGGAGCGGCTGCCGCCGAGCACGTACACCGCGACGGAGACGATCGCGGCGCCGCCGAACGCGAACCAGACGTATCCGGTGAGCGAGGTGACGCCGAGGAAGGTGATGGCGGAGACGACGGCCGCCGCCGCACCCGCGTTGACACCCAGCAGGCCGGGCTCGGCGAGCGGATTGCGGGTCAGCGCCTGCATCACGGCGCCGGCCAGCCCCAGGGCGGCCCCGACGATCAGCCCCAGCACGGTGCGCGGGACCCGCACATCCCGTACGAGCACGTCGCCGTTGGTGCCCGAGTAGTGGAACAGGCCGTGCCACACCTCGGAGAGGGGCAGGGCCTTGGCGCCGATCGCGATACTCGCGAGGCACACCAGGACCAGTACGCCCACGGCGACCAGCAGCCCCACGGCTCGTGCCGCGTGGCGCCCGGTGCGCGCGGACTCGTCCGGCGCCGCCGCGGGACCGGCGTTCGTTTCAGAAGGGCTCTCGACCAACACCGGGTTAGGGTAGCCTACCCTCCGGTTCCGGCCACCAGGGGGAGCCGGAGGCAACCGCTGCCCGGCCGGCCGGCGCCGCTCCGTGGAGCGGGGCCGACCAGGACGTCCACCGCGCCGTGGGCGGGCCGGCCTCCCCCGCTACAGCCCGAGCCTGGCCACGGCCTTCCCCGCGTCCAGCCCGCACGAGCCGTCCCCGGCATGCGTCCACGCCGCTGCGCACATGGCTCGCAGCCCGTCGATCGCGTCGCCGTCACCTTCCAGCACGAGCGCGTCCCCGCGCGCCACGGCCGTCCAGCCGCCGCAGCGGAACCCACCGTCCTCCTCCGTCACCTCGGGCTGCCCGGTGAGCAGACCACGCAGGTCCCGGTCCACATAGGTCGGGCGGTACTTGGGTTCGGCCGCGACCAGTTGTGCCGCGTCGGTCACCCCGGTGAGGACGAGCAGCGAGTCCACGCCGCCGTTGAACGCGCCCTCGATGTCCGTGTCCAGCCGGTCCCCGACGACCAGCGGCCGCTTCGCCCCGGTCCGCAGCACGGTCTCGCGGTGCATCGGCGGCAGCGGCTTGCCCGCGACCTGCGGCTCGGCACCGGTCGCGATCCGTACGACCTCGACCGCCGCGCCGTTGCCCGGAGCGATACCCCGGGCGCCGGGGATCGTCAGGTCCGTGTTGGACGCGAACCACACGGCCCCGCGCGAGATCGCGTACGCCGCCTCGGAGAAGCGGCCCCATGCCAGATCCGGCCCGCCGAACCCCTGAGCCACGGCGACGGGTTCGTCGTCCGCCGACTCCACCGGCACCAGGCCGCGCTCGCGCAGCGCGACCCGCAGCCCCTCGCCGCCTACCACGAGCACCTTCGCCCCGGACGGCAGCTGATCGGCCATCAGCCGGGCCACCGCCTGCGCCGACGTGATCACATCAGCGGCATCGGCCGGCACGCCGAGCTCCGTCAGGTGCTCCGCCACGGCGTCCGGCGTCCGGAGCGCGTTGTTCGTCACGTACGCGAGATGCATGCCGCCCGCGCGCGCACTGCCCAGCGACTCCACGGCATGGACGATCGCGTGCCCGCCCGCGTACACCACCCCGTCGAGATCAAGCAGGGCCGTGTCGTACGCCTCACTCAGCGCCACGCCGCTTCCGAGCGGCCGGGACCTGTACTGCTGACTCATATGCGTACGCTCCTCTTTCCATGCTTCTCCCCCGATCATCGCGCATCGCGGGAGCGCACATACGATGCGCGAATGAACACATCCGGGCCCGCTGCCGGCGAGGGACTGCGGCTGGTCCCCTTCCGTGGACTGCGATACGTCCCCGAACGGGTCGGCAGCCTCGCGGCGGTGACCTCGCCTCCGTACGACGTCGTCGTCCGGCCCGACGGGCTGCACCACCTGGAGTCCGCGGACCCGCACAACATCGTCCGGCTGATCCTCCCGCAGGCCGGCACGGCCGCCGCACGCCACCGGCAGGCCGCCGACACCCTGAAACGCTGGCTCGCGGAGGGCGTCCTCGCCCCGGACCCGGTGCCCGTGCTCTACGTCTACGAACAGCGGGCCGGAGACATCCTTCAGCGCGGTGTGATCGGGGCCCTGGCCCTCTCCCCCGCGTCGGAGGGTGTGGTGCTGCCGCACGAGGACGTCATGGCCGATGTCGTGGAGGACCGCGCCGACCTGATGCGCACCGCGGCCGCCCACCTCGAGCCCCTGCTCCTCAGCTACGCGGGAGACGGCGGGCCGTGCGGCACGACGGCCGTCATCGAGCGGGTGGTGGAGCGGTTTCCGCTCCTCACCACGACGACCGAGGACGGTTTCAGCCACCGTCTCTGGGCCGTTTCCGACCCTGCGGAGCGGGCGGAGATCGAGTCCGATCTCTCCCACCGCCAGGCACTGATCGCCGACGGCCATCACCGCTGGGCCACCTATCTGCGGCTCCAGCGGGAGCAGTCTGCCCCCGGGCCCTGGGACTTCGGTCTCGTCCTGCTCGTCGACACCGCCCGCTATCCGCTGCGGGTCCGAGCCATCCACCGGCTGCTGCACCGCCTTCCGGTCGCCGAGGCCATCGAGGCCCTGGGCAGCAGCTTCCGGGTAAGGGAGATCGGCGGACCGCTCCCCCGGGCCCTCGACGCACTCACCGAGGCCGCCGCGGGGGGCAACGCCTTTCTGCTCGCGGGCGACGGCAGTTTCCACCTCGTCGACCGGCCGGACGGAGATCTCCTCAGCCGCACGGTCCGTGCCGACCAGCCGGCGGCCTGGCGCGCACTGGATGCGACCGTGCTGCACTCCACACTCCTGGACCACGTCTGGAGGATTCCCGACGCCCCGGAGCACATCGCCTACATCCACGACACCGCGGCGGCCGTCGAGCAGGCAGAGCGGCACAATGCCACGGCAGTGCTGATGCACCCGGTCCGCGAGGACGTCGTCCGGGAACTGGCCAGACAGGGCGTCACCATGCCCCGTAAGTCGACCTCGTTCGGCCCCAAGCCGGCCACGGGACTCGTCCTGCGCACTCTCGACACGGACTGAGCAACGGGCAGCAAACAGAAGAGGGCGGCACCCGTGACGGGTGCCGCCCTCTTCTGTCAGCCCTTCAGCGCTTACGCCTTCGCGGAGCCTTCCGCGTCGTCGTCCTCGATTTCTTCGATTTCCTCGTCATCGTCGTCGTAGTACTCCTCCACGCCGTCGTCCTCGTCGTCCTGCTCCTCGGCGCCCGGCGCCTCGGCCTCGACCACGGCCGGGTGCTCGTCGTCCTCACCCATGGCGTCGACGAACTCCACACCGTCGAGCGCGGCGAGCCGGTCCGACGCATCGGTCGTGCCGTCCTTGTCCGCCTCGAGGGCCTTGCCGAACCACTCGCGTGCCTCGTCCTCGCGCCCTGCTTCCAGGAGCGCGTCCGCATACGCGTACCGCAGGCGCGGGGTCCACGAGTGGACGGCGCTGGAGGCGAGCTCGGGGCCCTGCAGTGTGACGATTGCCGCGTCGATCTGGCCCATGTCCCTGCGGGCTCCGGCGGCGACCAAGCGCATCTCGACCTGGCCGGCCTTGTCCAGCTTCTGGACCTCGGGCCCACCGGCCATGTCCATCGCCCGCTCGGGCCTGCCGAGTCCACGCTCGCAGTCGGCCATGACGGGCCACAGGTCCACGGAGCCGGTCATGCGACGGGACGCCCTGAACTCGGCCAGTGCCTCCGCATACTTCTGCGTCGCGTACGCGGCGAAGCCGGCAGCCTCACGCACCGCTGCGACGCGCGAGGCCAGACGCAGTGCGATACGCGAGTAGGCGTAGGCCTGCTCCGGGTCCTCGTCGAGGAGGCGGGCCACCATCACGAGGTTCCGTGCAACGTCCTCGGCGAGGGTCTTCGGAAGGCTGTACAGCTCCTGCCGGACATCCTTGTCGATCTCGTGGCCGGTGACGTCGTCCGGGATGGGAAGCCGCTTGATCGGCTCACGGTCGCGGTCGTCGCGGCCCTGATAGCCACCACGGTCGTCACGGCCCTGGTAGCCACCACGGTCGTCGCGGCCCTGGTAGCCACCGCGGTCGTTGTCGCGACGGGGCGCACGGTCCCGGTCACGGCTCCTGTCGTCACGACGCGGAGCCCGGTCGTCGCGGCGGAAGCCGCCGCCGGCGCTGCCGCCACGGCTGTCGTCACGACGGGGGCCGCTGCTGGGACGGTCTTCACGGCGCGGAGCCCGGTCGTCACGGCGCTCGAAACCACCGCTGGGGCGACCACCACGGTCGTCGCGACGCTCGAAGCCACCGCTGGGGCGACCGCCGCGGTCGTCGCGCTGGCCACCGCGATACCCACCACGCTCGTCATCACGACGCGGAGCCCGGTCGTCACGGCGGAAGCCGCCGCCGGCGCTGCCGCCACGGTTGTCGTCACGACGGGGGCCGCTGCTGGGACGGTCGTCACGACGCTCGAACCCACCGCTGGGACGGCCACCACGGTCATCACGACGCTCGAAGCCACCGCTGGGGCGACCACCCCGGTCATCGCGACGGAAACCGCCGCCGGCGCTGCCACCACGGCTGTCGTCACGACGCGGGGCCCGGTCGTCACGACGCTCGAAGCCCCCGCTGGGGCGACCACCGCGATCGTCACGCTGACCACCGCGGTACCCACCACGGCTGTCATCGCGACGGAAACCACCACCGGCGCTGCCACCACGGCTGTCATCGCGACGGAAACCACCACCGGTGCTACCACCACGGCTGTCATCGCGACGGAAACCACCGCCCGCGCTGCCACCACGGCTGTCGTCACGACGCGGGGCCCGGTCGTCACGACGCTCGAAGCCACCGCTGGGGCGACCACCACGGTCATCACGCTGACCACCGCGGTACCCACCACGGCTGTCATCGCGACGGAAACCACCACCGGCGCTGCCACCGCGGTTGTCGTCGCGGCGGGGGCCGCCGCTGGGACGGTCGTCACGACGCGGAGCGCGGTCGTCGCGCCGCTCGAAACCACCGCTGGGGCGACCGCCGCGGTCGTCGCGCTGGCCACCGCGATACCCACCACGCTCGTCATCACGACGCGGAGCCCGGTCGTCACGGCGGAAGCCGCCGCCGGCGCTGCCACCACGGTGGTCGTCACGACGAGGGCCGCCGCTGGGACGGTCGTCACGACGCGGAGCCCGGTCGTCACGACGGAAACCACCACCGGCGCTGCCACCACGGCTGTCGTCACGGCGGGGGCCGCCGGAACGGTCGTTGGTGTCACGTCGAGGCGCGCCGGACCGGTCGTCACGACCGCCACGGAAACCGCCCCTGTCACCGCCGTCACGGCGACGCGGCTCGCGCTCCGGACGGTCGTCGGAAGAGTTGGTGGACATGGGGGTGACTCCTGTCATCGGGTACCACAGACATTCTCGCGCAGCCGACCATCCGACGCGCTTCGGCAAAACAAAAAGGACCCTTGGTCCCAGCGTTGAACGCTGGGACCAAGGGTCCTGAAAGATTGTTCGGCGGCGTCCTACTCTCCCACAGGGTCCCCCCTGCAGTACCATCGGCGCTGAAAGGCTTAGCTTCCGGGTTCGGAATGTAACCGGGCG
>NZ_JBIVVD010000007.1:0-607054 GCF_044757505.1 Streptomyces sp. NPDC091271 | reverse complement strand
GAGCCGGTCGTGTTGTGGCGGCCCGCTTTGTGGGGGGGGGGGGGGGGGGGGGGGGGGGGGGGGGGGTGTTGTGGGGGGGGGGGGGGGGGGGGGGGGCCCCCGCGCGGGGGGCCCACCACCCACGGTTACGGCATGAGGTGGTAGTCGGGGAAGTTGCCCGGCAGCCGCTCCCCCGGCGGGCCCTCGGTCACGGCCCGTACGAGTAGCTCACCGCCCACGAAGGCACCTCTCCAGGACCCGCCGAAGCCTCCGAAGAGCTCCTCGCGGTCACCCCGGGAACGTGGCTTGCCGTGACCGGTCTTGAAGGCGCGGATCTGCGGCGCCAGCCGCTCGTACGTCGCCGGGTCGTCGGTGGACAGGGTGGCGACCAAGGCGCCGTTGGAGGCGTTCATGGCGGCGAGGAGCTCGGCCTCGGTGTCGACCAGGACGATCGTGTCGACCGGGCCGAAGGGTTCCGCGTGATGCAGCGGCGAAGACGGAGGCGGGTTGAGGAGGGTGACCGGGTGGAGGTACGCACTGGTGTCCTGGCCCGGGAGGAAGCGGGCGTCCGCCACGGATCCCTGGTGGAGGGGGACGGCCCCGCGGTCGATGGCCTCGGTGACCTGGTCGTGCAGTTCCTTGGCCTTGGTCGCGTTGATCAAAGGGCCGAAGTCCAGTACGGGAAGGGGGTCGGAGGGGTGCTCCACGGCGAGGGGGTGCCCGGTGCGGAGAGACCGTACGGCGGGAAGGTAGGCCGCCAGGAAGTCCGCGAAGAGCGTGCGCTGGACGACGAAGCGGGGGTAGGCGGTGCAGCGCTGCTTGCCGTAGTCGAAGAGCTTCGGGATGACCGCGGTGAGGGACGGCCAGTCCGTGTGGTTCCAGATGCCCCAGGTGTTGAGGCCCTCCTGTTCCAGGATGTGCCGCTTGCCGAGGTCGGCGACGGCGGTGGCGATCCGGGCGCCGGTGTCCCGGCCGCCGACGAAGGAGACACAGCCGATCTCGGCCGACCTGACGAGCGGTTCCGACAGTTCGCTCCCGCTGCCGCTGAGCAGGGTGAGCGGGACGCCCTCGCGGGCGGCGAGCGCGCACGCCAGGGTGAGGCAGGAGACGCCGCCGTCGGTGGGGGTCTTGGCGATCACCGCGTTGCCGGCCAGCGCCTGTACGAGCATCGCGTGGACCAGCACGGACATGGGGTAGTTCCAGCTGGCGATGTTGGAGACGGGGCCTGCGAGCGGGGTGCGGCCGGCCAGGAGGCGGTCGCTGTGGTCGACGTACCACCGGACGCCGTCGATGGCGCGGTCCACATCGGCCTGGGCGAGGCGCCAGGGCTTGCCGATCTCCCAGACCAGGAGGAGGGCGAGGAGCTCGCGGTGCTCGGTGAGGGCGTCGAGGGTGGCCGAGACGCGGGCACGGCGTTCGGGGAGCGGGATGTGGCGCCAGGCGCGGTGGGCGTCGAGGGCCGCCCGGACCGCTTGCCGGGCGGTCGCTGCGTCCAGGCGGGGTGGTCCTGTGATGGGGGTGTTGTCGATGGGGCTGGTGGCGGGGAGGGTGCGGCCGTCCCGGTGCCAGGTGGCGGCCCAGAGGTTGCGGGCCCTGTCGTCCTGGAAGGCCTCGGGGGCGCTGGCCAGGCAGCGTTCCCAGGCGTCGTGCCAGGCGGTTCCTGGCTTGAGGGTGAGGGAGGTGGGGGCGGGGGTGGGGGTCTGTGCGGGGGTCTGTGCGGGTGTCTGTGTCATCGGGTCTCCGCTCTGGGTGCGGTGGCGGGGGTGCGGGTGGAGGGGGCCGGTGGGGCGCCTGCGGCGGGCCTGTTCCCCTGCCCGCCCCTTCCCGTGACCGGGGCTCCGCCCCGGACCCCGGTCCTCAATCGCCGGACGGGCTGATTCGGTGCGGCTCTGCCACGGACGTGGTCCCGCGGTGCCGGACGGGCTGATTCGGTGCGGCTCTGCCACGGACGTGGTCCCGCGGTGCCGGATCTCGGTTGTCAGCCGCGCAGCCTGTCCTCCGCCAGGCGGGCCGTTTCCGTCGGGGTGGCGCCCACCGCGACTCCTGCCGCTTCCAGCGCCTCCTTCTTCGCCGCGGCCGTGCCGCTCGCCCCCGAGACGATCGCTCCGGCGTGGCCCATCGTCTTGCCCTCGGGGGCCGTGAAGCCGGCGATGTAGCCGACCACCGGCTTGGTGATGTGCTGGGCGATGTGGGCCGCGGCGCGTTCCTCCGCGTCTCCGCCGATCTCGCCGATGAGGACGATCAGTTCGGTGTCCGGGTCGTTCTCGAAGGCCGTCAGGCAGTCGATGTGCGTCGTCCCGATCACCGGGTCGCCGCCGATGCCCACCGCCGTCGAGAAGCCCGTCTCGCGCAGCTCGTGCATCAGCTGGTAGGTGAGCGTGCCCGACTTGGAGACCAGGCCGATCCGGCCGGGCTTCGTCGCGATGTCTGCGGGGATGATGCCCGCGTTGGACTGCCCCGGGCTGATCACCCCGGGGCAGTTGGGTCCGAGGACGCGCGTGCCGTGCGCCTTCGCGTGGGCGTGGAAGGCCACGGCGTCGTGGACGGGGATGCCCTCGGTGATGACCACGGCCAGACCGATGCCCGCGTCCGCCGCCTCGACGACGGCCGTCCTGGCGAACGGCGGGGGGACGAAGACGACGGTGACGTCGGCGCCGGTGGCGTCCATGCCGTCGCGTACGGAGCCGAAGACCGGGACCGTACGGTCGTCGAGGTCCACGGTGCGGCCCGCCTTGCGCGGGTTGACGCCGCCGACGATCTGGGTGCCCGCGGCGAGCATTCTCCTGGTGTGCTTCATGCCCTCGGCGCCGGTCATGCCCTGGACGAGGACCTTGCTCTCCTTGCTGAGGAAGATGGCCATGATCAGTGCCCTCCCAGGGCGAGTCGGGCTGCTCGGTCGGCCGCGCCGTCCATCGTGGTGACCTGCTGGACCATCGGGTGCGCACGGTCGTCGAGGATCGCCCGCCCGCGTGCCGCGCTGTTGCCGTCGAGGCGTACGACCAGTGGTTTGGTCAGGTGGACCGAGTCGAGGGCCTGGACGATCCCGTCGGCGACCGCGTCGCAGGCGGTGATGCCACCGAACACGTTGACGAAGACGGACTTCACCGACGGGTCGGAGAGGATGACCGTGAGTCCGTCGGCCATGACACGGGCCGAGGCCCCTCCCCCGATGTCGAGGAAGTTGGCCGGGCGTGCGCCGCAGCCGGCGACGACGTCGAGGGTGGACATGACGAGTCCGGCGCCGTTGCCGATGATGCCGACCTCGCCGTCGAGCTTGACGTAGTTGAGCCCCTTGGCGGCGGCCGCCGCCTCCAGCGGGTCCCCGTGGGGGTCGGCGGTGTCCGCACCCCAACGGCTCTGCCGGAAGGCGGCGTTGTCGTCCAGGGTGACCTTGCCGTCCAGGGCGAGGACCCGGCCGTCCGTGGTGCGGACCAGCGGATTGACCTCGACCAGCAGGGCGTCCTCCTGGGTGAGTACCCGCCACAGCGCCTGGAGTACGGGGGCGGTCTCCGGCGGGAGGGAGGCCGCCTCCGCGATCTGCGCCGCCTTGGCCGCCGTGACCCCCTCGGCCGGGTTCACGGGGATACGGGCCACGGCCTCCGGCCGGGTGGCGGCGACCTCCTCGATGTCCATGCCGCCCTCCGCCGAGGCGATGGCGAGGAAGGTCCCGGCGGCCCGGTCCAGCACGTAGCTGACGTAGAACTCCGCCTCTATGTCCACGGGCTGAGCGAGCATCACGGTCCGGACGAGGTGTCCTTTGATGTCCATGCCGAGGATCCCGCGCGCGGTGACGACGGCTGCCGCAGGGTCCGCGGCGGCCTTCACCCCGCCGGCTTTGCCCCGGCCGCCCACCTTGACCTGCGCCTTGACGACGACACGGCCGCCCAGCCGTTCGGCCGCGGCGTGCACCGCGGACGGGTGGTCCACGACCTCGGCGTCCGGTACGGCGATGCCGTGATCCGCGAAGAGTTGCCTTGCCTGGTGCTCGTACAGATCCATAGCCACTCCCGATCGTGCCGATTGTGAAAGTGCCGCACGCCCCCTGGACACCACCCACCGGATGCGGGATAACAAGCTTCATACAGTATTCGTCGACTGTATGCAATGTACCGCGAGAGCGGCGGAGCGGCTCCCGCACTCCCCTACGAAGGGACAGGACATCGCCATGCCCGAGGACAGCCAGGACAGCCAGAACCTCATCTCCGGTGGGCACTTGGTCGCCAAGGCACTCAAGGCGGAGGGGGTGGAACGCATCTACACCCTCTGTGGCGGCCACATCATCGACATCTACGACGGCTGCGTCGACGAGGGCATCGAGGTCGTCGACGTACGGCACGAACAGGTGGCCGCCCACGCGGCCGACGGCTACGCCCGGATCACCGGGAAGCCGGGGTGCGCCGTCGTCACCGCGGGTCCCGGGACGACCGACGCCGTCACGGGTGTCGCCAACGCCTTCCGTGCCGAGTCACCGATGCTTCTGATCGGCGGTCAGGGAGCGCACACCCAGCACAAGATGGGCTCTCTCCAGGATCTGCCGCACGTCGACATGATGACGCCCATCACCAAGTTCGCGGCCACCGTGCCGGACACCGCGCGGGCGGCGGACATGGTGTCGATGGCGTTCCGGGAGTGCTACCACGGGGCGCCCGGCCCGTCGTTCCTGGAGATCCCGCGCGATGTGCTGGACGCGAAGGTCCCGGCGGACAGGGCACGGGTCCCCGAGGCGGGGCGGTACCGTGCGTCCACCCGCGCGGCGGGTGATCCGGCCGACATCGAGAAGCTCGCCGATCTGCTCGTCCACGCCGAGAAGCCCGCCATCCTGCTGGGCAGTCAGGTCTGGACGACCCGCGCGACGGACTCCGCCACCGAGCTCGTCCGGACGCTCAACATCCCTGCGTACATGAACGGCGCGGGCCGCGGCACTCTCCCGCCCGGCGATCCGCACCACTTCCAGCTCTCGCGGCGCTACGCGTTCTCCAACGCCGACCTGATCGTGATCGTGGGGACCCCCTTCGACTTCCGGATGGGCTACGGCAAGCGGCTCTCGCCGGCCGCCACCGTCGTCCAGATCGACCTCGACTACCGCACGGTGGGCAAGAACCGCGATGTCGACCTCGGGATCGTCGGTGACGCCTCGCTGGTCCTGAAGGCGGTCACGGAGGCCGCGAGCGGCCGGATCAACGGCGGTTCCGCACTGCGCAAGGCCTGGCTGGACGAACTGCGGGCTGCCGAGCAGGTGTCGATCGAGAAGCGGCTGCCCCAGCTGAAGTCGGACGCCTCGCCCATCCACCCCTACCGGCTGGTGAGCGAGATCAACGACTTCCTGACCGAGGACTCCGTCTACATCGGGGACGGCGGCGACATCGTCACCTTCTCCGGGCAGGTCGTCCAGCCCCGCACCCCGGGCCACTGGATGGACCCGGGCCCGCTCGGCACGCTCGGGGTGGGGGTGCCGTTCGTGCTGGCCGCCAAGCAGGCCAGGCCCGACAAGGAGGTCGTGGCGCTCTTCGGCGACGGCGCGTTCTCCCTCACCGGGTGGGACTTCGAGACGCTGGTCCGCTACAACCTGCCCTTCGTCGGCATCGTCGGCAACAACTCCTCGATGAACCAGATCCGTTACGGCCAGAAGGCCAAATACGGCGACGAGCGCGAGCGGGTCGGCAACACCCTCGGCGACGTCCACTACGACAAGTTCGCCCAGATGCTGGGCGGTTACGGCGAAGAGGTACGCGACCCCGCCGACATCGCACCCGCGCTGCGCAGGGCCCGTGAGTCGGGTCTTCCCTCGCTCATCAACGTCTGGGTCGACCCGGACGCGTACGCCCCCGGAACGATGAACCAGACCATGTACAAGTGACAGAGGAGCGGTTGGCATGACCAAGGCTCTTGAGGGCGTGCGCGTCCTCGACATGACACACGTACAGTCCGGACCCTCCGCCACCCAGCTGCTCGGCTGGCTCGGGGCGGACGTGGTCAAGCTGGAAGCGCCGAGCGGCGACATCACCCGCAAGCAGTTGCGCGATCTGCCCGACGTCGACTCCCTCTACTTCACGATGCTCAACTGCAACAAGCGGAGCATCACACTCAACACCAAGAGCGAGCGCGGCAAGGAGATCCTCACCGAGCTCATCCGCCGCAGCGACGTGATGGTGGAGAACTTCGGCCCGGGCGCCGTGGACCGCATGGGGTTCACCTGGGAGCGGATCCAGGAGATCAACCCCCGGATCGTGTACGCCTCCATCAAGGGCTTCGGCGAGGGCCCGTACACCAACTTCAAGGCGTACGAGGTCGTCGCACAGGCCATGGGCGGCTCCATGTCCACCACCGGATTCGCCGACGGGCCGCCTCTCGCCACCGGCGCCCAGATCGGCGACTCGGGCACGGGGATCCACGCGGTGGCCGGCATCCTCGCCGCCCTCTTCCAGCGGGAGAACACCGGACGCGGCCAGCGGGTGAACGTGGCGATGCAGCACGCGGTGCTCAACCTGTGCCGGGTCAAGCTGCGCGACCAGCAGCGGCTGGAACACGGGCCCCTCGCGGAGTACCCGAACGCACAGGACACCGCCGACGCCGACGAGGTGCCGCGCAGCGGCAACGCCAGCGGCGGCGGCCAGCCCGGGTGGGCGGTGAAGTGCGCGCCGGGCGGCCCCAACGACTACGTGTACGTCATCGTGCAGCCGGTCGGGTGGAAGCCCCTCTCCGCGCTGATCGGCCGGCCGGAGCTGGCCGACGACCCCGAGTGGGCGACGCCCGAGTCCCGGCTGCCGAAGCTCGGCAAGATGTTCCAGCTGATCGAGGAGTGGTCGGCCACGCTCCCCAAGTGGGACGTCCTGGAACAGCTGAACGCGCACAACATCCCGTGCGGTCCGATCCTCTCCACCAAGGAGATCGCCGAGGACGAGTCCCTCGCCGCCAACGAGATGGTGGTCCGCGTCGAACACCCCGAGCGCGGCACCTTCACCACCGTCGGCAGCCCGCTGAAGCTCTCCGACTCCCCGGTCGACATCGTTACCTCCCCGCTGCTCGGTGAGCACAACGCGGAGGTCTACGTCGGCGAACTGGGCCTGGGTGACGAGGAACTGCGGCTTCTCAAGACGAACGGAGTCATCTGAGCATGGCCGGAACAGTCGAGAACCAGGAGCATGACCGCGTCAGGGCGCTGCTCGACCGTGTCCGGGGCGAGGGGCGCAGCGCGCTCACCGCGCCGGAGGGGAAGGTCGTCGCCGACGCGTACGGGATCACGGTGCCGGGCGAGGGCCTGGCCCGGGACGTGGACGAGGCGGTGGCGCTGGCCGACCGTCTCGGCGGGCCGGTGGTCCTCAAGATCGTCTCCCCCGACATCCTGCACAAGACGGATGCGGGCGGCGTCGTGGTCGGCGTGTCGGGTGCCAAGGAGGTGCGCGCGGCCTTCTGCACCGTCGTGAAGAACGCGAAGGCCTACGCGGCCGACGCGCGGATCGAGGGCGTACAGGTGCAGCAGCTCGTGCCGCCCGGCCAGGAGGTCATCGTGGGGGCGGTCACCGACCCCACGTTCGGGAAGGTGGTGGCGTTCGGCCTCGGCGGTGTCCTGGTCGAGGTGCTCAAGGACATCACCTTCCGGCTGGCACCGGTGACCGCGGAGGAGGCGCGGTCGATGCTCGACTCGATCGGCGCCGCGGAGATCCTCAAGGGGGTGCGCGGAGCGCCGGCCGTGGACCGGTGGGCGCTGGCGGAGCAGATCCGACGGGTCTCCCAACTGGTCACGGACTTCCCGGAGATCGCGGAGGTCGACCTCAACCCTGTCATCGCGTCTCCGGACGGCGCTGTCGCCGCCGACATCCGGATCCTGCTGACGACCGAGGAGGTGAAGGCGCGGCGACGCTACAGCCGTGAGGAGATCCTCGTATCGATGCGCCGGCTGATGGAGCCGCGTTCGGTCGCGGTCATCGGCGCGTCCAACGAGCAGGGCAAGATCGGCAATTCGGTGATGCGCAACCTCATCGACGGCGGGTTCGCGGGCGAGATCCATCCGGTGAACCCCAAGGCCGATGACATTCTCGGCCGCAAGGCGTACAAGAGTGTCCTCGACGTTCCCGGTGAGGTGGATGTGGCGGTCTTCGCGATACCCGCCAAGTTCGTCGCGTCGGCGCTCCAGGAGGTGGGCCGCAAGGGGATCCCCAATGCCGTGCTCATTCCGTCCGGCTTCGCCGAGACGGGCGAACAGGCCCTCCAGGACGAGATCGTGGCGATCGGCGAGGAGCACGGTGTGCGGCTTCTCGGGCCGAACATCTACGGCTACTACTCGACGTGGCAGGACCTCTGCGCCACGTTCTGCACCCCGTACGACGTCAAGGGCCCGGTGGCCCTGACCTCGCAGTCCGGTGGCATCGGCATGGCGATCCTGGGCTTCGCGAGGTCGACGAGGACGGGGGTGTCGGCGATCGTCGGGCTCGGCAACAAGTCGGACATCGACGAGGACGACCTGCTGACCTGGTTCGGCGAGGACCCGAACACCAAGTGCATCGCGATGCACCTGGAGGACCTCAAGGACGGGCGGGCGTTCGTGGAGGCGGCGCGGGCGACCGTGCCGAAGAAGCCGGTCGTGGTCCTCAAGGCGGGCCGGACGAGCGCGGGCGCCAGGGCGGCGGGTTCCCACACGGGCGCGCTGGCCGGGGACGACGCCGTGTACGACGACATCCTGCGGCAGGCGGGGGTGATCCGGGCCCCGGGGCTGAACGACATGCTCGAGTACGCGCGGGCGCTGCCCGTGCTGCCGGCCCCCAAGGGCGACAACGTCGTGATCATCACGGGGGCGGGGGGTTCGGGGGTGCTCCTGTCTGACGCGATCGTCGACAACGGGCTCTCGCTGATGGAGATCCCGCCGGACCTGGACACGGCGTTCAAGGCGTTCATCCCGCCGTTCGGGGCGGCCGGGAACCCGATCGACATCACGGGCGGTGAGCCGCCGTCGACGTACGAGGCGACGATCCGGCTGGGGATGGAGGATCCGCGGATCCACGCGCTGGTGCTGGGCTACTGGCACACGATCGTCACCCCTCCGATGGTCTTCGCGGAGCTGACGGCCCGGGTGGTGGAGGAGTTCCGGGAGCGCGGGATCGAGAAGCCCGTGGTGGCTTCGCTCGCCGGCGACACGGAGGTCGAGGAGGCATGCGCATACCTGTTCGAGAGGGGCGTCGTGGCGTATCCGTACACCACGGAGCGGCCGGTCGCCGTACTCGGCGCGAAGTACAGGTGGGCCAGGGCCGCCGGGTTGTTGGGAGGTGCCCGATGACCTGATGAGACGGCTCGAACCACGGGGTCTGCGGCGTGACGCTCGGCCGCGGGCCCCCGCGCGAAGTGAGAACGGGCAGGGGGCGCTGGCCAGACTTCTTCCACGCAAGGGGTTCGATCTACATGGCGACAACCGACATCTCGACTTCCGTCCCCTACAGGGAGGTGACGGACGCCAACGGCAGGACCTACCGCCTTGGCGAGAGCGACATCGACATCATGGGCCGCAAGCGCAAGTGGATGGTCATTTTGCCGTGGGTCGGCATGATGGGCATCAGCTCGGCCGAGTACGCCTTCGCGTCGGCGGAGGACACGCTGCACCACGCGCACAACTGGGACAGCGGTCACATCTACTGGATGATGACAGTCTGGGTGTTCTTCCAGGCCGCGGTCGCGATGCCCGCGGGCAGACTGAGGGAGACCGGCAGGCTGCCGGCCCGCTGGGCGATGATGCTCGGCGCGACGGGCACCCTCCTCGGCTACCTGTCACTGGCGTACGCGCCGCACGTGATCTTCGCGTACATCGGCTTCAGTGTGTTCTCGGGCATGGGCGCGGGCATGGTGTACGCCACCTGCGTCAACATGGTCGGCAAGTGGTACCCGGAGCGCCGGGGTGGCAAGACGGGCTTCGTCAACGGTGGTTTCGCCTACGGTTCGGTACCGTTCGTCTTCATCTTCACCGGGTTCATGGACATCACCAACTTCAGATGGGTCCTGGTCTCGGTGGGGGTCTTCCTTGCCGCGCTCGTGGCCTGCGCCGGCTTCTTCTTCCGGGACCCGCCGAAGAACTGGTGGCCCTCGGAGGTCGACCCGCTCAACCCTCCCGAGGACCCACGGGCCCGCCGTGCACTGGAGAAGAACCCGCCGGCCATCAAGCAGTACTCCCCCGGCGAGGCCTGGAGGACCGGCCGCGTGGCACTGATGTGGTGCTGCCTCGCCTGTACCTCCGGCGTGAACATATTCGGTATCGCGTTCCAGGTCGACATCGGCCAGGACGCGGGCTTCGCCGCAGGCATCGTGGCCACGGCCATGTCGCTCAAGGCGATCGTCAACGGCACCGGGCGCGGCGTCATCGGCTGGCTCTCGGACCTCTACGGCCGCAAGAAGTGCCTGCTCTACGTCTGCGTCATCCTGGGGCTCGCCCAGTTCGGCATCATCTGGGCGGCCGACATGGAGAGCCTGCCACTGTTTTTGTTCTTCTCCGCGGTCTCCGGGTTCGGGGGCGGCGCCATCTTCCCGATGTTCGCGGCGATGACCGCGGACTACTTCGGTGAGAACAACAACGCCACCAACTACGGCATGGTCTACAGCTCCAAGCTCGTCTCCGGACTCGGAGCGGGGATGGGCTTCCTGGTCGTCGACGCCTGGGGGCTCAACGGCGCGTTCATCCTGGCGGGCAGTATCTCGTTCTTCGCGGGATTCCTCGCGTTGTTCCTCGCGGCACCCGGCCGCGACCGGAAGGGCAACCCGCTGGTGAAGGCCGCCCCGGCTCCGGTGATCCGGGAGACCGACTGATCGCACACCGCAGCACACGCGTGGGGCCCGGTTCCTGGAACCGGGCCCCACGCGTGTGCCGTCCCGTCGGGCGTCAGTCGCCGCAGCGGCTCTCGCGGAGCGAGTGCAGGTGCTCGCTCGACTTGCGGGCGAAGGCGAGGGACTCGACCGGGTTGTCGTGCTCGGTCTGCCAGTGGTGGTAGGTACGGCCGCGGTGGGTCCGCGCGGTGACCCGGCTCAGGAAGTTCTTGTAGTCGATGTCGCCGTCACCGACGTCCGTCATGTCGTAGCCGTCGCGGGCGGCGTCGTTGCGGGTGCCGTCCTTGACGTGGAAGAGGGGGTAGCGGTCGGGCTGCTTGAGTACGTAGTCGATGGGGTTGAAGGGGGCCGGCGTGCCGTCCACGCGCTTGCCGAAGCGGAACTGCGCGCAGAAAGCCCAGTAGATGTCCATCTCGAGGTACACCAGGTCGGGGTCGGTCTCGGCGAGCAGGACGTCGTAGAGGCGTACCTTCGGCTTGTCGGTGGCGAAGGAGAACTCCTCCGCGTGGTTGTGCTGGTAGAACTTCATGCCGCGCTCACGGGCCGCGGCGCCGTAGGTGTTGAAGTCCTCGGCCGCCCGCTTCCAGCCGTCGACGGTGTCGCCGTAGCGGAACGGCCCGGAGGCTGTGCCGATGTGCTTCAGACCGAGGGCCTCCGCCTCGTCGAGGACCTTGGTGAGGTTCTGCGCGAAGGAGTAGGCGTCGGGGTTGTTGTCGTCGTAGTAGTTGACGTGGCTGCCGATGGGGTTGAGCCCGTGGTCCTTGGCCAGCCGCTTGAGCTGGGCGAGGGTGATGGCTCCGGCCGAGCCCTGGGTGTATCCGGCGAACTCGATCTCGTCGTAGCCGTACTTCTCGAGTTCGGCGAAGACGGGGGCGAAGCCGAGGGTGGAGACCTTGTCGCGGAGGCTGTACAGCTGGATGCCGAGGCGGCCCGGAGGCAGGACGGCGCGGCCCTTGCCGTGCCCGTTGCCATGTCCGTGGCCGTGTGCCTGGCCGGTGTGCGGGCCGGCCGCCTGGGCGGCGGCGCCGCTGAGGAGGGTCGCGGCCGTGGCTCCGGCGGCGACGCCCAGGACGTTGCGGCGGCTGAGTCTGCGCGCGAGCTCGGGGTCCTTCGGGGTGCGGCTCATGATCACGAATCTCCCTGTGAACGTGCGGGCGGGGTGGATTGTCAGTGGAGTCCGGCAAGCTGGAGGAGCAAGGACTTCACTTCGGTGGCCTGGACTCGGCCGTTGAACGCGTGGGGGGTGGAGCAGAGGATGAGCGGACCTTCGTCGTCGCTCGTGGGCAGGCGGCCGTGGCTGCCGCGGATAGGTGAGGGATCCAGGGGGACGACCGCCATGCGGTAGCGCATCCCGAGCTTCTTGCGGGCGACCGCCGAGGCGGCCTTGACCCGGACGTAGGGGTCCTGGGGGTCCATGAAGAGCTCTACGGGGCCGTAGCCCGGTTTGCGGTGGATCTCGACGAGCTGCGCGAAGTCGGGCGCGCGGTCGTCGTCGAGCCAGTAGTAGTACGTGAACCAGGCGTCCTTCTCCGCCACGGCGACGAGCTCGCCGGAGCGGGGATGGTCCAGGTGGTTCGCCTTCTTGCCCTCGTCGTCGAGGAGTTCCGCGATGCCGGGGAGGTCCGCGAGGGCTTCCCGGGTGGCGTCGAGGTCCTCGGGCCGGCGTACGTAGACGTGGGCGAGCTGGTGGTCGGCGACCGCGAAGGCGCGGGAGGCCATCGGGTCGAGGTACTCCATGCCGTCCTGGGTGTGGACCTCCAGGAGTCCGGCGCGGCGCAGGGCCCGGTTGATGTCGACGGGCCGGTCGACGCGGGTGATGCCGTACTCGGAGAGGGCGACGACGGTGCGGCCCCCGGCCCTGGCCTCGTCCAGCAGGGGGGCCACGGCTCGGTCGAGGTCGGCCGCGGCCCGGTGGGAGCGGGGGTCGTCGGGGCCGTAGCGCTGGAGGTCGTAGTCGAGGTGCGGGAGGTAGCAGAGGGCCAGGTCGGGGCTGCGGGTGGAGAGGAGGTGCCGGGTGGCGTCGATGATCCACTGCGAGGAGACGAGGTCGGCGCCGGGGCCCCAGAAATGGAAGAGGGGGAAGGTGCCCAGCTTCTCGGTCAGTTCGTCGTGCAGTGCCGGGGGCCGGGTGTAGCAGTCGGGCTCCTTGCGGCCGTCGGCGTAGTACACGGGGCGGGGGGTGACGGTCCAGTCGGTGTCGGCACCCATCGCGTACCACCAGCAGATGTTGGCGACGGTGTAACCGGGGTGGGCGCGCCGGGCGGCGTCCCAGAGCTTGTCCCCTTCGACGAGCCCGTTGTGCTGGCGCCACAGGAGGACGTCGCCGAGCTCGCGGAAGTACCAGCCGTTGGCGACGATGCCGTGTTCGGAGGGGGTGGTGCCGGTGAGGAAGGTGGACTGGGCGGCACAGGTGACTGCGGGCAGGACGGTGGAGAGGGGGGCCTGTGCGCCGGCTCCGGCCATGGCCTGGAGGTTCGGCATGTGCTGGAGCAGCTGGGGGGTGAGGCCGACGACGTCGAGGACGAGGAGCGGGGTGGGACGCGTTCCGGCGCCGGGCGCGGTCATGGGAGCTCCTTGAGTCCGAGGTCGACGAGGAGGTCGCGGGCGAGGGTGAGCTCGGCGGCGATGCCGTCGGCGAGCTGGGTGCGGGTGCGCGGCCGCAGTTCGGCGGGAAGCGCCTGCCAGGTGTACGTCTCCACCTCGAGGTGCCGGGTGAGGGCCACGGGCCCGCCGACGAGCCGGTTCAGCACGGACTGGAGCACGGGGAGTGTGGAGGTGAGCGGGGGTGCGGGGGGCGCGTGCAGGGGGACGTGGAAGTGGGAGCGCCAGGGGGTGCTGTCGGGGAGCGCGCCGCCGGAGATGGCCTCGCCGAGGTCGTCGGTCCCGCGGAGGCCCGCACCGGTGAGGGTGCGGGTCTGGTGCAGGAAGCGGGGCTCGGCGAAGGCCCCCAGGGCGGCACGCACCTCCGGCAGATGGGGGTGTTCGGCGTGCAGTGCCGCGGAGAGCTGGGCCTTGGCGATGGTGATCCCGGCCGTGCGCAGGGCGTCGAGAGCGGTGTCCGGATCCTCGAAGGAGGTGGCGAGGTGGCAGGTGTCGACGCAGATACCGATGCGGTCGTGGCCCACAGCGGTGAGGGGGCCGATGGCGTCGGCGGTGGTCTCCACGGTGCAGCCGGGTTCGGGTTCGAGGCCGATCCTGATGGCCTTGCCGGTCAGCTCGTCGAGGGCGTCGAGCCGCTGCGCGAGCGTGGTGAACGCCTTCCGCGCGGTGACCGCTGCCGTGGGGTCGTCGGCGAACGGGGTTCGCCAGGCGATCGGCAGGGTGGAGATGGTGCCTTCGGTGACGTCGTCGGGGAGCAGCGCGGCGAGCAGCCGGGCCAGGTCGGTGGTGTGGGAGAGCCGCTCGGGATCGGTCCAGTCCGGTGTGTAGACGCGGTACTTGACCTCCTGGGCCCCGAAGCCCTCGTACGGGAAGCCGTTGAGGGTGACCACTTCGAGGCCGCGGTGTTCGAGTTCGCCGCGCAGGGAGCGCAGAGCGGCGGGGTCGTTGATCAGGGCGCGGGCGGCGTCCTTGGCGAGCCAGAGTCCGATGCCGAGGCGGTCCCGGCCGAGCCGTTTGCGTACGGGTTCGCAGTGGTCGCGCAGCTGGGCGCGGACTCCTTCGAGGGTCTCCGCGGGGTGCACGTTGGTGCAGTAGGCGAGGTGCACGGTCGAGCCGTCGGGGTGGCGGAAGCGCATGGTTCACTCCCCGCCGCGGAGGATGGAGTTGCCCTCGTGGAGCGGGCCCGGTGCGTCGAGGTCGAGCTGGAGCCGGCCGCTCTGCCCGTAGAAGGCGACGGGGTTCCGCCAGAGGACCTTGTCGACGTCGTCCTCGTCGAATCCGGCCTTGAGCATGGTGTCGGCCACCTTGCGGGTCTTCAGCGGGTCGCTCTTCCCCCAGTCGGCGGCCGAGTTGACGAGGACCCTGTCGGTGCCGTGGTTCCGCAGGACCGTGATCATGCGGTCCTCGTCCATCTTGGTGTCGGGATAGATGGAGAAACCGGCCCAGCAGCCGCTGTCGAGGGCGTCCTTCACGGTCGTCTCGTTGAGGTGGTCGAGCAGGACCAGCTCCGGGGCGAGGGCCGACTCACGGATGACGTCGATGGTGCGGCGCAGACCGGCGAGCTTGTCGCGGTGCGGGGTGTGCACGAGCGCGGGAAGACCGTGGTCGGCGGCGAGCTGGAGCTGTGTGGCGAGTGCCTTGTCCTCGGCGGGGGTCATCGAGTCGTAGCCGATCTCGCCGACGGCGACGACGGAGTCCTTGACGAGGTAGCGGGGCAGGGCGTCCAGGACGGGGGCGCAGCGGGGGTCGTTCGCCTCCTTGGGGTTGAGGGCGAGGGTGCAGTGGTGGGCGATGCCGTACTGGGAGGCGCGGAAGGGCTCCCAGCCCAGGAGGGCGTCGAAGTAGTCGAAGAAGCTGGCGGGCGAGGTGCGGGGCTGGCCGAGCCAGAAGGAGGGTTCGACGAGGGCGCGGACCCCTGCGTCGTACATCGCCTGGTAGTCGTCCGTGGTGCGGGAGGTCATGTGGATGTGGGGGTCGAAGATCCTCATCGGGTTTCCTCCGTGGACGTGGGGGCGGTGGCGGGCGCCGGGGCCGTGAGGTCGAGGACGGTCCGCAGACCGGCGGGGACGGCACGCCCCGCGGCAGTGCGTTCGGCTGCGAAGTCACCCAGCATGCGGGCGAGTTCGGCATCGCCGCGGGCACGTTCGGCGAGCCGGTCGAGGGCTTCGACCGGGACCTCGGTGAAGAGGCACTTGAGGACGGCGTGCCGCCAGCCGTGCACGTCGAGGTGGGCCGCGCCGTACGGGCCGACGGCCGCGGCGACCAACCGGGTGTCGTTGGTGCGCAGGGCGTCCTCGACCAGCGGGAGCGCGGCGGCGCCGAGTTCGAGGCGGTGCAGGGTGAGAAGGACCGCGCGGCGTTCGGCGGCGGTGCCCTGGTCGTAGAGCCTGGTCACGGCGGGCAGCCCGGCGCGAGCTTCGACGAGCAGCAGTGCGCGCACGGAATCGGCGTGCTCGAGGCCGCAGTGCCTTCCCGCCGACGCGAACCGCAGCTCCCAGGGCGGGTTGCCGCTGTCCGCGCCGGGATGTGCCGCGGCGTGCGCGGCCTCGGCGAGCGCTTCGTCCAGCCAGGCCCTGGCCGCTCCCGGGAGCCGGTCGTCGAGTTCCTTGCGGCTGCTCAGCATGGTCCGGCTCCGTTCGTCGCCCCGGTGGCCCGG
Source organism: Streptomyces sp. NPDC091271 (assembly GCF_044757505.1). NCBI lineage: Bacteria > Bacillati > Actinomycetota > Actinomycetes > Kitasatosporales > Streptomycetaceae > Streptomyces > Streptomyces sp. NPDC091271. The sequence goes on along the minus strand of NZ_JBIVVD010000007.1, from coordinate 591,015 downwards.
CGCAGGAAGTCGATCGAACTGCGGGCGAGTTCGGGGCCGGCGTGGGAGTGCCGGGGCAGTTCGACGACGGTGAGGCCGGCGTATCCGGTGGAGGCGAGCGCTTCGAGCACCGGCGGGAAGTCGATCTCGCCGTCACCGAACGGCAGGTGTTCGTGGACGCCGCGCCGCATGTCCTCGATCTGGACGTGGCGCAGCCAGGGGGCGGCTTCCTTCACGCAGTCCACGGGCGAGGCGGACTCGAGGCACTGGCAGTGGCCGATGTCGAGGGTGAGTCCGAGCGGGCCCGGGTCACCGAGGAGGGTGCGTAGGTGGTGGAAGTCGGCGAGCGTGGCGAGGAGGTGGCCGGGTTCAGGTTCGACGGCGAGCGGGATTCCCGCGCGGTCGGAGGCCTCCAGTACGGGGCCGAGGGCCTCGGCCAGCCGCTGCCACGCGGTGTCCGTGGAGGTGTCCGGCGGGGTGATGCCGCTGAAGCAGTGCACGGCGTGAGCACCGAGGTCCGCGGCGACCTCCACGGCGCGCACGAGCAGGGCGGTGCGGGCCGCGCGGGCGTCCGGGTCGGGGTCGAGGAGGGAGGGGCCGTGTTTGCGCCGGGGGTCGAGGACGTAACGCGCCCCGGTCTCGACGGTGACACCCAGGCCGAGTCCGGCGAGCCTGCGGGCCACCTGGCGGGTGCGGGCGGCGAGGTCCGGCGCCAGCGGGTCGAGGTGCATGTGGTCGAGGGTCAGGCCGACCCCGTCGTAACCGAGGTCGGCGAGGAGGCCGAGGGCGTCGTCGAGCCGGAGGTCGGTCAGCCCGTTGGTGCCGTAGCCGAGGCGGAGGGTCATGTCGGGCTCACTTTCCGGGCGAGCGCGCGGGCGAGGGGGACGAGCCCCATGACCGCGAGCCCGTTGACGGGCGCCCCGGCCCTGGCCGCGAGCGCCGCCTGCAGCGGGATCATCGCCCGGATCCCGCCGCCGACGGCGCGCTGGGTGAGGGGCGGGGAGGGGTTGAGCGCGGCGTGGAGAAGGGGGACCGCGGAGGTGCGGAGATAGGCGCCGGCGAAGGCCGGGAGCAGGAGCCGTACGGCGTTGGCGGGAGGGCCTGGTGGCTCCCCCGGCGCCGTCCGGCCGCGCAGGACGACGGCCCCGAGTCCGGCCACACCGGCCAGCGCCGCCAGCGGTGCGGCGGTGGATCCGCCGTGCGCCTCGTGGCGGGAGACGGCGGTCACGGCGTAGGTGTGCGCGCCGAGCACGAGGGCGGCGGGGAGCGCGGCAGCGGGGGTACGGCCGGGTGCGGGCCGGGTGGCCGGGGCCGCACCTCCCCCGGCAGTCGTGTTCGACATCGTTGCCACCGTGGCGGTCGCGCCGAGCAGCAGGTCCAGGGTGCGGGCCGATGCCATCGCGGCCGGCCCGAGCTTCGTGTGCTTGAGGCGCAGGTCGTAGGCCCAGACCGTGGCCGCCAGACCGGATGCCACCGCCAGTGCGGGGCGGCCCGCCCGCGCGGCCAAAGCCAGACCCGCCGCCGTCAGGACGCCCGCGGCGGCCAGGGCTGCCCCGGGCGCGACACGGCCCGAGGGGATCGGCCGGTGCGGGCGGTCGACGGCGTCCTCCTCCCGGTCCGCCCAGTCGTTGAGTGCCATGCCCGCCTCGTACAGGCACAGCGAGGCGCCGACCGCGAGTGCCGTGCCCCGGCCGGGGCGCCGGCCCGTGGCCGCGGCCCCGGCGAGCGCGTCACCGGGCACGGTGAACAGCGCCGACACCCGGAGCAGCTCCGCCCAGGCTCGCAGGCGCGCGCGGGCGGGGGGCCTGTCCGGTGCGGGCGCAGTCCCGCCCGCACCGGACAGGCTGTACGGGGGCGCCGCGGGGCGGGCGCCGAGCAGCCGCGGGGCGCCGGTCACCGCCGCGAGCAGCCGCAGTGCCTTCACCGGGCGCCCCGCAGGCGTTCGGCGAAGGCCAGCAGCTCGGCGTACTGCTCGGGCAGTGCGGCCGGGCCGCCGTCCGGGTCCTTGAAATAGAAGCCGAGCTCGGGCCGGGGCCCGCTCAGGCCCGTCTCGTGGGAGCGTGCCAGCAGCCGGGCCAGGTCCAGGACCAGCGGTGCGGCGAGGGCGGAGTCGCAGCCCTGCCAGATCGTCTGGAGGATCATCCGCGAGCCGAGGAAGCCGTCGAAGGCGATGTGGTCCCACGCCGTCTTCCAGTCACCCATCGCCGGTACGTCGTCGATGTGGACCTCGCCCTCGGGGGCCGACCCGAGCGTGTCGGCGAGCACGCGTTCCTTGCCGGCGTTCTTGGCGGCCGCCGCGGCCGGGTCGGCCAGCGCCGCTCCGTCCCCGCCGCCCAGCAGGTTCGTGCCCGACCACGCCCGCACCGGCAGTGCGCGCTGGACGAACATCGGTGCGAGCACGGAACGGAGCAGCGTCTGGCCTGTCTTGCCGTCGCGTCCGGCGTGGGGAAGTCCGCAGGAGTCGACGGCGTCCTGGAGGTGTGGGCTGCGCAGCCCGGTGGAGGGGGTGAAGTTGGCGTACGGGCAGCCGGCGCGGAGCGCGGCCGCCGCGTAGAGGGAACTGGCGGGCAGGCGGGAGTCGTCCTCGCCGGGGGCCGGTTCGGTCGAGGCGACGTTGATGACGACCGTGCGGGCCAGCTCGTGGCGGCGCGCGAAGTCCTCGATGTCGGCGGCGAAGGCGGCGATGAGCTCCTCGTCGGTGCGGGTGTCACCCCGGAGCGGACCTCCGGGGCGTATCTCCGCGTCGGCGGTGGTGAGTTCGGCCTCGACGGCGGAGGGGAGCCCGTGCGGCAGCACTCCCCCGGCCGCGAGGGCCTCGGCCCTCTTGGGCAGGGGACAGTCGAGGGTGTCGTGGCCGCCGAAGACGAGAGCGGTCAGCGGTGGCAACCCGCTGTCGGTGAAGGGTGGTGTCTCGGTGACCATGCCGGTCGGCGGGTGGAGCCCTGCCGCGATGGCCGCGCACCCGGCGGTGGCGGTGGTGGCGACGGAGCCGCGTGCTCCGATGAACCAGACTCCGGTACGAACGGCACGTGCGGTCACGGGCTGCCTCCCTGGGGGCTGAAGAGGGATGGTGGACGGTGGGCGGGGAAGAGGAACGCTTCCCCGCCCACCACCGGCTCAGGAGGACGCCGCCCTACGTGGAGGGCAGCTCCTTCAGCTGGATGTCACGGAAGGACACCTGGTCGTCGGCTCCGTGGTTCTGGAGGCCGATGTAGCCGTTCTTGAGGCTGCGGGCCGGGTCGGTGTTGGTGAAGTCGTTGATCTTCACCCCGTTGAGGAAGACCTGGAGCCGCTCGCCCTGGACCTTGATCTCGTAGCTGTTCCACTGGCCGGGCGGCCGCAGAACCTGGTCACGGGCCTTGATGTTGGCGGATTTGAAGGTGTAGACGGCGCCGGTCGTGCGGTCCGCCGCGTCGGTGGCGTCGATCTGGACCTCGTAGCCGTTGTTCACCGCGGACCACGGGTCGTCCGACTCGGGGAAGCCGACGAAGACACCGGAGTTGTCATCGCCCGCCATCTTCCAGTCGAGCTTCAGCGAGTAGGACTTCAGCTCCTTGGCCTGGTAGGTCAACAGGCCCATGCCGCCCTCGGAGCGGAGCTCGCCGTCGGCCACGGCGAACTTCCCGGGGCCGGCCTGCTTCCACCCTTCGAGCGTCTTGCCGTTGAAGATCGACCGGTAGCCGGTGTCCGGCTTGCAGTTGGCCTTCACCTGTCCGGCCGCGTAGCGCAGACCGCCCAGCAGGTGCTGCCGGAAGGCGGGTTCGGCGTAGGACTCCTTGGTGTGGCCGAGACCGGTGTAGAAGGAGCGTCCGCCCTGGTACGCCTGGCACCAGGCGATCGGGTGGTCACCCTTCATGTTGCCGCCGGTGTACGTCGTCTCGTCCAGGGTGGCGAGGACCTGGGCCTTGTCCCGGGGGTTCGTGCGGTAGTTGTACCACTCGTCGGTACGGTCCCAGGCCTCGTCCAGGTGCTCGGTCGCCGGGTGGTCGTGGTTCTCCACACGGACGGTCGCGGGCTGGATCTGCGGGTGCGAGTCGAAGTACGCCCCGACGAGCCCTCCGTAGAACTTCCAGCCGTACTCCGTGTCGGCCGCGGCGTGGACGCCCATGTAACCGCCGCCGGTGGACACGAAGTTCTCGAACGCCTTCTTCTGGTCGGCGTTCAGGACGTCACCGGTGGTCGACAGGAAGACGACCGCGTCGTAGCGCGCCAGGTTGCTGGTGGTGAACTGTCCGGCCTCCTCGGTGGAGTCGACCGAGATGTTGGTGTCCTTGCCCAGTTCCTTCAGCGCGGCGGTGCCCTCGGGGATCGAGTCGTGCCGGAAGCCGCCCGTCTTCGAGAAGACGAGGACGCGCTTCGCGGTCCGGTCGACCGGGCTGTTCGAGAGCTCGAAGTCGTCGACGTCGTACAGGGCTCCGGCCCCGCCCTTGAAGACCAGGAAGAGCTGGGTGGCCTTCTTGGGTGCGCCGCGCAGCGGCACGTCGATGTCCTGGAACGTGTCCCAGCTGCCGGTCACCGGGACGGGCGCGGAGCCGAGGATCTTGCCGGTGGGCGATCCGGCCCGCACCTCGAGGAAGCCTCCCGCGCCGGCCGAGGAGGTCCGGACGGTGAGCTTGGTGGAGCCGTCGAGGATGTACGGGGTGAAGGAGATCCAGTCGTTGTTGTCGATGTCACCGACGGTCCTGCCGCCGTGGGCGCTGGTCTTGCTCGGCGTGGTGACACCGGAGGAGTCGTCGAAGTGCTCGGCCTGGCGGTGGCGCGGCTGGAGCTTCGCCCCGTCACGGCCGGTCAGCGCGGCCTGTCCGCCGCCCCCGCCGTCGGTGTAGGACGCCGAGATTCCGCCGTAGATGTTGGCGTTCGGGTCGTGGCCGCCTTCCATGGCGGTCTTGATGGTGCCCTCGCAGCCGTGTTCGGTGGTGATGTCGTGACCGTGGCTGTCGTGGCCCAGGGTGAACTTGACCTCGACCTTGGAGCAGTCGATGGTGCCGTCCTCCGGGTCGGTGACGGTCACCTTGAAGGGCACCTCGTCGCCGAACTCGAACGGCTGCCCGTCTGCCGGGGCCTGCAGCACGACGGTGGGCGCCGTGTTGCCGACGGTGACGTGCACGCTCGCCGAACCGGTGCGGCCCGTCGGGTCCTCGGCGGTCACCGTGGCGGTGTAGGTGCCGTTCTTCTTGTACGTGTACGTGGGGTTGGCGGCCGTGGACGTGCCGCCGTCGCCGAAGTCCCAGGCGTACGTGAGTGCGTCGCCGTCCCCGTCGGCCGTGCCCTCGGAGGAGAACTTCACCTTGAGGGGCGCGGTGCCGGAGGTCTTGTCCGAAGAGGCCTCGGCGATGGGCGAGCGTCCGCCGGTCGCGTTCTCGATGCGGTACAGCGCCGAGTGCTCGTCGCCGCCGAACCAGGAGAGGCCGTAGTCCAGGACGTACAGCGCGCCGTCGGGGCCGAAGGCCATGTCCATCACCTGTGTCCCGGTCCACGGGATGTCGTTGATGGACTGGACCGCGCCGTCCGCGTCCTGCTCGATGCGCTTGATCCACTGCCGGCCGAACTCCCCGGCGAAGAAGTCACCGTCGTACTCCTCGGGGAACTTCACCGGTGAGTCCAGGTCCGCGTCGTAGTGATAGACGGGTCCGCCCATCGGGGACTCGGAGCCCGTGCCGAACTCGGGCACGGACGCGCCGTCGTACGGGATCCAGGCCGCCTGGGCGGGCGGCAGGTCGACCAGGCCCGTGTTGTACCGCGACTCGTTCTTCGGGGCGGCGCAGTCGAAGGCCGGTCCGGAGGTCTGCGTCGCGAAGTCGTAATCCCGGTAGGGGTCGTTGGCGCCGGTGCAGAAGGGCCAGCCGAAGTTTCCGGGCTTCGTCACCCGGGCGAACTCGACCTGCCCGGCCGGTCCGCGGTTCGGGTCCGCCGCGCCCGCGTCGGGGCCGTAGTCACCGACGTAGAGGATGCCGGTGGCCTGGTCCACGCTGAAGCGGAAGGGGTTGCGGAAGCCCATCGCGTAGATCTCGGGGCGCGTCTTGTCCGTGCCCGCGGCGAAGAGGTTGCCCTCGGGGACGGTGTACGAGCCGTCGTCGGCGACCTTGATGCGGAGGATCTTGCCACGGAGGTCGTTGGTGTTGCCGGACGTGCGGCGGGCGTCGAAGGCGGGGTTGCGGTCGGCCCGGTCGTCCAGCGGGGAGAAGCCGTCGGACGCGAAGGGGTTGGAGTCGTCGCCCGTCGAGAGATAGAGGTTGCCCTGCGCGTCGAAGTCGATGTCGCCGCCCACGTGGCAGCACATGCCGCGCGTGGTCGGGATGTCGAGGACCTTCTTCTCGCTGGCGTTGTCGAGGGTGCCGTCCTCGTTGAGGACGAAGCGGGAGAGCCGGTTCACGCCGTCGAACTTCGCGAAGTCAGCGGCGGTGCCGTTCTCCGGGGCGTCGCCGGCGGGGGTGTCCAGCGGGGGCGCGTAGTAGAGGTAGATCGCGCGGTTCTCCGCGAAGTCCGGGTCGATCCCGACGCCCTGGAGGCCTTCCTCGTCGTGCGAGTAGACGGGGATGGTGCCGGAGACCCGGGTGTTGCCGGCGCTGTCCGTGATCCGCAGCTCGCCGCTGCGCGAGGTGTGCAGCACGCTGCGGTCGGGGAGCACCGCCAGCGAGATGGGTTCGCCGGTCTCGGCCGCACCCTTGGCGAGGGTGACCTGCTGGAAGTCCTCCGCGGCTGCCTGCGCGGCCGGCGGGGCGTCCGCGGTGGCGGCGGGCGAGGAACCCAGGGTGAGGGTGGCGGCGGCGAGAAGTCCGCCGGTGAAGAGGGCGAGTGTTTTTCGGGCGCGGAGCCGTCTGCTGCTTCTGTGCACGTGCGTCCTCCGGAGTGGTGCCGGTTGTACGGGCGGGTGCGTCATGCCGTTCCGCGCGGGGACTGCCGCGCTCGCCACCGGGGCTCCTCAAGGGGCCCCGGTGACGCGAGTCATGTCGTGTACACGTAGGGGACCGTAGCCGTGTTCGTCCCGTACGGAAAGCCCTTGCGCAGGTGCTGAGTTGAACTTTTACCCACGGCAGGACAAAGGCCCGTCAGGGCAGGCGGGATCGCCCCGGGGCGGAGCCCCGCAATCAAGCCCCGCCGGCGTTTGAGGCGCGGGGGCCGGGGCGGAGCCCCTGGAAAGGGCCCCGCGCCGCCCCCCGCTACTCGCCCCCGCCGAACGCCGCGTCGAACGACGCGCTCGGCGGGTCGAAGTCGAACCGCTTCAGCGACGCCAGTGCCTCGGGCGCCCCTGTCAGCCGGTCCATGCCGGCGTCCTCCCACTCCACGGAGACCGGCCCCTCGTACCCGATGGACCGCAGCATCCGGAAGACGTCCTCCCAGGGCACGTCGCCGTGTCCCGCCGAGACGAAGTCCCAGCCGCGCCGCGGATCGCCCCAGGGCAGATGGGAGCCGAGGCGCCCGTTGCGGCCGTCGAGGCGCTTACGGGCCTCCTTGCAGTCCACGTGGTAGATCCGGTCCCGGAAGTCGTACAGGAAACCGACCGGGTCGAGGTCCTGCCACACGAAGTGGCTCGGGTCGAAGTTCAGCCCGAACGCGGGCCGGTGGCCCACGGCCTCCAGGGCGCGGTGCGTGGTCCAGTAGTCGTACGCGATCTCGCTCGGGTGCACCTCGTGTGCGAAGCGCACCCCCTCGGCGTCGAAGACGTCCAAAATCGGATTCCACCGCTCCGCGAAGTCCTCGTAGCCGCGTTCGATCATGCGCGGCGGGACGGGCGGGAACATGGCGACCAGGTGCCAGATGGAGGACCCGGTGAAGCCGATGACCGTGTCGACGCCGAAGGCCGCCGCCGCCCGGGCGGTGTTCTTGATCTCCTCGGCTGCCCGCTGCCGGACGCCCTCCGGCTCCCCGTCCCCCCAGATGCGGGCGGGCAGGATCCCCTGGTGGCGTTCGTCGATCGGGTTGTCGCAGACGGCCTGTCCGACCAGGTGGTTGGAGATCGCCCAGCACTTGAGACCGTACTTGTCGAGGAGCTGTCGCCGGCCGTCGAGGTAACCGGGGTCCGACAGCGCCTTGTCCACCTCGAAGTGATCGCCCCAGCAGGCGAGTTCGAGCCCGTCGTAGCCGAAGTCCCGGGCGTGCCGGCAGACCTCCTCCAGCGGCAGGTCGGCCCACTGGCCGGTGAAGAGAGTGAAGGGACGGGGCATGCGCGGAACCTCCTAGAAGGGAACCGGGGTGTATACGGAGTTCTTCGCGGCGCTCTCCTCGACGGCGGCGAGCACCCGCTGCACCTGGAGCCCGTCGGCGAACGACGGTACGGGGGCCCGCCCTTCGGTGATGGCGCGCACCACGTCATGGGCCTGGTGGACGAAGGTGTGCTCGTAGCCCAGACCGTGGCCCGGCGGCCACCACGCCTCCAGGTACGGGTGCTGGGGTTCGGTGACGAGGATCCGTCGGAAACCGGCGCTGGTGGCGGGTTCGGTGTGGTCGTGGAAGGAGAGCTCGTTGAGCCGCTCCAGGTCGAAGGCGATCGACCCGAGCTCCCCGTTGATCTCCAGGCGCAGGGCGTTCTTACGCCCTGCGGCCATCCTGGTCGCCTCGAAGGAGGCCAGGGCCCCCGACGCCAGCCGCCCGGTGAACAGGGTCGCGTCGTCGACAGTGACCGCCCCCCGCGCGGCACTGTCACCGACCCCCGAGAGCCCGGCGGCGGCCCCGGCGAGCACGGGCCTCTCGCGTACGAAGGTCTCGCTCATCGCCGACACCCCGACCAGCGCCTCCCCGGCCAGGTACTGGGCGAGGTCGACGATGTGCGCCCCGAGGTCTCCCAGTGCGCCGGATCCGGCGCGCTCCCGCTCCAGCCGCCAGGTGAGCGGTGATTCGGGGTCGACGAGCCAGTCCTGGAGGTAGGTGGCCCGTACGTGCCGCAGGGAGCCCAGCCTGCCCTCCTCGATCATGCGGCGGGCGTAGGTGAGGGCGGGCACCTTGCGGTAGTTGAAGCCCACGATCGCCACCTGGCCGCGGGCCGCCGCCAGCTCCGCGGCCCGGGCCATGGCTTCCGCCTCGGCGACCGTGTTGGCGAGCGGCTTCTCGCAGAGGACGTGCTTGCCCGCCTCCAGGGCGGCGATCGCGATCTCCGCGTGACTGTCGCCCGGGGTGCAGATGTCGACCAGCTGCACATCGTCCCGGGCGATCAGGGCGCGCCAGTCGGTCTCCGCGGCAGCCCACCCGTGCCGGACGGCCGCGGCCTCGACGGCCGCCCGGTCACGTCCGCAGATCGCGGCGAGAGCGGGTCGCACCGGCAGGTCGAAGACATGTCCCGCGGTGCGCCACCCCTGGGAGTGGGCCGCACCCATGAACGCGTATCCGACCATGCCGACACCGAGCGTCGCCGTCGGCGGCGGTGCCTCGGTCTGCTGCTCCGTTTCTTCCCTGCGGGCCATGCGGGCTTCCTCCTCGTCGGTGGTTCGGTGGCTGCGGCGGTGCGGGATCAGCTGAAGCCCGTCGGCAGGTACTGGTCGATGTTGTCCTTCGTGACCACGGCCGAGTACAGGGTCAGCGAGGTCGGGATCTCCATCTCGGAGAGTCCCGCGACGCCCTTGCTCTGGCCGAGTGCGCGCGCCAGGTCGATCGCGGAGGCGGCCATGGTGGGCGGGTAGAGCACGGTGGCCTTCATGACGCTGTTGTCGGCCTTGATGGCGTCCATCGCGGACTTGGCGCCGGCGCCGCCGACCATGATGAACTCGTCGCGGCCGGCCTGCTGGATGGCCCGCAGCGCGCCCACGCCCTGGTCGTCGTCGTGGTTCCACATCGCGTCGAACTGCTTCTGCGCCTGGAGGAGCTGCGCCATTTTCGCCTGACCCGACTCCACGGTGAAGTCGGCGGCCTGACGGGCCACCAGCTTGATGTTGGAGTAGTTCTTCAGCGCGTCGGCGAAGCCCTGACTGCGCTGCTTGGTGAGTTCCAGGTTGTCGATGCCGGCGAGCTCGACGACCTTGGCGTTCGCCTTGCCCTTGAGCTGCTCACCGATGTAGTGCCCGGCGTTGAGGCCCATGCCGTAGTTGTCGCCGCCGACCCAGCAGCGGTAGGCCTGCGGTGAGGCGAAGACGCGGTCGAGGTTGACGACGGGGATGCCGGCCTTCATCGCTTCCAGGCCGACCTGGGTGAGTGCCTTGCCGTCGGCGGGGAGGATGACGAGGACGTCGACCTTCTTGTTGATGAGGGTCTTGACCTGGCCGATCTGGGCCGCGGTGTCGTTGGACCCCTCGGTGATCTCCAGGGTCACCTCGGAGTACTTCTCCGCCCGCGACTTGGCGTTCACGTTGATGGCGTTGAGCCAGCCGTGGTCGGCCTGGGGTCCGGCGAAGCCGATGGTGACGGGCTTGCCGGGCTTGTCGTCGGCGGCGGGCTGGTTGTTCTGGGCTGTCTCCTTCTCCTTGGGCTCGTTGCTGGTACAGGCGGTGAGGAAGGCTCCCGCGGAGACGGCCGCGGTGCCGAAGAGCAGTCCTCTGCGGCTGGTTTCTGGCATGGCTGTCAAACCCTTCATCCGGTGCGATACGTACGGAACAGCGGGTGGGTGATCAGTGCTCTGTCAGGCAGGGGGAACTCAGGTCTCGCCGCCGCGCAGTGTGCGGTGCTGGACGAGGACGGCGGCGACGATGATGGCGCCCTTGGCGATCTGCTGGACGTCGCTCTGCAGGTTGTTCAGGGCGAAGATGTTGGTGATCGTGGTGAAGACGAGGACCCCGAGCACGGATCCGACGATGGTGCCCCTGCCACCGCTCAGCAGGGTGCCTCCGATGATCGCGGCCGCGATGGCGTCGAGTTCGTACAGATTGCCGTTGGTGTTCTGCCCGGAGCCGGACAGGATGATCAGCATGAAGGCCGCGATGCCGCAGCACACGCCGGAGAGCAGATAGAGGTAGAGCCGCTGGCGGCGTACGTCGATGCCGGCGAGCCTGGCCGCCTCCGCGTTGCCTCCGATGGCGACCGTACGGCGTCCGAACGTGGTCCGGTTGAGGATGAGCCAGCCGACGACGGTGACCGCGGCGAAGCCCAGGACCAGGGGCGGGATGCCCAGGACGTACGAGTCGGGCAGGCCCAGATCGAGGACGGACTGGACGGTGACGATCTGTGTCTTGCCGTCGGTGATCAGCAGGGCGAGTCCACGGGCCGACGCGAGCATGGCAAGCGTCGCGATGAAGGGCACCATCCGCCCGTAGGCGATGAGGACCCCGTTGACGAGCCCGGCGGCGAGGCCGACGATCACCGCCGTGAAGAGGATGCCGGCGAAGCCGAAATCCTGGGTGGCGAGTGTCGTGGCCCAGACGGACGCGAGGGCCACCATCGCGCCGACGGAGAGGTCGATGCCGCCGCCGATGATGACGAGGGTCATGCCGACGGTGACGACCCCGATGACGGAGGACTGCGTCAGGATCAGCTGGAGGTTCCCGGTGTCCAGGAACGCGTCGGGTTCGGTGATGCCGCCGACGAGCGCCAGGACGGCGAGTACCCCGAGCAGCGACAGGTTACGGACATCGGCCCGCAGGCCGAGTGCGCGCGGACCACCCCCCTGCTTCGAGGGCGGCGCGGCCACGGGGCCGGTCGCGGCCCCCTTCTCGGGCCCTTGGTACTGCGCCGACGGTGCGGGCTGTGTCATGACGTCGGGCTCCCTTCCATGACGAGGTCGAGGACACGGTGCTCGTCGAGCTCCCTGGCATCGGCCGTGTGCACGACACGGCCCTCCCGGAGCACCAGCACCCGGTCGGCGAGGCCCAGCACTTCGGGCACTTCGCTGGAGACGAGCAGAACGGCGAGGCCTTCGTCGGCCAGCCGGCGGATCACGGCGTAGAGCTCGGCGCGTGCGCCGACGTCGACGCCGCGGGTCGGTTCGTCGAGCAGCAGGACCCGGCAGCCGCGCAGCAGCCAGCGGGCCAGGACCGCCTTCTGCTGGTTGCCGCCGGAGAGGGTACGGACAGCGGCGTCCGGATTGTCGGGCCGCAGGGAGAGTTCCCGGGTCGCGGTCCTGGCCGCGGTGCGCTCGGCGCCCCGGTCGAGCCAGCCGCCGCGGGCGAACCGGGACAGGGTGGAGATCGAGACGTTGCGGGTGACGGATTCCGTCAACAGCAGCGCCTGCGCTTTGCGTTCCTCGGGGGCCAGGCCGATTCCGGCGGCCACGGCGGCCCGGACGCTGCCGGGACGCAGCGGTGTGCCGTCGACGAGGACGCGGCCGGCGGTCGGCCTGCGGGCACCGTAGACGGTCTCCAGGATCTCGGAGCGCCCGGAGCCGACGAGTCCGGCCAGGCCGACGATCTCACCGGGCATGAGCTCCAGGTCGACGGGTTCGAACTCCCCCTTGCGGCACAGGCCTTCGACCCTCAGCACCGGTTCGGCCGTGGCCCGGGAGCCGGGGCCGGGCCGCTCCGGGAAGACGAACTCGACGTTGCGGCCGGTCATCATGGCAACGATGTCGTTCGTGGGGGTGGAGTGGGCGGGCAGCCCGACGGCGACGGCCCTGCCGTCCTTGAGCACCGTCACCCGGTCGCCGATGCGGCGGATCTCCTCCAGCCGGTGCGAGATGTAGACGACGGCCACCCCGTCGGCGGTGAGGCCGTCGACGATGCGGAAGAGGTTGTCGACCTCGTCGGGGTCGAGCGCCGCGGAGGGCTCGTCCATCACGATGAGCCGTACGTCGTGGGAGAGCGCCCGTGCCATGGAGACGATCTGCTGGTGGGCCGCGGACAGGTCACCGACCAGGCGGGCGGGGTCGATCTCCGGGTGCCCCAGTCGCTTCAGGAGCGCGGCGGCGGTGGTGCGGGCCTCCCGGGTCCGGACCACGAAGCCCGCGCTGGTCGGTTCGTGGCCGAGGAAGACGTTCTCCGCGACCGAGAGGCCCTCCACCAGGTCGAGTTCCTGGTAGATGGTGGCGATTCCCAGCCGCATCGCGGTGATCGGCGAGGACAGCTGGACGGGCTCGCCGCGCCAGGTGATGGCACCGTCGTCGGGCTGGTGGGCCCCGGCCAGCACCTTGATGAGGGTGGACTTGCCGGCACCGTTCTGGCCGAGGAGGCAGTGGACTTCACCGGCCAGCACCTCCAGGTCCACGCCGTCGAGGGCGCGCACACCGGGGAACGACTTGGTGATGCCGGACATCGTGAGCAGAGGTGGTTCTGGTGCCATGACGAATCCCCTCGGCGGGTGGGGTCTCCCCTGCTCGTCGGGGCCTCCCCTGCTCGAGCGGAGCCGAGAGCTTGGGGAAGAGGCCGTGAGCGCGGGAAGGCCGGTGAGCGGGCAGGGGGCAGTGCCGGCGGTGCCGTACTGCTGACGGAACTGCTGGGTGGTACTGCTGTGCGGTCCTGCGGGCGGAGCTCGGAACAGGCTGCTTACGGAGGTGACTGCGGAACGCGTGCCGAACGGCGCGCCGGCCCGGACATCAGGCCGGCGAGAACAGGTGGTCGCTGATGAGCCTGGCCGCACCGGTCACCCCGGCGACGGGCCCCAGCTCACCGAGGACGATGGGGAGGTTGCCCGTGGCCAGCGGCAGGGACTGCCGGTAGACCTGGGTGCGGACACTGGCCAACAGGTTGTGGCCGAGCCCGGTCACCCCGCCGCCGATCACGACGAGGCCCGGGTTGAAGAAGCTGACGAGTCCGGCGATGACCTGGCCGACCCGGTTTCCGCCCTCACGGATGAGGTCGAGCGCCGTGGGGTCGCCGGCCGCGGCGGCGGCGGCCACATCGACGGCCGAGAGCTTTCCGGCCGCTTCGAGCCGGGCCGCCAGTTCCGGGGACCGTCCGGCCCGGGCCGCGTCCTCGGCGTCGCGGGCGAGGGCCGCGCCGCTGAAGTGGGCTTCCAGGCAGCCCTTGTTGCCGCAGGCGCAGGCGCGTCCGTCCGGTTCCACCTGGATGTGGCCGATGTCTCCGGCGCTGCCCGTCGTACCTCGGTAGACGTCTCCGCCCACCACGATGCCGCAGCCGATACCCGTGCCGATCTTGACGCAGAGGAAGTCGGCCACGGAACGGGCGACGCCCGCGTGCTGCTCCCCCAGCGCCATCAGGTTCACATCGTTGTCCACCATGACGGGGCAGCCCAGTTCCTGGCTGAGCGCCTCGCGGACCGGGAAGCCGTCCCAGCCCGGCATGATCGGCGGAGCGACCGGTACGCCTTCGGGGAAGCGGACAGGCCCCGGTACCCCGATGCCGGCGCCGTCGAAGCCTTCGGCGAGGCCGGAGGCCCGGAGCTTCGCCGCCATCGCCAGCACCTGGTCGAAGATCGCGACGGGCCCTTCCCGTACGTCCATCGGATGGTTGAGGTGCCCGAGAACCTCCAACTCGGCGTTGGTGACGGCCACATCGATGGACGTGGCACCGATGTCGACGCCGAGGAAACGCAGTCCCGGGGCGAGCCGGATGTTGTGGGACCGGCGCCCCCCGCGGGACGCGGCGAGCCCGTCGGCGACGACGAGCCCGGTCTCCAGGAGCCGGTCCACCTCGACGGCGAGCTTGGAGCGTGAGAGATCGACCTGGTCACCCAGCTGTGCGCGGGAGTTGGGCCCTCCGTCGCGCAACAGCCGGAGCAGTCGCGCCTGGTGCGTGTTCGCGGGTCGTGCCGTCATACGTCTCACGCGTCCCTCCCCGCCACATCGGCCAGTCCGTCGGGCTTTCGAGGGGAACGTAGCAGCGGTTTACCGGAGTGGGAAGAAGTTGCGCATGAATCCGCTCCAACTTTCTCCACACTCAGGACAAAGATGCGGCTCGCGGGCGGCGGCGGATGACCCGGCGCGCGTTACGCCGGCCAGGAGCGCGCGAAAAGGCCGGGGCGTCCTGCTGCCCCGGCCTTCGGTCAGGCGGTGATCTCCGGTCGGACGGTGATCAGGCCTGTTCGCGCCGGTGGTACGTCTGTCGCGTGTGTTCGGTGTGTGCCCGCATGATCTCGGTCGCCCGCTGTTCGTCCCTGGAGGCGATCGCCGCGATCAGCTCCCGGTGCTCGATCCAGGACTGGGTGCCTCGCTGGCGGGCCACAGGCGTGTAGTACCAGCGGACCCGGCGGTCCACCTGGGCGGCGAGCTCGGACAGGACGACATTGCCCGCCAGCTCCATGACCTTGGCGTGGAACGCGGCGTTCGTGGCGACGGCGAGGTCCACGTCGTCGGCGGCTACGGCCCGCTCACCCTGGGAGCACAGCTCCTCCAGGGCCTCGATGCCCGGCCGGCCGGAGTGGGCGGCGGCCAGCCGGGCGGCCTCCGCCTCCAGCAGGGTGCGGACCGAGAGCAGCTGGTCCGCCTCCTCCTCGGTGGGTTCATGGACGAACGCGCCCTGCGCGGGACGCAGATCGACCCAGCCCTCGGTGTTCAGCCGTTGGAGCGCCTCACGCACCGGCTGCCGCGACACCCCCAGATGGCCCGCGAGTTCACTCTCGACCAGATGCTGACCGGGGCTGAGGGCGCGCGTGGTGATCAGCTCGAGGAGCGCCTCGTAGACGCGCTCGCGCAACGGCCCCGGCCGCTCCAGCTTCGGCACCGTTCCTTGCGGCAGTCCTGCGGACAACATCGCGGTCCCCCTCCGGGCGCCCGGGCCATTGCTTATCGTCTACAGTCTACCGAGCACAATGCCACGCCGGGGGCCTCAGGGGCAGCGGATCACCTGACCCGCGTACGAAAGATTTCCGCCGAAGCCGAAGAGCAGGGCCGGCGCACCGCTCTCGACCTCGCCCCTTTCCACCAGTTTGGACAGGGCCATCGGGATCGACGCGGCCGAGGTATTACCGGAATCCACCACGTCCCGGGCGATGACGGCGTTGACCGCCCCGATCTTCCGGGCGACGGGTTCGATGATCCTCAGGTTGGCCTGGTGCAGCACCACCGCGGCGAGATCCTCGGGCGCGACACCGGCCCGCTCGCAGACCCTGCGGGCGATCGGGGGCAGCTGCGTGGTGGCCCAGCGGTAGACGGACTGCCCCTCCTGCGCGAAGCGCGGGGGCGTGCCCTCGATCCGTACGGCATTGCCCATCTCCGGCACCGAACCCCACAGGACCGGACCGATCCCGGGCGTGTCGCCGCCGCCGGGATCGGCCGTGACGACGGCCGCACCCGCGCCGTCGCCCATCAGGACGCAGGTGGAGCGGTCCGTCCAGTCGACGATGTCGCCCATCTTGTCGGCGCCGATGACGAGGGCCCGGGTGGCGGCTCCTGCCCGGATGGCGTGGTCGGCGGTGGCGAGCGCGTGGGTGAACCCGGAGCAGACGACGTTGATGTCCATCACGGCCGGTGAGCCCATGCCCAGCCGGGCGGCGACCCGGGCGGACATGCTCGGCGACCGGTCGATGGCCGTGGAGGTGGCGACCAGGACCATGTCGATGTCCGCCGGCTGGAGTCCGGCCGACGCGAGGGCCTTGGCCGCGGCATGGGCGGCCAGTTCGTCCACGGGTTCGTCGGGCCCGCCCACGTGCCGGGTCCTGATGCCGACCCGACTGGTGATCCACTCGTCGCTGGTGTCGACCATGGCCGCCAGGTCGTCGTTGGTGAGGACCTTGGCAGGCTGGTAGTGGCCGAGCGCCACGACACGTGAGCCGGTCATGTACGGGTTCCCCTCGCTACGTTTGGCAGGAACTATCCAGTCTTGGTTGCTACCGACCGGTACAGGGGCACCTAACCCCACAGGAATACGGGCCCGAGGTTGGAGCGTCTCGAACAGCTCCCCGGGAACTCTCGCGGACACTCCGGAGTACCTGCCGGAATCGCGTACGGGGCCAGGCACCCGCTGTCACGAGTATTGACCCTCCCCGAAGGCATACTGTAGACAATATTCTGTCGACTTGACACCCTCGCTCGGTCCTCTCACCGAACGGAGAGCCCCGTGAAAGTCGCAGTTGTCGGCGCCGGAGCAATCGGTGCCTATGTCGGGGCCGCGCTCCACCGCGCGGGCGCCGACGTCCATCTCATCGCCCGGGGCCCGCATCTGGCGGCCATGCGCCGTGACGGTGTGCGCGTGCTCAGCCCGCGCGGTGACTTCACCGCACGGCCCGCCGCCACCGACGACCCCTCGGAGGTCGGGCCCGTCGACTATGTGTTCCTCGGCCTCAAGGCCAACTCGTACGCGGCCTCGGGACCTCTGGTCCATCCGCTGATGCACCGGGACACCGCAGTGATAGCCGCCCAGAACGGCATCCCCTGGTGGTACTTCCACGGCCTCGCCGGCCCTTACACCGGCCGCCGGCTCCACAGCGTCGACCCGGCGGGCTCGGTGAGTGCCACGCTGCCGCCCGAACGCGCCATCGGCTGCGTGGTCTACGCCGCCACCGAGATCGAGGCACCGGGCGTCGTACGCCACCTCGAAGGCACCCGGTTCGCCATCGGCGAGCCGGACCGGTCGGTGTCCGGACGCTGTCTGGACTTCAGCGAGGCCATGGTCGCGGGCGGACTCAAGTGCCCCGTGGAGTCCGACCTGCGCAACGACATCTGGATCAAACTGCTCGGCAACATCTCCTTCAACCCGATCAGCGCGCTGGCCCGCGCCACCATGGGCCAGATCTGCCGCCATCCGGACACCCGCGCACTCGTGGAGTCGATGATGCGCGAAACCCTCGACGTGGCGGCGGCCGTCGGCTGCCGCCCCGAGATCTCCGTGGAGCGGCGCATCGCGGGCGCGGAGCGCGTCGGCGATCACAAGACGTCCACCCTCCAGGACCTGGAGAAGGGCAAACCCCTCGAACTCGACGTGCTGCTCGCGGCCGTCGTCGAGCTGGCCGAGCTGGCCGGGACGCCCGTACCGACGCTGCGCGCCGTGCACGCGCTCGCGGATCTCCTCGCCACCACGTCCTCGGCACCGGCAGGGAGCGCACCATGAAGACCGAACGCACAGGCGGCAGGAGCCGGAAGGGCCGGCAGCCGAAGACGTACGAACGCCTCACCCACCCCCTCGTCCGCGGGGAGGACGGTGTGCTGCGCCGGGCGAGCTGGGAGGAGGCGCTCGCCCGGGCGGCTGCCGGATTCCGGCAGACCCGCGAGGCACACGGTCCCGACGCCTTCGCGATGCTGTCCTGCGCCCGGGCCACCAACGAGATGAACTACGTGGCCCAGAAGTTCACCCGCGTCGTGATGGGCACCAACAACGTCGACTCCTGCAACCGCACCTGTCACGCCCCGAGCGTCGCGGGCCTCTCGGCCGCCTTCGGCTCCGGCGGCGGCACGTCCTCGTACGAGGAGGTGGAGCACACCGACCTGATCGTGATGTGGGGCTCCAACGCCCGTTTCGCGCACCCGATCTTCTTCCACCACGTGCTCAAGGGCATCCGCAACGGCGCCCGGATGCACGTCGTCGACCCGCGCCGCACCTCGACCGCCGAATGGGCGGAGAGCTGGCTCGGTCTCGACGTCGGCACCGACATCCCGCTCGCCCACGCGATCGGTCGCGAGATCATCCACGCGGGCCTGGTCAACAAGGCCTTCGTGGACCGCGCGACCAGCGGCTACGAGGAGTACGCCGCGCTCGTCGAACCCTGGACCCTGACCGCCGCCGAGAAGGTGACCGGGGTCCCGGCCGAGGCGATCCGGGACCTCGCCCACGCCTACGCCACGGCCGAGCGGGCCCAGCTCTGCTGGACCCTGGGCATCACCGAACACCACAACGGCACCGACAACGTCCGCGCGCTGATCAACCTCTCCCTGCTCACCGGCCATGTCGGGCGGTACGGCTCCGGGGTCCAGCCCCTGCGCGGGCAGAACAACGTGCAGGGCGGCGGCGACATGGGAGCCATCCCCAACAAGCTGCCCGGCTTCCAGGACATCCTGGACCCGCCCGTCCGGCAGAAGTTCGAGCGGTCCTGGGACACCGTCATCCAGCCGCGGTACGGCAAGA
This sequence comes from Streptomyces sp. NPDC091271, assembly GCF_044757505.1. NCBI lineage: Bacteria > Bacillati > Actinomycetota > Actinomycetes > Kitasatosporales > Streptomycetaceae > Streptomyces > Streptomyces sp. NPDC091271. The sequence continues at coordinate 572,227 of NZ_JBIVVD010000007.1, read as the reverse complement.
CCCTCACCCAGATGTTCGAGGCCATGGAGACCGGCGAACTGCGCGCGGTCTACTGCATCGGGGAGAACCCCGCCCAGTCGGAGGCCGACAGCGACCAGGCGGTGCGCCGGCTGGAGGCCCTCGACCATCTGGTGGTGCAGGACATCTTCCTGACCAGAACCGCCCAACTGGCCGACGTGGTCCTGCCCGCCACCGCCGCCTGGGCCGAGACCGACGGCACCACGACCAACAGCGAACGGCGCGTGCAGCGGGTCCGGGCCGCGCTCGTGCCGCCGGGCGAGGCCCGCGAGGACATCGACATCATCTGCGCCATGGCCGGACAGCTGGGCCACGACTGGAAGTTCGAGGACTCCGAGGCCGTCTGGAACGAGCTGCGCTCCCTCTCCCCCGACCACTTCGGGATGACGTACGAACGGCTCGCGGAGCACCAGGGGCTGCAGTGGCCCTGCCCCGACACGAACCAGCTGCCGTCGAGCTTCCTGCACGCCCGGCTCTGGGAGACCGATCCGGACCGGCGCGGCCCCGCGGCCCCCTTCGGTCTGGTGCGGCACGAACCTCCGGTCGACCTCACCGACGAGTCCTACCCGTTGCGGCTGACGACCGGGCGACGCCTCGACTCGTACAACACCGGCGTACAGAGCGGGAGTTACGCGTCACCGCTGCGCCGGGGCGAGTACATCGAGCTGTGCCCCGAGGACGCCGAGTCGTACGGCGTCTCCGTGGGCGAGGAGGTGCGGGTCTCGTCGCGTCGGGGCAGTGTCACCGCGCCCGTCTGGATCGATCCCGGGCTGCGACCGGGCCTGGCCTTCATGACGATGCACTTCCCCGACGAGGTCGACACCAACCAGCTGACCATCGAGGCGAACTGCCCGATCGCCGGCACCGCCGAATTCAAGGCCTCCGCCGTACGGATAGAGAAGCTGGTGCCCGCATGGACCTGAGGTACACCGACGCGGCCCCGTCCGACACCGAACGGGAAGCGGTGGACGCCCTGTTGGGCCCTCCGCCGTCCGGCTGGGAGGGCGCCGCCGAGCGCACCGACGAGGACCTGCGGTGGGCGAGGGGCGGCGCCGCCGCGGCCAAGGACCGCCGGGACCAGCTGCTGCCCGCACTGCACGCGGTGAACGACCGCGTGGGCTGGATCAGCGAGGGCGCACTGGACTACATCTGCCGGCGGCTCACGGTCGCCCCGGCGGAGGCGTACGGCGTCGCGACCTTCTACGCCATGTTCGCGGTGCGGCCCCGCCCGGCGAAGGTGCTCCACGTCTGTACGGACCTGGCCTGCGCGGCCCGCGGCTCGGCGGCCGTGTGCGCGGAACTCACCGAGCGGCTGGGTACTCCGGGAGCCCCGGCCGAGGGCACGGTCTGGCAGGAGAGCCCGTGCCTGGGCCTGTGCGAACGGGCCCCGGCGGCGCTGCTGCTGCGTGCGGGGACGGATCCAGACCCCCGGAACTTCAGGCAATTTCAGCCCCTTGGGGGTCCCCCCGGACGAAGTCTGGGGGAGTTTGAGGAGCGGGGGTCCGGGGGCGGAGCCCCCGAAGAACCCGCCGCAGGCGCCGTCCGCTGCTCCGCCGTACTCGCCCCCGCCACCGCCCCCGCGCTCGTCACCGCGGTCCGCGCACCCCTGGAAGCCCCGGAGGAGCCCCCGGCCGCCGCAGCCGTCCCCCAGGCCGGCGACCCCACCCTCGTACTCCTCAAACGGATCGGCACCGTGGACCCCGCCTCGCTCGACGACTACCGCTCCACCGGCGGCTACACCGCACTGCGCCGCGCCTTCACGCTCGGCCCCGCCGGCGTGATCCGCGAGGTGCTGGAGGCCGGGCTCGTCGGCCGCGGCGGCGCCGCGTTCCCGACGGGCCGCAAGTGGCAGGCCACCGCGCAGCAGGCCGACGGCCCGCACTACCTGGTCTGCAACGCGGACGAGAGCGAGCCCGGAACCTTCAAGGACCGGGTGCTGATGGAGGGCGATCCGTACGCCTTGGTCGAGGCGATGACGATCGCCGGATTCGCCGTCGGCGCCCACCAGGGCTACATCTACCTGCGCGGCGAGTACCCCCGGGCGTACCAACGGCTCGACCACGCCCTGACGAGCGCCCGTACCCGCGGGTTGCTCGGCCCCGACGTCCTCGGGCAGGGGTACGCCTTCGACATCGAGATCCGGCGCGGTGCGGGTGCGTACATCTGCGGCGAGGAGACCGCGATCTTCAACTCGATCGAGGGCCGGCGTGGCGAACCCCGCTCCAAACCACCGTTCCCGGTGGAGAAGGGCCTCTTCGGCAAACCGACCGCGGTCAACAACGTCGAGACGCTCGTCAACGTGCTGCCGATCCTGGAGCACGGCGCCGCCGCCTACGCCGCGACCGGCACGGAGACGTCCACCGGCACCAAGCTGTTCTGTCTCTCCGGACAGGTGGCGCGCCCCGGCGTCTACGAACTGCCCTTCGGCGCGAATCTGCGGGAGCTGCTCGACCTCGCGGGCCCGCCGGAGCGGCTGCGGGCCGTGCTCCTCGGCGGGGCGGCGGGCGGCTTCGTACGCCCCGACGAGCTGGACGTCCCGCTGACCTTCGAGGGCACCCGCGCGGCGGGGACGACACTCGGCTCGGGGGTGGTCCTGGTCCTGGACGACTCGGTGGAGCTCCCCCGCGTGCTGCTGCGCATCGCGGAGTTCTTCCGCGACGAGTCGTGCGGCCAGTGCGTGCCCTGCCGGGTGGGCACGGTCCGCCAGGAGGAGGCCCTGCACCGGATCGTGGACCGTACGGGCGCCGCGGCGGCCGACGACATCGCGCTGATGAGAGAGGTGGGTCAGGCCATGCGCGACGCCTCGATCTGCGGTCTCGGCCAGACCGCGTGGAACGCCGTGGAGTCAGCCATCGACCGTCTGGGGGTCTACAAGTGACCACTGTGCCGCTTCAGCCGCCGCGCCGTCTCGTCTCCTTCACGCTGGACGGTGAGGAGACCCGGGTAGCGGAGGGATCGACGATCCTGGACGCCTGCCGGGCGGCGGGCAAGGACGTCCCGACCCTGTGTCAGGGCGACACGCTCACCCCGAAGAACGCCTGCCGGGTGTGCGTGGTCGAGGTGGAGGGCTCCCGCACGCTCGCCCCGGCCTGCTCCCGGCGCGCCGAGCCGGGCATGACGGTCCGTACGGACACGGAGCGGGCCCGGCACAGCCGGAAGGTGATCCTGGAGCTGCTGGCCTCGTCGACGGACCTGTCCACGACGCCACGGGCCGAGGAGTGGATCAAGGAGTACGAGGCGAAGCCCGAGCGTTTCGGCGCGGACGCCGCCCGCGTCAACGAACAGCCGAAGATCGACAACGAACTGTTCGTCCGCGAATACGACAAGTGCATCCTCTGCTACAAGTGCGTCGACGCCTGCGGCGAGCAGTGGCAGAACACGTTCGCCATCGCCGTCTCGGGGCGCGGTTTCGACGCCCGTATCTCCACCGAGCACGATGCCGCGCTCCCCGACTCGGCCTGTGTCTTCTGCGGGAACTGCATCGAGGTCTGCCCGACCGGCGCACTCTCGTTCAGCACGGAATTCGGCATGCGGGCGGCGGGGACGTGGGACGAGGAGGCACAGACGCGGACCACGACCGTCTGCGCCTACTGCGGTGTGGGGTGCAACGTGACGCTCCACGTGCAGGAGAACGAGATCGTCAAGGTCACCTCGCCGCACGACAACCCGGTGACCCATGGCAACCTCTGTATCAAGGGCCGTTTCGGCTACCAACACGTACAGAATCGGGATTGACGGCTATGGGACGGGTCACCGAGCGTCGCCGCACCATCCGCATCCGGGACGGGGCGGTCACGACCCGCCCCGACACCCTCGTGGCCGAGGAGCCCCTGGAGATCCGGCTGAACGGCAAGCCGCTGGCCATCACGATGCGCACCCCGGGCGACGACTTCGCGCTCGCGGCGGGCTTCCTGGTGAGCGAGGGCGTGATCGGTGAGGGCTCCGAGGTGCAGTCGATCGTGTACTGCGCGGGGGCGACGGCCGACGGGGTGAACACGTACAACGTGGTGGACGTGAAGCTGTCGCCCGGCGTCGTGGTCCCCGACATCACGCTGGAACGCAACGTGTACACCACGTCGTCCTGCGGGCTCTGCGGCAAGGCGAGCCTCGACGCGGTCCGCACCACGACCCGCCATCCCGTCGCCGACACTCCCCCGGTCCGGGTGACGCCCGCGCTGCTCGCCGCACTCCCCGACCGGCTGCGCGTGGCGCAGCGGGTGTTCGACAGGACCGGGGGCCTGCACGCGGCGGCGCTGTTCTCCCCGGAGGGCGAGCTGCTCGACATCCGGGAGGACGTGGGCCGCCACAACGCGGTCGACAAGCTCGTGGGGCGCGCCCTCACCGACGACCGCCTGCCGCTCTCGCAGGCGATCCTGCTGGTCTCGGGGCGGGCTTCCTTCGAACTGGCGCAGAAGGCGGTGATGGCGGGGATCCCGATGTTGGCGGCGGTCTCGGCGCCCTCGTCACTGGCCGTGGACCTCGCGGCCGAGAGCGGACTGACCCTCGTCGGCTTCCTGCGGGGGCAGTCCATGAACGTGTACGCGGGTGACCACCGCATCGCCCTCGAGGCGACGGTGGGCCAGGGCTGAGGAGGCCCGCCCGCTGCACGGGGCAGGGGTCCGGCCGACGGGGAGCGCCCCCTGCGCCGGCCGGGCCCTCTCGTGCGTCACCAGCGGGCGACCAGCGTCTCTTCTCCGCCTCGGTTGCGGTACAGCCAGGTGGCCCTGGAGCGACGTCCCCGCTCAGGTAGCCGACGATGGGCTCCCGCTGCGTCGAGCTGTCCAGCTCGCGGAGGAGCTTCAGCCACCCATGACTCGGCCGTCGCAGAAGCCGCCCCTCCCCCGCAGGACGGCCAAGATGCAAGAGGCCGTCGATGCGCACGACGCCCTCGCCGCCGCCCTGACCGCCACCGGCATCCAGCTCCCCGCGATGCACGTGCGTACCCCGTGGCCGGACGCGGAGGGCAACGGCGACGCACGGCCGGCCCGTTACGCCCTCGTCCACCTCGGCGTCTGCTCCGCCCCTGTGGTGCATGCTCTCGCTGCGGTGATCAGAAGTGGAGCGGCAAGTGATTGATGACGGTGCCCTCGGCGTCGGGGCGGTCGTGCACGACAACGACAGCGGCCGGGTGGGCCCGGTGATGGGCCACGAAGGCCCCTACCTCCAGCTACGCCCGCTCGGCGGTGGCCGGGAGTGGAACGCGGACCCGGCCCGCCTCCGGCCGCTCGCCCCCGCCGAGCTGCTGAGCGCCCGCGTCGCCGAGGCCAACGCCCGAAGCCGCACCGGCCTCGGACTCGCCGACATACGGGGCTCCCCACACACCGGCCCGGCGGAGGACGGACCCCGGTGACGACCCCGCAGGCGGGTGCCGCTCCGCAGGACCAGGCGCCTTATGTCAGCCCAGGTCCACACATCTGCCGAGCCAGGGCTGAGGAGGCCCGCCCGCTGCACGGGGCAGGGGTCCGGCCGGCGGGGAGCGCGCCCTGCGCCGGCCGGGCCCTCTCGTAGGTGCCTGACGTCCGGTGGTCAGTGCTCGCTGCGGCGGTCGGCAGCCCCACCGGTATCCTGCTGCGAGGAGTCGCGGGTGACAGCGTCGTGCGGCGAAGTCGACAGCCGGGGGGCAACACGGTGCGCATGTGGAAGACGGCACTCCCAGTCCTTGCTCTGGTGGCGGTGGCAGCGGGGTGTTCCTCGTCCGACGATGTGGATGAGCAGCGGCTGACCGAGAAGCGGGAGACCTACTGCACGCAGCTGGGGATGTGGCAGAAGGCCCGGAACGCGGCGGATCCGGACACGCCGAACCCATCAGGTTACGACGAGGTCGGGGCCCTCGCTCAGGACGCCTTTCTCGCGATGCGACCGCTCAAGGATGAGGCCGTCGCCGGAGGCCGTACCTTGGGGGAGGCGACGGTGGCGGCGATGACCAACGGTGACTCCGAGGCCGAAGGCCGTGTCGTGAAGTACTGCGACGATGTCGGCTTCGAGACGCTGACCCGCTGAGACCGTCTGCTGGCCCGCGCCTCACCGCTACGTCAGTTCAGCGCCTCCGCCGGAGCAGGCCTGACCGGGGCATCGCCCGGCAGCGGGTCACGCGAGCGGCGCTTGGCGATCACCGCGCAGACCATCAGCTGCATCTGGTGGAAGAGCATCAGCGGCAGCACCGCGAGACTCGCGTGCGCGCCGAACAGGACGCTGGCCATCGGCAGCCCGGCCGCGAGGCTCTTCTTCGACCCGGCGAACTGGATGGCGATCCGGTCCTCCCGCCCGAAGCCCAGCCGCTTCGCCCCGTACCAGCTCACCGCGAGCATGAGGGCCAGCAGCACGGCCTCGGCGCCGAGCAGGGCGCCGAGCCGGAGCGGGGTGACCTGGTGCCAGATTCCGGCCACCATGCCCTCGCTGAAGGCCGTGTAGACGACGAGCAGGATCGAGCCGCGGTCGACGTAGCCCAGCACCTTGCGGTGACGGCTGATGAATCCTCCGACCCAGCGGCGCAGCAGCTGCCCGGCGAGGAAGGGCACCAGCAGCTGGAGGACGATCTTCACCAGCGAGTCCGCGGAGAACCCTCCCCCGGTCCCGCCCAGCAGCACGGCCGCGAGCAGCGGCGTGAGCACGATCCCCGCGATGCTGGAGAAGGAGCCGGCGCAGATGGCGGCCGGCACGTTGCCGCGGGCGATCGAGGTGAAGGCGATCGACGACTGGATCGTCGAGGGCACCAGGCACAGGAAGAGGAACCCGTCCTGGAGCTGTGGGGTCAGGACGTACGGCACCAGACCGTGGCTGGCGAGCCCGAGCAGCGGGAAGACCAGGAAGGTGCAGACCAGGACGGTGAGGTGGAGCCGCCAGTGCTTCAGGCCGTCGAGTGCCTCGGCGGTCGAGAGGCGCGCTCCGTAGAGGAAGAAGAGCAGGGCCACCGCGCCGGTCGACGCGCCGCCCGCCACGTCCGCGCCGGTCCCGGAGACGGGCAGCAGCGCCGCGAGTACCACCGTGCCGATCAGCGCCAGGATGTAGAGGTCGACCGGCAGCCAGGACGGCAGCGCGGGGATACGGCGGCTGGTGCGGCGGCTCATGTGCTCCGTGCTCTCTCGGTGGAATCGTGCCCTCCCCATCGTGCTCCCGATCCCCGCGATCGGGAATCCCGTACACCGCACTGACTGTCATCACGCTTCGCGATAGCCTCGGCCCATGTACGACCCCGTCCAGCTCCGCACCTTCCTGGCCGTCGCCCAGACCCTGAGCTTCACGCAGGCGGCGCGCCGCCTCGGCGTCCGGCAGTCCACGGTCAGCCAGCACGTCCGCCGGCTGGAGTCCGAGGCCGGCCGCCAGCTGTTCGACCGGGACACGCACCGGGTCGATCTCACGGAGGACGGCGAGGCCATGCTGGGCTTCGCGCGGACGATTCTGCAGGCCAACGAGCGGGCCGCGGCGTTCTTCACCGGCACCAGACTGCGCGGACGGCTGCGTTTCGGGGCGTCCGAGGACTTCGTGCTGACCCGCCTCCCGGAGATCCTGGAGTCCTTCCGGCGCGAGCACCCCGAGGTCGAGCTGGAGCTCACCGTGGAGCTGTCCGGTGCGCTGCACCGGCAGCTCGCCGCAGGCCGGCTCGACCTGGTGCTGGCCAAACGCCGCGTCGGGGACACCCACGGGGAGCTGGTCTGGCAGGACACCCTGGCCTGGATCGGCGCCCCGCAGCTGCGGATCGATCCCGAGCGCCCCCTCCCGCTGATCGCCTTCCCGCCTCCCGGCATCACCAGGGCGCGCGCCCTGGAGGTGCTGGAGGAGCACGGCAGGTCCTGGCGCTTCGCGTGTACGAGTGCGAGCCTGAGCGCACTCGTGGCGGCGGCCCGTGCCGGTCTCGGGGTGATGGCGCACACCCGGGGGCTCATCCCGCCGGGGCTCGTGCCCGTCCCGCCCCGGGCAGGCCTGCCGGAGCTCGGAGATGTGGACTTCGTGTTGCTGCACGGGCGCCGCAGGGACAACGCCCAGGAGGCGGCGGACGCCCTCGCGGCCGCGATCCTGGCGGGCGGCGACCGTCTCCACCGCGGTCCGGTCGTGCCTTCGCACCCGGAATCGGCGTAAGTGCCGCGTACAGATTCGGTGGAGATTCCCGCCCGAGCTACTTACTCCGTGGTCAGAACTCTGCCCGAGCCTTGCCCATCTGGCCCGATTTCTACGGTTGGCATGGCCAGATGCCACGTTTTCCGGAGACTTCGGACCCTCCCGCAGCCTCGCGCGGTGAGGTAGCGTCGCGGCGCCGTGCGGAGCGCCACAAGGAGCAGGTCATTGCGCGAGTTCACTGTCCCACCCATGGCCGCTGCCCCTCAAGTCGGCGGTCTTGCCGATACCGTCTTCGACTATGCGGAGGAAGACCCCCATCGGACGGCCCTCGGCCGCAAGGACGCGGATGGCCGATGGCACGACGTGTCGGCGGCCACCTTCCGCGACGAGGTGCTCGCTCTCGCCAAGGGGTTGATCGCGCACGGCGTCCGGTTCGGCGACCGGGTCGCCCTGATGTCACGCACGCGCTACGAGTGGACCCTCTTCGACTTCGCCCTGTGGGCGGTGGGCGCCCAGTCCGTGCCGATCTATCCGACGTCGTCGGCCGAGCAGGTCCTGTGGATGCTGCACGACGCCGAGGTCGCGGCCGTCATGGTCGAGCACGAGGACCACGCGATGACGATCGGTTCGGTGATAGACCGGCTGCCGAACCTGCGCAGACTCTGGCAGCTGGACGCCGACGTGGTGACCGAGCTCGTCGAGGCCGGGGCCCTGATCGACGACGAGGTCGTCCACCGGCACCGCCGCGCGGTCACCCCCGACTCCGTGGCGACCGTGATCTACACCTCCGGCACGACGGGGCGCCCCAAGGGCTGTGTGATCACGCACTCCCACTTCATGTTCGAGGCCGACACCATGGTCGGCCGCTGGCATCCGGTGTTCCTCTCCAAGCCCGGCGAGGAGGCGGCGACGCTGCTCTTCCTGCCGCTCGCCCACGTCTTCGGCCGCATGGTGGAGATCGCGGCGCTGCGCGGCCGGGTGAAGCTGGCGCACCAGCCGGAGCTGTCCGCGAAGGCGCTGATGCCGGACCTGGTGGCCTTCCGGCCCACCTTCATCCTGGCGGTGCCGTACATCTTCGAGAAGGTCTTCAACGGCGCCCGGCGCAAGGCGGAGTCGGAGGGCCGCGCGGGGGCGTTCGACAAGGCCGTGGACATCGCGGTGAAATACGCCGAGGCGATGGAGGAGCGGGCCTTTGGCACCGGTCCCGGACCGTCCGCCGGGCTGCGGATGCAGCACCAGTTCTTCGACAAGGTGGTCTACCGCAAGGTCCGCGACGCGATGGGCGGCCGGGTGCGGCATGCCATGTCGGGCGGCTCCGGGATGGACCGGCGGCTCGGGCTGTTCTTCGCGGGCGCGGGCGTCACGGTCTACGAGGGCTACGGACTGACCGAGACGACCGCCGCGGCCACGGCCAATCCGCCCGAGCGCACCCGTTACGGCACCGTCGGCCAGCCGATCCCCGGTTCCACGGTGCACATCGCCAGGGACGGTGAGGTGTGGGTGCACGGGGCCAACGTCTTCTCCGGATACCTGGGCGACCCCAAGGCCACGGACGCCGTACTGCACGACGGGTGGCTGGCCACCGGCGATCTGGGCGCGCTCGACGAGGACGGCTATCTGACCATCACCGGGCGCAAGAAGGAGATCCTGGTGACCTCCGGGGGCAAGAGTGTCGCCCCGAGCGGCCTGGAGGAGCGGGTGCGCGCGCATCCGCTGGTGGCGCAGTGCATCGTCGTCGGCAACGACAGGCCCTACATCGCGGCCCTGGTCACGGTGGACCATGAGTCGGTGGAGCACTGGCTCGCCATGCAGGGCCGTACACCGATGCGTCCCGGTGATCTGGTGCGCGACCCCGATCTGGAGATGGAGGTGCGCAGGGCCGTGGTGGCCGCGAACACGGCGGTGTCCCAGGCCGAGTCCATCCGCACCTTCCGCATACTTGCGCACCAGTTCACCGAGGAACACGGCCTGCTGACCCCGTCGCTCAAGCTGAAGCGCAAGGCGATCGAGACGGCGTACGCGGCCGAGGTCGACGCTCTCTACCGATGAGCCGGGACCGTTCCTGACGGCGCGTCAGAGGTGCACTCCTTCTCCGGTTCACCGGATCGGGGCAGGTGGGAATGGTTAGGCTTTTCCGATCGTTCCCTCTGGGAGTACCCACCCACAACGTAAGGATCGACCGCTCGTGAGCCAGGTCCCCACCATCACCCTCAACAACGGCCTCGAGATGCCGCAGCTCGGCTTCGGTGTCTGGCAGGTGCCTGACGACGAGGCCACGACGGCCGTGGCCACGGCCTTGGAAGCCGGATACCGGAGCATCGACACCGCCGCGGTCTACGGGAACGAGGCGGGCACGGGCAAGGGCCTCGCCGCCTCGGGTGTGGCCCGCGAGGAGCTGTTCGTCACGACCAAGCTGTGGAACAGCGAGCAGGGCTACGACTCGACGCTGCGCGCGTTCGACGTGTCGCTGGACAAGCTGGGCCTCGACTACGTCGACCTCTACCTCATCCACTGGCCGACGCCGGCCAAGGACGCGTACGTCGACACGTACAAGGCCTTCGAGCGGATCCTCGCCGACGGCCGCGCGAAGGCCATCGGCGTGTCGAACTTCCTGCCGGAGCATCTGGAGCGCCTGATGGGCGAGACCTCCGTCGTTCCCGCGGTCAACCAGATCGAGCTGCACCCGCAGCTCCAGCAGGCCGAGTCGCGCGCCGTCCACGCCGAGCACGGCATCGTCACCGAGGCCTGGTCGCCGCTGGGCTCGGGCAAGGGCCTCCTGGAGGTCCCGACGGTGGCCGCCGTCGCGCACAAGCACGGCCGGAGCCCCGCACAGGCGGTGCTCCGCTGGCACCTGCAGACCGGCCACGTCGTGATCCCCAAGTCCGTGACGCCGTCGCGGATCGCGGAGAACATCGACGTCTTCGACTTCGAGCTGGACGCCGACGACCTGGCCGCTTTCGCCGCGCTCGACGAGGGCAAGCGCATCGGATCCCACCCGGCCGAGATGAACGCCGGCGCCTGACCCCAGCTTCTCCCCCGGCGCCCCCACCGCTGTACGTCCGGTGGGGGCGCCGGCGTGTGTCCGTGTGTCGGTGTCCGCGCGGGCAGGAGGGCGGTGCGCGGGAAACGCGGTGGAACCGTGCCGATCAGCTGGTTAAGGTCGCCGGATGAGTACTCGAACCTTCCGCATCACGGTCCGCGGTGTCTTCGACGGGCTCAGCCCCGCCCAGCGGGCCGAGCTCCTGTCCCGTGCCGCGGAACATGACGTCCTGCGCGCGGCCTTCACCCCTGAGGGACACCTGAGCTACGACCTGGCCGCACGCTCGGCCTTCACCTTCCGCTTCCAGGACTCGGGCGATGAGGAAGAGCACATCCTGGAAGCGACCGAACGCGCCGAGAACGCGGCGAAGGCGTGGCTGGCCGAACGCGGCTACGGCTACAAGAACCTCAGGAGCAGCGCCGAGGACCTCTCCCAGGCGCCCCTCGGCAAGCGGCAGCGCCGCGCCGCGGCCGGGAAGAACGCCTGATCCTCCCGCCTCGGGCCCCGGAGCGGCGTGAGGGCCGGACGCCGGCCCCCACGCTCCGGTTCAGCGGCGGGCCAGCCGCAGCGTGACCAGCTCGAACGGGCGCAGTGACAGGCTCACGCCCTCCTCGGTGAGTCCGGGCGCCGTCACGTCGTCCAGCGGCCGCTCCAGCAGGTCGGTCACCGCGACGCCGGCCGCGTCGAACCCGGTGGCGAGGCGGACCCGGGCCCGGCCGCCGGTGGACTCGTAGAGACGGACGACGAGGTCACCGCTCGCGTCGTCGGCCAGCTTGACCGCGCTGACGACGACGGCGTCGTTGTCGACGGTCACCAGCGGTGCGACCTCGCGCTCTCCCGTGACGCGGCGCTCGGGCAGATTGATGCGGAAGCCTTCCCGCACCGCGTCGCCGATCGCCGCGCCCGGCGCGAGCGCGTGCCGGAAGCGGTGCACGCCCTGGTCGGTCTCCGGGTCGGGGAACCGGGGGGCGCGCAGCAGCGAGACGCGCACCGTGGTGGTGGTACCCGCGTCGGACGCGCGCACCGTGCGCGTCACGTCGTGCCCGTACGTCGAGTCGTTGACGAGTGCCACGCCCCAGCCCGGCTCCTCCACGTGGACGAACCGGTGGTTGCACGCCTCGAACTTGGCGGCCTCCCAGCTGGTGTTGGTGTGGGTGGCCCGGTAGAAGTGCCCGAACTGGGTCTCGGAGGCGTAGCGCTCGGCGTGCACGTCCAGCGGGAACGAGGCCTTGAGGAACTTCTCCGTCTCGTGCCAGTCCACCTCGGTGTCGATGTCGAGGCGCTTGGCACCGGAGGTGAGGGTCAGCAGCTGGGTGACCTTCGAGGTGCCGAAGCTCCGTACGACCCGGACACCGACCGTGCCTTCGCCCTCGACCGGGGTGAGCTCGTCGAGGTCCGTGAGGTCGGTGACGGTGTTCCGGTAGAACGCGTCGACGTCCCAGGCATCCCACATGTTCGGGAAGTCGGGGTGGATCTGGAGGAGGTTGGCCGCCTGCCCCGGTGCGACGGTCTCGCGCTCGGCACCGATGTCGTAGGCCGAGACGACCAGGCCCCTCGCGTCGATCTCCACCTGGAGAAGTCCGTTGTCGAGCACGAAGCCGCCGCCCTCACGCGGGGCCGGCTGTCCCGCGCTGCCGGGGTGTCCGGCACCGGCAGCGCCCGCCGGAACCCCGGCACGGGTGTGCGGCGCGGAGTTGAAGACGAGCTCGCGCCCTGCGGAGGGGTCGCCCGCCAGTGCGCGCTGCGCGGCGTCCACGATGCCGTTCAGCTCCCCTGCGACGGCCGCATAGGTCTTCTCGGCCTCGCGGTGCACCCACGCGATCGACGACCCCGGCAGGATGTCGTGGAACTGGTGGAGCAGCACCGTCTTCCAGATCCGGTCCAACTGCTCGTACGGGTAGGCGAATCCGGTCTGGACAGCGGCGGTCGCGGCCCACAGCTCGGCCTCCCGCAACAGGTGTTCGCTCCGGCGGTTGCCCTGCTTGGTCTTCGCCTGGCTGGTGAGTGTGGCGCGGTGGAGCTCCAGGTACAGCTCGCCCACCCACACCGGCGCGTCCGGGTACTCGGCCTCGGCCTTGGTGAAGAAGTCGGCGGGCTTCTCCCACTCGACGGTGGCCGAGCCCTCCAGGCTCCGCATCCGGCCGGCCTTGGCGATCATCTCGCGGGTCGTACCGCCGCCGCCGTCACCCCAGCCGGTGGGAGCGAGCGAGTGGCGGGCGACCCCCTTGTCCTTGAAGTTGCCGGCCGCGTGGGCGATCTCGCTGCCCTTCATGGAGCAGTTGTACGTGTCGACCGGCGGGAAGTGGGTGAAGATCCGCGTACCGTCGATGCCTTCCCAACGGAAGGTGTGGTGCGGGAACTTGTTGGTCTGACTCCACGAGATCTTCTGGGTGAGCAGCCATTTGGAACCGGCGGCCTTGATGATCTGCGGCAGCCCGGCGGCGAAGCCGAACGTGTCGGGCAGCCACGCCTCGTCGTTCTCGATGCCGAACTCGTCGAGGAAGAAGCGCTTGCCGTGCACGAACTGACGGGCCATCGCCTCGGAGCCGGGCATGTTGGTGTCTGACTCGACCCACATGCCGCCGGATGGCACGAACCTGCCCTCCGCGACGGCCTTCTTGACCTTGGCGTACACCTCGGGACGGTGTTCCTTGATCCAGGCGAACTGCTGTGCCTGGGACATCGCGAAGACGAAGTCCGGCTCGTCCTCCAGCAGGGCCGTCATGTTGGACGTGGTCCGCGCGACCTTGCGGACGGTCTCGCGCAGCGGCCACAGCCAGGCGGAGTCGATGTGGGCGTGCCCCACCGCGCTGATGCGGTGGGCGGAGGGCTGCGCGGGGGTGGCGAGCACCTCGGCCAGCTCCGCGCGGGCGGCCGCCGCGGTTCCGTTGACGTCCTGGAGGTCGACCGCGTCGAGCGCCCGGCCGACGGCGCGCAGGATGTCCCAGCGGCGGGCTCCCTCGACGGGCAGCTCCGCCATCAGCTCCCCGAGCACCTCCAGGTCCTGGACGAGGTTCCACACGTGCTCGTCGAAGACGGCGAGGTCCATCCGGGCGAGGGTGTACTGGAGCTCGCTGCCGGCGGTCGCCTTGTCGCCGAGCGAGGTCGGGAGGAAGGGGTGGTAGTCCAGGATGACGGGGTTGGAGGCGGCCTCGACGTGCAGCAGGACCTCTTCGCCGCCCTCGACTGGAGCCCCCACGCGCACCCACTGGTTACGCGGGTTGAGGCCCTTCACCGGGGTGCCGTCGGGCCGGTACACCAGGCCCTCGCACTGGAAGCCCGGCATGTTCTCGTCGAAGCCCAGGTCGAGGAGCGCCTCGACGGTGCGGCCCGCCCAGTGCGCGGGGACGGTACCGGAGACGCGGAACCAGCAGGTGCTCCACGGGGCACCCCACCGGTCGCCGACCGCGATGGGCTCGACGGGGCCGGCCAGGCCCTCGGCGACGGGCACGGGCTCTCCCGGGGCGTTCCAGACGGCGACGTCCAGTGGTACGGACTCCGGGTACACGGCGGGGCGGATGCGTTCGTCCAGGACACGCTTCAGACGGGCTTCCACCAGGCTGCGGTCGTCGTGCATGAGGGTGACTCCGTTGTGATGTGGGTGCGGGTGGGGGTGGATTACCAGCGGTGTGCGGCGACTGCGGCGCCGGACAGGTCGTAGAGCTCGTCGACGGCCCGGACCTGGAAGCGCGCGGACCTCTCGGCCGCCTCCCTGCGGACGCCGGACAGGAAGAAAGCGGTCTGGCAGGTGCCTCCGAGGAAGCGCAGGGTGCCGTCGGGGAGGATCCGGTGCACTTCGTAGTGACGCACCGGGCCCGGTGCGTGGTGCCACCGCAGGCGCAGCTCCGAGCCGTCGGCGGCGGCGTCGGTGATGCGCAGTGCGGTCGGCGCGTGCGGCTTCCTGACGGTATCGCGTACGGCCAGCGCACCGAGCCGCCACCGCACGGCGCCCGTGCCCGTGCCGGTGAGCCGGATGCCCAGTGCGTGGACGGTGCCGCCCAGGGAGCCCAGCCGCAGCGACGCGGTGGTCCAGCCGGCCGCGCCGGGCCTCAGCTCTCCGGCCGGCACATAGGTGTAGGCGAACGGGTCGCCGGCCCGGTCCGGTTGGTGCGGGGCGACGGCCAGTTCCACGGTGACCGGACCGGAATCCGGATCGATGCGGTGGGTGAGTTCGACGACCGTACGCCGGGAGAGCGGCAGCCGGGTCCCGAACAGCTCGACGGTGGCCGGGGCCTTCAGGTCGCCGTCGACCAGGAGACTGCTTCCACCACGCCAGGCGTCGGCGAAGTCGAAGGCCACGGAGGGCCTGCTTCCCTCGGTGCGGACGACCCAGCGGCGTGCCGGGAGCCGGTCCTGGAGCCCGAGGTGGTTCCACGCGGTGTCCGAGACCGGCCGCCCCTTCTCGTACCACCGCAGGCCGTGCCCGGTGTTGAAGGTGGTGGCGAACGGAAGCCGGTCGACCGTCGAGCGGTCGGCGAGCACCGCAGCCGGGGCGCGCCACTCCTCCTTGGGGCCGGGCCTCGCGGGGTCGAGCGAGCTGCCGGTCCAGAACCGCTGATCGGCGGCGTGGAACTGGCCGGGCGTGCGGTCCTCCGGAAGGTGGTTCAGCGTCCATTCGGGGCGGTAGAAGCCGTACGACACGGTGTGCGGGCGGTCGGTGGGGACGATCGCGTCCCAGTCGACGGCCTTGTTCCACCCGGTGGACTCGACGTCCACCCCGGCCCACAGGTCGTAGCGGCTGCGGCCGATGGCGTCGGCCCGCTCACCGGACGCGGTGAGGGTGTCCGGGGTCCAGCGGAAGTCGACGAACATCGAGTCCGCCTGCTGGAACAGCGCGGTGTTCTCCTCGTTGAGGGCGCCCTGCCAGCCGACCTGGCCGCCGACCGTCATGGCGTCGTACCAGGTGGTGCGGAGCCCGGCGGCCTCCCCGCGTTCCCGCAGATCGGTGACGAACGCCAGCATGTCGGCCCCGAGTCCGGCGTCCCCGCCCTCGGTCTCGGCGTTGAGGAACCAGCCGTCGAAGCCGTACACGGTGGCGACCTCCACCAGCTTCGCGGCCAGGGGGAAGCGTCCACCGGCGTCCCGCTGCACGAGGTCGCGGGTCCAGCGGAGGTCACCGCCGTGGTGGACCGGGGGGAGGAAGACGGTGCCGAGGACGGGCACGCCGTTGCGGTGGGCGGCGTCCACGACCGGCGCGTTGGGCGCGAGAATCAGCCCCTCGCCGGCCGATCCGCCCCAGAAGACGAGTTCGTCGAGGTAGGCCCACTGGCTCAGCGCGTAATGGTCGGCGGTGGCCGAACCCTGGGACGGGTTGCCCGCGGTGTGCCCGAAGGCGACCAGCGAGGTGTTGCGTGCCTGGCCGGCCCGGGCGGTGGTGTTGACCGGAACGGGGGTGAAGCGGTCGGCGAGCGGAACGGTCGCGGTGTTGAACGCGAGGTCGCGGTCGTCCTCGGCACGCCAGCTCTTCAGGCTCCGCCAGGTCACACCCTCCCCGGGGGTGCCGGTGGGCAGCGAGTCGGGGAACCAGTACGAGGCGTAGGGCTGGAGCTCTCCGGAGGCGGCGGTGGTGGCGGCAGCCGCCGTGCCGGGAAAGGCGGGGGCGAGGAGGGCCGCCGCGGCACCGGCGCCCGCGAGGACGACGGTGCGCCGGGTGGGGGCGGCGGTGCGCTGCTGAGACTGGGGCATGGTCTGCTCCGTATCGTGCGAGGTGCGATTCCGGTGCTGGGTGTGGTGGCGTACGTCAGCGGGTCACAGGACCTGGCCGGGCGTGACGACCTCGGTGATACCGCGGCCGGCGAGGTGGTGCCGGTCCTCGGCCTGGCTCGCGAGGACGGTGGTGGGGCGGGCGCCGTCCGCGGTGAGCCGCGCGAACGCCTCGAAGACCGCGCCGCCGGGCGCGCACACCGAGCGGCGGGGTGCCGTGTCGTCGTCCCCGGCGTCGACGACGAGTGCGGTGGTCCGGGGCGCCGGGCGGTGGGCCGCCGCGCGCTGCTCCTCGACGATCCCGGCGATGGCCTGCCCGGCGGGCTTGACCTGCCGGTCGTTGGTCAGCAGCCCGAGGCCGTATTCCAGTTCGGGGAAGTCGGCCAGGGAGCGTGAGACGTCGTGGGAGCACCACCAGGTGACTCCCCAGACGTCCTCGCAGTCCAGGGCGTTGGCGACGGTCGCCTCCGTGAACGAGGCGGCGTGGTCGGCCGGGATCAGGGGCGCGGGGGCGCCCACCTCCTGGAGCCACACCGGCCGGTGAGGGTCGTGCGCCCACGCCTTGGAGAGTTCGATCAGGTACGCCGCGTGGTGCTCGGTCGCCGTGCCGTGACGTCCGTGGCGCTGGGCGGTGCCGTTGAAGACCCAGGAGTGGACGGCGGTGACCGCACCGATCCGGGCCGCGTGCGCCGGGGTGAATGCGTGGTCGTCCTGGTACCAGGACGCGTCGTACTCCGCGTGCAGATGGAGCTTCCCGGGGGCGCCGTCCTCGCACGCGTCGAGCAGGGTCCGCAGCCAGTCGGCGGCCTGGCCGGGTGTGATGGGGTCGGGGTCTGGGTGCGGGCTTCCGGAGAACTGGTTGATCTCGTTGCCCAGGGTCATGCCGATGAAGTTGGGCCGGTCGGCGAGTGCGGCGGCGAGGGTCCTCAGGTATGCGGCCTGGCCGGCCACGACGTCCGGGTCGGTGAACAGGTTGCGGCGGTGCCAGGTCTGCGTCCAGGCGGGCAGGAAGTCGAAGCTCGACAGGTGCCCCTGCAGCCCGTCCACGTTGACGTCGAGGCCGCGTTCGGCCGCGGCGTCGGCCAGCTCGACGAGCTGCTCGACGGCGCGCGGGCGGATCAGCGTGCGGTTGGGCTGGAAGAGCGGCCAGAGCGGGAAGACGCGGATGTGGTCGAGGCCGAGACCGGCGATCGAGTCCAGGTCGGCGCGCACGGCGTCGAGATCGAAGTCCAGCCAGTGGTGGAACCAGCCCTGGCTGGGCGTGTAGTTGGCGCCGAAACGCGGCACGGTGGAGCTCATGGGAAGGGGTGATCCTGGTTCTGTGGTGGGGGGCGGTGGACGGTCAGCCCTTGACGGCGCCTTCGCCGACTCCCCGGAAGAAGAAGCGCTGCAGACAGGCGAAGAGCGCGATGAGCGGGGCCACGGCGATGATCGTGCCCGCCGCGACGAGCCGTTCGTCGTTGGCGAAGGTGCCGTGCAGGTAGTTCAGCCCGATGGTCAGGGTGAAGTTCTCCGGGTCGCTGAGCACGATCAGGGGCCACAGGAAGTCGTCCCAGGCGCCCATGAAGGCAAAGATCGCGACGACGGCGAGGGTGCCCTTGACCGAGGGCAGCGCGATCTGCAGGAAGCGCTGCCAGACGTTGGCGCCGTCGACGAACGCGGCCTCCTCCACCTCCTGCGGGAGGTTCAGGAAGGCGTTGCGCATCAGCAGGACGTTCATCGCTCCGATGGAGCCCGGCAGGAGTACCCCGACCAGGGTGTTGTTGAGGCCGAGATCACGCATGGTGGTGAACTGCGCGATGATGATGCCCTCCACGGGAACCAGCATGGCGAGGATGAACGCCAGGGTCGCGGCCCGGCGCCCCCGGTAGCGCAGCCTGGCCAGCGCGTAGCCGGCCAGTGCGGCGCCCACGCAGTTGGTCACCACGTTGGCGGAGGCGACCTTCAGGGAGTTCAGCGCGTACTCCCAGACCGGGATGGTGTCGGCGACCCGGGTGTAGTTGTCCAGGGTCGGGTCGCTGGGGAAGAACTTCGGCGGGGAGCTGAAGATGTCCTCGCCCGGACCCTTGAGCGACGTCGAGAGCTGCCACAGGAACGGCCCGACGGTCAGGGCCAGCACGAGGAGCAGCAGGACGTAACGCAGGACGAGCTGCCAGACCGGGATGCGGCGGCCCTCGGCGTCGGTGGTCCTCAGGATGCTCACGCGTCCTCCTTGCGGTCGGCGCGGAGCACCAGCAGCATCAGCCCGACGGTGACGACGAAGATGACGACCGAGATCGCGGAGGCGTAACCGACGCGTCCGGTCAGTCCGGTGCCGACCCGTTGGACCAGCATCACCAGGGTGGTGTCCTCGCCGGCCGGACCGCCGGAGGGGCCGGCCATCAGGTAGACCTCGGAGAAGACCTTGAAGGCCGAGACCGAGGCGAGCGCTGCGACCAGCACCATGGTCGAGCGGACGGCGGGAACGGTGACGGTGAAGAAGCGGCGTACCGCTCCGGCCCCGTCGACGGCGGCCGCCTCGTGCAGCTCCCGTGGGACGTTCGCCAGGGCCGCCAGATAGATGATCATGTAGTAGCCGAGGCCCTTCCAGACCGTGACCGTCATCGCGCTCAGCAGCAGCAGCCACTGGTCGCTGAGGAAGCCGACCTTGCCGATGCCCACCGCCTCCAGCAGGGAGTTGATCAGCCCGCGGTCGTCGAGCATCCACACCCAGATCAGGCCGACGACCACGATGGAGGCCACGACGGGGGTGTAGAAGGCGGAGCGGAAGAAGGTGATGCCGGGGATGTGCCGTTGGACGAGCATCGCGAGCATCAGCGGGAGTATCACGAGCGCGGGTACGACGCCGAGGACGTAGAGCGTGCTGTTGCGGAGGCCGATCCAGAACATCTCGTCGTGCAGCAGCTCCTGGAAGTTGTCCAGGCCGACGAACGTGCCGGGCACCAGCGTCCGGCGGTCGGTGAAGGCGTTGACCAGGGTGCTGAAGAACGGGTACAGGCTGAAGGCGCCGACGACCAGCAGTCCGGGTGCCGCGAACAGCCACGGACTCAGGGGAAGATGGCGGCTGATCCGGCGGGCCGGCCGGCCGCCGGGCGCCGCGGGCCCGCTCACCGCCGGGGCGGTACGGGGCCCGGGGACGCCGTCGGCCGTCGCGCGCGTGGCGGCGGAGGGGGTGACAGGGGTCTTCATCAGGTCTCAGCTCTGCTGCAGGAGCCGGTCGCAGGCCTTGACAGCGTTGTCAAGAGCTTCCTTGGGGCTCTGCTTCCCCTGGAGCGCCTTGGCGATCTGGTTGCGGAGCTCGGTCTTCATCTGTTCGCTGAACAGCACCGGGGTGTAGTTGACGGCCGTCTTCAGCGACTTGGCGGCGGCTATCCGGACGCGGGTCTCGTCCGTGCCGTCCTCCTCGGTGAAGTAGGGGTCGTCGAGGGATCCCGCGGTGCTCGGGAAGATGGCGACCTTCTTCGCGAACTGCATCTGCCGGGTCGCGTCGGTGACGTAGTGGGCGAAGGCCACGGAGGCGGGCTTCTGCTCGGTCTGCGCGTTCACCATGAGCCCCATGACGTACATGTTGGCCTTGCCGGTGTTGCTGACCTGGTCGGTGATGCCGATGTTCTTGTAGAGCCCCGGGGCCTGCTTCTTGAAGTTGGCCAGGTCCAGCGCGCTGCCGGGGTTCATCGCCACGGACTCGGTGAGGAACTTGTGACCCGAGGACTCGGGTGTCGCGGTCAGCGCCTGCGGGTCGAGCGCCTTCGCGTCGTACAACTGCTTGTACTTTGTGAGGAGTTCGACGCCCTTGGCATCGTTGAAGGTGAAGCCGGTGCCCTCGTCGTTCATCAGCCCGCCGCCGTAGCGGCCGAAGTCCTCGATGGTGGGCACGTTCGCGAGGGCCGCGACCTTCCCGTCGCTCGCCTCGGCCAGCTTCAGCCCCGCGGAGAAGACCTCGTCATAGGTGGACGGCGGCTTCGCCGCGTCGAGCCCGGCCTTCTCCAGCAGCCGCTTGTTGTAGAACATCGGCCCGGTGTTGAGATACCAGGGGAAGGCGAACGTGCCTTCCGCGCCCGGGACCTGATGGCTGGCCCACGCCTCCGGCAGGTACTCCTCGCGGTACTTCGACGCCGCCTTGTCGAGGTCCAGGGCGATTCCCGCCTCGGCCAACGGCGCCACCAGGTCGGGCGAGACGTTCACGACGTCCGGCAGGGTGCCTCCGGCCGCGTCGGCGCTGATCTTGTCCGCGTAACCCTCGCCCGGACGGTCGACCCACTTGACCTCGGTGCCGGGGTACTTCTTCTCGAAGTCGGCGATCAGACCGTTGAAGTAGTCCTTGAAGTTCGCCTGCAGGTTCCAGGTCTGGAAGGTGATCTTCCCTTCGACCTTGCCCGAGGCATCGGTGGAGCCCGCTCCGGAGCCGCCCCCGCAGGCGCTCAACGGCAGGACTGTGGCGAGTACGACGGCAGCGGCGGCTGCTCTGCGGGAGATGCGCACGGTGAACGGCTCCTTTGCTCGGACCAGGCATGCGAAGGGAAGCGGAGTGGTGAACCCGTCGGCCCCCTTCGCTCGGCTGAGACTGCAAGGCACCTGAGAGAAAGTCAATACATTCATCGAAAATTGAACGAACTTTCGGGATACATGCAGGTCAGGAGGTCCGCAGGCTCCAGACACCGTTGTGCACTAAAGCGCATTAGACTCCGGCAACTCAAGCGCATTAGTTGCTCGTTGACTTCTCTCGACCCAGCCGTCGGCAAGGCTTACACTGCCCCAGGGCCGGGCGAAGACGCCGACCTCACTTGGGGACCACGGGGAACGCGGGAAAGAGGCACCGGGTGATACCGAAGGGGCCGTCGGCCGAGGACATCTCACCGGTCAGACGCACACCGGCACGCCGGCCGACCATGAAGGACATCGCGCAGCGCGCCGGCGTCTCGGAGAGCGCCGTCTCGTTCGCGCTCAACGGCCGTCCGGGCGTCTCGGAGATCACCCGGGACCGGATCCGGCGCGTCGCCGAACAGCTGGGCTGGCGGCCGAGTACAGCCGCGCGGGCACTGTCCGGCGAGGGGTCGGCCACCGTGGGGCTGGTCGTGGCACGCCCGGCGGCAAACCTGGGCGTGGACTCGTTCTTCCTGCAACTGATCTCCGGTATCCAGGAGGTGCTCGCCGAGCGTCAACTCGGCCTGCTCTTCCAGGTGGTGGAGGACGTGGCCGCCGAGTGCGCCGTCTACAGGCGCTGGTGGGCCGAGCACCGGGTCGACGGCGTGCTGATGGTCGACCCGCGTACGGACGATCCACGTGCGGACCTGCTGGACGAACTGGGCCTGCGCGCCGTCGTCATCGGCACGCTGCCCGGCGGTGACACGGGCCCGCATCCGGGTCTCTCACAGATCCGGGCGGACGACGCGGGCGCCATGGCAGCGGTCGTCGGCCGTCTTCACGAGCTGGGGCACCGCCGCATCGTGCACATCGCGGGTCTGTCCAGCCTCGCCCACACCGACCGGCGCATCGAGTCCCTGCGGATCGAGGCGGACCGGCGCGGCCTGGCCGAGGCGCACTCGGTGACCACGGACTACTCCGACATCGAGGGGGCGGCGGTCACCAGGAAGGTGCTGGAGCAGCCGATGCCGCCGACGGCCCTGATCTACGACAACGATGTGATGGCCGCGGCCGGTTCCGCGGTCGCCACGGGCCTCGGCCTCACGGTCCCGGACGACGTATCGGTCGTGTCGTGGGAGGACTCGGCACTCTGCCGGCTGACCGCACCGTGGCTGACGGCGCTCTCCCGGGACCCGGTGGCGTTCGGCCGGCTCGCGGCAAGGGAGTTGACCGTACTGCTCGACGGCGGCCCTGCCCGCACCGTGCAGGTTCCGCTTCCCCGGCTGATAGAGCGGGGCAGCACGGCGGCGGCACGGGACGGCGGGGCGGGAGCGGTGCCGGCAGGGTGACCGGGAGGGACCTGCCTCCACGGCCGGCGGCGCTCACCGCACCGGAAGGTGTTCCCGAGCAACCGTTCCGGCCGTTCACGGGTCCTCCACCTCAGCCCGTGCGAGACCTTCTCGCCCTGGGGGGGCCGGAGGAGCGTCGAGAGGATCCGCAGAGCGGTGAGGGGCATCGGCGACTTCCTGGCAGACATGATCGGGGGAAGCCGTCGCCGAGGCGATCCTCGGCCTGCTGGCCTGCGCCCTGCTCGCCGGAACTGGTTCTGATCGCCTACCTGAGCTGGTCTTCAGCCCGCTCCTGACCGTCGCGGGTGCCGGACTGCTCAGCCTGTTCCTCACTCACGGCGCCTGGGCGATCTTCCGCGATCCGGTGAAGGGCCGCCGACGACGGGGACTGGACCGCGGTAGCCGTGGCCGGTCATCGTGGTCGCGGCGACGGCGGCGTTCCTGCTGCTCTACGCGTCGGGCTGCGGCTGCCTGTGAAGCCGCCGGGCCCCCGAAGTGCCCTTCCCGACGACACTGTTCGAGGCCGGGCGCTCAGCCGCGCGCCCGGAACGCCAGCAGCCGGTACGAGGGGTCGCCCCGCGGGCGGTCCGGGTCGGGAAGCGCGGTGAGTTCGGACGCGAGCCGGGTGGCCGCCTCTCCGGGCAGCGCGAGTCGCGAGGCGTAGTCGCCCCGCAGCACCGCCCGTGCGGTGCGCAGGGGCGAGCGCCCCTGCCCGTGCCCCGTGAAGCCGGCCTCGCCCGCAGGCTCCAGGCCGCGGGACCGCGCGTAATCGGTGACCAGGTCCGCCGCGTCGGCCGGTTGCGAGCTTCGGTAGGGGGCGAGCACCGCGTCGATGTCGCTGCCCACGTCGTGCCCGGCGTCCTTGTCGACCGTGGCGACGAACACCCCTCCGGCCCGCAGCACCCGGGCCGCCTCGGCCACCACCTCGCGGACGAGGCCGTCACCGCGCAGCAGGTGCAGCAGCCAGACGGCGCTGACGGCGTCGACCGAGGCGGGGCGCAGAGGCAGTTGCCGTACGTCCGCGAGCGTGACGGCTCCGATTCGCTGCCGGGCCAGCCGCGCCATGCCGTACGAGGCGTCCGCGCCGAACACCCGGAGCGCCGGGCGTCCCTGGGCGATCTGCCGGGTGACCAGTCCCGTCCCGCAGCCGACGTCCAGCAGTGTTCGGGCGGAAGGTGGCAGCAGTCGGAGGACGGCACCCGCGGCAGCCTCGGCCCGGGGCTCCCCACCGCGGGTCCTGTCGTACCGGGCGGCTTCCGTGTCGTAATCCAGCACGACGCCACCTTATGGGGTACCCGTCAGATCCCGTCCGGGCTTCTCTCAGCCGAGCGCGATGTCTCCCGGGCGAGGCGGGACCGCGTCGAGTGCCGCGACCGTCGCCTCGTCGAGCGTGATCGCTCCCGCGTCGACGTTCGCCCGCAGGTGATCCGGGTCGGCAGTTCCGGGAATCAGCAGCAGGTTCGGGGCATGGTGGAGGAGCCAGGCCAGGCCGACCTGTGCGGGAGTGACCGACAGGTCGCGGGCGGCGGCGATCACGGCGGGCTCCTCGGACACCTTCGGCAGGCCGTCGAAGGCGCTGCCGAGGGGGAAGTACGGCACCCAGGCGACGCCCTCGGCGAGACAGAGCCGGAGCATGTCCTCGTCGTCACGGGTGAGCAGGCTGTAGGCGTTCTGCACGCAGGCGATTCCGGCGGGGAGGGCCCTGCGCAGCCCGTCGAGCGTGACACTGCTGAGGCCGAGCGCACCGATCTTGCCCTCGTCGCGCAGTGCGGTCATCACGGCGAGCTGGTCGTCGAGGTCGACGATCTGATCGCCTTCGGCGCGCAGGCCGGGCCCGTTGTCCGCACGGCGCAGATTGACGAGCGGGATCTGGTCGAGTCCGAGGGCGGCCAAGTTGTCCTCGACGCCGGCACGCAGCTGCTCGGGACGCTGCGCGAGGCGCATGGGAAACGGGCCGTCGGGGTCCGGGTCGGCTCCGACCTTGCTGACGACCATGACGTCGTCCTCGGGACGGATGGCTTCGCGGATCACGTCGTTGACGAATCCATGGCCGTAGAACTGGGCGGTGTCGAGGTGGTCGACGCCTAGCTCGACGGTGCGGCGCAGCAGCGCCACGGCCGCCTTGCGGTCGCCCGCAAGCCGTTCGAGCTGCATCGCGCCGAAGCCGACGCGGGAGACGGTGCGGCCCGCGAGCTGCCCGGGTCCTCCGGCGCGCCGCGCGCCGGAAGCCGTGTGCTGGAGAGATCGGGTGGGAGAGGCCATGACGGTTTTCCCGGTTCTCGTGAGACGATGCGTTAAGCGGAGTTGCTCCGCTTAGTCCAGGCTAGCAGTAATCGGAGGCACTCCGCTTTGTCAGAGCACGAATCCTCGGCCACGGACCGCAGTGCCGCGGCGCCCGGCCGGCCGGTGCGCGCCGACGCGCGGCGAAACCGCGACAAGATCCTCGCCGTCGCCCGAGCCGCCTTCGCCTCGACGGCCGAGGCTGTACCCCTGGACGCGATCGCCCGCGGGGCCGGAGTAGGGATCGGCACGCTCTACCGGCACTTCCCGACCCGTGAAGCGCTGGTGGAGGCCCTCTACTCGGCAGAACTGGACGAGGTGGTCTCCAGCGCGCCCGTACTGCTCTCCGAACTGCCGCCGGAAGCCGCACTCCGCGCATGGATGGACCGGTACGCGGCGTTCTTCCAGGTCAAGCGCGGCATGTCGGCCACGCTGCGCGCGGGCTGGGCCTCGGGCAGCATCGCCACGCCCGCGACGCGGGAGCGGATCACGGCAGTCATCGCGGAGATCCTCGACCGCGGCGCGCGGGCCGGCTCGCTGCGCGCGGACGTCGATCCGGAAAACGTCACGATGATGCTGCTCGGGGTCTTCCTCTCCACCACGGCGAGCGACTCGCCGGAGAGGACCGACCAGCTCCTCGACCTGGTCGTCGACGCGCTCCGGCACTCCGCGGGACGGAACGGCTGACGGACCGGGCGATCGCCTCATGAATCCGGACCTGGAGCACGCTCCACGTATTGCCGGTGGATGCCGGCGGCCATAACGTGCGCGCATGGAGCTGGAGTTACGTCATCTGCGCACCGTACGGGCGATAGCCGACACCGGCAGCCTCACCAAGGCCGCGGCGGCTCTCGGGCTCGCGCAGCCCGCGCTCAGCGCCCAGTTGCGGCGGATCGAGAAGGCGCTCGGCGGACCGCTCTTCGACCGGGACCACACGGGTGCCCGGCCCACCCTGCTCGGCGAACTGGTGCTGGAACGGGCCCGGGTGGTGCTGCCCGCGGTGAGCGGACTCCAGGAGGAGGCGGTGCGCTTCGCCAACGCCCGGGCCACCGTGGAGCGCTTCCGACTCGGCGGGACGCACGGCCCGCTGCTCGGCGGCCTGGTCGACCGGCTCGCCTCCGCTCACCCGGCGGCGCCGGTGTCCACATACACCTCGTGGTCGGTGGCGGAGATCGCCTCGCTGCTGATCGACGGCAGGCTGGACTTCGCCCTGATCGGCGCCTGCGGGGAGAGCCCGCCGCCGATGGCGGACCGGCTGGTCTGGCAGGTCATCGGTGTCGACCCGGTGTTCGTCATGCTCCCGGAGAACCACCCGCTGGCGGACCGGCAGGAGCTCGAACTCTCGGCGCTGGCGGACGAACGCTGGGCCGACGTCCCCGGCGACGGATGCTTCGCCGACTGCTTCACCGGCGCGTGCGCGCGGGCCGGCTTCACCCCGGCGTCGGTGTACGAGACGGACACGACGTCCGGTGCATCTGGTCCAGGTGGGCCGGGCGATCGGGCTGTGCCGCGCCACCTTCCCGCCGACGACCGGCGTGGTGACGCGGCCCCTCGCGGGTTCGCCGCTCAGCTGGCGGCATCTGCTGGGCAGGCATCCGCAGTCCCCCGCAGCGAGCGCCGCGGCCGCCGCGGTGGGCGGTCACACCCGCGCGGCGTACGCGGAGGCCGTGCGGCGCAGCGACAGTTACGCGAACTGGCTGGCCGCACACCCCCGCTTCGGCCCTGCTCCGTGAGGAGGCCCGCCTACTCCGCGCCGTGCCCGGCGGCGACCGCCTCCACCCGGGCCGCCAGCCCGAGGTCCTTGCGTGTGACAGCGCCGCCCGCGTCATGCGTGTGCACGGCGAGGGCCACCGTGTGGTAATTGAGCGTCAGCTCCGAGTGGTGGTTGAGCTCATCCTGGATCTGGGCGACGTGGACGGTCAGCCCGGCGGCGGCGAAGTGGGAGGGCAGCCGGTAGGTACGGGTGATCCGGTCCCCCTCCAGCTGCCAGCCGGGCAACTCGCGCAGGCCGGCCTCGATGTCGTCTGCGGACAGCGGTTCAGTGGGCATTCGGCGGCTCCTGGGCGTACGGGTGCGGTCGACGGTGCCTGTGACGTTACGGTCCGGGTGCGCCGGGTGTCGCGCCTTACACGGGGCGGGGCTGCCGCCGCCGGCCGGGGCCCGCCTCATGCCCTGTCGCGCGGGCGCGTCCAGGGCGCGTCGCTGCGGGCCAGCAGCGTCGCCGCCGTGCTCAGGACGGCCAGGAGGACCACGGCGAGAACCAGAGGAAGCGTCGGGTGCCCGTTCAGCAGGACCAGAGCCCCGACAAATGCACCGGCCAGCAGGGCGGCGGCGGAGAGGACCCTGCGCCCCGCCCGGCTGCCGGGCCCCTTGGCGAACCGGCTGTCGGCCACGGCGCCGGTCAGGGTGCGGGTCAGCACGGTGGTGGTGAGGTCGGGTACGGCGAGCGCCCTGACTGCGGCGTTCTGCACACCGAGCCCGAGGGCGAGCAGCGCGATGAGGGTGAAACGGGCTCCCCCGGCGTACGGTCCGCCCGAGACCAGCGTGACGATCATGGCAGCGGTGACGAAGACGGTCTCGACGAGGAGCGCGTGCTGCAACTGACGGCCCCGGTGCGCCCTCGCCCGGTGGACGGTGATGCCGCCGGCCAGCGCCCCGGCCCCGAACGACACGAGCGCCACGATCGAGGCG
Source organism: Streptomyces sp. NPDC091271 (assembly GCF_044757505.1). NCBI lineage: Bacteria > Bacillati > Actinomycetota > Actinomycetes > Kitasatosporales > Streptomycetaceae > Streptomyces > Streptomyces sp. NPDC091271. Next base: position 544,507 of record NZ_JBIVVD010000007.1, on the reverse strand, counting down.
AGCGTCGAGAAGCCCTCCGCTCCTGCGAGGGCGAAGCCCATGAAGACGACGTTGCCCGTCATGTTGGCGACGAAGACATGCCCGAGGAGCAGATAGCTGAACGCGTCGACCAGCCCGGTGAGCACGGTCAGGACGAGCATCACCGGCGGCAGCGGGCCGTGCGGACCGCCCATGTCCGGTACGAGCGTGTCCCTGGCCTCACGCAGCACGAGGGGCATGAGGGGAACACTCCGATCACTCGACGTGGTCAGGATTGTGCCCCGGCCCGGCGATCCTGCTCTCCGTACGCGCCGGGCGGGGCTGTATCCCCCGCCCGGCACGTGGTGACCCTAGACGCGTGCCCCGTTGTCGGCGGGGTCCCGGCGTGGCTTGCCGACCTTCTTCCCGCGCCCCGGTGCCCGCTTGCGGGCGGGCGGTGGGGCCTTGCTGCTCCTCTCCAGCAGGAGCGCTCCCGGTACGGCGGTCATCACCGAGGAGTACGTCCCGACGCAGATGCCGATCAGAAGGGCGAGCGCGAAGTCCGCCAACGAGTCGCCGCCCAGCACCGCGAGGGCGACCAGGATGAACAGGGCGCCCATCCCCGTGTTGACGGTGCGTGGGACGGTCTGCAGGACGGCACGGTTGGCCACGTCGGCGACCGGGATGCGCCGGTTCCTGGCCCAGAGCTCACGTACCCGGTCGAACACCACCACGGAGTCGTTGACGGAGTAACCGATGACGGTGAGCAGGGCGGCCAGGAAGATCCCGTCGACGGGGCGTCCGAGCCAGGCGAAGGCGCCGACCAGGATGACCACGTCGTGGACCAGGGCCCCGACCGACGCCACGGCGAACGTCCAGCGGAAGCGGGCCGCGAGATAGGCCAGTTGCACGAGCACGGCCACGCCCAGGGCGATCAGGGCGTTGCGCCGCAGCTCGTCCCCGAGACTGGGGCCGATCAGCTCGTCGCGCACCTTCGTGGCCTCGCCGCCCTCCTCGGCAAGCGCGGCCCGCAGGGCGTGCTCCCCGTCGTTGTCCAGTTTCCCGGTACGTACCGAAAGATCGTGCTCGCCAGCGGTGGTGACCTCGGCGTCGGCGAATCCCGCGGCGGCGATCGTGTCGCGGGCGGTCTCGACGTCGACGGGCCGGCTGGTGGAGTACTCCACGAGCCGGCCCCCGGTGAATTCGACCCCCAGGTCGACTCCGCGCACGAGGATGCCGGTCACTGCGACCAGGACAAGAACGGTGGACGTCATCAGCCGGCGGCGCGGGGCCCGGAACAGCTGGGGGTCCCGGGCGTTCAGCCAGGTGCGTACGCGGCCGGGCCGTGCGATGCCGTTGACGCCCGCGTAGTCACCGACGAACCGGGATCCCGCCGCGATCCCGGTGAGCGCGCGGGCGATGACGAGCGCGGAGAACATCGAGACCAGGACACCGATGGCGAGGGTGACTCCGAAGCCCTTGACCGGCCCCGAGCCGAGGAGGAAGAGGAGGCCGGCGGCGATGAGTGTGGTGACGTTGGAGTCGGCGACGGCGCTCCAGGCGTTACGGAATCCGGCGCTCAGCGCGGAGCGCAGTGAACCGTTCCGCCGCTCCGCGTACTCCTCCCGTGCCCGTTCGAAGACAAGGACGTTGGCATCGACCGCCATTCCGATGGCGAGGACGAAGCCTGCGAGTCCCGGCAGGGTCAGGGTGACGCCGAGGACGACGAGCGCGGCGTACGAGATCACTCCGTAGGCGGCGAGGGCGAGCGCGGCGAGCGCACCGGACAGCCGGTACATGAAGGTGATGAAGAGCGCCGTGGCTGCGGCGCCGATGAGGGCGGCCTGGGCGCCGGCGTCGATGGCGGCGGCCCCGAGGGTCGGGCCGACGGTCCGCTGCTCGACGATCTCCACGGGGACGGGAAGTGCGCCGCCCTTGATGAGCAGGGCGAGGTCGCGCGCCTGGTCGGCGCTGAAGGAGCCGGTGATCTGGGTGGACCCCGAGGGCAGCCCCGCCTTGCAGCCGACCGACGGGTCGACCTGCGGCGAGGAGATGACCTTCCCGTCGAGGACGATCGCGACTCGGCGCCGTTCGTCCTGGGGCGGGTTGCACGCGGCTTCCCCGGTGAGCTCGGTCCACTTCCTGCCCGCGTCCTTGTGGAAGTCGAGCGAGACGCTCCAGCCCGTTCCCTGCTGGGCGTCGAAGTTCGCGGTGGCGTCCTCGACCCCGGCGCCGGAGAGCTGCGTAGGGCCGAGGTCGAGGAGTCCGCCCTGTTCGTCGGGGAGTGTCGGCCCGTCCCCGGCTGCCTCGGTCTCCGCGTCCTTCTGCTCCTGGGCCCCGGCGCCCAGGACGGAGTGGAAGCTGAGCTGGGCGGTTCTGCCGATGACCTCCGCGGCCTGGCGCGGGTCCTGGACGTCGGGTAGTTCGACGATGATCCGGTCCTCGCCCGAGCGGGTCAGGACCGGTTCGGCGACGCCGAGGGAGTCGATGCGCTGCCGTAGGACCTCCAGGGTGCGATCGGTGGTCTCACGGTCCGCCTTCGCGGTGCCGGAGTCCTTGGCCTGCAGCACCATCCGGGTGCCGCCCTGGAGGTCGAGGCCGAGTCTGGGCGACATGGTCAGCGTGATGAACACGGAGACGAGCAGAACGGCGGCAGCCAGAACCGCTCGCACCGTGGTGGCGCGAGTCATGGGGATCCCCTTGAGTGGGCGTCGTCCGCCCTGGTCTCAGAGGGGAGGGCGGGGCGACAGGTCTGTGGAACAGGACCGGCGGACGGCCGGCTGACCGGCCGTCCCCCCTGGAGGACCCCGCACACCGGGAAGCGCCGCCCCTGCCCTTACGACGATGAAGGGGCCCGCGCGCACCGCTCCCGACGCGATGCCCCGAGGCAGAGGAAGACCCTGCGTGTGCGGTGGCAGGGCGCCGGGGCAGCCGGCAGGGGGAACGTGGTGCTGGGGGTTGGGGCGGTCGGCCCCCGCGCGCGGCACCAGACCGACGGCGGGATCGGCGATGTGCCCGGCGGGGGCGGCGTGCGCGGCGCCGGGGCCGGGCGCGGGGAGTGTGGTTCCGGCGGCTGCCGGCGCGCCCCCGAGAAGAGTCAGGACGGTGAGGAGCAGCGCGGCAAGAAGGTGTCGCACCTCATGCCGCGGGGTGCCGTGCGGTCGCGTGCCATGCGCTCGCGGGTCGTGCAGTCGTGGGCCGAAGGTCCGCGCGTCGTGCGGCCGTGTGCCGCGCGGCGCCCTCGGGGGCGCGTTCCCCCGGGGTGCCCCCGGAAGGGGGCTCACCTCGGCCGGACCGGGCGAAGGGACACCGCAGCCGTACCGGCGGGGGCCGGCAGGAGGTCCAGGATCATCGCGGCGCCCCGTACGACAGCGGTCGACGGGTCGGGGGCGATGCGCACCGGCACACCCAGGCGGCCCGCGATCAGGTCGGTGACGTCGCTGCGGAGCGCTCCGCCACCGGTGAGCACGGGCCCACGGCGCAACGCTCCGCGCACCGCGCCGTGCTGGTCCGCACGGCACATGGACGTGATCATATCGAGGACGCTACGGACGAGTTCCGCCTGCAGTGTCCGCGGTTCGAGATCGCTGAGTCCCGCGTCGGTCTGGCGGGCGTCGACGACCCGTCCGTCCACGAGCAGGGCGACTTCGGTCAGCTCGGCACCCATGTCGACGACCAGCACGGGGCCGCTGCCCAGCAGCCCGGCGGACGCCGCCACGGCGCCGGCGCTGTTCAGGACCACGGCCCTGGACGCGCCCAGAGCGGCGAGGAGTTCCCCCGCAAGCGTGCGGTGTTCCCGTCCGGCCAGGACCGGGCGGCTCAGCACGATCACGCTGTCCTGCCGGTAGTCGCCGAGCGCGGTGTCGGCGACGCGGCCCAGCAGTCCGGCGCAGGACGCCTCGTCGACGATGCGCCCCCGCCGGACCGGCCGGCTCGCGTGGTCCTCCCAGCCGGCCGGTCCGCCGGCGACAAGGCCGCGCCCCGGGACCCAGGCGCGGGCCCCGGAGCTGCCCAGGTCGATGGCCAGTCCCGTGACGGGACCGGGGCGGTGCGCCGCTCCTGCGTGTGCGACCCGCTGCCGGAGGACCGGCCGGCCACGCCGCCGTCCGTCACGCGAAGAACGCATCAGGTCCTCACCCTCAGGTCTGCCGCCTCAGCCGCCCGCACTCACCGACCGCTGATAGCGAGGCATGATCGAGCCCTCACTATGCAATACAAGGCATGGAACCGCCACTCCCTTGACAATTCCAAGGCTTGCGCCCGCGTGTACCGTTCACGCCTCAGAGGCGAGGTGACTCTCGACCAGCTCGGCGAACTCCTCGGGTGCGGCAATCCGGACTCCCAGATCCTCCGCCTTGGCCCGCTTGGACCCTGCCTTCTCGCCGGCGACCAGCAGGCTGGTGCGCTTGGAGACACTGGAGGACGACTTCCCGCCGGCCCGCTCGATCAGCTCGTTCATCTGATTGCGCGAGAGCTTCTCCAGAGCCCCGGTCATGGCTCCGGTGACCACGACCGTCATACCGGCGAGCGGCAGGCCGGCCGTCGTCCGGTCCTCGTCTCCGCTCTCCGCCTCGGCACCGGGCTCCGGCGGAGGAGTCGCACCGGGTTCCGTCATATTGACGTCCGCGGCCACCAGTTTGCCGATCAGCGGCGCCAGCTCCGCGAGCTCCGTGACGACCGCTGCGGCCTTCTCCTTGCCGATTCCGTCGACCTGCTGCAACGCCTCCGCGTCCGCCGCGACGATCCGGTCCATCGAGGCGAAGTAGCGGGCGATCCGGCGGGACATGGAGCGGCCCGTGCCCCGCACACCGAGGGCGCAGAAGACGCGGGACAGCGGACGGGTCCTGGCCGTCTCGATGGCCGCCAGCAGATTGTCGGTGGAGGTCTCCCCCATCCGCTCCAGCGAGAGCAGCTGGTCCCGCTCCAGCGTGAAGAGATCGGCGAAGTCCTGGACGAGGCCCGCGTCGACGAGCTGGACGACCCGCGTCGCGCCGAGCCCTTCGATGTCGAGCTGGTCACGGCCCGCCGCATAGGAGATGGAGGCGACCAGGCGGCAGTCGCGGCCCCGGACGCAGCGCCAGCGCTGTTCGCTCATGTCGATCTCCGACCCGCACTGGGGGCAGACCTCGGGGAACTCGACCGGCTTCTCCTCACCCGTCCGCAGATGTGCGACCGGGGCCTCGATGCGGGGGATGATGTCGCCCGCCTTGTAGACCATCACGTGGTCGCCCAGGCGCAGATCGCGGCGCGTGATGTCGGCCGGGTTGTGCAGGGTGGCGTAGCCGACGGTGGACCCGTCGATCTCGACGGGCTCCAGCACCGCGCGGGGCGCGATGATGCCGGTCCTGCCGACGTTCCATTCGACGCCCAGCAGCCGGGTGACCTTCTCCACCGCCGGGAGCTTGTAGGCGATGGCCCAGCGTGGCGCCCGCGTGCCCGATCCCGCGTCGCGCTGGTCTGCCGCCAGGTCCGCCTTGATCACGATGCCGTCGATCCCGAACGGCAGGGACGCGCGCAGGGACGCGATGTCCTCGACCCCGGCCTGCACCTCCTCGACCGTCGTGACGGTGCGTGGGGCGACCGCGGTGTCCGCGGCCGTGTGAACGCCGAGCCCCGCGACGTACTCCAGGACCTCGCTGTGCGGGAGTTCGGCCAGGGTGGCGGCCAGCTCGCCGGATTCGGGCAGCGCGAGCGCGCCGTAAGCGAAGAAGGTCATCTCCACGCGGTAGGGACGGTCCTTGGCCCGCAGGGTGCCTGCCGCCCCGTTACGCGGATTGGCGAAGGGCGCGGCTCCGTGCTCCGTGCGCACCGTGTTGGCCTGCTCGAACTGCTCGTTGGTCATGAGGATCTCGCCGCGCACCTCCAGGGTGGCGGGAGCCCCGAGCCGCTCGGGCAGGCCGAGCACCGTACCGATCGCGTGCGAGACGTCCTCCCCGGCCGTCCCGTCGCCACGGGTGATCAACCGGTCGAGGCGGCCCTTCCGGTAGCGTGCGGCGACGGCGAGACCGTCGAGCTTCGGCTCCACGCTCCAGGCGGCGACAGACCTGCCTATACGCCGCTCCACGGAGGCGGTCCACGTGACGAACTGCTCTGCGGAGAAGACATTGTCCAGCGAGAGCATCGGGGCGGTGTGCGGCACGTCCCCCGAAGCCGCCCCACCGGCGACCTTCCCGGTCGGCGAGGCGTCCAGCACCTCCTGCGGGTGCTCCTCCTCGTAGGCCGCGATCCCGCGCACCAGGCGGTCGTACGCATCGTCGTCGAGCGTGCTCTCACCTGTGGCGTAATACGCGGCGGCGGCACGCTCGGCTTCTTCCACAGCGGCCGCGTAGGCGGCGGTGTCGGCGAGCACACCGACTGAGTTCGTCGTCATGACCACCATCCTGCCGTCCACCACTGACAACGCCCTCCGGCCACCATCCGGGACCATCGACGAGAGAGCGCTCTCCCGTGATTGACACCAACAACTCCGTTCAAGCGGACGATAATTGAGGCTCCCACGCAGAGACTTGACATGCTTACATCACACTTCTACGTTCCATGAGAGAGCGCTCTCTCCCCGGCCGGACAACCGGTCGGAGGCCCCCCCACTTCTCGGAACAGGAGTGCCGTGCTCTTCCTCAGCAGACGTAAGCCCGGACACCGCGGACGCGGAATCCTCCCGCCGTGGCGCTACCGGATCGCGGGGCTGGCCGCCGCCGCCCTGGCCCTGACCCTCGTCCAGGCCAACACGGGAAACGCGGCCGGTGACCGGACCGCACAGCCCGGGCCGAAGGCCGCGGCCGATGTCGTCCGGGTCGCGGAGTTCCTCGCGGAGTGCCCCTACACCCACCGCGCTCCCGACGATCCGATCGTGCTGCCCAACCTCCCCGGCGCCTCGCACATGCACAGTTTCTTCGGCAACGACACCACCAATGCGCATTCCGACCTGGCCTCGTTGGAGAAGGGCCGCACCAGCTGCTCACCCACGACCGACCTGTCCTCGTACTGGGTCCCCACGCTGTACGACGGCGCCAAGGAGGTGGAGCCCACCGGCACCACCTTCTACTACCTCGGCGAGGGGGTGCGGGACGACATCATCCGTACGATCAAGCCGTTCCCCCGGGGGCTGCGGATCGTCGCGGGCAACGCGAAGGCGACCGGCCCCGACGACAACACCATCTCGCGCTGGTCGTGTCTGCACCACGGTGAGGTCAACCCGTCCCACGACTTCGTCAACTGCCCGGCCGGCTCGATGCTGGAGAGTTACCTCGACTTCCCCCAGTGCTGGAACGGCACGGACCTCGACTCGGCCGACCACAAGAGCCACATGGCCTATCCGGTGGGCGGCGCCTGCCCGTCGACCCATCCGGTCGCGGTGCCCAAACTGCGCCAGGTCCTGCGCTATCCGGTCAACGGTGACCCGGCACGGCTCCGACTGGCCTCGGGGCGCGGTTACACCATGCACGGCGACTTCTTCAACGTATGGCCCGAGGCCGAGATGGCACAGCGGGTCCGCGACTGCATCAACGCCATCATCAAGTGCGGCGCCGACGGCACCCCCTGATCTGCCGTGGATCCACTGTCCACCGGTGTCTGTCCGGGCCCACACGGCCCGGGCAGGCGCCCTCGCGCAAGGAAGACCTGCCGATGCCGGTTCGTCGCGCCGCAGCGCTGCTTCTCCTGCTCGCCGTCCTGACCTCGTGCGGCCGGGACGGAGAACGGCCTCCGGAACCCCGTCCCGTGCCGTCACGTACGACGGACGGTGCCGCCTCCTCCGCGGACCCGACCGACTCCGCCTGGGTCCAGTTGATGATCCCGATGGACCAACAGGCCCTGATCCTGCTGGACCTCGCGGCGGAGAAGGCCACCGTTCCCCGGCTGCGGGACTGGGCCTCCCGCCTGCGGACCGCCCAGAACACCGAACTGGCGGCGCTGCGGGGGCTGCGGGACCGGATGGGGCTGCCGGACACCGACCTGCACAAGGGGCATGACATGCCAGGCATGGTGACGCCCCAGGACATCGAGGATGCCCGTACGGCCGAGGGGGCGGCCTTCGACCGTCTGCTGATGGAGCAGATCCGTGACCATCTGCGCCAGTCGCAACAGGTCTCGCGCTCGGAGGTGTCGGCGGGCAGCCGTGGGGACGCCAGGGCACGGGCCAGGGAGCTCGTCACCGCGCGTGGGACACAACTGGCCGCCCTGCCGCGCTGCACGCGGGCAAGCACACCCGCTGACGTGCCGGAAGCCTTCGCCTGCCCGTCGGATCACCTTGTATAAAGACTGCATGACTGCCGACGTATCGCCGCCCGTACGCCCCGCCACCTTGGAGGACGTGGCCGCGGTGGCGGGCGTCTCCCGGGCGACCGTGTCCCGTGTGATCAACGGCGCGACCACGGTGGACCCGGCGTTGCGGCGGGTCGTGGAGGAGGCGGTGGCCGCCACCGGCTACGTCCCCAATCGTGCGGCGCGTTCACTGGTGACCCGGCGTACCGATTCGATCGCCCTGGTGGTGTCCGAGCGTGAACGGCGGCCGGTCTCCGAGCCGTTCATCGGCCGGATGTTCTCCGACCCGCACTTCGGACGCGTGGTCGGCGGGCTGATGGACGTGCTGCGCCCCGCCGGGATCCAGATGGTGCTGATGCTCTCCGACGACGAGGCCTCCCGCAATCAGCTCCTGTCGTATCTCCGCCAGGGGCACGTCGACGGGGTGGTGCTGATCTCCTCGCACGCCGACGACCCGCTGCCCGGGCTGCTGCACGACACCCGGCTGCCCGCCGTGCTGGCCGGACGGCCCCGGCGGCCCTCGCCGCTCACCTACGTCGAGGCGGATCAGCGGGCGGGGGCCCAGATGGCGGCCGACCACCTTGCGGCCCTGGGCCGGCGGCGTATCGGGACGGTGGCGGGTCCGCAGGACATGCCTGCGGGGCAGGTGCGTCTGACCGGCTTCCTGGACGCGCTGGAGCAGCACGGCATCGGGGACGTGGTGACCGCCGAGGGGGACTTCACCCAGTCGGGCGGGGCTTCGGCGATGCGCCGGCTGCTGCGCGAACGGCCGGATCTGGACGCTGTGTTCATCGCCTCGGACCTGATGGCGCTGGGCGCCCTGCCGGTGCTGCTGCGGGCGGGCAAGGATGTGCCGGGGGACGTGGCGGTGGTGGGTTTCGACGACAGCAACGCTGCGGTGGCGTGCGATCCACCGCTGACGACCGTACGTCAGCCGGTGGAGGAGATGGCCTCCGAGATGGCCCGACTCCTCCTCAAGCAGATCGGCAAGCCGGGCGCGGGCCCTGCTCCCTCCGTGGTCTTCCACCCGACGCTGGTGCGGCGCGAGTCCGCCTGACGCCCGGGGCCTCTCACCCGCGTGGGCCCGGGACGGCGTCGCCGGAATCCGGGACATCGGCGCGGACAGGGACGTCCGCGACGGCCGGTCCCTCGGAAAGGTGTTGTCCGGCCGGGAACGGCGTTCCGTCCGAGAGCGGTTGTCCGTCCGGAAGCGGCCGGCCGGCCGGGAGCGGCTCGTCCACCCGCACCGCCCCGGTGAAGCCCTCCTGCCGCAGCGGCACCTGGGGGCCGGACAGCTCCCTCAGCCAGCGTGCCAGCACCCGGTGCACCGCCTCCGCCCCCACCGGACCGGCCGCGGGAACGCCCACCGGACCGGCCGGAGACGCCCCACGGGGTGCATCCGCCGCCACGGCGTCCAGGGGGTCCGTCAGGGTCCGCGGCCACAGAAGGAACGGCCGCGACTGTTCACCGCCCAGTCCGCCGTGCGAGCCGATCTGCTCCTCGAAGGCGTGTACGCGGCCGGTCTCCGGGTCGTACATCGAATTGACCATGACGTCCGCGACATGCGGGAAACCGTCGGTCCGCCGCACCGCGTCCGCCGCACCGGCCCCGAAGACGGCAATGGGCCCTTCCCCGTCCGTCAGCTCCGCCACCGGGACCTCCACACCGCCCGGCCCGAGCACCACCGACCCGTGCTTCTGGCTCCGCACGAGCAGGAAGCCGATCCCAGGATGGGCGGCGAGCGTGCCGAGCAGTGCGGGGTAGCGCCGGTCGAGCTGCTCGCGCGTGGCCCGCCCCTCGATGTCCGGGAACGACAGCAGCCCGAGGTTTCCGGAGGCGAGCACCACCGGGTCGGAGTTCTTGGCCGGGTGCTCCGCCTCCTGCTCCCCGGCGACCGGCCTGTGCAGCGCGATGCGCACGGCGTCGCGGGCCTCGGAGGCACTGCGGGTGCGCTGGACGCTGCGCGGCACGGGCAGTCCGCAGCCGGCCCGTACGAGGTCCTTGAGTGTGAGCCCGTAGCGTCCCGCGAAGGTCTCCCCCGGGCTCTGGCCGTGGTCGGACAGCAGCACGACCCGGTAGTCGCGCGGGGTGTGGTCGGCGATCTTGAGGATGAGGCCCAGCGACCGGTCGAGCCGTGTCAGGACCTTCTCCGCGTCCCTGCTGAACGGCCCGGAGTGGTGGGCCACCTCGTCGTAGGCGACCAGGTCGGCGTAGACCGCGGTGCGTCCCGCGAACATGTCGCCGATCACCGCGGCGACCACCACGTCGCGTTCCACGACGGTCGCGAAGGCCCTGATGAAGGGGTACAGCCCGCCGCGCTTGACCCGCGGGTTCTCCTTCCGCACCCGTGCCCGGACGGACTGGCCGATCTCGCGGCCCACCTCGGCGACGAAGGACAGGGCTGTACGGACCGCGTTGGCCGGGTCGGAGAAGTAGGCGAAGTAGCCGGCGCGCGAGCGACGCCCCTTGCCGAGCCTGGCGGCCATCGACAGGACCAGGGCGAGCTGGTCCGCCCCGCCGCTGAAGAGGTTCCCCCGGCTGGCGCCGTCGACGGTCAGCAGGCCGCCGTCATGGGTGCGGGCGATGGCCCTGCGCTGGAGTTCGAGTGCGCTCGCCGGTCTGCTGGAGACCATGACGGTGCCGGTCTCCTTCTCGAACCATCGGAAGGCCGGCACATCGAAGTTGCTGCCGTGCAGGATGCCGAGCTGGCTGGCACCGGTCTGGCTGGACCAGTCCGTGGTCCACGGGGTGAGCCGGTGGCCCGCCTCGTCGGAGAGCAGACCGGCCACGGTCGGCATGAGCCCGTCGGCCGCGGCCTGTTCGAGTACGTCGTGGCCCACACCGTCGAGCTGGACGAACACGATCCCGGCCGGGCCGCCGCGGCCGCCGTCCGCTGTCTGCGGCATGCCGCTGCGTCTGCGGCGCCGGTCGGCGAGGCGGGAGAGTCTGCGCCGGTAGGCGTCGTCGTCACGGACCGCGAGGGCCGTGGAGGTCGCGGAGGCGACGGCCGACATGACGGCGGCCACGACGACGGCGGTCTCCGGGTTGGCGTCCCCGCGCCCGTCCGGGATGAGCCGCAGGGCGACCAGCAGCAGCGAGCCGTTGAGGAAGAAGACCAGGGCGCCCAGCACCAGGGCGGGCACGATGAGCAGCGATCTGACGAGCACCGGCCACACCAGGGCGGACAGCAGACCGAATGCGCCCGCGCCCCAGGCCGCGGTGAAGGCGGTCCGCGTGACGGTGTCCCCGTCGTCGGCCTGGAGCTGGAAGTCGGGCAGGATCCCCGCCAGCGCCAGCATGGTGAGCGTGGAGACGGCCCACACCGAGATCACGCGTATGAGGGTTCCCCCCGCCCTGCGCCATCGCCCGTCACTCACGCCGTTCCACCTCACGTCCGGGCCCCGTTTTCGGCATGGGCCCGCATCAAGCCTGTCATAGCCGTTTCGGGATCTTCCCAGGCCCCGGGCCCTTTCCGGGGCCCGGATGCCGGCCATGACCCTACCTCTGGGGTAGCCCTCCGTAATCGCCCACGGGCCTGCCGGGCCGGGCGCGAAGGAGCACTCCGGCGTGGGAGGAGCGCGAAGCGCCTACTCTCGTACGCGTACGAGTACGAGGCCGGCAAGGGCGGGGACGAGGAGGCACGGCGGTGGAGGTCACCTGGTGGGGTCATGCCACCTGCACGATCGAGGACACCGGAGTCCGGGTGCTGACCGACCCGCTGTTCGCACGGCGCTTCGCACATCTGCGCCGGCGCCGGGGCGAGATCCCGCCGCCGGAGGCCGCGGTCGCCGACGCGGTCCTCATCTCCCACCTGCACTCCGACCATCTGCATCTCCCCTCCCTGGCCCGACTCGCCCCCGGCAGCCTGCTGATCGTGCCCCGTGGCGCCGTGGGGGCCGTCCCGGGCCTCAGGCTGCTGCGCCGGGCGCGCGGGCTGCGGATCTCCGAGGTCGCGCCGGGGGACGTGGTGCGGGTCGGCGAGGTCCTGGTCCGGGCGGTTCCGGCTCTGCACGACGGGCGCCGGCTGCCGGTCGGCCCGCGCCGGGTGCCCGCTCTCGGGTACGTCGTCGAGGGCGAGGCCCGCACCTATTTCGCGGGCGACACCGGGCTCTTCGAGGGCATGGCCGACGCGGTGGGGCCGGTGGACGTGGCGCTGCTTCCGGTGGGCGGCTGGGGACCCAATCTGGGCCACCACCATCTGGACGCGGCCCGCGCCGCTCAGGTGCTCACCATGCTGGAGCCGCGGTCCGCGGTGCCGGTGCACTACGGCACGTACTGGCCGATCGGGATGGACGGGGTCAAGCCGCACGAGTTCCATGCGCCGGGCGACGAGTTCGTGCGGCAGGCGGCACGGGTGGCACCGGAAGTGGCGGTGCACCGACTGGGGCACGGCGAGCATGTGAGGCCGGAGGCCCGTAGGTGATAGAGGAAGTGCTGGGGCAGCTGCCGACGGAGTCGACGCAGCAGGCCGTCGGCTATCCGTCGCTGTTCCTGCTCGTGGCGCTGGGGTCCCTGGTGCCGGTGGTGCCCACGGGGGCGCTGGTGAGTACGGCGTCCGTGGTGACGCTCCACCAGACGTCACCGTTCGCGCTGCTCGTGGTGTTCGCCGTGGCGTCGGGTGCGGCGTTCCTCGGGGACGTATGCCTGTACTGGCTGGGGCAGCGCGGGGTGCGGTCCAAGAACGGCTCGAAGTGGCTGGAGGCGATCACCAGCAGGGCCGCTCCGGAACGGCTCGCGCAGGCACAGCGCAAGCTGGACGAGCACGACACGATGGTGCTGGTCCTGTCCCGGCTGGTGCCGGCCGGGCGCATACCCGTGATGCTGGCCTGTCTGCTCGGCGAGATGCCGCTGCGGCAGTTCGCCCGTGGTGACGTACCCGCGTGTCTGGCCTGGGCGGCGACGTATCAGCTGATCGGGGTCCTCGGCGGTTCGCTGTTCGCCGAGCCCTGGGAGGGCGTGCTCGCGGCGGTCGTGCTGACGCTGTTGATCAGCGGGACGCCGGCGCTCTGGAAGCGGCTGCGGGCGCGGATGGCCGACTGAGCCTGCGGTGCGCCGGCGGGGCACCGGTCAGGCTTCCAGGACGCGTGAGGCGCCGACCGGCAGGTCCCAGAGGTCGGCGCGCGGGTGCCCGGCCCGCTGCCAGGCGGTACGGAGCCTGGTCAGCGGTTCGAGGACCGGCTCGGCGGAGAGCAGGAACGTCGCCCAGTGCATGGGGGCCATCGCGCGGGCCCCGAGGTCCTCGTACGCCTGCACGGCCTCCTCGGGGTCGGTGTGGACGTCCGAGAGCCACCATCGCGGTTCGTACGCCCCGATCGGCAGCATCGCGAGGTCAAGGCCGGGGTAGCGGAGGCCGATCTCCTTGAACCAGTGGCCGTAGCCGGTGTCCCCCGCGAAGTAGAGCCGCCGTCCCTGTGCGTCGCCGAGCACCCAGCCTCCCCACAGGGACCGGCAGGTGTCCAGGAGGGTGCGCTTGGACCAGTGGTGGGAGGGCACGAAGTCGAACCGGACTCCGCCCAGTTCCACCGACTCCCACCAGTCGAGCTCGGTGACGCAGGTGAAGCGGCGGCGCCGGCACCAGCGGCCGAGACCCGCGGGGACGAGGAGTGGGGTGTCCCTAGGGAGTCTGCGGAGCGTGGGGGCGTCCAGGTGGTCGTAGTGGTTGTGGCTGATGAGGACCGCGTCGACGGGCGGCAGTGCCTCCCAGGGGACTCCGACGGGGGTGATCCTGGCGGGGGTGCCCAGGATGCGCCGCGACCAGACGGGGTCGGTGAGGACGGTGAGTCCTCCGATGCGGACGATCCAGCTGGCGTGTCCGGCCCAGGTCACGGCCGTCGTGCCGGTGTCCGTGACCGGGAGCGGCTGGGGGGCGTACGGCAGCCGGTGAACGCCCCGGAGCCCTTCGGCGTTGGGCCGCAGGGCACGCTCCCTGGCGAGACGGGTCATGCCCCTGACACCCGGGAGGGGTGCGGTGAGGCGGTCGGCGAAGCTGCGGGGCCAGATCCGCAGCTCACCGAGGCGTCGTGGAGCGTCGACGGGACGGCTGGGCGCACGGCCGGTTCCGGCGAACGGACGCTCGGTCTGTTCCGTCATCGAGAGGCTCCTGTCATCGGAGTTCATCGAGGGCTGCTGCGAAAATGCTCAGTGCTCGGGCGACATGGGGCAATTTCAAGGGCTCCACCGCAGTGAGGGACTCCGTCTGCTGCTCCGGGGTTGAGCCGAGGAGCGGTCCGGTGCTCAGCCGCACCCGCAGCGCTCCCAGTTCGTCCCCGAACCGGTGCCCGCCGGGAGCGGGGGTACCGAGCCGCTCCGTCAGGTACTCCTCCAGCTCCATGGAGTCCGTGACGCCCCGGGCGGCCAGTCGGGTGCGCAGCGGTCCGAGATCGGCGTAGAGGTGGCGGCCGGCCTGCGGCGGCCTGGCCAGGGCGCCGACCGTCAGCACGGCGCGGTGCGCGGCGGAGGCGACGTGGGACTGGAGGTGCGCCGCCTGCCGGACCCTCTCCCTGACGGCCTCGGGCTCGCCCAGCGCGTGGGCGGCGGCCCGGGCCACCGGCTCCGCGACGAAGGCGCCGAGCGCGGTGAGGATGTCCAGGACCCGGGCGCGGCGTGCGGCGGCGCGCGCGGTGGCCGGGAAGCGTGCGACGGCCACCGGCCAGGCGGAGGGGGTGAGGGCCCCGGCCAGGTCGGAGAGGACGGTGACGTCGTCGGGGCACATCTCGGCGGGGCTCAGGAGGACGGTGTCGTGGGGCCGGTGCAGGGTGTCGCGCCAGGTCTCGTCGCTGACGATGTGCAGCCCCTCGGAGACGGCGGCCTCGCACGCCTCCCGGACCAGTTCCGGCGGGGCGAGGGTCGCGGTCGGGTCGTCGACCACGGAGATCAGGAGCAGCCGTGGCCTGCCCCCCTCGGCACGCACCCTGCGCACGGTCTCCAGCAGGGCGTACGGGTCGGGGATGCCGCCGCACTCGGCGGGCGTCGGCACGTGGTAAGCGGGCCGGCCCAGCAGCCGCGCCTGGGGCATCCAGGTGGCCGGGCAGGGCCGGGGCATGAGCACGTCGCCGCCGTACGCCGCGATCAGGGCGAGGAGGAGTGGCTGGGCGCCCGGGGCCGCCGCGATGCCCTCCGGACCGCCGTGCAGGCCCCGACGCTCCCAGTAGGCGCAGGCCGCCTCGCGCAGGATCGTTCCGCCACCGGGCGGCTCGGGACGGGTACGCGCGGCCGACGCGGCCAGTACGCCGGCGAGCTCGGGCAGGACGGGGAGGCCGGGGTCGGGGGCGGGCGGCCCGTACCGGACCGGGCCGTGGTCCTCCCCGGGCGGGCGGGGCTGCTGCCGCTCGCTCCACTGCATCCCGGGGTCTCCCTCCGCCTGCGTCCCTCTGGCCCCTTTATACGGAGGTTCCCCGGGGTCCGCCCGCGCACCGGCCCCGGAGGCGGCAGAAATACGCACGCCGTCCACCCGGCCCGCTCATCCGGCGAACGGCGTCCCCGGCAGCCCCTGCCCCACGTCCGGCAGCACGAGCAGGGAGCCCGACAGCGGGTGCGGGGAGTCCAGGCCCGTTCGGGCGGTGGACACGTACAGGTCGCGGAGGCCGGGCCCGCCGAAGGCGCACGCCGTGGGCCGGCGGACCGGCAGGTCCACGACCCGGTCCACCCGGCCGTCGGGGGTGTAGCGCCGGATCGCCGCGCCGTCCCAGAAGGCGGTCCACACACAGCCGTCGGCGTCCACCGTCAGCCCGTCGGGCCATCCGGCGCCCTGCTCGATCTCGGCGAAGGCACGCCGGTTCAGGACGCGCTCCCCGTCCACGTCGAAGACGTCGATACGCCGTGTGGTGGTGTCGATGTAGTACATGAGCCGGCCGTCGGGACTCCAGCCGGTGCCGTTGCTGACGGTCACCGGGTCCAGGGCGCGGCTGACCGTGCCGTCCGGGGCGATCCGGGACAGGGTGCCGCCTCCCTCTGCCTCGTCGTAGCGCATGGTGCCCGCCCAGAGCGCGCCGTCCGGTGCCACGGCCGCGTCGTTGCCCCGCCGGCCGGGGACGGGATCGTGGACCAGCCAGGAGAAGGCACCCGCCGCGTCGTACAGTCCGGTTCCGTCCCTCAGGACGACCACGAGGCCGCCGCCCGCCCGGGGTTTCGCCGCCCCGACGTGCTGGCCGGTGGCCATGACCGTACGGCGGCCGGTCGACGGGTCGTAGGTGTGGACGCGGGCCGAGAGGATGTCGACCCAGATCAGCCGCCCGGTGGCCGGGTCCCAGGTGGGGCCTTCACCCAGTTCGGCCTGCTCACGCACGGCCACCTCCAGGGCCGGCCTCATATCTGCGGCCGGTGGTGTCCGAGCCGGCCGGACAGCGCGTCGGCACCGCCCGCCGCGAGCTGGGCGAGTTCCGCCTCGCGCTCCTCGCTCCAGCGGATCATCGGCACCGAGATGGAGAGCGCGGCGACGACCCGCCCGGAGCGGTCCCGGACGGGCGCGGCCACACAGCTCACATCCGGGTTCGACTCCCGGTGCTCCACCGCTATGCCCCGCTTGCGGACGACGGCGAGGGCCTCCCGCAGCTCCGTGGCGTCGGTCAGGCTGTTGTCGGTCATGGCGATGAGCTCGCGTCCGTCGAGGCGGGCGTCGAGCTCCGCCTCCGGGAGCGCCGCGAGCAGCAGCTTGCCGACGGAGGTGCAGTGCGCGGGCAGCTTCCGGCCCGCGGCTGAGACCATGCGGACGGCGTGGGTGGAGTCCACCTTGGCGATGTAGATGACCTCGGTGCCCTCCAGGATCGCCACGTGTACCGTCTCTCCGCAGGTCTCGGCGACCTCACGGGCCACCTGCTGCCCCTCGGCCGCGAGGTCGAGCTGTTCGGCGTAGCGGCTGCCCAGCTGGTACGTGCGCACGCCGAGCCGGTAGCGGCCCGGCTGCTCCGGGACCGTGACCAGGTAGGACCGCGCGGCGAGTGTGGTGAGCAGTTCATGCACGGTGGTCCGCGGCAGTTGGAGCTTGCGGGTGACCTCGGGCGCCGAGAGGGTTCCCTCGCTCTGGAGGAAGAGCTCGAGGACATCCAGCGCCCTGGTCACCGCAGGGACGAGTCGTCCCATGATCGCCCGCCTATCTCGTTCGACACTCCGGCCAATGACCGGAATCACGAACGCAGGCTAGCGGCAGGAATCTTGTCCGGGCAACGTCCTCGGCGCCATGGAGCGGGCGGGACGGGGGTGATTCCCCGCATCTCACCCGATTCCGCCGAGATCCGACGGGGCTCGCTGTGCGCGCCTCCTGGTTCACCGCCCGGTCGCAGGGTATTCGCTGTCCCATGTCGACAACGAGCAGCCTCTCCTCCCCCGGCCGCTGGCGGGCCTGGTTCCACCAGCGGGATCTCGCCGCGTTCCAGCGCGTGGCCGAAAGACACTGGCCCGGCGCCGAGCCGGTCCTGCCACGGCTGAGCCGCAGCGCCAATCATGGGCTGCTGTGGTTCGGGGCCGCCGCGGGCATGGCGGCGCTGGGCTCCAGCGCGCGGTCCCGCAGGGCGGCGCTGCGCGGGGTCGCCTCGCTGGCCGTCGCCTCGGCCGCCATCAACACCGTGGGCAAGGGAGCGGTGCGCCGGGAGCGCCCGATAGTGGATCTGGTTCCGGTCATAAGACAGCTGAAGCGGCAGCCGTTCACCACCTCCTTCCCGTCGGGGCACGCCGCGTCCGCGGCGGCTTTCGCGACCGGCGTCGCCATGGAGTCGAAGGGCTGGGGCGCGGTCGTCGCCCCGGTGGCTGCGGCTGTGGCGGCCTCCCGCGTCTACACCGGGGTCCACTATCCGAGCGATGTGCTGGCAGGTGCGGCGCTCGGCGTAGGAGCCGCGTTCGCACTGCGGGGTGTCGTACCGACCCGTGGACAGCTCCCGGCCCCCGGCCGCCCGCCGGCCGAGGCACCCGCACTGGCGTCGGGCCAAGGCCTCGTGGTGGTCGTCAACCGGGAGTCCGGCTCCGCGACCGCGGCGGCGACGATGATCCGCGACGCGCTGCCGCTCGCGGAGACGGTGGAGTGCGCGCCCGCCGATCTGCCGGGATGCCTGGAGAAGGCCGCGGGGCAGGGCAGGGCCCTGGGCGTCTGCGGAGGCGACGGTACGGTCAACATGGCGGCGGCCGTCGCGGCGACCCACAGCCTGCCGCTCGCCGTGTTCCCCGGCGGGACTCTCAACCACTTCGCCTACGACCTCGGCATCGAGACAGTGCAGGACACGGTGACGGCACTCACGACGGGCGACGCGGTCCGGGTCGACCTGGGCCGCTTCAGGCCCGGGCCACTGGGACCCGACGGAGCGCCCGGCTACTTCCTCAACGCCTTCAGCCTGGGTGTGTATCCGGAGCTCGTTCGGACCCGGGAGCACTGGGCCCCCCGGATCGGCGGCTGGCCCGCCGGAGTGCTCGCGGCCTTCGAGGCGCTGCGCGGATCGCGCCCGCTGACGGCGGAACTCCAGGGGAAGCGGCGGCCGTTGTGGCTGCTCTTCGTGGGCAACGGGCTGTTCCGGCGGGTGGGGCCGGCCCCGGGCCGCCGCCACAACCTGGCGGACGGCCTGCTGGACGTACGCGTGGTGCACGGCGGCCGCACCCCCGGACTCCGGCTGCTCGCCGCAGCGATCGCCGGACCGCTCAGCCGGTCGCCCGTCCACGCCGCGGTACGCCGCCGCCGGGTGCGGCTCGCCGGCCTCGCGCCGGGGACTCCCTACGCGTACGACGGCGAAGTTGCCCACTCCGGGACGGAGTTGCTGATCGACAAGCTGCCCGAGGCGCTGACGGTGTACTGCCCGATGCAGGTATGACGGGAGACCACACGACGACCACATCATGAGACGCCTATCTCAGGATGCGACATCGCGGCGTACCGTCGACTCCATCGCCTGCGACTGAGGTCCGAGAGAGGACGTACGGCCATGCCGAAGGAACCAGCGGTCTACACACACGGCCACCACGAGTCGGTGCTGCGCTCGCACCAATGGCGCACCGCCGCCAATTCGGCGGCCTACCTGGTCGGCGAACTCCGCCCGGGCCAGGCGGTTCTCGACGCGGGATGCGGGCCGGGCACCATCACCGCGGACATCGCGTCCCTGGTGGCGCCCGGCCGGGTGACTGCGGTCGACACCAGCAGCGACGTACTGGAGCGCGCGGCGCGGAACGCCGCCGAACGCGGCGTGGACAACGTGGAGTTCACCACGGCCGACGTCCACGCCCTGGACTTCCCCGACGACTCGTTCGACGTGGTCCACGCCCATCAGGTGCTCCAGCACGTCAGCGATCCGGTGCTGGCCCTGAGCGAGATGCGGCGGGTCTGCCGACCGGGCGGCATCGTCGCGGCCCGCGACAGCGACTACGCGGCCATGACCTGGTATCCGGAAGTCCCCGGGATGCGGGAGTGGCTGGAGCTGTACGGCCGGGTGGCCCGTGCGAACGGCGGCGAGCCGGACGCCGGGCGCCGCCTGCTGTCCTGGGCGCGGCAGGCGGGCTTCACCGACATCACCCCGACAGCGGCCGCCTGGTGCTTCGCCACCCCGGAGAACCGGGCCTGGTGGAGCGGCCTGTGGGCGGACCGCACGACCGCGTCGGTGTACGCGAAGCTGGCGGTGGACGGCGGGCACGCGAGCGCCGGAGAGCTGACGGCGATCTCGGAGGCCTGGCGCGCGTGGGGCGAGGAGCCCGACGCGTGGTTCATGGTGCCCCACGGCGAGGTGCTCTGCCGGGCGTGATCCGTGCAGCGTGGCAGGGAATCGATCACATGCCGCGGGGTCGGCAACTACCCTCGTGGGCATGGAGATCCTGGGAACCACGCTGCGTATCTGTGTCGACGACCTGGAGGCCGCGGTGGCCTTCTACGAGGGCCTGACCAGCACTCCGGCACAGCGCTTCGAGCGCGGCGGGGTCTCGGTGGCCGCGATCGGCTGCTTTCTGCTGATGAGCGGCCCCGAGTCGCAGCTGGAGGTGTTGCGCAAGGTGTCGGCGACCATCGCGGTCAAGGACGTCGACGAGGCGCACACGGCGCTGACGAGGGTGGGCGCGAAGGTCATCGCGGGCCCGGTGCCCACCCCGGCCGGCCGCAATCTCATCGCCCTGCACCCGGACGGCTCGGTCTTCGAGTACGTCGACCGGAACGTATCCGCCTGACGTGCTCAGCCGGCGGGCTCCTCGGCGAAGGCGCCGACGACCAGATCGGTGAGCAGAGCGCCGGCTGTGCCGTCCGGGTCCAGATCGGGGTCGTAGATCGTGACGTTGAGACCGACGCAGCGCGGTGACCGGACCAGGGTCCGCAGCAGCGTGGCGAGTTCGTCGGGGAACAGGCCTCCGTCGTCGGGGCTGTCGACGGCGGGCATGACGGCCGGGTCGAGCACATCGGCGTCGAGATGCACCCAGAAGCCGTCGAGGACGGAGACCTCCAGGGTCTGTACCACGGCGCGGGCGATGTCGGCGGGCCCCCATTCCCTGATCTCCCCCACCGTCGCGTTGGAGATCTTCAGTGCGGTCATCTCGGCGCGGTCCTCGTCCTGGTCACGCATGCCGAAGAGCCGGATGTCCTCGTCCTTGAGATAGGGTCCCAGCCCTTCCAGGTCGGTGAGATCGGCCTGCCCGCGTCCGGTGGACAGGGCCAGCTCCTCGCCGCCCGCCGCGCCGATCCGGTCGCTGTTGCCCGGGTGCCGGAAGTCCGCCGAACCGTCGATCGCGGCGAGCCCGTACCGTCCGATGCGGCGCAGGGCGAGGGTGGCGCCGAGCTGGATGGAGCAGTCGCCTCCGAGGACGACCGGGAACTCACCCGCCCTGACGTGCCCCTCGATACGGTCGGCGAGCGTGCGGGTGTAGTGGGCGATGGCGGTGGCGTTGAAGACGCCGTCGCCCTCCTGCCAGTCGCCGCGGTCGTAGCGGGGCGGTACGACGACACCGCCCTCGAACGCTCCGAGCCGCTGCACGATCCGCTGCTCACGGAGCGCGCCGGCCAGTTTGTAGCAGCCGGGCACGGTGCCGGGTGCGGGGGGCCGCAGCCCGAGGTTCGAGGGGGCGTCGAGGACCACAAGTGTGCGCATGCGGACCATTTTTGCGCTCCGGCCCACACATGTCTCCCCGTTACGGGAAGGGTCGGCTCAGCCCAGGGACCGGGCGGCCGCCCTGAGTTCGACGGGTGCGCTCATCCCCACCGGCTGCCGGCCAGCGGGGCGGTGTCCTCCCCCTCGCCTCGGGAGACTCCGTGCAGAAAGGCGGTCAGCGCCTCGGTGGCCGAGTAGGCGGGCCGCCAGCCCAGTTCCTCCCGGGCCCGGGCGCTGTTCATGACCGGGAGCCGCAGCACGGCGTCGAACAGGTGCGGGGAGGCGGGCACGGCGTGCGTCCGCCACGCGGCGGCCAGGGCGCTCCGCACCAGTGCCGTCGGGGCGCGTACGACACGGGCGTCGAGCAGTTCGCCGAGCTGCCGGGCATCGGTCACGGAGTCCGCTGCGAGATTGAAGGCGCCCCGGACGTCGTTCGTGACGGCGAGCCGGTACGCCTCGGCCGCGTCGTCCGTGTGCAGCACCTGGAAGCGCAGCCCCTTGAGATCGGGGACGAAGGGCAGCAGGTCGGGGCGGAGCAGGATTCCCGGCAGATGGCGGCCGCCGAAGATCCGGCGCTGTTCGCTCGCCGCCGTCCTCTTGAACAGGAACCCCGGGCGCATACGCACCACCCTGATCCCCGGGTTCCGTAGCTCGTAGGTGTCCAGTACGCGTTCCAGGTACGCCTTCTCCCGGCAGTACGCCGCATCTGGCCACCCGTGTGTGGGCCACCGCTCGTCCACCCCCGGCTCCTGCTTCGGCCCCGGCGAGTAGGCGCCCACCGACGAGGCGTGGACCAGCACAGGCACGCCCGCGTCCCGAACCGCGCCGAAGACCCGCAGCGAGCCCTCGACATTGCTCCGCCAGGTGACGACGGGGTCGTGCGTGGGCTGGAAGCGCCAGGCCAGGTGGATGACGGCGTCGGCGCCGGCCAGGTGTTCCGCCAGCCTTCGAGGGCTGTCGCCGTGTTCGAGATCCACCGTGCCCCACTCCACGCCGGGCACGGTGAGCTCCGGCCGCCGTCGCGCCAGGCCGAGTACCGAGGCCACGGAGGGGTCACCCGCCAGGGCCCGGACGACACTGGTCCCCACGTTTCCGGTGGCGCCGGTGACCACGACGCGCAGGCCCCGGGGTGCGTTCGTCATCGCTCCTCCTGCCCCGAGTCGGGGGCGGTCACGGCCTGAGCAGGGTCTTCACCATGCCGTCCGCCTTCTGCTGGAAAGTCTCGTACGCCTTCGGCCCGTCGGCCAGCGGCAGGTGGTGGGTGGCGAAGCCGTCCACCCCGAGCGGGTCGTCGTCGACGAGCAGCGGCAGGAGGTCGGGCACCCAGTTCCTGACGTTGGCCTGCCCCATCCGCAGCTGAATCTGCTTGTCGAACATCTTGAGCAGAGGCAGCGGGTCCACGGCGCCTCCGTAGACTCCGGAGACGGACACGGTGCCGCCCCGGCGCACCAGGTCGATCGCGGTCAGCAGGGCGCTGAGGCGGTCGATGCCCGCGCGCTCCATGAGCGCGCGGGCCGCCGTGTCGGGCAGCATGCCCACGGCCCACTGCCCCGCCTTGGCCACGGGCGCTCCGTGCGCCTCCATGCCGACGGCGTCGATGACGGCGTCGGTGCCGCGTCCGTCCGTGAGATCGCGCACGGCGTCTCCGAGGTTCTTGCCGTGCTCCCGCAGGTCCAGGGTCCGGACGCCCCGCGCGGCGCTCCGCTGCAGACGGTCGGAGACCAGGTCCACGCCGATGACCAGTTCGGCGCCTCGGTGCAGGGCGATGCGTGCCGCCATGTCGCCGATCGGCCCGAGCCCCAGGACCGTCACACTGCCGCCGGGCGGCACGGCCGCGTACTCCACGGCCTGCCAGGCGGTCGGGAGGACGTCCGACAGATAGACGAACCGGTCGTCGGGCGGGCCGTCCGGGACCTTGACCGGCAGGGTGTTGCCGAAGGGGACGCGCAGCAGCTCGGCCTGTCCGCCGGGCACCTGCCCGTAGAGCTTGGTGTATCCGAACAGGGAGGCGCCGCTCCCGTACTCACGGACCTGGGTGGTCTCGCACTGCGACTGGAGCCCCTGGTCGCACATGAAGCAGTCGCCGCAGGAGACGTTGAACGGAACCACGACACGGTCCCCGCGCTTGACGGCGGTGACCTCGCGACCCGTCTCCTCCACCACGCCCATCGGTTCGTGCCCGAGGATGTCGCCGGGCGTGAGATAGGGGCCGAGTACCTCGTACAGATGGAGGTCCGATCCGCAGATACCGCTCGACGTGATCCGGACGATGATGTCCGTCGGATCCTGGATCACGGGGTCGGGGACCGTCTCCACACGGACGTCCCGCCGTCCTTGCCAGGTGAGTGCGCGCATGCGCCCTCCTCAATTCTTCCGGGTGGGTTCGCCGGCATGGTGCATTTCCGTTCTACTGCCCGCCCGCTCCTACGGTGAACAGGACTTCGGGCGGATCACCCGTGACCAGGGCCGCACGGGCGCGGCGGCCCGCCGATGCGCCGACCGGAGCCCCGTTAGGCCGTTCGGGTGAGTCCCGGGACGGCTCCCGGCGGGGCAGGCTCCGACATGTCGGCTGCCGTCGGGCCACGTAGCATTTCCGGTGAACCCGCCGCCGTTCCCGCCCGTCCGATGTCCGTGTTTCCGTGTGTGGAGGCGTCCATGGCCATTCGCCACCAGCTGATTCATCACCCGCCCTCGGCTCTGTGGGCAGTACTGGAGCAACCGGAGCAGTACGGAAAATGGGTGGTGGGAACGCATGACTCCCGCCTTCTGGAAGGCCGGTGGCCCGAGGTGGGCTCCTCCATCGAGTACACCCTGAGGCTCGGCCCGAAGGACTTCCAGGGCCGTACCACCGTGCGCCGTCTGGAACGGCCCGAAGTGCTCGAGCTGGAGGTGTACAGCGGGTTCCTGGGCACGGCGCGCATCTCGTTCGACATCCGTCCCTGGGGTGACGAGACCCTGGTGCTGCTCGACGAGCACCCGCTGCAAGGGCTCGGCGGCAGCCTGCACAACGTCGCCCTCGACGCGGTCCTCCAGATCAGGCACCGCACCATGCTGAGGCGGCTGGGCGAGGCGGTCGACGCCCAGGCGGAGGGCGGGCATCCCGCCGGGTGACCGCCCGCGGCCGCCCCCGTGCCCGCGCGGACGGCCGCGGCAGTCAGCCGCGGGTCCTGGCCGCGCACTCGGTCACGACGGTCCGGAGGCTGTCCGAGCCCGCCAGCAGTTCACGCTGGGCCCGGGACCCGGTCCCCCGCGTCAGCAGGGTCCGCAGCGCCTTGTCCGCCGACGCCAGGTCGCCGCTGTCCTCCAGTGCGTCACCCACATGGCCGAGCAGGGCTCCCGCGACGTCGGCGGCGGGCTCGGGGCGCATGGTGAGGGGATGGATCAGCCGGCCCTCCATGCCCGAGCGGGCGGACTGCCAGGCGGCCATACGCAGCGCGCTGACCGGGGCCGGGTCCGGCGGGCCACCGGCCCGCCAGGCGCGTGCCGCCGTCTCGACCAGGCCGCGAGCGAGCGTGGCGAGCAGCACGGTGTCCGCCGGGTCCAGGCACACGTCCGCCACCCTGATCTCCACGGTGGGGTAGCGGTGCGAGAGCCGTGCGTCGAAGTAGATCATTCCCTCGTCACGCAGGACACCCGTGCCGACCAGCTGCCGGACCTGCTCGTGGTAGCGGTCCGCGGAGCCGAACACCTCCACCGGGCCCGCCGACGGCCAGCGGCCCCAGACCCTGCTCCGGTAGCTGTCGTACGAGGTGTCCTGACCCTGCCAGAAGGGAGAGTTCGCGCTCAGTGCCAGCAGGACCGGAAGCCAGGGCCGTATCCGGTCCAGTACGGCGACGCCCTCCTCGTCCGACTCCACCGATACATGTACATGGCATCCGCAGGTCAGCTGCTCCTGTGCGGTCAGCCCGAACCGCTCCGCCAGCCACCGGTACCGCTCGTCGTCACCTATGGAGGGGCTGACCGGCAGCGGTGAGGTCGCGAGGGCCGCCACGGCGGCGCCGGCCTCGGCCGCGCTGTGTGAGGCCTCCGCCCGCCAGCGGCGGATCTCCTCCGCGAGGTCGTCCATCACGGCACGTGGTTCGGTGGCGAACTCCAGTTGCTGGTCGTGCAGTTCGGACTCGAAGACGGAGTCCCCCTCGGCCCGGCGTTCCGCCAGGGCCAGCACCGCCGTCGACAGCGCGCGGGCGTCACCGCTCTCCGCGTCGACAAGCAGCAGTTCTTCCTCGACACCGACAGTCCGCACGTTCGCATCCTCCTCAGCCGCCCGCTGCCGTCCGGTACGCGTAGCGGGTGATGAGGCGCGCGTACCCCCGGCGACACCTTTCAGACGGCCGCACCCCGGCCCGGTGGCGCGGGGACGGAAGAGGATGGCCGTCGGCGCCGCCGCGAACGGTCCGGACCACTGTCGCCTACCGCGCCGCCCGCCTGCGGAACAGATAGGCCCCGCAGAGCCCGCCCGCCAGGAAGACGCCCAGCAGCGCCGCCCAGAGCGGCATCGGGACCTTGGGGATGATGACGCGGATGGTGACCTCGTCGGTGTTCACGCAGATGAAGACGATCGCCAGAATCGCCAGCACGATGACGGCGATCCGGGCCGGCGAGAAGGCGCTCGCGGTGCCGCTTGATACGTCCTTGGGGCTCATGCGCTGCCCTTTCGCTCGTCCTGGTGCCGGGCCGGGAACGGCGGTCCCCGGACCCAGGATGGCGCCGTCCCGGGTCCGGGGAGTGGTGGAGCGGAGCCGTACGGGTGACGGTCAGCCGATCACGGGCAGTTCCAGCACGCCGGTGTCCTGCGGGGCGCTGACCACGGTGACCGGTTTGATGCCCCGGTTGCCGAAGTACGCCGTGTCGCTCGCGGCGATCACGAACCGCAGCCGGTGCCCGGTCTCGTACCGGTGCACGATGCCGGGCAGCTCGACGGTGAAGGGGCGGGTGACGTCGGGGACGCGGACGGGGGCGACCAGGCGGTTCACCAGCTTCTGGGTCCCGTCGGGTGCCACGTCGTACACCTTCGCGAACAGGGTCAGCTTGTCCGCGGCGTCGCCGCTGTTCTGGACCCGTTCCGTCTTCGGGGAGACGACCTTCAGGGTGGCCTTCGGCGCGCCGACGACGTCCACCGGCTCGGTCAGTGGCGCACCGGTCCAGCCGAGGTAGGTGCCCTTGGTGTCGTACGGTGCCGGGTCGGACAGCCCGATGAGTCCGGCGAGGGAGCTCTCGGAGTGGCTGGTCGGCACGAGCCAGTTGGTGTACTGCCGGCTGCCGCGCGTGACCTTCGAGCGGCTGTCCACCAGGGCGCCGTCGCCGGAGAGGTACATGGTGCGGGACAGGGCGGGGACGGCGGCCGCGGTGCCGTAGCCGCTCTCCCAGTCGCGGTAGTAGGCGAACTCGGGTCCGGTGGCGGTGGACTTGTCGTGATGGAGGTAGCGGTCGAACCAGGCGAGGATGCGCTGCCCGACGTAGCTGGTCTCCAGATTACCCGTGGACAGGTCGAGTTCGCCGGGTACGGAGCCGCCGCTGTGGCCCCAGGCCTGCCAGATCATCTTCGTCGTGGTGCCCTGGGCCTCGAGCGCCCGGTAGGTGGCCGTGGCCTCGTTGAGGTTGAAGAGACTGTCGGCCTGACCCTGGACGAGCAGTGTGGGCGCGGTGACACCGGACAGGTAGGAGGCCGGTGAGACGCTCCGCGCGTACGTCAGCATCTCCTCGGTCGCCTCGGCCGGATAGCGGCCGGAGTTCAGGAGGCGGATGGTGTCGCACGCCTGCTGGGCGAAGTGGAGGCAGCCGAGGCTGCCGAAGCGCGAGGGGTCGAGGCCCGGGACCAGCAGCGGCTGGCCCTCGCCCATCAGGTAGAAACCGTTGGTCCACTGCCACTTGAAGACACCGGGCGTGTCGGAGGAGACACCCCGGGACGCTCCGGCGGCGTTCGGGGCGAGCGAGTACCCCAGGTCGTTCCAGGTGATCAGCGGGACGAGCGCGTCCACGCGGTGGTCGGCGGAGGCGGTCGCCATCTGGATGGCCCCGCCGTACGAGCCGCCGATCATGCCGACCACCGGGTCGCCCGGTGCGTCCGCGGTGACGTAGTCGGCCTTGGTGCCGTCGTCGGCGGCGCGGGTACCGGCGAGGAAGTCGACGAGCCGGGAGGCCGCCTTGCCGTCGATCGCGGGGTCGTCGAGCGTGATCAGGCAGCCGGACTTGCCGAAGCCCAGCCCCGAGTAGACCAGTCCGACGTATCCGCGTTCGGCGAAGGCCTTGCCGATGACGTCGGTGGAGCCGTCGGACTTGCTGCCGCCGAAGCCGTTGGTGGCGAGGACGGCCGGGGCAGGGTGCTGCGCGTCGACTCCCGCCGGCCGGTAGAGGTCGGCGTCGACCGTGCAGGACCGGTCGCCGGCCCGCACGGTGAACTCCAGTGGGGTCACGGTGTACTGGTCGGCCGCCGACGCGGGTGGGGCGCCGGTCAGAGCGAGCGGGGCGAGAAGCGCCGCCCCGGCGAGCAGGGCGAGTGGACGTGGACGGCGGAATCTGGGCACAGCACGCGACACATGGACCTCCACACCGAGGACACATTACCGACCGGTAAGTACCGGGCCAGGCCCATGTTGTGACACACCTCATACCGCTGTCAACGCACGTGGGCGGAGTTTTCCGGAACGGACCCCCGCGACGGCGCCCGGCCCCACGGGCCGTCAGACCAGCGCCGGGACCTGGGAGGTCAGCGTGCAAGGGCCGCCGTCGGCCGGCGCGTCCAGCACCGCCGGAACACCGAGAGGGACGGTCAGCGCCGTGGGGCCGTGACCAAAGCCCAGCTCCTCGACCACGGGGACACCGAGACCACCGAGCCGGTCGGCGAGCACGGCCCGCACCCCTTCGTAGGGACCGCAGCCCTCCCAGGAGCCGCACACCACACCGGATATCCCGTCGAGGGCGCCGACGCGCAGCAGCCGGGTGAGGACGCCGTCGAGCCGGTACGGCTCCTCCCCCGTGTCCTCGAGCATCAGCAGCCCGCCCTGGACAGAGGTCCGGGCGCGCGGGGTGCCCGCGTCAGCTGCGAGCAGCGTGGCACAGCCGCCGTAGGTGACCCCCGGGGCCGTGCCGGGCACCAGCGCGACCGCCGTGTCCAGCCCCAGGGTCTGCACCGACTCGGGTTCGAACAGGGTGGACCACAGGGCCTGTTGGGTGTCGGCGTCCTTGAGGAAGACCTCGGTGGCGACCATCGGTCCGTGCAGGGTCGAGAACCCGGCCCGCAGGGCGAAGGCCTCGTGCAGCACGGTGATGTCGCTGTAGCCGACGAACACCTTGGGCCCGGCCGCCCGCATCGCGCGCCAGTCCAGGAGATCGACCATGCGGTGGGCGCCGTATCCTCCCCTCGCGCACAGCACGGCGTCCACGGAGGGGTCGCACCAGGCCTCCTGGAGGTCCCGCGCACGGTTCTCGTCCGTACCGGCGAGGTGGTCCAGCTCCGGGTGCGTGTCGAGCACATGGGGGGCCACGACGGGGTCGAGGTCCCATCCGCGCAGCAGATCGAGGCCGCGCTCCAGCCGTTCGGGCGGCACGGGGCCGCTGGGAGCGACGACCGCGACCCTGGCACCGGGCCGCAGCCGGGCCGGGCGGGCGAGGGGCTCCAGGGTCACTTCTTCAGCTCCAACCGTGGCACGTCGGGGCGGTCGATCCCGAACGTCTGGGCGTACAGGGAGAGTTCGGCCTCCAGGGCGCGCCTCACCGTGTCGGCGCGCCGGAAGCCGTGCCCCTCCCCCTCGAACGTGAGGTAGGCGTGCGGGATCCCGCGCCCCTCGGTCGCGGCGAGGAAGCGCTCGCACTGGACGGGCGGGCAGATCGGGTCGTCCAGGCCCTGGAGCAGCACGAACGGGGCGGTGAGCCCGTCCGTGTGGTTGACGGGTGAGCGCTCCCGGTAACGCCCGGGCACTTCGGCGTACGCGCCTACGAGCGATTCCAGGTACCGCGATTCGAAGTCGTGCGTCTCCCCGGTCGCCCAGCCCTCCAGGTCGAGGATCGGGTAGCTGATCGCTCCGCAGGCGTAGACATCGGTCCGCGTGAGGGAGGCGGCGGCGGTCCAGCCCCCGGCACTTCCGCCCCGGATCGCCAGCCGGTCACGGTCGGCGGAGCCCTCCTCGGCCAGCCCCAGGGCGACGGCCGCGCAGTCCTCCACGTCGACGACGCCCCACTGCCCGCGGAGCCGTTCCCGGTAGGCGCGGCCGTAGCCGGTCGAACCGCCGTAGTTCACCTCCGCGACGCCGATGCCCCGGGACGTGAAGTAGGCGATCTCCAGGTCGAGTACGAGCGGGGCACGCCCGGTGGGGCCGCCGTGCGCCCAGATGACGTAGGGCGGCAGCTCTTCGTCGGGTCCGGTGCGGTCGGGGTGGCGGGGCGGGTACACATGGGCGTGGATCTCGCGGCCCGCCGGTCCGGTGAAGCTGCGGATCTGCGGCTCGGGGTGGTAGGCGGGGTCGACCGCGTCCTGGTGGTGGGCGCCGATGGTCCGGGTGTGCCCCGTGGCCGTGTCCAGCTCCACCACCTCGTACGAGCTGTGAGGGCTCGCGGCGATGCCGATGACCCTGGTGTCCTGCACGGCGAGCGTCTCCGCCCACGCGGTCCAGGGGCCCACGGCGTCGACGAGTTCACCGGTCTCCGGGTCGAGCACACCGAGCGCGGTGGTGCCCCGGCCGTGGATCACGGCGATCAGACCGTTGTCCAGGAGCTGGAACCAGCGCAGCCCGATCTTCCACAGCGGCCCGCCGAACTCCTCGCTCCGGCCGCCGCAGAGGCGGCTGGTGGGCACGACCGCGCCGGCGACGGCGTCGGGCCTGAGGCGCTGGAGCTCCCACCAGCCTCCGACGTCCGAGACGAAGAGCAGCGATCCGTCGCGGTCCCACTCCACCTGGACGACCGATTCGTCGATGTCGCCGACCAGGGGCCGGACCCCGGTGAAAGCGCCGTCCGCCGTGACGTCGGCCATCTTCACGACGGTTCCGTCCCACGGCATCCCCGGATGGTCCCAGGCGATCCAGGCAACCCGGCGGCCGTCGTGCGACAGCCTGGGCCCGGTGACGAACCGGTTCCGGTCGTCGGTGAGTTCGCGTACGGCGCCGCGGTTCCCCGCGGCCGATCCGTCCAGCGGCACGGCGGCGATCACGCGCCGCACATCGGTGGGTGAGGCGCCGGTGAACTCCTCCAGCACGCACCACACCTCCCCGCGCCCGAGGTGCAACTGCGGGTCCACCCAGCGCAGTCCGCCGCCGAGCTCCGACACGGGGGTGAGCGGCCACGGTTCGTCGGGCCCGTCCGGCGCGTAGGCGTACAGCCGCTGGTCCGGGAAGTGGACGAAGACGACCAGGGGCCCGCCCTCCTCGCGGGGCGCACCGGCCCACGGCACTCCGCCGTACTCGATGACGCGGCTGCGGGGGTTCCACGGCTCGGGGAGCACGGACCGGGCGCTGCCGTCGGCCCTCCGGCGTACGAGGGCGCGGCGGCCGCCCTCGGCGGGGCGCGGCTCCGTCCACCACACCTCGTCGCCGACGGTGCCGGCGAACTCCGGCCTGCCGTCGTGCGACGCGGCCAGCGCCGCGTCGATCGGTGACGGCCATGTGCCGTACGCCGCTGTGGACGCCATGGTCGGTTTCCCCCTCTTCGGTCGGGCGGTGCGGATCGTCAGGCGGTGCGCAGGAAGTGGTCCAGGACCCTGACTCCGAAGTGCAGGGCGTCGACGGGGACCCGCTCGTCGACGCCGTGGAACAGCGCCTGGTAGTCGAAGCCGACGGGCAGCTTCAGCGGGGAGTAGCCGTAGCCGGTGATGCCGAGGCGCGAGAACTGCTTGGCGTCCGTGCCGCCCGACATGCAGTACGGGACGACGTGGGCGTCCGGGTCGAACAGCTCGATGGCCGCGCGCATCTTCGCGTACGTCGGCGAGTCGACCGGGGCTTCGAGCGCGACCTCGCGGTGCTGGAACTCCCAGTCGACGCCGGGGCCGGTCAGCCGGTCCAGGGTCTCGCGGAACTCGTCCTCGCCGCCGGGGACCATGCGTCCGTCGATCTGGGCGGTGGCGTGGCCCGGGATCACGTTGACCTTGTAACCGGCTTCCAGCATCGTCGGGTTGGTGCTGTTGCGCACGGTCGGCTCGATCAGTGCGGCGGCCGGGCCGAGCTTGCCGAGCAGCTCGTCCACGTCGAACCCTGGGGCGTCGGGGTCGACGCGGATGTGGTGGAGCGCGGCGATCTCGATGAGCGCGGCCCGTACGGTCGGGGTCAGCCGCACCGGCCACTCGTGCGCACCGATCCGGGCGACGGCGGCGGCGAGCCTGCTGACGGCGTTGGCCCTGTTGACCTTGGATCCGTGGCCGGCCTTGCCCTCGGCGGTCAGCTTCAGCCACCCTGTGCCCCGTTCCCCCGCCGCGACGGGGTAGAGCGACATGCCGGGTCCCGCGTGGAAGGTGAAGGCCCCGGACTCGCTGATGCCCTCCGTGCAGCCTTCGAAGAGCTCGGGGTGCCGGTCGGCGAGGAAGCCGGCGCCGTCGTGCGCGCTGGCCTCCTCGTCGGCCGTGTAGGCGATGACGATGTCGCGGCGCGGGCGTACGCCCGCACGTGCCCAGGCGCGGACGACGGCGAGGACCATCGCGTCCATGTTCTTCATGTCGATGGCTCCGCGCCCCCACACGACGCCGTCGCGCACCTCCCCGGAGAAGGGGTGCACGGTCCAGTCCTCCGCCACCGCGGGCACCACGTCGAGGTGACCGTGGACGAGGAGGGCGTCGGCGGACGGGTCGGTGCCCTCGATCCGGGCCACGACGTTGGTCCGTCCCGGCGTGCGCTCCAGGAGGGCCGGTTCCAGTCCGGCGTCCGCCAGCCGCTCGGCGACGTACTCGGCGGCCGGTCGTTCCCGGCAGGTGCCGTCGCCCCGGTTGGTGGTGTCGATCCGGATCAGCTCGGAGGTGAACGTCACCGACTCTTCGAGCGCCCGCTCGTCGACCGGTCCGGTGGGGTTGCCCGCCTCAGCCATACTGCTCCTCCACGGCGGCCGACACGATCGTCGTCACCGCCTTGAATGTGCGAATACCTTCGTACATCGTCCCGCTGGTATAGACGACGCGCCGCTCGCCGCTCGGCGCCACGCCGGGGACCACGGTCGCGGCGGCCCCCAGATGCTCGGCGTCGAACTCCAGCTCCACCGTGTACGAGCCACTCGTCACGGGTGTGCGGCGCCCGGCGAGCGCGGTCGCGCCGGCGGCGGCCGCCCTGATGTCGGCGGCGGTACGGGCCGGGGTGCGGCACACGGCGGCGTACCGCGAGACGTGGTCCTTCACCGCCACCGTACGCGCCTCGGGGGCGTAGCCCTGGGCGTCCTCGCAGGTCAGGTCGTCGCCGGTGACCAGGATGACAGGGACGCCGTACTCCGCCGCGACCTGGGCGTTGAGCAGGCCCTCGCTGGCGCGGACCCCGTTCAGCCAGACACCGGTGATGGAGTTGGCGAGGTAGGTGTGGGCGAGCACGCCCTCCGTGCCGGCGCCCGTGTGGTAGCCGACGAACGCGACGGCGTCGACGTCGCCGTGCTGGATGCCCTCGACCATGGAGAGGGACTTGTGCTTGCCGGTGAGCATCTGGACGCGGTCGTCGAGCCGCTCCAGGAGCAGGTTGCGCATGGTCCAGTGGGCCTCGTTGACGAGGACCTCGTCGGCGCCCCCGTCGAAGAACCCGAGGGCGGCGGCGTTCACATCGGAGGTGAAGAGCGCACGGCACCGTTCCCACTGCGGGGTGCCGGGCAGCACATCGGCCGGCCACGTCACTCCGGTGGCGCCTTCCATGTCGGCGCTGACGAGGATCTTCACGTGCGCGGTCCTGTCGCTGGTCGGTCGCTCCCCCGCCCGTTCCCGGGAAGAGGATCTTCGTGCCGCATCACGGTACGCGCCGGGACAGCGCCGGACCAGGGCGGCGGTGATCTGCCACTGGTCCAGTCCGGTGAAGCCGTCCGCCGCACGGGCGGCGGACGGCTCGGAGGTCAGGCGCGGGCGGTGCCCTTGACGAGCTGCTCGATCCGGGCGAGTTCGTCCTCGCCGAATTCCAGGTTGCCGACCGTCGCCACGCTGTTCTCCAGCTGGGCGACGCTGCTCGCTCCGACGACCGCGGAGGTGACCCGGCCACCGCGCAGGACCCACGCGAGCGCCATCTGGGCGAGGGACTGTCCGCGCTCGCGGGCCAGCTCGTTCAGTGCGCCCAGTCGGCTCACGAGGTCGGGGGTGACGGCCTCGGCCGACAGGAAGGGGCTGCTCCCCGCCGCGCGCGATCCCTCCGGGATGCCGTTCAGATAGCGGTCGGAGAGGATGCCCTGCTCCAGCGGGGAGTACGCGATGGAGCCGGTGCCGAGCTCGTCGAGGGCGTCCAGCAGTCCGTCCTCGACCCAGCGGTCGAGCATGGAGTAGCGCGGCTGGTGGATCACGAGGGGCGTGCCCAGCTCGTTCAGGATGCGGGCGGCCTCGCGGGTCTGCTCGGCGGAGTAGTTGGAGACGCCGGCGTAGAGCGCCTTGCCTTGGCGCACCGCCGTGTCGAGCGCGCCCATCGTCTCCTCGAGCGGGGTGTCGGGGTCGAAGCGGTGCGAGTAGAAGATGTCGACGTAGTCGAGGCCGAGCCGGGTCAGGCTCTGGTCCAGCGAGGAGCGCAGGCTCTTGCGGGAGCCCCACTCCCCGTACGGCCCCTCCCACATGTGGTAGCCGGCCTTGGTCGAGATGACGATCTCGTCCCGGAGTCCGGCGAAGTCCGTTTTCAGGGCGCGGCCCATGGCGGTCTCGGCGGAGCCGGGCGGCGGGCCGTAGTTGTTGGCGAGGTCGAAGTGGGTGATGCCGAGGTCGAAGGCCCTGCGCAGGATCTCGCCCTGGCTCTCGGGGGTACGGTCGCCTCCGAAGTTGTGCCAGAGCCCCAGCGACAGCGCGGGGAGCAGCAGGCCGCTGCGTCCGGTGCGCCGGTAGGGCATGGCGGCGTAGCGGTCGGCGGACGGAACGTACATAGGGGCACTCCACGGGGCACGGGCTGGCGCGCCAGGACCGGTGCGCGTACCCAAGACTGGCGGAGAACGATCCAGCGGTCCAACAGGAGATTCCGCTGGGATTCATCGGTTAGATTGCTCAATCATGGAACTGCGTCAGTTGGAGCACTTCGTCGCGGTCGCCGAGGAGCGGCACTTCACCCGGGCGGCCGAGCGTCTGGCCGTGTCCCAGTCGGGACTGTCCGCGTCCGTCCGCGCGCTGGAGCACGAGCTGAGGACGCCGCTGTTCAGCCGTACGACACGCACGGTCCGGCTCACCGAGGCGGGGGCGGCCCTGCTGGTGGAGGCGGAGCGCACGCTGGCGGGTGCCAGGGCGGCGCGGGACGCCGTCGACGCCGTACGGGGACTGCTGCGCGGCACGCTGACGCTGGGGGTGGAGCAGTGCGTGGCCGGGGTCAGCACGGCGCGGCTGCTCGCGGCCTTCCACCGGGAGCATCCGCACATGGAGATCAGGCTCCGGCAGGAGGGCACGTCCAGCCTGCTCGAAGGGGTGGCCGGCGGGCGGCTGGACCTGGCGTTCGCCGCGACCGTGAGCCCGCCGGAGTGGCGGGGCGAGCTCGTGCCGCTGGCCCGGGAGCCCATGGTCGTCCTGTGCGCCCCTGGTCACCGGCTCGCCCAGGAGGACGTGCGGGTGGCGTGGGGCGAATTGCGCGGCGAGTCGTTCATCGACTTCCACCCGGACTGGGGGCCCAGGCGCGCGGCGGACGAGGCGTTCGCCGCGGCGGGGGTCCGCCGCACGGTGGCGCTGGAGGTCAACGACGTGCACAGCCTGCTGGAGCTGGTGCACGAGGGCCTCGGGATCGCGGTCGTGCCGCACCACTTCTCCCGTAAGCCGGAGGCCCGGGGCCTGGTCGCGGTGGAGCTCGACGGAGCGCACCGGCCGGCCTACGAGAGTGTCGTGGTCCTGCCGCCGGCCCAGGCCATGACCCCGGGGGCGAAGGCGCTGATGGCGCTGGTCCGGGAGGCCCCGCTGCGCTGACCCGGCCGCCTCTCAGCCGCTCAGCGCCTCGGCGTACGCTCCCGCTTCCTGGTCGACTCCGCTGCAGGTGTCCGAGGCGGTCCCCTTGTCCTCGTCCGAGGTGCACTGCTGGTCGCGGAAGGCCGCCCAGAGGGAGAGCGCGCCGACCCCTCGGCGGGCGGCGTACGAACGCAGGGACGCCGCGTCGTCGAGGGTGAACGTCTCCCCTTCGACGTCGTTGACCCCGATCATCACGGTGATGTGCAGCGCCTTCCACGCCGCGTCCTGCGACAGCCCCAGGACGTCCACGAGCTGGGCCTGGGCCGCGGCGGCCGCCTGCTCGGCGTAGTCGCCCATGTCGCCGCTGTGGGACGTGCTGTAGTTCATCGCCATGATGTTGACCGCCGAGATGTCGACACCCTGGTCGACCGCGTCCTCCAGGATCGCGACCCCGGTCTCCTCGAGCCCTTCGGGCATGACGGGCAGGGTGTAGGTGACGTCCAGGTCGCGCTTCTCCTGGAGCAGGGCCAGTGCTTCGTCGCGGCGGGTGACGGAGGCGGTGTCGGTGAGCGCGTCGCCCTCGATGTCGAAGTCGGCCTTCGTGGCGCCGACCGCGTCGAGCACCTCGGCGTAGGCGTCGGCCAGCTCCTCCGCGCTGTCGCAGGCCAGCGCCGCCTCGGTGCCCGCGGCGCCGCCGAAGGACACCCGGATGTCGGCGCCGGTACCGGTCAGCGCCTCGGCGCGCTCCGCGACCGCCTCGCTGCCGGCAGCGGCGGTGCCGCCCCAGAGGGGGGTGCAGCCGGAGGTGGCGGAGGTGACGAAGGCCAGGTTGTACGTGTCCGGAGAGCCCGCGCTGTCCGTGTCGGCGGCGGTCGTGGCGCTCACGTACGGGGTGTAGGCGGTCTGCGCGGCCGCCGGTGGGGGCTGCGCGGAGCCCTTCGACTGATCGGCGACGCCGCCCGGCGAGCAGGCCGAGCACGCGAGGCCGAGCGCGATCAACCCGGCAACGGCTGAGGAAACCCGTGTGCGCCTTCGCATGACGTGTGTGCACCTGCTTTCGGAATGTCGTCCGGAACGGCAGCCGGTGCTGCCGGGACGCCTTGAACCTCTCACACCGGGGACCGGCCCGAAGACACAGGAAACTCATGGAAAAGGACCGGCAGCGGCCGCCCGGAACGGCCAACTCCCCTGATGGGCAGGGTTCGAGCGGCACAGAGCCGACGTATCGCGGTCGGCGTACTCTCAGCGGTCCGACAGGTTCGGACCCTCTTCACAGCGAGCGGCCAGGAAAGCTTCAGACTTCGCACATCAAGCTTCGCCACCATGCGCACATGCAATCCGACCCCGTCATCGAGAAAGACCCGGCGCCGCACGGCCGACGCCGGGCACACGCCGGCCCGGCCCGTTCCGCCGAGCGCCGTCGCGCGGCCGAACAGCCGCAGGAGGGACCCGTCTTCGTGGACGGCTCCGGGCGCCGGGCCAGGCTGCTGCGCCGCGCCGGCATGCTCCTGGGCGCCGTCTGCGTCGGTTACGCCGCCGTGCTGGGGCTCGCCTTCATGGGCGGCATCTCCGTGACCCCTTCGCAGTTGCTCCCCTTCGACGGCGGCCCGGCCGCCGAAGCCGGCCCGGGAGGCGGGACCCGGCCGGGTTACGGCATGCCACCGGGCGGGACCGCGCCCCCGAGCGGCGCGCCGACGCCGCCGGCGTCCGGCGGAGCGACGCCGTCCGGCCAGGCGTCGGCATCGGCATCGGGCGGGGCGAACTGATGGCCGCTTCCCGCCGTCGGCACGCCACGCCCGGCAGGATCAGCCGCGTGGGGCGCCAGGCCGTCCCCCGGCCCCGCGTGATCATGGCCCTGCTGCTTCTGCTGGGGCTCGTCTGCATGATGCTGCTGGACGGCTATCTGCGCGCCGAGATCGGTGACGACCAGCGGGTCCGGACCGGAGCCTCCGCGGACTCGGTGCCCGCCGAGGTGCTGGAGGGCGGGCCGATCCTGAGCTTCCCCGGCGGTACCGCCCGTACGCAGTCCGTGCCGGACAAGACCATCGTGCTCACCTTCGACGACGGCCCCGATCCCGAGTGGAGCGGGAAGGTGATGGACATCCTGGACGAGAACGACGTGCCGGGCACCTTCTTCCTCGTCGGCTCGATGGTCGCGCGCTATCCGGACGTCGTCCGCAGGATGGTCGACGAGGGCAACGAGGTGGGGGTCCACACCTTCACCCACGTCGATCTCTCCTATCAGAGCGAGGCCCGCGTCAAGCGGGAGATCGCCCAGACGCAGCTCGCGCTGGCGGGCGCCGCCGGCATCACGACGACGCTGTTCCGCGCCCCGTACTCCTCGAAGACCGATGCGATCGACGACTACAGCTGGCCCGTCTACGAGCGCCTCGGCGCGATGGGCTACACCAGCGTGTTCATCGACACCGACAGCGAGGACTGGCAGCGGCCGGGTGTCTCCAAGATCGTCAAGTGGGCTACGCCGGAGGACGGCGAGGGTGCCTCGGTGCTCTTCCACGACGCGGGCGGCGACCGCTCCGAGACCCTGGCCGCGCTGCCGGAGTACATCAAGAAGATGAAGGCGAAGGGTTACACCTTCACCACCGTCAGCGGCGCCCAGCAGCAGGCCGGCGCCGACGGCGAGGACGCGGACGCTGCCGCTCCCCCGGGCCCCGTACAGGACGGCGGCGCACAGGGCGACTCGGCGCAGGCCGCCCACCGCAAGGCGGACACCGCGAGCGTGTGGGAGGGTCGCGCCCTGCTCGCCGCGGTCACGGTCGCGGAGTGGACCGTGCCGGGGCTGGCCACGATGCTGGGTGTCGTCGGGGTGGCGGTCCTGGGCCGCTTCGGCCTGATGCTCCTGCTCGCCCGGCGCCATCACCGGCAGCGCAACAGACGCCGGTTCACCTGGGGCCCCGAGGTGACCGGGCCGGTGACGGTGATCGTTCCGGCCTACAACGAGAAGGAGTGCATCGCCGCCACGCTCAACTCCCTCGCCGCGAGCACACATCCCATCGAGATCCTGGTCGTCGACGACGGATCGACGGACGGCACGGCGGAGATAGCCGAATCGCTCGGCCTTCCCAACGTCCGGGTGATCCGGCAGGAGAACGCGGGCAAGCCCGCGGCCCTCAACAACGGTGTGCGGCAGGCGCGTCACGACATCGTCGTGATGATGGACGGGGACACCGTCTTCGAACCGGACGCGGTGCACCAGCTCGTCCAGCCGTTCGCCGACGCCGGCATCGGCGCCGTCGCGGGCAACGCGAAGGTCGGCAACCGGTCCACGATGATCGGTGCCTGGCAGCACATCGAGTACGTGATGGGCTTCAACCTGGACCGCAGGATGTACGACCTGCTGCGCTGCATGCCCACCATCCCCGGTGCCATCGGCGCCTTCCGCCGCCAGGCGGTGCTGGAGGCCGGCGGGATGAGCGAGGACACGCTGGCGGAGGACACCGACATCACCATCGCGCTCCACCGCGCGGGCTGGCGCGTCGTCTACGCCGAGCACGCCCGGGCGTGGACCGAAGCACCGGCGTCCCTGGGCCAGTTGTGGCGTCAGCGCTACCGCTGGAGCTACGGCACCATGCAGGCGCTGTGGAAGCACCGCCGGTCCGTCACCGACCGGGGGCCCTCCGGGCGCTTCGGCCGCGTCGGCATGCCGCTCGTCGTCCTCTTCCAGATCGTCACACCGGTCTTCGCGCCGCTCATCGACGTCTTCACCGTCTACGCGATGGTCTTCGTGGACTTCCGGGCCTCGCTGCTCGCCTGGCTGGCGATCCTGGCCGTGCAGCTGCTCTGCGCGGCGTACGCCTTCCGCCTCGACCGGGAGAAGTACCGGTACCTGCTGATGATGCCCCTCCAGCAGCTCGCCTACCGGCAGTTGATGTACCTCGTGCTGATCCACTCCTGTGTCACGGCGGCGACCGGGGGCCGGCTGCGCTGGCAGAAGCTGAAACGCACGGGTGAGGTGGGCACGCCCCACGT
The DNA here is from genome assembly GCF_044757505.1 of Streptomyces sp. NPDC091271. Lineage (NCBI taxonomy): Bacteria > Bacillati > Actinomycetota > Actinomycetes > Kitasatosporales > Streptomycetaceae > Streptomyces > Streptomyces sp. NPDC091271. The sequence goes on along the minus strand of NZ_JBIVVD010000007.1, from coordinate 505,261 downwards.
GGGGGCCTCGTAGTGGCCGGGGCGCACCGCAGGGCGGCGTTCGCGCCGCCCGCCGCGGCCGCCACGGCCACGGGCCGCGACCGTTCCTTCGATGTGCTGCGGGCCGTGGCGCTCGTCCGGGTGGTGACCTACCACACCTTCGAGTGGCCCTGGCTGGGATACGTCTTCCCGTCCATGGGCGTGATGTTCGCGCTCGCCGGATCCCTCATGGCCCGCTCACTGGAGCGGCCCGCTCCCGGCGTGCTCCGCAGCAGGCTGCGGCGGCTGCTGATCCCGGTGTGGCTGTTCGGGCTCGTGCTCGGCGTGGCGATGCTGCTGCACGGCTGGGTGCCGGGGCCCGACGTCCTGCTGTGGGTGCTGCCGGTCGGTGATCCGCCCGGCAACGCCTGGGGTGAGCAGGCCTGGGCGGTGCTCTGGTATCTGCGCGCCTATCTCTGGTTCGTCCTGCTCTCTCCGCTGCTGCTGCGCCTCTTCCGGCTCGCCCCGCTCCCCGTGCTCGCCCTGTCCCTGGTGCCCGTCGTGGTGCTGGAGACGGTGTCCGGGGTGCCGGACGGCCGGCTGGGAAGCGCGATCAGTGACGCCTCGGTGTTCCTGTTCTGCTGGCTGCTGGGGTTCGCGCACCGCGACGGTGTGGTCGGCCGGCTGCGCGGCGCGGGAGCGGTGGCGGTCGCGGTGCCGCTGATGGCCGCGGGTGCCTGGTGGGCGGCCGGGCACCCGGCGGAGGGCTCGTTCGACCTGGACGATCTGCCGCTCGCCCAGGCGCTGTGGTCGGCCGGGTTCGTGCTGCTCCTGCTGCGCTTCAGGCCCCGTTTCGACGGACTCGTACGTCACCGGGTGGCCGACCGGGTCGTCACGGTGTTCAACGCCCGCGCGGTGACGGTCTATCTCTGGCACGAGGTGGCGCTGATGGCCTCGGTGCCGCTGATCGACCTCATGTGGGAGGTGCCGGCGCTGGAGCGGCATCTGCCGCTGGACAGTCCCTGGTGGCAGTTCGGTGTCGCCTGGGTGCTGATCGCCGCCGCCGTGGTCTGCTTCGGCTGGGTCGAGGACGTCGCGGCGAGGCGGAAGCCCCGGCTGCTGCCGTGAGCGGGGCGGGTGTGCGGATCGCACACCCGCCCCGGGCCGGACGGACGGTCAGTCCTCGTGGCCCAGCTGGAGGTCGCGTTCGGTCCGGCCTCCTCCGGGGAGCTGGAGCACGGTGGCGACCGGCGGATAGCCTGCGGCGATCACGGTGTACTCGCCGGTCGACAGGTCGACGAACCGGAACGCCCCGTCCGAGCCGGTGGTCAGGGTGTCGACCACGTTGCCCGCCGCGTCCAGGAGCGTGACCCGGGCGTCCTCGACGGCCCGGCCGCCGGGAGCGCGCACGATCCCGCGGAGCACGGCGCCGCCCGCCAGCTCGATGTCCTGCCTGGTCTCCCGGGCGGCCTGCACGCTGACCGGGAGGGCGGCGGGGCGGAAGGCCTGCGCGCTGGCGGCGAGGGTGTACTCACCGGCCACCAGCTCGCTGATGACATAGGCGCCCTCGCGTCCGGTGCGGGTCGTCGCGACGACTTCGCCCCGTACGTCGGTGAGTGTGACCGCCGCGTCGCGGACGGGCGCTCCGTCGGGTGTGAGGACCGCTCCGGCGAGCCGTCCCGCCCCGCCCAGGACCACGTCGAGCTCCACCGGCCGGTCGCTGACGGTGACGCTGACGGCCTGCGGCTGGTGCCCGCCCGCCGCGGCGATCAGCACGTAGGCCCCCGCTCCTGGCGCGCTCAGCGCGTACCGCCCGTCGTCGGCGCTCGCTCCGCGTCCGACCTGCCGCCCCTGGACGTCGATGAGGGTGAGGGCGGCCCGCCCCACCGTCGTGCCGTCGGGGTGCTGGACGCATCCGCACACCGGGACCCCGGAGAGCGGGCCGGGGTCGGTGCGGGCCGCGGGGATCGTGGAGTGCGCCTCGGTCGGGTCGGGGGCCGTCTGGGGGATGTGGTGGGACACCAGCGGTTTCTCCTTGAGGAAGAAGGCGAGGAACAGGCCGAGCAGGAGCACCGGCACCAGGTAGAGGAAGATCCGCGGCATCGCGTCGGCGTACGCCTGGATGTAGGCGTCGCGCAGTGCGGGCTCCATGGAGTGGACCAGCTGAGGGGTGATCGACTCGGCGTCGGGCAGATCGGCGCCGGAGGGGAGCCGCACCCCGAGCGCGTCACCGAGCCGCCCGGCGAACAGGGTGCCGAAGATCGCGGCTCCGACGCTGCCGCCGATCTGCCGGAAGTAGTTGTGCGCGCTGGTGGCGGTGCCGAGGTCGGAAGGGCGTACGGAATTCTGCACGGCCAGCACCAGGATGGACATGACGAGGCCGATCCCGATGCCCAGGACGGCCTGCCAGATGCCGTACTCCAGCGCCGAGGTGCCGGTGTCGAGCAGGGAGAGCAGCCACATGCCCACGGCCGACACGGCTCCGCCCACCAGCGGATAGACGCGGTAGCGGCCCGTACGCGAGACCAGTTGGCCGGAGACGACGGAGGAGATGACGATGCCGCCCATCATGGGAAGCATCAGCAGCCCCGACTCGGTGGCGGACACGCCCTCGACCATCTGGAGGTAGGTCGGCAGATAGCTGGCCGCCCCGAAGAGGGCGACCCCGATGACCGCGCCGACCAGCGAGGTGACGTTGAAGACGGAGTCGCGGAACAGGCGCAGCGGGATGATGGGTTCGGCGGCCCGGTGTTCGACGACGAGGAAGAGCAGAGTCGTTCCGGCAGCCCCGGCGGCGAGCCCCAGGATGGTCCGGGAGCCCCAGGCGTACTCCGTCCCGCCCCAGCTGGTGAGCAGCACCAGGCAGGTCGACGCGACGGCCAGCAGCAGCGCCCCCAGCACGTCGAGGCGGGGGCGTACCGCGGGTTTGGGCAGCTTCAGCACGAGGGCGATGACGGCGAGGGTGACGAGGCCGAACGGCACGTTGATGTAGAAGCACCAGCGCCAGGAGGCGTGATCGGTGAAGAAGCCGCCGAGGAGCGGTCCGGCCACCGAGGCGAGGCCGAAGACGGCCCCGATGAGGCCCATGTAGCGGCCCCGCTCCCTGGCCGGGACGATGTCCGCGATGATCGCCTGGACGCCGATCATGAGCCCGCCGCCGCCGATGCCCTGGACGGCCCGGAAGGCGATGAGTTCGTCCATGGTGCGCGACCAGCCCGCCAGGGCGGAGCCGATGATGAAGACGACGATCGCGAACTGGAAGACGCCCTTGCGGCCGAAGAGGTCGCCGAGCTTCCCGTAGAGCGGCAGACCGATCGTGGAGGCGAGCAGATAGGCGGTGACCGCCCAGGACATCTTGTCCAGGCCGTGCAGCTCACCGACGATCTTCGGCAGGGCGGTGGCGACGATCATCTGGTCGAGCGCCGCGAGCAGCAGGGTGAGCATCAGCCCGAGGAAGACCAGCCGGATCCTGCGGGGGCTGATTTCGTCCGGCGGCGCGGACGGCCCGGCGGCGGACGGCGGCGGGGGCGGCGCGTACTCCGCCTCGGTGCCGGGCGCCGCCCGGGAACCGGGCGCCCCGTACTCCGTGCCTCCCGGCTCGTCCTTCACCAGAGTGATCCCACCCACCACGTAACGCTCCCCTCGTCGCAGCTGCGCCGCCCATTTCTCGCATCAGGCGGCGAGGCGGGGCAAACGCGACCGGGCGCACGCAGGGCGCATTCAGAGGGCTTATGCGCCGGTGGGAGGCACTGCGACGCGCAACCGGCCACCCCGGAAAACCACCCGTTCCGGTGAGGCCGGCCGCGACGCCAACAGCCGGGGGAAGCAGCGTTACTTCTCCACCTCGGTGGCGAGGTTCTGCAGCAGTTCGTCGTAGATGCGGCCGAGCCCCTTGGGCGCGAAGGTCTTCTCGAAGAACCCGCCGATCCCGCCCGCGCCGTTCCACACCGTCGAGACGACGGCCTTGGATTTACCCTCACCGGCCGGGGTGACGGTCCAGGTGGTGACCATCGAGGAGTTCCGGTCCTTCTCGATCAGCTGCCCGTCGGTGGGCTCGGTGACCTCGAGCAGGCAGTCGCGGACCCGCTTGCTCGTGGCCTGGAGCTTCCAGTGGACGAGGGTGCCTTCCCCGTCCCCGCCCTCGCGCACCTCGTACTCGCTGAAGTGCCCGGTCAGCACCTTGCCCCGGACCTCCTTGTAGTCGGCCAGCGCGTCGAACACCGTCTCTGCGTCCGCCGCGATGATTCGCTCTGTCGTGGCCTCGACCTGCGCCATGCCTGCTCCTCCAGCACTCGGTTGTTCGGGGTGCTGCTGAGCCAACCACCTCGGGTACGGCGCCTCAAAATCGGGCCTCACGCTCCGCCGCGCACGATCAAGGGAACGTATGTTCTATTCTCTGCGGAGTGCTACGAAGGAGGCGTTCATGCGCTGGGACAATCTGGCAGAGAACACCACAAAGACGGGTAACGGTGCGCTCTTCGCCGCGGACGCGGTGACGACGCGCACCTTCGACACCCCGGAATTCAGGGGAATCACTTTCCATGAGATCCGGGCCCGCTCGATCGTGAACCGGGTGCCCGGGGCCTCCCGCATGCCGTTCGAATGGACCGTGAACCCGTACCGGGGCTGCACCCACGCGTGCGTGTACTGCTTCGCCCGCAAGACCCACAGCTATCTGGACCTGGACACCGGTGTCGGCTTCGACTCCCAGATCGTCGTCAAGGTCAACGCCGCCGAGCTGCTGAGCCGTCATCTGGCCTCCCGCCAGTGGCACGGTCAGCACATCGCGATGGGCACGAACGTCGACTGCTACCAGCGGGCCGAGGGCCGCTACCGGCTGATGCCCGGCATCATCGCGGCGCTGCGCGACCACGCGAACCCCTTCTCCATCCTCACGAAGGGCACTCTGATCCTGCGCGACCTCGATCTGCTGCGACAGGCCGCCGAGGTCACCGAGGTCGGCGTCTCCGTCTCCGTCGGATTCACCGACCCCGAACTGTGGCGCACGGTCGAGCCGGGCACCCCCTCGCCCGAGCGACGCCTCGACGTCGTCCGCGCCATGACGGACAACGGGATCGGCTGCGGTGTGCTGATGGCCCCGGTCATCCCCTTCCTCGGCGACCACCCCGACCAGCTGCGCGCCACGGTCCGTGCCATCGCCGCCGCCGGGGCCACCTCCGTCACGCCGCTCGTCCTGCACCTGCGGCCCGGCGCCCGCGAGTGGTTCATGCGGTGGCTCGCACAGCACCACCCCCACCTGGTGCGACGGTACGAACGGATGTACGCGGACGGGGCGTACGCGCCGACCTGGTACCAGCGATCCATCACCCGCCGGGTCCACGAGCTCGCGGCCGAGTTCGGCATCGGCCCGGCCGACCGGGGCGGCGCCCGCCGCCTCGCCCGCGAGACCCCGCCGGCCCTCGCGGACGGTCACGCGCCGGGCCCCACCCAGCTGACCCTGCTCTGACCGCACCGGTCTCCCTGCCCGAACGGGTCAACTCTCGACGACATATGTCCTGCCCGGTCCGGATCCGGGAAGCATGCGGCGGGGGCTGTGCCACCCACAGCCGCGTTCCCCGACCACGGGAGGCCCTATGACGAAACGTGCAGGAATTCTGGTCGCCGTCGGCGCCACGGTCGCGGGTCTGGTGACCGCCGCGCCGTCCACCGCGTCCGCGCCGTCCACCGCGACACCCGCCGCAGCACCGCTCTCATGGAAGGGCTGCGGGACGAAGACGTATCCGGCGCTGCAATGCGCAACCGTCCGCGCGCCGCTCGACCATGACAACCCGTCGGGCAGGAAGGTCACCCTCGCCCTCTCCCGGATCCCGCACACAGCGAAGACCTCGCAGGGCCCCCTGCTGGTCAACCCCGGCGGCCCCGGCGGCAGCGGCCTCTCCATGGCGGGCTTCGTCGCGTCCTCGCTGCCCGCGAAGCTCGCCGCGCAGTACGACGTGATCGGGTTCGACCCACGCGGGGTCGGGAAGAGCACCCCCGCCCTGGACTGCGTGCCGAAGTACTTCGAACCCGTGCGCCCCGACTCCGTGCCGGACTCCTACGAGGCGGAGAAGACCGCGCGCGACCGGGCCGCCTCCTTCGCCGCCGCCTGCGGCGAGAAGCACGGCGACCTGCTGCCGTACATGGACACCGTCAGCGCCGCGAAGGACCTCGACACCATCCGCGGGGCACTCGGCGCAGAGCAGATCAACTACTTCGGATATTCGTACGGCACCTACCTGGGCGCGGTCTACGCCAAGCTGTTCCCCGAGCACGTGCGCCGCCTGGTGCTGGACTCGGTCGTCGACCCGGACGGCGTCTGGTACAAGGACAACCTCGGCCAGGACCATGCGTTCGACGCCCGCCACAAGGCCTTGATGGCGTGGATCGCGAAGAACGACGCCACGTACAAGCTCGGCAAGGACCCGGCCGCGGTCGAGGCCGCGTGGTACCGGATGCGCGACGCGGTGAAGAAGCACCCCGCGGCCGGCAAGGTCGGGCCGGGCGAGCTGGAGGACACCTTCATGCCGGGCGGCTACTACAACGGCTACTGGCCGCGCCTCGCCGAGACGTTCGCCGCGTACGTCAACGACAAGGACCAGGACGCGCTGGCCACCGCGTACAAGGACTTCGCGGCCGTGGACAGGAGCGGCGACAACGGCTACTCCGTCTACGCCGCCGTGCAGTGCCGCGACGCCGGCTGGCCCCGCACCTGGAGCACCTGGCGCAACGACACCTGGCAGGCACACCGCAAGGCGCCCTTCATGTCGTGGAACAACACCTGGTACAACGCCCCGTGCGCCACCTGGCCGGTGGAGCCGCTGGAGCCCGTGCGGGTCACCAACGACGAGATCCCGCCCGCGCTGGTCCTCCAGGCCACCGACGACGCGGCCACACCCTACGAGGGCGGCGTCACCATGAGCCGCAGGCTCAAGGGGTCGAGCCTCGTCGTCGAGCAGGGCGGCGGCAACCACGGCATCACCCTGAGCGGCAACGACTGCCTGGACGCGCACCTGGTGGACTACCTCACCGACGGCACCCTCCCGTCGGGCGGCGGCAGCGGCGCGGACGCGGTCTGCGACGCGTTGCCGGAGCCGAAGCCGGCCCCCGCCACGAAGGCCGGAGCGAACCTGAAGGGCAAGACACTGCACGGTCTGCTCGGCTTCCGCGGCTGAGAAATACCGGGCCCCCCACCGGGGGCGTACGCCAGGATGGAGCGCGTGACCACACGCCCCGGTCCCGCGTACGCCCCCGGCGTGCGTGTACGTGACATGACCGTCGACGACTGCGCCGCCGTGGCGGACATCCGGGTGCGCGGGTGGCGGTGGGCGTACGCCGGAATGATCCCGCAGGCGTACCTGGACGCGATGGACGTCGGCGAGGACGCCGAGCGCCGGCGCGCACGCCTCTCGGCAGGCGGCGGGCCGGTGAACCTGGTGGCCGGGACACCGGACGCCGCGGTGACCGGCTGGGCCTGTTACGGCCCCTGCCGCGACGAGAGCGCCCGGCCCGGAAGCGCGGAGCTGTACGCCCTCTACGTGCACCCGGACCACATCGGCACGGGCACCGGGCGCGCGCTGCTGACGGAGGTCACCGCGCGGGCCCGTGCGGACGGATCCGCCGCGATGTCCCTCTGGGTGCTGAAGGAGAACGCGCGGGCCCGCCGCTTCTACGAGCGGGCCGGGTTCCGGCCGGACGGCGCGGAGGAGGCCTCGGAGACGGGCGGGGCCATGATCCCCGAACTCCGGTACGTGCGCCCGCTCATCCCGTCGGCAAAGTCGCCTGACATCCACCCGTGACGCACCGTTGACATCCCGTCGCCCACAGCGAACCCGAAATGCGCGCCGCCCACGCCCATTTCCAGGCCCGCCTGGATGCCGAGATCGCCGCAGGCCGCTGGCCCCCGCCCGAGCCGGCCCTCACCCCGGAAACCGCGCCCGTCCCGGAATGACATGACCGCTATCCCACTCACCCGATAGGTTCGCGACCATGCCCGGCCGTCTGCTCGAACTCCACGTGGAGAACTTCCGCAGTCTCCGTGACGTGACCGTCCTCCTCGGCCCCCTCACCGTCCTGGTGGGGCCGAACGGGGTCGGCAAGTCCAACCTGCTGAAGGTCTTCGACCTGCTCTCGGACATCATCCGTACCGACCTCCAGCCCGCCCTGGACGCACGCGGCGGCTTCGACGAGGTCGCGTTCTGGGGTGGTCCCAAGCCGCCCACGTCCATGTCGATCCGGCTCAAGGCGACCTGGACGACCCACGCGAGCGTCAACGCACCCGACGAGTACGAGCTCACCGTCCGCCGCCGCAAGCTCCGCAGCAGCGAGGACGCCTACAGCCTGTCCCGCATCGAGAGCTTCCAGTTCAAGCGCACACAAGGACGCGGCCGACGCATCACCGTCTCCGGCGAGGAAGCCAAGGTCGTCGACAAGCGGGCCGGGAAGGAGTCCGACAGCGGTAGCTTCGGCATCCAGCGGCTGAGCAGTGGGCTGTCCACCCTGCCGCGCCTGGCCAGTTCGGACGGCGGCGAAGAGGTCTCCAAGGTCGCCCAGCAGCTCTCCACGTTCCGGGTGTTCGACGTCGACGTACCCGCCGCGCGACTTCCTGCCCGCCTCCGCCGCAGCCGCTTCTTCGATCTCTCACCCGACGCGGACAACCTCGCGGAGTTCCTCTACTACCTCAGCTCCGCCGAGGAGACCTGGCAGGACCTGGTAGCCGACGCCCGGACCGTGCTGCCCCAGCTCGACGACATCGAATTCGCCAGGCTCGGCGGCTCAGCCGACCAGGTGACCGTCATCCTCCGCGAACGGGGCCTGCGCCGGCCCACCCCGCTCGCCGACGCCTCGTACGGAACCGTCCGCCTGCTCGGCCTCCTCGCCATGCTCTACGACCCGGACCCGCCGGCCCTCACCTGCGTCGAGGAGATCGACCACGGCTTGCATCCCCAGGCCCTGGAACTGATCGTGGAACGACTCCGCGAGGCCTCCACACGCAGCCAGTTCCTCGTCGCCACCCACTCCCCCGCACTGGTGGACCGGCTGGAACCCGAGGAGTTCATCGTCTGCGACCGCGACGAGGACGGGGCATCGATCATTCCGGCACTCACCGCTGACGAGGTGCACGCCATCGTCGAGGAATCCGGTGACCAACCACTCGGCGAACTGTGGTTCTCCGGCGTGCTCGGAGGCGACCTCACCGGCGGTGAACTGTGAGCCGTAGGGCACCGCTCATCCCCCGCCAGGGCCGAGGCGTCATCGTGCTCGCGGGTGAAGACGCCAACGACTGCGACGTCCTGGCGTCGATCATCCGCCAGCACCACCCGAACCTGGGCTCGGCGAAGATCGTGCGCATCAACGACCCGGTGCGCTTGAAGAAGAAGACCGGGCGCGAACTCGCCACAGCCGTAAGCACGCTGGTTGGCAAGGCCAAGGGTATTGAGCTGCTGTCGGTTGAGTGTGCACAAGTGCGTTGGGGTGTCCGGGAGTGAGTCCGGTGGCGCGGTGGGTGAGGGTGGGGACGGGAGTTCTGGGGTCGAATGGGTGACCTTGGTGGTGGTGGCTCGTTGTGTCGGGTGACGGGCTGTTCAGCGGTTGGCGGGCGGAGGGTGTGGCCATCAGTGGGTGGTGTGCGGGAGTTGGCGGCGTCGTTCGTGGCCCCGGGCCCTTCGGGGGTGGCGGTGCGGGACCGTCTCAAGCACCTCACCTCGCAGGACGTACACGTGTTGCGGGTTGTTGGAGCCCATCAGGGTGCGCTTGCCTCCCGTGACCTGAAGGCCCGGTGCGCGGACGGCCCGAACCATGGTGCTGATACCTGGGCTACGCGGAAGCGGGAGCTGACGAAGGTGTCGTCGTCCAGGATCGCGGGGGCGATCACGAAGGCGACGCATGATCAGTGGGCACTCGCCCGGCGCTCCCAAACCGCACACATCCGCAGCCTTGAGGCTGGGATCAAGGTGCTGCGGCACCGCCTGTCGCTTCCCATCGGAGCGGCGGGTTCGAAGCGCGGGCCGGGTGGTTACCGGTCCCGGAGCGAGTGGTTCCACAAGTCCCGCCGCCTCAAAGCCCTGGAAGCCCGCCATGCCGCTGCGGTAACGGACTGGCAGGCGGGGCGGGTACGGGTGGTCCGGGGCGGGAAGCGGTTGTTCAACACCCGCCACCATCTCGCCGAGGCAGGGCTCACCGAAGGTGAATGGCGGGAGCGGTGGGAGGTGGAGCGGTGGTTCCTGGCGGCGGACGGTGAGTCGGGCAAGCGGTACGGGAACGAGACGATCCGTGTCACCCTGGACGGCCAGGTCAGCATCAAACTGCCCGCCCCACTCGCCCACCTCGCCAACGCCAAGCACGGCCGCTACACCCTCACCTCAACCATCGGCTTCGCGCATCGGGGTGCGGAGTGGGCCGACCGTGTCGAAGCGAACCGGGCCGTCGCCTACCGCATCCACTACGACACCACCAGGGGCCGCTGGTACCTGACCGCGTCCTGGCAACGCCCCACCGTGCTCACCATTCCCATGGAAGCGGCCCTGGCCCAGGGTGTGATCGGGGTCGATACCAACGCCGACCACTTCGCCGCCTACCGCCTCGACCTCCACGGCAACCCGGTCGGCGAACCCCACCGTTTCCCCTACGACCTGACCGGAACCGCCCACCACCGTGACGCGCAACTGCGCCACGCCCTCACCCGCCTCCTGCACTGGGCCCGCCATACCGGTGTGGGTGCGATCGCGGTCGAGGACCTCGACTTCAGCGCCGAGAAGACGCGGGAGAAGCACGGCCGTAGGAAACGGTTCCGGCAGCTGATCTCCGGTATCCCGACCGGCAGGCTCAAGTCCCGGCTCGTATCCATGGCAGCAGAACATGGTCTGGCCATTGTGGCGGTCGATCCGGCCTACACCTCGAGGTGGGGTGGTCAGCACTGGCAGAAACCGCTGACCACGCCCCGCCGCAGAATGTCCCGTCACGATGCCGCCGGTATCGCGATCGGGCGACGCGCCCTCGGACACCCGATCCGGCGTCGGACGGCACTGCCCCGTGCACACCAGAGTGATGTGCACGGGCATCGGACCGTCCAGGCCGACCGGCGTGCACGAGGGCGTGAGGGACCCCGCCCCCGCATCCCCGGACCACGGACACGATCCGTGCCACCGGACGCGGCGAGAACGCGGGCGACCAGGACACCCAAAACCGTTCGGGATGTCCGCAGCGAGCAAGAATGGGTACAAGACTCACTCCTGCTCACTGAATAGGAACGGTAAGGCGCTCCAGCAGCGCGGCCCGCTGGTCGGTCTGGCCGTCCACGAAGACCTGGACGGCTTCACGGACAACCGCTACCGCACCGTACGCAGGACTCTGTCCGAAGAGCTCGCGCGCCAGAGCCCTTGCGATGCGGCACTCGCTTTGGCGGCCTGGGAGTCGGAGGCGTGGTTACTCCTCTTCCCTGGCGCTTTCCCGCACGTCCGCCCCCGCTGGAAGGTGCCGGCTCAGCTACGGGGGATGCTCAAGCACCCCAAGGAGACCTTGAAGGGCAAGCTCGGCTCTCCCACGTTCCGCGAGAGCGACGGCGCGTTGATCGCTAAGGCGGCGTACGAGCGAGGGCTGCTCGCCAAACCTCAGGGCAGCAACCGCTCGTACGACGACTTCGTGGCTGAGCTGACCAGGTGGGGTTGACGCGCCGGGCGGGCTAAGGCACCGCCCAGCCCGCCTCACACCCCGCGGGCGAATCCGATGAACGTGGTCCAAGCCGACGGGACGAGGGCCAGGCCGGGGCGTGTGATGTCCTTCGAGTCGCGAACGTGGACAGCGTGCGGGCAGTCAGCTACCTCAACACACTCGCCGCCCTCCTCGCTGCTGTAGCTGGACTTGTGCCAGGCCAAGGCCACCTCCACACAGTCACCTCCATCTCCGGCGCTGTAGCTGCTCTTGAACCAGGCAAGCTCGACCGCGTAGCGGCCAGCTCCATCCACACTCATGCTTCTCCCAACAACTTCTCGATCAAGACCATCGATTCCTGCGGAGCCAAGGCCTGCCCCCGAATGGTCCCGTACGTAGCCTCCAGTTCTCGGACCCTACTCCGCTCGGTGTGCAGGCGGCCGTCGCTCTGCACCTCCGTGTAGGCGACTCTCCGCCCGTCCCTGGTTTCCATCAAGGTGAAGGGCCCCGCCAGCCCGGCATGCTCACCGCGCTCCAGTGACATCACCTGGATCTCCACGTTTCGCTTTTGTCCGATCAGCAGCAACTGCTCCAACTGCCCACGCCAGACGTCGACTCCACCAATTCGTTTGTGAAGCACGGCTTCCTCGACAACGAAGCTGATGTTTGGTGCCGGTCGCCGACTGAAAACTTCCTGTCTCTCCATGCGCGCCGCAAGCCTCTGATCAATGACTTCCTCGTCCAGTAGCGGTCGCCACTGCCTGAACACGGCCCGTGCATACTCCTCGCTCTGCAGGAGTCCCTTCATCGCATGTGCGACATAAGCGTGCAGCTCAACCGCTTCCGCTTCCAGCTTGGCCGCACGCTGGAAGAACGACGGATACCGCGCCCGAGCAACCTCAGCCTTCATCGCGATAAGCAGCCCGCCCGCCCCCAGCACCTCATCCGCCCGGTCGATCATCTCCGGCTTCGGGATGCGCCGCCCCAGCTCCACCGAGGCGATCTGATCCTCCCCGTACCCCAGTCGCGCCCCCAACTCAGCCCGCGTGAGGCCCGCTCGCTCTCGCAGCAGCCTCAGCTGCATCCCGAAGCACCGCAGGAATCCCACGGCTCCGTCGTCCCGTTCCGTCTCCGCCATCGCTCACCCCACCACGTCCACCGCGCACCCTCTGTCCGTCACAAAACTACGCACAGCACTCACGCTGCGTACCCGAATGCGATCCGCTCCCCCGAAAAAGCCCCCTGCCTGTCAGGGGCGTACGCAAGCCCTTGCAGCCTGTACAACCGGCCCCCGTACAAGCGTTGCTGCTGGTGGGCGGGGTGTCGCTCCCGCCAACCTCACTCCCATGACTCCCTCCCCCACCGCCTCGCACAAGAGCGCGCCACCGCACACCGGCCACGAGTTCGTCATGCGCTTCACGTCCACCCCGCGCGGTGCCCGCCTCGCCCGGCTGCTCGTAGGTGAACGGCTGGACGCCTGGGGCATCCCCTACCGTTCCCCCGCCCACGAGACGCTCTCGCTCATCACAGGCGAGCTCTGCGCCAACGCCGTGCAGCACGGCCACGTCCCAGGACGCGACTTCCGCGTACGACTGACCGTGACAGCGGAGGTAATCCGCACCGAGGTGACCGACACCCGCACCGAACGCCGCCCCGCCGGCACCGGTCGGCCCACCACCCCACCCCCGGACTCCGAGACCGGCCGCGGGCTCCTCCTCGTCGAACACCTGGCCACCCGCTGGGGTGTCACTCCACGGATCGGCGCACCCGGCAAGACGGTCTGGGCCGAGCTGTGAACCAATGGATCAGGTGGTTTCCACCTCGACAAGCAGTTCGAGAATCTTGACCACGCAGATCAGCTGAATCGACGCGCCAGAGGAATCCAGTGACCGACTTCGCCGCCCTGACCCGACTCTGCCCGCCACCAGAAGAGGCGAGGCGCCGCCGCCCCATCGACTGGCACCAGGTCGAGAGCGTTCTCGGTGTGCCGCTTCCCGAGGACTACAAGCGGCTCGCATCCACTTACGGCCCGGGGTCCTTCGCCGACTACTTGCGCATCTACCAACCCGACGGGGTCACTGAATGGGTCGACCTCACCGGCCCGATGCCCGCCAGGATCCGCGAGCAGCTGCAGCTGGACCACGACCGAGGCACCTACCCTGTTCCGTACGACCCCCGGCAACTCCTGCCGATGGGCGGCACCGACAACGGAGAGCACCTCTTCTGGATCACTGAACCACGGACTGCCCCGGACGCCTGGCGTGTCGCCGTGAACGAAGCCCGCGGGCCTCGGTGGTTCACCTACGACGGGACCCTCACCGAGTTCCTCGTCTCCGTACTGAGCGGTGAGACATCCGTGCCCCAGTTCCCCAAGGACGTCCTCGAACCGACGACGGCATTCGTCCCCTCGGACCCCACGCTGTGGGCCCCACCACAGGCCCCGGCCCGGCCGCCCGTCGACAGCGAGACCATTCGGGAATGGGCTCGGGCCAACGGTCACCAAGTATCCGTCGGCGGACGCATTCCGGCCGCGATCCGCGAGGCATGGGAGAACGCCCACAGCTGACTGAACGAATCGATGCCGAACTGGCCGGTGACCACAGACGAGCCTCCACCGGTTCTCGCAGGAAGAGCCCGGCGAATGCGGGTAGGGGCGGGCGAACAAGAAGCTGAACAAGACCGGTCTGCTCGGCGCGCCCCATCAGGTACTCCGTCACGCCCGTCTACCGGACGAACGACCCCACCGACGTCGTACCGATCGGCCTGACCATCGAAGGCCGGAGCGACAAGGGCTTCAGCTTCACGCCCTACGAAGGCGGCAGCAACACCAACATCGTCACTGTCCTGTACGTCGCCAAACGCGTCTGACCTGGTACAGATAGAGACGATCATGCACCCCGCCGTGGAACGCCTCACCGAACTCGTCGCGCCTTCCGGTCCAGGCCGGTCCCGGGACTGGCAGGCCGTCGAGCGGGCACTCGGCACCGCGCTGCCGGCGACTACCGGCAGCTTGTCGAGACGTACGGGGGAGGCGTCTTCGACGAGACGATCTGGCTTCTGGATCCTGCCTGCCCGGACGACGACTACGAGCTGCTCGCGCAAGCAACCGAAAGGGACGAGACCCTCGAGAAGCTGTGGGAGGTCGAGCCCAGGCCTGCTCAGCTCCAGGAGTCCGGTACGAAGGTACTGCCCCGGGCCTACATCGAGGGCACAGGGGCAATGCTGTATTGGCTGGTGAAGCCGGGACAGGAGCCGGACGATTGGACGGTCATGTTCAACGAGGGCCGTGGGCCGTTGTGGGAACACCATGACGCTCGGTGCGCGTCCTTCCTTCTGGCCGTTCTCACAGGGCGAGCGGAGACTGACTACTTCCCGGCACTCCCTGTTGATCAACATCAGTTCGATTCCAACGACGAGATTCTCGGATAGCCGCGCCGAGGTCCGCCAACGCGCAGTGAGCGCAACATGGCTCGGCACAGCAGGACAGCGGAATCCCTGAACGGGCATCCCGACTGTCAGCCGAGTACCAGCGCATGATCGTCACCGGGGTCAGCGACGGGCTGATCCCCAGGGACGACGTGAACCGGAGGCGTAGCACCGATCCGGTGCGCTACAGGCGCGAGGTCCAGCAGGCACGCTCGCTGCTGTTCGTCGCCACCACCCGGGCCCGCGACAGTCTGGACATCTTCTGACACGGCCCGCCGAGCCCCTTCCTGGCTCCGCTGGCGGCCGCCGGGCGGTGATGGGTCAGACCATGCGCCCCTCACCTCGCCGGCAGCCGCCTGAGCGCCTCCGCCGCCGCCATGCCGAGCCGGGGGTGCGGAAGGGCCGCCTCCAGGACCGGGCGGGCCCGGCCGTCACCCAGGCTCCCCAGTCCCTCGACGCACGCGAGGGCGACGCGCCAGTGCGGCTCGTCGGGGGTCAGCAGCCGGTGCAGGGTGCTGACCAGGGCGGGCACCGACTCGGGTGCGCGCAGCGCGGTCAGCAGCCGCACCGGATGCAGGGCGTAGGCCGTACGCATGCTGTTGGTGGCGAGCGCGGCGGCCGCTCTCGGGGTCCGGGGGTCGCCGAGGAGCCTGAGGGCGTGCGCGGCGGAGACGCAGCGCTCGGGGTCGCGGTGGTTGAGGAGGAGGACCAGCGCCTCGAAGGCCCGGCGGTCGCCCCGGCAGCCGAGCCGGAACGCCGCGATCTCGCGGGCCCACAGCGGGCGTTCGCGCTCGATGAGGACCAGGGCCAGCTCCTCGTCGTCCTCGGTGGTGATCAGCCGGCGAAGAACCTCCGGTTGACCGGCCTCGTCCCCGAGCCTGTCCGTAAGCGAGCGGAACTCCTCATCCATGACGCTGAGTTTAGAGTGGTGAACGCACTGTGGTCGGCGAACTGTGTGCCAGTGCACAGGCCGCCAGGGCTGGCGCGCTCGTTACTCGCCGGTTAAGCTCAGGTGAGCGGGACACACACCCGCCGGCTCCAGTGGCCTGGTGACGCAGCCACCCGGAGTGCTTGTCGGTTCGGCAGTTCGTGAGACGTGGCTCCGGGACAGAGTCCGTCACCCTTCCCCCCGGTGCGCCCAGAGCGCCCGGAACCGTGCACCACGACACGCAATTCCCGCACACCGAGCGCCGGTTGATTCCGACCCTGCGCGCCGCCGTGCTCCTCACAGTCGTCACTCACCCTGGAGTCCCGTGATGGACACCCCGCTCACCACCATTGCCGTCGTCGGCCTCGGCACCATGGGCACCGGCATCGCCGAGGTCCTGGCCCGCGCGGGCCGCGAGGTCATCGGCATCGACATCGACGAAGCCGCCGCGCGGCAGGCCGTCGCCACCCTGGAGGCCTCCACCGAGCGTGCCGTGCGCCGCGAGCGGATCACGGAGCAGGAGCGGCGCGACGTCCTCGCCCGGTTCCGTACGTTCTCCGATCTCCAGGCCGCCGCGGAGGCGGAGCTGGTCATCGAGGTCGTGCCGGAGACGTACGAGATCAAGCAGCAGGTCTTCCGGGAGCTGGACGCGGTGGTCTCCCCCACCGCGATCCTCGCGACGGGCACGAACGCCCTGTCCGTGACCCGGCTGGCCGCCGAGTCGCAGCACCCCGAGCGTGTCCTGGGCCTGCACTTCTTCAATCCGGCGCCCGCGATGAAGCTCGTCGAGGTGGTCTCCTCCGTACTGACCGCCCCGCCCGCCGTGGAGAGCGTCACCCGGCTCGCCCGTGAACTGGGCAAGGAGCCGGTCGCGGTCGGCGACCGCCCCGGTTTCGTCGCGGACGGTCTGCTGTTCGGCTACCTCAACCAGGCCGCGGCGATGTACGAGGCCAACTACGCCTCCCGTGAGGACATCGACGCCGCCATGAAGCTGGGCTGCGGGCTGCCGATGGGCCCCCTGGCGCTGCTCGACCTGATCGGCATCGACACGGCCCGCACGGTGCTGGAGGCCATGTACGCCGCGTCCCACGACCGGCTGCACGCGCCGGCGCCGGTGCTCGGCCAGCTCAGCGAGGCCGGTCTGACCGGCCGCAAGGCGGGCCGGGGCTTCTACACCTACGACGCCCCGGGCGGCCAGACCGTGGTGCCGGACGCCCTGACCCCGGTGGAGAGCGCGGGCGCGGTCACCGGGCGCGAGGTCTCCTCGGTGGGGGTGGCCGGGTCGGGGACGATGGCCTCGGGCATCGCGGAGGTCTTCGCGAAGGCCGGGTACACCGTGGTCCTCGCCGCGCGCAGCCAGGAGAAGGCGGACACGGCCAAGGCGCGGATCGCCAAGTCCCTGGGCCGCTCCGTCTCCAAGGGAAGGCTGACGGAGGAGGCGCGGGACGAGACCCTCGCCCGGATCACCCCGGCGGGCTCCCTGGACTCCTTCGCCGATGTCGATCTCGCGGTCGAGGCGGTCGCCGAGGACCTGGAGATCAAGCGGGAGCTCTTCCAGACCCTGGACAAGGTCTGCAAGCCGGGTGCGGTGCTCGCGACGACCACCTCGTCGCTGCCGGTCGTGGCGGTCGCCCGGGTGACTTCGCGTCCCGAGGACGTCATCGGGATGCACTTCTTCAACCCGGCGCCCGCGATGAAGCTGGTCGAGGTGGTCCGCACGGTGCTGACCGCCGACGACGTGCACGCCACGGTCCGCGAGGTCTGCGTGAAGGTGCGCAAGCACCCGGTCGACTGCGGTGACCGGGCGGGCTTCATCGTGAACGCGCTGCTGTTCCCCTACCTCAACAACGCGATCAAGATGGTCGAGGAGCACTACGCGACGCTCGACGACATCGACGCGGCGATGAAGCTGGGCGGCGGCTACCCCATGGGCCCCTTCGAGCTCCTGGACGTCGTCGGCCTGGACGTCTCGCTCGCCATCGAGAAGGTTCTGCACAGCGAGTTCCGCGACCCGGGCCTCGCCCCGGCGCCGCTGCTCGAGCACCTGGTGGCCGCGGGCTGCCTCGGCCGCAAGACGGGGCGCGGCTTCCGCGAATATGCCCGCCGCTGACGTCGGGGCGGGGTGGGGCGGGTTGCTGGGACCCTCGGGCGACCCGCCCCCACAGGCGCACTCCCCTGCGCCGATGGGTTACGTTCACCTCATGTCCCAACCCGCCAAGTCCCCTCGTTCCTCCGCCTCGGCGGACGCCCCTGAGAGTGCCGCGAGCACCCGGGCGGCCGCCCAGCGACTCAAAATGCGCCGTGAACTGGCCGCAGCGGCCATGGAACTGTTCGCGACGAAGGGGTACGAGGCGACGACGGTCGACGAGATCGCGGGGGCGGCCGGGGTCGCCCGGCGTACGTTCTTCCGCCACTTCCGCTCCAAGGAGGAGGCCATCTTCCCGGACCACGACGACACCCTCGTCAGGGCCGAGGCCGTCCTCAACGCCGCTCCCGCGCACGAGCACCCGCTCGACACCGTGTGCCGCGGCATCAAGGAGGTCATGAAGATGTACGCGGCGAAGCCGGCGGTCTCCGTGGCGCGCTACAAGCTGACCCGTGAGGTGCCCACGCTCCGCGAGGCCGAGATCGCCTCGGTGGCCCGCTACGAGCGGCTGTTCACGCGCTATCTGCTGGGCCATTTCGACGAGCGTGACCACCAGGTGGGCAATGACGACCCGCTGCTCGCCGAGGTCGCCGCGTCCGCCGTCGTGACCGCGCACAACCATGTGCTCCGGCGCTGGCTTCGGGCGGACGGGCAGGGCGACGTGGAGTCCCAGCTCGACCACGCGTTCGCGATCGTGCGGGAGACCTTCGGCACGGGGATCGGGGCGGGGCGGACCGTGGGGGGCGAGACCGGGAAGGCCCCTGCGGCCTCGGTGTCCAGGGAGGGCGAGGTGCTGGTCACCGTGGCCCGTACCGACGCGCCGCTCGACGAGATCATGCGCACGATCCAGCAGGCGCTGAAGGAGCACTGAGCCCGGCCCCGGCGGGGTTCACCCCTCGGCGGGCTGGACGGACGCGCTCGCGTACCAGGGCGGCGCGGCGCCCTCGCTCCACGCGGTGAGCCCGTCGAGACCGACACAGACGATGCCGCACTGCTCGGCGTACTCGAGAGCCGGATCGGTGAATTCGCCGGTGGTGACGACGACGGCCGCCTCGGCGCCGTGCACCGCGTAACAGGTACCACCGAAGCGCTGGAGGTCCTGCGAGCCGACCTTGTTGTCGCTCGTGTACCGCTTGCACTGCACGACCAGGCGGCGGCCGTCGGGCGTGGTGCCCACCACGTCGGCGCCCAGGTCTCCGGCCCCTCCGACGACCTCGGCGTCCAGGCAGCCGTCCCGCCTGCACAGCGCGGCCACGGCCTCCTCGAAGTCGTACGGGTCCATGGCCGCGTAGTCGACCGTCCGCACCGGCTCGGGGCGCGGCGGCACGGCGTCGGCTTCCGGCAGCTCCTCCAGGGCCGCGTCCACGACCTCGTAGGCGGTCTCGACGGCTGCCGCCGCGGCCCTGGCGGCCGTCCTGCGGCTGCGGCGCAGGCGCAGGAGCACCACGACCGCGGCCACCAGCGCGACGGCCGAGACGACGGCGACCACCGGGTGCCGTTCGGCGCTCCTGAGGGCCGTGCGCACCGCGAGTCCGGCGCCGCAGATCAGGAGCGCGAGGAACGCGAAGCCGAACGCCGTCCGCCTGACGTCGAATTCACGCCTGCGGCCCTTCCGGGCCGTTCTGCGCGTCTGTATACCCATCGCGTACCCCACCCCTTGTCCGTTGCGGTCATATCAAGATCACTTTCATCTGCCCCACGGCCGCCGGTTGACGCACCGTCGGGAGAAACCCGGTGGCCGGGCCGGGGAGGGAGTGCTCGGATGCGCGCATGGAACCTGACGAGATGCTGGCCCTCTTCGACCGCGAGATGCGCGAGCACGCCCGCCCGGACGGCCCCGGCACGCACGTCGAGCGGGTCGGTGACGTCGTACGGCAGACCGGTGGCCCGGACGACTGGAACGGCGTCGTGTGGACGGCTCCGGACCTCTCCCCCGCCCGCGCGGGGTCGGAGATCGCGGCGCAGGTGGAGCACTACACCGCCCGGGGTGCCGGCGAGTTCGAGTGGAAGCTGTACGCGCATGACGGCCCGCCCGGCCTGGGCGCCCTTCTCGCCGCGGCCGGGTTCGAGCCGGAGCCGCCCGAGACGCTGCTGGTGGCGCCGGTCGCGGACCAGGCCGGGGTGGTAGCCCTCCCCGAGGGAGTGCGGCTGCGGAACGTGACCGACGCAGCCGGGGTGGATCTCATGGTCCGGGCCCATGAGCTGGCCTTCGGCACCGACGGTTCACGGCTGCGCCATCAGACCCTGGCCCGTCTCGCCGACGCCCCACCGGCCACGTTCGTCGCGGTGGTCGCCCTGGTCGGCGACGAGCCCGTGAGCTCGGCCCGGATGGAGATGCACCCCGGCACCGGCTTCGCCGGGCTCTGGGGCGGCGGTACGGCGGCCGAATGGCGGGGCAGGGGGATCTACCGCGCCCTGATCGCCCATCGGGCCCGTGTCGCCGCCGGGCTCGGCTACCGCTTCCTCCAGGTCGACGCGACGGACCGGTCCGCCCCGATCCTGCGGCGGCTCGGCTTCACGGCCCTGAGCACGACGACGCCGTACGTGTACCGCACCGCGCCGTAGCCGCCACAAAAGGCGGAGCAATGAGACATACCAACCATGATGTTGCTCATGCGTGCCTACGAGATGACAACTGAGAGAAATTGTTGGCACTGGGTGCCTTGTCACCTGTCACGCAGTGCCATACGTTGAAGGTGTCCGGGCGGCCGGCGTGCAGAGATCTCTCGTACGCCGGCTGTCCCCGCAGACCACGTGTCCGCGCGCCCGGACGCCTGCGTCACAGGCACCCCCTTCTGCTCCACCGAGCAGGCACACAGCACCACCCGCCGAACCGACGGCACACCTCCACACCGCACCGCTCCCCGACCCGATCGCAGGGACCGCCAAGCGTTCCCGAGACACTGCTCCGCCGGAGGCACACCGTGAAGGAAATCCTGGACGCGATCCAATCGCAGGACAGCTCAGCCGCGGACTTCGCGGCCATGTCCATCCCTGAGTCGTACCGCGCGGTGACCGTGCACAAGGACGAGGCCGAGATGTTCGCCGGCGTCGCCAGCCGCGACAAGGACCCCCGCAAGTCCCTCCACGTCGAGGACGTGCCGGTTCCCGAGCTCGGCCCGGGCGAGGCCCTGGTGGCGGTCATGGCCAGCTCGGTCAACTACAACTCCGTGTGGACGTCGATCTTCGAGCCCGTCTCGACCTTCGGGTTCCTGGAGCGGTACGGCAAGCTCAGCGACCTCAGCAAGCGCCACGACCTCCCGTACCACGTCATCGGCTCCGACCTCGCGGGCGTCGTCCTGCGCACCGGGCCCGGCGTCAACGCCTGGACGCCGGGCGACGAAGTCGTCGCGCACTGCCTCTCGGTGGAGCTGGAGTCCTCCGACGGCCACAACGACACGATGCTCGACCCGGAGCAGCGCATCTGGGGCTTCGAGACCAACTTCGGCGGCCTGGCCGAGATCGCACTCGTCAAGTCGAACCAGCTGATGCCCAAGCCGAAGCACCTCAGCTGGGAGGAGGCCGCGTCCCCGGGCCTGGTCAACTCCACCGCGTACCGCCAGCTCGTCTCGCGCAACGGCGCCGGCATGAAGCAGGGCGACAACGTGCTGATCTGGGGCGCCAGTGGCGGACTCGGCTCCTACGCGACGCAGTTCGCGCTGGCCGGCGGCGCCAACCCGATCTGCGTCGTCTCCAGCGACCAGAAGGCGGAGATCTGCCGGAAGATGGGCGCCACCGCGATCATCGACCGCAACGCCGAGGACTACAGGTTCTGGAAGGACGAGCACAACCAGGACCCGCGTGAGTGGAAGCGCTTCGGCAAGCGCATCCGTGAACTGACGGGCGGCGAGGACGTGGACATCGTCTTCGAGCACCCGGGCCGCGAGACCTTCGGCGCCAGCGTGTACGTGACCCGCAAGGGAGGCACGATCGTCACCTGCGCCTCGACGTCCGGCTACAACCACGAGTACGACAACCGCTACCTGTGGATGTCGCTGAAGCGGATCATCGGGTCACACTTCGCCAACTACCGCGAGGCGTGGGAGGCGAACCGGCTGATCGCCAAGGGCAAGATCCACCCGACGCTCTCCAAGGTCTACTCCCTGGAGGACACCGGCCAGGCCGCGTACGACGTGCACCGCAACCTGCACCAGGGCAAGGTCGGCGTGCTCGCGCTGGCGCCCCGTGAGGGCCTGGGCGTGCGCGACACGGAGCTCCGCGAGCAGCACATCGACGCCATCAACCGCTTCCGTAACGTCTGAGGTCCACCATGACCGAACGTCAGAAGGACCGGCCGTGGCTCATGCGGACGTACGCCGGTCACTCGACCGCCGAGGCGTCCAACGAGCTCTACCGGCGTAACCTCGCCAAGGGCCAGACGGGTCTCTCGGTCGCCTTCGATCTGCCCACGCAGACCGGCTACGACCCCGACCACGTGCTCGCCCGCGGCGAGGTGGGCCGGGTCGGCGTGCCCGTCTCGCACCTCGGTGACATGCGACGGCTGTTCCAGGACATCCCCCTGGAACAGATGAACACCTCGATGACGATCAACGCCACCGCGATGTGGCTGCTGGCCCTCTACCAGGTGGTCGCGGAGGAGCAGGGCGCGGACCCGGACAAGCTCCAGGGCACGACGCAGAACGACATCGTGAAGGAGTACCTGTCGCGCGGGACGCACGTCTTCCCGCCGGTCCCGTCGCTGCGGCTGACGACCGACATGATCACGTACACGGTCAACCGCATCCCGAAGTGGAACCCGATCAACATCTGCAGCTACCACCTGCAGGAGGCGGGAGCCACTCCGGTCCAGGAGATCGCGTACGCCATGTCGACGGCCATAGCGGTCCTCGACGCCGTGCGCGACTCCGGCCAGGTGCCGGAGGAGAAGTTCGGTGACGTCGTCGCCCGCATCTCCTTCTTCGTGAACGCGGGGGTCCGCTTCATCGAGGAGATGTGCAAGATGCGCGCCTTCGGCCGCATCTGGGACCAGGTGACGCGCGAGCGGTACGGCATCGCGAACCCCAGACAGCGCCGGTTCCGCTACGGCGTACAGGTCAACTCCCTGGGGCTCACCGAGGCGCAGCCGGAGAACAACGTCCAGCGCATCGTGCTGGAGATGCTGGCCGTCACGCTCTCCAAGGACGCCCGCGCCCGGGCGGTGCAGCTGCCGGCCTGGAACGAGGCGCTCGGGCTGCCGCGCCCCTGGGACCAGCAGTGGTCGCTCCGTATCCAGCAGGTGCTCGCGCACGAGAGCGACCTGCTGGAGTACGAGGACATCTTCGCCGGTTCGCATGTCGTCGAGGCCAAGGTCGACGAGCTGGTGACCGAGTCGCTGGCCGAGATCGACCGGATCCAGCAGATGGGCGGCGCGATGGCCGCCGTGGAGTCCGGCTATCTCAAGTCGGAGCTCGTCTCCTCGCACGCCGCGCGGCGTGCGCGGATCGAGGGCGGCGAGGAGAAGATCGTCGGCGTCAACATCTACGAGACGACCGAGCCCAACCCGCTCACCGCGGACCTCGACGCCGCGATCATGACGGTGGACCCCGAGAACGAGGCCCGGGTCGTCGCGGCCCTGCACGAGTGGCGCGACAACCGCGACGAGGCCCGCGCCACCGAGGCGCTGACGGCCTTGAAGAAGGCCGCGGCGGGCACCGCGAACATGATGGAGGTGACCGTCGAGTGCGCACGGGCCGGCGTCACCACGGGTGAGTGGGCGTGGGCCCTGCGCGATGTGTTCGGCGAGTTCCGGGCGCCGACAGGTGTCTCCTCCGCGCCGGTGGCCGTCGCCGCCGAGGCGGGGACACCGCTCGCCCTGGTCCGCGAGAAGGTCACCCGCACCGCCGGGGACCTGGGCGTCGGACGACTTCGGCTACTGGTGGGCAAGCCCGGCCTCGACGGGCACTCCAACGGCGCCGAACAGATCGCCGTACGCGCCAGGGACGCGGGCTTCGAGGTGGTCTACCAGGGCATCAGGCTGACGCCCGAGCAGATCACCGACGCCGCGCTGGCCGAGGACGTGCACTGCGTCGGTCTGTCCATCCTGTCCGGCTCGCACGCCGAGCTGGTGCCGGACGTGCTGCACCGGCTGCGCGAGGCCGGTGCGCCGGACATCCCGGTGATCGCCGGCGGCATCATCCCCCCCGCCGACGCGCACGCCCTCATCGAAGCCGGCGTAGCCGCCGTCTTCACCCCGAAGGACTTCGGCATCACCGAGATCATCGGCCGTATCGTCGACGAGATCCGGAAAGCGAACAAGCTCGACCCTCTGGAGGTCCCCGCATGACCCAGCCCGTGAACCGTCTGCGCCCGCGCCGCTCCTGTCTGGCCGTGCCGGGCTCGAACCCGCGGTTCCTGGAGAAGGCCCAGGGGCTGCCGGCCGACCAGGTCTTCCTGGACCTGGAGGACGCCTGCGCGCCACTGGCCAAGGAGGGCGCCAGGCACCACATCGTCGACGCCCTGAACAACGGTGACTGGAGCGGCAAGACCCGTGTCGTGCGGGTCAACGACTGGACGACGCACTGGACGTACCGCGACGTCATCACGGTCGTCGAGGGCGCGGGCCCGAACCTCGACTGCATCATGCTGCCCAAGGTCCAGGACGCGCAGCAGGTCGTCGCGCTGGACCTGCTGCTGACCCAGATCGAGAAGACGATGGGCTTCGAGGTCGGGAAGATCGGCATCGAGGCGCAGATCGAGAACGCCAAGGGCCTGGTGAACATCGACGACATCGCCGCCGCCTCGCCCCGCCTGGAGACCCTGATCTTCGGCCCGGCCGACTTCATGGCCTCGATCAACATGAAGACCCTGGTCGTCGGCCAGCAGCCGCCCGGCTACCCGGCGGACGCGTACCACTACATCCTGATGCGCATCCTCATGGCGGCGCGCACGCACGACCTCCAGGCGATCGACGGGCCGTTCCTGCAGATCCGCGACGTGGACGCCTACCGCGAGGTCGCGGGCCGTGCGGCGGCGCTGGGCTTCGACGGCAAGTGGGTGCTGCACCCCGGTCAGGTCGACGCGGCGAACGAGGTGTTCTCGCCCTCGCAGGAGGACTACGACCACGCCGAGCTCATCCTCGACGCCTACGACTGGTGCACCTCCGAGGAGGGCGGCAAGAAGGGCTCGGCGATGCTCGGCGACGAGATGATCGACGAGGCCAGCCGCAAGATGGCCCTGGTCATCGCGGGCAAGGGCCGCGCCGCCGGTATGCGGCGCACCTCCAAGTTCGAAGCCCCGGAGGCCTGACATGCAGTTCGGACGCACCTATGAGGAGTTCGAGGTCGGTGCCGTCTACAAGCACTGGCCCGGAAAGACGGTCACCGAATACGACGACCACCTCTTCTGCCTGCTGACCATGAATCACCACCCGCTGCACATGGACAGCAACTACGCCGAGAGGACGACCGACTTCGGGAAGAACGTCGTCGTCGGCAACTACATCTATTCGCTGCTGCTCGGCATGTCGGTGCCGGACGTCTCCGGAAAGGCGATCGCCAATCTGGAGGTGGAGTCGCTGAAGCACGTGGCACCGACCTTCCACGGTGACACGGTCTACGGCGAGACGACCGTGCTCGACAAGACGCCGTCGAGGTCCAAGAGCGACCGCGGGATCGTGTACGTCGAGACGAAGGGCTACAAGCAGGACGGGACGCTGGTCTGCGTGTTCCGCCGCAAGGTGATGGTCCCCACCGAGACGTACATCAAGGAGCGCGGCGGGGAGCAGCCGGGCCGCCCCGAGATCGATCAGCCGACGAGCAAGAACGTGGAGAAGTAGCCATGAGCCGACTCGCACAGACCGCCGGTCTGACGGACGTCCAGCAGGAGATTCTCTCCACGGTCCGGGATTTCGTCGACAAGGAGATCATTCCTGTCGCGACCCAGCTGGAGCACCGCGACGAATATCCGACGGAAATCGTCGAAGGACTCAAGGAACTCGGCCTGTTCGGGCTGATGATCCCGGAGGAGTACGGCGGTCTGGGCGAGTCGCTCCTCACGTACGCGCTGTGCGTCGAGGAGATCGCCCGGGGCTGGATGAGTGTGTCGGGCATCATCAACACGCATTTCATCGTGGCCTACATGCTCAAGCAGCACGGCACGCAGGAGCAGAAGGACACCTTCCTGCCGCGGATGGCGCTGGGTGAGGTGCGGGGCGCGTTCTCGATGTCCGAGCCGGCGCTCGGTTCCGACGTCTCCGCGATCTCGTCCAAGGGTGTCAAGGACGGCGACGAGTACGTCCTCGACGGTCAGAAGATGTGGCTGACGAACGGCGGCACGTCCACGCTGGTCGCAGTCCTCTGCAGGAGTGACGAAGGACACCCCGAGGGCACCGCCCCGCACAAGTCGATGACCACTTTCCTGGTGGAGAAGGAGGCGGGCTTCGGCGAGGTCCGTCCGGGTCTCACGATCCCGGGGAAGATCGACAAGATGGGCTACAAGGGCGTCGACACGACCGAGCTCATCATGGACGGACTGCGCATTCCGGCCAATCGAGTGCTGGGCGGCACGACGGGCCGAGGTTTTTACCAAATGATGGACGGTGTCGAGGTCGGGCGCGTGAATGTCGCCGCGCGTGGCTGTGGCGTCGCACAACGTGCGTTCGAACTGGGCGTTTCGTACGCCCAGCAGCGCGAGACCTTCGGAAAGCCGATCGCCCAGCACCAGGCGATCCAGTTCAAACTGGCTGAAATGGCCACCAAGGTCGAAGCGGCGCATGCGATGATGGTGAACGCGGCACGCAAAAAGGACTCCGGGGAGCGGAACGACCTGGAGGCAGGGATGGCGAAGTACCTCGCCTCCGAGTACTGCAAGGAAGTCGTCGAGGACGCCTTCCGTATCCACGGCGGTTACGGCTTCTCCAAGGAGTACGAGATCGAGCGCCTCTACCGTGAGGCCCCGATGCTGCTGATCGGTGAAGGTACCGCCGAGATCCAGAAAATGATCATCGGTCGCCGGCTGCTCGAGGAGTACCGGTTCCAGGGCTGATATGTCCCTTACGAGGTGATTTGGTGGCGAAGAACATCACACCCGGTCAACCTCGTCGGGAGCCTTTCAGCTGTCCGACTCGGCTGCTGGCTTGCCCAGTTGCCGCTCGCACCCGATAGCATCGCCGGAAAGCCGCCGTCCCCCCGTTGCCAGCGCGGCATCATCCGCTACGAAGGTCATCCATGCCCGACAGCCAAATCTCTGCATCCCGCGGCGGGGTCCGCCTTGCGCGCGGAGCATCGCCGTGGCTCCTCCCGACCGTCGCCACCGCGGCCCTCAGCCTCGCCCGGTCCCGCAGGTCCGGACGCTGGGCGGCCGTGGCCGTGCCCACCACCGCGCTCGCGGCGGGCATGCTGTGGTTCTTCCGCGACCCCGAGCGCGAGATCACCCAGGGCCGCGTCATCTCGCCGGCCGACGGTGTGGTGCAGAGCATCATGCCGTGGAAGGACGGGCGCACCCGCGTCGCGATCTTCATGAGCCCGCTGAATGTTCACGTCAACCGGGCCCCCCTGGCCGGCACCGTGACCTCCGTGGAGCACATCCCGGGTGGGTTCGTCCCGGCGTTCAACAAGGAGAGCGAGAACAACGAGCGCGTTGTCTGGCACTTCGACACCGAGCTCGGCGACATCGAGATGGTGCAGATCGCGGGAGCGGTCGCCCGTCGCATCGTCCCCTACATCCCGCAGGGCACGAAGGTGGAGCAGGGCGAACGCATCGGTCTGATCCGCTTCGGCTCGCGCGTGGACATCTACCTTCCGGAAGGTGTCGATGTCGCGGTCGAGGTCGGCCAGGCCACGACCGCGGGGGTGACCCGAATTGACCGTGATTGATCCTGACACCCAGGCGAGCTGGGTGCCCGAGGCGGAGGACCAGGACGACGCCGAGGACATGCCGCTCTCGATGCGGCTGTCGATAGCGGACACGCTCACCCTCGGTAACGCCACGTGCGGTTTCATGGCGGTGTACTTCACCACCACGGGGATCCTCATCCCGCACCTCACGGGCAGCGACGAGTCGGGCATGGCCAGGCACTCCGCCGCGACCGCGGTGATCCTCATGCTCATGGCGGCCGTGTTCGACCTGTTCGACGGACTCGTGGCGCGCAAGCTGCGCTCCTCCCCGATGGGTGCGGAGCTGGACAACCTCTCCGACCTGATCAGCTTCGGCCTCGCTCCGGCATATTTCGTGCTGGTGTACGGAATGGTCGCGGACGACGCACACCAGCGGGTGTCGGCGCTCGCGGCGATCGTGGTGCTGCTGGCGGTGGTGCTCCGGCTTGCGCGGTTCTCGTGCGTGACCTTGAAGGACGGCATGTTCCAGGGCATGCCGAGCCCCTTCGGAGCGCTCACGGTCGTCTCGATCGTGCTCCTGGAGCTCCCCTTCGTGCCGACGCTGCTCGCGATCGTCGGAGTGGCGTGGCTGATGGTCAGCCGGGTCGAGTACCCGAAGCCGCGGGGTGTCCTCGCGGTGGCGATGCTCAGCTGGATCGTGGCCGCGATGGGGCTCCTCGCCGCGTGGGCGTTCGACGCCCCCGGAGGCCAGCTGCTCCTCCAGACCGGCTGTGCGCTCCAGGTCGTCCTGGGGGCGGTGATCCCGCTCTTCGCCACGGCGCGGCGGGTGAACACCTTCCGTGACAACCGACGTGAGGCACGGGCGGCGCAGCTCCCGTAGCCACGCGGAACGCAGATCGACGAGGGCCCGGATGCTCCCCAGCATCCGGGCCCTCCTGCGTGCGGTGCGGGCCCACACGTCCGGCGTCCGCCAGCGGGTGCGCGGGCGCCTGTCACGGGGGACGCTGGAAGGCGTGCAGGATCATGCCGCCTCTGTCGCCGCGACAGGCTCGGGCACGGAGCTGCTGGACAGCGCCGTCGCCCATGTCGTACGTGAGACCGGTGCGTCCGTGGCGATGATGTACCTGCTGCCGCGGAACGGCACCACGCTGCATCTGGCCGTACTCGCGGGGGTGCCGGGCCAGCTGGCCGACCCGTGGACCCGGGTCCCGCTGTCCGCGCCGATGCCGGTGGCGGACGCCGTACGCCTGCGGTGCCTGATCTGGCTCGGCAGTCAGGAGGAACTGGCTCGTCGCTATCCGCGCGCCGCGCTCGTGCTGCCGTACCAGTTCGCGCTCGCGGCCGCCCCCATCCGTACCGCCTCCGCCGAGCGGGGCGGACTGGTGCTCCTGTGGCCCGGTTCGCATCCCCCGCAGGTGACGCCCGCCGAGCGCGAGGCCGTCGTCAGAGGCTGCCACGGCATCGGCTTGCTCCTGCACCAGGCGGAGAGCAGTGGTTACCCGGTCCTCCCGGGGGCCCTGCCACGGGTGCTGCCTCCGCCGGAGCCTCCCGAGCCGGACCCGGCGGAGGCCGCGGAGGCCGCGGAGTTCGTCCAGAGGCTGCCCGGCGGTAGCTGTGCGCTGGCGCTCGACGGGACCGTCACCTACCTCAACGATGCCGCCGCGGCACTGCTGGGAAGCCGGGCGGAGGACGTGTGCGGCACACTGCCCTGGGTGTCGCTCCCCTGGCTGCACGATCCCGCCGTCGAGGATCACTACCGGGCTGCCGTCATCAGCCGGCAGCAGACGAGCTTCACCGTGGTCCGGCCGCCTGATCAGTGGCTGGCCTTCCACCTCTTCCCGACCGCCACCGGCATCAGCGTCCGGATCCTGCCGACCACGGAGCCGGGCCCCGCGAACGTTCCGGCGCCGGCTCTTCCTCCCTCCTCGGGCGTGCCGAGCCGGGCCACCGCCCTGTACCACCTGATGCATCTGGCGGCGACGCTCACCGAGGCCGTGGGCACGCAGGACGTGATCGAGCTGGCCGGCGACCAGGTGATGCCCGCGTTCCGGATCCAGACCCTCGTGATGATGACGTCGGCGGAGGGCCGGCTGCGGGTCGAGGGCGGGCGGGGCAGCCACCCCTCGCTCATGGACCGCTTCGACGGTGCGCCCCTGACCTCGCCCACTCCCGCCGCGCATGTGTTGATGACGGGCATCCCCGACTTCTACCCCACCTTCGCCGACCTGGAGCGCGCCTATCCCTCGGCCCGCCTGCGCAACGCGGTGGCTGCCTGCGCCTTCCTCCCGCTGATCGTCTCCGGTCGCCCGGTCGGCTCCCTGGTCCTGGCCTACGACCGGCCGCACTCCTTCGAACCCGAGGAACGCGCCCTGCTGACGTCGATCGCGGGTCTGCTGGCCCAGGCACTGGACCGCGGCCGCCTCTACGACACCAAGGACCGCCTCGCGCACAGCCTGCAGGCGCACCTCCTGCCCCGCAGCCTGCCCGCGATCACCGGTCTGGACGTGGCGGCCCGCTACCTCCCGTCGACCCGGGGCATGGGCGTCGGCGGGGACTTCTACGACCTGATCCGGCTCGACGACACGACGGCCGCCGCGGCCATCGGCGACGTGCAGGGGCACAACGAGAACGCCGCCGCGCTCATGGGACAGGTCCGCACCGCCGTACACGCGTCTGCCGGCGCGCCACCCGACGAGGTCCTCGCACGCACCAACCGGCTGCTCACCGACCTCGACCCCGGCCTGTTCACCAGCTGTCTCTACGTGCACCTCGACCTGGCCAGGAACAACGCCTGCCTGGCCACCGCGGGCCATCCCGCACCGCTGATGCGGCAGCCGGACGGACAGACCGAGGTCCTCGACCTGCCGCCCGGCCTCCTCCTCGGCATCGAACCCGCGGCCCGCTACCCGACGGCGCAGATTCCGCTGCCGCCCGGTGCCGCGCTCGCCCTGTACACCGACGGGCTCGTGGAGGCGCCGGGCGTGGACTTCGACGACGCCACTGCCGAACTGGCCGCGCACTTCGCCCTGGCCCTGGAGCAGGACATGGAGTCCGTCGCCGACACGCTCGTGCGGTACGCGAAGCGGGCCACGCCCGGCACCGACGACATCGCCCTGCTGCTCATCAACGCCTTGCGGCCGGACGACTGAGGGCGACCGGGTCCGCGCGGCAGGCGGCACAGGGCCGGTTCAGGGCGCACCCACGAGACGGTCGAGCGCCGGCGCCAGGACCGGGGCGAGCGCCTCCGCGTACGCCTCGGAGAGGTGGCTGCCGTCGCGGTGGACGGGGGTGTCGCCGACGACCACGGGGCAGATGCCGGTGCGGGGCGCACAGAGCCAGGGGACGGGGTCGACGACCGTGGTGGCCGTGGTGGACGCTGCGGCTCGGACAGCTGCACCGCGCGTCGCGTCGCGGATCGCGTCCGGCAGGTGGTTCGCGCAGGCGTGCAGCTGCAGGGAGTTCCTGGCGGCGCAGTCGACCGGGTCGCCCTTGGGCCATGGGGTGTCGAGCAGGGCGGCGACCCGGGTCCCGGATGCCCCCAGGTCGCGGAAGGTGCGCTCGAAGCCGGTGGTCCACTGGCGGAGGGGGTCGGCGGCGGGGCGCTCCGGGTCTCCGGCGTCCGAGGAGGAGGCGACGACCAGGTCGGGGCGCAGGGCCTTGATCCTCGCCATGGCGTCGGAGCGCCAGGTGTCGCAGGCGGTGTACGGCTTGTGGCCGTTCACGATGGTCAGGTCGGCGACCTTGCAGGAGGCCTTCGTCAGCGACACCAGCTTCCAGCCGCGTGTGGTCGCGAGCCGTTGCAGGGCCGGGAACCACTGGGCCGCGTGGGAGTCGCCGAAGAGGACGACCGTACGGGAGGAGGTCCGGTCGCCGTAGACGCAGGGCCGGGTGCCGGTGGCGGAGTGGTCGACGTGGCAGCCGTCCCGGTAGACCGCGGAGCGGGAGGACTTCACCTCCGGCAGGGGCGGGGTGAGGTTGCTCGGCAGGGCGGTGGGGGCCGCTGCCAGCAGTTGGGTGAGTCGGGCCCGCGGGTCCGGTGCGTCGGAGAGTGCGCGCGCCAGCGCGGGGGCGGGGCCGCCCACCTCGATCGTCGGCGGGACCGCCGCCGCCGTCAGGGACAGCGCCCAGG
Source organism: Streptomyces sp. NPDC091271 (assembly GCF_044757505.1). Classification (NCBI taxonomy): domain Bacteria; kingdom Bacillati; phylum Actinomycetota; class Actinomycetes; order Kitasatosporales; family Streptomycetaceae; genus Streptomyces; species Streptomyces sp. NPDC091271. The sequence goes on along the minus strand of NZ_JBIVVD010000007.1, from coordinate 473,255 downwards.
CTCCCGCCGTCAGCGCGGCCCCGAGAACCAGGGCGCGGCGGGGGCGCCTGTGGAAGGTCCTGTGGAAGCGGACCGGGTTCTCGACCAGGCGCAGGGTGAGCCATGCCAGGGCCAGCGCCGCCGCGCACAGCCCGAGCGCGAGGGGCACGCCGGCCGTTCCGTCGGCGCGGCCCAGCGCCGCCGGGGCTATGACCAGCAGCGGCCAGTGCCACAGGTACCAGCCGTACGAGAGTCCGCCGAGCCACACCAGCGGCCGCCGCCCGAGCAGCCATCCCGCGCCGTGCGGGGTGGGCGCGCAGCCTCCGGCCAGGACGAGCACCGTACCGGCGACCGGCAGGAGGGCGGGGTAGCCGGGGAAGGGCGTCCCCTCGTCGTACCGGACCGCGGCCAGCGTGACGCAGGCCAGGCCGAGCCAGGTCAGGGAGGCCGCGAGTGCGGCGGGCAGCCGTTCCAGCCGGCCGGTGCCCAGCGCCAGGAGGGCGCCGGCACCCAGTTCCCAGGCCCGGGTGAAGGAGCCGAAGTACGCCCAGGGCGCCGAAACGTTCGTCACGAGGACGCCCGCCGCGAACGACCCCAGGCACAGCGCCCCGAGCAGCACCGCGACCGGGCGGCGCCGGCCGCGGGCGACCCGCCAGGTGAGCAGCAGGAGCAGCGGCCACACCAGGTAGAACTGCTCCTCCACGGCGAGGGACCAGAAGTGCTGGAACGGCGACGGCGGGCTGTTCTGGGCGAGGTAGTCCGTACCGGCCGCCGCCAGCCGGAAGTTGACCGCGTACAGCGCACTGGCGAGGGCGTCACCGGCGTACTCGGCGAGCCGCGCCTTCGACAGGAACAGCCACGCCCCGCCCAGCGTGACGGCGATGACCAGGGACGACGCGGGGAGCAGCCGCAGTGCCCTGCGGGCGTAGAAGGAACGCACCGACACCCGTCCGGTGGTGGCGAGTTCGCGTAACAGCAGTGACGTGATGAGGAAGCCGGAGATCACGAAGAAGACGTCGACACCGATGTAACCGCCGCCCACCTGGGTCACGCCCGCGTGGGAGAGCACCACCAGCCCGACGGCCACCGCGCGCAGCCCCTGGATGTCGAGCCGCGGTGCGTGGCGGCCTTCGGGCGTCGCGGATCTGCCGCTCGCCGGGGCGGTACAGGTCTCGGCGGACGTGGTGCTCGGCATCGGGGGGCTCCTCGGGGCGACTGACACGCTTCGGCCGAGAAGACCGGCGCGGCTGCCGCGCGGGTTCCGCCGGCGTCGCCCTGCTTCGCCTGCCCGGCGAAGGTTCAACCGCGGGATACCGGCGGTTCACCCTCGTGCAGCCGGGGGACAACGAACGTCGAGCCCTTGAGCGATGGAGAGCCCTGGGGTGCTGAGGCGGTGGGGTTCATCGGCACCCCAGGGCGTTCAGGGGGTGGTGCGGAGGGGCGCGGGTCGGGTTCAGCCGCCGTAGAGGTCGCCCAGAGCGATACCGGTGGTGCTGCCCTCGCCGCCGAGCCTGACCTCGTGGTCGAGGCTGACGAACTTCCCGCCGGACTGCCAGAGGGCCGGCTTGAGCAGGGCGTACTTGGCCTCGTCCCAGGTGGCCCAGTCGTAGCCCAAGAGCCCACCGGTGTCACCCGAGTTGGGGTTGAGGCACCAGAAGGTGTGGTGGATGCCGTTCTCCACCATCAGATCGCGCAGCGCCTTCATCCACTTCTCGTTCGGGCCGCCGTCGAGGTGACCGCCCCACTCACCGATGAACAGCGGTGCGGTGCCCTCCTTGTGCAGGTAGAGCCAGTTGGGGTCCCAGACGTCGCGCTCCAGCGTGGTGCGGTCCCACGCGCCCTCGAACCAGGGCTGCTGGTGGACCAGCGGTCCGTAGTCGTGGGGGGAGTACACGAGTTGGTCCTGTTGCGCGCCGAGGTCGACCGGGTGGTCCTTCGCCCCGCGCAGGTTTCCACCCCACCACATGCCGTGGTAGTCGGCCGCGGAGGTGGAGGACCAGTTCGCGCCGTCCTTCGGGTAGATCTCTATGCCCTCGCACAGGACGAGGACGTCCGGGTTGATCGCGAGGATGCGCTTGCCGGCCGTCTCGCAGGTGTACTTGAAGTTGTCCTGGTCGGTGGTGCCGTCCCACTTGGCCCGGGGGCTGTCGGACTGCTTGCCGTGGGGCTCGTTCTTGACGTCCATCGCCACGAGGGTGTCGTTCGCCTTGTAGCGGGCGGTCACCCACTCCCAGGCGGAGTAGAACTGCTCGGTGGTGATCGCGCCCTTCCACCACACCGGGTGGACGTGGCCGGAGTTGTCGGCCTCCGCGCTGTGGACGTCGAGCATCATCTTGATGCCGTACTTCTCCGCCACCCCGAGGAAGGCGTCGAAGACCCCCAGCGTCGTCTTGCCCTCGAGCTCGGGGTTGGCCCAGGTGTTGACCGCGCTGGAGACGGCCGCCTGACCGTTCTTCCACTCCAGCAGCAGCTGGGTGGAGATCGGTACGCGGACGATGTTGATGCCGCGCTCCGCCATCTGCCGGGTGATCGTGTCCAGGTTGGCGGACCAGAGACCGTGGAAGACCCGCTCGGTCGCGTTGAAGCCGAACCAGTTGGCACCGGTGAGCCAGACCAGGTTGCCCTGTTTGTCGACGATCCGGTTGCCCTCGGTGTGGAGCCAGTCCGTGCCGGTGCCGGCGGCTGCCGTACGGGCCATGGGCGCGGGGTCCCGGTCCGCCGGCTGCGCCGCGACCGGACCGGACAGCGCCATCAGCAGGGCTGTCGCGGTGATGGCGGCCAGGACCGGGCCCAGCCACTTTCTCGTCGGTGACTTCATCCGTCGTCGCCCTTCTGGGGGGTAAGGCGGGCAGAGGTGCCTGGGAGCGCTCCCATGTGTTGCCCACATGAAGCCAGCACGACGGTCGACGTGTCAATGGACATGTCAAACTTCACTTCTTGAAGACACTGCGGCCGACGGCCCCCGCACAGGACCGCGGAGGCGGGACAGCGACAGCCCCCACCCGCCTCCACCCGTCCCGCCGGACGTTTCCGCCCCAGCGGTCAGGGAAGCACCTCGACGCGGGGCAGGAGCGTGGACAGCAGCTCCTGGACCCGGACGCCCAGATCCGCACGCCCATGCTGGATCCAGGAGATGTGCTGCGCGCCGAAGAAGGCCGCCGCGAGCACCCTGCTGAGCACCTCGGGGTTGGCCCCATGAGCCAGGAGGCCGGCGGCCCGCGCCCGGCGGAAGCTCCCGCACAGGGCTTCCGTGTACCCCTCGAACGGCGCGGGAAGGTCGGCGCCGATGAGCGCGTACTCGATCTGCAGCCGCGCGCCTGCCTGGACCACCACGTCCTCACGGAAGGCCTGAGCGGTGCGCATCAGCAGCTCGGAGACCTCGTCCAGGGGCGAGAGCCCGTCCTGCCGCACCGACTCGACCACCACGCCGAGCCTCTCGTAGAACTTCGCCGCCACCTCCTGCGCCAGCGCCTCCTTGTTGGCGAAGTGGAAGTAGACGGCACCCTTCGTCATCCCGGCCAGTTCGGCGACGTCCATGATCGTCACACTCGGGTAGCCGCGGGCGGCGAAGGCCTCCGCGGCCGCGTCGAGCACCTGCAGGCGGGTACGGACCGCGCGTTGCTGCTTGGGCCCTGACGCCTGCTCCGCCCGGCCACCCTCTCGCGCGGCTGGGGCAGGCGTCGCAGTCTTCTTCTCGGCGGCCATCAGCGACCTTCCTGGTGGGTCGTGGTCGGTTCGGAGATCGCTACCTCTCGGTATGCGGACCACCGGCTCCAAGTACCAGCTTGAAATATACCTTCGTAACGGTATCATCTTGCTCGCCTGCTGAGGCGCTCTGCCTCCGCTGGTCCACTTGGGGGGACTTGAGATGCTTCGGAGCAGTGATCAGCGCACGGACGGTTACGAGATCCAGGGGATCGGCACCAGACCCGGTGCGGGCGGTGACGAACCGGCGAACGGCTTCGCCCCGCGCGCACTCGACTACCTCCAGCCCGTCCCCCGGCACATGGTGCACCGCGCCGCCGTCGCCGAGGTGTTCGTGACCGACTCGGTCCGCACCGGGGAGGACCGGTTCCTGGTGGCGGCACAGTGGCCCCGGGACCACGCCCTCTACTCACCGAGCCGCTCCGGCATCAGCGATCCGCTGCTGCTGGCCGAGACGGTCCGCCAGACCCTGGTCTACCTGGCCCACCGCTTCTACGGAGTGCCGCTCACCCACCGGTTCGTCGGCAGCGGCACGGCATTCCGCATCACCCGGCCGGAGTTGCTGCGCATCGGGGACGCGCCGCTGCCGGTGGTGCTCGACGCCCGGTGGGAGTGGGTGGGCAACCGTCCGCCGCGCCGCTACGGGATGCGTCTGACGGTGGTGCTGACGATCGGCGGGCAGGTGTGCGGCGAGGGGGAGATCAGCGCCGTAGCCGTCAACGACCGTACGTACAGCGGTCTGCGCGGGCGCGGCGCGGCACCGGCGGACGCCGACTCCCCGGCGATCGGGACGACGCGGGTCCCGCCGTCGTCCGTCGGGCGGCTGCGCACCAAGGACAGCGTCCTGGGCCTGGGTGCCGACGGGTCCTGGCAACTGCTGGTCGACCTCCGGCACGCCATCTACTTCGACCACCCCAGCGATCATGTGCCGCTCATGGTCATGCTGGAGGGCTTCCGGCAACTCGGCCACCTCCTGCTGAACGGGGACGACGGGAACGCGACGACGGACGCGCGGTCCGCGGACGGCGAGACCGTACTCATTGGGATGTCGGTCGACTGCCGGGCCTTCGGCGAACTCAACGCGCCGATCAGCCTGGTGGTGAGCGGGCGGCAGCCGTGCGAAGGCCCGGCCGCGCCCGGCACGCTGACCGTCGAGGCGGTCCAGAACGGCACCCTGCTGGCCACCTGCCTCTCCACGTGGGCCGGCCCTCCCGGCCTGCCCGGGGAGCTCGCCGCCAGCGGGGCGGCTGCCGATCACGGCCCGGCCTGACCCTCGTCGCGCGATGCGGCCGAGACGGCGCTCCAGAGCGCGGCCACGCGCCCGGCCAGGCCCTTCCGGTCCGCCGCGGAGGCAGTGACGTACGCGCCCACCAGGATGACCAGGGCCAGGTCGGCCGGCTCTCCGGCCTGATGCGGGGGTGTCTCGCCGGATGCTGCGGCATCCGGCGAGGCACGGCTCACGGAGTGCGCGGAGCGCGGCGGCCACCGTAGGCGACCGGGCACCCCCGGCTCCGTCTGCGCGGCGTCGAGCATGAGGCGCAGCCCCGCGTTGACCCGCGCATCGGCCTCCACCTCACGCGCGAACTCCAAGGTCAGCGAACGCAGTTCGGTCAGGTCATGCCCCGATCCGCGCTCGCCCAGCTCATCCAGGAACGCTGCCAGATGACCGCTGAGCGCTTCCGCCAGGTCTTCCTTCCGCGCGAAGTGCCCGTAGAGCGCTCCCTTCGTCAGGGAGGTCCGGTCGACCACGCGCTGCAGGTTCGCGTCCGAGTAGCCGTACTGCGCGAACTCCTCCGCGGCGGCGTCCAGAAACTGCTCGTACGTACGCCGCGAACGCTCCTGCTTTGCCATCCCATTACCTCCGCCGACCTGGAGAACGACCATCTTACATAAAAATACCTTCTCCCACGAATGTTCAGTGCACATCGGAAGCCGGATCCAGGGAGCACTTCACATGACAGAACGAGCGATCACGCCTCCGTCCACCACGGACCCCCTCTTCGCCCTGCCGGCCGTTCCGGAGGCCTGGCTGCCGGCGCCCCGCCCGGAAGCCCTGCGAGCGGCTGCCGCCGCAGGCGCCGACGCCCGTCGGGCCGACGGGGAGGGGCGGCTGTCCCCCGCGACCGTCGAGGCGGTGACGGATGCAGGCCTGCCCGCCCACTTCGTGGGACACGGCGGACGGAGAGCCGGGAGTTTCTCCGCACTGTTCGCGGACGTCACGGCCCTGGCCCAGGAGTGCCCGTCGGCCGCCTGGTGCGGTGCGCTGTGGGCAGCGCACGGGCGCTTCGCCTCCTGCCTTCCGGAGCGCGGGCGGCACGAACTGTGGGCCGCCGGTCCCGATGCGCGGATCGCCTCGGCGGTCGCGCCGCCGGCCGGCTCCGCGGTGGCGACGGCGACGGGCCTGCGACTGAACGGCGTGTGGGAGTGCGTCAGCGGCGCCCGGTACTCGGACTGGGTCCTGCTGGCGACACCGGTGACCGGGCCCTCCCCGGACGACGGGAGGCCGGACATCCGGGTCCTCGCCGTACCGACGAGCGAGCTGACGGTCCACGGCACCTGGAACGCGACGGGGCTGCGGGGCACCGCGAGCGACGCCGTCGAGGCGTGCGAGATCCTCGTGCCCGCCCACCGCTCCTTCTCTCTCACCGGCATGCTGGACGGCACCGGCAACCGCGGCGCCGACCGTCCGCACCGCGCCCCGGCACAGCTGGCGGGCGGCCTGATCTTCTGCGCGACCGCACTGGGCGCCGCACACGCGCTCCGGAGGGCGTGGGCCGACTGGGCGACGGGAGACGCCGTTGGCACCGGCGGGCGAGGCGCCTACGACAGCCCGGCCGTGCGCGACGCGCTGGCAGTGTCCTCGGCCCGCATCGACGCCGCGCATCTCCTGCTGGCCCGCGCGGCGTTCCGCGCGGACACGGAACCGGTGACGGCGTCCCTCACGGCCGTCAACCAGCGGGACGCGGCGTTCGCCGCGGGTCTCCTGCTGGAGGCGGCCAACCAGCTCTTCGGCGCGGGCGGCGCGCACGTACGCGACGCCGCCGGCGACGTCCAGCGCCTGTGGCGCGACGTGCAGACCGCCGCCCGCCACGGCGTCCTGCGCATGGAACCGGCCGCCACCTCGTACGCGCGGGCCGAGGAGTCCTTGCCCGGCCTGGGCTGAGCGGCGGTCAGCCACCGGCAGCGCACACCCCCGTCCCCGTTCGCATACGTGCGAGCGGGGACGAGCCGTCTGTAAATAAACGTTCAAGAACGAATGTCACCGCAGCTCAGGAACGAATCACCATACCCCCAGGTGAAACGCGTTCGAGCCGCCCTCACGACACACCAAGGGAAGGCAATGTCAAGCCGTTCCGGGCCATAAAGAAACCTTCGCGGACGAATTTTTCGATAGCATCGTGTTCATCGATCGGCTGAGTCTGCCGGTCAGGTTCTTACGCGTTGTCCTTACCAGGGGGTCAGACGATGCCTGAGCGAAACCGTCCGCCGGACGGACACCACTACACGATCACCGAGGTCGCCCAGCTCACCGGACTGCGGCCACACACGCTGCGCTGGTACGAGGAGATGGGGCTGGTCACCGATGTGGGCCGCGGCCCGGGCGGGCGCCGGTCGTACGAGACCTCTCATCTGCGCTGGCTCGACTTCCTCGCCCAGGTGCGGGAGACGGGGATGACAGTGGCCGATCTGACGCGGTACGTGGAGCTGGTGCGCCAGGGCGAGGGCGAGGAGAGCGTCGCCGAGCGTCGCGCCCTGCTGGAGGCCCACAGGTGCCGGCTGGACGACCAGTCCGCCCGCCTGGCGCGGTGCCTGCGTCATGTCGACGACAGGCTCGCGTCCTACGGACGGGCGGAGCAGCGACTCCCCCTCACCGCCGAGCAGACGAACGTCCGGGGCGGCCGTCCGGACCCGTCGGCCTCCGTAACGGGCCGTCCGGCCGGGGCGCCTGTCCCGGCCTACGCCTGAGGAGATGGCCGCCGGCCCGCGGCGGCACCGAGTGACGCTCGACACTCACAACTGAACTTGCTTCAGGCGCACTTGAACTTCGTAGCGTCATCGTCACAGCAAGGAAGCCGCGCTCGCGGACGGCGTCCGGAAGCTGCCGCCGGAGCACGCATCGCGGCGTCGTCCCGGCCGGACGACCGCCTCCGCGGGGGACGACGAAGTCCTCCCCGGACAGTGCGGCCCGGTGTCCCCGACACACCTTTCTCATGTTCCCGCCGCTCTCGTCACGGTCGCCGTGTTCACCACGCGACCCGAGCAGCCGGCGCACAGCTTCGGCACAAAAGGGGGAAACGAAATGATCACATCATTCCTGGCGCGTCTGCACCGATTCGGTGACGCGGACGCGATCGTCTTCGATTCGGTGCGATACACGTACACCGGTCTGGTCGCCGGCATCGCGCGATGGCGGACGTTCCTGGACGACCACGCGGTCACCGCGGGCCAGGTCGTGGCCCTGGAGGGGCCCGGGTCCTTCGAGACCTGCGCCGCCCTGCTCGCTCTCGTCGAGCGCGGCGTCGTGCTCGTGCCGCTGACTCCGCTCCCCGAGGCCAAGCGGGCTGAGTTCCACGAGATCGCCCAGGTCGAGGCAGTCGTCACCATAGGCGCGGACGGCACCGGCCAGTCCTTCGCACGGTCCGGACGGGCCGCGGACCACGAGCTGTACGGGCGGCTGCGTTCGGCCGGGCGGGCAGGCCTGGTGCTGTTCAGCTCGGGCACGACCGGCCGCAGCAAGGCGACGGTCCTGGACTTCACGAAGGTGCTCGCCCGGTACGGCGAACCCACCAGGCCGCAGTCCACGCTGGCCTTCCTCAACCTGGACCACATCGGCGGCATCAACACGCTGCTGCACACACTCAGTCAGGGCGGCACCGTGGTCACCCTGCCGGAACGCACACCGGACACCGTCTGCGCGGCGGTCGCGCGCTTCGGGATACGGGTACTGCCGACCACCCCCACGTTCCTCAACATGCTGCTGATCTCCGGTGCGTACCAGCGACACGACCTCAGCTCCCTCACCCTCGTCACCTACGGCACCGAGCCGATGCCGCTCGGCACCCTCCAGCGGCTGAAGGCGGCACTGCCCGCCGTCCGCCTCAAGCAGACGTACGGTCTCTCCGAACTCGGCATCCTGCCGACCAGGTCGAAGGGGGACGACACCCTGTGGGTGCGCCTGGGAGGGCCGGGGTTCGAGTACCAGGTGCGTGAGGACGTGCTCTGGATCCGCTCGGACATGGCGATGCTCGGCTATCTCAACGCCCCCGCACCCTTCGACGACGAAGGATTCTTCAACACCCAGGACGCGGTGGAGGTGGACGGCCCGTACGTCCGCATCCTGGGGAGGCGTTCGGAGATCATCAACGTCGCCGGGGAGAAGGTCTACCCCAGCGAGGTCGAGAACGTCCTCCTGGAACTGGACGAGGTGGCGGACGTCACGGTGTCGGGGCGTCCGAGCCACGTCACCGGCATGGTGGTCAAGGCCGTCGTCCGCCTCACCGCCGGCGCCGACCACGAGGGGTTCGGCCGCCGGGCCCGGGTCCACTGCCGGGGCAGGCTGGAAGCGTACAAGGTCCCCGCGGTCGTGGAGATATCCGAGGCCGAGCACCACAACGACCGCTTCAAGAAGACCCGGAGCCTGGTGTGACGGCGCCGGCCGGTGCGGTGCCCGGCACCGTGGCCGGGTCCGCGACGCCGGAGGGAGCACCGGACGGAGCGCCCGAGGACGGCCGCGTCGCGGTGGTCAGCGGCGGCAGCCGTGGTCTGGGGCGCGTCCTGGTGGAGCGCCTGCTCGCCGACGGCTGGCGGGTGGCGACCTTCAGCCGGACGGCCAACGACTTCACGGCCGACAGTGAGCGGCTCCACCCGACCCGTTTCCACTGGGAGGCCGCCGATCTCACCGAACCGGCGTCCATGCGGGCCTTCGTACGGGGTGTCAACCGGCGCTTCGGGCGGGCCGACCTGCTGGTCAACAACGCGGGCGTTCTCCACCAGGAGCTCTTCCTGACGACCGCGCCCAAGCGGATCGACACCCTCCTCACCACCAATCTGCTCGCCCCCATGATGCTCACCCAGGCGTGCGCCCGGCTGATGACCCGTCAGGGCGGCAACATCGTCAACGTCTCGTCGATCAACGCCATCCGCGGCTACCGGGGAGTCTCCGTCTACGCGGCGGCGAAGGCGGGACTCGACGGGTTCAGCCGCAGCCTCGCCCGTGAACTCGGAGCGTTCGGCATCCGGGTCAACTCGATCGTCCCGGGCTTCTTCGACAGCGAGATGACCGCCGAGGTCACCGCCGGCAACCGGGAGAAGATCCAGCACCGCACGCCGCTGGGGAGGCTCGGAACCGTCGAGGAGATCGCCGACGCGATCCTCTTCCTCACCTCTCCCCGCGCCCATTTCGTCACCGGTCAGTCCCTTGTCATAGATGGAGGAATCACATGTTGAGCAAGGCCGAGATAACCGAACTCGTCGTCGTCCGGGTACGCGATCTGGTGCTCGATCCGGAGCTGGCCGAAGCCGTCGCCCCGCCGGTCCCCCTCATGGAACTGGGCCTGAACTCCCTCATGCTCGCCCAGCTGCTCATCGAGCTGGAGGCGGAGCTGGACGTCGACCCGTTCGAGGAGCAGTTCTCCATCACCGACATGCGTACGGTGCAGGACCTCGTGGACGCCTACGACCAGGCTCTCGCAGCCGGTGCGGCGGTCTGACATGGCTGCGACCGAACTGCTGCTGCGCTCCATCGACGACTACCTGGGCCCGGCCGAGGGCCGCTTCTTCTCACGGGGCTACCAGCGTGCGGTCTACGACGTCCACACGGTGGCCGTCACCGGTGCCCGGGCGTGCGACGCCGGGGTCACCGCGACCGCCGACATCACGTATCCGGCCGACTGGTCGAAGAAGAAGGCCGGCGTCGACCTGCGGCCCCACCTGAGCACCGTCGACGCGCTGGTGCTGGGTGTCCAGCTGGCCGAGGCCCACACGGCCCACGCCTGGGGCCTCGGCGCCGCGGAGCGCAGGACCGTACGGCTGGCCAAGGTGGTGCTGCGTGCGGGAACAACCCCTCAGGAGGTGCTCAACGACATCCCGCTCTCCGCCTCCCTGACGCGGACCGGCCCCGAACCGGACGAGCCTGGTCTGCACCGGTCCGTCTACGACTGCTCGGTGGGCGGGCTGCGGGTGAGATGCGAACTGGTCCACCCCGTCGTGGCGGAGGCGACGACCGGCGTCGTCCACGATTCCCTGACCGGCCTCCTCGGCCCCGGGGAACCCCGCTTCTACGGCGAGGGCTTCAAGCTCCGCCGGCACACGGTGAACGACGTACGGGTCTCCGTCCCCGAACTGACGGCGCACGGAGCGGTCGCCTTCACCCCGGTCGCCGGCAGCCCGGAGCCCACCGAGGGCGTCGAGGGAGCGCGGCAGCCCTCCGTCTCCCTGATCGACTGCTTCGTCGTCACCCTCCAGCTGGCCCAGGTGCTCATGTACGAACTCGACTCCGTCTCCCGGGAGAACAGCAACACGCTCTGGATGATGCAGACCTCGCTCGAGGCGCCCCGGGCCCCCGAGCCTCTGACGGCCGGAGACCGGGCGCCTGCCCTGCCCCTCACCGCCACCACCGCGGTGACGGCCAAGCGCACGCTCCCGCTGCGCGGCGCGGTCTGGCGCAGCGTCGAGCTGAGCGGCGAGCTGGCGGGCATCCGGATGCGCGCCACCTTCGCCCACGAACTGCCCGCCGACGCCAAGGCCGCCACGGCCTGAGCGGCCCCCCATCTACAGGAAGTACACCCATGCGACTGTCCATATCCGGTACGTACTCGGCCGGCAAGACCTTCACCACCATGGCCCTCGCCCACTACACCGGCATCCCGCGATCGCCCGCACGGACGATCCGGGAGATCATGCCGGACGCCGTTCCCGGCAAGGCCCTGACCGAGGTCACCCCCGCCGAGTACATCCAGCTCGCGGTCCGCCGCCATGTCGGCCGTGCCGTCAGCGAGGCACTGCTGGGCGACAACTTCGTGGCCGACGGTTCGTCGCTGCAGGAGTGGACGTACGCCGCGGCCCGTGTCGAGTTCGGCATGGACCCCGGGGCGGACACCGGAGTGCCGTCCCCTCCCACGGCCGAGATGCTCTTCTTCGGCGAGGTCGCCGACCAGCTCGGCCACGCCTTCCGCCAGCACGTCAAGGAGGGCTTCGACGGCTTCGTCCATCTGCGCAACGAGTTCGCGCTCGGCGCCGACGGCCACCGGCCGATGAACGAGGGCTTCCGGGCGCGGTGCGACGAACTGCTGCTGCGCGCCCTGGACGACCTGGCCATTCCGTACCTGCCCGTGGGCGGTTCCGTTCCCGAGCGCCTCACGACGATCGTCGGGCACTTCGGTCTGCCCGTCGTACGCGGACTGGACGAGGCGATCGCCCTGGCCGAGGCCGATTACGCGAAGGTCGACTGGCGCCTGGAGAAGGCCCGCCTGCCCGCCGTGTCCGCCGCCTGACCGCACGTCACCCATCAGCCGGCCGGTGCGGCCCCCCGCCGCACCGGCCCGTCCGGGGCACCGCCCAGGATCCCGAGAAAGCGAACGCCATCATGTCCCAGCTCACCGACACGGCCGCCCAGCCGCGCCCGGAGCCACCCGCAGCCCAGCCGCCGGCGCCCTACGCGAAGCGCTGGCTGATGCTGCCCGTCCTCCTCGCCGCCATGTTCATGGCCCAATTCGACCTCTACGTCGTCAACGTCGCCGCGCCGTCGCTGGAACACGACCTCGGCGCCGGCCAGGCCGCACTCGAACTCATCGTGGCCGGTTACGGGTTCACGTACGCCAGCGGACTGATCACCGGCGGACGTCTCGGGGACCTGCTCGGCTCCCGGGCGATGTTCCTCTACGGCACGCTGGCCTTCACCCTCGCCTCGCTGCTGTGCGGACTCGCGCAGAACTCGGGCGAACTCGTCGGCGCCCGCCTGCTGCAGGGCCTCACCGGCGCGGCCATGGTGCCGCAGGTGCTGGCCACGATCACCAGCGTCTTCCCCGCGGCGGAGCGTGCGAAGGCACTCGCCTGGTTCGGCGTCACCATCGGCGTCGGCGCCGTGGCGGGCCAGGTCCTGGGCGGCGTACTGCTCCAGGTGGACGTGCTCGGCCTCGGCTGGCGCGTGATCTTCCTGGTCAACGTGCCGATCGGGCTGGCCGCCGTCGGCTTCGCGCTGCGTCTGCTGCCCCGTCGGGCGCCGGGCGCCGGCGTCAGGCTCGACCCGCTGGGTGCCCTCGGGATCTCGGTCTCGCTGGCCCTCTTCCTGCTCCCCCTCGTGATCGGCCGCAGCGAGGGCTGGCCGGTCTGGGCCTGGATCTGCCTCGTGGCGTCGGTGCCCCTGATGGCGCTGACCCTGAAGTGGGAGAACACCCTGCTGCGCCGCGGAGGGCAGCCGATGCTCGACACCCTCCTGCTGCGCAACAAGGTGTTCGTGCAGGGCCTCGTCGTGTGCTTCGGAGCCTTCTGCGCCTTCTTCAGCTTCATGTTCGCCCTGACCCTGGTCTTCCAGACCGGTCTCGGGCTCAGCCCTCTGAAGGCCGGCATCATGTTCACGCCGCTGGGCCTGGCGTTCGCCATCGCCTCGATCCTCTCCCCGCGCATCGCCGCCCGGCAGGGCGCCAGGCTGATCACCATCGGCACGGCCGTGGCCGCGGTCGGCATGCTGGCGCTCGTCATCGACGTCCAGCTCTCCGGGGACGCCACGACCGCGCTGCGCCTGGTTGCCCCGATGATCCTCATCGGTCTCGGCAACGGACTGGCGGTACCGGCCGTGACCGGGGCCGTGCTGGCGGGTGCCCGTCCGGCACAGGCGGGGGCGGCCGCGGGAGTGCTGACCACGTCGCAGCAGTTCGCCAGCGCCGCGGGTGTCGCCGTACTGGGCACCGTGTTCTTCGCCGCGGTCGGCACCCGGCACAGTGTCTCCGCCTACGGCGACGCCCTCACCTGGGTCGCCGCCATCGACCTGGCACTGGTCCTGCTCGCCTGCCTGATGAGCACCCGGCTGCCGCGTCCTCCCAAGCCCGTGGCCACCGCCCCGGCCGCCGCTCGCTGAACCAGCCCTCCGAGGGGGCCGGCCCGCCCGGCCCCCTGCCCGTATCCCCGAAGGAGCCTCACCATGACCGGGACAGCCCCGTCCGTCCTCGCGGACCGCAAGCGGCGTATCGCGCTGCTGTTCGAGGAGATCATCACCAACAACCGTCTGGAACTGGCCGACGAGATCTTCGCCGAGGACTTCTACTGGCCGCAGTTCGACCTGCGCGGCCCGGAGGGCGTCCGTACGTGGGTGCGTGCCTTCCGTACCGCCTTCCCGGACATCAGCGACCTCGTCCAGGAGCAGACCGCGGAAGGTGACCTGGTGGTGACCCGCGTGGAGTGCATCGGCACCCAGCTGGGCCCGTTCCGGGGACTGCCGCCGAGCGGCAAGCGGGTCACCTTCACCGCCATCGGTATCGACCGGTTCGACGGCGAGAAGGTGGTCGAGCGTTCGGCCCACTTCGACATCGTCGACCTGATGCGGCAGTTGGGACACGAGTCCCTGCGGGTGCCGCCCGTCGCCCAGCCCTGAGTCGGTCGGCGGCCCCCGTACTCCGGCGGGCCGCCACCGTACGCCCCTCCCCTCCGTACCCGTCCCACCCCGCTCAGGAGAGATCATGAAGCCGGTCCGGTTCGCCTATCACCAGCCCACTTCCGTCGGCGAGGCGATCGCGCTGCTCGGCTCCTTCGGGGGCACGGCGCGGGTGCTCGCGGGTGGGCAGAGCCTCATCCCCCAGCTGAACCGCCGCGCCGTGCGGCCCGGGGCCGTCGTGGACATCGGCCGGCTGCCCGGGCTGCGGCATTTCGGCGGGGAGGGCGAAGGCCTGCGGATCGGCGCCCTCGCCACCCACCACGACCTGGAGACTGCCGAGCGGTTGCCGCCCGGCTTCGCGGTGGTGCCGGAGACCGCGCGGCTCATCGGGCATCCGCCGGTGCGGACCCGGGGGACCCTGGTCGGCAGTCTGGCGCACGCGGACCCGCGGGCGGAGTGGTGTCTTCTCGCCGTCCTCATGGACGCGGTGGTCACCGTACGCGGGGCCTACGGGGCGCGATCGCTCCCTGTACAGGACCTGTTCGCGGGTGGCGGGCGCACCGTCCTCGCCCAAGACGAACTGCTGACCGACGTACTCCTGCCCCGGCCGGAGCCCGCTGCCGCTCTCTCCGAGACGGCCTTCCAGGAGGGCGGACTGCCCCTGGTGGCCGCCGGCGCCGCGGTCCGCCTCGGTCCCGACGGTCTCGCCGTTTCGGTCAGGGCCGCCCTGGCCGGCACCGCCGACCGCCCGGTGCGGCTGCCGGCGCTGGAGCGTGCCCTGTGCGGCACGCGGCCGGACGGGGGCTGGCAGGACAGGGTCGGGGAAGCGGTCGCAGAGCTGCCCGACCCTCCGTCCGACGAGCTCGCGGAATCCTCCTACCGCCGCCGCGCGGCCGAGGCGATGCTCCTGCAGGCCTTCGAGCGGTCGGTCTCCCGCGCCCGGGCCGCCGTACCGGCCGACTCCTGAAAGCCCGTCATTCCCGATCTCCCACCCGACGTTCCAGAGAAAGCAGGCAGGCGATGGACTCCCCCACAGGCACCGCGGAACGCTCCGTGCGTCTCACGGTCAACGGAGAGCAGCGGACCATCTCGGTCGAACCCTGGCGCGGCCTCGCCGACGCCCTGCGCCGGAAGCTGGGTCTGACCGGCACCACCGTCGGCTGCGACCAGGGTGAGTGCGGAAGCTGCACCGTCCTGGTGGACGACGCCCCCGTGCGGTCGTGCCTCATGCTCGCCGCACAGGCGGACGGCGCCGTCGTCGAAACCGTCGAATCGCTGGCCCCCGACGGAAAACTGGGCGAGCTGCAGACGTCCTTCAGCGAGCACGGCGCCCTCCAGTGCGGCTTCTGCACCCCCGGTTTCCTGATGCTCGGCACCGGTCTGCTGCGCGCGGAACCCGCCGCGGACCGCGCGCGGATCAGGGAGTGCGTCAGCGCCAACCTGTGCCGCTGCACGGGATATGGCTCCATCGTCGACGCCCTGGCCGCCCTGGCCGACTCCCCCGAGGAGACCTCATGAGCGCCATAGGTCTGTCCGTGACCCGGCTGGAGGACCAGCGTCTGCTGACCGGCCGGGGGCGTTTCCACGACGACGTGACGCGTCCCGGCCAACTGTGGATGCGTGTGGTCCGCTCGCCGTCCGCACACGCCCGGCTCATCGGTGTGGACACCCGGGAGGCTCAGCGGCTGCCCGGTGTCACCGGTGTGTACACCGTCGCGGACCTGCCGGGTGACCTGCGCATCCCGGTACGCCAGCCGCACCCGGGGCTCGACTTCACGCCCTACCTGCAGTCCCCGCTGGCCACCGGGTTCGTCCGTTACGTGGGCGAACCGGTCGCGGTCGTCCTGGCCGACGACCCCTATGTGGCGGAGGACGCCGCCGACCTGGTGACCATGGAACTGGAGGAGCTGCCTGTCGCGCTGGACGCCCGGGGCGCCGCCGGAGGGCGGCCGGAGAGCCTGGGCGGCGCCGACGCCGAAGTGGGCGTGGTGCGTTTCGCGTACGGGGACGTGGAGGAGGTCTTCCGCACCGCCCCGCACGTGGTGACCGCCGAGCTCGGTACGGGCCGCCACAGCGGCACCCCGCTGGAGCCCCGGGGGCTGGTCGCCGAGTGGGACGAGCGCGCGGAGCGCATGACGATCTGGGGAGCGACGAAGGTTCCCTACTTCAACCGCAGGGTGCTCACCACACTGCTCGGCCTGCCCGAACACAGCATCCACATGCTGGAGTCCGACGCCGGCGGGAGTTTCGGGATCCGCGGCGAGTTCTATCCGGAGGACCTCCTCGTTCCGTTCCTGTGCCGGCTGACCGGCCGCCCGGTCAAGTGGTCCGAGGACCGCGAGGAACACTTCCTGGCGGCGAACCACGCCCGCGAGCAGCACCACCGCATCGAGCTTGCCTTCGACGACGAAGGGACGCTGCTGGGGCTGCGTGACGAGGCGTGGCTGGACAGCGGTGCCTACATCCGCACGCACGGCGCGGTGGTCGCGGCCCTCACCTCGGCCATGATCTGCGGTCCCTACCGGCTCGCCGCGTGCAGCAGTGACGTCCACATCGTCATGACGAACAAGACGCCGATCGGTACGTACCGTGCCCCCGGCCGCTTCCAGAACAACTTCGTACGCGAGCACGCCATGGATCTGGCCGCCACACGCCTGGGCATCGACCCGGTCGAGCTGCGGCGCCGCAATCTGCTCGACGCCACGGAGCTTCCGCACCGCCGGCCGATGCAGGTCTTCGGAGCCCCGATGCTGCTGGACGGCAAGGACCACCTGGAGCACTTCGACAAGTCCCGGACGGCCGTGGGATACGAGGACTGGCGCGCCGAGGCCCGTGCGGCTCGGGCGGCGGGCCGGCTGGTGGGCACCGGATGCGCGGTCCTGCTGGAGAAGGCGGGGCTCGGCCACGACAGCGCCGTGGTGGACATCGGCGTGGGCGGCGCGGTGCGCGTGTCGATGGGCGGGGCCGGATCGGGGCAGGGCATCGAGACGGTGATGGCCCAGATCACGGCGGAGGAGCTGGATGTTCCCGCCGGGACCGTGAAGGTCGTCCTCTCCGACACGGACATCCTGCCGGACGGCGCGGGCAGCTTCGCCAGCCGTTCCACCGTGGTCGGCGGAACGGCGGTGAAACTGGCCGCGGAGGCGGTGGTCGCCAAGGCCAGACGGGTAGCGGCCGTGCTCCTGGAGACGGACACGTCCCGACTGGTCATGGCCGGGGGCGAGGTGGTCGTGGCCGACGCCCCGGAGCGGAGGGTGCCGCTGGCGGCCGTCGCCGCCGCCTGCTTCACCCCGCGGTTCATCCGCACCGGGGAGGAGCCGGGCCTCATCGGGCGTGGCACGTACGTCGCCGACGGGATGACCTATCCGTACGGCGCCCACTACACGCAGGCCGAGGTCGATCCCCGTACCGGAAAGGTCACCCTGCTGCGTTACGCGGTCAGTTACGAGATCGGCCGCGCCGTCCACCCGCGGTCCGTCCACGGCCAGCTCGTCGGTGGCGTCGCGCAGGGGATCGGTGGGGCGCTCTTCGAGGAATTCCGCTACGACGAACTCGGCAGACCGCTCTCCCTCACCTTCCGCGACTACCTGTGGCCCCGCGCGGCCGATGTGCCTGACATCCAGGTCGAGTTGTACGAGGACTCACCGGCACCCGGCAATCCGCTGGGCGTGCGCGGTGCCGGCGAGGGCGGCACCGCCGGCGTGGGCGCCGCCGTCGCCAACGCCGTGCGTGACGCCCTCCAGCTCACGGGCGACGTCGGGAGGCTGCCGCTGCACCCGCCGAGGGTGCTGGACCTGCTGCTCGCCCGCCGCTGACCCCGTTTCCCGGCCTCCTGGCCTCCTGGCCTCCTGGCCCGGCACAGAAAGAGAGAGCTTCATGCCCCGCCTCGACCCCTCCCGCCCTGCCTCTCCTGCCCCTCCTGTCCCTCCCACCTCTCCTGTTCGCGAGGACCTCGCCGGTCATGTGCGCCGCGCGCTGGGACGTACTCTCGGTGTGCCGCCCGGCGGACTGAGCGACGGGCGGGCGGGCCTGCGGCAGCTGGGCGTCGGATCGATGGCCGCCCTGGAGCTCCAACGCCGCCTGGAAGCGGAGCTCGGCGTCCCCGTCAGCCTCCATGTCGTGCTCACCGCTGCCGTCGTCGACGACCTGATCGACCACGTGACCGCGCGTTACGAGCAGGCCGCGGCGTGAGCGCGCCCGGCCGGGCCGCGGGCGGGACGGAGCTCTGGCTGGTCCGCCAGCCCTCCACCGGCACGGCCGACGACGACTTCGACCGCACGGTGCTCGACGACGCCGAGCGCGAACGGGCCGGGACCTGCCGCCGCTCCGCGGGCGGCCGGCTGTACGCGCTGGCGCACATCGCTCTGCGCCGGCTGCTCGGCCACCGGCTCGGCCTGCCCGCCGCGGAGATCGTCTTCGTACGCGAGCCGTGCCCCGGTTGCGGTGAACCGCACGGCAGACCGGCAGTGCATCCGGACCAGGCGGGGCGCGCCGGCGGGGCGCCGACCCACTTCTCCCTGTCCCACGGCAGCGGTCTGGTGCTGCTGGGGCTCTCGTCCATGCCCATCGGTGTGGACGTCGAACAGCTGCCCGGCGCGGAGACGGTGCAGATCTGCGCCCCGGCGCTGCACCCCGACGAGTACACGGAACTGGCCGCTCTCGACGACACCGCGCGAAGACACGCCTTCGGGCGCCTCTGGACCCGTAAGGAGGCCTATCTGAAGGGCATCGGGACAGGACTCAGCCGCGGCCTGAGCGCCGACTACCTGGGCACCGAACCCGCACGGCACCCCGAGGGCTGGGCCGTACGTGACCTGCCCTGCGACCCGGGCCACGTAGCCGCCGTGGCCTGGCGCGGCGCCGCCGGGAGTCCGGTGACGGCCAGGTCGCTCGCCCTGGAGTGGCTGCGTGAGCAGGAGCAGGGCGCACCGTACGGAGCACTGCTGCTCCCGCACTCCCAGAAGGAGAAAGTCCTGACATGCGCGACATAGCCGAACAGCTGCGGTCCTGGCACGCGGCCGGCGAGCCGTACGCCGTCGCCACCGTCACGCGGGTGTCGGGCAGCGCCCCCCGCGGGCCGGGCGCGGCACTGGCCGTCCGCCAGGACGGCAGCGCCGTCGGCAGCGTCTCGGGCGGCTGCGTGGAGGCGTCGGTGTACGAACTGTGCCTGCGGGCCCTCGCGGAGGGGCGGCCTCTGCGTGAACGGTTCGGGTACAGCGACACCGATGCCTTCGCCGTGGGGCTGACCTGCGGCGGGGAGCTGGAGATCCTGGTCCAGCCGGTCGGCCACGCCGGGCCGGCTGCGGACACCGGGGGCATCACTCCGCTCCTCTCCACCGTGCTGGCCCGGATCGCGGCCGGGCTCCCGGTGGCGCTGGCACGGGTGGCCGACGGTCCTGACAGCCTGCTCGGACTCGGGCTCGTCGTCACACCCGAGGGCCGTCACACCGGGTTCCCGTCGCGGCACACCGCCCTCGGACACGCCGTGGAGGCCGAGGCGCGCGCCCTGCTCGAAGCGGGCCGCACGGGCGTGCTCACTCTCGCCCCGGACGGCCGCCCGTGCCCCGGGGACGTACCGGGGACGGTCACGGTGCTGGTGGAGACGTGGGCGCCGCCACCACGCATGCTGGTCTTCGGCGCTGTCGACTTCGCCGCGGCGGTGGTGAGCGCCGGCCGCTTTCTCGGCTATCACGTGACGGTCTGCGACGCCCGCCCGGTGTTCGCCACCACCGCCCGCTTCCCCGACGCGCACGAGGTCGTCGTGGACTGGCCCCACCGCTATCTGGACGCGCAGTCGTCCGCGCTGGACGGCCGCACCGCGCTGTGCGTACTCACCCACGACGCGAAGTTCGACGTCCCTCTGCTGCTCAGGGCCCTGCGGCTGCCGCTCGGCTACGTGGGAGCCATGGGGTCGCGCCGCACCCACGCGGACCGGCTGGCCCGGCTGCGCGCAGCCGGGCTCGGCCCCGCCGAACTGGCGCGGCTGCGCTCGCCGATCGGCCTCGACCTCGGCGCCCGCACGCCGGAGGAGACCGCGGTCTCCGTCGCCGCCGAGATCATCGCGCTACGGGGTGGGGGCAGTTGCCTGCCGCTGTCCGCCGTGTCGGGCGCCATCCACCGCGCCCCGAGCAGGGCCGGCGCCTCCCGCACGAGGGTCCGCCGTCTCCCGACCGCCCTACCCGCCCTTCACCCGGTACAGGCAGGACCGTGACACCGGGCCCGCAGGACCGGATCCGCGTCTACTGTCTGCCGCACGCGGGAGGGAGTGCCGAGGCCTACCGTGAGTGGCTGCCGTCCACGACGGGGGCAGGTCCGTGTTTCGTCCCCCTGGAGCTCCCGGGCCGTGGCGGCCGTCGCGACGAGCCCCTTGCGGAGACGATGACGGAGCTGGCGGACGGGGTCCTCGACCATCTCGCCCGACGGCCTTCCGACGAGCCCTTCGCGCTGCTCGGCCACAGCATGGGAGCCTGTCTCGCCTACGAGACCACCCGGCGTCTGCGGGCGGCGGGACGTGCGCTGCCGCGGCTCCTGGTGGTGTCCGGCAGCGGACCGGTGGGGACGGGTGGCCGTACGGCTGCGCCCGCCTGTTCGGACGAGGAACTGCTGGAGCGCCTCGAGATGCTCGGCGGCACGCCGCCCGAACTCCTTCGCCACCGGGCGCTGAGACCTCTGTGGCTGCCCGCGGTGCGCGCCGACCTGAGACTGACGTCCGCCTTCACCGACCGGGCCCGCCCCACCGTGCTCGACTGTCCGATCCTGGCTCTGGGAGGCAGCGGGGACCCCCTGGCCGACCCCGCCGCAGTCGGCGGATGGAGCACTCTGACATCAGCGGACTTCCATCAACGCCTGTACCCCGGTGGGCACTTCTTCCTGCACCGACACCGGCGCGCGATCGTCGCCCACATCGCGGACCTCCTTGCCGCCCGCCCGGTGAGCGGCCGCTGACGGATCCGCCGTGTACCGGGCCCCGGGCGACCGCGGGTAGCCCGCGAGCCCCGGATCGTCACCGACCGCGTACGGCCGGCCCACACAGTCGAGCATCGGGATGTCGGAGACGTGGTCCCCGTAGGCACAGCAGTCGCGGGCGTCGATGCCGGGGTGGAGTCGCAGGGTCCTGCGCACCGCGGACCGCTTCCCCTCACCGATGACCGCTTCCCGGATCTCACCCGTGTACTTCCCGTTCTCGACGAGGAGTTCGGTGCACAGGACGTGCGCCGCGCCGACCTCGGCGGCGATCGGCGCGACGCACGGCGGGAACGATCCGGAGACGAGGACGACACCGGCTCCGGCCGCACGGTGGCGCGCGAGTTCGGCCCGGGTGCCGGGCAGGAAGAAGTCCGCTCCGGCGGACCGCAGCGCATACCACTCCGTGCCCAGCCTTTCGGTCTCCTCCACGCTCCGGCCCGCCCACAGCCGGTAGAACGCGCGGTTCACCTCCGACCGCGGTATCCCTGCCGCGCTCAGGGCGCGTATCCCGCCGGCCACCTGCTCGTACCACGGCACCGAGACGAAGCGGAGGAAGTCGAACATCGTCTTCAGCCCCACCAGGGTCTCGTCCACGTCGGAGAAGACGAGGTAGCTCCCGCCGCACTCCCCCGACCCGCAAATCCCCACACCCATGATCTCCCCCCTCGGCCGACCCTGATCCTGAAAAAAAACCTACCAGAAGGAATTATTCAAGGCTCATCGAATCACCCTGCCCGGTGGCCACCCGAGTCGGAGAGGTCGGTTTTCACGGTGCGGAGTCCTGATTTTGAGCTGAGGAGACATTTTTTTGCGCAGCAGCGTGGACTTTCCTACATCGGTGCTCCTAGCCTGTGGGGCGTCCGAAGAGCCCCCACGAGCCGCAAGGACGACCCACACGTGACCCCACCACCCAGACACCGTCTGTTCAGACGCTCCGTGTCCGCCTCCCTCTCCCTGGCCCTCACCGCCGTCGGCACCGCGGCGGCGGTGGTCCTGGCCGGCGCTCCGGCCGCTCAGGCCGCCGCGGTCCCCGCGCCCTCCCCGGTCGGCATATCCGGCCGGGGCGCCACCGTCCCGTTCAAGGAACAGGAAGCCGAGTACGCCGCCACCAACGGCACCCTGATCGGCCCCGACCGTCTCTACGGCGCCCTGCCCTCCGAAGCGTCCGGTCGGCAGGCAGTGACCCTCGACTCCGCGGGTGAGTACGTCGAGTTCACGCTCACCGCCCCCGCGAACGCCATGACGTTCCGCTACTCGCTGCCGGACAACGCGGCCGGGACGGGCCGGGACGCCTCTCTCGACCTGCGGGTGGGCGGCACCTCGCTCAAGAGCGTGCCGGTGACGTCGAAGTACGGCTGGTACTACGGGGGTTACCCCTTCAACAACAGCCCTGGTGACAGCAATCCGCATCACTTCTACGACGAGACCCGGACCATGTTCGGGTCCACCCTGGCCGCCGGTACGAAGGTCAGGCTGCAGGTCACCTCGACCGCCGCCTCACCGTCGTTCACCATCGACCTGGCGGACTTCGAGCAGGTGGGCGCCCCCGTCGGCAGGCCGTCCGGGGCGCTGGACGTGGTGAGCGACTTCGGCGCGGACCCGACGGGTGCCGCCGACTCCACCACGAAGATCCAGGCCGCGGTGGACGCCGGCCGCACCCAGGGCAAGGAGGTGTACATCCCGCAGGGCACCTTCAAGGTCCAGGACCACATCGTCGTCGACAGGGTGACCCTGCGCGGCGCCGGGCCCTGGTACAGCGTTCTGACGGGGCGTCATCCCACCGACCGCAGCAAGGCGGTCGGGGTCTACGGCAAGTACGCGGCCCAGGGCGGCAGCAGCGATGTCACCCTCAAGGACTTCGCCATCATCGGCGACATCCGTGAACGGGTGGACAACGACCAGGTCAACGCCATCGGCGGGGCCATGTCCCACTCGGTCGTCGACAACGTCTGGATGCAGCACACCAAGTGCGGTGCCTGGATGGACGGCCCGATGGACGACTTCACCATCAGGAACAGCCGGATCCTGGACCAGACCGCCGACGGTGTGAACTTCCACTACGGCGTCACGAACTCCACGGTGACCAACACGTTCGTCCGCAACACCGGGGACGACGGGCTGGCCATGTGGGCGGAGAACGTCCCGAACGTGAAGAACAAGTTCACGTTCAACACGGTGATCCTGCCGATCCTCGCCAACAACATCGTCACCTACGGCGGCAGGGACATCACGATCTCCGACAACGTCATGTCGGACACGGTCACCAACGGCGGCGGCCTGCACATCGCCAACCGCTATCCGGGCGTCAACTCCGGCCAGGGGACGGCTGTCTCGGGCACGCACACGGCTGCCCGCAACACCCTGATCCGGACCGGGAACAACGACTACAACTGGCGCTTCGGGGTCGGCGCGATCTGGTTCAGCGGGCTCAACGAGCCGATCAGCGGCGCCACCATCAACATCACCGACAGCGAGATCCTGGACAGCTCCTACGCCGCGATCCACCTGATCGAGGGCGCGAGCAACGGACTGCACTTCGACAACATCAAGATCGACGGCGCGGGTACGTACGCGCTGCAGATCCAGGCTCCGGGCACGGCCTCGTTCAACAAGGTCGTCGCCACGCACATCGCCCAGTCCAACCCGATCCACAACTGTGTCGGCAGCGGTTTCCAGATCACCCAGGGCGCCGGCAACTCGGGATGGTACGCGAATCCGCCCGCCTGCACCGGTGTCTGGCCGGACCCGGTGTGGACCAACGGCGGAGTCCCCGGGGGCGGCGGCCCCACCGACCCGACCGATCCCACGGACCCGACGGATCCGCCCGAGGAGACGGGCAACCTCGCCCGGGGACGCACGGTCACCGAGACCGGTCACGCCGACGTCTACGGCGCGGCCAACGTGGTGGACGGCAACGCGGACACCTACTGGGAGAGCCGTAACAACGCCTTCCCGCAGTCCGTCACCGTGGACCTCGGTGCCGCGAAGGCCGTGAAGCGGCTGGTGCTGAAGCTTCCTCCGGCCGCCGCCTGGGCGGCACGCACACAGACGGTCGGTGTCTCGGGCAGCACCGACAACTCCGCCTACAGCACGCTCAAGGCGCCCGCGGGCTACACCTTCACCCCGTCGAGCGGTAACACCGTGACGGTGCCGCTCGACGGGACACCGGTCCGCCATCTGCGGCTGACGTTCACCGCGAACACCGGCTGGCCGGCGGGTCAGCTGTCGGAGGTGGAGGCCTACACCCACTGACCGCACACCCACTGGCCGCACACCCACTGGCCGCACACCGACGGGCCCGGCCATCGCGGCCGGGCCCGTCACTGTGCGGGGAGGGTCAGGGCTTGAGCGTGAAGGACTCGGCGGCCGGGGCCACCTCAGCCGGACGGACCACCTTGAGGCCGCCCGGGGTCTTGGCGTCCGGCTTCATGACGACGGTCTCCCGGGTGGAGGGAGCCGACGGGTCGGTGAAGTCGTGCGAGATCCCGAAGTCGGCGCCGAAGTCCTTGATGGTGAGCAGCGCCTTGTCGACACCCTCACGGGTCAGGTCCTTCGACTCGCAGGCCTTCTTCAGCGCCTCGCCGAAGACGGTCGCCGCGTTGTATCCGGCGATGACGCCGTTGTCGAGGCCGTCCTTCGGGTACTTGGTCCCGTAGGCCTTGGCGAGCTTCGTCGGGCCTGCCGCCGCGTCACCGATGGGCAGGGTGGAGGAGCCGATGTAGTAGTCCTTCTGCAGGGCGGCACCCGCCTGGGTCGCCAGGAGCTGCGGGGCGTACGCCGAGTTGTTGCCGACGACCGGGACGTCGAAGCCCGTGGCCGCGGCGACACCGACCAGGGAGGCCGCCTGACGCGGGCCCGCGCTCACGACGACCGCCTTCACGCCGGCCTGCTTGAGCGCGGAGACCTGGGCGGTCATGTCGTTGTCGGTCGGCTTGATCTTCTGCTCGACGACGGTGAGGCCGGCTTCCTGGGCAGCGTGCTTCGATCCGGCCAGGGCGTTCTCGCCGTAGTCGCCCTCGAAGTACACATGGCCGATCTTGTCGCCCTTCGCGATGCGCTTCTCTTCGAGCAGGAAGTCGATCAGGTTGATCGTCTCGACGTCGTACGTGGCGCCGATGACGCGGACGTACTTGGATCCGACCAGGTTCGCGGACCAGGCCTGGGGCAGGACGATGCCCTTGTCCTGGCCGTCGATGCGCGACTCGACGGCGGAGACGAACGGGGAGCCGATGAACTGGGTGAAGCCCAGCACCTCCGGCTCGAGCTCGGTGTAGGCGCCGATCGCCTTCTGCGGGTCGTATCCATGGTCACGGACGGTCAGTTCGATCTGCCGGTCGCAGATGCCGCCGGCCTTGTTGGTCTCCTCCACCCAGAGCTGCTGGGCCTGGGTGACGCTCTTGCCCAGCGAGGCGTACACCCCGGTCATGTCGGTCAGGGCACCGAGGGTGATCTTCGAGTCGGTGACGCCCTCCCCGGTCTTCACACCGTTCTTGTCCGCGGCGCCGTCCTCGGACGACTTCGCCTTCTCGCTGCATCCCACGAGGGTGAGGGTGAGAGCCGCGACAACGGCTCCGACAACACGTAGCTTCATTTCTTCTTCTCCCCTGGATTCTTCAGACGCGCAATGCCGCCGGGCAGGAACAGGACGACCGCGACGACCGCGGCGCCGTACAGATAGCGGGACGCCTCGCCCGGTGCGATTCCGCCCGTACCAGGGGCGGACACCAGGGGGAGGGAGTCGCTGTAGTGGGTGAGCACCTGCGGGAGCAGCGACACGAACGCGGCGCCGACGACGGCTCCCGCGACGCTGCCCAGCCCGCCGATGACGATCATGGCGAGGTATTCGAGGGACAGGATCATGCCGAAGTACTCGGGCACGGTCCGCTGGAAGACCAGTGCGAGCAGGACGCCCGCGAGGCCCGCGTACATCGAGGACAGGACGAAGACACCGGCCCGGTACCGGGCGACCGGCACCCCCATCACGCCTGCGGCGATCCGGTGGTCCCGGATGGCGTTGAGTGCCCGGCCGGGCCTGCCGCGCAGCACCCCGCGGGCGAAGAGCCCGCTCGCCAGCAGGGCGGCCAGCCCCAGGTACCAGAGCTTCTCGGACGACTGGAAGGGCACTGCGGCGACGACCACTTCGGCATCGTCGAAGGTGAACCCGAAGAGCGAGAGGGGCGGCACCGGGCGGCCGTTGAAGCCACCGGTGAGCGAGCCCGCGTTGAACAGCACGTGCTGGCCGATGAAGATCAGTGCGAGCGTGGCTATACCGAGATAGGCGCCGCTCAGCCGTCCCGCGATGGGGCTGAAGAGCCCACCGGCCGCTCCCGCCAGGAGCACGGCCAGGACGGCCGCGAGCCAGGTGGGCAGGCCTAGGCCGGTGAGGGCGTGCCCGTTCTCCGTGCTGCTCTCGCCCCCCAGGATGCAGTAGCCGTACGCGCCCACGGCGAGGAAGAAGGCGTGCCCCATGGAGAGCTGGCCGGTGGAGCCGGTGAGCAGGTTGAGCCCGATCGCCCCGATCGCGGCGGCCATGGCGAACAGTCCGGCCTGGAGCCAGAACCTGTCCAGGTAGAACGGGAACAGGAGGAGCAGCGCCGAGCCGGCGAGCCAGAGGTACGGGGCGGGCCGGCGCAGCCGGTCGGTGAACGACGCCCCGGCGGCGGGTGCGGCCCCCGTGACGTCCTTGACGGCTTCAGACACGGGAGAGCTCCTTCGTACCGAAGAGTCCCGCCGGCCGGACGAGCAGGACGACCACCATCACCAGGTAGGGCGCGAGATCACCGATGCCGCGTCCCAGGAAGGAGAGGTCGCTCTGGTAGCCCGTGGCGAGTGACTCGGTGACTCCGACGACGAGACCTCCGACGAGTGCCCCGGTCGTCGAGTCGAGTCCGCCGAGGATCGCGGCGGGGAACGCCTTGAGGGCGGCGAGTGAGGTGGCCCTTTCCAGGCCGGGGGTCGGGAACACCGTGAGGAAGAGCGCGGCGACCGCGGCGAGTGCTCCCGCGACCGCCCAGGCGGAGAGGGACACCCGGACGAGGCGGATGCCCATCAGCGCGGCGGTCTGGGGGTTCTCGGCGGCGGCCCGCATGGAGACGCCCCACGAGGTGAAGCGGAAGGCGAGCAGGAACACCGTGATGAGCAGCCCAGCGACGAGGAACGCCGCGATGCGGGTCTCGGCGAGGGTGACGCCCCCGATGGTGACGACGTCGTCGCCCCACGGGTCGCCCAGCGACATCACGTCCGTCCCCATGCGCCGGACGAGTTCGGTGGTGAGGAGGATGTCGACGCCGATGGTGACGATGGCCAGGACGCTCTGGTCGCTCCCCCGGTAGCGGCGCATGACGAAGAACTCGACCGCCGAGCCGACGACCGCCGCGCCCGCGATGCCGACGCCGAGGGCCGGCCAGAAGCCGATGTCGTCGTGGAGTACGGCGGTGACGTAACCGCCCGCCAGCAGCAGCGAGGCGTGGGCGAAGTTGACGACCTCGGTCGCCTTGAAGATGACGACGAAGCCCAGGGCGATCAGTGCGTAGACCGACCCTATGGAGAGCCCGCCGAGGAGGAGTTCGATGAAGGTGGTCATTCCTGTGCCCCCAGGTAGGCCTGCACGACGGCCGGGTCGTTCTGCACCTCGGCGGGCGTGCCACCCGCGATCCTGCGTCCGAAGTCGAGTACGGTCACGGCGTCCGCGAGCCGCATCACCACCCCCATGTCGTGTTCGACCATGACGATCGAGATGCCGAGGCTGTCGCGCACACCGGCGACGACGGCCGCGGTGCGGCGGCGCTCGTCGGCGGTCATGCCCGCGATGGGCTCGTCCAGGAGCAGGACCTCGGGCTCCATGCACAGGGCGCGGCCGAGCTCGACGAGCTTCTGCTTCCCGTACGGGAGGGCGGCGGCGGGGAAGTCGAGTTCCTTGTCCAGGCCGATGAACTCGGCTATCTCCCGCACCCGTTCGAGATTGCGCTGGGCCTCGCGGGTCGCGGAGGGCAGCCTCAGTCCGGAGGCCACGAACCCGGCGCGGGTGAGCCGGTGCCGGCCGAGCATGAGGCTTTCGGCGACGGTGGCGTGCGGCGGCAGGGCCAGGTTCTGGAAGGTGCGGGCGACGCCGAGGTCGGCGATCCTGTGCGGGGCGAGACCGGTGAGTTCGGTGGAACCGAGGTGCACGCTGCCCGAGGTGGCGCGGTAGACGCCGGAGAGCACGTTGAACGTGGTGGACTTTCCCGCGCCGTTGGGTCCGATGACGGCGTGCACACTGCCCGGTTCGACGGTGAAGGACACCGCGTCGAGGGCGGTGAGTCCGGCGAAGCGCACGGTCACGTCGCGCACGGCGAGAGGGGCCGGAGCGGTCGTCACGCGGACCACCTGCTCAGGGTGCGGGTGACGCCTTCCGCCTGGGCGGCGTCCTCGGCGGCCGTCTCGTCGACGACCCCTAGATAGCGCCGGCGCACCTCGTCGGAGGCGGCGAGTTCGTCGGCCGGGCCGTCGAGCGCCACCTCGCCGACATCGAGGACGTACGCCGTGGAGGCGAGCCGCAGCGCGATGGCCGCGTTCTGCTCGACGAGCATGACGGAGGTGCCGCCCGCGTTGATCTCCTGGATCGTCTCGGCGATCCTGGCAGCCATCAGCGGGGCGAGCCCGAGGGACGGCTCGTCGAGCAGCAGCAGGCGGGGCGCGGCCATCAGGGCCCGGCCCATCGCCAGCATCTGCTGCTCACCGCCGGAGAGCAGACCCGCCCGCTGGTGCGCGCGGTCGGCGAGCACGGGGAACAGTTCGTGTACGCGCTGGAGGGCGGTGGCCGCCGCTTTCCGCCCGCCGCGTGCTCCGAGGGCACCCGCCCGCAGATTGTCCGCCACCGTCATCCGGGCGAACACCTGCCGCCCCTCCGGTACCTGGATCACTCCCGCCGCCACCACCTGGGCGGGGCGGAGCCCGTCCAGGGGGCGGCCGTCGAAGCGGATGGTGCCCGTGCCCGTGCCGCGGTGGAAGCCGAGGGTCCGCGATACGGCCCGCAGCAGCGTGGTCTTGCCGGCGCCGTTGCCACCGAGTACAGCGGTGATCGCGCCGGCCGGCACGTCGACGGAGACGTCGCGCAGTGCCCGTACCGGGCCGTAGCCCACGGACAGTTCGCGGATCTCGAGCGTTGCCATGCGTCCTCCTCCTTCCGACTGGTCGTTGTGGTGCCACAGACCAGCAGCGGGCGGGGCGCGCGTCCACGGTCCCGGGCGCAATCGCTGCGGGAGACCAGTCTTCGAACGGCCCGGTTGTGCGGGTGCACAGAGGGAGGTGATGCGCGATCCTCCCCGGTGCGGCCGGTGGCATTCTCACCAGCCATGAGCGGGGCGGGTCTTTCGTCCGGATCGGGGAGCACACGAGCCCGGCATGATCCGGACGAGAGACCCATGGCTGCGGAACGGAGCGAAGACATGCGGCGGCGCGGTGACGAGCGGGGCCCGGCACTGCTCGACGCCCTGCTCGAGGGTCGCTCGGAGCCCGGCCTGGCGGCGCGCGCGGCGAGCGGTCTCGGTCTGCCGGAGCGGGGCCGCTACGCGGTGGCGGTGGTGCGGGCGGGTGAGGGCGGGCCGGCGTGCGTGGCGCTGGAGGCGGAGGGGCTGCGGTGCTTCCTGCGGAGACGAGGAGACCGCGAGACCGTCGTCATCGCTCTGGGTGACCGGGATCCGGGGGTGCTCACCGCCCTGCTGGTGGGGTGTCCGGGTCCCGGCGGAATGGGTCCGGTGGCCGACGGCCTGGCGGGGCTGGGGACCGCGCGCCGGCTGGCGGAGACGGCGCTGCTGACCTGCCCGCCCGGCGCTGCGGCGGTCGTCCGGCTGGAGGATCGGCTGCCCGCGGCGCTGGTGGTGAGCCAGCCGGAGCTGGCGGCCCGGCTGGTCGCGGATGTCTTCGGCCCGTTGCTGGCGCTGGATCCGGCGGACCGGGCACTGCTGGTGCGGACGCTCGAGGCGTGGCTGGAGTGCGGGGGGTCCGCTGGGCGGGCGGCCGGCCGGCTGTACTGCCACCGCAACACCGTGCTCAACCGCTTGCGGCGGCTGGAGCGGCTGACCTCCCGGTCGTTGTCACGGCCGCGTGAGCTGATCGAGATGATGCTGGCGCTGGACGCGTACACGCTGACGGCGTCGCAGCCGTGAGGGGGGTGCCGGCCGCCCGGCGCCCCCCTCATGACGACACGTCAGGACAGGAAGTCGCGGCCGATCGCCTCGGCCGCGCGTTCCAGCAGGGGCCCGGCCTGTGCCATGCAGACGGCGGGGTCCGGTTCCAGGTCCGTCAGGGCGTAGGCCCGGCGTATGCCCGCCTTGCCCAGGGCCTCCGGCGGCAGCGCGAGGCGTCCGCACACGGCGACGACCTCCACCCCCGCGGCACGCGCCGCGGCGGCGACGCCCGCCGGGGCCTTGCCGTGCAGGGTCTGCTCGTCGAGCGAACCCTCGCCGGTGACGACGAGCGTGGCGCGGGCCAGCGCGGGGGCGAAGCCCAGGACGTCGAGCATGACCTCGATGCCGGGCCTGAAGCGCGCGCCCAGCGCGACCAGTGCGCCGTAGCCGATGCCTCCGGCGGCGCCCGCTCCGGGCAGCTCGGCGGTCTCGGGGCCCAGCACTGACGCGTAGTGCACGAGTGCCGCGTCGAGGACCGCGATGTCTTCCTCGGTGGCGCCCTTCTGCCGCCCGTAGACCTCGGGGGCGCCCTTCGGCCCGGTCAGCGGGTTGTCGACGTCGCTGGCCAGGATCAGGTCGATGTCCGCGAGCCGGGGGTCGAGCCCCGACAGGTCGGCCTCGGCCAGCTCGGCGAGTGCGCCGCCACCGGGGCCGACGGGCTTGCCGTCGCCGTCCAGGAAGCGGGCTCCGAGCGCGGCGAGCATGCCCGCGCCGCCGTCCGTCGTGGCGCTGCCGCCGACGCCGAACACGATCGTCCGGGCGCCCGCGTCGAGCGCGGCCGCCAGCAGCTCCCCGGAGCCGTACGTGGTCGCCGTGAGCGGGGCGAACTCCCCCGCGGGGAGGTGCTGGAGGCCCGAGGCCTCGGCCATCTCCACCACGGCGGTGGTGCCGCGTACCGCGTACGCCCCCGTGACCTGGTCCCCCAGCGGTCCGGTCACCCGCGCCTCGCGGCGCTCGAATCCGGCGGCCACCGCCGCCGCGACCGTGCCGTCGCCGCCGTCCGCGACGGGCAGGGTCTCGACCCGCACCCCGGGCACGGCGCGCCGCAGCCCGGCCGTCACCCGCTCCGCGACCTCCACGGCCGTCAGCGAGCCCTTGAACTTGTCCGCCGCCACGAGCACGTGGGGGGTCTCCATCACTGCTCCGTCCGTCACCTTGTATCCCTTTGCTTTCGAACAGGCAGTCGCGCCGCCCCGACCCTATCCGGACCACCCCTGATCTGCCCATGGCTGTCCGAAACCACGTGACGGGCCCTGCGGCACCGTCAGTCCAGGCAGAACTCGTTGCCCTCGGGGTCGGTCATCACGATGAAACCGGCGCTCATCGGAGGAGCGGGCTCGTCGCGGCGTACCCGCGTCGCTCCCAGCGCGACGAGCCGTTCGCACTCGGCCTCCAGCGCCGCCATCCGCTCCTCTCCCTGGAGTCCGGGGGCGGCGCGGACGTCGAGGTGGACACGGTTCTTGGCGGTCTTGCCCTCCGGGACCTGCTGGAAGAACACGCGCGGGCCGTGCCCCTCGGGGTCCTCGATCGCCGACCTCGAGTTGCGCTGCTCCTCCGGTACGCCGATCCGCGCGAGGAAGTCGTCCCACGCGGCCAGGGGGTCGGCGCCCTCCGGCAGGTCGACCCCGGGCGGGCCGGGGTGGACGTAGCGCAGTACGTCGCGCCAGAAGGACGACAGCGCCCGCGGGTCGTGGGCGTCGAAGGTGACCTGGAAGTGGTGGCTCATCGGGTTGCTCCGTTCGTCGCGTGATGCGTGTGGAGGTAGAGGTCGCGCAGCAGACAGACCTCGGACAGGTGGTGGATCAGCTCACGGTGGATGTGCAGCACGAGGTCGGCCATGGGCGCCTCGGGGTAGGGCTCCTTCTCGCCGACCGGGACCCGGAGCCCGGCGTCGCCGAGGCTCCGCACCCCTGCAAGCCAGACGTCGAGCTGCGTCCCGAGCTGGTCGAGCGCGGTGGCCGCGTCCCCGGCGTACTCCCAGCTCTCGTACGACGCCGCCGGCGCGCCGAAGTGTGCCGCGTTCCGTGCGGCGAGGACGCCGACGATGACATGACCGAGCCGCCAGGCGATCGTGGTGAAGGGCTCCGGGTCGGGCTGCGGGAAGGCGAAGTCGATCGTGAAGCCCCCGGCACCGGCCTGTACGGGTGCCGTCGAGGTGGAGCGCGGCCGCACGCTCCAGGCCTCCGGCACCGGCGACCAGACGTACTCGTCGTCGGTGAGGCCCTCCAGCCGGGCTCGGATCCGATGGTTCCAGTGGAACTCCCACTGCTCGCACAATGTCCGGTTCCAGTCCATTTCGTCTGCCTCCATGGAACCACCCTGGCACCCCTGGAGGACAGGATCGGTCCGCCTTCTCTGACAGGGTGAGCCGTATGGGCGTGGCGGGCGGTGACGAGCGGAGCACGACGGAGCGGGTGCTCACCCTGCTCGGGCTGCTCCAGCAGCGCCACGTCTGGACCGGCCCCGAACTCGCGGACCGGCTCGGGGTCACACCGCGCACGGTGCGCCGCGATGTCGAGCGGCTCCGCAAGCTCGGCTATCCGGTCCACGCGGACCTGGGTGTCGGCGGCGGCTACCGGCTCGGCCCGGGGCAGGACCTGCCGCCGCTGCTCCTCGACGACGAGGAGGCGATCGCCACCGCCGTCTCCTTGCTCGCCGGCGCGGGTGGCGCGGTCGGGGGCGCCGGGGACGCCGCGCTCCGGGCCCTGACCAAGCTCGACCGGGTGCTGCCCACCCGGCTGCGGCACGAGGTGCGCGCGCTCTCCGGCTCGGTGGAGTTCTTCGACGGAGGCCGGGTGCCGGTCGACCCCGGGGCCCTGATGACACTGGCCGGAGCCTGCCGCGACGTGGTCGAGGCGGGCTTCGGCTACCCCTCAGGGAGCGGCGGGGTGCGACGGCGCCGGGTCGAGCCCTACCGTCTGGTCGCCTCCGACCGCCGCTGGTATCTCCTCGCCTACGACCTCGACCGCGACGACTGGCGCAGCTTCCGCGTCGACCGGATGACCGAGGTCTCCGCACGGACCTGGCGCTTCGCCCCGCGCGCGGCGCCCGACGCGGCGACGTATGTGCAGGAGGGTGTGGCGAGCCGGGTCTACGCACATCAGGCGCGCTTCCTCGTGCACGCCCCAGCCGGCACGGTGCGTGCGCAGATCCCCGCCTCGGCGGCCGTCGTGCGACCGCGGGAGAAGGAGCGCTGCGAGGTCCTGTGCGGCGCCGACGACCTCGACTTCGTGCTGATGCGGGTGCTCCTGCTGGGACACGGTTTCGAGGTGCTCGACCCTCCGGAGCTCGCGGGACGGTGTCACGCACTCGCGGAGAGACTGCTGTCGGCCGGCACGAAGGAATCCGTGGTGGCGCCGGACACGGAGGAGACCTGAGCCGTGCCCCTGCGGAAATAGCGTCGCGGGTGCCGGGAGCCGTCCGTAGGCTCGGGCCATGACTCTCGTCGCGATCCTCAGCGGCGCCGGCATCTCCACGGACTCCGGCATCCCCGACTACCGCGGGCCGCAGGGCCTCTGGCGGAAGGACCCGGAGGCGGAGAAGCTCGTCACGTACGACTTTTACATGTCCGATCCGGAGATCCGGCGCCGCTCCTGGCAGATGCGCCGCACCGGCGCGGCGTTGGGCGCCGAGCCGAACACCGCCCATCGCGCGGTGGCCGCGCTCGAACGGTCGGGCACCCCGGTCCGGGTGATCACCCAGAACATCGACGGACTGCACCAGCGGGCGGGCCTGTCCGCCCGTAAGGTCGTCGAACTCCACGGCACGGCGCACGAGGTGGTCTGCACCCGGTGCCACGCCCGGTCGGCCATGGCGGACGCGCTGGCCCGGGTCGAGGCCGGTGAGGCGGACCCGCCGTGCACGGTCTGCGGCGGGATCCTGAAGCCGGCGACGGTGATGTTCGGCGAGCGCCTGGATCCTCAGGTGCTCGCCGACGCCATGGCGATCACCAAGGCCAGCCAGGTGTTCATCGCCGTGGGTACGACGCTCCAGGTGCAGCCCGCGGCCTCGCTGGCGGGCATCGCGGTGGAGCACGGGGCCCGGCTCGTCGTGGTGAACGCCGAGCCGACAGCCGACCCCGTACGACGACTTGGCCGAGGAGACCGTACGCGAACCGATCGGGACGGCCCTGCCGGCACTGCTGGAGCGGCTCTCCGCGGGGAACGGCGCCTTCTGACCGCAGGCCGGCGGGCCGGTGGTCGACCAGGGCCGGTCAGGAGAGCGGCTCGTGGTTCACCCAGACGACCTTGTACGGGAATCGGGCCTGCCAGCGCCGGATGAGTGCCTCGGCTCCGGGCGCCGCGAACGAGGCGTTGAGCGCGTCGAGGTCGGCGAAGCCGAACTGGACGACGGCCGTGGCGGCGAACACCGGACTGTGGTCGTCGGCGGGCACGCGGATGTGGCGCTGGGCCGCGAAGGTCCGGATCGTCCCGGAGCCACGCATCAACTGTTCGATGTCTTTCAGGAATCGGTCGAGCTCGGCGTCCGGAACGGAGTCATTGAACGAGACGATCATCGTGTGCTGAATCATGTACTCATCGAACCCGTGCACTGCCGGTGATGTCCAAGACCTGTTGGTTCTTCGGCGATAACCTTCAGGCATGGTTGATCTGGAGACGCGGGAGCTCGAGTACTTCGTCGCGGTGGCCGAGGAGCTGCACTTCGGCCGCGCCGCCCAGCGTCTGTCGATCGCCCAGCCGGCGCTGTCGAAGGCGGTCCGACGCGTCGAGTCGCGCCTGGGTGTCCAGCTGCTCCTGCGCTCGAGCCGTCATGTCTCGCTCACGCCCGCCGGGGAGGCATTGCTGCACCACGGCCGCCACGCGCTCAACGCGGTCGCCGCCGCGTCCCGGAACGCACGCCGGGCCGGTGAGACCCAGGCCCACCTGCGGCTGGTGATCAAGGCGGGCGGCGATGCGGGCCTGCTGTCCGGCATCCTCGCCCGTTACTCCCTGCAACCCGACGCGCGCCAGGTGGACATCCTGTTCGGCGGGGCCACCGACCGGGTCGAACGGCTGCATGACGGCCGGGCGGATGTGGCACTGCTCCACACGCCCTTCGACGACCTCACGGGCCTGGCACACGAGACGCTGCACGTCGAGGGGCGCGTCGCGATCCTGCCCCGCGACCACCCTCTCGCCTCACGCACCGAACTGCGCCTGACGGACCTCGAACACGAGACGCTGCCGCGCTGGAGGGGGGTGTCCGACGGGGCGACCGGGCCGGAGATCGCCGATGTGGCGCAGATGATGCAGATGATCGTCCTCGGCCGGACGATCGCCGTGCTGCCGCGCTCGCTCGTCGAACCCGTCCCCCCAGGGGTGGTCTGCGTCCCTGTGACCGACGCACCGGCCAGTCATCTGGTCCTCGCCTGGCCGGAGACGGACCGCCGGCCACTCGTCGCCTCGTTCGTCGAGTCGGCGGTCGCCGCGAACGGTCCGCGGCCGGACGCGGCGACCGCGGACGGGCGGCCGCCGGAGGCCGGCCGGCAGGCGCTCAGTCCTCCAGCCCGGCCCGGATCCGGCGGGAAGGGCTGAAGGTGTACAGGTCCAGGATCTCCGGGGCGTCCGCGATGCCGGGTCCGCCGTCCGCCGCCCAGGCGGCGATGTCGGCGACGGCGTGCGGATCGTTGACCAGTCCCAGCCAGACCGGCCGGCCGCCCGCCCGGCGCCCCTCGGCCGAGGGCTGTACGACGATGACGTTGCCGTGCTCGCAGGCGTCCAGGCACTCCACCGCGCGCACGGTCGCGGTCCCGCCCGCGGTCTGCCGCAGTTGCGCGAGCTGCCCGGCGTGGTCCACTCCCGGGATCTTCTCGGTGCCGCAGCAGCAGCCCCGGCAGACGCTCACCGTGGGCCGGGACGGGCCGGGCGCGGCGGCCTTGTGTTGTCGGCGGCTCATGCGGGTGCGCTCCCAGGGACTGCGTGGCTGATCATCGTAGGACTCTACCGAGCCGCTCCCCCACCGGTCCGGTGAGGTAATGTTGACGGCTGCGAAGGGGAGTAGCCCTGCAAACCGGTCGTCGACACACTGGAGCCTCCGGGTTCCCGGTGGCCGGGTCCGCGGATTTCCACGGGCGGGCGAGACCTTCGGTCAGGTATGACACGTCCGCGCCCTGCGGGCGTTGCCGTCATGCCGGGCCGAGTGGTCCTCCGAAAAGCCCGAGCGGCGCTTCGCGGAAGTCCCGGAGCCCGGCTCTCACAGAAGGCCACCCGGAATGCATCTCGACCCCCTGGCGATCCTCACCGCCTTCGGGCTGATCTTCCTCGCGGAGCTCCCCGACAAGACGATGTTCGCCTCGCTGGCCATGGGCACGCGTATGCGCCCTCTCTACGTCTGGTTCGGCACGTCGTCCGCGTTCATCGTGCACGTCGCCATCGCGGTCGGGGCGGGCGGTCTGATCGGCCTGCTCCCCGACTGGATCGTCAAGCTGGTCTCCGCCGTCCTCTTCGCGTTCGGCGCGTTCATGCTGTTGCGCGGTGGTGGCGGTGACGACGACGAGGACGGGGAGATCAAGACCGTCACCGGCTTCTGGCCGGTCTACTCGACCGCCTTCATGGCGGTGTTCATCAGCGAGTGGGGTGACCTGACCCAGATCACCACCGCGAACCTCGCCGCGAGCAACGGCGCCTGGTCGACGGCGATCGGTTCGGCCATCGCGCTGATGTCGGTGTCCGCGCTGGCCCTCCTGGCGGGACGGTTCATCGCCAAGCGGGTGCCGCTGAAGACGGTGCAGCGCATCGGCGGTGTCTGCATGCTCGGTCTCGCGATCTGGTCGGTCGTCGAGATCTTCACGGGCTGAGCCCACGGCGCGGCGCGGGACGGGGCCGGGTGTCCGGCCCCGTCCGCCCCCGCTCAGAACAAGGCGGGCACCTCGCACTCGCTCCCCCGCTCGAAGGCGAGCAGCCGCTGCTTGCGGTCCAGCCCGCCGCCGTACCCCGTCAGGCTCCCCGAGGCTCCGATCACGCGGTGGCAGGGCACGATGATCCCGACCGGATTCCTGCCGTTGGCGAGGCCCACCGCGCGGGATGCTCCGGGCTTGCCGAGTCGGTCGGCCAGCTCCCCGTAGGAGCGGGTCTCGCCGTACGGGATGCGTACGAGCTCGGACCAGACACCGCGCTGGAAGTCGGTGCCGTGCAGGCGCAGCGGGAGGTCGAACTCCTTCAACTCGCCTGCGAAGTAGGCGTGCAGCTGGCGGACGGTCTCGTCGAAGGGCCGCGCGTCGGGTACGCCGAAGGTCTCCTCGGGCGGGCGGTGCCGCTGCCCGGTCATGTAGAGACCGGACAGCACGCCATCGGTCGCGACCAGGGTGAGCGCCCCGTACGGGCTGTCGACGACCGCGTGCTGCCTGGTCGATGTGGGTGTGGTGGTCATGGTCGTCCTCAGGTGGGCAGGTGGTTGATGGGGTGGTCGTCGACGGTCCACAGATACTGCACCGCGTACGCCCGCCAGGGGCGCCACCGCGTGGCACATGCGGTGAGGGCGGCGGGGGTGGCCGGGAGCCCGAGCTGCCCGGCCGCCCTGCGGATCCCGAGGTCGGTGGGGAGGAAGGCGTCCGGGTCCCCGAGGGCCCGCATGGCGATGACCTCGACCGTCCAGGGGCCGAAGCCCGGCAGCGCGGCCAGTGCCACGCGGGCCCTCTCCCAGTCCGTCCCCTCCCCCAGGTTCAGGGACCCGTCGGCGAGGGCGGTCACGAGGGTGGTGAGCGTGGCGCGGCGGCTGCGCGGCAGGGCGAGCGCCTCGGGGTCGAGCCCGGACAGCGCCTCGGGGGTCGGGAAGAGATGGGTCAGACCGCCCTCGGGGTCCTCCACCGGGGCCCCGTGGGCGCTGACCAGACGGGCGGCGTGGGTACGAGCGGCGGCCGTGGAGACCTGCTGGCCGAGCACAGCGCGTACGGCGAACTCCGCCGCGTCGACCGTGCGCGGCACCCGGCGCCCCGGAGCAGCGTCGACCAGCGGGGCGAGCAGCGGATCCGAGCGCAGCCGGCCGTCCACGGCGACCGGGTCGGCGTCCAGGTCGAGGAGTCTGCGGCAGCGGCTGACGGCCTGGGTCAGGTCGCGGGGGTCGGTGAGGGAGAGCCGGCAGTCGATGTGGCCGGGCTGCGGGGACAGCGCCACGATGCCGTGCCCGTGCGGCAGGGTGAGTGTGCGGCGGTAGGCGCCGTCGCGCCATTCCTCGACGCCCGGGACCGCGGTTGCGGCGAGGTGCCCGAAGAGGTTGCTCGGGTTGAGCGGGGCGCGGTACGGGAGGCGAAGGGCTATGACCCCCGGGGCCACGGGCACGCGGGCTCCGCGTTCCGCCCGGGCTCGCAGCTCGCCCGGGGCGAGCGCGAAGACTTCCCGCACGGTGTCGTTGAACGTACGGATCGAGGAGAACCCGGCCGCGAACGCGACCTCGGCCATGGGGAGTCCGGTCGTCTCGATGAGGAGCCGGGCGGTCTGGGCGCGCTGGGACCTGGCCAGCGCGAGCGGGCCCGCGCCGAGTTCGGCGAGGAGCTGGCGCTCGACCTGCCGGGCGGAGTAACCGAGCCGGGCGGCGAGTCCCTGTACGCCTTCCCGGTCGACGACGCCGTCCTGGATGAGCCGCATGGCCCGGGCGACGGAGTCGGCGCGGGCGTTCCACTCCGGGGAGCCGGGGCTGGTGTCGGGCCGGCACCGCTTGCAGGCGCGGAAGCCGGCCTGCTGGCACGCGGCGGCGCTGGGGTAGAAGGTCATGTTCCGGGCCTTCGGCGCCACCACCGGGCAGCTGGGCCGGCAGTAGATCCGGGTGGTCAGGACCGCCGTGAAGAACCAGCCGTCGAAGCGGGCGTCCTTCGACTGTACGGCCCTCACGCAGCGCTCGGTGTCGGTGTGCATGGTCCAAGCATCGGGCACGGAGGGACCGGTCGGCTGGCGGAAATCCGACATCGACCTCGCGCGGAAATCCGAGACGGTTTCACGGCCGCCGACGGCTCCCCACACTGGATTGGTGTTCAGATTCATGAACTTTGATCACGTACAGATCTATTGACGTGGTCACGACACGCACTTACGGTCCTAGAAAGCGCTTGCCCCCCACCCAGTGTGGCACCGGTGACGCGGTCTGTTCAGAAACTCGAACAGATCGCGCTGTCGTACCCCGGCCCGAGTTCCGGATTCGCGGCGCCCACCGGCCGGACGAACCAACCGACCAGGAGACGATCGATGCAGAAGAAGAAGTCCGTCATCGCGTGTATCAGCCTGCTCGCCGGATCGGCCATCGCGCTGTCCGGCACCATGGCTCAGGCCACGTCCGCCCCCCACGCGGCCACCGCGACCGGAACGGCCGGCGCCTCGGCCGCGGTGGCCGCCGACGCGCTGTACGTGGCGCCCGGCGGCAGCGACGACGCGGCGGGCACGGAGTCGGACCCGACGACCCTCTCGTCGGCGATCAGCCGCGTCACCTCCGGTGGGACGGTCTACCTGCGCGGCGGGACGTACGAGTACTCCGAGACGGTCACCATCCCGCCGGGCAACGACGGCACGGCGAGTGCCCGCACGACGCTCGCCGCCTACCCGGACGAGACCCCCGTCCTCGACTTCGCCGCCATGAGCGAGGATCCGGCGAACCGCGGGCTCGCCGTGAACGGCGCCTACTGGCACATCGACGGCATCGTCGTCGAGCACGCCGGTGACAACGGGATCTTCGTCGGCGGCAGCGACAACGTCATCGAACACGTCGTGACGCGCTTCAACCACGACTCGGGCCTGCAGATCTCGCGGATCGCCTCCGACACCCCGGACGACGAGTGGCCTGCCGACAACCTCATCCTGAGCTCGGAGTCGCACGACAACGCGGACTCGGACGGTGAGGACGCAGACGGCTTCGCCTCGAAGCTCACCTCGGGCCCCGGCAACGTCTTCCGCTACACCGTGTCCCACAACAACATCGACGACGGCTGGGACCTCTACACCAAGTCCGAGACGGGCCCGATCGGATCGGTGACCATCGAGGACTCCCTCTCCTACGACAACGGGACCCTGTCCGACGGGACCGTGAACTCCGACGGCGACCGCAACGGCTACAAGCTCGGGGGTGACGACATCGAGGTGGACCACATCGTCCGGCGCAACATCGCCTACAACAACGGCCACCACGGATTCACCTACAACAGCAACCCGGGCTCGATGGCGGTGTCGGGCAATGTCAGCATCGACAACGCCGAACGCAACTTCTCCTTCGACAAGGGCACTTCGGTGTTCCGTGACAACGTCTCCTGCCGCGGCGACGACGGCTCCAACGACAAGACGGTGGGCGACGCGGACAGCTCCAACCAGTTCTGGACCGGCTCGAACGGCTCGTCCTGCTCGGCGTACGCCGGTGCGATGGACTGGTCGTTCGCCGCGGACGGCTCCCTGGTCGTGACCTTCGGCGGCAACAAGGTGACGCCGTAGCCGTAGCCGCCCATGCTCCTCCGCCGGCCCGTCCGTCCGATCCGGACGGGCCGGCGGGGGCCATCGTGTCGGTTCCCGGTGAGGTTTCGGTCACCTTCCCGCAATGAAACATCCCGGAAACGCGACGGCGCCCTCCGTGAAACGCACGCCCGCGACTCTCTCTGGGCCGGACCCCACCGTGCCCCGAGGAGGGACCCCGTCTTGACCCCCACAACCCTGGCCTCGGCAGGCCTCGACACCGGCGACACCGCCTGGCTCCTCGCCGCCACCGCTCTCGTCCTGCTGATGACGCCGGGCCTCGCCCTGTTCTACGGCGGCATGGTGCGCACGAAGAGCGTACTCAACATGCTGATGATGAGCTTCGTGTCGATCGCGCTGGTCACCGTCGTGTGGCTGGTCGCCGGCTACTCGCTGGCCTTCGGCGACGACACGTTCGCCGGGCTCATCGGCGGCCTCGGCCACGTGGGCATGGTCGGTATCGGCCCCGACGACCTCACCGGCAGCGTCCCCACCCTGCTGTTCACCACCTTCCAGCTGACCTTCGCGATCCTCACCGCAGCGCTGATCAGCGGAGCGATCGCGGACCGTATGAAGTTCGCGGCGTGGCTGGTCTTCGTGCCGGTGTGGACCCTGCTCGTATACGTTCCCGTCGCCCACTGGGTGTGGGGACCCGGCGGGTGGATCAAGGACTCGCTCGGCGCCCTGGACTTCGCCGGCGGTCTCGTCGTGGAGATCGCCTGCGGCGCGTCGGGCCTGGCCCTCGCCATGGTGATCGGCCCCCGCATCGGCTTCAAGAAGGACGCGATGCGGCCGCACAACCTGCCGATGGTGATGCTCGGCGCGGGCCTGCTCTGGTTCGGCTGGCTCGGGTTCAACGGCGGTTCGGCTCTCGGCGCCAACGGCCTCGCCGCCGCCTCGGTCCTCAACACCCTCGTCGCCGGATGCACCGGGCTGCTCGGCTGGCTCTTCGTCGAACAGCGGCGTGACGGCCACCCGACCACCTTCGGCGCGGCCTCCGGTGTGGTCGCCGGCCTGGTCGCGATCACCCCCGCCTGCGGGACCGTCGGGGTGCTCGGCGCGGCAGCCGTGGGGCTTGTAGCCGGAGTCGTCTGCTCGTACGCCGTCGCGTGGAAGTTCCGCTTCGACTACGACGACTCCCTGGACGTCGTCGGGGTGCACTTCGTGGGAGGAGTCGTCGGCACGCTGCTCATAGGGCTGTTCGCGACGGCGACGATGACCGGGGGCGCCGAGGGCCTCCTCTACGGCGGCGGAGCGGGACAGCTCGTCCGGCAGGCCGTAGCGGTGCTCGCCGTGGCCGCGTACACCTTCCTCGTGACGTACGGGATCGGCAAGGCGATCGACCGGCTGATGGGTGTGCGGGCGTCCGAGGAGGAAGAGCTCACGGGCCTGGACCAGACAGTGCACGCGGAGAGCGCCTACGATCACGGCGGCCTGGGTCACGCCGCCGCGCAGACCCCGGGCCACTCCGCACTTCTTTCCCAGGACAGGAGCACCGCCCCATGAAGCTCATCACCGCCGTCGTGAAGCCGCACCGCCTCGACGAGGTGAAGACCGCTCTGCAGGACCTCGGTGTGAACGGGTTGACGGTCACCGAGGCCAGCGGATACGGGCGCCAGCACGGCCACACCGAGGTCTACCGGGGCGCCGAGTACCGGGTGGACCTGGTGCCGAAGATCCGTATAGAGGTCCTCGTCGAGGACGCGGACGCGGAGCCGGTGATGGAAGCGGTGGTCCGCGCCGCCCGCACCGGCAAGATCGGCGACGGCAAGGTGTGGGCGATGCCCGTGGAGACGGCCGTGCGTGTCCGCACGGGCGAGCGGGGCCCTGATGCCCTCTAGG
This sequence comes from Streptomyces sp. NPDC091271, assembly GCF_044757505.1. Classification (NCBI taxonomy): domain Bacteria; kingdom Bacillati; phylum Actinomycetota; class Actinomycetes; order Kitasatosporales; family Streptomycetaceae; genus Streptomyces; species Streptomyces sp. NPDC091271. The sequence continues at coordinate 430,584 of NZ_JBIVVD010000007.1, read as the reverse complement.
GCCTGTCCGGCGGATCATGTGACTTTCCGACCGGTCGGTCGTTGGTTGGGTCATGGGCCGGGGGGATCTGACAAATCGCGAGTGGTCGCTGCTGGAGCCGCATCTGCCTTTGCCGGGTAGTCGGGGTGGCCGGTGGAACGATCACCGGATCGTACTCAACGGGATCCTGTTCCGGGTCCGTACCGGTGTTCCATGGCGCGACCTGCCGGAACGCTACGGTTCGTGGAAGACCGTCTACGAGCGGCATCGCCGCTGGTCCGCGGACGGCACCTGGGACCGGCTCTTGCAGGCGGTCCAGGCCGACGCCGACCTCGCCGGGCGGATCGACTGGGGCATGGTCGGCGTCGACTCGACGTCCTGCCGGGCCAACCAGCACGCGGCCGGCGCCCGCAAGGCCAGGCCGCGGGTCCCGAAAAAAGGACGACGCCCCGGCACCACCGCCCCGATGAGGGACTCGGACGGTCCCGGGGCGGGCTGACCTCCAAGATCCACCTTGCCGGTGAAGGCGGCTGCCGCCCCATGGCTTTACTGATCACTCCCGGTCAGTGGGGTGATGCCCCGCAGATGATCGAGGTCCTGGACCGGATCCGGGTTCCCCGGCCGCTGGGCGGACGGCCCCGGACCCGGCCGGACCACGTCAGCGGCGACAAGGCGTACAGCTCCCGCCGAAACCGCCGCTACCTGCGAAGACGCCACATCCGGCACACGATCCCCGAGCCGAAGGACCAGCGGGCCAACCGGCGCCGTAAAGGCAGAGAAGGCGGCCGACCAACGGGCTTCGAACGTGACCACTACCGGCGCCGCAACGAGGTCGAGCGGACCATCAACCGGCTCAGGAACTCCCGTGCAGTAGCGACCCGTTACGACAAACGGGCCTACGTCTTCCACGGCACCGTCACCGCCGCAGCGATCCGACTCTGGCTCCGCCAGTGATCCGCCGGACAGAACACCTAGGCCGGACACGAACGCATCGAGGCGACCTGGCGCCGAACGCCGAAGCCGAACTCAACCGCACTCAGAAAGAGGTCCTGGTCCAGCGGCGACGGATCGGCGAGCTCATGGGGCAGATCCGTGACTTCGACCGGATGGTCCCCGGCGAGTCCGTCCAGCACCTGATCAGCGAGAACACGACCCTCAAGCACCGAGTCCAGCAACTGACCCAGGAGCATCGCAAACTTCAGGAACGGCTCGAAGGAGCACGCTCCGACCTCCGCTTCTCGGACAAACGCATCACCGTCCTCGAAGCCGAAATCCTTGAACAGGGGCAGCCGTGACCACCCGACGAAGGCCCTAATATCGGGTAATAGTTCAATCATCGAGGGCGCCGTTTTGCGCACTCTGCCCCAGAAAGACCGTATTTCCGTGAACGATCCCCGCCCTCATACGCTGTTCTCCTTTGGCACTCTCCTGGACGAGCGCGTCCAGAAGACCCTCTTTGGGCAGTCCGTTCCCCAGACGCCGGCGGCGTTGGCCGGACACACGGCGCGGCCTCTCCGGATCACAGACCCGGAGGTGATCGCCACCAGCGGCCTCGACGTCCATCTCACACTGGCGCGCCGGATCGGCGCCGAGGTCGAGGGTGCCGTGCTGCACCTCACGGATGCCGACCTGGCCGCCGCCGACGACTACGAGGTCGACGACTATGTCCGCCGGCGCACCCGGCTCTCCTCGGGCGCAACCGCATGGGCCTACCTAGACGCGCGGCCGCTACGCTCCGCATCCCGCATCGTGATCGTCGGCGACAGCATTGCCTACGGCCGTTGCGATCCGCAGGGCGGCTGGGCCGCCCGCCTGGCCACCGACCATATCGCCACGGACGAGACCGACAGCCGCGTCTTCAACCTCGCTGTCCCGGGCTCCACCCTCGCCGAGGTCGCCGAGCAGACCCCCGCTCTGCTGCCGGCCCGCCGCCCCGACACGCTCGTGGTCGCGGCAGGCATCAACGACGTGGCCGCGGCTGGCAACGGCCAGCTACGCCTGGAAGAGAGTCTCGACACGCTGGCAGCAACGGCCCTGACCTACGGTGCGCGGCTGGTCGTCGTCGGACCCATCTGGCTCGACGAGGACCAGGCCCCCGCCTATGAAGGACTCTCCTTCACCCTGGAACGCGCCTTGCTACTTCGCGAGACCCTGCGTTCCTGGTGCACCGCTCATCACATCGACCACCTCGACCTGTGGGAACCCCTGCGTGACCGCCCCGACCTCCTCGCCGACGGTCTCCACCCAACGCCCGAGGGACACGACACGCTCCACCAGCACCTCATGAAGATCGCCCTCTGACAGCCACCGGCCTCCAACCCGGACTCTCCGGGCCACTGCACACATGATCCGCCGGACAGGCCCTAGGTAGGTGCATTGATCCGTTGTTGGCGCGGGGGCCCTCGCGTCCCCCGCGCAATGCGCCGCAGGACAAGGACGAGAGACCCGCTGCCGATGAACTGCACAGCCGAGGCCCACGCTGTGCGGGAGGTGTCCTTCGCAGGCGGCGACGACGGTCTGCTGGGCCAGGTTCGCGATGCGCCTCGCGGGGCTGACAGACTGCTCAGATGATCGACGACCTTCCCGTTGGCCTGAGGGCCCGACACCTTGCCGGCGTGGACCATCTCCGCGTGCTCGCCGTACTGGACACGTGGTGGGGTGGCCTGAAGGGGGAGGCAGGGGCGGTGGAACGTGCGCTGCTGCTGCCCCGGCTGTACTTCCAGCACTTCACCACCACCAGTTTTCTGGTCGAACGCGACAGTGGGGAAGTTGCCGCCTTCCTGGTCGGTTTCCTGTCACAGACAGAGCCCGAGACCGCTTATGTGCACTTCGTCGGCGTCGATCCGGCCCTGCACGGGCAGGGTGTCGGGCGTGCCCTGTACCGGGCCTTCTTCGCGCTCGCCCGGTCGCACGGGCGCCGTTCCGTGCACTGCATCACCAGCCCGGAGAACACCGCGTCGCAGGCATTCCACACCCGACTCGGCTTCACGGCCTCAGCCGTGAAACCGGACTACGACGGCCCCGGACTCGACCGGGTGGCGTTCACCATCACTCTTTGAGCGGAGCCGATGGGCGTCGCCTGAAGCGTGTTGGAGAAGCCTGTGGTCGGGTCGCTGAGGTCGGCCCTTCCGGCCCCGGGCCGGGATCAGGTGCCGTCCACGGTCAACACCCCGCCCGCACACGAGAAATGCCCTCCCCCAGTCTTCTGCGACACGCTTTAGTACCGTCCTGGTCATGACGACTGCCATGACCAGGACGGTCGATGACGTGGACGCCGGAAGCCTGCTGCGGGGCTGGCGCAAGCTGCGGGGCATCACCCAGCTCGAACTGGCCCTCAGGGCCGACAGTTCCGCACGCCATATCAGTTTCATCGAAACCGGCCGGTCCATACCGAGCCGGTCGATGGTGTTGCATCTCGCCGACCACCTCGACATTCCCGTACGGGACCGCAACGCGCTGCTCGTGGCAGCGGGCTACGCCCCCTCGTACCCGGAGACAGCGCTGACCGCACCGGCCATGACGACGCTGCGGGCCGGCCTGGATCAGCTGCTGGCCGCCTACGAGCCCTATCCCGCCCTGGTGATGGACGGGATGTACGACGTGGTGGCCGCGAACAAGGGCGTGCGACTGCTGCTCGACGGGGTGGCCGGTCACCTGCTGCGGCCGCCCATGAACGCCATGCGTCTGACGCTGCATCCGCAGGGCCTGGCCCCGCGGATCCGCAACCTGGGCGAATGGCGTGGCCACCTCCTGGAACGGATGGAGCGGCAGGCCGCGCTGCGTTCCTCCGAAGCGCTGCGCGGCCTCTACGAGGAGGTGGCCGCCTATACGGCCCCGGCGGGGGGCCCGCCTGCCGGTTCGGACGGAGAGGGCCCGGCGTTCCACCCGTACGCACTGCCGCTCCGGATCGAGGCGGGCGGCCGGGTGCTGTCCTTCATCTCGACGGCGACGACCTTCAACACACCGATGGACGTGACCGTTGCCGAGTTGGCGGTCGAGACGTTCCTGCCCGCGGACACGGAGACGGCCGCCGCTCTTCAGGAGGCGGGCTGAGGGAGAGGTCACGCACCCGGCAGGCGGTCCAGGAAGCCGGCGACGCCGCTGATGCGGCCGTCGTCGGCGAGCGTGATCACGTCGAAGCCGGCGGCGGGAGCGGACCCGTCGGCGGTGGAGACCAGGTCCCATGTGAAGCGCACCAGGTTGTGGTGCGCGTCAGGCGTACCGGTGGGCTCGAACGCGAACCCGGGGAACTGCTGATGGGCGCCCGCGATCGCCGCGGCGATCCCCTCGTGCCCCTTCGCCTCACCCAGCGGGTCGGTGTAGGTGCCGTCCTCGGTGAACGCGGCGGCGACTGCCTTGGCCAGGTCCTCGGAGGTGGCAGCGTTCCAAGCGGTGAAGTAGCGCTCGACAGCGTCCTCGTGCATGGTCACGGCGGTGTCCTCTCGTCTCTACGGGTGCGCCGGACGGCGCGTCTGCGGCAAACGGCCCTGCTTCACACCTCGCCGGTGGGCAGCCTGACCGGGCGGCGGCTCACCGTCGGTGTGCCGCCCTGCCTTGTGCTCCGCAGCCTGCCGCACTCGTCGCAGAGGGTCGATTACCGCTGAGGTAATCTCCGGGCCGGCCCGGCTTCCTGTACCTGGCTGTTCGTTTGCCAGGGGCCGTGATCTGGGAAGAGTGCGGAGCACCTTCTCCTGTACGCCCGCCTGTTGAGAGGACACTCCCGTGGCCGTCGTTCCCGCTCCCCGTGTCGCACTCCTCGGAGGCGGCTTCTCCATGGATGAGGACGGGCTGCTGGACGACTGGCTGCTCTCCCACGCACGCGTCGCCCGGCCCAAGGTGTGCTTCGTCCCCACGGCGAGCGGGGACGCGTCGGCCTATGTCGAGCAGTTCGGGAGCGCCTTCCGGTCACGCCGCTGCGAGCCCTCCGTGCTGCCGCTGTTTCAAAGGGAGTTGGACGACGTCGCTCTGCGGGCGTTTCTACTCTCGCAGGACGTGGTGTACGTCGGCGGCGGCAACACCGCGAACATGCTCGCGGTCTGGCGCGTGCACGGCGTGGACCAACTGCTGCGGGAGGCGGCCGAGCGGGGGACGCTGCTGTGCGGGATCAGTGCCGGCGTCAACTGCTGGGCCGAGGGTTCGCACACCGACTCCTTCGGCCCGCTGACGTTCCTGCGGGACGGGCTCGGCCTTGTGCCCGGGTCGGTGTGTCCCCACTACGACAGCGAGCCGGGCCGCCGGCCTTCCTACCAGGACGCCGTGGCCACCGGCATGCTGCCCGGCGGGTGGGCGCTGGACGACGGCGTGGGGGTGCTCCTCACGGACGGGCGTGTACAGGAAACGGTCACCCGGGCCCCGGACGCGCGCCTGTACCGGGTGGAGCGCGGCGGGGACGGCCGTGCGAGCGAGCGGGCGTTGCCGTGCCGCTTGCTCGGCCGCGGGTGACCGGGGACGGGACGGCGACGCGCCGACCGGCACGGCACCGTGGCCCGCCGGCCATGGCCGCTTCCGCACATCACGCCGCCCGCAGCCGCCGCCACACCGCCTTCGCCGCGTGGTGCCCCGACATACCGTGCACACCGGGGCCGGGCGGGGTGGCCGACGAGCAGAGGAAGACCGCGGGGTGCGCGGTGGCGTACGGCACGCGGGCGAGTTTGGGGCGGAGCACCGTCTGCAGCCCGGCGAACGCCCCGGTGGCGATGTCGCCGCCGACGTAGTTGGCGTTGCGTACGGCGAGGCGGGGCGGTCCGGCGACGGCGCGGGCCAGGACCAGGTCGCGGAACCCGGGGGCGAACCGCTCCAGCTGACGCTCGATGACCTCGGTGGCATCGCCCTCCCAGCCGGACGGGACATGCCCGTACACCCAGAAGACATGGCGGCCCTCGGGGGCGCGGGTCGGGTCGACGATGCTGGGCTGGGCGGTGATCAGGAAGGGGACGTCCGGGTCGCGGCCGGCCACTGCGGCGCGCAGGGCGGCGTCGATCTCGGCGGCGGAGGGGCCGACATGGACCGTGCCCGCGCGCCGGGCCTCCTCGGCCGTCCACGGCACCGGGCCCGACAGCGCGTAGTCGATCTTGAAGCAGGAGGGCCCGTAACGGTAGTGGTCGTAGGCGCCGCCGAGTCCGGCGATCCGGGCGAGCGCGGTCGGTGAGGTGTCGAAGACGTAGGCACGGGCGGGCGGGAGTTCGTCGAGGCGTCTGACCTCGATGCCTGTGCGGATGGTGCCGCCCTGTTCGCGCAGGAAGGCGGCGAGGGCGTCCGAGATGGCTTGCGAGCCGCCGCGCGGCACCGGCCAGCCGTTCTCGTGCGCCGCGAGCGCGAAGAGCAGTGCGATCCCGCCGGTCGCGAGACCGCTCGCAGGCGCGATGGCGTGCCCGGCGAGGCCCGCGAGCAGACCGCGCGCCTTCTCCCCCTTGAAGCGCCGGGAGAGCAGCGTGGCCGGCTGGACGGCGTCCAGCCCGAAGCGGGCCCAGCGGTACGGATCGCGGGGCAGACCGTCCCACGGGGTGCGCAGGAAGTCCGCGGCGAGGGTGTCCCAGTGGCCGGTGAAGGGTGCGACCAGCCTGCGGTAGGCGCCCGCGTCCTCCGGACCCAGCGACATGGCCGTCTCCCCGACGGACCCGGTGAGCACCGCGGCGGAACCGTCAGGGAACGGATGTGCGAGGGAGAGCGGCGCCTGAAGCCATTCGAGGCCGTGCCGGGCGAGCGGCATCGCTTTGAAGGCGGGGGAACCGATGCCCAGCGGGTGCACGGCGGAACAGGGGTCGTGACGGAAGCCGGGAAGGGTCAGCTCCTCGGTGCGGGCACCGCCCCCGACGGTCTCCCCGGCCTCGAACACCTCCACGGCGAAACCGCGGCGGGCCAGCTCGACAGCGGCTGTCAGCCCGTTCGGGCCCGCCCCCACGACGACGGCATCCAGCATCGATGGCACCTTCGGACTCCTTTGTCAGCCGATGGCCAGGGCACCCAGGATATTCATGCACGCCGACAACGGGGCTCCGGGTAGCCTCCCGTCCGATGAGCAACGCATGCCTGCCCTCCCCCGCCGTCGCCGCGATGGCGTCCCGGCTCGCCCAGGTGTCCGGTATCGAGGCCGTAGCCCTGGGCGGAAGCCGCGCCCGTGGCACCCATCGTCCCGATTCGGACTGGGATCTCGGCGTCTACTACCGGGGCGCCCCGGATCTGGGCGCCCTCGTCGCACTGGCGTCCGAGGTCCAGGGGACGCCGGCCGACGTGGCGGGGCCCGGCGGGTGGGGCCCCTGGGTGAACGGCGGGGCGTGGCTGACGGTGGACGGTGTCGCCGTCGACTGGATCCTGCGCGATCTGGACCGGGTGGAGTCGGTGTGGGCGGACTGCCGGGCGGGGCGCTTCGAGGTGGGGATCCAGCCCGGCCATCCGCTGGGCTTCTGGTCTTCGTGTTACGTGGGTGAGGTCGCCCTCGGCCGAGTGCTGGTGGACCCGGGTGGCGAGCTGACCTCCCTTCAGGACGCGACGCGTTCCTACCCCGAGCCGCTGCGCCGCGCGCTGACCGATGCGGCGTGGGAGGCGGAGTTCTCCGTGGCCTCAGCCCGCAAGTCGGCCCCGTCCGGGGACACGCTCCATGTCGCCCTCTGCCTGTCGAAGGCGTTCGGGATCCTCGCACAGGCCCTGCACGCCCATCACCGCACCTGGTGCCTGAACGAGAAGGGGGCGCTCGCCTCCGCCGCCGCTCTGCCGGGCACCCCGGCGGACTTCACGGACCGGGTGGCCGCCGCTCTGCGCGGCCTGGACGCGCAGGCGGTGGAGACGGCGGCCGGGGTCGTACGGGATGTTCAGGCTGTCCTGGACGGCAACTCCCCGCCCGTCAGCGGTGTCCAGGGACTTTCGGGCAGGTGAACTATCGGTGGCGCGCGCATGCAACCGTTCGACGGTCGTAAGCGTCTTCTGTCGCGGTAAGTGATTGTGCCGGAGACGGCATTTTTCCACCGCACGCCATGACGAGGGAACCTCTATGACTCACCCCCTTCCCGGCCGCCGTCCGTCGCGCATCGTGGTCGGTGTACTCGCCGCCGCCGCGCTGACCGGGCTCGCCTCCCTGCCCGCCGTCGCCGTCGCCGCGGAGCCCGACCTCGGGATCGGGCCGCTGGCGCCGGTCACGGGTGCGCAGCCCGGCAGCGGCGTCGACGTGCCGTTCTCGGTACTGAACAAGGGCACCGAGGAGGTCGCGAAGACCTGGGTGACGTACTCCGTCACGTCGGGTCTCGGCACGGCCGATTCCTACGGCAACTGCCGTTACTCGACGCAGTCCTCGGCCGACGAGGAGCCTGAGAAGACCCTCGCGGTGTGCGCCGTCGAGCAGCCGCTGAAGCCGGGTGTCGTCTACGTACCGGAGAAGCCGGTCGGGCTCGAGGCGCTGGACAACGCGCTGTACGACACGGTCCGCATGACCGTCGAGGCCACGGATCCCGGAACGGGCGACGGTGGCGGGACGGACCCCGTGCCGGGCACGGGCGCACCGCTGAAGCTGGTCGAGAAGGGTCCGGCGACCGACGCCGACCGTGCGAGTCACAGCGAGGGCTCCTCCTCGGCCGACGTCACCGCGGTCAACACGGCCGACTTCGCGCTGACCGGTGCCCGGCTGGAAGGCAAGGTCGGCGACCAGGTCACCGCGTCGGTGAAGTTCCTCAACAAGGGCCCGGCCTGGGTCTACCGCGAGCTGGGCCAGGGCGCCGCGACCGTCGACGTCCGTATCCCCCCGGGCACCTCGGTCGTGAAGGCGCACGACTACTGCAGCCCGGTCACCAAGACCCACTACACCTGCGGCACCTCGCAGTCGTGGGTGGACGAGGAGGGTGGCGAGACGTACCCGTTCGTCCTCCGGATCGACAAGGCCGTCGAGGGTGCGACCGGGAAGGTCTCCTTCACCGGGGCGGACAGGCCCTTCGACAAGAACGCGGCCAACGACACCGCGGAGATCGTGATCGATGCCGGTACCGGCACCACGACCGGCGGTTCCTCGACGGGTGGTTCCACGACCGGCGGTTCCTCGACCGAAGGCTCCTCGTCGGCCGGCGGTACGGACACCTCCGGCGGTCCCGCCTCCGGTGGCTCCACGGCCGGTGGCTCCACCGGTGGCTCCGACCCGAAGACGATGACGGCCGGCAACCTGGCGGCGACCGGCTCCGACTCCACCGTGCCCATGGTGGGCGCGGCTGCGGCGGCGCTGGCCGCGGGCGGCGGAATCATCTACGCCGTCCGCCGGCGTGCGGCGGCAGGCAACTAACGGTACGAGCACTCCAGCTGTGGCCGGTGCGGGGCTCCCGCACCGGCCACAGCCGTACGGCCCTAAGCCTCTCCGCCGGCCCGCAGAGCCTGGAGAACCCTCTCCGCCGTGGTCCTGTCCCTGGCCGCGGTGAACGGCAGGTCGTTTCCGCCGGTGATCCGGTAGGGAGCGCCGGAGAGCGTCGACTGGACGCCGCCAGCCTCGGTGACCAGGAGCAGCCCTGCCGCGTGGTCCCACGCGAACTCCCAGTTGAACGCGACCGCGTCCTGCGCGCCACAGGCGACCGCGAGGTACTCCAGACCGGCCGATCCGCACGCGCGGGCGTCGATGCCGTCGGTCCGCAGGCCGAGCAGGGCGCGCTTCTGGGCGTCGGAGGTGTAGTCGGGGTGGGACATGGCCACCTTGAGCACCGCGCCGGGGGCGGGTGTCCCACTGTGCAGAGCCGTGCCGTTGAGCGTGGCGCCGCGGCCGCGAACGGCGACGGCCATCTCGTCGAGGACGGGGGCGTACGTCCACGAGGCGTACACCTCGCCGTGCCGGGCGAGCGCCACCAGGGTGCAGAAGCCGGGTTCGCCGTGGACGAACTGGCGGGTGCCGTCGACCGGATCGACGATCCACACGGGTGCGTCGCCGCCCAGGGCGTCCAGGACCGTGGGATCGGCGTGGACGGCCTCCTCGCCGACGACCACCGAGCCGGGCAGCAGCCGGGTCAGGGACGCGGCGAGGTGCTCCTCGGCGAGACGGTCGGCGGCGGTGACCAGGTCGTGGGGGCCGCTCTTCTCGACGATCTCGTGTGCGGCCAGCTGCCGGTAGCGCGGCATGATCTCGGCGGCGGCCGCTGCCCGGACCGCGGCCTCCACCTCGGCCGCCGGCCCGGTGTGCCCGGCGTTCCCGTACAGAAAGTCATCGATCATGACTCAAGCTAAGCACGGTCCGCCGGGGGCACCCCGGGCAGGTGGTCAGCGGCCGACCGCGTAGCCCTGCATCCCGCGGGGGTTGGCGGCGGCGGACAGGACGCCGGTCTCCGGGTCCCTGGCGACGGCACACATCCGGCCCTCGGACCACGCGTCGCCCACCGTGACGTCGTGACCGCGCCGGCGCAGCTCGGCGACGACCTCCGGGTCCATGCCTTCCTCGACGGTGACGCTGCCCGGGCGCATCCCGCGCGGGAAGAAGGAGCCGGGGAAGCTGTCGTTGTGCCAGTTGGGAGCGTCGATGGCGCCCTGGAGGTCGAGGCCGCCACGGACCCGGTCCCGCAGCGCCACGGCGAGGAAGAAGTGCAGCTGCCACTGGTCCTGCTGGTCGCCACCGGGGGTGCCGAACGCCATGACGGGGACTCCGTCGCGCAGGGCGAGTGACGGGGTCAGGGTGGTGCGCGGGCGGCGGCCGGGGGTCAGCGTGTTCGGCAGGTCCTCGTCGAGCCAGGCCATCTGCAGCCGGGTGCCGAGCGGGAAGCCGAGCTCGGGCACGACCGGGTTGGACTGGAGCCAGCCGCCGCTGGGGGTGGCGGCGACCATGTTGCCCCACCGGTCGACGATGTCGAGGTGGCAGGTGTCGCCGCGGGTCGCGCCGTCCTTGGCCACCGTCGGCTCGCCGGCACGGTCCGCGGTGGCCGTCGGCTCGCCCGCGCCCTCCTTCGCGACCGTCGGTTCGCCCGCTCCGGCCACCGCGATGCCCATGGCGTCGAAGCCCGCCTCGCCGGAGGCGACGGCGTGGGCGTGCACGCTGAGGACCGGGGTGCGGCCGTCGGGGCTGCCGGGGCGCAGCTCCAGGGAGGCGGTGTCCTCGACCAGAGTCCGGCGCTCGTCGTTGTACGTCTCGGAGAGCAGCGCGTCGAGCGGTACGCCGGTGGCGTCGCCGTACCACGCCTCGCGGTCGGCCATCGCGAGCTTGCAGCCCTCGATGAGCAGATGGACGTATTCGGCGGAGCCGTAGGCGGGGAGTTCGGGCGGGAGGAGGGCGAGCTGCTGGAGGAAGGCGGGGCCCTGGCTCCAGCCGGCCGCCTTGGCCAGCGTCCAGCCGTTCCAGTCGTACGTGGCGGGCGCCTCGTACGTCGCGGACCAGTCCGCCAGGTCGGCGGCGGTGAGGGTGCCGGTGTGGCGGGTTCCGCTGGTGTCCATGGTGGGGACGGCGGCCTGGCGGACCAGCGCCTCGGCGATGAAGCCGGTGCGCCAGACGGCCCGGGCGGCGTCGATCTGCGCGACGCGGTCCGTGCCGCCCTCCTTCTCGGCCTCGGCTGTCAGGCGGCGCCAGGTGGCGGCGAGGGCGGGGTTGCGGAACAGCTTGCCGGGCTCGGGCGCATTCCCACCGGGGAGATAGACCTCGGCGGAGGTCGGCCACTCGGTCTCGAAGAGCTCACGGACGGTCTCCACCGTCTGGCCGACGCGCTCGACGGGGGCGTGGCCGTCCTCGGCGTATCCGATCGCGTAGCGCAGGACCTCGGCGAGGGTCTTCGTCCCGTGGTCGCGCAACAGCAGCATCCAGGCGTCGAAGGCGCCGGGTACGGCGGCGGCGAGCGGTCCGGTGCCGGGGACGAGGGCGAGGCCGAGCGAGCGGTAGTGCGCGGCCGACGCGCCGGCGGGGGCGGGGCCCTGGCCGCACAGCACGCGCACGTCGCCGTCCTTCGGCGCGAGGATCATCGGGACTTCGCCGGCCGGTCCGTTGAGGTGCGGCTCGACGACGTGCAGGACGAATCCGGCGGCGACGGCGGCGTCGTAGGCGTTGCCGCCGTCCTCCAGGACGGCCATCGCGGACTGCGAGGCCAACCAGTGGGTGGAGGACACCATGCCGAAGGTGCCCTGGAGGGTGGGGCGGGTGGTGAACACGGGTGCGGCTCCTTGCTGCGGGCGTGCGAGGTTCTGTGGTGTTTCGTGGATCGTACGGAGGGCAGGCGAGGCCCGTCAGCCTGCCGCGTCCGGGGCGGTGCCGTCCTCGGCCACGAGATGGCAGGAGACCTGACGCCCGCCGGGGATCTCGCGCAGGGCGGGGATCTCGGTGCGGCACCGGTCGACGGCGAGCGGGCAGCGGGTGTGGAAGCGGCAGCCGGGTGGAGGGTCGAGCGGGCTGGGCAGCTCGCCGTGCAGCACGATGCGCTCGCGCGAGCGCTGGGCGACGGGGTCGGGGACCGGCGCGGCGGAGAGCAGTGCCTGCGTGTAGGGGTGCTTGGGGGCGGCGAACAGCTCGGCGGTCGGGGCCTGTTCGACGATCTGCCCGAGGTACATCACGGCGATCCGGTCGGCGAGGAATTCGACGGCGGCCAGGTCGTGGGTGATGAACAGGCAGCCGAAGCCCCGGTCGCGCTGGAGGTCGGCCAGGAGGTTGAGCACGGACGCCTGGACCGAGACGTCGAGCGCCGAGGTGGGTTCGTCGGCGACGACCAGGTCGGGGTCGCAGGACAGGGCCCGGGCGATCGAGATGCGCTGGCGCTGCCCGCCGGACAGCTCGTGGGGGTGCCGGTCGGCGTGCTCGGGGCGCAGCCCGACCTGGCCGAGCAGCTGCTCGACCCGTTCCCGTACGGCCGCTCCACGGGCGCGGCGGTGCAGCCGGATGGGCTCGGCGATGATCTGGCCGACGGTCATCCGGGGGTCCAGCGAGGACGAGGGGTCCTGGAAGACCAGGTGGAAGTCCTTGCGCAGGGGACGCAGGGCGCGGCGGGAGAGGTGGCTGATGTCGGTGCCGTTGATGTGGACGGTGCCGGCGGTGGGTTCGTCGAGGCGTACGGCGCAGCGGCCGACGGTCGACTTGCCGCTGCCGGACTCGCCGACGAGGCCGACGACCTCGCCGCGGCCGATGGTGATCGAGACACCGTCGACGGCCCGGACGGTGCCGCCGCCGGAGGCGCCGAAGTGCCGTTCCATGCCGCTGATCTCCAGCACCGGAGGGTGCGGGGCGGCGTCCTCGCCGTCGGCGTCGCGCGGGGCGGGGACGGTCTGTGCGGTGGTCACTTTCCGGCCTCCTGGTCGGGTCGCGGTCCGAGGTCCTCGGGGCGCGTAGGCGTTTCGGTGGTGGCCTCGGCATCGGTCTCCGCGTACGGGTGCCAGCAGGCGGTCCGGTGCGGCGCGTCCGCTCCAACCTCGGGGTCGACGGCACGGAAGCCGGGGCGGGCGCCCGTGCAGGTGTCGTCGGCGCGGGAGCAGCGGGGCGCGAAGGTGCAGGCGTCGGGCTGGCTGTCCAGGCTCGGGACCAGGCCGGGGATCTCGGGCAGGCGTCGCTTGCCCTCGCCGCCGGGCCGGAGCACGGCGCCGAGCAGACCACGGGTGTACGGGTGCCGTCCGGAGGCGAACAGGTCGTGGACCGGGGCCTGTTCGACAGCTCGTCCGGCGTACATGACGAGAACCCGGTCGGCGGCGTCTGCGACGACCCCGAGGTCGTGGGTGACCAGGAGGATGGCGGTGCCGAGGCGCTCGCGCAGGGACTGGAGGACTTCGAGGATGCCGGCCTGCACGGTGACGTCCAGGGCGGTCGTCGGTTCGTCGGCGATGAGGACGGCCGGGTCGCAGGCCACCGCGATCGCGATCATGACGCGCTGCCGCATACCGCCCGAGAGCTGGTGCGGGTACTCGTCGATCCGGCGTGCCGGCGCCGGGATCCCGACGAGTTCGAGGAGCTCGACGGCGCGGGCCCTGGCCTCCTTGCGGCTCAGCCCCTGGTGCCGGCGGAGCACTTCGCCGATCTGCCGGCCGACGGTGAGGACCGGGTTCAGCGAGGTCATCGGCTCCTGGAAGATCATCGCGATGTCCTTGCCGCGGACGTTTCGGAGCTCCTTCTCCGGAGCACCGACCAGTTCGCGCCCGCCGAGCCTGATCGAACCGCCGATGCGGGCGGTCGGCGGGAGCAGGCCCATGGCCGCCATCGAGGTGACGGACTTCCCGCAGCCCGACTCCCCCACCACGGCGAGGACCTCGCCGGGTGCCAGGTCGTAGGAGACCCCGTCGACGGCGTGCACGGTGCGGGTGTCGGAGTGGAAGGAGACCGACAGGTCGCGCACGCTCAGGGCGGGTTCGGCCGCCGTCTTCCGCGCGGGTTCGAGAACGGTCTCGGTCATCGGGTCGCTCCTCGGGGGTCCAGGACGTCACGCAGCCCGTCGCCGAGCAGGTTGAAGGCCAGCGTCGCCGCGACGATCGCGAGGCCGGGGAAGACGGCCAGCCAGGGGGCGGGCGCCAGGAAGGACTGGGCGCCCGAAAGCATCACACCCAGCGAGGGGTTCGGCGGCTGGACACCGAGGCCGAGGAAGCTCAGCAGCGCCTCGCCGATGATCGCGGCGGGGATGCCGACGGTCGCCTGGACGATCAGGGCGGAGGTGGCGTTGGGGAGGATGTGCCGGAAGAGGACGGTGCCGTCACCGCCGCCGTTGGCGACGGCCGCGGCGACGTAGTCGACGTGCTTGAGCCGCAGGGTCTCCGCCCGGGTGATCCGGATGACGGCGGGGATCTGCGAGATACCGATGGCGATGGTCGCGTTGGTGAGCGACGGGCCGAGGATCGCGGCGAGTCCGACGGCGAGCACCAGGAAGGGGAACGCCAGCATGGTGTCGGTGAGGCGGGACACGGCGGTGTCCGCGAGCCGGCCGTAGTACCCGGCGAGCAGCCCCAGCGGTACGCCGACGAGGAAGGCCAGCACGACGGCGACGAGGCCGACCTGCATGGAGGCACGGGCGCCGTGCACGATGCGGGAGAGCTGGTCGCGGCCGAGGTCGTCCGTACCGAGCCAGTGCGAGGCGCTGGGCTCGGCCAGGACGTTCCCGAAGTCGGGCTGCGAGGGGTCGTACGGGGCGATGAGCGGGGCGAACAGGGCGGCCAGGATGAAGACGGCGGCGATGACCGCACCGGTGAGCGCGAGCCGGTTCCTGCGCAGGGCGCGCAGCCTGCCGCCGCCGGACTTCCGCTTGTCCGCCTCGGGCGGGGTGGGGAGCACTGTGGTCGCGGTGGTCACCGGGCACCTCCGAGTCGGATGCGCGGGTCGATGACCGAATAGACCACGTCGACCAGCAGGTTGATGAGGATGTACGCGGCGGAGGTGCAGAGCACCACGGCCTGGAGTGTGGCGTAGTCGCGGGTGAAGACGGCGTCGATGGTGAGCTTGCCGAAGCCGGGGAGGACGAAGATCTGCTCGGTGACCACGGCGCCGGAGATCAGATGACCCAGCTGGAGGCCGAGCACGGTCACGACGGTGACGAGCGAGTTGCGCAGCGCGTGCCCGCCGACGACGGAGCCACTGGACAGGCCCTTGGCGCGGGCGGTCCTGACGTAGTCGGCGGAGAGCGAGTCGAGCATCGCGGCCCGTGTCTGACGCATCACGACAGCGGCGAGGCCGGAGCCGAGCACGATCGCGGGGAGCACCATGCGGCGCAGGTTGTCGACGGGATCGGTGCCGAAGGGTACGTAACCGGAGGCGGCGAACACCGGGACGGCGATGGCGAATCCGAGGACGAGCACGATGCCGAGCCAGAAGGTCGGGATGGAGAGGCCGATCAGCGCGATGGCGTTGGCGATCCACTCCTCCGGCTTGCCGCGCCGCACTGCGGCGACCACTCCGGCGCCGATGCCGACCACGATCGCCAGGAGCAGCGAGAGCGCGGCCAGTTCCAGTGTGACGGGCAGGGCCTGGCCGATCGCGTCGGCGACGGGCAGGCCGGTACGGGAGGAGGTGCCGAGGTCGCCGGTCAGGGCGTGGCCGATGAACCGTCCGTACTGGACGACGACGTTGTCGTTCAGGCCGTAGCTCTCGCGGATGGCGGCGAGTGCCTCGGGGCTGCGTTCCTCACCGGCCAGCGCGAGCGCCGGGTCGCCGGGCAGGGCCCGGATGCCCGCGAAGACGACGACGCTGACGAGGAAGAGCGTGATGAGGGACTGACGCAGTCGCGTCAGCAGGTACTTCGTCATCGGGTGTACCCCGCATTCTTGACCCGGACCAGTCCGTCGCCGTAGACGTGGATGCCCGCGATGTCCTTGCCGGCGACGACGTAGTTCTTCTGCCGGTAGAGGTAGATCAGCGCGTGGGCGTCCTGGACGCGCCGGGTGAGCTCGTCGTAGATCTCCGTGCGCCGTGCGGGGTCCGCGACGCTGCGGCCCTCGGCGATCAGCTTGTCGATCTCCGGGTCACCGAGTCCGTAGGCGTTCATGGCGCCCGCGGTCTTGAGGAAGTTGGAGACGTTGCCGTCCGGGTCGAGCCGGCCGGACCAGCCGCTGGTGAAGACGTCGTAGTCGCCGGCGTCGGTCTCCGCGAGCATGGTGGCGTACTCGGTGGGACGCAGCGACAGTTCGAATCCCGCCTCCTTGACCATTGCCTGGAGCACCTGGCCCACGCGCCCCTGCTCCGGGGTGGTGGAGGTCTTCAGCTCGATCTTCACCGGGGTCTTCACCCCGGCCTCCTTCAGCAGCTTCTTCGCGCGGTCGACGTCACGCCGGGGGCAGTCCTCCGGCTCGACGCCCGGGGCGATGGCGGACTGCGGGGAGATGGGGCCGCAGGCCGGTTCGTACATGCCCTGGAAGACGACCTTGTTGAGCAGGTCGCGGTCGATGGCCAGCTCGAAGGCCTCGCGGACCCGGACGTCACGGGCGATCGGGGTGTCGATCTTCCCGGGCTTCTGTCCGAGGCCCTTCACGTTGCCGACGTTGAGCCCGATGCCCTGGTAGCCGAGCGAGGGCGAGTTGAACAGCTGGAGCTTCGGCTCCGTGAGGGCGCTCTGTACGTCGACGGGGGCCATCTGGTCGCCGACCTGGAGGTCGCCGGAGCGCAGGTTGGCGAGCCTGACGTTGCCGTCGGGGATCGGTTTGTAGACCACACCGTCGAGGTGCACCTGGTCGGCGTCGTAGTAGTTCGTGTCCTTCTTGAGCACGATCCGGTCCCCGCCGACGCGCTCGACGAAGCGGAAGGGGCCGACGCAGGAGGGGTGGTTGGTGAAGTTCTTCCCGTACTTCTCGAGCGCGGTGGGTGACATCACCATCCCGGCCCGGTCGGCGAGCACGCCGGTGAGCGGGACGTAGGAGTGGTCGAGCGTCAGACGCACCGTGAGCGGCCCGGTGGCCTCGGCCTTGCTGACCGGTGCGAGTTCGGTGGAACGCGCGGATCCGGGGAGATCGCGGTGGCGCAGCAGCGAGGTGACGACCGCGTCGGCGTCCAGCCGGGTCCCGTCGCTGAATTTCACCCCCGGACGCACCTGGAAGGTGACCGTACGGCCGTCGGCCGAGGTGGTGGGGAGCGACGAGGCCAACTGCGGCACGACGGTGCCGTCCTCGTCGATGTCGTAGAGCTTCTCGCACATGCTCGCGAAGACCGTGCGGCCTACGAGGGTCTGCGCGAGGGTGGGGTCCAGCTTGTCGGGGTCGGAGTTGAGAGCGACGGTGAGTGTCCCGCCGTCGCGTACGGACCGGTCATCGGTCATGCGCACACCACCGACTTCGGTCGCCGAGGACTGCAACGACGCGCAGCCCGAGGTGAGGGACACCAACGCAACCGCCACCAGGGCAACCGCTTTTCGGCGCACGGGGGCCTACCTCCCGCCAGGGGTGATCAAGGAATATCGCCGACCGTATTTCGCATACAGTCCGCAAGGCAAGGCCTCGGCTCACATAGCGGACGGGTTTTACCTGACGATCGGATAACGGAGCGCCTGAGGTCGCCCCGGCACGACCCCTCACCTGCGGGTCCCGGGGCCGCGAAGGCCCGGCTGCGGCCTCCGGTTCGTATACGGATGCCCGGAACCTGCCGCTCCGCGCCCCGCGGCGACCTGGGCCGCGGCGTCAGGAGGCGCCGCCATGACTACGCACCGGAACCACCGCGCGTTGCGGCGCCTTCCTGCCCCCCCCTTTCCCGCAGCCTCATTACCGATGGTCACGCGCGGGGAAGACAACGAGCCTCGCGAGCGCTGACGTCACAAGCGGTTCAACTCATCGGAGGCCCGGCAATGCACGGCGAATACAAGGTCCCTGGCGGAAAACTCGTGGTGGTCGACCTGAAGAACCAGGACGGCGTGCTGCGCGACGTACGAGTCGCGGGCGATTTCTTCCTGGAACCCGACGAGGCGATCACCGCGATCGACGAGTCCCTGGAAGGCGCCCCCTCCGACACCGACGCCGCAGGTCTGGCCGCCCGCGTCGAAGCGATGCTGCCCGAGGGCACCGTCATGTACGGGATCACCGCCGAGGGCGTCGCGGTGGCGGTCCGGCGCGCACTCGCGCAGGCCACCGACTGGACCGACTACGACTGGCAGCTCATCCACGAGGGACCGCAGTCCCCCGCCCTGCACATGGCCCTCGACGAGGTGCTCACCGCCGAGGTCGCCGCCGGGCGCCGGCCCCCGACACTGCGTGTCTGGGAGTGGGGCGCCCCGGCCGTCATCATCGGCAGCTTCCAGTCCCTCCGCAACGAGGTCGATGCCGAGGGGGCGGCGCGCCACGGCGTGACGGTCGTGCGCCGCGTCTCGGGCGGCGGAGCCATGTTCGTGGAGGCCGGGAACACCATCACGTATTCCCTTTCGGTCCCCTCCTCCCTGGTCTCAGGACTTTCGTTCGCCGACTCCTACGCCTATCTCGACGAATGGGTCCTCGACGCGCTCGGCGACATGGGAATCAAGGCCTGGTACCAGCCCCTCAACGACATCGCGACGGACGTCGGCAAAATCGCAGGAGCCGCCCAGAAACGCATGGTCGGCCCTGACGGCGGGCCGGGCGCGATCCTCCACCACGTCACCATGTCCTACGACATCGACGCCGACAAGATGCTCGATGTCCTCCGCATCGGCAAGGAGAAGATGTCCGAAAAGGGCACCAGGTCGGCCAAGAAGCGGGTCGATCCGCTGCGCCGTCAGACCGGCCTGCCCCGGGAGGCGGTCATCGACCGCATGGTGCGGTCCTTCCGCGACCGCTACGGACTCGCCACCGGCGGTGTCACCCACGAGGAGCTGACGCGGGCGGAGGAGCTGGCCGCGACGAAGTTCAGCAGCGCGGAGTGGACGGCGCGGGTGCCGTAGGCGCGCTTCGGCGCCGGACAGGGCGGAGCCCGGAACGCGCACGGCCGCCCCCGGCAGGTGGGCACCTGCCGGGGGCGGCCGTCGTTCAGCGCGATGCGGGGGGGGTCAGCCCAGGGTCGCGATGGCCTTGTTGAAGGTGGCCGACGGACGCATGACGGCCTCCGCCTTCGCGGGGTCGGGCTGGTAGTAGCCACCGATGTCGGCCGGCTTGCCCTGGACGGCGGCCAGCTCGTCGATGATGGTCTGCTCCTGCTCGGACAGCGTCTTGGCGAGCGGTCCGAACGCCTCGGCGAGCGCGGCGTCGTCGGTCTGCCGCGCCAGCTCCTGGGCCCAGTAGAGCGCCAGGTAGAAGTGGCTGCCGCGGTTGTCGATGCCACCGATCTTGCGGCTCGGGGACTTGTCCTCGTTGAGGAAGGTGCCCGTGGCCCGGTCCAGGGTGTCGGCGAGCACCTTGGCACGCGCGTTGTCCGTGGTGGTGGCGAGGTGCTCGAAACTGACCGCGAGGGCGAGGAACTCACCCAGGCTGTCCCAGCGCAGGTAGTCCTCCTTGACCAGCTGCTGGACGTGCTTGGGCGCGGAGCCGCCGGCGCCCGTCTCGAACAGTCCGCCGCCGTTCATGAGCGGGACGACGGAGAGCATCTTCGCGCTGGTGCCCAGCTCGAGGATGGGGAACAGGTCGGTGAGGTAGTCACGCAGCACGTTGCCGGTGACCGAGATGGTGTCCTCGCCGCGGCGGATGCGCTCCAGGGAGAAGGCCGTGGCCTCCTCCGGTGTCCGGATGGAGATGTCCAGGCCGTCGGTGTCGTGCTCGGCCAGGTAGGTGTTGACCTTGGCGATGAGGTTGGCGTCGTGCGCGCGGCCCTCGTCGAGCCAGAACACGGCCGGGTTGCCGGTCGCGCGGGCGCGGGTGACGGCGAGCTTGACCCAGTCCTGGATCGGGAGGTCCTTGGTCTGGCACATCCGGAAGATGTCACCGGCTCCGACGGCCTGCTCCAGCACGACGTCGCCCTTGCCGTCGACGACCCGCACCGTGCCGGTGGTGGGGACCTCGAAGGTCTTGTCGTGGCTGCCGTACTCCTCGGCCTTCTGCGCCATCAGACCGACGTTGGGTACGGAGCCCATGGTCGACGGGTCGAAGGCGCCGTTGGCGCGGCAGTCGTCGATGACGACCTGGTAGACGCCCGCGTAGCTGCTGTCGGGCAGGACCGCGATGGTGTCGGCCTCGTTGCCGTCCGGGCCCCACATGTGGCCGGAGGTGCGGATCATGGCGGGCATGGACGCGTCGACGATGACGTCGCTCGGCACGTGCAGGTTGGTGATGCCCTTGTCGGAGTCGACCATCGCGAGGGCGGGGCCCTCGGCGAGCTCGGCCTCGAAGGACGCCTTGATCTCGGCGCCGACGTCCGGCAGGGATTCGAGGCCCTTGAGGATGCCGCCGAGGCCGTCGTTCGGGGTCAGACCGGCCGCGGCGAGCGCGTCGCCGTACTTGGCGAAAGTGTTCGGGAAGAAGGCGCGGACCACGTGACCGAAGATGATCGGGTCGGAGACCTTCATCATCGTGGCCTTCAGGTGCACGGAGAACAGCACGTCCTCGGCCTTGGCGCGCGCGACCTGTGCGGTGAAGAACTCACGCAGCGCGGCGACGCGCATGACGGCGGCGTCCACGACCTCGCCCTCGAGGACCGGGACGGACTCGCGCAGCACCGTGGTGGTGCCGTCGTCGCCCGCGAGCTCGATGCGCAGGGAGCCGGCCTCGGAGATGACGACGGACTTCTCCGTCGAGCGGAAGTCGTCGACGCCCATGGTGGCGACGTTCGTCTTCGAGTCGGCGGTCCAGGCGCCCATGCGGTGCGGGTGCGCCTTGGCGTAGTTCTTGACCGACGCGGGGGCGCGGCGGTCGGAGTTGCCCTCACGCAGGACGGGGTTCACCGCACTGCCCTTGACCTTGTCGTACCGCGCGCGGACGTCCTTGTCCTCGTCGGTCTGCGGGTCGTCCGGGTAGTCCGGAAGCGCGTAGCCCTGCTCCTGGAGCTCTGCGATCGCGGCCTTCAGCTGCGGGATCGAGGCCGAGATGTTGGGCAGCTTGATGATGTTCGCGCCGGGAGTCCTGGCCAGCTCACCGAGCTCGGCGAGCGCGTCATCGATACGCTGATCGGCCTTGAGACGCTCCGGGAAGCCGGCGATGATCCGCCCCGCCAGGGAGATGTCGCGGCGCTCCACCGTGACACCCGCGGTCGAGGCGTACGCCTCGATGACAGGCAGGAACGAGTACGTCGCCAGGGCAGGGGCCTCGTCGGTGTGCGTATAGATGATGGTCGAGTCAGTCACCGGGTGCTCCGCTCCACGTCTGCAACATTGCTTGACATCAAGATATCTCGTGACCGGCCCCCTCTCCACAGTGGCCCGCGCCCATTCCGGCGGAACCGGTCACTCCTGTCCGGCGGGGCGCGGAGTGCCGGGGGTCCTGCGCGCTTCGACCAGCCCGGACTCGTACGCGAAGACGACCAGCTGGGCCCGGTCGCGGGCGCCCAGCTTCGTCATGGCGCGGCTGATGTGGGTCTTGGCCGTGAAGGGGCTGACCACCATGTGGACGGCGATCTCCTCGTTGGACAGCCCCCGGGCGGCCAGAGCGGTCACCTCGCGCCCACGGCGGGTGAGCGTCTCCAGGCCCGGGGCGGTGGCACGGTCGGGGGGCCTGGAGACGAACTCGCCGATCAGCCGGCGCGTGATGGACGGTGAGAGCAGGGCCTCGCCGCCCGCCGCGACCTCGATGGCCCTCAGGAGTTCGGCCGGTTCGGTGTCCTTGAGCAGGAATCCGGCGGCCCCGGCGCGCAGGGCGTCGAAGACGTACTCGTCGAGACCGTAGTTGGTGAGGATGAGGGTGGCGAGCCGGAGGACTCCGGCGACCGCAGCCTGCTCGCCTGGGGCAAGGACATGACCAGGCCGCGGCCGTTCCCGGAGCACGAGACCGCCGAGTACGTGGGGACGGCGCTCGCCTTCCACTTCATCAACCGGGTGGTGTCCTCGCTGCTGTCCGAACAGATGCTGCCGGGCGGTGTGGAGAAGTACCGGCTGGTGCGGAGGACGGCGGGCCGTTCGCTGGCGGCGACCGTGCGCCGTGACCTGCGCCCCGGCACGTCCCTGTCACTGCTCGGAACGGCCGGTGAGGCCCCGCCGTGGGCGGCGGGCAGCCCGGTCGGTACGGCCTACGGCGCGCTGCTGTCCGCCGCGCACCAGGGGGCGGGGCTGCTGAGCGACGAGGACGCCGCGTTCGTCCGCAAGTCGGTGGCGGGCTGGGACGGTGTCACACCGCTGCCCCTGAACGCACCGCTGCCGGACCGGACGGAGAGGCCGGGAGCCAGGCTCGCGCTGCTCGCTGCGCGGGCCCCGTACCGGATCACCGACGAGGACGTGGCGGCCTGGCGCGTACCGCCGTTCACGGACCACTGCCTGGTCCATCTGATCGCCTTCGGCGCGATATGCGCCGTCGAGCGCGTCGAGGCCGCCATGAGGACGACTGCCGGGGAGCGCACGTGAACGCCGCGGGTGGTCAACGCCCGTCGGCCGCGCCGATCGCACCCTGGGCCGGTGGCCGGTGCTCGTACCAGCGCCGGTCGGCCTCCAGCTGGGCGGCGAGCGAGATGAGCCGGGCCTCGCTGCGGGAGGGGCCCAGGAGCTGGGCGCCGAGGGGCAGACCGTCGCGGGTGAAGCCCGCCGGGACGTTGACGCCGGGCCAGCCGAGGACGTTCCAGGGCCAGGCGTAGGGGCAGGCCGATGTCATCGCGAGGTCGGTGCGCCAGGCGCTGAGCCGGTCGAACGCACCGACCCGTGGCGGCGGGGCGGCCGTGGTCGGGGTGAGCAGCACGTCGTAACCGTGACCGCCCCGGGCCGTGTCGAAGAAGGCGCCGATCCTGGCGTGCTGGCGTACCTCCCGCGCACGGGCGGCCCGCACGATCCGGCCGCCGAGACGGGTCCCGGTGCGCAGGGCGCTGCGGGTGCGCGGGTCGAGGAGCGCGGGCTCGGGGTGCAGCGCGGCGAGCTCGGCGATGCCGGCGGTGGCCCGGGGGACGAAGGAGAGGCCGATGAGCCCGTAGCGGGGGTGGGCCTCCTCGACGTGGTGGCCGAGCCGGGCGAGGACTTCGGCGAGGGCGGTGACGGCGCGCAGGACCTCCGGGTGGGGCGCGTTGCGGGTGAGGGTGAGCGGAGGCCGCAGGGAGAGGCCGATGCGCAGCCTGCCCGGGTCGCGCCGGGCGGCGGCGGACGCGTCGACGGCGGGCGGGCGGTGCGCGTCCCGGGGGTGCGGTCCCGCCGCGGCGTCCAGGAGGAGGGCGGCGTCCGCGACGGTACGGGCGAGGGGACCGTTGACCGTGAGGCCCTGGAAGGCGTCGCTGTTGGGGTGGACGGAGACCCGGCCGCGCTGCGGCTTGATGCCGACGAGGTGGGTCCAGGCTGCGGGGATACGGATGGAACCCGCACCGTCCGAACCCAGTGCGGCGGGGACGAGCCCCGCGGCGACGGCCGCCGCGGAGCCTCCGGACGAACCCCCGGGCGTGTGCGCGGTGCTCCAGGGGTTACGGGTGAGACCGAAGGCGGGCCCTTCCGTGAACGCCCACTGGCCCAGCTCGCAGGAGTTGGTCTTGCCGACGACGACCGCCCCGGCGGCCCGGAGCCTGCGGACCGCCTCGCTGTCGGCGGTGGCGGGCGGCAGCGTGCCGTCGCAGCCGAAGTAGGTGGGCATCCCGGCGACGTCGGTGTCGTCCTTGACGGCGACCGGCACCCCGAGCAGCGGAAGCCGCTCCCCCGCCTCCAGCCGCCGGTCGGCCTCGGCGGCCTCGGCGAGGGCGGCTTCCGTACGGAGCTGGCGGAAGGCGTTGAGGGTGTGACGGCTCGCCTCGATGCGCGCGAGCGCCGCGGAGACGAGCGCGGACGAGGTCGTCCGGCCCTCGGCCAGCTCCCGGGCGCAGTCCGTGAGTCCGGGCTGTACCGGTGGTTCCACCGGCCTGGTCGGCCCGGTCCGCTCCGTGGGGTCTGCTGAGGACATCGCCACCGCCTCCTCGCGTCCGCCGGAGCACCGGCCCCGGGGTCCGCCCGGAGTCCGCCCGAGCGGTCTACCGGAGAGTAACGAGCCAGGGAGGTCCGCTCAAGCACCCCGCACACGGCCCGGCACCCATCTCCCTCCCCCGGGCGGTGATGCCCTCCGGGAGTACATGCGGGAGACGGGCGTCCGGCAGCGGGTACTACGGGCGCACGTGGATCTCGCCGATCCCCGAACCGAGGCCGGCACAGTGGGCGGTCGACTGCCCGGACTCGCCCGGCCTCAGCGTGACGTGCTCACCGTCCACGTCGGGCGACCAGCCGCAGACCAGGTGCACCCAGAAGGTCTGCGTGGCCGAACCGTTGTTCCGGCAGAGCGCGTAGCCGGTGTAGTCGTCGATCGCGTGCTTGCCGGTGTCGCACGACAGGCCCGGCGGAATGGCGGCAGCGGGTGCGACAGCCACCGCGGCGGTGGCCGGCACGGCGAGCGCGACGGTCAGACCGGTGACGGCAGTAACCCGCGCCAGCGTGCGGACGACGTTCCCCTTGAACAGCTTCATGTCTCCCCTTGATTCCGGTCGAGTTCCGGTGATCTTCAGGGCTGTGCTCCCCGACCCTCCGTAGCCGAAAACAGCGCTGAACCTCACCCTCCGTGCACTGAGCCGCCCGCGCGCACAACCGTGCGCGGGCGTGCGCTCGCCAGGCGGGGTGAATCTCTCCCGCACAGGCCCTGACCAGGGATGTTCCCGCGGGCACGGCGCTGACAGGACGGCGCGTCGGCCTACGCTTCAGCGCCTGCGCAACAGGTCGACCCCTCCGTCACCGGCGATCATGCAAGGCCAGGCACCATTTTCGTTACGCCAGGTCGCGTACGGGTGCATGTAGCACTTCATCCATCGAGCAGTACCAACGGATGTCCCAACCGGTTTGCGGTTGCCCTCGCCGGGTGTTGCCCTGCTCATCGCCCCTCCGGCCAGCCGGTGTACGCCTCGGCGAGGTAGGTCGACCCTGCGGACGAGCCGGTCACCGCCGCCAGCTCGCCCTCCTGGCGTCGGACGTCGAATGGGGTGGCGCCCGGCAGTGTGTGCAGCATGGTGGTCATCCAGTAGGAGAAGTGCTGAGCCTTCCAAACCCGGTCCAGGGCCCGCTGGCTGTAGGTTGCGAGCGGGGTGGCGTCCCCGCTCTGGATCGCCCTTTCGAGCTCCTCGGCCAGCACACGCACGTCGGCAAGGGCCAGGTTGAGGCCCTTGGCACCGGTTGGCGGCACCGTGTGCGCGGCATCGCCGGCCAGCACCAGCCGCCCGTGGTACATCGGCTCCTGGACGAAGCTGCGGAACGGCAGCACGGTTCTGGAGGTGATCGGCCCCTCCTTCAGGCGGTGACCGTTGGCCCCGACCCGCGACTGGAGTTCGTCCCAGATCCGGTCGTCGGACCATTCGTCGACGTTCTCCGAAGGCTCGCACTGGAAGTACATCCGCTGAAGGGTCTCGGTGCGCTGGCTGATCAGCGCGAAGCCCTTCGGGGAGTGGTTGTAGATCAGCTCCGGCGCGCTGGGCGGTGCTTCGGTGAGGATGCCGAACCAGGCGAACGGGTATTCGCGGAAGTACTGGGTGCGCGCCGCTTCCGGCACCTGGCGACGGCACAGGCTCCGCGACCCGTCGGTGCCCACGAGGAAGTCGGCGCGCGCCTCGTGACGGATGCCGTCGGCGTCGGTGAACCGCAGGACCGGGGAATCGGAGACGATGTCGTCGACCGACACGTCGGTGACACCGAACCGGACGTCGCCGCCGTCGCGTTGCCGGGCGTCGGCAAGGTCGATGAAGACGTCGGTCTGGGGATAGAGCTGGGTCGAGGCGCCGACCAGACCCTGGAAGTCGATCCGGTGGCCGGCCCCTCCGAAGGCCAGCTCGATGCCGTCGTGGCGGTAGCCATCACGGTGTACCCGGTCGGAGACGCCGGTGTCGAGCAACAGGTCGACCGAGTCCTGCTCGAGGATCCCGGCGCGGTGAGTCTCTTCGATCTCCCGGCGACTGCGCAGATCCACCGTCATCGAGTCGATCCCGGCCAGGGCGAGCAGGTGGGAGAGCATGAGCCCTGCGGGCCCGGCCCCAACGATAGCGATCTGCGTGCGGCTGTGGATGCGTGAGGAGGTCATGGCCCGCATTCTCGGACCGCTCGACAGTCCCCGGCAATGATGCTTTTCCGTCCAGTGGAAGGCAGTCAGCCGGCGACCGGCCCGGGGATGCTACGTCCGATGCCCCGGGCCGCCACCTGCAGGGCGCTGACCAGGCGCGTCCTGTCACGCTTGAGGCTCGGTACCACGACCCCGAGCGCCGCCACCACGATGCCTCCGGCCCGGATCGGCACGGCCGCAGAGCGCGCGCCCAGGCTCATCTCCTCCACCGTCGTGGCGAAGTCGTCCTCGCGCACCTTCTCCAGTTGGCGGCGCAACCGGCCGGGCTGGGTCACCGTATGCGGCGTCACCCGTGGAAGGTCGTCAAGCACCGCGGCCTGGATGTCAGCCGGCGCGTGCGCGAGCAGGACTTTGCCGACTCCCGTCGTGTGCAACGGCAGACGTGAGCCGATCGCGCTGACGACGGGCGCCGAAGCGTGCCCGGAGAGCCGGTCGACGTACAGCGCCCGCCGGCCCTCGCGTACCGCGAGGTGGACGGTGGCCCCGGTCGCGCCGTACAGGTCGTGAAGGTATGGGGAGGCGATCTGTCCCAGCCCCGTGTGTACCGGCGCGAGGAGGCCGATGTCCCACAGGCGGCGCCCGACGACGTACGTCCCCGCCTCGGTGCGGCTCAGCGCGCCCCACGTGACGAGCTCGCCGACCAGTCGGTGCGCAGTCGCGGCAGGGAGGCCGGCCCGGGCAGCAAGGTCGGTGAGGCCGAGTTGACGGTGCCGCTCGTCGAAGACCCCGAGAATCGCCAGCGCGCGGCTGGTCACCGAGCGTCCGGGCCTCGCGGCATTGCCTGCCATGAACGGCATCCTTCCGCTCAGTGGAAGCAGAGACAAGCCATGGCACGGTTCCGGACGCCATGGCCCCGGTCACCTCGGTCGACGCACAGCCGCCGCCAGGGCGTGTGTCGGAAGTGCTCTAGGTTGGCTGACGTGACTGGGCGGGGGCGGAGTTATCGATATGTCGGACCGGTGGAGCTGCAGGTCGCGCTCCTGTCTGGTGACGGCGGTCGACGTATCGGCTCGGCGGCTGACTTCGGTGGCTGGATCGTGGAGCAGTCGGCGGCGGAGCTGGCCGAACCGTTCACCTTCGTGGTCGGTATGGACGGTGTGCTTCGGCTGGCACCGCGGCGAAGCGAGCACGTGGCCTGTGCCGGCGGAGACATGGTTCTGGGTGCTGGCGAAATCGGCTTCATGAGCGAGGCAGACCGGTGGGCCGTGAGCGAGGTCAGCAACCAGTCCACCGGGTACTGCCCGGACGTCAGCTCCTGGGCGGAGGTCGCCCGTGCTCTGGACGCTGTAGGGCTCCAGCGGCCTTCCGGCTTCACCCACGAGGTTGTGTTCCGGCGGTGCCCCGAGTGCCAGGAGCACAACATCGTGCGTGAGGACGACTTCGTCTGCGTCTTCTGCGACAGCGATCTGCCCGCGGCATGGAACGTGGATCCCACCGTGTAGGGCCGCTCACTCTTTGATGGCAGCGAATAGGGCAGTCGCCTCGAAGCGGACCGCGAGCCTGTCGTAGCGCGCGGCGACGGCACGGTCTCTCTTGAGGCTGGTGATCCCGCACCTCCTTCCGTACCTGCCCAGCAGCCCGGCTACGACAAGCACCTGCGCCAGGCCGCCGCGCTGCTGCGGCGGGGCACCCGGCTGCCGGCAACGCGGTATGGAGCGACGACGGCGGCCGTGACAGGACAGCGCATCGCCACACCGCCGACGCCTGCGCGGCGGCTCGTTCCGCCGTCACCGGCAGCACGGGGCGCGAGCCGCTTGCACGACGGAACGTCCCGCACCACTCCCTGGTCGGCGCTACCCGGGCTGCCTGGCGAGAAGGGCGGCGACGGTCTTGCCGCCGGATGGCCGGTGGGTCACGTTGGTGGAATGGGCAAGGTGGTTGACCATGCCCCAGCCGAAGCCTCCGGTGCCGTCCTTCAGGTCGGGGATGCGCATGTGCGGCGCCCGCGGACTGGGGTCGTCGACGGCGACCTCGATGAGTTCCGGGTGGGCGGTCAGGCGGAGGGTGTACGAGCCGCCACCGTGGCGTAGGGCGTTCGTGACGAGTTCGGAGACGACCAGGACGATGGTGTCGGCCGCTTCCGGGTCGACGGCCGGCTGCCCCAGGGCTTCGAGGAAGACCCGGGTGGCTTCGCGCGCGTCTGCGACGGCGGTCGCGGAGCGAACGGTCGGGGCTTCGCCGCACATGGTGTCCATCGGGGGTCCCCCTGCTCTCTTATCTCGATCATGCTCGATCCTGCCTGCCCGGCAGTGGTGCCCCGCCCGGCGAACTCTCAACCTTGAGGGGTGCGATTACCTCTCCGTCGAGCACGCGAAAATCTATGTCGCCCGGAGTAGACATTGAGCAGCGGCGTAGCTATGGTTTCTCCTGTAGCCGAGATCAACAGGGCCCGGCAGGGACGAACTGCCGGGCAGCAGTACACGCAGTTGAAGTGCGCAGGACGGTTCGGTGGTGGAGTTCCGAAGCCAGGGTGTTCGCAGGACGGCGACGGGACTGACGACCGGACCGGGTGGCCCGCAGTGATCAGGGGCCGCCGTGGAGCAGTATCGAAGTGGCTGCTCGTGAGTGCAGTTCGCAGTACCAGCAGCACTGTTGTGAGCAGTTCCTCGATAAAGGCGTCGGCTGCGGACGCGCGTACCGGGAAGTTCGGCAGTGGGGTTCCGAGCCAGGGCAGACGCAGGACGGGCGACGGGGCTGGCTGCCGGAGGGTGGCGCTCGATCAGGTCACCGGCAGTACGCATGAAGGCAGTACCAGCAGTAGTAAGTGATCGATCCCAGAGGGAAGAACGGAGGAGCCCCGCGCCATCAGGATCGCCCGGGTGTACGCATTGAGCCCGGGTACCGCAGGACATCGACAGTGAGGTGGTCTCCGGTCAAGCAACCGCGATCCCCGCGCCCCCGACAGCATTCAGGTCGGGTCAGCGGATACAGAAGGCCGACGCAGTACGAGAGTCGGCAGATGGTGTAGCAGTTCCTTCGGGGCCTTGGTGCCGGTACGGCACCAAGGCCCCTCCACGCGTTCCACAGAGAGGTGCGATGACCGCAGACGACTCGCTCGGCCGTCTCGATGACGACGACTACCCCGCCTACACCATGGGCCGGGCCGCAGACATGCTCGGCACGACCCAGGGCTTCCTCCGCGCCATCGGCGAAGCCCGGCTGATCACCCCGCTACGCTCCGCGGGCGGGCACCGCCGCTACTCCCGCTACCAACTGCGCATCGCCGCACGCGCCAGGGAGCTCGTCGACCACGGCACCCCCATCGAGGCCGCCTGCCGCATCATCATCCTCGAGGACCAGCTCGAGGAAGCGCAGCGCATCAACGCTGAATACCGCCGGACCTCCGGCCCGGGGAATCCCCCGGGCCAAGCCTGAGGCTGCCGGGGACTTACGGATCCACCAGAACTTTCACGGCTGTTGCCCCCCGCAGGGTGCCCGGGACGCAGGCGTTTCGGGCACCGGCGTCCTCTGCGGTCCTGAAGGCCACGCCCGCTCGAGCTGGTTCCTCCAGGTAGTGGCCACCGAGTGGGCCCCCGCCCGGCACAGAGATGGCAGTCGGTTCCGGCCGACCTGGCGAGTCACGGGCTGGCCGGCGCCTCGGTGGGCCGGCACCGGGGGGCGAGAGAGCCGGACGGCGGGACCCCGGCCCGTCCGCGCGTGAACGCCTGCATGGCGGTGCGATCGACGGCGGTTCCGCGACGGACCCCGGTGGCCAGTGTTCGGTCTCGCCCTCCCACGCAATCCGCTGCGGCCTCCCGTTGCCGCTGTGGCACCGCCCGGCCAGCGCGCCCTCAAAACGCCGCTTCGGAACGAGCGAAAATCGCGCGGCAGGACAACGACCGCCAGCTACATCTCCCGCAACATATTTTATCGACGGCAGCGAACCGCTCCCCCTTCGGCGTTCAGGAGGGCGAGTTTCCCCGTAAAGCAAGTGGGTATCAGCTGATCAACACCACGTGCGGACTCCTCCGCACGGTGACCTCGGAAAAGAAGCGAAAGAGTAACCAATGCTCAAGGCAATCGCAGATGTAATTCGTTCTATCGGAGGGGCCATCGCCACCGTCGTGACCCTGCCTTTCCGTGCTGTCGCACGGCTCTTCGGCGGAGCCTCCGACAGCGCCCACGGCCGCCACTGATCAGCGCCGCCACCAGGCCTACAGGTCACCCGTCGGCAGAAGCCGTCTTCCACGCGCTCGATCGCGCGGATGAGTGGGTGAGCTCAAGTTTCCGCATCGCATCGAATTGGATTACGCCTGCCAGAGCGCCATAGCTCTCCATGTGCGAGCGTGTGGCGATCAGCGCACTCCCACTGCTGGACTGCAGCTGGGTCGCCCCGTTCTCGAAAACATCACATGCCGCACCGAAGGCGAGCTACTGCATTTTGTACCCCGGGCGCGGGCGTACGCGTAGAGCGCCATCACCGCAGGGACTCCCAGGGCGCTAGGGCCGTTCGCTTCGTTCCGTGAGCCATATACAGCTGCGCAACGGCGCGGGTTCTGCTGGCGCGCCTGCCGTCCGGGTTCGGGCAATGGCAGCTGCCGGTCCGGGGCATCCTGCCCCGTCCCCCGCTTCGCCGACTCCGTACTCTGCGGCAGCGCTGCCGCACGCCGTGCTCGCTCTCATGGAAAAGGTCGGAGGAGTGCAGGAATGACTGTGTAGCCGCGGGGTAAGCGGTCGCCCGAAAGAGAGAATCAGAGGAAGGGCGAACCATGACCGCGATGTCGGTGCGAACCACCGAAGCCCATGACATGGCTGCAGAGTCGGATGACATGAGCGCTGCGCGGACAGCTGCCGGCACGGATGCCGGAGTTCTGGGACTGCCGTGGATCGAGGACGCGGGGAAGGTCGCGCCGCGGGATGCGCGCGCCATGTCGAAGCTGTTCTTCGACCGCCTCCAGACCTTGGAGGAGGGTACCCACGAGCACCAGTACGCCCGCAACACCCTGATCGAGATGAATCTCTCGCTCGTCCGCTTCGCCGCGCAGCGGTTCCGCGGCCGGGGCGGGGAGGACACCGAGGACATCATCCAGGTCGGCACGATCGGTCTCATCAAGGCGATCGACCGGTTCGACCTGTCGCGCGAAGTGGAGTTCGCCACCTTCGCGGTCCCCTACATCGTGGGCGAGATCAAGCGGTTCTTCCGGGACACCACCTGGTCCGTGCACGTGCCGCGCCGGCTCCAGGAGTTGCGGGTCGAACTGGCCAAGGCCAAGGAAACGCTCTCCTCGAAGCTCGACCGGGACCCCACGGTCAAGGAGCTCGCCACTCACCTCGAACTCGCTGAGGAAGAGGTGAT
Source organism: Streptomyces sp. NPDC091271 (assembly GCF_044757505.1). NCBI lineage: Bacteria > Bacillati > Actinomycetota > Actinomycetes > Kitasatosporales > Streptomycetaceae > Streptomyces > Streptomyces sp. NPDC091271. The sequence continues at coordinate 398,852 of NZ_JBIVVD010000007.1, read as the reverse complement.
CGAGGGCCTGGTGGCGGCCAACGGCTACTCCGCCGGTTCCCTGGACGCTCCCTCTTCCGACGGCGAGGACAGTCAGGACCAGCGGACCTACGCCGAGATGCTCGGCGAGTGGGACCCTGCCATGGAGACCGTCGAGAACCTGCACACCCTCGCCCCACTGCTGGAACAGCTCGACGACCGTGAACGCCTGATCATCCAGATGCGCTTCGGCGCCGAGATGACCCAGGCACAGATCGGAGCCGAGCTGGGCATCTCGCAGATGCAGATCTCCCGACTGCTGACCCGCATCGTGCGCAAGCTCCGCGCCGGAATGAGCATCGATACCTGACCGGCACTCACTCCCGGGCCGGCCGAGGACGATCGGCAGGAAGAGGAGCGAGATCCCGGCCCAACCCCATGGCAGTGATGCTCAGTAGGGGCGCAGCACTGTCATGCGGGGCGGGGCACGGCGAGTTCGCGGTAGCAGCCGGTCAGGCTCGCAGGGTCTGGACCAGGTCCTCAGGAATGAACGGCCGACCCCTCCTCCAGGCACGGCGCCACCGGTGGACCGACTTCTCACTCGACCGTAACTCCGTTTCGCAGCACGGGGCTTCCTGGTCGCTGCCGGCGCTGTTCGAGGCGGCCAGGCTGTGCCCGGGTGCCTGGCCCGGCGCCTCCCGGCCGGAGGGCGCCCTCTGGTCGTCGCTGCCGCGGTGGGCCGGGGGCAGCGATCCAGCTCCTGGTCATAGTGCTGGGGTGCGTGCAGGAGCTGCGAAGGTGGCCGGCGTTCGAGAAGTGCCCCGTGCCGGTGATGGGCACCGGGGCAGCCGGCCCCTCACGTTCCGTAGCCGGAAACCCACCGGTTCTCACCCTCCGTGCACCCGGCCCGCCGTGCACGCAACCGTGCGCGGGCGTACGCTCACCAGGTGGGGCGAATCCCACTCGCGAAGGCCCTGAACAGGGACGTTTCCGAGGAGGCGCCGTGACAGGACAGCGCATCGCCACTCGTGCCGCCGCCTGTGCGGCCGTGGTCGTGCTCGCCGTCACCGGCACCACGGCGGCCCAGGGGGACGACGACATCGAATCGCTCCCCGCCGGGCAGATCGCCGACCGCTCCCGTGACGCGCTGCTGGACGTCAGCTCCGTACATCTGCGCGCGCGGGGCGACCTCGGGGAGGGCCGGCCTCCGATGACGGTCGACCTCAGCCTGGACCGGAACGGCAACTGCGCGGGCGGCGTGGACCTCGGCGAGGACAAGGGCTCCGTCGAGATCGTCAAACGGGGCGACTCCGTCTGGCTGAAGCCGGACGCGGACTTCTGGGAGAACCAGGTCCCCGTGGGCGGCTCGGCCTTCGAGGCCGTTCTCGCCGGGCGGTACATGAAGGGCTCCGCCTCGGACTCCAGGCTGCGGCCCGTCGTGGAGGCGTGCGATCTGGACACCTTCCGCGGACTGGTCTCCGACAACGCCGACAACGACACCGGGACGTTCAGCAAGGAGAAGGTGACGACGGTCGACGGCGTGCGGACCGTGCCGGTCACGAGGACCCTGCACGGACAGAAGCTGACGGCGTACGTCGACACCGGTGGCGAGCACTACCCGGTGCGGATCACCGTACTGGGTGACGGGGCCGACGCGGCCGTGGACTTCTCCGGCTTCGACGAGCCGGTGCCCACGGCCACCCCGCCCGCCGACGAGACGGTGGACGTCAGCGCCGTGCTGGGCCGGGCACCGGCGCAGTCCTGAGCCGCGGCTCGACGACATGGCCGTTCAGGGGCGCGGCCGGGTCGCGGTGTCGAGATAGAAGGCGTCGATGCTCTGGACGGCCCGCTCGAACTCCTGCAGGTTCACAGGCTTGGTCACGTACGCGTTGGCGTGACTGCTGTACGCGCCGGTCACGTCGTCCGGGGCGGTGGACGTGGTGAGGACGACCACCGGAATGGTGTGCAGGTCCTCGTCGTTCTTCAGGACCTTCAGCAGCTCACGGCCGTTCATCCGGGGCATGTTCAGGTCGAGAACGATCAGGTCGGGCCGCGAGTTGCCCGGGGCGCGCAGGTGTTCCAGGGCGGCGACACCGTCGGTGACCTGAACCAGATTGCGGGCTCCGCGCTCGGCGAGAGCTTCCTCGATGAGCATGGCGTCGGCCATGTCGTCCTCGACGAGCAGAACGTCGAACGCGCGGGAGGGGGTGGTGCTGATCATCGGGTGCTCCGTGGGATTCTCGTCGGAGTGGTGGAAGAGGCCTGGCCAGCGGCGCCGTGCGCCTTGTCGGCTCATACCGCAGGCGGCACCGAGCTGTGGATAGCCGGCACCCGCACGGGCCGCAGACACGGCTGCTTCCCGCTGGAGCCGCTCAGCTGCCCGCTGAAGGTTTTCCAGCACGTGTAGCAGAGCCAGAGCCGGCGCCGGGTCGTCCGGCTCCGGACCTGGCGAGGTTTCCAGCAAACGGCGAGCGAGACGCTGCGCAAGACTGTCGACCTCTGCGTCGGCGATGACGGCCGTCTCGTCCGGCGTGGTCCGCAGTTCGAAGTTCTTGCCTGGCATGACCAGCACTCTAGGGCCTCGATGCTCTCGGTGACAACAATCGTTGTCACCCCTTAGAGTGTGCTGGCCGCTCCTCCGGGCGGCTGAGGCAGCGAGGAGTCCAGCGAATGACCGGGAATACGAAACCACCGCGTACGCGGTGGTTTTCCACGTGGACGACCCGGCGGTGGCTTCGCGTGGGAGTCGCCGTTTCCTTGGTGGTGCTGGCCCTTCTCGGAACGACCGGTGCATGGGTTCTGGCACGGAGCGCGTCGATCAGCAGCGAGCTCGCGGACGTGCGGTCGCCCGCCATGACACAGGCGATCCGCCTGGAGTCGGCTCTGCTCAACCAGGAGACGGGCATCCGTGGGTACGGGCTCACCGGCAAGGCGGAGTTCATGACTCCCTACAAGGAGGGCCTCGCCAAGCAGAAGGCCGTGACCATGGAGCTCACCGAGCTGCTGCACGGCGACCGGGCCGGCCTCGACGACCTCAAGGCCGTGCAGGATGCCACGGCCGAGTGGCAGGAGAGAATCGCACGGCCGATCGCCGCCGCACCGGGCGGCTCGCCCTCACCGCTGGCCGCCCAACGGGCGGCGGAAGGCAAGAAGACCTTCGACGAGGTACGCGAGGCCCTGAGCAAGCAACAGGAACGGCTGCGCGCGGAGGGCGTCCGGGTGAAGGACGACCTCAAGACCACGATGGCCTTGCGTAACTGGGTCTTCAGCGCCATCGCGATACTGATGGTCGTGCTGACCGCCATCGTCTTCGAAGGACTGCGCCGCGGCATCAACCGGCCGTTGGAACAGCTCGGCACGGACGCCCGGATCATCGCCGGCGGCGACTTCGACCACCCCATCATCCCGACCGGGCCCGCCGACCTGAGGCGTCTGAGCAGCGAGATCGACTTCATGCGCCGCCGTCTCGTGAGGGAGCTGGCCTTCAGCGAGGAGTCACTCCAGCGCCTCGACGCGCAGGCCGCGAACCTGCAGCGCTCCAACGCCGAGCTGGAGCAGTTCGCCTACGTGGCCTCCCACGACCTCCAGGAGCCACTGCGCAAGGTCTCCAGCTTCACCCAGCTCCTTCAGCGGCGCTACGGCGGGCAGCTCGACGACCGGGCCGATCAGTACATCGATTTCGCGGTCGACGGGGCGAACCGCATGCAGACCCTCATCAACGACCTGCTCGAATTCTCGCGGGTCGGACGGGTGAACAACACGCACCAGGACCTCGACCTGGGCAAGGTGCTGGAGCGGACCCTGTCCGGGCTGAGCGTCGGCATCGAGGAGACCGGCGCGACGATCACCCACGACCCGCTGCCGACGCTGGTCGCCGACCCCACCCAGATGGGCATGCTCTGGCAGAACCTGATCGGCAACGCCGTCAAGTTCCGTCGCCCGGGCGAGACACCGAAGATCCATGTCTCGGCGGCCCGGGAGGACGAACTGTGGCGGTTCACCGTCACCGACAACGGCATCGGCATCGCACCGGAATACGCCGACAAGGTCTTCGTGATCTTCCAGCGGCTGCACACCAAGGACGTCTACTCCGGCAGCGGCATCGGTCTCGCGATGTGCAAGAAGGTCGTCGAATTCCACGGAGGCACCATCTCCGTCGACACGGCATACCAGGAGGGCACGCGCATCACCTTCACCCTGGCGCCGGAACCGCCGGAGAATCCCGGCCCGTCGTCCCTGCCGGAGGCCACCCGCTCCGGTACGGAGCGGATGAGATGACCACAGCCACGACAGCCGCGGCGGCGGCGGCGTCCGACGAGCCGATGTACCGCATCCTGCTGATCGAGGACGACGAGGGTGACGCCCTGCTCGTCGAGGAGCTCCTGCACGACACCGGCCTGCCGTTCGAACTGACCACCAGGACCACGCTGGCCGAGGCCCGCACGGAACTGGCCCTCGCCCCGATCGACTGCATCCTCCTCGACCTGCACCTGCCCGACGTGTCGGGCATAGAGGCGGTCGCCGCAGTCCGGATCCTGGCCCCGAACACCGCGGTCATCGTCCTCACCGGACTGTCCGAGGCCCAGGCGGGCACGGACGCCATGGCCGCAGGAGCTCAGGACTACCTGGTCAAGGGCAAGGTCGAAGCGGACCTGCTGCACCGGACGGTGCGCTACGCCGTCTACCGCAGCCGGACCGAGCGCACGAGCGCCCTGGCCCAGGTCGCCCGGGTGCGGGCGGAGGAGAACGCCCGCCTGGAGCGCGGACTGCTGCCCCAGCCGATCCTCGACACCTCCACGGTGAGGGTGACCTCCCGCTATCTGCCGGGCGCCGCGATGGCTCTGCTCGGCGGGGACTTCCTCGACGTGGTGGAGGGAGACGACGGGCTCCTGCACGCGGTCGTCGGCGATGTCAGCGGACACGGCCCCGACGCCGCCGCCCTCGGCGTCTGCCTGCGCATCGCCTGGCGCTCCCTCGTACTCGGTGGACACCGCGGCGAGGACCTGCTGCACCTGATGGAGCGCATCCTGACCGCCGAGCGCGGCAGCCACCAGCTGTTCGCCACCTGCACCCTCCTCACCGTCGACCAGGACGCCGCCACCGCCACCCTCCACCTGGCCGGCCACCACGAGCCCCTCCTCACCACGGCCGAGGGGACCCGTGAACTGACCGCCGCGCACGGCATCGCGCTCGGCATCGTCCCCGGGCTGCGCAGCTGGCCCTCCACGGTCATCCCGCTCCCGGCCGACGGAGCACTCACCCTCTACACCGACGGCCTCACCGAAGGGCACAACGGGGCGACGAGCGAACGGCTAGGGGTCGAGGGACTGCTCACGCTGATCGACAACCTGCCGCCGGCGGACCCGGCCCGCCACGTCGACCTCCTCATAAAGGAGACCAACGAGCTGAACGCCGGACGGCACTCCGACGACCTCGCCGTGCTGCGCCTCGACTGGGGCGCTCACCCCTGAGACGCTCGCTCGGCCGTGCGCACTACCAGCGGGACGGCGCCCTGTGGGTCCCCGGGTACGGTGCCGCGTTCGCCGGGGCCTCGGGCTGCGGGGCGGTGAAGTAGACGGCGTCCTTGGGGCGGTTGCGGGCGGCGTCGCGTTCGCGGGGGGCCGCCTGCAGGTGAGGTATGTGCTTGGAACAGTGGATGTACGCCTCGTGGACGGTGATGTGGATCCACATCTGTGGTGTACGTCCCGCGCCGGTGGGGGTGAGCGTCCGGTCGTGGGACTGCGGTTCCGTGGCGGCGCGCAGATGGGCGGCGCCGTTGACGTGGAGTCCGATGTGGTGCTCGCTGAAGTCCATGAACAGCAGGCCGATGTGGGGATTCTCGGTGATGTTTCCCGCGCTGGCCAGGACACCGTTCCCGCGGTACTCGGGGTAGGTCAGGGTGTGTTCGTCCAGCACCTGCACGAAACCCGGCGGGCCGGCGCGGAAGCTGGTGTCGCAGTTCCCGCGGGCGTCGGCTGTGGACAGGAACACCATGGGCTGGCGCGCGATGAACTCGCGCATGCTCGGCGTGAGTCCCCCGTGGACCTGGCGGGCGTAGAAGTCGTCGGCGCGTTCGGTGGTGCCCAGTTGCTGCTGCAGAAGCCGCTCCCCGAGTGAGGGTGTGCCGTCGTGGTGGGGGGTGTTCACAGTGCCTGGCGCCTCTCGTCGGGTCGTACGGGTGTCGAGGATGGTTCCAGTGCCGGAACACCCTCCAGTGGGTCGTGGTGGATGCGGGCCCGGGGCACTCCGTGGTCCAGCAGGATCTGGGTGGCGGCCGTCACCATGGGGACCGGGCCGGACAGGAAGGCTTCGTGGTGGTACCAGGGCCCGAACTCGCGCAGCACGTCGGGCAGCATGCCCTCGCGTCCGGGGATGCGCTGGTGGGACACGGCCGCCCGTACCGTGAGCCAGTGGTGGCGCTGGGCGCTCCTGAGCATGTCGTCGAGGCCGTAGAGTTCCTCGCCCGTGCGGGCCCCGATGAACACGTTCACGTTGCGCTGGAAACCGTTGCGGGCGGCCTGTTCCACCAGGGCCCGTATGGGCGCGAGGCCGGTACCGCCGGCCACGCACACCAGGTCGCGGGCCCCCCGGGGGTCCAGGACCATGTCGCCCTGCGGCGGCCCCAGGCGTACGAAGTCGCCGGTTCGGGCCCGGTGGACCAGAGCGGTACTGACCTGTCCGCCGTTCACGGCCCGGACGTGGAAGCTGAGGGTGGAATCGGGGCGCGGGGCGTGGCTGGGCGAGTAGTAGCGCCACGCTCGGGGCTGCCAGGGCGTCTCCATGCTCACGTACTGCCCGGCGGCGTAGGGGTACGGGTCCTGCGGGCGGACGGTGATCTCGGCGATGCCGTGACCCAGTGGCACGTGGCGGATGATCTCGGCAGGCCAGACCGCCGGCCGCAGCTGTGCGTCGCTCTCGGCGGCCTGGGCCATCACATCGGCTGCCGCGGTGTAGGCACGGGTCCAGGCGTCCGCCGTCTCGGGGCTCCAGGCGGGGCCCGCGTAGCGGGCCAAGGCGTCGAGCAGGCAGGCTCCGACCGCGGGGTAGTGGTCTCGCAACGCCCCGAATTTGCGATGGTCACGGCCGAGCCGGGTACAGAAACTCACCAGGTTCGCCGGATCGTCGACCAGATCCACGATGCGCAGCAGGCCGCGCAGCAACCGGTCCCGCTGCACATCCATGTTGGCCGGGAACAGGTCTCTGACCTGCGGGTAGCGGGCGAACAGGATGGCGTAGAAGTACACCGTCACCTCGCCTGCCACCGGCTCGACGACCTCGACACTCGCGCGGACCAGTTTGATCTCGTCGGAGGTCAGGATCTCCGGAGTGGCTCCTATGTCGGCGGGGCCGTCCGGTCCGGGTGGTGCCACGGGCTCATGGCCCGGGGCGGCGCCGGCGGTGTGCCCGTGTTCCGGACGTCTGGAGGAGGGCGGCGTGCGGAACGTCGGCCGGGGAATCTTCATCGGCCCGGCCGGATGCCGTTGTGTCTTATCAAGGGCGGATCGCAATCGGATGGGTTCACGCGCGTGCTCCGCCCGCGTGAGGCGAGCGAGGCCGCGAGCGTCGGTGGGGGGAGCGGGAGCTCGAAGGCCCGCCCACCCTAGATCACGAGGCGGGCACGCGCTCCGGAGGACCCACCCCGTACGGACACAGGGAGGAAGACCACTCATCGGCGGTCGTCGCGGATGATCAGTAGATGCGCGTCAGTTGCCTCATGTCAATTGTTTGCCATGGCTAACTGTCGTCGTCGGTCAGCCGGCGAGGTGGAAGCGGATCGCGGTTCCTTCGGCGTCGGTGTGGACGCGGACCAGGTCGGTGAGGTGGTGGATCATGAGCAGACCACGGCCGCCGGGCTGGTCCCGCGTGGCCGGGCGCCGGCCGGCCAGAGGGTCGCTGAGCTGCCCCGAGTCCGTCACCTCGCACAACACCTGGCCGCCCTGCGACCAGACCCGCACGGTGCCCGATCCGCCACCGTGGACCACGCTGTTGGTGGTCAGCTCGGCGACGGCCAGGGTGAAGTCCTCGAGGCGCTCGCCCATGAGCCCCAGACGCCCGGCCCGTGCGACCGCGAAGTCGCGCGCGGCGGGCAGCCGCTCGGCATCGAACACGAAGGCCGAGGCGCGCGACGGCCGGGCCAGCGGCTGGTTGTAGGCGGCGGCGATCCGGTCGGGGTCGTAGCCGCTGCTGTGGATCTCACGCCCTTCGTCGACCACCACGGGGTGCGTGGCGTACGCGTCGGTGAGTACCGTGGCATCGAGCCGGACGGCGTCGTAGGGGCAGACAATGGTGACCTCACGACCGCGGAAGGCCGCGTTGATCAGCGCCTCGTGCTGAACACAGGCGGGGTATTCGGCGGCGGTACGGCCCGGCCAGATCGGCTCACCGATGATCCGCACCCGCCCGGTGGGGTGGGCGTCGGCGAACGCCCGCAGCACCTTGGGAATGATCCGGCCGGGATTGCGCCCGGCCTCGTTCGTGTCGATGAGCCGCACCGCTCCGGCGGCCGCCCCCAGTTCCGCGCGCAGCAGCTCGAGATTGGGGCCTGGGACGGCCACCGCCACCGGTTCTCCGTCGGCGAGACCGTCCCGGATGAACGGCACCGTTCCGGCCAGGTACTCCTTGACGTCCCAGTAGAAGAGCGCCGGGTGGACGAACGATTCGGCCGCAGGCGTCATGTCACACCTCGATCGCTGGCAGTCGGCCTGAAGGCCTCCGAGGGGCGGCTTGGCGGGAGCCTCCCTCACCGGGATCGGGCTCCGGCACGCGTTCTCAGAAAGGCATGCGGCCTCGTGCGTTGCGACCGGCGGAGCCGCTGCGGCCGACAGCCTTGGAGCTGCTGCGGAAGGGCTTGCTGAAGATCCGGCCCAGAACGCCGGGGGCCTTGCCGCCGGCGCGTGATCCGGCTCCCAGGGTGCGCTGGGTCCCGCGCTCGGGGTGCCGCGAGAGGCGGGGCACGAAGAAGGCAAGGACGGCCAGAACGATACATACAGCGACAATGCCGACAATCATCATGAGGGGCTCCTTGCTTCGGGGTGTCCCTTCCGCTTGCCCCGCAGATGCGGGGGCATGCACCCGGCCGCGTGCGCCGGCCATCGGGCCCGTCCGCCGGCCGTCCGTGACCCACGCGTCAGGCGGACAGTGCGGGGATGACCGTCGAGCCGTAGGCGTCGATGGTCGCCTCACGCGCGTCGTGCATGTTGTAGACGGCGAACTGGTCGACGCCGAGATCGCGCAGGAGCTGGAGCTTCTCGATGTGGGCCTCGGCAGGTCCCAGGAGGCAGAACCGGTCCACGATCTCATCGGGGACGAAGGCCGTGTCAGGGTTCCCGGTGCGGCCGTGATGGCTGTAGTCGTATCCGGAGCGTCCGGCGATGTACGCCGTGAGGGCCTCGGGCACGAGGCCGGAGTGCTCCCCGTACCGGGAGACGAGGTCGGCCACGTGGTTGCCGACCATGCCGCCGAACCAGCGGCACTGCTCGCGCGCGTGGTCCAGGTCCTCGCTCACGTAGGCGGGTGCGGCGACGCAGATCGTGACGGAGTCCGGGTCGCGTCCGGCCGAGGCGGCCGCGTCGCGTACCGCCTTGATCATCCATTCGGTGAGATAGGGATCGGCCAGCTGGAGGATGAAGCCGTCGGCCTTCTCCCCTGCCAGCGCCAGGGCTTTGGGCCCGTACGCACCCATCCAGACGGGCAGCCTGCCGTCCTTGACCCACGGGATCTGTACCGGCTGTCCGTCGACGGTCGCCTCGCGCCCCTCGGCGAGATCGCGGATCACCTCGATCGCCTCACCGAGCCGGGCCAGCGTGTTGGGCTTGCGGCCCGCCACCCTCATCGCGGAGTCGCCGCGCCCGATACCGCAGACGGTCCGGTTGCCGTACATCTCGTTGAGCGTGGCGAAGGTGGAGGCGGTGACCTCCCAGGTGCGGGTCCCCGGGTTCGTCACCATCGGGCCGACGACCATCCGCTCGGTGTGCTCCAGGATCCGGCTGTAGATGACGAAGGGCTCCTGCCAGAGCACCGCCGAGTCGAAGGTCCAGCCGTAGCGGAACCCGTTCCGCTCCGCGCGGCGCATGAGTCCGACGACAGCCGAGGCGGGGGGATCGGTCTGGAGGACGAGTCCGAAATCCATGGCAGATACTCCTGGTCCAGTGCCGGCGGGGAGCTCGGGGATGTGGAGGCCGGGACCGGCTGTGCTCGGGAACTCTCCGAGCCACGGTCCTCAGGTGTCCCGGGGCACGCCGGAGCGGCTCCGCGGGCGCGTCCGTGAGCGACGTGCTCCGGTAGAGCTTTCCACATCGGACCCTGTCGAACCTCGTACGACGACCGCCGCTCAGGCGAGTCGTGGAGGAGAGGCCGGCTACTGGGCGTACTCCTCGGTGAGGAACCGCATCGTCTGGTCGATGAAGACCCGCATCTCGCGCGTGAGGGTCTTGCCCCGGCGCCACGCGATCTGGGTGTACACCGTGAAGGGGATCGCCCAGGGCAGGGAGACCAGGGTCCCGGCCCCCAGGGCGTCGGCGACCGTGGCCGTGGGGAGAAGGCTGACACCGAGTCCGGCGGACACCCCTCGCTTGATGGACTCGATCGTGCCGAACTCCAGGAAGGGCAGCGACTCGCCGGTGCCGTCGTTGAGTTCCGCCTCGAAGAGTTCCCGGTACGCGCAGCCCGCTTCGGCGGAGAGGACCTGTACGCCGCGGAGGGCCTCGGTGGTCACCTTCTCCGCCTGCGCCAGGGGGTGCCCCGGGGAGGCGACGAGGGTGAGGGGCTCGGAACCGAGGACCTCCGTCTGGACCCCCGGGTGCCGGGTCTCGGCCTCCATGAGGAAGCCCAGGTCGAACAGGCCCTGGCGCAGGGCGTGGCAGGTCTCGGCGCAGAGGCTGGGGCGGAGGACGATCTGGAGGGCGGGGTGACGGTGGTGGAAGAACTCCAGCAGCATCGGCATGCGGTAGGAGGTGATGCTCTCCATCGAGCCGACGGTGAGCGCGCCCGTGGGCTCGTCGGAGCCCAGGGCGGCGCCCCGCGCCTCACCGGCGAGCGTGAGCATCTGCTCGGCGTAGGGCAGGAGCCGCCGCCCTGCGTCGGTGAGCTCGATCCGGCCACCGAGCCGGTCGAAAAGGCTTACCTCGAGCGATTCCTCGAGGCTCTTGATGTGGGCGGTCAGGCTGGATTGCGCATACTTCAGTTCAGCCGCCGCACGAGTGAAACTGAGCAGCGTCCCCACCTTGTGAAACGTCGCCAACTGCCGAATATCCATGTCCCCTCCGAGGTCCGGTTTTCGCCGAACGTGGCGAACACAAGAAAATCAGCCCATGGGAGGGGCGGGCCAGAACAACCAGCTGTCTCATCGAGGACAGACGCCGTCAGGAAACGGTCACGCTTTCGTCGCCCTGATCCAGCCCTTGCTTCGCGAGCAGGATGCCCGCCTGGAAGCGACTCGTCGCTCCTACCTCCCCCATGATTCCGGAGATATGACGGCGGCATGTGCGCGTGGAAATTCCCAGTCGGCGGGCGATCACTTCGTCCTTGAGGCCCATGGCCATCAGACGGACGACCGATATCCGCAGGTCCTCGGCATGGTGGTACTCGGAGGCCCCACCGATGTCGAAGGTCTGACTCCCCTGCCAGACGGACTCGAAGGAGCGGTACAGATAGGCGACGATCGTGGGGTCGGTGACGAGCGCCGCGCCGGGCGGCTCCTTGCCCGTACGCTCCTTGGGGATGAAGGCGAGCTTCCGGTCGTAGATGATCAGCCGCTCGGAGAGTTCCTCGGCGGTGCGGACCTCGGCGCCCGCCTCGCATATCTGGCGCACGTAGGCGCGGGTGGCGAGACTGGCGTGTGCGGTGTGCTGGTAGAGGGTCCGGATGCGGATGCCGCGCTCCCGCATCTCCAGGGTCTGGAGAAGATCCTGGTCGAGCAGTTCCGCGCTGCGGCCCCCACCGGGCTGAAGGGTGATGCGCTCGTCCGTGCACCGTCTTCGTGCCAGGTCGATCTCGCGCCTGACGTCCTCGAAGTCGTCGAGGACGCGGATCGGCACGTCCTCGGCCACGGGCTGGGCCCGCGCGCGGTACATCGAGGACAGGACACGCAACTGCTGATGGATGCTCGAGATCTCCCGGCGGCGCTGGGCGATCGACAGCTCCAGAGGCGTGACCAGCTCCGCCTCGGCGATCTCGGGGTCGAGCGCGACGACCGCCCGGCCGGTCCCCGCCGAGGCCAGCAGCCTCATGTCCTGCAGGGTCTTGCGCGCCTGGGTGACCAGGCGGACATCGACGCCGAGATGGCCGGCGACGTCGTCGTCCCCGAAGGAACCGGCCCGCAACGCGAACTCATAAGTCGCGACGGCCACTTCGTCCAACTCGTGATGCTCGTCCATCGGCCACCAGCCCCCATCGAATGCCCGATATGTCGCTATCCACTTGCTGCCGCTCCATCATAGGACACCCCGCGGCACTCGAACTGGATCTCCGGAACTGACAGATTTCCACTGCGGCCCGGACGGGGCCGCAAACGAATGAGACTCGCTGGGGGACACGACATGAAGGCTCGCACTTTCCTGACTCACGGCATCGCCGCAACCGCACTGACAATCGGAATCTTTCACTCCGTCGAGATGACGTCCACGAGCACCGGAACGAACGAAACGTCCGGCCGGGTAATCGTCGCCGACGACAAGTGGGACGTCGTCCCGCCCGCGCCGCCGGCCGGTTCCAGATCCGCCGTCACCTTCTCCTCCCTTTCCTGAATCCGCGCTGAAATACCAAGGAGCAACCGTGTTCCAGAGGAAACTTTCCGCGACCGTTCTCGAAACACTCCGGGCCGATTCCGGGACGCTGCACTGGCCGCGCCGGACGCCGTAGCGCCCGCGGCACCCGGGGGGGTGCGGGACGAGTACGGCAGGTGAGAGTCAGAAGTGCACGCGGCGGTCCTCGGGGGTGACCCGGTACCGGATGTCCCAGAGGCTCCGCCGCACATAGGTCCGCTGCAGCCACCGGTCCGATCCGTCGTGGCGGGCCTCGAAGGGCGAACGGGCATGGATGCCCTTGCGGTTGTTGATGAGCAGGGCCTGACCCGGCTCCAGCCGTACGGCGTGCGCCACCTCCCGGGCGACCTCCTGAAGGTGCTCGAAGGCAGCCTCGGCCTCCCGGTCGAGAGCGCGCACACCGTTCGCCGACACCGCGATCTCCGGGTATGGCCCGGTGCCGCTGATCACGGGCACCGGGTCGGACAGGACCTCCGCGCCGCCCGCGGCGCTGCGTGTGTAACTGCCCGGCGCGTTGAGCCGGAAGAGCGGACGGCGCAGCAGCTCGAGCGCGCCGCCGTCCAGTCGGCGGCAGAGGTCGCGGGCATCCGCGTAATAGGTGACCGCCGCTCCCGAGGGGTCGCCCCGCAGGCAGTTGAGCACGAGGAAGTCCGGGTTGGCGACGTCGTAGCGGCCGGTGGCGTCGTAGGTGATGTCGCTGTGGAAGTTCAGGAAGACCGCTGAACTCTGGTTGGTCTGCGTCCGGGCACCGCCGGCGACCGGAACGACGTCGTGGACCAGTCGGCCGCCCTTCTCCGTGAGCACACCGAGCACCTCGCCGAGCAGGCCGGTCAGGCCCAGCAGCACTCCCTCACTGACGAATCCGCTCTTGCCCCGGCCCGGGCCGCCGTCGAGTGGAGTGGGTCCCGTCTCCGCGTCGACGGGGAGGTTGCGCACCAGTGCGACACCCGGGGTGTCGATGTGCCTGCCGAAGTCCAGCACGGTGCGCAGGAGTCCGAGGGGCAGCCCCGCGAAGATCTGATGGCAGCGCGCCGTCGTCGCGTCGATGTCGTGTCCGGGATCGGGCAGGTCCGCCAGCTGCCGGCCGATCGCCTCCCGTACGGCGTCGGGCAGCGCCAGGTCCGTAAAGGTCATGGTCGACTCACTCATGTCACTCATACCCCCACTCGTATACCGGCCCGAGGGGCCGGGAAGTCCAGGCCGTCGTGCAACTGCTGGGCCAGGCGCAGCGCTTCGGCGCTGCCGTCGGCCACGTGCGTGGTGACCTTGCTCCCCCGCATCTCCGCCACGGGCACTCCCGCCACCCGCCCGGGCGCCACCCCGTGCCGGTGCTGGACCCCCTCCGTGTCGACGTATCCGCCGACGACCGCCACCGACGGACGGCGGTTGAGCCGCACGGCGTCGAGCCCTTCGAGGTGGAAGGCGTGGTGCGCGGCGTCGGCACGCGCCTCGTCGGGGTAGTCCAGCACCACGGACCGCTGGTTGAAGACCACGGCCGCCGCCTGGGTGCCCGCCCCGCTGATCGTCGTACCGGCCGTGTAGGGGGCGCGGTTGAGACGCAGGACGATCTCGATCCGGTGCCGCAGCGCCAGCTGTACGGCGCGGCGGTGCAGCACCTTCGCCCCGTACAGCGACATCAGGGCCGCCATGTTGTACGAGACCTCCCGGAGCATCCTGGCCCCGGTGATCAGATGGGGGTCGGAGGTGTAGATCCCGTCGACGTCGGAGTGGATCTCGCACGAGCGGCTTCCGACGGCGCGGGCGACCGCCAGCGCCGACAGGTCGGAGCTGTTCTTGCCCAGCCAGGTCGGCCTCCCCTCGGCGTCCACCGCCTGGCCCCCGGGCACCACCACGACCTCGTACTCCGAGAGGGCCCGGCGCAGCGGGCCGGGATCGATCCTGGTCACGCGGGCCCAGAGGAACGAGGTGTTGGTGGTCAGCCCCAGCTGGTGTCCCGCGAGGACCGTGGCGCCGCGTCCCCTGCGGTGCAGGGCGGTGGCCAGCAGATGGGCGCTGACCAGGTCGGCCGTGGTCAGCAGGCCGGCGGCGGTGTCCGGCCCTGGCCGGTCGTTCACCTCGTGCAGCCGGTCGCGCAGCCCTTCGGTCTCCCCCTGCATCGCACTCACCACGACGGCCATGGGCCGGCCCTCGCGGCGGATGCGCTCGTCGAGTCCGGCGGCGAGCTCGTGATAGGCCTCGGGGGTGCGGAAGGTGGAGCCGCCGAACTTCAGTACCACCGGCGTGTTCACCGCTCTCCTCCCGACAGGAAGCCGCGGCCGAGGGCGTACTCGGCGATCTGGACCGCGTTGAGGGCCGCGCCCACGCGCAGGTTGTCGGAGACGAGCCACAGCCAGAAGCCGCGCGGGTTCTGCGGCGACACCCGCACCCGGCCGACGTGCACATGATCGGGGTGGCCGGCGTTGAGCGGGGTGGGGAAGGCGGAGCGGTTCTCGGCGTCGTGCACGGTGACCTCGGTCTGACGGCCGAGCAGCCCGACGAGTTCGCGTCGGTCCACCGGTTCGTCCGTCTCCACCCAGACCGCTTCGGAGTGGGAGTTGACGACCGGGACGCGCACACAGGTCGCGGTGACCTCGAGATCGGGCAGGCCGAGGATCTTCCGGGACTCCTGGACCATCTTCTGCTCCTCCAGCGTGAATCCGCTGTCCTGGAGCTCGTCGATGAAGGGGACCACGTTGAACGCCAGCGGCGGACTGAACCGCTCGGACGGCAGGTCGGCGTCCGGATCGCGCAGGGCCACCTCGGCGCCTTCCAGAAGTTCCTCGATGCCCTGGTGCCCCTGCCCCGATGCGGCCTGGTAGGTGCTGACGACGACCTGCCGGATCCC
This sequence comes from Streptomyces sp. NPDC091271, assembly GCF_044757505.1. Classification (NCBI taxonomy): domain Bacteria; kingdom Bacillati; phylum Actinomycetota; class Actinomycetes; order Kitasatosporales; family Streptomycetaceae; genus Streptomyces; species Streptomyces sp. NPDC091271. The sequence continues at coordinate 383,288 of NZ_JBIVVD010000007.1, read as the reverse complement.
CCAGCGCCGCTCCACCGGCTGCAGTACCCGGACCAGAGGAATGGTCGAGCAGTTGGGGTTGGCGATGACACCGCTCCCCGGAGGCCGGTCCAGGACCGCGTGGTTGACCTGCGGCACGACGAGAGGGGTGTCGGGGTCCATCCGGTAGGCGCGGGTGTTGTCGATGACCAGGGCGCCCTTGGCGACGGCGGCCGGCACCCAGGCTCTGCTGACGGACGTTCCGGCGGAGAAGAACACGATGTCGACGAGACCGAAGTCGAAGTCCTCCAGGGAGAGCACCTCGTGCGGCCGTCCGCCGACCGGGATCTGGCGGCCGACGCTGCGGACCGAGGCGACCAGGTACAACTCGCGGTAATGCAGACCGCGTTCCTCGAGAAGCTCGATGAGGGTGCTGCCCACGGCTCCGGTGGCGCCGATCACGGCGATACGAGGGGCTGCGGGGTCGGTGACGAGAGTCATCAGACTTCTCCGTTCTGGACGAGGGGCGGGTCAGTGGAGGGGCACGGGATAGTGCAGCCCGCCCGACGTCCACAGGTGGTTGAGTCCACGGGGCACGTCGAGGCCGGAGGCGGCGCCGAGGTTGCGCTCGTAGACGTCGGCGTAGGTGCCGACCGCCGACAGGACCCGGTCGGCCCATCGTTCGTCGAGGCCGACCGCGGGGCCGTGAGGCCCCGCGTGCCGGGCCGCGGCCCCGGGGCTCTCGTACTCGGCCGCCAGCAGCAGTTGCAGCACCCAGCGGACCAGGCGGAACCACTGCGGGTCGGTCTCGTGGACCGCGGCGGCCATCGGCTCGCGGGAGATGGAGACCGGCAGGATGTGGTGGTCCCGCGGCCGGGGCAGCCGGGATCTGGCGCCGGCGAGCGCCGTACGGTCCAGGACGTAGGCCGCGCAGTCACCGTCCGCGTACGCGGCGAGGGCGTCGGCCGGGTCGTCGAAGGGGACGGGCTCGACCTCCAGGCCCCGCGGGCCGTACCAGGCCTCCAGGTTGAACGTGGTGGTGCAGCCCTTGTGGACGGCCAGACGCCGGCCGGCGAGGTCCTCGGGGCCGGTGACCTCCGAGTCCGCCGGGACGAGGAACCCCTCGCCGTCGTAGCAGGTGACTCCGGCGAAGAGCACCCGGCGGGTGGCCTCCCGTCCCATGGTCCAGGTCAGGTTGCACGTCGTCAGGTCGGCATGCCCTGCTTCGAGGGCCGTCAGCCGGTCACCGGCCGTGACGGGGCGCCAGTCGACGGCTTCGGGGTCGCCGAGGGCCGCCGCCGCGACGGCGCGCGCGATGTCGGTGTCGAGGCCGGTCCAGCGCCCCTCCGGCGTGCACCGCGAGAGTCCGTGGATGCCCTGCGAGACGGCGGCCCGCAGGGCTCCCCGCGCGCGGGCGGCACGCAGCGTGGCCGTGGCGGTCCGGCGGGACTCCGAGGACCCGCCGTCGTGCGGCCCTGGGGTGGCCGCAGCGCGGGACGGGCCGTGCGGCGCCGGGGCCGGGGGGCGGGAGAGGGAACGGCCCGTGGCGCGGAGCCTCGGAGCCGGGACGGGGCGGGTCATGAGGCGCTCCTCAGCGGGTGGCGTCGGACGTCGCGGTCGAAGCGCCGACGGTTGAAGGTGAGCAGCTCGGTCAGGTGGCGCGCGGTGACCGGCGCCGCTCCCCCGGCCGTCACGGGCATTCCGCCGGCCTGGCTCCAGCCGAGCATGGACCGTGCGTCGATCGTGGCGCGCGCACGGTTGGCGTTGTCGGGGTGGAGACAGAAGGGCACGTCGAGGACACCCCGGGCGAAGGCACCGACCAGGCAGTCGCCGAGCGTGCGGCCGGTCTCCAGGGCCGCGTCGACCAGGGTGCGGGCCTCCTCGTAGAGGCCCGAGGAGGTGGCACGGGGTGCGTCGGCGCCGTCCGAGGTGGTGGCGGCCACGGAGGCCGCGTACTCGAGTGCCGCCACGTTCTCCTCGACGGTGGGTATGCGGTGCGCCTCGGCCGGGGTCTTGACCACCAGGCGTTCGGCGCCGCCGTGGACGGCGAGGCGGGCGCTCTCGGCGAGGAGACGGCGGCTGCCGCCCTCGGTCCGCGGGAAGACGCCCATGAAGGTGTAGAGCACGATGTGGTGGGTGGTGGACAGCCGCTCGCCTGCGAGCCGCCGCAGCGCCGCCAGTGCCTCCAGGTCCTGCCCCTGGTGGATCTGCTGCGCGTAGCTGAGGGAGATGCCGCGCAGTCCGTGTTCCTGGAAGAACATGCCCTCCAGCACCGCGAGAGCGACCAGGAGCGACGGCGGGCACAGCTGACCCAGCATGCAGCCGCCGAAGGTCTCGATGTGCGGGGGCACGGGCTGTGCGGCAAGCAGCTCGCAGCCCGCGCTCCACTCGGCGACCGCCCGCGCGAGCGGCACCCGGCCGTAGGGCAGGCAGTACGAGACCGGGCCGCCCTCCGTGGCGTCCACCCCGGCCTCGGCCATCGCGCGGAAGAGCCGCAGGGGCCGGGGCGTGCCGTGACGGACCTGTACGGGGAAGGCGGCCGACGAGCAGTCCTGGAGGAGGGTCCGCACCGCGGGGACGCCGTGGGCGAGGAGCGGGAAGCCGTTGAGGCCTGCGGGGTCGTCGCGCAGCGCGCGACGCGCGGTTTCGTCGTCGAGACACCGGGTGTAGCTGTCCAGGGTGACGGTGCCCACGGTGGTGGCGTCCGCCTCCCGTACGGCGGCCAGGCCGGCGCGCATGCGGTGGAGTTCGCCGAAGCCCATGCGCGGCTGGACGACGAGACGCCCCGCGGCGTGCGCGCGGTCCACGAAGCCGGTGAACCGGTCGGTGGCCGTCATCAGGCGGCTCCGGCCCCTGCGCCGGGCCGCCCACGGGAGTGGCCGGCCGTCAGACGGCCGAGGAACGCGTCGAAGCGGACCAGGCCGGCTTCGGGTCCGCCCTCGGCGGCGTCGTCGAAGACCGCGTCGTATCCGGCGGCCCGCAGCCGCGCGTCGGCGTCGGAGTGGTCGCGGCCGTCGATGCCCAGCTTGCCGCCGATAACGGCGGGCAGGGCCGCGAGTGACGGCACGGCGCGGAGGGTATGGATCAGGCGGAGTCCGTCCGTCCGTCCGTGGCCGTTGACCGAGCTGATGACGAGCAGGTCGGGGCGGCCGGTGCGGCAGGCCTCGACGATCGTCGCGTCGGGCGTCGTGTTGCCCAGGTTCGCCACCTCGTGTCCTCGGTCCTCCAAGAACAGCTGGAGGTGCACAAGGTTCCACAGGTGGGCGTCGGAGGACAGGCCGGAGACGACGACGCGTAGGCGACGCCCGGCGAAGGCCGTGCCGTTCATGCTGTCCCCCCGGGGGTATGTGAGCGAGCGCTCGTGGAAACTATCCGCCCCGCTCCGCGGCCCGGTCCAGCCGCCTCGACGGGGTTTCCCGATGCGGCCGATCAGGAATTCCTATCCACCGTCGTCCTGGGGCCGGGCATCACTGAGCAGGCCCAGCCGCGCGGCCGCGAGACCGAGTTGGAAGCGGGTCTCGACCTGGAGCTTCTCGCAGAGCCCGGCGAGGTAGCGGCGCATGGTGCGGGTCGAGATCCCCAGCTTGCGGGCGATGAAGTCGTCGGATCTGCCGCGCTCCAGGTGGCGCAGGACGGCCAGTTCGACGTCCTCGAAGACCTCGTTGTCCGCACCGCCCGTGCCGACCGGCCGGGCGTGCTCCCAGATGTGGTCGAAGATCACGGTGAGGAAGGTGACCACGGTGGGGTCGCGGAGCACCGCCGCGCCGCCCGTCGCCGTGGGCACGACCGCCGTGTCGTCGTCGAGGATGATCAGCCGCCCGGGGATCACCGCGGCTGACCGTACCTCGGCGCCGAGGCCGTTGAGGTGCGTCATGTGGTGCAGCGCCTCGCGCTGCCGGCGGGCGGTGTGCGGTACGACGGTGCGGTACCGCACACCCCGGTCCAGGAGGTCCTGGTCGAGATCCCTGGCGGCGCGCAGCGTCTCGGGGCTGCCCATGGTGGGGTGCGCCGTGAGCACGCTGTGCCGTACCTGCGCGGAGAGTTCGGCGAGCCGGTGGCGCACGGCCTCCCCGTCGGTGAGCAGTTCGGTCGCGCCGCCTTCGAGGCCCCGGCGCACCTGTCGCTCGTACAGGGGCCCCAGCGGGCCGAGTTCGCGGTGGGTGGTGTCGATCCGCCGCAGGAGTTCACGCACCCGGGTCTGGGAGGAGGTGGTCAGCGTGACCGCCGCGAGCCCCGGGGAGAGAGCCTCGAGACGGTGCGGCCCGTCGGGGCGCAGCAGTTGCCGGGCCGTCAGCCTTCGGACGGACCCGGCGAACCTGTCGGACGTCAGACCGAGTTGTGCCGCGGCCTCGGCCGCGTCCGGTGAGACCTCCAGGAGCTGTCGGTAGACGTTGATGTCCTCGTCGGTGAGCGGCTCGTCGGCCGGGAGGGTGTCGTCTTCGGGGACGGCGGCACGCGCCCCGGGGCCGGAGACGCTCACGTCCTGACCGGCGCGTGCCGGCTCCTGCCCCTGGCGCACGACGGTGTCAGGCCTTCTCGGCGCCGGCGGCGCCGGGCACGGGAGGACGCACCCGCTGCGGGACGGACTCCGTGGCGGCGGCGATCCCGAACACGGGTATGTTCCGGTACACGGTGTGCATGCGCGCCGGGTCGACGATGTAGGCCTCGTGGAAGATGCCGACGGCGCCGTCGTTGCGCACCGCGCGGTTGAACCAGGCCCACATCGAGCGGTGCTTGCCACTGGTGTTGTGCGAGTAGCGCATCAGATCGTCCATGCTGCGCCAGTACTGGAGCATGATCACGGTCCGGTTGAACCAGGCGCGCGAGTAGAGGAACCCGTGGTCCTTGTTCTTCTTCAGCTCGATCAGCATCGGGATCATCGAGGCGATGACGGGCACCCAGCGGTGCACCATCCAGAACTTGTTGATCCGGGTGCCGATCAGCAGCACCACCGTGCCCTCGGGTGCCGAGGCGATGCGCGGTTCGGTGACGACCTTGAGATCCATGGTTTCCTCTCAGAAGGGGTAGGAGCGCGCCGGGCTGCTGATGGTGAGGGTGTGCCAGCGGGTGAAGGCGTCGATCGCCGCCTGTCCGCCGAACCCGGACGCGTTGCCCGAGGCGCCGACCCCGCCGAACGGCAGGTGGGGGTCGTGGTTGACCGTCTGGTCGCCGACGTGGACGACACCGCAGCGCAGCCTGGAGGCCAGGGCCCGGCCCTGGCCGGCGTCCGACGTGTAGACGGCGGCGGTGAGGCCGTAGTCCGAGGTGTTGGCGAGCTCCACGGCCTCCTCCTCGTCGGCGAAGGAGGTCACCGTGGCCACGGGGCCGAACACCTCGGCGTGGAAGACGGACATCTTCGGCGTCACGTCGGCCAGCACGGTCGGGGGGAAGAACTGCCCCTGCACACGGCCGCCGGTGACCAGGCGGGCCCCCTGCGCGACGGCGTCCTCGACCGCGGTGGCGATCCGGGTGAGCTGGCCCCGGTCGATGACCGGGCCGATCTGGGCGTCCGTACGGTACGGGTCGCCGATGCGCAGCGCCGCGGCGCGGCGGGCCAGGGCCTCGGTGTAGCTCTCCACCACGTCCTGGTGGACCAGATGGCGCCGGGCGGCCATGCAGATCTGTCCCTGGTGCAGGAACGAGCCCCAGGAGCCGGCGGAGGCAGCGGCCTCGATGTCGGCGTCGGGCAGGACGACGTAGGCGTTCTGCCCGCCCAGTTCGAGGACCACGCGCTTGAGCAGCCGTCCCGCGGCGGCACCGATCTCGCGGCCCACCTCGGTGGATCCGGTGAAGGAGACCATCGCGACGTCCGGCGACCGGACGAGTGCGGCGCCCGCGTCCGCGTCGCCGTACACCACCTCCAGGACACCCTCGGGCAGCCCGGCCGCCGCCAGCACCTCCGCGAAGAGCCGGCCGCCACTCAACGGGGTGTGCGGGTCGGGCTTGAGTAGGACGGTGTTGCCCAGCGCCAGGGCGGGGGCGACCGAGCGCATGCCCAGCAGCACCGGGAAGTTCCAGGGCACGATCACGCCGACGACGCCCAGCGGTACGCGCCGCACCTCGGTCTCCCGGCCCGGGTCGGAGCCGGGGCCGTGCGGCGCCTGGGGCGCCGTGGCGAGCTCGGCGGCGTGGCGCAGCTCCGCCGCGCCGGCGTGCACCTCGTAGAAGGCCTTGCCCGTGATGGATCCGCCTTCCCTGACCAGCAGGTCCTGGGCCTCCTGGGCGCGTTCGAGCAGCAGGTCGGCGGCGCGGTTCAGGATCGCGGCCCGTTCGGCGGCCGGCGTCGCGGCCCAACGCGGTGCGGCGGCGGCCGCCCGGCGGGCCGCCGAGAGGACGGCGCCGGAGGTGGCGAGCGGGACGCTGCCCAGCTCGTCGCCCGTGATGATCTCGCGGCTCGTCAGCAGGCCGGCTTCGGTGACGGTGCTCACCTGGGTACCTCGGATTCTCGGGAGGAGGGTCGGGTGGTGTCGGCACGGGTGAGAACGGCGTGGGCGGTGATCCGGCCGGGGCCGGAGGTCACCGACAGGGAGACGTGCCCGTGCAGGACGAGCTCGGCGAACCGGGCGAGTTCGCCCCGGAAGACCAGGGTCCAGGGGCCTTCCTCGCTGCCGCGGAGAAGGATGTCGTTCCACCGGGAGGCGATCCTCGGCGGCGCGGCGAGGGCGCGCAGGGCGGCCTGGCGCAACGCCCAGCCGACGACGGAGCCGCCGCCGGACGAGAGCTGGAGGGCCCCCGGTCCGTGCCAGGCGACCAGCCGCTCGACGGCGTGCGTGTCGACGCCGTAGCTGCCCACCCTGAGGACGCTGTCGGCCCGGACGGGCGGGTGGCCTCCGCGCCCGGCCGCCGGGTTCGCCGTTTCAGGCATGGGCGGCCTGCCCTTCGGCGAGGAGGTTCTCGACCATGGAGATGAGGTTGCCGACGGTCATTTCCGCGAGCATGCGGTCGAGGGTGAGCTTCCCGTCCCACCGGACGGTGTCGAGCTGCGGCATGACGGTGGTCAGCTGCGCCATACCGCGCCCGCTGACAATTCCGCGGGCGTCGCAGAACTCCGTGTCGGGGACCGCTCCCTGGAGATACTCCCCGCATTTCTCCACGGAGAGAATGACCGGTGCGGTGCATTCGATCCGGAAGAATATGTCGAGCAGATCCAGGGATTCGAGTCCCAGATCGGCGGAGAAGACCAGATCCGTGCTGTACAGGTCCGTGGGAATTCCCAGCGTGTCGATGACGATCGACCGCACCAGTTCGTTCACGTCGTAGTGGGACATGCGCGTCACTCCTGTCCGGCCGGCCCGGCCTGTGCGGCCCCCGCTTCGGGGCTTCCCCCCACCAGAGCCTTCCGGTGTCGCGGACCGGACAGGTCCGCATGTAGCGAAACGAGGGGGCAGCGGGCATGGCCCGCCGCCGTGGGGAGGCGTTCGCCGGCGTCCGCGGCGGCCAGCGCGCGGCGGAGTCTGCGCAGGCAGCGGGTGCGGATGGGGCCGACGGAGCCGACCGACATGGCCAGCGCGGTGGAGATCTCGTCGTACGAGGCCGGTGGGTCCGCGAGGGCCAGCATCAGCACGCCGCGGCACTGCTCGGAGAGGGTGTCGATGGCCCGCTGGGCGTCCTCCCTGCGCTGGGCGCGCAGCGTGATCTGCTCGGGGCTCTCGCTGTGACCGGAGAGTCCGTCGAGGGTCTCGCTGTCACCGACCATGACGAGTCGTTTCCTGCGCGAGAGGACCTTGAGCGATTCCCGGCGCGCGACGGTGGCGAGCCAGTCACCGACGCGTTCCGGGTCCCGGATCCGCTCGACGTTCTGCACGAGTCGGAGCCAGGTGAGCTGTCGTACGTCTTCGGCGTCGGCGTCGCTCATCCGATGGCTCCGGACAACGGACCAGACAAGTCTGCCGAATCGTTCCACCATGGCGTCCCAGGACGCCTGTTCTCCACGTGCGCACCCCGCCAGCAGTTCCGCGTTCGCTTTACGGGGCATGGGAATTCCCTTCGTGAGGGGTGGGGGCAAGGTTTTCGAACGCCGTCAACGGGAGTACGACAATGCAATCCGCTGGGGGGTGTGCGGGGCAAGCGGTTACGACGTCAGGTAGGGGACCGGCCACAGGTGGACAGCGGTGGTTCCGGGCCGGACCGGTCATCGGAGCGCCTGCTCCGGCAGGAGGTCGGGGATCGCCGAACGCAACCTGACCGGCAGCGGGCCCGCGTCGCCCCGGTCGGCCCGGATGGCGACGCCCAGCGCGTACCGGTCCCAGATCTGGAGGACCTGCACCTGCCACAGGTCCCGGTCCTTCTCGGGGATGTCCTCGTCGACGACCGCCAGGCTCCCGTCCCTGAGCCGGTGGACGGAGAAGGCGTCGAAGCCCCGGCACATACCCATCCCGGTGGCCTTGGTGTACGCCTCCTTGGCCACCCAGGAGTCGGCGAAGGCGTGGCCTCGCTCGCCCTCCCGGTTGCGGCGGAGGACCTCGTTCTCCAGCGGGGTGAAGACCTTCGGCGCGAACTGCATCGCCTCGGGCCTGGCAGGGGTGACCTCGGCGTCCACGCCGGCGGTCCGGCCGCGGACCACGATGGCCGCGATCAGACCGTTGGTGTGGGTGATGTTGAAGTCGAGCCCCCAGGCGCACCCCTCGACCTCGGGGCGTCCGTAGGTGCCGGTCCTGAACCGCCAGGAGTCGGGGGCCACGTCGGCGTAACGCGACAGGACCTGACGGGAGAGGAGACGTGCGCCGAGGAAGCGGCGACGGGCCGCCGGGAACAGGAGCCGGTCGTGCCGGGCCCGTTCCTCGTCCGTCAGCAACGCGGCGCCGCCCGTCGCCTCGGCGAACCGGTCCACGTCCTCCTCCGCCAGCAGCCAGACCTCGGCCGTGTCGGCGAGCGGGTCGGCGAACGGTGCCGTGCTGTCCATGGGATCGGTCTCCTTCCTTGATTCACCAGTTGACGGAAAAGGACCGGAACGAGAAGAGGCGGCCCTCGCGGTGCGCGGCGGACAGTGCGTCCGCGACCTCGCTGATCTCCTGGGGCCCGGCCACGCTCACCGTGGGGTGGAAGCGCTTGAGCAGCCGCTCCAGGCAGACCAGCAGGACCGCCGGCGAGCGCAGCGCCGGATGGACGCTGTCGTGGCCGTGCAGATGGAGGTGGACGACGGCGGCGGCAGCCGAGACGAACGTGTACTGCTTGGCCAGGTCGTACAGTTCGGCGGACTGTCCGGCGCCCTTGCCGAGGTCGGCGAAGAGCTTGCGGTGCTCAACGGCGATGCGGTCCAGCTCGTCGGCGACGGACCCCGCGGCGTCGGCCGCGGCGGCCAGACGTGCGGCGTCGGTCCCGGCGGCGGCGGCCGCGGCCTGGTGCAGGTCGTCGACGGCCGACCGGAGCGCGAGCACCGGGTCGTCGACGCCGCGGCTGAACAGCTGCTGTTCGGCGGGCCGGTAGGGCTTCATGGGGTGGGCCGGGTCGAAGAGCGCGCGGGTCCTCTCCACCGCGCCCGCCACCTTCTCCGGGTCCTGGGTGACCGCCGTGTCCAGGAGGTTCCCGAGCTGAAGGGCGATGTTCTTGAGGTTCACGACGGTGTTGCCGTCGGCGAAGTCGGCGACCGCGCAGTCCCGCACGGCCTTCTGGAAGATCCCGTACCGGGGGTGGGTCCGGAGGTAGTGGCGGGCGCCGAGCACGATGGCGAGCCTGGCCAGCGTCTCCTGGAGCAGGGTGGGGACGAAGTACTTCACCACCGAGGACCAGATGCTCGACTGCTCCGGTGTCAGCTGGAGGCTGCGTATCGCGCCGGTGGTCAGCGCGTCGGCGACGAGGAGGTCGGCGTAGCTCTCCACGAGCTGGCGCTGGGAGTACGGCACCTCGGAGACCGGCCCGCCGAAGATCATCCGCCGGGTCGCGAAATCGAGGGTCGCGCGCAGTGCGGTGTCCGCGCAGCTCATGGCGATGCTGGTGATGGCGATGCGGACCAGATGGCTGCTCTTCAGGGCGACTTCCAGGCCCTGGCCGGGCCGCCCCACCACCGCGGAGTCGGGCACGAAGCAGTCGCGCAGCCGGATCCCGCTCATGTCCAGGCCGCGCAGGCCGTGCAGCGGCTCGTGCGGCAGGGGCTCGCACTGTCCGTCCTCGAGCCGCCCCTTCTCGACGGCGAAGACGGAGTACCCGCCGGGGCCGCCCTTCTCCGACGTACGGGCGAAGACCATCACGACGTCGGCGACGGTGGCGTTGCCGATCGTCCACTTCTCGCCGTCGAGCACCCAGCCGCCCTCGGTCCTGCGGGCGGTGGTCCCGTTGGCGAGGATGTCGCTGCCGTGCTCCCGTTCCGAGAGGCCCCACGCCAGCTTCGATCCGCTCTTGATCAGGTCGGCGAAGTACCGGCGCTGCTCCGGGGTGCCGGCGACCCACAGCGGCATGTAGCTGATGGTGCTGATGACCATGGCGGTCGCGGTGGTCGGGTCGCGCCGGGCGACCAGCCGGTAGAGGTTGAAGCCGTCCTGGATGTCGACGGCCCGGCCGCCGCTCTCGGCGGGGATGCTCCAGTCGTACAGTCCCCAGGAGGCGAGCAGGTCGACGAACTCGTCGGGGTACGTCTCCCGCTCGTCCAGTTCGAGGACGCGGCCGAAGGAGAGGGGCCCGTCCTCGTCGAAGGGATCGCCCATGTGGCGTTCCAGGTCGGCCATGAGGGCCGGCAGATCGGTCATCGCTCCTCGACCTCCTCGTTCCTGTCGCTCTTCGTTGGTGTGTCGCTCAGCCGCACCGGCAGCGCGGTGAACAGACGCTGTGACGCGTCGAGTGCGGTGACCAGGCGTCCGGCCGGGGCGAGATCCCGGTACGGCGCGGTGCGTGGGTCGCGGCCGTCGGCGAGGGTGGTCAGCAGCGTGAGTACGGGGACCAGCCAGGCGGTGTCGCCGGGGGCGGCGCCGTAGAGGCCGTCCCCGTCGCGGTGGTACCACCAGACAAGAGCGGCGGTGGCCGCCGCGCGGAGCAGGGACAGCCTGCCGGCGAGGTCCAGGGCCTCCGGGGAGACCTTCGCGGACCGGGCACGGTCACGCTGGGCGCCGGCCGCGTCGTGGACCACCGCGGCGAGCGCCGACCGCACCCCGGCGACCAGTGCGGCCGCCCGGTCCTCGCCCCGGCCGCTCAGCTCCTCGCCGATCACCGGGGCGTACGCGGCGAATCCGAGCAGGACATCGTCCTTGGGCCGCACTCCCAGGTCCAGTGCGGCGGGGTCCAGTCGGGGCAGCGACGTGGGGTCGCCCAGGGCGAACACCGCGCGCAGCCGCTCCCGCGCGGGCTCATCCAGCACGGCGGGGCCCTCCCGGTCGTCCGGGAAGGCGGGCGCGTACCCGGGGAGGTGCATCGCCAGGGCGCGCAGGTTGCCGAGCACGCTGGTGTCGATGACCGCGACCATGGCGTTGTCGCGCACCGCTTTGCCGAGTACGGCGCCGGGACCGTCCCGCAGGACCGCCCGGGCACCGATCAGGGCGTGGGCGCGGGTGACGCAGTCCGCGGTGAGACGGACGGCGACGTCCTTGACGACGGCGGAGGCCAGGCCGAACGTGCCGGGCGCGACGTGCACCTGGCGTGCGGCGGTCAGCACCGTGAGGTCGGTGGCGATCAGTTCGGCGGCCGCCAGGGCGAGTTCACGTGAACCGTAAGGGGTGTCCGCGACGCGTTCTCCGCCGGTGCGGTGCTCGGCCGCGAACCGCAGCGCCGTGCGCAGCGCGGTGTCGGCGGTGGCGAGACAGCCGGCCGTGGACATCATCCGGACGATCTGCTGGGCGCGCAGCGCGCCCGCCAGACCGCTGCCGACGTCACCGACGACTGCCTCCGGCGGCACGGGCAGCCCGTCGAACTCCAGGTCGGCGAAGTCGATGCCGCGCATCCCGGTGGTGGGCTGCGGCGCGTGCCGCCTCACCTGAGGGCCGGAGAGCTCCCCCGGCCCCAGGAGTACGGCGGTGAACGCACCGGCACCCCGCTCCGCGGTACGCGCCACGATCACGGCGGCGTCGGCCGAACTACCTCTACCCACAAGCCATTTGGTGCCGTTGAGCAGTCCTTCGGGCGTCAGGCGGCAACTGTTGGCGAGCACATCGCTGCCGGCCTGCTCCTCGGAGAACCCGAAGGCGATCGTGCGGCCCTCGCGCAGCCAGTGGGCGACGGTCCGGTGCTGGGCTTCCGTCCCGGTGGCGAGCACGGTCATGACCGCCGAGATGCTGAACATGGTGGCGGGCATGACGTTGACGTCGCGCCGGGCGGCGACACGGACGAGGATCTGGGTGTCCTCGAAGGAACGGAGGGTCCCGCCGAGCGCGCCGGGGAGGTGGCACAGGTGGAAGTCCTCCGCGCGGAGCCGGGCCTCGGCCTCGTGCGGGTACTCCTCGGCTGCGTCCCGGGCCACGCCTGCCGCGAAGCCGTACGGGTTCTCCGTCGACCAGGGGTCGCCGAGCAGCCGGTCGAGGCGCTCCGCCCCGGCGAAGGCCCCGGCCGGGGGCGCCGCGTGTGCGTGCACGGCGGCCGGGGCCGGCGCGTCGATGAGGGTCACTGCCCCACCCCGACGGAGGAGTCGCGGGGCGCGGAGTCCTCCGGCGACGGCCGGGTGGCGATGCCCGCGGGGAAGGCGACGCCTGCCGCTCTGAGCATGGCGAGCCGCTGGTGGAAGGCTGCGCCCTTCATGATCTGCCGCCCCACGTCGGCGACCCCGCGGTGCTCGGGCGCCGCCAGGTAGGTCCCGCGCACCCAGGAGTTGAAGCTGCCCATGGCGGGTCCGCACCAGATCTGGTAGTCGACCGCCCGGTCGGCCTCGCCGGTCTTCGCCCAGCGGGAGGCCATGCCCAGGTACCAGCGGAAGACGAGCGCCGCCCGCCTCCTGGGGTGCCCCTCGGCCCGTTCGAGCTGTCCCGGGTCGCGACGGGCGAAGTACTCGGCGGTCTCCTCCCAGACGCTGTCCAGCGGCCGCCGGAAGATCTGCTGCTCGACCCGGGTCCGTACGTCCTGGGGAAGCGCCTCGATGCCGTCGTACGTGCGGTAGAGGTCGTACAGCTGCTTGGCGCGCATGGGGAAGAACGTGCCGCGCTTGAGGACCTGGAGCTCGACGCCCATCTCGAACATGTCGGCGGCGGGGGCCATGTCGAAGTCGGCGATGCCGGCCTGCGCGAGCATCTCCTTGACGCGCGGGGAGGTGCCCGCCTCCACGCAGGACTGGTTCACGGAGCCGGTCACGATGTAGTCGGCGCCCATCGCGAACGCGGCGGCCGCCGCGTCCGGGGTCCCGATGCCGCCGGCGGCCCCGATCCGGATGCGCTCGGCGTATCCGGCCTCCTGCATGATCGCGTCACGCTGGCGCATGATGACGGGCAGCAGGGCGGGCAGCGGCCGGCGGTCGGTGTGGCCCCCGGAGTCCGCCTCGACGGTGATGTCGTCGGCGAGCGGTACCCGGGGCGCGAGACGGGCCTGTTCCTCGGTGATGAGACCGTCCGCGAGCAGCCCGCGCACCATGGCCTCGGGGGCGGGCCGCATGAAGAGTTCGGCGGTCTCGGTGCGGGAGATCTTGGCGATGACGCGGTTGGCGGCGATGACCCCGTTCGGGCCGCCGGCCCGCAGGCCCGCGAGCCGGTAACGGACCAGGTGCGGCGTCAGCTTGAGGAAGGCGGACGCCTCCACGCAGGGCACGCCGTACTTGAGGAAGAGGTCGACGGAGGTCCGCTCGAGGCGGTCCTCGCTCGGACTGTGGATGAGATTGCAGGCGTAGCCGAGGCCGGGGATCTCGTCGCGGAACCGGATCAGTGCCTTCTCCACCGCCTCGGGGAGCAGTCCGGCCGCTCCGTACGAGCCGAGGAACCCCGCGCGGGCCATCGCGACGACGAGGTCCGCGGAGGCGATGCCGTTGGCCATGGCACCGCTCATGTACGCCTGCTGGAGGCCGTGCGCGGCGAGGAACGCGGCGCTGCCGAGCCGTTCGGGGCCGAGCGGGGGAACGGCGGCGACCACCTCGTGGGGGCCGTCACCGGTGAGCGTCCCGCCGGCGGCCGCGCCCAGTCCGTACGGCCCGCGCACGATGTAGACGGGTTCGTCCAGGCGCATCAGGGTGTCGTAGACCCCGGTGTCGCCGACGGCCGGGTCTCCCGGCCCGGCCCACCGCGGCCGGTGCTGATCGGTGGTCATGCTGCGTCTCCTGTCGGTCGTACGCGGGATCAGGCCTGGTCGTGGTGGATCTCGATGCCGATGCCACCGAGGTGGTAGATCCGCAGGGTGGACTTCCAGACGCTCGCGTCGCCGACCAGCTGGATCCGGCCCGGTGCGCGGCGCACCTCCTTGATGTGCACGTCGAACTCCATCTCGGGGTCGTCGCGCAGGATCTGGCCCCGGTAGGACCAGGTCGTCTCGGCTTCGGAGAGCAGGGCGAAGCGAGGGTTGACGAGGCCGTCGGTGAGGCCGGTCTCCACGGCGTAGACCTGGAGGCCCTGGAGCAGGGACTCGACGCCGAGCGAACCGGGCATCACCGGGTCACGGTGGAAGTGGCAGGAGAAGTACCAGTCGTCCGGGCGGATCGTGCGGTGTCCGCGCAGATAGCCGCGGCCGTGGTCGCCGCCGCCGGCCACGATGTCGACCCACTGGACGAGGTCGAGGTGGTCCCGGCCGATACGCGGCCCGGGACGGGACGCCTCGGCGGCCCGGTAGGCGTCGAGGTCGACGCGGCGGGCTTCCGGGCGCCGGGCCTGGCGGTCGATCCAGGGCGCCACGTGCTTGCCCTTGTCCAGGCCGACCTGGTTCTCCAGGGCCTTGGCGCTGAAGTAGCCGAAGAGCGACTCGCCCCGGTAGAAGACCTCGCCGTCCGCGGACAGTTCGTAGCTGTAGTTCTGCAGGATGGAGCCGGGCATCTGGTCGCTGGACAGCAGCGTCGACCGGTGCTGGATGGTCTTGCCGCGCAGATCGACGTCCTTGACCAGGGTGGCTCGGCCGTCGAGGTTGCGGATGCTGAACTGCTCCTCGGGGAAGGGCAGGGTGGCGCCCAGGTAGTAGCCGAGGAGGATGGCCGCCTGGAGGCTGGACTCCATGTGAACGCAGTTGGGCATGTGCGGGTGGCCGTTGTGGTCGTAGTACCAGGCGTCGTCCGGGGAGTCGTACTCGGTGACCATGACGGCCCCGCGCTTGAGGACGCCCCGGGTTCCCTCCAGCTCCATGACGCGGTCGACGAAGAGGAAGTCGCCGTTGGGGATGTACGGGGCGCGGCTGTCGGCGTAGACCTCGAACTCGGGTCCCATGGCCGTGGCCAGGTCGCCCTTGGCGGCGTGGGCCATGTGGAACTCGCTGAGCAGCGCGGGCTTTCCGCTCGCGGGGCTCAGCCGGCCCAGGAAGTGCGGGACCGTCCCCCCGGCTTCGGGGCGGTAGGGCGCGCCCGGCTTCTCCACCAGCCGGATGCCGAGCCCGCTGACGCCGATGGACGGCTTGCCGTCGCGGAGCACGACCACGTCGGCGGTGATGGCGGGGCGCGGCACCAGGGTGAGGGAGGTGATGTCGACCTGGTACTCGATCTTCTCGTGCTCCGGCGTGATCTGCCCCCGGACCTTGACCTCGGTCCGCAGGTCCGGGACGGGCTGGAAGCGGGCGTCGGGGAAGGACAGGTGAAGCCCGAGGGAGAGCGCGTACACCTCCAGGAGCTGGACGGCGCCCTCCGCGACCAGTGAACCGGCGAGTACCGGGTCGTCCGGGAAGTGGCTGGTGAAGTACCAGCCGTCCGGCACCAGATGCTTGACGGCTTCGATGCGCCCGAGTCCTGCGGGGCCTCCCTTGCGGTCCAGGACGGTGATCTCGTCGGCCATGCGGAGCCGCTCGGTGGGGAGCCTCAGCGAGGTGTTGCAGCCGGCGGGCTGGGCGTGTCCCGGCCCGAACACGTCGGCGATCCGGCCTTCGCCGAGACGCGCCAGGTCGGCGGGGCCCAGCGCGGTGCGCTCGGTGCGGGCGAGCGGCTTGAAGGAGCTGGACCCGGTGAACGTGCCGTCGCCGACGGGCGGGCGGACCTTGGCCTGGAGGATGCCGAGGGAGCTCTCCAGTTCCTCGTCGGTGAAGAAGCCGGCGCAGGCGTTGTTGAGCTTGAGGATCAGCTCCCCGTCCGCGTAGCAGTCGTAGTGGAAGAAGAACAGGAGCGTGTCCCCC
Organism: Streptomyces sp. NPDC091271; assembly: GCF_044757505.1. Taxonomy (NCBI): domain Bacteria; kingdom Bacillati; phylum Actinomycetota; class Actinomycetes; order Kitasatosporales; family Streptomycetaceae; genus Streptomyces; species Streptomyces sp. NPDC091271. The sequence continues at coordinate 367,193 of NZ_JBIVVD010000007.1, read as the reverse complement.
TGCCGCACGAACTGGTCGATCCAGATGTCGTATCGCAGGGTCTGGCCGACGCGCGGCAGGTCTCCGACGAAGCTGAGACTGCTGTCGAGCAGGCGGTAGACGCGGTCACCGCGGTTGGTGAAGTCGGCGCCGAGGTAGCTGATCAGCAGCAGGTCGCACTGGCCGGCCTCGATGGTGACGGCCGGGGGGACCTGACCGTCGACGGCGTACCAGGCGTCCACCGGTACGTCGTACTCGGTGCGGATGAAGGAGGGCTTGAACTCTCCCGGCTCGGCCTCCAGGGCGGTGACCCGGGTCGCGAAGTGGTAGGGCGGGGCGGGCAGCCGGACACGGCGGCGGTGCTCGTCGATCTCCGCGAAACGGGGGCCGAAGACGTTGCCGACCTTGCCGGTGGCGAATTCGAGGAGGTCGTGCTCGTCCCAGATCACGCCCTCGGGCTTGGGCGGGCGGGGCGGCGGGGTGCCCCCCTCGGTCAGGAGCGAGACGAGCTGGTCGCGCAGCTCCCGCTGGGCCGCGAGCACCTCGCGGTGGGCCTCCAGCATCTCGCTGCGGAGCCCGCGCACCAGCACGGCCGCGGTCTCGTCGCCCGTGAGCGCCTGGCTCCTCGCGGGAGCCGGCTGCGGCGTACCGGACACGGCGCCCGCCGGCGGGGGCTCGGGGGCGTTCGCGGGCGGCACCTGGGCACCGGCCGGAATCATCGTGACGGGCTCCCTTTCCAACGCCAGGGACGGCGTCGGCGGCTGCGCGGAGGGGTGGGTCGGCATCGCGGTGTCCCATTCCGTGGAGTTTTCGGCGCCCGTGCCGGGCGCCGGATCGGCGAGGAGAGAGCCCTGGGCCACGAGGGCCGTCGTGGCCTCCGCCGGGCTGTCGGGGTGCGCCGCGACCGTCGCGACCGGCGCGGCAGGACGGGCGGGCGGGGCGGTGGGGGTGGTGGCGGGAGCGGCGGCGGGCCGGGCGCTCGGCGCGGCAGGCACGACGGGCGGAGCGGCGAGCGCGGACGGAACGGCCACCGGGGCCTGTGGGGCCGGGGTGCGCGGAACCGGGACACGCGGCACGGAGGCCGGGGCCTGACTCCGCGGCAGCGCGGCCACTGTCGGGGCCGCTGCGGAGGCCACCAGCGGCGGGACCGGTGCGCCGCCCGCCAGGAAGGCCCGCAGACCGGGCGAGCGGTCCGGACGGCTGTCCGGAAGGGGGGCGAAGGCGCTGAGGTCGACCGGGATGCCATGGGCGGCGAGGCGGGCCGCCAGCCGGGCGATGTCGGTCGCCCCGCGGGCGCCCCGCCGGTCCACCGAGACCGAGAGGTGCGGCTCGTCGCCCAGGGTCTCGTGGATCCACCGCGAGCAGGTGCTGCTCGGGCCGACCTCGATGAAGCAGCGGTAGCCGTCGTCGTACGCACGCCGGACCAGCCGGGGGAAGTCGACCGTCTCGCGCAGGGTGACCGCGATGTTCCCGGCCACCGTGTCCGCGTCGAAGTCCGTCACCGGCGCGTAGTGCCGGCTGCTGTAGAGGACCAGGCCCCCGACGTCGCCGGTCGGGTAGCGGTTGAGGTCGGCGAGCTCGGGCAGGACCCCGTCCACCACCGGGCAGTGCATCACGTGGTTGGCGGGCGAGCGGGCGCTGCGGCAGTCCAGTTCGGCGATCAGGTCGCGGCACTGCTGCGGGTCGCCCGCGACGACCGCCTCCTGCGGCGTGTTGACGTGGGTGAGGAACACCCGGTCGTAGCGGCGCAGTGCCGCCCGTACGTCGTCGGCGGGTGCGAGCAGGACGTGGGTGGCCCAGACCTGCGGGTCCGGGACCTCGTCGGCCAGGTTCCACAGGGCGCGCACGGTGCGCTTGGGCCCGCGCAGCATGTCGTCGAAGAGCGGCGAGGCGCTGATCTTCTCGTCCCCGCGTGCGCTCTTGACCCACCCTCCGGTGGCGAAGAGCATGCTGCTCTCGCCCAGGCTGTATCCGAGGGCTCCGTGCACGGGGACGCCGAGCACCTCCCGCACCAGGTCCGTGGAGAGCAGCGCGTAACTCGTGCCGGCCGCCAGCATCAGCGGGATGTCCTCGACGAGCTCGCCCTCCATGCGCATCAGCTCTCGCCGCCCCAGGGGCTCCCGGGAGCGGGGGTAGAGCGCCGCGCTGCGCAGGAGGTCGGCGGGGAGCTCGGCCTGGGCCTCGAAGCGGGGAAGCAGCCCGGGGAAGGCGCGGAACATCGAACGCCCCAGGCCCAGATAGGAGTTGAAGGCCCCAGGGAAGACCAGGGTGACCTTGGAGTCGGGGCCGATCGGCCTGGCGGTGAAGCAGCTCCCGGACGGCGAGGACCACTCGCCGCCGGAACTCCACACGCCGGGCAGGTCCTTGAGCGCCTGGTCGATCTGCCGGACGAGGCCGGCCTGGTCGTCCGCGACGAGCACGGCCTTGACCTTCGCCGGCCGGTCCGCGAAGTCCGTCCGCCAGTCGCTTCCGGCCTCGGCCGCACCGATGTCCGCACCGATGGCCGTACGGAGTTCGCCGAGCCGCCGCAGCAGTCCGTCGAAGTCGTCCGCGCCGACCGGGACGACCACTCCCCCGCCGGAACGGGTCCAGTCGGCCTCGGTGATCTCACCGCGCACCTGACCGCCGGTGAGCACGAGGTGGGCGTGGCTGCCTGCCGCGCCGACGACGCTGACGGATGCGGCGCGTCTGCCCTCGCGGTGGGAACGCAGCCAGGGCCGGGAGTCCGCGGCCAGGAAGAAGGCGGAGCCCTCGGTCCGGTCCGCCGCGACCCCCTCGGGGGCCACGGGGAAGTAGGCGTGGTGCAGGCAGAGCGCGGCCCGGATGAGAGCGGCGAGTCCGGAGGCGCACCCGGTGTCGCCCACGGCCCGGCGGGCCGAGGAGAGGGCGGTACGCAGCTCGCCGCCCGCCCGCTCGGCGCTCCAGACGCGGGCGAGTCCGTCGAGCTCCGCGGGATGCGCTCCGCCGGCTTCCACCAGCTCGACGTCCGACGGACCGATTCCGGCGGCGGCGAGCGCGTCCTCCGCGGCGCGTTCGACGAGTTCGGCGCTCGCGGCGGGGGTGACGTCCGGCGCGTGGTGCACCGCGATCGACTCGACGGTGGCGTACACCCTGCGCCCCTGCGGGACGGCGTCGGGCCGGGTGACGACCACGGCGCCCGCGCCCTCCCCCAGGATGCGCAGCCCGTCCCGTACGGTGCCCGGTTCGAGCAGTTCGCGGGCGAGGGTGCTCTCCGGTCCGGCGGCGAGGTCGACCGCGCCGACCAGGACGGCTTCCACGGTGGGGTCGAGGAGCAGCAGCCGGGCCACGTCCAGCGCCTCGACGCCGACGGCGCTGTCCGAGGAGAGAGTGAAGGAGGGGCCGGTGAGGTTCCACAGCGAGGAGACCCGGCTCGCCATGATGTTGCCGATGTAGCTGAGGACCTCGTTGGGCTCGATGGAGTCGTGGACGCCGTCCCGCGCGGCCCGGGTCAGTTCCGCGAGTTGCTGCGGCGACGGGTCGACGCCGGCCGCCGCGCACCACTCGGTCAGTTTGCGCCCCAGCTCGTAGCGGGAGCCGTGGCCGTGCGCGCTGGGTTCCATCTCCATGCCGATGACGACGCCGACCCGCCGTGCGGCGGAACCGGCCTTGCCACCGGGGCGTTTGCGCTCGAACCCCGCGTCGTGCAGCGCCTCCTCGGCCACACGCATGAGCAGCAGCTGCTGCTGGTTGAAGTGCGCGAGGTCCTTGGGCGGGATGCGGTACGAGGTGGTGTCGACCTCGAAGTCCTCGATGTAGGCCGCCCGGGGAGCCGCGTCCCCGCCGAGACCTGCCCGGTCCAGGGGGCCGCCCTCCACGGTCTCGAAGCCGCGCCAGCGCTGCTCGGGCAGGGGGCGTACGCCGACGAGACCCTCGTAGCCGGCGCGTTCGAACTCGTCCAGGGTGGCGAAGGAGCCGAAGTGCGCGCCCATGCCGATCACGGCGAGCGGGGGCGGCTCGGTGGGGGCGGCGGGCGCTTCCGGTGCGGCCGCGGTGGCCGGTGCGGCCGGCGTCTCCGGTGCCTCCGGCGTCTCCGGTGCGGAGAGGACGACGTGGGCGTTCGTACCGCCGAAGCCGAAGGCGGAGACTCCCGCGCGGCGGGGCGCGCCGGGGGCGGGGTCCGGCCAGGGCACGGCCTCGCGTACGACCCGGTCCGCGATCGTGCCGGGCAGCGGCTGCTCCACGCCGATCGTCGGGGGGATGACACCGTGCGACAGCGAGAGGACGACCTTGAGGAGGCTGGACATGCCGGCCACGGTCAGCAGGTGGCCGATGTTCGCCTTGACGGACCCCAGCAGCGGGCCGCGGCCGAAGAAGGCCTCGGCGCCGCCGAGTTCCGTGCTGTCACCGAGGGGTGTACCGGTGGCGTGGCACTCCAGGTACTGGATCGCGGACGGGTCGACCCCGGCTTCCCGGTAGGCGAGTTCGTACGCGGCGAGCTGACCGGCCTCGTTCGGCGCGAGCAGGTGCTTGCCGGGGCCGTCGTTGGTCAGGGCGAGGGCGTCGATCACCGCGTGGATGCGGTCGCCGTCACGCCGGGCGTCGGCGAGCCGCTTCACCGCGATCATCGCAGCCCCCTGCCCGGTGACGATGCCCCGGGAGCGGGCGTCGAAGGGCTGGCTGAAGCCGTCCTGCGGATAGGCGCGCAGGTCGGAGAAGGACAGGTGGATGACGGTCGGGTCGGGTGCGCAGACGCCCCCCGCCAGCATGAGATCGGCCCGGCCCGTCTCCAGATGGGCGCAGGCGAGCTTCAGCGCGTACAGCGCGGAGGAGCACGCGGCGTCGAGGGTGAACCTCGGGCCCTCCAGGCCCAGGGCGGCCGCGACGACGCGGGCCGGCATGCCGCCCGCCCAGAGGTTGTGCGCGGTGACCGCACCGGACGGGTCCGGGGCGCCGGGCGTGATCAGGCCGTCGGGCACGGGGAGACCGGCCTCGGCGAGACCGTCGGCCACGGCGGAGTCCCAGAGCTCACCGGCGAAGCGGCCGGAGGCCGGGGTGGGGAACGGGTAGTTCCCGAACACCACCCCGGTCCTCCGTCCTTGCCGGCCGTCCGCGGTCGGGGGGTGGCCCGCGTCGGCCAGCGCGTCCCCGGCCACCCGGAGCGCCCAGTGGAACGAGCGGTCCAGGCCGGCCAGATAGTCGGCGGGAAGGCGGTAGTTCTTCGGGTCGAGTCCTGCGGCACGCTCGTCGTACTCGTCCAGGAAACCGCCCCTGGTGCAGTAGATGCGGTGCCTGTCCTCGGGGTCGGTCTCCCGGGCCTCCGGGGCGTGCCCGAAGACACGGTCGTCCCCGTCGGTGCGTGAGTCCACACCTTCGATCAGGTTGCGCCAGTAGTCGTCGGGTGTCCCGGCCCCCGGGAAGAGGCAGGCCAGGCCGACGATCGCGTACTTGCCCATGGTTGGGTCAGCCTCCGGGTGTCCGCATGGTTCGGTTCGGGAGTCAGGGGTCGGGAGTGGGGTGGTACGGGCCGGGTCACCAGGGGACCGGCGTCCCGTCGGTCACGGGGCCCGTGCGGCCCGGGAGGTACCGGGCGGGTCCGGCCCCGGAGGGGGCCGGGGCCGGACCCGCCCGGTCGCCGTCAGACGGAGACGGCGGCGGTCCCGGTCCTTTCCGCCGCTCCGAACTTGCCCTCCAGCTGCGGGTCCTCCACGACCACCACACCGTCGAGGACCTGGAGCACACGGCCCTCCCGGTCGAGCGCGGTGATGGAGCAGCTGATGCCGCTCGGCCCGGAGGTGACGTTCTCCACCGCGATCAGGAACTCCTGGTCGGAGGGGAGCTCCGCGTGGAAGCGGGCGCTGCCGATCTCCATCGGCAGGGAGGCGCGGTTACGGAACCGTCGCACCCAGACCAGCGCGGACTGGAGGAGCAGATCGGCGATGACCGGGCTGTGGAACCGGCCGTGGTAGGCACCGCGGGCCGGCCGCCCGTCACCGAGCCGTGCGCCGAGCAGCAGCAGTCCTTCCTCCGCGACCAGCACCGAACGGATCCCGCGCAGCGCCGGACCGTGGAAGAGCGTGCCGTCCCGGTACAGCGGAGCGGCGTCCGTACGGGTCGCCGCACGCGCGGCACGGGCGAGGTCCGTACGGTCCGCGGGCATCGGCGGCACGTCCGTGGAGAGGCTCGCCCCGTACGACGGCCTGCTCCGTCCGGCGTCGTCCACCGCGGAGGCCAGTACCTCGATCGCGTGCGGGCGGGTGGCCGGTCCGGGCTCGATGAACAGCCGCAGCCGTGAGGCGTCGGCTCCCTCACCCTCCGCCGCGTCCATCACCAGGCCCTTGAAGACCTTGAACGCGGACACTTCGGTGACCTGCTTGCCGGTCACCCTCTCGGTGGTGTTGACGAGGGCGCCGAGCGCGGCGGTGGCGGGCAGCACCCGCTTGCCGCCGATCGTGTGGTCCGCGAGCAGGGGGTCTGCGGAGATGTCCGCGAGCGTACGGTCGACGAGCAGGGTCGGCGAGGCCGGGGAGCCTTCGGCCGGCGGAGCGGACAGCGGGGTGAGCGGCCCGGCGACGACGACCGTGTCCTGGCCGCGGGCGGCGGTGAACTGCTCGGCGAACATGCCCGCACCCGTCGCCACCGGAACCAGCGCCACACCACGCGAGGCGAACATCCGGCGCAGGTCGTCGGTGACCATCCCGCCGTCCCACGCACCCCAGTTGACGGAGGTCACGCGCGCCGAGGGCAGCTCCTGCCTGAGGCGCACCGCGAGACGGTTGAGCGCCTCGTTGGCCACGGCGTAGTCCGACTGGCCCCGGTTGCCGAAGAATCCGGCGACCGAGGAGAAGAACACCAGGTGACGCAGGTCGGCCGAGCCGCGGAGTGCGTCCAGCACGTGACCGAGGCCGACGATCTTCGTACCGAGGACCCGGGCGATCTCCTCCGGCGTCTTGTCCGCGATCAGCCGGTCGGCCAGGACACCGGCGCCGTGCACGACACCCGTGACACGCGAGGCGTACGGAGCGAGAGCGGTCCGGACCGCGGCGGCGTCGGTGATGTCCACCACGAGGTACTCGACAGTGGCGCCGGTCCCCCGGAGCCGGTCGAGGTTGGCCTGGATCTCGCGGCTGCCGGTCAGCTCGCGGTAGACGGCCTCGACACCGCGCGGGGTGGCCTTCTCCCCCGAGGCGGTGATCCGCTTGGCGATGAGGCCCTTGAGCGCCGCGCCGTCGACACCCGCCGACCACTCGGGCTCGGGGGTCACCTGGCTACGGCCGAGCAGCAGCAGACCCACGGGGCGGGCCTGCACGAGCGCCTGGAGGCAGTCCGCGGTGATGCCGCGGGCGCCACCGGTGACGACGAGCAGATCCCGGGCGCCGATCTCCTGTACGGCCGTCACGTGAGCGGCCGGCGGCTCGGCGGACGGCACGATCGTGCGGCGTCCCTCCGGGTCGACACCCACATCCGCGAGGTCGGCCGACACGTCGTGGATCTCGTCCAGGAAGCGTGCCGCGACGGTGCGGTCGTCCAGACCCGGAGCGAAGTCCACGGTGCGCGTGAAAAGCGAGGGGACCTCGATCGCCAGCGTCTTGACGAGTCCGCTCACACCGCCGAGGAGGGCGGATCCGGTGCCGCTGCCGCGGTAGCCGTTGGCTCCGTCCAGCCGGGTCACCGCGACGAACGCGGCCCGGTCACCGGCCGCTGCCTTCAGCGGGCCCTGGGTCAGCTTGGCGACGAGGACGGTGTGCGCCAGACGGCGTGCCGCCTCGGTCCACTCCTGTCCGGCCTCGGCGGCCATCTGCACGACCAGGTCGAGCCGTTCGGCCGTGACAGCCGCGGCGAGCTCCTTCTCGTCCCACGTACGGAGCGGGCGGACGGAGTCGGCCTCACCCGCGGATGTGGTGGCGCCCGGCAGTACGACGACCTCCACCCTCCAGCCGTCGGCGCGCAGACCGGCCACCAGCGGCCGGGTCAGCGTCGACCCGTCGTCGAGGACGAGGGCGACGGGCTGCTCCGCGTAGGCCCGTACGACACGGCAGACCGCGGGGAGTTCGCGTACGGCCGCGAAGGTCCTTCCCACGCCGTCCGCCTGGGGGTAGGTGATGACGAGGGGGGACTCCACGGCGGGGCCGGAACTCTCTGCGGCCGAACCACTTGGGGCCGCACCGGAGGCGGAGGCCAGGAAGCCGGCGATGTCGTCCAGCGTCCGCAGCTCACCCATCCGCTCCGGATCCACCTCACCCGAGACCGGGAACCGCTCCTGGAGCGCCCCCATGATCTGGACCCGCTTGATCGAATCGATCCCGAGGTCAGCCTCCACGTCCATACCCGGCTCCAGCATCTCCACCGGATAACCCGTCTTCTCCGCCACGACTTCGAGCAACGCCCCCAACACAGCGGCGTTCACCTCGCCGGACGGCGCAGAGACCGCAGACTCCGCAACCACAGGAGCGGGGGCGGGAGCGGGCTCAGCAGGCGCGCTCGCACCGGACGCGGATGCCAGGAAGCCCGCGATGTCGTCCAGCGTCCGCAGCTCACCCATCCGCTCCGGATCCACCTCACCCGAGACCGGGAACCGCTCCTGGAGCGCCCCCATGATCTGGACCCGCTTGATCGAATCGATCCCGAGATCGGCCTCGACGTCCATACCCGGCTCCAGCATCTCCACCGGATAACCCGTCTTCTCCGCCACCACCTCCAGCAGCGCCCCCAGCACAGCGGCGTTCACCTCGTCGGACGGCGCAGAGACGGCAGGAGCAAGAGGAGCGGGAGCAGCGGGGACGGAAGCGGCGGCAGGCTCGGCCGGAGCCGTCGCGCCGGAGGCCGAGGCCAGGAAGCCGGCGATGTCGTCCAGCGTCCGCAGCTCACCCATCCGCTCCGGATCCACCTCACCCGACACCGGGAAACGCTCCTGCAACGCCCCCATGATCTGAACCCGCTTGATCGAATCGATCCCCAGGTCGGCCTCCACATCCATACCCGGCTCCAGCATCTCCACCGGATAACCCGTCTTCTCCGCCACCACCTCCAGCAGCGCCCCCAACACAGCGGCATCCACCTCGCCAGAAGCAGCAGGCACCTCAGTCACGGGCACGGAAGCAGCGACGGCCGGAGCCGGCTCAGCAGGGGCCGGAGCGGTGACAGGTGCAACCGGGGCAGTCGCACCGGAGGCCGAGGCCAGGAAGCCGGCGATGTCGTCCAGCGTCCGCAGCTCACCCATCCGCTCCGGATCCACCTCACCCGACACCGGGAAACGCTCCTGAAGCGCCCCCATGATCTGAACCCGCTTGATCGAATCGATCCCCAGGTCGGCCTCCACATCCATACCCGGCTCCAGCATCTCCACCGGATAACCCGTCTTCTCCGCCACGACTTCGAGAAGCGCCCCCAACACAGCGGCGTTCACCTCGTCGGACGGCGCAGAGACGGCAGACTCCACCACCACAGGAGCGGCAGGAGCGACGGGAGCGGGAGCAGCGGGAGCGGGAGCAGCGGGAGCGGGAGCAGCGGGAGCGGGAGCAGCGGGAGCGGGAGCAGCGGCAGCTGGGGCGGCAGCAGGCTCACCCGAAGCGGTCGCACCGGAGGCGGAAGCCAGGAAGCCGGCGATGTCGTCCAGGGTCCGCAGCTCACCCATGCGCTCCGGATCCACCTCATCGGAGACCGGGAAACGCTCCTGAAGCGCCCCCATGATCTGAACCCGCTTGATCGAGTCAATGCCCAGGTCGGCCTCCACATCCATACCCGGCTCCAGCATCTCCACCGGATAACCCGTCTTCTCCGCCACCACCTCCAGCAGCGCCCCCAACACCGCAGCATCCACCTCCGCCACCGGAGCAGCGGGAGCGGCAGGCGCCGGAGAGGTCTCGGCCTGTACAGGCGCAGGCTCCGCCACCACCGGAGCAACGGCAGGCTCGACCGGCGCGGCCGCAGGTGCCTCCTCGCTCTTCAGCGCGTCGATCAGGAGCCGCGTCGCGCGCTCGTGTGCCGACGTGATCGACGCACCGTGCTGCTCGATGAGCCGCAGCGCCGCGTCGGCGTCGGGGTGGGTGCCGGAACGGACCGACAGTTCGAGGGTCTTCACCGCCTCGCGGATCGTCTCGACGTGCGCGTCGAGGATCTCGGCCTGGAGGTCGAGCCCTTCTCGGGCCACCGCGGTCAGAACCTCAGCACCGCCCTCCGCCGACTGTGTCACCGGCTCGGACACGGGCGAGGCAGCCGGCTGGGCGGCCGGCTGCGCCGTCGGCGTCGCCTCGCGCGAGGGCTCGGCGATCGCGTCGCGGTACGCCGAACGGCGGGCCTCCGTAACGTAGTTGATGCCTCGCAGCGGGATCGCCATGCCCTTGCCCGCAGGCACTTCGGGCACCTCGGCGCTGTGGTTGTCGATGCCGGAGACCGGGAGGCCCAGGACCGCCAGTTCGATGACGGCGCGCTTGAGGGCGAGCTCGCCGTCCTTGGCGGGGCCGCCGTCGACCGCGAGGGTCCGCACGCCCTCGCGGCCCTCGAGAACGCGGTCCACGAGGTCCGAGAGGACCCGCTTGGGGCCGAACTCCACGAAGACCCGGAAGCCGTCGGCGTACATCTCCTCGATGCGGTCGGCGAAGGCGACCGGCCGCAGCAGCTGGTCGACCAGCGTGCGGCGGCTCTCGGCCTGGTCGGCACCGTAGGAGGCGCCCGGGGTGTTCGCGTAGACGGGAATGCGCGGGGCGTTCAAGGCGACGCCCGAGACCGCCTCGCGGAAGGCGTCGGCGGCGTGGGCGACGAACCGGGTGTGGAAGGCCGCCGAGACGGGGAGCCGCTTCGCGGGGATCGTGCCGTTCGCGGCGTCCGCCACGAGGCGGTCGATCTCCGCGGTCGGGCCGCCGACCACGATCTGTCCGGGGGCGTTGATGTTGCAGACCGACACGTCGCGGTAGCCGGCGACGAGTGCCTCGACCGCGCTCAGCTCGCCGCGTACGGCGGCCATGGCGCCGGGGTCGTGGGAGCCGGAGGCGTCGGCGGGCGGGGCCATCGCGAGGCCGCGGGCGCGGGCCAGCTCGGTGAATCCGTCGTCGTCGAGGACGCCGGCCGCCCACAGGGCGGTCAGTTCGCCGAAGGAGTGTCCGATGACACCGTCGGGGGCGAACCCGAGCTCCTTGAACCAGGCGAACTGTCCGGCGGACAGCGCTCCGATCGCGGGCTGGGCGAACTCGGTGCGCCGCAGCGACTCCTCCTGGGCCTTGCGCGTGGCGTCGTCGAAGGCCGGCGGCGGGAACACGACGCGGCCGAGCGTCTCGGCCCCCGCGGTCAGACGGTTGGCCCTGTCGTACGCGGCGAGCACGGGCGGGACGGCGAGGGCGGCCTCGCGGCCCATGCCGACGTACTGGCTGCCCTGGCCCGCGAAGACCGCGGCGGACTTCGTGCCGGCCGGGACGCCGGAGCGCCGGTAGGTGATCCCCTTGGGGTGCTGCCAGGCGTCCGCGCCGGACTTGGCCCGCAGCAGCTCGACGGCGGTGGCGCGCAGTGTCTCGAACTCCTCGTCCGAGCCGGCCACGATGCCGATGCGCGCATCGCCCGCGGGCACCCACCCCAGCGGGTCGGGTGCCGCGCCCTGCTCCAGGCGCCGGACGAGGGCCTCGGGGTCGGCGGCGTGCCAGAGGCCGGTGCGGGCGACGGGGCCGAGCACCTTGCCGCCGGTGGTGTCGTGCTCCTCCAGGACCATGTGGAAGTTGGTGCCGCCGAAGCCGAAGGAGGAGACGGCGGCCCGCCGCTTGTCGCGGCCCGGGTCGGCGATCCAGGGCCGGGCCTGGGAGTTGACGTAGAACGGGGTCTCGGCGGGGTCGACGGCGGCGCTGGGCTGCTCGACGTTGATGGTCGGCGGCAGGACCTTCTGGTGCAGGGCGAGCGAGAGCTTGATCAGTCCGGCCGCGCCGGCCGCCGCCTTGGTGTGCCCGATCTGGGACTTGACGCTTCCGATGGCGGCGTAGCCGCGGGCGTCCTGCCCCTCGGCCACGAAGGAGCCGAGGGCGGACAGCTCGGTGTGGTCGCCGACGGCGGTGCCCGTGCCGTGCGCCTCGAAGAGCTCGATGGAGCCGGCGGGGACGTCCGCGTCCTCGTAGGCGCGGCGCAGGGCGAGCTGCTGGCCCTGGGCGCGCGGGGCGTAGATGCTCTTGAATCGGCCGTCGCTCGAGGTGCCGATGCCGCGCAGTACGGAGTAGATCCGGTCGCCGTCGCGCTCGGCGTCGGCGAGCCGCTTGAGGGCGAGCATGCCGATGCCCTCGCCGATCAGGGTGCCGTCGGCGGACTCGTCGAAGGGCCGGATGATCTGGCTCTTGGAGAACGCCGGGGTCTTGCTGAAGCACATGTACATGAGGATCGTGTTCTCGGCGTCGCAGCCGCCGGTGATCATCAGGTCGGATCGGCCTTCGACGAGCTCGCTGACGGCGAGCTTGACAGCGGCGAGTGCGCTGGCGCAGGCCGCGTCCACGGTGCAGTTGGTGCCGCCGAGGTCGAAGCGGTTGGCGATGCGGCCGGCGACGACGTTGCCGAGCATGCCGGGGAAGGAGTTCTCCTCCCACGGGATGTAGGCCTTCTTGAAGCGCTCGGCGACCTCTTCGGCCTGGGCCTCGCTCAGTCCGACGCTGCGGACCACTTCCTTGAGGACGGGCGTCTGGAGCCGTGCGGAGAGCGGCTGCGTCAGGGAGTTGGCGCCGGTGACGCCGAGGATGACCCCGGTGCGGGTCGGGTCGTACCACCCGGAGCCCTCGGTGCCCGCGTCGCGCAGGACGTCGCGGGCGACGGTCAGCGACAGGAGCTGGAGGATGTCGGTGACCTCCAGGGTGTTCGGCGGCAGGCCGAACTCCATGGGGTTGAAGGCGATTTCGGGCAGGAACCCGCCACGCCGGGCGTAGGTCTTGTCCTCGGCCGTGGGGTCTGGATCGTAGTAGTCGTCGAGGTTCCAGTGGGTGTCCGGTACGTCCTCGATGCAGTCGTTGCCGTCGACGATGTTGTGCCAGAACTCGCGCACGTTGCGCGACTGGGGGAACAGGCCGGCCAACCCGACGATGGCGATGGGTGTCTCGGCCAGACGTGAGTGGTGCACGACGGTCCTCTCGTTCAAGTTCGGCGGGTGGGCAGGGCGCGGGTCCGCGGGATGTGTTCAGACGACGGCGGAGCCGGCCAGCAGTCCGGCGAGCGCGCTCACGGCCTCGGGGTCCCGGAGCATGGTGTAGTGGTCGCCCGGGACGGCCACCTGTCGTACGGGATGTGCGCTGAGCCCGCTCCAGCCGAGGTCCCCGCTGTCGGGCAGCAGTGAGCGCTCCGGCTTGACGAGGGTGAGGGGGCGCTCGATGGGGCCCGGCTCGTACGGGGCGGTGCAGCGGTTGTTACGGGACAGGCCGCCCTGGTAGGCGGCGTACAGCTTGCGCAGTCCGGCGAGTTCGGTGCCCCGCGGCAGGAGCCCCTGGTCGACGGCGGCGTCGAGCACCTGGGGCAGTCCGTCCTCGGGTGCGGCGAGGGACGGGACGCTCACGGTGAAGGGGCTGCGGCGCTTCGCCCCGAGGTACATCGCGAACCAGTCGAGGAGCATCGAGGCGTCGAGCAGTTCGTCGGTGCGCTTGAAGGCGGGGACGGGGGCGATGCTGTCGAGCAGGACGAGGTCCCGCAGGACGGCGCCGCGCCCGGCCGCTTCGAGCCGGGTGGCGATCTCGTAGGCGACGACGCCGCCGAAGGACCAGCCGACGAGCGAGAACGGCGCGGAGTCGGCGCCCGCAGCGGCGAGTTCGTCGAGGCAGCGGGCCGCCAGCGCCCCGACGGACACGACGGGTGCGCGGGGGTCGAGGGCCGCGGCGAGGAACTCGGGGACGTTGCCCAGGTCGAGCAGGTACAGGGCGGTGTCATCGGGCAGCTGCCCGGCGAGCGCCTCCCACTCACCGGCCGCGAGCGCGCCCGGGTGGACGGCGCAGATCCGGTGTGCCGCGTTCCCGCCCGCGTCCCGCAGGGTGCGCAGTACGGGGCGGGGTGCGGACGGGTCAGGCCGCGGCGACATGGTTCGCGCTCTCCTCGGCTATGTGCTCGGAGAGCGCGGCCACGGTCGGGTGGTACCAGAGGGCGGTCGCCTCCAGTTCGAAGCCGAGCCACTTCTCCAGCTCGCCGGCGAGGATGAGGGCCTCGGTCGAGTCGAGGTCGAATTCGTCGAAGTAACGTTCGACGTCGATCTCGGAGGCCTCGACCTCCAGGCGGACGGCCAGCTTCTCGACCAGCCAGGCCTGTGCTTCCGTTACGGTGACAGTCTGCATGGGAGTACCTCGATTCACTTCTTGACGGCGTGGGGACGGAGATCACGGGTGATGGACTCGGCGGCCTTCAGCCCTGAGACGAAGCCGGCCTCGTGGGACCCGATGAGGTCGTGGCCGATCTTCGGGGAGTGGAAGTACGAACCGGCGAGCTTGACGCGTCCGGTCTCGTTGACCGAGTAGATGGTGCGCTGCATGGTGCGCACGTCCAGGTCGATGATCGGGTGGGTGAACGGCAGCTCGCGGATGACGAGTTCGTCCCGGGGGACGATGGGCGAGTCGAGCGTGACGAAGTAGTCCTTGCTCGCGGTGAAGCCCTGGAGCGAGTTCATGTAGTACGCGACCCAGGTGCGGGTGCGCCCGTCCACGGTCTTGAGGCCGTAGTTCCAGCTCTGCCAGCGCTCGCGGTTGGGCGGCATGGCCGCCGGGTCGGTGTGGAGGACGGCGCTGGTGGAGCTGTAGCGGACCTTGCCGAGGATGTCGGCCTGGAGCGCGGTGGGCTGTTCGAGCATCGCGAGTGTCTGGTCCGCGTGCGAGGCCAGGACCGCGTAGTCGTAGCGCTCCTCGCCGTCGGCCGTGCCGATGACCACCCCGTCGGCCTCCTCGCGGACCCGGGTGACCGGGCTGGAGGTGCGGACCTTGCCGTGGATGCCGGCGACGACCCTGCGTACGTACTCGATACTGCCGCCGGCCACCGTCTTCCAGTTGACCGTGCGGCCGCCGAGGCCGCCGGGGTCGTGGGACATGAAGAAGGCGATGACGGTCGTGGCGGGCATCTCCCAGATGAGCTCGGCGGGGACCGACCAGACGGCGGTGGCGAGCAGCACGACGTAGCCGTACTTGAAGGCGTCGGAGTATCCGCCCCTGCTCAGGTACTCACCGAGCGCCATGTCGGTGCGCTTGCGCAGGAAGTCGCGCGGGGCCTCGCGGTGGAAGCGCTCGGCGTCCCGCCACAGGGTGAGGAAGTCGGCCGGATAGCGCTTGGCGATCTCCTCCTCGGTCAGTTCGAACTCGGTCGTTCCGTAGTCGAGGCCACGGTCGAGGTCGAAGAAGTCGAATCCGCCCGTGTGGTCCAGGGCGGGGGCGCCGATCTCCTCGAAGAACGCGGTGATCTGCGGGTAGGTACGGGAGTTGAAGACCACGAAGGCGGTGTCGATGCCGATCGTCCGGCCGTCCTCCTCCTCGACCTCGACGGTCAGCGCGTGACCTCCGGGCCGGTCGTCCTTCTCGTACACGGTGACTTCGACGTCGTCCGGCAGGTGGTGGGCGGCGGACAGTCCGGATATGCCGGCACCGACGACAGCGACACGGGTGGTCATGGCAGGCAGCCCTTCGGCGTGAGCGGTACTCGTGGAACCGGTCGCGGCGGCGCGACGACGGCTGGGGCGCAGAGGAGTGAGACCTCTGGGGCGGAGAGTTCGCCTGTGCCCCGTTGCGGCGTTGACGGCCGGTGTGACGGCGGCGTCGCTGCGACGGCGGGGTGTGACGACGGCGGTGTGAACTGTGTCCGGCGACGGGGCCGGCATGGCCAGAAACGTAGGTCTGCCGCCGCGCGGGGGTCAATCACCGGATCGGGGATGCCCGAGTGTCCATCGGAAGATCCGATGGGCTGAAAGAACGGTGTCCGGATTCGAACGTCTCTGCGCTCGTAGCCGCTATTCGGCCAACTCCGCGCACCATCCGAAGTTCATCCTTCGTGACTGTCCGGATCGAGGCCAGGGTGGGCTCTTGTAGGAGGCAGGTAACCCTGCCCCCAGAGCCCTGTGTCATGTCGCAGTAGTAGAGGAGAGGCTTCCATGCCCACCATTCCCTGGATGCCAGGGGCAGCCGCCGACGAAGCGACCGCCGACTCCGGCCAAGCCGTGGTCATGGCGTCCAAGCTTCAGGTCAGCTCGCTGCTCCACGTCCCCCGGTTCTTCCTGCTGTCCCTCGTGGTCTGGAAGCAGGTGCGGTCGGCGCCCGGCGTCATCGGCGCCTCGCTGCGGGCCGAACCGCTGAAGAAGACCTTCTGGACCCTGTCGGCGTGGAGCGACCAGGAGGCCCTGGACACGTTCTCGCGCTCGGACCCGCACAAGGGCATCGTCGGCCGGCTCCGCAAGGTGATGGCCCGTTCGGTGTTCGTCTTCTACCCGGCGGCCCGCGAGAGCCTGCCCGCCGGCTGGGACGACGCGGTGAAGCGGCTGGCCGACAAGGAGGCGGGCCGATGAGCGCCGTCACGGGACAGGCTCCCGCCGACACGCCCCCGAAGCCGGTGATCCCGCGCGGCGGGCTGGTGCTGACCGCCGCCTGCCTCGGGCTGTTCATGTCGTTCATCGAGGTGACGGCGGCGATCTCGACCCTGCGTGCCCTCCAGGTGGACATGCACGTCGCCCCCGCCGACCTGAGCTGGGTGTCGAGCACCTACACCCTGGTCGTGGCCGCCTGTGTGCTCTCCGGTGGCGCACTGGGCGAACGCTTCGGCCGACGCCGTGTGTTCGTCATCGGCGTGGTCGCGCTCGCCGCCGGTTCACTCGTGGTGGCGACCGCGAGCGGCTTCCCGCAGGTGCTCGTCGGACGGGCGATCAGCGGGGTCGGCGGCGCGCTGGTGCTGCCGACGTCACTCGCCATCATCACCACGACGTTCTTCGTCGATCTGCCGCGCATGCTGCGCTACATCACCATCTGGGTGTCCATGTCCGGCGTCGGCCTCGCCGTGGGCCCGCTGCTCGGCGGTGCGCTGCTGGACCGGTTCGACTGGCCCGCGGTGTATCTGGTGAACGCCCCGCTCGCGGTGGTGACCGTGGCCGTCACCCTTTACGCGGTCAAGGAGACGAAGGTCCCCGACCGCGCCCTCGACCTGCCGGGCCAGTTCCTGTCCGTCGTCGGCCTCGGCACGCTGGTGTACGGGATCGCGGTCGGCGGCCGTGAGGGCTACGGCGACCCGGTGGTGGTGACCACCCTGGTGGTCGCGGTGGTCGCCCTGACCGCACTGGTCCTGGTCGAACGGCGGGCGCCGGTGCCCATGCTGGACGTACGCATGATGGCTTCGGTCCCGCTGTCCGCCACGCTGGTGGTCGCGGCGAGCGCGCTCTTCACCTTCGTCGGCGTCGTCTTCCTCGAGGTGCTGTTCCTGCAGCGGGTCCAGGGCACCGAGCCCATGGCCACCGGCCTCAAGCTGCTGCCCGCGATGGTCGCGTTCGTCCTGTCCACCCTGGTGGCGCAGCGGATCGCGGGCAAGGTCGGGCCCGCCCGGCTGCTCGCCGTGGGCTCACTGGTCACGGCCGCCGCCGCCATCGTCCTGGTCCGGCAGCAGCCCGACAGCACGTACGGGATCACGGCCGTCGGCCTGGCGCTGCTCGGCCTGGGCAGCGGCCTCGTGGTCGCCCCGTCGACCGCCGCGGCCTTCGCCGTGGCGGAGCCGGCCCAGATGGGCGCGGCCTCCAACGCGGTGACCGCTTTCCGTCAGGTCGGCTCGGTGCTCGCCACCGCCGTCCTGGGCTCGGTGCTCGCCGTACGGTTCATCGGCGCGCTGCCGGACCGGCTCGACACCGCCCATGTGCCCCCGGAGGTCGCCACGCAGGTCGTGGCCGTGGCGCGCGAGGGCGGCAACAGCGCCGGCCGTTCCACGCCTGAGGTCACGGAGGCCGTCAGCGCCTCGTTCAACGTGGGCATCCACACCGGTCTGTGGGTGGTGGCGGGGGTGTCCGCGCTGGCCGCCGTGCTCGCCTTCGCGTTCATTTCCCGTAAGCCGAAGGAAAGTTAGCATTTCGAATTCCTGATACGGGTTCAGGATTTCTGATAGCGCACAGAGTACCTCCGAAAATGTATGTACCCGGCGTCCGCGGAGTGGTGTCATTAATCAACGCGGAGAACTCACCTCGCCGGTTCGGTAATTCGAGGGGAGGCAGGGAAATACCCCCGCACGACTGACGAGGGGCCTGGGCGGTAAGCGTTCCGGCTGCGAGACGGACCCTGTCCCGCAGCCGGACACGCCCCGCCGCATCAACAATCGCCTTCCGCCGCAACGCCCCCGGTGCGTCCAGAAACAGACAAGGAGATTCCACCATGAAGGTCCGCCGCCGGGATCACCTGGTCTGCAGCTGGCATCCGGACGGGTTACGCATGGGAATTCCCGGGGAGCGTCGCTGGATCGAGATCACCCCCGATCTGCTCGACCTCCTTTCGAAAGCCGGCGAGGGGACCGACACGGACGAGCTGGCGAGGCGGTTCCCCGCCGAGCAGCACGACCGGGTCCGCAGCGCCGTGGGAACCCTCACGGAGCTGGGTGTGCTGGTGCCGTACGAGGACGCTCCCCCACTGCGGGACCGCCGGGACACCGTCGCCGGGCGGTTCCACGAGACCCGGGACGCCGAGCGCCTGGTGCACTCCCCCGCCCGCGTGGAGCTCGCCGAGGACCTCGTGGGCGAGGACGGCTCCCCCGGCATCTTCAAGGAGTACCCCGGCAGCCCCGTCGTGCTGCTGCCGCGCAGGCCGCTGCGCCTGGCCGCACCGGCCGGGCCGGCCTTCACCACCCGGCGCAGCCACCGCAGATTCAGCGGCGCCCCGGTCTCGCTCGACCAGCTCGGCACCCTGCTCTTCCACAGCTTCGCCCCGCACCGCTCCCTCCACGGCGGCCCTTCCGGCGCCCAGCGGGCCAGGGCCGGCTCCCCGGCCGGCGGCCGGCACGAGGCCGAGGCGTACGTCGTGGCCTACGACGTCGAGGGGGTCCAGCCGGGCCTCTACCACTACTCGGCCGCCCGACATGCCCTGGAGCTGCTCGGCACGGACGCCTCCCGCGAACGTGTGGCCGAGCTGACCTACCATCAGGAGCCTGCTTACGAGGGCGCGTTCACGGTCTTCACCACGGCTGTCGCCGACCGGCTCGCGTGGAAGTACCGCCACCCCCATGCCTACCGGCGGTGGATGCACGACGCCGACCACTACGGCCGGACCTTCGCCCTGACCGCCACCGGGCTGGGTCTGGGCCCCTTCCAGACGGTCGCCTTCGCCGACAGCGAGGTGGAACGGTTCCTCGGTGTCGACTCCGACGAGGAGTTCGCCGTGTACCTGCTCTCGGCGGGCATCCCGGAGCGGCCCGGCCCTCTGGCTCCCACCGGTTTCGCCTTCCCGCCGCTGTCGGAGGCGGCCCCCGCGCCGTGGGCGGCCCCCGCGCCGTGGCCGGCGGCGGGCTGATCCGGCTCCTCGGGCGCGCCCGGCGCCACACCGTCCGACCTGCCCGCACCTTCCATTCGCCGCGCTTTCGGGAGGACCTGTCCATGCACCCCACCGTCGCCCGCCCTCCGGTCACCCGCCACGAACTGCTCACCGAACTGGTGAGCCAGGCCGTCGGCGACGACCGCTGGCTCACGGCCGCCGTCTCGCTCGACGCCTTGGAGAACGACGGGGAACTGGCCCGCAGCGTCCTCCTGGAGGCGGCCGAACGCCTGGCCGTGTCGGCGAAGACCGCCGATCCCGCCGACCTCCTCTGGGCCGTACGCAAGGCCGCGCTGAGATCAGTGGCCCCGGCACCCGTTTCCGTACTCCCCAGGGCCGGCGACGATCCCCGCCGGCCCCGCGCGGGCGCCGGGTTCGGGGCCGCGGAGCAGGACGAGGGCGGCGCGCGGCCGACGACGGGTTCGCACCCCGCTCGCACTCCGGCGGCCGCCGCCCCCGCGCTCGGCTCCCTGCGGCGCGGCCCGGAGCTCGATCTGGGCGCGCTGGTCGACGCACTCGGCTTCATGGAGGTCACCGAGACCCGGTGAACGGGCTCCCCCCGGAGCCCGTGCGCCGTACCTACGGGGCGGTGCCGGGCCGGCTCGTCGGGCAACCTCCCGACGGGCCGGCCCTGCCCCGCCCCGTAGGCGTCAGCCGGCGTCGGCGGTCGGTGCGGCCGCTTCCCCGCCGAGGGTGGCGGCCGACTCCCTGCGACGCCGCTGCTCCGCGACGTCGGCCACGGGAGCGGACAGCATGAGGGCCCGGGTGTACGGGTGCCGGGGGTCGGTGGTGACGTCGTGGGCGTCTCCCGTCTCCACGAGGGACCCGCCCTTGATCACAGCCACCCGGTGGCTCATGAAGCGCACGACGGAGAGGTCGTGGGTGACGAAGAGGTAGGCGACGCCCGTCTCCTCCTGGATCTCCAGCAGCAGTTCGAGAACCGTGCGCTGGGTGGTCAGGTCGAGCGCGGACACCGGTTCGTCGCAGATCACGAGCCGGGGACGCAGCGCCAGCGCGCGGGCGATGGCGACACGTTGACGCTGGCCGCCCGAGAACTCCCTGGGCAGGCGGCTCGCCGCGTCCGGTGGGAGGTGGACCCGCTCCAGGAGGTCGCCCACCCGGCCGCGTGCCTCCCGGACGCTCGCACCGTGCCCCAGGAGGGGCTCGCTGAGCGTGTCCCCGACGGTGCGTGAGGGGTTCAGCGAGGTGTACGGGTCCTGGAAGACGACCTGGAGGTCGCGGCTGAGCTCACGGCGGCGCGAGGGTTTCGCCGTGTCGATGCGCTCGCCGTCGAAGGTGACGCTGCCGGAGCGGGCCGGCACGAGCCCGAGGACGGCGCGCCCGATCGTCGTCTTGCCCGAGCCCGACTCGCCGACCAGTCCCAGGGTCTCGCCCGGCCGGATGTCGAGGGAGACGCCCTTGAGGATCTCGGTGCGCGGGGCGCGCCATCCCTTGCCCGGGAAGGAGACCCGGAGGTCCCTGATCCGCAACAGGGCCTCGGGGACGGTGGATTCGGTGGTGGCGGTGCTGCTCATGCGGTGGTCCTCCTCGCCTCTCGGGGCTGCCAGGGCGCCCGGACCGGGGCGTCGTCGAGGACCGCGCCGAGCAGGGTCCGGGTGTAGGGGTCCCTGGGGGAGCGGAGGACCTGGTCGGTCGTTCCGGTCTCGAGGATCCTGCCGTCGCTCATCACGGCGACGCGGTCGCAGAGGTCCGCCACGACGCCGAGGTTGTGGGTCACCAGAAGCACGCCCAGGCCCCGGTCCTGCTGGAGCCTGCGCAGCAGACCGAGTATCTCGGCCTGGACCCGGACGTCCAGGGCCGTGGTGGGCTCGTCGGCGATGAGGAGCTCCGGGTCGCAGGACATGGCGCCCGCGATCAGGACCCGCTGGGCCATGCCCCCGGAGATCTCGTGGGGGTACAGCCGCATCGTCCGCGCGGGGTCGGGGATCTCCACCAGACGCAGCAGGTCGATAGCCCGTTCGGCGGCCTCCTTGCGCGAGATGCCGAGGACGTGCCGCATGGGTTCCATGAGCTGGCTGCCGACGGTGAAGGCGGGGTCGAGGTTGCTCATGGGTTCCTGCGGCACGTACGCGACGGTGCCTCCCCTCAGCCCGCGGTGAGCGCGCTCGGGCAGCCCGACGACCTCCTGGCCCTTGATCATGACGCTGCCCGAGGCGACCCGCCCGCCCTCGGGCAGGATCCCGAGCACCGAGAAGGCGGTCTGGGTCTTCCCGGAGCCCGACTCCCCCACCAGGCCCACGATTTCGCCGGGGTGCACGTCGAGGTCGATGCCGTGCACCACTTCCTTGCCCGTACCGTCCGGGCGGGCGTAGGTGACGGTGAGGCCACGGACCGAGAGGAGTGCGCCCGGTTCCGACGGGCTGTCCACGACCGGCGCGGGCGGTGCTGCCTGGGTGCGGGGCCTCCTGCGCCGCCGCCCGGCCGGCTCGCCTCCGCGGTCCTCCAGTACGTCGCGCAGTGCCCCGGCGAGGAGGACGAGGCTGCCGTTGGTCAGGCCGAGGGCCAGTCCGGGCCAGAGGATGAGCAGGGGCGCGCGCTGGATGTTCTGGAACGCCTCGTTGAGCATCGCGCCCCAGGTCGCCGCCGAGCCGCTGCCGACGCCGAGGAACTCCAGACCGGCCTGGAGACCGATGGCGATTCCGGCGACGAGGGCCACCTGGATGATGAGGGGGCCGCGGACGACGATCAGGATGTGCCGGGCGACGATGCGGGTGTCGGACAGCCCGGAGACTTTCGCGGCGTCGACGTACAGCTCCTTGCGGACGTTGGCGACGATGCCGCGGACCAGACGGAAGAAGGCGGGGGCCACGAGCACCCCGAGCACGATCATCAGCACCCAGACGTTGGGGCCGAGGATGGCGCGGGAGGCGAGGAGCACCACCATCGCGGGCAGCGCCATGACGAGGTTGACGGCCCAGTTGGCGACGGAGTCGAACCGGCCGCCGTAGTAACCGGCGTACAGGCCGGACGGCACTCCCAGGGCGAGGGCGATCGCCAGGGCGACCACCGCCCCGCCCAGTGTGTTGCGTCCGCCGTACAGGATGCGCGAGAGGATGTCCCGGCCCGCGGAGTCCATGCCCATGGGGTGCGCTCCGTCGGGCGCCGCGAACGCGTCGCCGAGCGAGGAGACGTCCGGGGCCTGCGGTGCGATCAGGGGCGCGAGGACGACGCCGGCGACGAGCAGGAGGAGCATCCCTGCGGAGATCGCGCCGAGCGGGTTGCGCAGGAGCCTGCGCAGACTGCCGCCGGCGGAGCCTGGGTCCGGGGCGGACGGGTGGGACGCGGCAGCCGCGTTGGCCGGGAGGTTCTCGCTCATGCGGCCCTCGCCTTCGGGTTGAGCCAGCCGATCATGGTGTCGACCAGGAGATTGATCAGGACGACGCCGATCACGGTGAACATGACCAGCGCCATGATCACGGGGATGTCACCGCGGGTGGTGTAGGTGACGGTCATGCTTCCGATGCCGGGGAGCCCGAAGATCTGTTCCACGAGCACCGCACCACCGAGCAGGCCGACGAACTGCATGCCGAGGACGGAGAGCGCCGGCGCGGACGCGTTGCGCAGGACGTGCCGGAACACGATCCGGGAGGTGGGCAGTCCGCGTGCGCGCAGCGTACGGACGTAGTCCTGGCGCAGCACGTCGACGACGGCGCCCCGGACCTGCTGCGAGACCCCCGCCACGGAGGCGACCGCGAGGGACAGGACCGGGAGTGTGACGGTGGAGAGCCAGGCGCTGGGCGACTCGGTGAACGGGGTGTACCCGATCGCCGGGAACCAGTTCAGGTTGACCGCGAAGACGAGGACGATCACCAGGGTGACGAGGAATCCCGGCAGGGCGTACCCGACCACCCCGAGGATCTGTACGAAGCGGTCGGCCGCTCCGCGCCGGACGCCCGCCCAGACGCCGAGCAGGAACGACACGACGGTGGTGACGAGGGTGACTCCCAGCGTGAGGCTCGCGGTGACCGGCAGCCGGCCTGCGACCGCGGTCCCGGCGTCCTCGCTGGTGAACCAGGAGGTGCCCAGGTCGCCGCGGACGGCGTGCGCCAGCCAGTCGGCGTACTGCACGAGGACGGGCCGGTCCAGGCCGAGCGAGGCGTTCTTGGCGTCGACGGCAGCCTGGTCGGCGCCCTGGCCGAGGAGTTGCCTGCCGACGTCCGCGTCGGAGACGGACAGCAGCAGGTAGGAGAGGAGGGAGATGACGACCAGGAGCACAGCCCCCGCCGCGATCCTTCGGGCGATGAAGTTCAGCATGGCACTCGGTATCTGTTCGGCACTCGGCTGTGCGCGGCCGGCCGCCGGGGGCGGTCCCGCCTCGGGGACGGCCCCCGGCGGGGCGTCATGAGGCGGGGGCGTAGTTGTAGATCGACGGAACGGCCATGCCGGACTGCGGGGTGATCTTCACCGTGCCGTCCGAGACGTGCAGGTAGGTCATCCGGTAGAAGGGCACGAACCAGCCCTCCTCGACGAGGTGCGTGTTGAGCGCCGTCGCCGCCTGCTTCGCCTCCGCGCCGGTGCCGGTCCGGATCCGCGGTATCAGCTTCTGCACGGTGGCGTCGGTGGTGCCGAACATGTTGAAGGCACCGGGAGTCACCAGCTCGTTGACGACGACCCAGTCGGACGAGGACTGCCCGATGTTCATGACCATGCCGGAGTAGGCGCGGTCGGTGAACACCTTCTGGACGGCCGAGCTGCCGTCGAGGTCGTCCCAGACCAGCGTGATGCCGATGGCCTTGAGGTCGGTCACGAGCGACGCGGCCAGGGCGTCGTTGACGATCGCGGAGATCCGGGGAAGCTTCAGCTCGAAGCCCTTGGCGTAACCGGCGGCCTTCAGCAGGCTCTTGGCCTTCGCCGGGTCGTGGGACCAGTGGGTGTCCAGCTTCGGGTCGTAGCCCTGGGTGTCGGGGCCGAAGACCTGGGCCGTGACCTTGCCCCGCTTCTGCCGGATGGTGGAGAGCATCGTGTCGCGGTCGATCGCGAGGTTGAGCGCCTGACGGACCCGGGGGTCCTTGAGGGCGGGGGTCAGCGCGCCGGCGCGGTCGAACAGCAGCAGCCCCTGGAAGTCGAATTCCTGCTTCGTCGTCTTCACCCGGGGGTCGGACTCGATGCTGATCTGCTGGTCGGCGCTCTGCAGGAGGGCCGCGTCGACCTGGCCGGTCCTGATGCCGTTGACGATCGCCGTCTCGTTGTCGAAGAAGCTGATCGCGAGGTTCTCGTAGGGTGCCTTCTCGCCCCAGTAGTCCTTGTTCCGCTCGTAGACCCACTTGGTCCCGATGGTCGTCCTCGCCTTGACGAGGCGGTAGGGGCCCGTGCCGTCAGGGGTGGTCTTGAGGCTGTCGGCCTTCGCGAACTTCGCGGGGTTCGCCATCAGACCCGCCGCGTCACTCAGGTAGAAGAGCATGGCCGGGTCGGCCTGCTCGAGCTCGAGCGTCACATGCGTGGGGTCCACGACCTCGACGGCCTCCAGACCGTTCAGCCACTTCGCGTCGGCCCCGCCGCCCTTCTTGAAGTGCTCCATGTTCGCCTTGACGGCGGCCGCGTCGAAGGCCGTGCCGTCGGCGAACTTCACGTCCTCGCGCAGGGTGAGGGCGAGCTCGGTGGCGTCCTCGTTGTACGTCCACTCCGTGGCGAGCATCGGGCTGAAGTCACCGTTCGGCTCCCGCTTGACCAGGGTGTCGTAGGCGGCCTGGAAGAACGGCAGCGCGCTGCCCACGGCGTGCGCCGGGTCCAGGCTCTGAGGGAAGGTCAGCGTGGCGATGTCCAGCTGCGAGTCGCCGGAGCTCTTGGTGGCCGAGCCCGCGCATCCCGCGAGGGCGAGGGACATCGCCAGGGCGGCGGCGAGAGCCCCGCTCCGAGTGGTTCTGCTCATGGATTCGCTCCGTCTGGAGGGCCGGGGAAGGACGTCCCGGGTGAGAGTGGCGGTGAGCCTACACACGGAATTAACCAGTTGGTAGGTTTTTACGGCACGAGTTCGCTCGCCTGGTAAATTCCGGGTGAGCATGACGAACCCGCAGGTCAGGACAGTCGCGGTGGACCGCCCTCGAGGCCGGCCCTGCGAGCGGCAGGGCGGACGGCTGCCCCACGACGGCAGGAGGCCGCCGAGTTGAGTGACCGACCCGAGGATGTCCCGCAACGCCTGACGAAGGGCGAGCGCACCCGCGCCCGCATCCTCGACTCGGCGACGGAGCTCTTCTCCCGAACCGGCTTCAACGCGGTCTCGCTGCGCGACATCGCCGCGCACGCCGGGATGACCCACGCAGGGCTGCTCCACCACTTCCCGGGCAAGGAGGCCATGCTCCTGGAGGTGCTGGCGCAGCGGGACCGTACGGACGCGCAGACCGTCTTCCCCGACATCGTCCGGCCGGGGACACCGGCGCAGGCGTCCGACCGGCTGCGCGGCCTGGTCGACCTGGTGGTGCGCAACAGCCGGACACACGGCATGGTCGCGCTCTACACGAAGCTGTCCGCCGAGGCGACCGACCCGGGCCATCCCGCGCATCACTACTTCAGGGAGCGCTACCGCGTCGTCAGGGCGGAGCTGACCGGACTCGTCGGGGCCCTGCAGGCCGAGAGCGCTTCGCCCCCCGACGTGGAACCCGGCGTGGTGGCCGTCCAGTTGCTCGCCCTGATGGACGGCCTCCAGACACAGTGGCTGCTGGAGCCCGAGGCCGTGCCGATGGAGGCGCTGGTACGCGCGTTCCTGGCCCGGCTCGGGCTCGACCCCGACGACGGTGCGGGGAGGGACGCCCCCGTCAGCGCGTGAGCGTCGCGAGTGCGGCATCGGCCGTGCTTCTGTGCCCGGCGGCGTTGGGATGGAACCCGGCCGCCTCCGCCGTGTCCCCGGGCTCGATCCAGCGGACGCCGGCCGGCTTGCACGCGTCGTGCCCGACGGAGGGGGCGTACGCGTCGACGTACACGCCCCGCCGCTCCCCCGCCTGCTGCGCGAGCATCGAGTTGAGCTGCTTCTCCTTGTCCCTGATCCAGGGGAAGTCGCCGGTCGCGAGGGACACCGTCGGGCGACAGGCCGTCCCGTCGTCGGGGAAGATCGCGGGGTATCCCACCACCAGCACCCTGGCGTTCGGTGACCTGCCGTGGATCTCCGCGAGCACCGCGGCGACCTTCGGGGCCGTGGTGGCGATGCGGGAGCCGATCTCGTCGGTGCCGAGCAGCGTGTAGCTGCTCTTGCAGGGAGCGCCGTACGGGGCCAGTTGGCCGAGGATGACGCAGCGCGTGAGGATGCCGGCCAGGTCGAGGTCGTTGCCGCCGATGCCGAGGGTGACGAGGGTCGTGTCGGGCCGCAGGGCGTCGAGCTGGGGAGGCGCCGTCTCCTGCGGGTTCGTCATATGGCTCGTGTCGGCCCCGGCGCAGGTGGCGTCGGTGAACGAGGCGGCGCCGAGCTCCGCCGCGACGAGGGACGGGTAGTTCCTGGACGAGCGGCCGCAGGTCGCGTCGGTCTGGTCGGGTACGCCCGGTCCGGAGCTGAAGGAGTCGCCGAGCGCGACGTACCGGACGGCCTCCTTCCCGCTCACGCCCGGGCGTTCCGCGGGGCCGGCGGAGGCGGCTCCCGCGGAGGCGGCCAGCGCGGCCATGACGGTGACGGCGGCGAGCGGGACGCGCACCGCCCGGCGGGAGCGGGCGGAGAGTCCGGCCCGTGAAGAGGGCTGACCGGCAGGGGGCATGACCGTTCCTCGTTTCGTTCAGGGAAAGGAGGCGCGGCCTCAGGACGCTGTGCACTGCACTGTCCCGGAGCGGCGCGGCTCGAGCGCGAAAACCGTACGTTGAACGGTTTCTAACCGTCAAGGGGTCGCGCGGGAACCCGCGCACCGCATGCCCGCCGCACGACTGACGTGCGACGCGCCCCCTTGACGTCTAAAACCGATCAATTTACGGTTTTCAGATCGCCCGGGACCGGGCACCGCCCGGCCGGCCGCCGCCCAGCCGCTCCTCCCGCCCCGACCCGTTAGGTGCCGCATGACCCAGCAGCCCCCTCCTCCCCCGGCCACGGAACCGGCCGCTCCGCGGCTCTCCCTCACCGAGAAGGCGTCCCTGACCAGTGGCGCCGGTGACTTCGTCACGACGGCCGCGCCGGAGGCGGGCATCTCCGCCGTCACCATGTCCGACGGTCCGCACGGGCTGCGGCTCCCGAAGGAGAGCGGCGACGGGGGCCAGATCGATCTGCACAGTGCTGCCCCGGCCACCTGCTATCCGCCGGCCGTGGCGCTGGGCAGCAGCTGGGACCCGGAGCTCGCCCACCGCGTGGCGGGTGCACTCGCAGACGAGGCGGCCTCGCACGGGATCCGTGTCCTGCTCGGGCCCGGCATCAACATCAAGCGGTCCCCGCTGTGCGGGCGGAACTTCGAGTACTTCTCCGAGGACCCGCTGCTGACTGCCGAGATGGGCGGTGCGATGGTCCGGGGGCTCCAGGAGTCGGGCGTCGGCGCCGCACTCAAGCACTACGCGGCGAACAACCAGGAGACCGACCGCATGCGCGTCAGCGCGGACATCGACGAGCGCCCGCTGCGCGAGATCTATCTGCGGGCCTTCGAACGCATCGTCCGCCGCGACCGCCCCTGGTCCGTCATGTGCTCCTACAACGCGGTGAACGGCACGCTCCTCTCCGAGAACTCCCGGCTGCTCACCGGCATCCTGCGTACCGAGTGGGGCTTCGACGGCGTCGTCATGTCCGACTGGGGGGCCGTACGCGACCGGGTCGCCGCACTCCGCGCCGGGCTCGACCTCCAGATGCCGGGCACGCACGGCCGCACAGACGCCGAGGTCGTCGCGGCGGTGACGGCGGGAGAGCTCGACGAGTCGGTGCTGGACACCTCCGTGGAGCGGCTGGCCCTCTTCGCCCGGCGGGCGGGCGAGGGCGGGCGCCCCGGCCCCCGGATGTCGGCCGACGAGCACCACCGTCTCGCCGGGGAGGCCGCCGACCGGTGCGTCGTCCTCCTCAAGAACGAGCGGCACGTCCTGCCGCTCGACCCGTCGAGCGGCAGCGTCGCGGTCATCGGCGAGCCGGCACGCACGCCGCGCTACCAGGGCGCGGGCAGCTCCCAGGTCACCCCGACCCGGCTCGACACGCCCCTGGACAAGCTGCGCGAACTTGCCGACGGTGCCCGCGTGGACTTCGCCCCCGGCTGTCCGGCCCCCGGCGGCGAGGCGGCGGATACGGCCGGGGCCCTGGCTGACGAGGCCGTGCGCCTGGCGGCTGCCTGCGACACCGTCGTCGTCTTCCTGGGCCTGTCGGCCGCCGACGAGTCCGAAGGGTTCGACCGCGGTCACATCGACCTGCCGGAGGAGCAACTCCTGCTGCTGGAACGCCTGGTCGCGGCTAACCCGCGTGTGGTGACCGTGCTCTCCAACGGCGGCGTGGTGCGCACCGCTCCCTGGCACGACACCGTCCCCGCCCTGGTCGAGGGCTGGCTGCTGGGACAGGCGGGCGGTGGCGCCCTGGCCCGGGTGCTCTTCGGCGCCGTCAACCCGTCGGGCAAGCTGGCCGAGACCGTCCCGCTGTGCCTCGAGGACTCACCGAGCCATCTCTCCTTCCCGGGGGAGGAAGGGCATGTCCGCTACGGCGAAGGCGTCTTCGTCGGATACCGGGGCTACGACGCCGCGGCACGCGAGGTCGCCTTCCCCTTCGGGCACGGCCTCTCGTACACGTCCTTCACGTACTCCGGCCTGCGGGTCGAGCGGGACGGTGACGCCTTCTCCGCGAGCGTCACCGTCACCAACACGGGCCGGCGCCCCGGACGCGAAGTGGTCCAGATCTACAGCAGCGGACCGGCCGGGTCCACGGTCGCCCGCCCCCCGAGGGAGCTGCGCGGCTTCGTGTCCGTGACCCTGGCCCCCGGTGAGAGCCGTGAGGTCGCCGTCGGGATTCCGCGCGGTGAACTCGCCTACTACAGCGCACGCGAGGCCGGCTGGCGGGTCGAGGGCGGCGACTACGGCATCGAGGCCGGCGCGTCCTCCCGGGACATCCGCGGGTCGGCCGTGATCAGCGTGGAGGGTGATCCGTCGGGCGTCGCACTGAGCGGCCGCAGCACGATCGCGGAATGGCTGAACCACCCGGTCGGTGGTCCGCTGTTGATGGAGAGGTTCATGGCCGCCCGGGCCGCGGCGGGAGCAGCCGCCGGCGCCATGGAGAACCCGACGATGGCGCGGTTCCTCGCCGGTATGCCCCTGGAGGTGGTCGCCGAGTTCCCGCAGAGCCCCGTGGGGCCCGAAGGGGTGGCGGAGCTGACGGCCTTGGCCGCAGCCGGCACGCCCGCCGGGGACGGGTGAGATGACAGGGCACCCGACGGTGGCCGGAAGCGTGCGGCCGGGCTGGGAGGCGGTGCGGGAGGCCTTCGCACAGGGCCAGGCGCGGGATCCCGGTCACGCCCAGCTGGCCGTGCACCACCACGGCCGGCTGGTCGTGGACCTGTGGTCCACGGGTGCGGCGGTCACAGGCGCCGGGGGCCCGGGCACGGAGGTCCCGGGCGCAGGGAGCCCGGCCGCCGGGGGCCCGGGCACAGGAGCCCCTGGACCCCGGCCGTTCGGCCCGGACTCCGTCTGCGTCCTGATGTCGGTCTCCAAAGCCCTGGTCGCCGTCTGCGCCCACCTCCTCAGCGAGCGCGGCTTCCTGGACCTGGACGCACCGGTGGCCCGCTCCTGGCCGGAGTTCGCCGCCTCGGGCAAGGGGGAGACCACGGTCGCCGACCTGCTCGCCCACCGGGC
Organism: Streptomyces sp. NPDC091271; assembly: GCF_044757505.1. Taxonomy (NCBI): domain Bacteria; kingdom Bacillati; phylum Actinomycetota; class Actinomycetes; order Kitasatosporales; family Streptomycetaceae; genus Streptomyces; species Streptomyces sp. NPDC091271. Next base: position 337,056 of record NZ_JBIVVD010000007.1, on the reverse strand, counting down.
GGGCCTCCCCGCGTTCACAGCCGACCCCGGGGGGACACCGCTGCCCGGCCTGCTCGACGGCGGAGCGCGGACACGCGCGCTCGCGGCGATGCGGCCCGTATGGCAACCGGGGTCGGCGTTCCTCTACCACGCGCTGACCTACGGGCATCTGGTCGGCGAGGTCGTCCGCAGGGTGTCGGGACGGAGCATCGGCCGGCTGTTCGCCGACGAGGTGGCCGGGCCGCTGGGCCTGGATCTGTGGATCGGCCTGCCGCAGCGGGAGGAGCACCGGTTCGTACCTCAGTCCGCCGGCCCGCCGCCCACAGCCGAGCGGATCGCGGCGGCTGTCGGAGGGTTCGGCCTGGCGCCGGACCACCCGCTCGGCACCTCGTTGCGGGCCTCGGCGGCCGAAGTGGCCGGTGTGATCGATGCGTTGGGCCGAAGGGAGGGGCGGGCCGCCGGGATACCGGCCGCCGGCGGCATCGGGAACGCCCGATCCCTCTCCCGGCTGTACGCCGCGCTCATCGGCCGCGTCGACGGCATACGGCTGCTGTCACCCCGCGCCCTGGACCTGGCGCGCACCCCGCACACCGACCATCTGCCGCAGCCCGCGCCGCTGCACCGGTTCGACGGCCCCGACCGCTCCCGCTTCGGGCTCGGCTTCGAACTGCCTCGCCCCGGCGAGCCCCTGCTGGGCACCGGCTCCTTCGGGCACGCCGGCGCGGGCGGCCGCCTCGGCATGGCCCACCCGGAGAGCGGACTCGCGGTCGGTTACGTCTGCACGGCGATGACCTGGGAGCCGTCGGCCGGCCCCGACCCGCGGTGGGTGCCGTGGACGACGGCTGTCATGGAAGCCGCGGGGCTCCCCGCCCCGGCCTGACACCGTCACAGGCCTCCGCGAGGAGGAGCGTGGGTACCGGCGGCCATCGCCGGTGCCCACGCTCCTCTCAGCCCTCCGCGTCGAGCGCGAGCAACCGCATGATGTCGTCGATCGGCTGCTCCATGTCCGTCGTACGGTCGATGAGCCACTGGAGCTGGATGCCGTCGGCCACCGCGAGCAGCAGCACCGCCAGCCGGTCGGCGGGGATCTCCGTGGTCATCCGCCCCTCGTCCATCCGCGCCTGGACATAGCCGGCGACACGCTCACGCAGGACCGGATAACGCTCCGCGAAGTGCGCGTGCGCCGGGTGCCCGGGGTCGCCGGCCGCTGCCGCCATGGAGACGAACAGCTCCACCAGGCCCGGGGTCTTCGCCCCCTCCCGGATGATCTCGCGGTAGCTCTCCGGGCTGGTGCGCTCGTCCTGCCGCGCCCGGGCGGTCTCGTCGCGCATCCGGAGGACCTGCGTGAGCAGATCCTCCTTGGAGCTGAAGTAGTGCATCAGGCCGGGCAGGCTGAGGCTGCACTTCGCGGCCACCTTGCGCAGCGAGGTGCCCCGGTATCCCTCGGTGGCGAAGATCTCCAGAGCCGCCTGCAGGATCTCGGTGCGCTTCGCCTCGCCCTTTTCGTACGGGCCCCGTTTCGCCATGCCCAGCAGCCTAACCGGCGCCGCGGACACGGGCGGGCCCGGTCGCCGGGAGTCCGTCGGGCGCGCCGGGTCCGTCAGGTCCGTCCGGGATGCGGCCGGCCCGGGCGAGCGAGCCGAGCCATCCGGCGGACGGCTTGGGCGTACGCGCGAAGGTCCGCGGGTCGACCGCGATCAGCCCGAACGTCGGCCGGTAGGAGCCCCATTCGTAGTTGTCCAGGGCGCTCCAGTGCAGATAGCCGCGGACGTCGATCCCGTCGCGCATGGCCGAGGCCAGGCTCGCCAGGGCCCCCGTGGTGTACGCGATGCGCTGCTCGTCGTCGGCCGTGGCGATGCCGTTCTCCGTGACCAGGACCGGGACGCGCGGGCCGACGACGTCCGCGGTGTGCCGTACGGCCTCCCCCAGCGCCTCGGGGTAGACCTCCCAGCCGGTGAGTGTGGTGGGAGCACCCGGCGGGACGGGCAGCGGGCCGTCCTTCCCGACCCGGTGGCGGGTGTAGGCCTGGACTCCGATCCAGTCGTCCTCGCGGGCGGCCTCCAGATAGACGTCCTCCCGTGGCCGGGCGTACGCCGCCATGGCCTCCTCCGCGCCGGGTTCGGCTCGGTAGGCCTGGTTGGCGACCGTCCACCCCACCTGGAGCGTCGGGTCGGCGGCCTTCAGGACGGCGGTGGCGGCCCGGTGGGCGCGGATCAGCGCCTGCGCGACGGAGGCGTCCGGCTCCGCGGAACCGGGGTCGAGCGCGGCACCGGTCCGCTCACCGTCCGCCGCCCGTCCGGTGCTGTCTCCCGACGCGAGCCCGGCCCCGCGGATCAGCGTGTGCATCAGCGCGATCATGTTCGGTTCGTTGATGGTGGCGACGTGCCGCACGCCCGGCAGGAGGATCTCCGTGGCGACGCGCGCGTACGAGGCGAAGAGGTCCGCCGAGTCGGGCGAGGCCCAGCCGCCGAGGGCGCTGAACCACCGCGGGGAGGTGAAGTGGTGCAGGGTCACCACCGGTGTCAGCCCGCGCTCCAGTGCTCCGCGCACCATGGCGCGGTAGTGCGCGACGGCGGCCCGCGACACCTGTCCGCGCTCGGGCTCGACACGGGCCCACTCGATGCTGAACCGGTAGGCGTTGAAGCCGAGTTCGCTGAGCAGGTCCATGTCCTCGGGCCAGCGGTGGAAGCTGTCGGCCGCGTCTCCGCTGCGCTCCGCGACGAAGGTGCCGGGCCGGTTCTCGATGGCCCACCAGTCGCTGGAGACGTTGTTCCCCTCGACCTGGTGGGCGGAGGTGGAGGCGCCCAGCAGGAAGCCATCCGGGAGTGCGAGTCCTGGCCCGGTCGGGGGCGTCATAGGGGAGCTCCTTCCGCAGCGGGGCGGAGGACCGCGTGAGCCGGCCCCCGCCCCGTGAAAAGCGTTCATTGATCGGTTTTCGTGTTAGCGTACAGGCGCACCTGGCCTGCAGGAAGAGGCAACGACCTCAGCGCCCCACCGCGGGATCCCAGTCCGCACATCCGCAGAGAGCAGCCGGTGGAGGAGACCATGAACGCCGTCATTCCCCAGCCCGAGCGGCAGGACGCGGCCGCCCCCGGCCCGGGTCCGCACGCCACGGGGCCGTGGCGGATCCACGCGGCGGACGACCGCCTGACCGCGATGGCAGGGACCGTCCGGACGCTGCTCGAACCCCACCTGGGTGACCGCGCGGACACCGCGGCGGCCACCCTGACGCTCGCCCTCGACGAGACACCCGGGCCGCACGGCCGGACGGTGGGCGTCGCCCCCTGCGGAGCCGCCGAACCCGTCGACGAGTCCTACCGCCTCACGGTCACCGGGTCCGGCATCACCTGCCTGGCGGCCACCCCCACCGGAGTGTTCCGGGCCGCGGCCACCGCCCTCCAGCTCATCGCCACCTCCACCGGCCCCATCCCCTGCCAGGAACTGCGCGACTCTCCCCGCTTCGCCTGGCGCGGCCTCCTGATCGACCCGGCACGCCACCACCTCACACCCGCAGAGGTGCGCCGCGTCATCGATCTGGCGGCGCTCTACAAGCTCAACGTGCTGCACCTGCACCTCACGGACAACGAGGGCTGGCGCCTCGAGATCCCCGGCACCCCGGAACTCACCGCCGCCGGGCCGGACGGCACCCCGCGCGACTTCTACACGGCCGAGGACTACGACGCCCTCCAGCAGTACGCCGCCGAACGCTTCGTGACGGTCGTCCCCGAGATCGACCTGCCCGGCCACTGCGCCACCCTGCGCGAGGCACTGCCCGGCCTTCCGGACGCCCCGGCGCCCGAGGGCCTGAAAGGGCGCTTCCCGTACGTCCCACCGCTCGACCTCGCGGACCCGGGCACCCGTGAGGCCGTGGCTTCGGTGCTCGCCGACGTGTGCCGGCTGACCGACGGCCCGTTCGTGCACGTCGGCGGCGACGAGGCGGTCGGGGCGACCCCGGACAGCTTCGCGCACGCGATCCGTGAACTGCGCTCGCTCGTACGGGAGTCGGGGAAGCGCCCACTGGCCTGGCAGGAGTCCTCACGCGCCGGCATCGGCCCGGACGACATCGCGCAGTTCTGGGTGGACGTGCCGATGATGGACCTGCCCGACACCCCGGAGGAGCTCGCCGGCCGCCCCGAACTTCTCGCGGCGGGCCACACCCCCGAGCTGATCGCGGCGCTCAAGCGGTTCTTCGCCCCCAGCGACCACGACCTCTCCCGCATCCTCGAAGGCGGCGGCCGCGTACTCCTGTCCCCGCAGTCCCACCTCTACCTGGACCGCGCGTACGCCCCCGAGGTCGTCCCGTCCGCCCAGGCCTCGACCGCGGCACGTGTCGGATTCCCCGCCTACCGGCCCCTCGGCGTCCAGCACACGGCCGCCTGGGACCCCGCCTCCCACGCGATCCCCGACGACCACGTCGCCGGCGTCGAGGCGACCGTCTTCAGCGAGTCGGTCGAAGGGCTCGACGACGTCACCGTCCTGCTGCTGCCGCGCCTTCCGTCCGTCGCGGCAGCAGCGTGGGCCGGAAGGGCACCCCGCTGGGACGACCACCGCGTCCGGGTCGCCCGCCACGCGCGTCTCTGGCAGCAGCGCGGGCTCACCTACCTCGCGTCGACGGAGATCCCCTGGGACGAGTAGAGCTCGCACAGCGTGCGCCTTCGGCGGCCGTCCCGCCGCGCCCTTCGTACCCCGCCCGCCCCGGCGTCTAAGGTGCCTCCTCCGTCCCGTCGGCATCGAGTTCGGCGGCCCCGGCTTCCCAGCGCCGGCGCCGCTCGGTGACGGGCTGTTCCCACCACGGCGTGCCGCGTTCACCGAGCGCCACCTTCGCCGTGTGCACCCGGCTTCGCGCCGCGGCCTCGGCCGCCGAGTCCTCGTTCCGGCGCGCGGCGGCCACCGCACGCCGGGCCGCCATGAGGTGACGGCGCAGACCGGCGGCGACCTCCTCGGGAATCTCCGGGTCCGTCGCCCGCCACCGCCGGCCGTTCACCACGATGTACCGGCCGTCGGGCGTCCGATCCGGCTGCGTACGAGAGTTCATCCTGCTCATGCTGCCGCACGCACGGGCGGGGACCGCCCGGCCGCCCGGGAGCGGCGCGGGTCGCTGCGCCACGCGAGCGACACGGGCCGGGCTGCGTTTCGGCGGGAGACCGGGGCGGGCAGAGCGAGAGGCATGGGCGACTACGACAAGACGATCACAGTGACAGTGCCGCCGGAGCGGCTGTTCTCCTACCTCGCCGACGTGCAGAACCTGCCCGCCTATCTGCCGCGGTTGACTTCCGTCCGCCCGCACGGCGGTGACCAGGTCACCGTCACCGCCCACATCGACCCGCCTGACGCCCCTGAGCAGGACGTCACCAGCGAGGCCTGGATCCGTGTGATCGAAGACGGCAGGAGTCTCGAATGGGGCGCACCCGGCCCTCACGACTATCGCGGCCGTCTCCACGTCGTGCCCGGCGACGGCGCGGACACGTCGAAGCTCACGGTCGAGCTCCACACCGAGAGCGCCGAGGGACGACAGATCGACGACGGCCTCCAGGAAGCCCTGCACGGCATCAGGGACGCCGTCGAGTCCGCCGAACACTGACGCGGGACGTGTGGCCTCCACACAGTCTCCCCCTTCGGAGGGACATAGCGGCAAGACCGTTTTCGGCGTCGGTGAGCGGTTACCCGCCTTGTATGGACGAGACTTCAGGAATCGATGACCGCGGTCGTACCGGTGGCACCGCGCTCCGGGCGGTGCGCCGCATGCTGCCGTCGCCGCTCGGCCCCGGCCGCGTCCTCCGGGGCATGGACCGGCTGGAACGCGCCTCCGCGCTCGACTCGGCGGTCGAGCTGGTGAGCAACCGCGTCCGGGCACTTCCCCTGGGCGCCTGGCGGGACGTGCTGCACGGACGCTGGCTGGGCCACCCCGTCCACCCGGTACTGGTGGAGGTGCCGATCGGCACCTGGTTCTCCGCAGCGGTGCTCGACTGCCTCCCCGGGCAGCGACGCGCGGCGGGTGTCCTGATCGGCGTCGGGATCGCGGCCGCCGCGCCGGCGGCCCTCACGGGCTGGGTCGACTGGGCTGAGCAGGGGCCTCGGCAGAAGCGTGTGGGACTCGTCCACGCGGCGGTGAACGGCACGGCCGTGGTTCTGTACGGCGGGTCGCTGGTCGCTCGCCTGCGGGGGCGCTCCGGCTTGGGGAAGGCCCTCGGGCTCGCGGGACTGTCCGTGGTCGGGGTCGGCAGCGCGCTCGGCGGCCACTTGGCGTACCGCCAGGCGTCGGGGGCCAACCACGCGGAATCGGTCTCGAACACGGTGGGCGCCGGGTGGCACGAAGTCGGCGCCGTGTCCGACTTCGAGGTCGGCCGGCCGGTCCGGCGCCATGTCGACGGAGTGCCCGTCGTGGTCGTCCGCGAGAGCGGCGACGAGGTGCACGTCCTCGCCGATGCGTGCAGTCACATGGGAGGCCCGCTGTCCGAGGGCACTGTCAGCGACGGCTGTGTGCGGTGCCCTTGGCACGGCAGTGTCTTCCGGCTGGCCGACGGCTGGAACGTGGGCGGGCCCGCGACCGCACCCCAGCCGGCCTTCGAGACGCGGGTTGTCGGCGCTCGCGTGGAAGTCCGGCTGATGAGCGGCATCTGAATCCCGCGGACACCACGGCTACCGGATCTGTACTCGCTCGGCCTGAGGTCCGCGCTGCCCCTGGACGACGTCGAAGCAGACGGACTGACCCGCCGCGAGCTCCGTGCACGTGCCTTCCATGATGGCGGAGAAATGGACGATGATCTCCGGTCCACCCGCACTGGGCAGAATATAGCCATAGCCTTTTTCACTACTGAATGCCTGCACTGTCCCGTTGAACACACTTGCCTCCGACGCAAGGAGAGGGGAAATCCCCTTCACATTAAGGCTCGTGGGCGACGCATTCGGGTAACACACCCGTGGACTTGGCGACAGCGTCTCCCGGACCCGGAGCAGTGACCAGGCAAGTGGGCAGACGGGCGTCACCCCCGCAGGTGCTTTGCGGCGCGGACCACCGCCCCTCTGTTAGGGATCCCCCAGGAGAGGGCAGAGGGAAATGCGTAAATCACCATAGAGGGAGAAGTCATGGCAGTTTCCACCCCTGGCTACACCGTCCCCGGCCTCACCACCAAGGAGGGCAAGCAGCTCATCTCACTGCTGAGCACGCGCCTGCACGCCCTCAACGATCTGGCGCTCACCCTGAAGCACATCCACTGGAACGTGGTGGGTCCTCACTTCATCGCCGTCCACGAGATGCTCGACCCACAGACAGCCGCCGTGAGGGCCATGGCCGACGGCACGGCGGAGCGCATCTCCGCGCTCGGCGGTGAACCGCAGGGCACCCCCGGCGCCCTGGTGGCCGGGCGCACCTGGGAGGACTACAGCATCGGCCGCGCCGACACCCTCGCGCACCTCGGCGCCCTGGACCTCGTCTACACCGGCGTCATCAAGGACCACCGGGCGGCGGCGTCCAAGGCCGGTTCGATCGATGCGGTCACCGAGGACCTTCTCATCGAGCATCTCCGTTCCCTGGAGCAGTTCCAGTGGTTCGTCCGGGCTCACCTGGAGAGCACCGGCGGCTCTCTCTCCACCGCCGGTACCACGACCGAGCAGCAGGCCGCCAAGGCCGCGTCCCCTGCCCGCAAGGCGGCCGCGAAGAGGCCGGCCGGCAGGGCCGGTAGGTCCAAGGCCTGAGGACGGGCTCCCTGACGCGGAGGAGACCGATCATGGCCACCCGTACACGTGAGACGCCACCGGGCATCGCGCCCAGGAGCATCCGGTTGCCGGGGATCGTGCTGGGCGTGGGGCTGGGCGGGTTCGTCGACGGCATTCTGCTGCATCAACTGCTCCAGTGGCACCACATGCTGACCGGTACGAACGACGACCGGATCGGGGTGAAGTACTACTCACCGAACACGGTGTCGGGGCTGGAGATGAACACCGTGTGGGACGGCGTCTTCCACGCGATCTGCTGGCTGGCGGTCCTGCTCGGCCTGGGCATCCTCTACAGCCGCGTGACCCACAACCGGCGCCGGGTGTGGACCTCACGTGTGCTGTGGGGCTGGGTCCTCGCGGGGTGGGGCCTGTTCAACATCGTCGAGGGCCTCCTGGACCACCAGATCCTCGGCATCCATCACGTCCACGGCGGCCCTCACCGGATCTGGTGGGACATGGGCTTTCTGCTCCTGGGCGTCATCCTCCTCGTCGCCGGCCATCTCGTGCGGCGCGGCGGCAAGCCCTTCGACCCAGGCACACACGCGCCTCCCGAGGGTTCCGGGCAGAGCGCCTGATGGGCGGCGACGCGCACCGCACGCATGGCCATGGCCGCGGTGGCAGCAGTGAGGTGTGGGAGGTTCTTCCGCCCCTCACCGCTGTGCTTCTGCTCGCCGGCGCCTATCTCCTCCTCGTTCACCGGGCGCACGGACGCAATCCCGTACGGAGGTGGTGCCGGTGGCGGTCGGCCGGCTTCCTGACCGGATGCGCCCTGCTCGCCGCGGCTCTGCTCCCGCCCGTGTCCACGTTCGCCCACCAGGACTTCCGCGGGCACATGGTGCAGCACCTGCTCATCGGCATGTACGCGCCGCTCGCCCTGGTCCTCGGAGCGCCGGTGACCCTCCTGCTGCGGACGCTGCCCGCCAGGCGGGCCCGGAGACTGACCGGTCTCCTGCACAGCCGGCCGGTGCGCCTGGTGACTCACCCGGTCCCCGCCCTGGTGCTGAGCACCGGCACTCTCGCGGTCCTTTATTCCACGCCCGTCTACAACGCGACGATGGACGCACCGGGCCCGCACCGGCTGGTGCTCGCCCATTTCCTGTTGTCCGGGTGCCTGTTCGCCCACGCCATCGCCGGCCCGGACCCTGCCCCTGGCCGACCGGGCGTGCCGGCCCGCCTGGTGGCGCTCGGCGTCGCCGTCGCGGCGCACGCGCCGATCTCCCAGCTGATGTACGGAGGGTTCCTGATCGACGTGCGCGCACCCGTCAGCCAGGTGCGGGGTGGTGCGGAGATCATGTACTACGGCGGCGACATCGCCGAACTGCTGTTGGCGGGGGCCCTTGTCGCGACCTGGCGGCCTTCGCCCCGTCGCGGCGCACGGACTGTGGCCGTGCGCAAGAGCTTCCCTGCCCTCGACCGTCTCTCGCCGAAGCCGTTCACGCGGCCTGGATGAGCTCTGCCCGCCCGAACAGCAGTGCGTATCCGGAGGGGAGCCGGGCGAGGACGCGATCGAGGAGACCGGAACCGGCGAGATGGCCGACCGTGGCGAGGACGGCTCCGGCGTCCCACCGCGCGGTGGCGGGGGTTCCGCCTGTGCGAGCCGCGAGGTCCTTGACGAATCCCCAGCCGGTGAGCGGGTCGGGGTCAGAGATCTGCGCGGTGAGGGGGAGGGCGGCCTCGGCGGGCAGGCGGGCGGCGAGATCGGCACGTTCGGCCCCGGTCAGCTGCCGGCCGAGTCCGGACAGCACGGCGTGGGTGACGGCCTCGGCTCGTTCGCGCGTGGGATACGCACCCTCGTACCTGATCCGTTCCAACATCTGATCGAACGTCACGCCCGCGGTGGCACGGGACGGTTCACGCAGGGAGCGCATCGGTGGAATGCCTTTCTCGACGGGGCGGCTGCCGCTGCGACCGGGCAGGGGCCGGCAGCCGCGCTGCGGTTGGGTAGCTGCTCAGCGACGTCGGGTGGCCGACGACAGGCTTGGCCTGAGGCTCACCCGCCACACGGGGTGCCGAGCACCGAGGAGGGGCCTGCGGTGAAGCGCCTCCCGCGTTCAGCTGTCCTGCGGGCGGGTGAGCACGGGTGGTTCAGGTGCCGAGCTGCCTGTGATCGGGTTCTCCGCCGATGGCGATCTTGCGGGGCTTGGCCCGCTCGGCGATCGGGATCCGCAGGGTCAGCACCCCTGCGTCGTAGTCGGCCCTGATGCGCTCCGTGTCCAGCGTGTCAGCCAGGACCAGCTGGCGGGAGAAGACACCCAGCGGCCGCTCGGAGAGCTCCACCTGTACGTCCTCGCCGGTCGCGACGGGACGGCGCTCAGCCTTGACGGTGAGCATGTTCCGTTCGACGTCGATATCGATCGCGTCCTTTGCGACGCCGGGCAGGTCGAGGGCGATCACGTACTCCTCGCCCTCGCGATACGCGTCCATCGGCATCGCCGACGGCTTGGACCAGGTGCCGGAAACGCCCGTGAGCTGCTGGGCGAGACGGTCGAGTTCGCGGAACGGGTCAGTGCGCATCAACATTGCGAAAACACCTCCACTGGTCAGGCAGAAACTGCCAATGCGCTTCGTCTGACACCGTTGTAGCATGTCGTCCAATGGATGACAACTTCCAATGTCACTGTTCGGATGACGGCCGTAAGGAGCTTTCATGAACCCCTCCCCCTCGGGCGGCGAGCCGGCCTCCTTCGCCGCGGCCGCAGCGGCGCTGAACACCATCGACGAGGCCGTCCGGGCCGCTCGGAGACCAGGGCCGCACCTGGCAGAGGGCGGGCAGGCGAACTCCGAGCAGGCTGTGGCCGCCCTGCTTCTTCTGCGCGAACTCCGCGACCAACTGGCCGAATGGGAGCCGGGACTGATCGAAGCGGCCCGCGCCGCGGGCACGAGCTGGGCCGACCTCGCCCATCCCCTCGGGGTCGCCAGCCGCCAGGCAGCCGAGCGCCGCTACTTGCGCGTACGCCCCGGAGCTCCCGGCACCACCGGCGAACAACGTGTGCAAGCCACCCGCAACCACCGCGCCGCCGACCGCACCGTCACCACGTGGGCTCGGGAGAATGCCGCCGACCTGCGGCAGCTCGCCGGCCAGATCACCGCCCTTGCCGACCTCCCCGGCACCTCGACCGCCCGGCTCTCCGCCGCCCTCGCCGACAACGAAGCGGTCAACCTCATCGCTCCGCTCACGGACACCCGTCGGCACCTGTCGGCCGGCCACCCCGACCTGGCCGCCCGCGTCGACACGGTCACCCGCCACACCGACCGGCTCCGCCAGGACAGCGACGACCAGCGGACCTCACCCTGACCCGGCGCCGGGACACCACGGTTCCGACGGGCTCGGCGGCATTTCCCCCGCATCCGGTGTCGTAGGGACATGTCCTCCTTTCGCGGACCTAGGGTGTTCGTTGATGAACAGCGTGGAAGCGGCGCGTGCACACTTGCTGGGCGACCTGATCGCTGCGAGTCATCTGATGACTCTGGAGCAGCTGCCCGGGACGGTGGCGTCGCACGCTGCCGGGGCGGGCTGGCCTCAGGTGCGGATCTATCTGGCCGATCTGCAACAGGAGCGGCTGTGCCTACTGGCCGGCAACGTCGACATCGGCCCCGGTGGTGCCGACGTCCCGGCTGAGTTGTCCGTCGACGGGACGGTGGCGGGACGAGCCTTCCAGCTGGGAAGGGTGTTTCCGGCCTCGGCTTCCGCCAAGGGTCAGTGGTGGGTCCCGCTGCTGGACGGCGCGGAGCGTCTGGGTGTGCTACGGGTCGGTGTGCCGGGCGCGCAGGTCGAGGCGGACGAGGATCTGAACAGGCTCGCCGGGCTCGTGGCCCTCCTCCTGGAGAGCAAGCGGGAAACGAGCGATTCGTACTCCCGGTTGGTCCGCCGCCGGAAGATGCGGGTCGCCGCGGAGATGGAATGGCAGCTGATGCCGCCGCGGACCTTCGCCACCGACCGTCTCCTGATCAGCGCGGTCATGGAACCGGCCTACCAGGTGAGCGGAGATGCCTTCGACTACGCCTTGACCGGGGAGACCGTGCATCTGTCGGTCTTCGACGCCATGGGGCACGACACCGCCGCCGGCTTGACCGCGAACCTCGCCCTCGCCGCGGCCCGTAACCACCGTCGCCAGGGTGCCGGTCTTCTCGAAACGGCCGAAGGCGTCGGTGCGACCCTCACCGAGCAGTTCGCGGGCAGCCGCTACGCCACGAGCATCCTGGCCGACCTCCACCTGACCACCGGAGTGCTGACCTGGACGAACTACGGCCACCACCCCCCGGTCGTCATCCGCGGCAACCGCACCGTCGTGCACCTGTCCTGCCCGCCCGCACCTCCCCTGGGGACCGGCCTGGACCTGCCCGGCACCCTGCGCAGCGACCAGCTGGAACCCGGGGACCGTCTGGTGCTCTACACCGACGGCATCACGGAGGCGCGTAACCGGGGAGGGCAGGAGTTCGGCCTGGACGGCCTGACCGACTTCCTCATCCGCCACCACGCCGACGGCCTCCCCGTCCCCGAAACCCTGCGCCGGCTGATCGGGCACCACCTGGCGTATCACCGCGGCCGCCTCGACGACGATGCCACCGTGATGCTCCTGGAGTGGCACGGCCCGACCCCGTACCGACCGACCCAGCTGCAGGACCTGACAGGTCTGCCCCGCTCCACCACCCCGGAGACGATCGCCTCCGCCTGGGCCCAACAGCCCGCCGAGGCCGAGGGTAACTGAGTGCCACCGCCGGCTCGTCCCTCCCCCGGAGGTGTTCCCTCAGCCCTGTTCGGCGTCCGGGCGGGTGTCTGGCAATCGCCTCAGCGGGCACCAGGTATCCGTTACGTGCAGGCAGGCGGTGGTACGGATTGCCCCGCGGCGCCGCCGCCCCCTGATCGTGACCGCCTGTAACACCAGCGCATGAGAGGAACGCCAGATGAAGGTGTCCGACTACGTCCTGCAACGCCTGCGCGAGTGGGAGGTCGACCACGTGTTCGCCTACGCGGGCGATGGAATCAACGGGCTCCTGTCGGCGTGGGGCCGCGCCGAGAACAAGCCCCAGTTCGTTCAGGCCCGGCATGAGGAGATGGCCGCGTTCGAAGCCGTCGGCTACGCCAAGTTCTCCGGCAAGGTCGGTGTGTGTGCCGCGACCTCGGGGCCCGGCGCGATCCATCTGCTCAACGGCCTGTACGACGCGAAACTGGACCACGTCCCCGTGGTGGCGATCGTCGGGCAGACCGCCCGCAGCGCCATGGGCAGCTCCTACCAGCAGGAAGTCGATCTGCTGAGCCTGTACAAGGACGTCGCCTCCGACTTCTGCGAGATGGTGACCGTCCCCGAACAGCTGCCCAACGTTATCGACCGTGCGATGCGCACCGCCTACAGCAGGCGGACGGTGACGGCCGTGATCATCCCGGCCGATGTCCAGGACCTCGACTACTCCCCGCCCACCCACGCGTTCAAGATGGTGCCGTCCAGTCTCGGCATGCCCTCGTACGCGCCGGTCCCGGCCGACACGGAGCTCACCCGTGCAGCGGAAGTCCTGAACGCCGGCGAGAAGGTCGCCCTCCTCATCGGCCAGGGCGCGCGAGGCGCCCGGGCCGAGGTGCAGGAACTCGCCGACGTCCTCGGGGCCGGCGTGGCCAAGGCGCTCCTCGGTAAGGACGCTCTGCCTGACGACCTGCCCTACGTCACCGGCTCGATCGGCCTGCTCGGCACCCGGCCGTCCTACGAGCTGATGCAGGACTGCGACACACTCCTTGTGGTGGGTTCCAGCTTCCCCTACAGCCAGTTCCTGCCGGAGTTCGACCAGGCGCGCGCCGTCCAGATCGACATCGACCCCCACAACGTCGGAATGCGGTACCCGTTCGAGGTCAACCTCGTCGGGGATGCCAGGGAAACCCTCAAGGCACTGCTGCCGCGACTGGAGCGTAAGAAGCACGGCGCCTGGCGCAAGAAGATCGAGAAGGACACCGCCCGCTGGTGGGACGTCATGGAGCGGCGGGCCGCCGTCGAGGCGGACCCCATCAACCCCGAGTACGTCGTGCACACCCTTGACGCGCTGCTGCCCGACGACGTGATCCTGGCGGCCGACTCCGGCTCGGCCGCCAACTGGTACGCGCGCCATCTGCGCATCCGCGGGACGATGCGCGGTTCCCTGTCCGGCACGCTCGCCACGATGGGACCTGGCGTGCCGTACGTCATCGGCGCCAAGTTCGCCCACCCCGGGCGTCCGGCCATCGCGATCGTCGGCGACGGCGCCATGCAGATGAACGGCATGGCCGAACTCATCACCGCCGCCAAGTACTGGCCGGAATGGCAGGACCCGCGGCTGATCGTCGCCGTACTGAACAACCAGGACCTCAACCAGGTCACCTGGGAGATGCGCGCCATGTCCGGCGCCCCCCAGTTCCTGCCCTCCCAGGCCCTTCCCGACGTGCCCTACGCCGACTTCGCCCGGTCCATCGGTCTCGGTGGCGTCCGCGTGGAGAAGCCCGACCAGGTGGAGGCGGCATGGAGGCAGGCACTCGGCTCCGACCGTCCCTTCGTGATCGACTTCCGTACCGACCCTGCCGTACCGCCCATCCCCCCGCACGCCACCCGGGAACAGGCCGAGGCGGTGGTGTCCTCGATCGTCAAGGGGGACAGTGACCGCGGCGGCATGATCAAGCAGGGGCTCAAGGCCAAGGTGCAGGAGATGCTCCCCGGACACCGCCACCGCGACGCCGCCCCGGGCACGGGGACCGAGAAGTGACGCCACCGGTCACAGGTAGTGGCTCAACCCCCTCGGTACGTAGGCCCCGTGACCGGCGTGGCCCACGTACGCGCCGCCCTCGACGACCGGGACACCGCGCGACAGCACCGTCTCGACCCGGCCGGTGACCGTCTTTCCCTCGTACGCCGAGTAGTCGACGTTCATGTGGTGCGTCCTGGCGGAGATGGTCTGCCCGGCCTCCGGGTCGTAGACGACGATGTCCGCGTCCGCGCCCGGCGCGATCGTCCCCTTCCTCGGGTAGAGGCCGAACATCCGAGCCGGGGTGGCGCAGGCGATCTCGATCCAGCGCCGCCGCGAGATATGGCCGTCGACGACGGCCTGGTGGAGGAGGTCCATGCGGTTCTCCACCCCCGGAAGGCCGTTCGGGATCTTGGAGAAGTCACCGCGGCCCATGTCCTTCTGACCGGTGAAGCAGAAGGGGCAGTGGTCGGTGGAGACGACCTGGAGCTCGTTGTTCCGCAGCCCCCGCCAGAGCGCCTCCTGGTGTTCCCGGGGGCGCAGCGGGGTCGAACAGACGTACTTCGCGCCCTCGAAATCGGGCTCGGCGAGGTTGTCCGTGGAGAGGAAGAGGTACTGCGGGCAGGTCTCACCGAAGACCGGGAGCCCTTTGTGGCGGGCGGCCGCGATCTCGGCGACGGCTTCGTCGGCGGAGACGTGGACGACGTACAGCGGCGATCCGGCGACCCTCGCGAGCTGGATCGCGCGGTGGGTGGCCTCGGCCTCCAGGGCCACCTTGCGCACGTCGCCGTGGTAGCGCGGATCGGTGCGCCCCTCCGCGAGTGCCTGCTCGACCAGTACGTCGATGGCGATGCCGTTCTCGGCGTGCATCATGATCAGGCCGCCGTTTCCGGAGGCCCGTTGCATGGCTCGGAGGATCTGGCCGTCGTCGCTGTAGAACACTCCCGGGTAGGCCATGAACAGTTTGAACGAGGTGACGCCCTCCGCCACCAGGCGGTCCATCTCCTTGAGCGAGGACTTGTTCACATCCGAGAGGATCATGTGGAAGGCGTAGTCGACGGCGCACTTGCCGTCGGCCTTCGTGTGCCAGGCGTCGAGCCCCTCCTGCAGCGAGCGGCCGATGGTCTGGATGGCGAAGTCGACGATCGTGGTGGTGCCGCCCCAGGCCGCGGCCCGGGTGCCGGTCTCGAAGGTGTCGGCGGCGTAGGTCCCGCCGAACGGCATCTCCATGTGGGTGTGCGCGTCGACGCCGCCCGGGATCACGTACTTCCCCGTGGCGTCGATCCTCCGGTCGGCGCTCCAGCCGGCCGCGACGTCGGTGCCGTGGGCGGCGAGGGCGGCTACGCGCCCGCCCTCGATGAGTACGTCGGCGTGGATCTCGTCCGACGCGGTGATGACGAGGCCGCCGTGGATGACGGTGCGGCTCATGTACCTCTCCTCGCGGTGGCGGAACCGGCCTGCACACGCAGGCCCGGTGCGTGATGACGTACGGGGAAGCGGGCTGCCCCACGGCCGGGGAGGTGCCGCGGGGCTCCCGCCCTCAGGTGGCCGCGTGCAGCGCCTGGCCGAGGATCTCCGCGCCCTCCTCGGCCTCGGCGACGGTGAGCGACAGGGGCGGCGCGATCCTCAGGACGCTGGTGTTGTGGCCGCCGCCCTTCCCGATGAGCAGCCCGCCCGCGCGGGCCGCTTCGAGTACGGCCGCCGCTCCGTCCGGGTCGGCCTCGTCGGTGCCCGGCCTCACGAGCTCGATGCCGATCATGAGCCCCCTGCCGCGCACCTCGCGTACGGCCGGTGAGCCCGCGCCGACCGCACGGAGCCGCTCGATGAGCAGGCCGCCGACCCGCCGGGCGTTGCCCTGGAGGTCGTGCTCCAGCAGGTACGAGAGGTTGGCGAGTCCGGCGGCCATGGTGACCGGGGAGCCGCCGAACGTCGAGATGGAGTTGGCGTCCAGGCAGTTCATCACGTCGGCGCGGGCGACCACCCCTCCGATGGACATGCCGTTGCCGATGCCCTTGGCGAAGGTGAGGATGTCCGGCGGCCCGCTCGAAGCGTGCGCCTGCCAGCCCCAGAAGTGGTCGCCCGTGCGCCCCCAGCCGGTCTGCACCTCGTCGGAGATCCACAGGATGCCGTGCCGGTCGAGGACCTCGCGGAAGGCGGCGTACAGCCCGTCGGGCGGCGCGGTGAACCCGCCGACCCCCTGCACGGGTTCGGCGATCAGTGCCGCGACGCCCCGGGTGTGCCCGAGGAGGTCTTCCAGGTCGGCCACGCAGGCCTTGATGAACCGTTCGTCGCTCAGCTCCGCGTACGGTCCCCTGGTGCGGACCCCGCCATGGACGTACAGCGTCTGCAGCGGCGAGAGGCTCGTCGTCGACCAGGACCTGTTGCCCGTGATGGAGACGGCCGAGAACGACCTGCCGTGGTAGCTGTTGCGCATCGCCAGGATCTGGTTCGACCCGCGGTGGGCGGTGGCGAGCAGCAGGGCGGTGTCGTTGGCCTCGGTGCCCGAAGTGGTGAAGAAGACCCGGGCGTCGGGGATGCCGGAGAGCGTGGCGATCCGCTCGGCGAGCTCGACCATCGGGCGGTTGAGGTAGAGGGTCGAGGAGTGGATGATCCGGCCGGCCTGCTCGGAGACGGCCTTGGTCACCTCGGGCAGGGCGTGCGCGGTCATCGTGGTGAGGATGCCGCCGAAGAAGTCGAGGTAGCGGTTGCCGTCCGCGTCCCAGACGTGTCGGCCCTCCCCGTGGGTGAGCTCCAGGGGATGCCGGTAGTAGAGGGACAGCCAGTCGGGGCTGACGGCCAGGTGCCGCTCGTGCAGTCCGGTCACGGCTCCACCAGCCCGTCGTATGCGTCCGGCCTGCGGTCCCGGTAGAACGCCCACTGCTGACGGACCTGTTCGATCAGCCCGAAGTCCAGGTCCCGTACGACGAGTTCCTCCTCCTTGTCGCTCGCGACGTCACCGACGAACTGCCCGCGCGGGTCGACGAAGTAGCTCGTGCCGTAGAAGTCGTTGTCGCCGTACTCCTCCTGGCCGACCCGGTTGATCGCTGCGACGAAGTACTCGTTGGCGACGGCGGACGCGGGCTGTTCGAGCTGCCAGAGATAGCCGGAGAGACCACGCGAGGTGGCGGACGGGTTGTACACCAACTGGGCTCCGTTGAGTCCGAGTTGGCGCCAACCCTCCGGAAAGTGCCGGTCGTAGCAGATGTAGACGCCGACCTTGCCGACGGCGGTGTCGAAGACCGGCCAGCCGACGTTGCCGGGCTTGAAGTAGTACTTCTCCCAGAACCCCTTGACCTGCGGGATGTGGTGCTTGCGGTACTTGCCGAGGTACGTGCCGTCGGCGTCGATCACCGCCGCGGTGTTGTAGTAGAAGCCGGACTGCTCGACCTCGAACACCGGCACGACGATCACCATGCCCGTCTCCCGGGCGAGGTCGCGCATGCGCACGACCGTCGGCCCGTCCGGGACGGGTTCCGCCCAGCGGTAGTGCTCGGGTTCCTGGACCTGGCAGAAGTAGGGGGCGTTGAACACCTCCTGGAAGCCGATGATCTTCGCACCCTGCCGGGCGGCCTCGCGGGCGTGTTCCTCGTGCTTGGCGATCATGGATTCGGTGTCGCCGGTCCAGGTCGCCTGGACGAGTGCGGCGCGTACGACGTGGGACATGAGCTGCTCCTTCGACGCGGCGTCAGAGAGCCTCTACGTTCTCTACGCCCGTAGACACGGTGCATAGGAGGAGAACGTAAGCCCCGTCACACAACGGGGCAAGACCATCGCCGTGAACCGGCGGAGTCGATCATGTTTCACACCCGAGCGGTCCACACCGTCCCGGAGGGGGTGGCGTCCAGTCCCCGCAGGGCTCCGTAGGCGGACTGGACGAACGGTGCGAGCGGGGTAGGAGCCGTGTTCGTGAGGGCCACGAGGCCCGTGGCCGAGCCGGGGAGGAAGCCCGCGAAGGCGGTGAATCCGCGGGTGCCTCCGGAGTGGTGGAGCAGCGCGCCGGACGGGCGCGGACGGAGGTTCCAGATGAGACACAGCCGGGAACCGGTTCTGGGGATGCTCAGCCGGGGCCGCTGCACCTCCGCCAGCGCGGTGCGCAGCGCGGGGTGCGGGGCGGTGTCCGGGTCCAGGAGCGCGGCCAGGACACGCAGCAGGTCGCGGGCGCTGGACCGTACGGCTCCGGCGGCCGTCAGCCCGGGCATGAGCAGGGCGGGGCGCGGGCGGCCGTGCCAATGCCCGGTGATCTGGGTGCGGTTGGGGTCGCAGTCCGTGTCGGTGAGACCGAGGGGGCCGGTGACGCGCTCGGCCAGCAGGGCGGGATAGTCGCTGCCGGCCCCACCGGCAGCCCTCGCGAGTACATGGCCCAGCAGGCCGCCGCCGAAGTTGGAGTACAGGACCCGGCTACCGGGGCGGTGCCGCAGCCGGGTACGGCACAGCGAGGCGAGCAGGTCGTCCTCGGAGAAGCCGGCGTACGGGTTGCTGAGCCATCCGCTGCGTACCGCCCGGCCGAGCAGCCCCGGGGGCAGCCGTGGCAGCCCGGAGGTGTGGGTGGCGAGGTGGAGGAGGGTGAGCGGGGGTCCGGGGAGCCGGAAGGGCAGGTAGCGGTCGGCTCGGTCGCCGTAGCGGACCTCGCCCCGGGCGGCCAGCTCGGCGAGCAGCAGGGCGGTGAACGTCTTCGTCAGGGAGCCCGTCTCGAACCGGCTGTCCTCCCCCGCCGGGCCCCGGCAGAGCACCGTCCGCTCGGCGCCCCGCACCGCCGCGACCACCGTCGCCGGCCCCTGGGCCGCGGCCAGGAGAGGCTGGAGCGCGGTGGTCAGCGGCGGTGGTGTCACGCCGTCACCGCTGCCCCGCCGCCCGGGCGAGGGCGATGGATCCGGCGACGGCCGCGACGACGACGGTGTGCTGATGGTCCGTGAAGCGCCGCTGCGGGTCGTCGTCCACCGGGTCGCTGTCGCGGGGCACGAGTCCGTCCTCGTGCTGGAGCGCCGCGACGGCTTCCCAGTCCTCCGCCCGGCAGTAGGGGTCCTCGATCGAGGCGCCCACGACGAGCAGTTCCGTGACCAGGTCCCACTGGCCCACCTCGCGCCAGATGTCGATCCAGACGGGGAGCCAGGTGCGTACGTAGTCGGCGAGTTCGGGCGGCAGTCCGCCCGGGTTGCCGCCCCAGTCGGTGAGGTGGAAGACGGTGTGGGTCATCGCGTAGGCGGTGATCCAGTTGATGGCCCACGGCTCCGGCCGCGCACCGAGCCAGGTGGCTCCGGCCAGCGCGTCCAGGTCCTCGGTGTGCTCCAGGCCCACGACCCGGGCGGCGTTGGCGACGGCGAGCCGCCGGTTCGGCAGGACCTCGACGCTGCTCACGGAGCGCATGCGGGAGCGGTGGACGAGGAGGCGGTCCAGCGCCTCGTGGCGGTAGCCGCAGCGGACGAAGGGGGCGTACATCTCCAGCGGGTCCGTCATCAGCGTGTGGCGGAGCTGGCGTTCGTAGATCATGTCGCCGCCCCTGAACTGTTCCCAGGTGAAGTCCATCAGACTCTGGGCGGCGGCGAGGCGGCCCGGTCCGGCGACACCGTCGCGCAGGATCAGTGAGGCGGCGAGGGTGGTCTCCCCCAGGGGCTTGTAGACGCTGTCGGGGTCGGCCATGGTCTCGGTCGTGCCGGGCGGCAGGCCGCCGAGGTTCCGGTTGGCGTGCAGCCACGACAGTGCCCGGTCCGCCATGGTGCGGGCAGCCCGGGTGACCGGCTCGGGGATCGTCGTCATGTGTGTGCCGCCTCCTTGGGGGCCGTGCCGGGCCGCTGTTCGAGGAAGTGGCGGGCGATCGCCAGGTCCAGGGCGGCGCGCGGACCTGCCCCGCCCACCAGCCATACGTGCTCGGCCGCGATGTCCGGGTCCAGGGGCAGTTCCACGCCCTCGTGCCGCAGCCATGCCAGCCAGCGGACGAGGCGCACGGCGGTGGGGAAGTCGCGGCGGAGGATCGAGCGGCTGACTCCGCGGCTCAGCGACAGGACGTCGCGGCGGGCCGCCTCGTGGACCGGGCCGTCGAGGCCGAGCGTGGCGAGCGGGGCGAGTTGCGCCATCCGCACGGACCAGCCGCTCCAGTCCTCGCCAGGACCGGCCCCGGCGTCGTCCGCGGGTGCGGGCACGACAGCGCTCAGGGTGTCGTCCCCGGAGAGCCGGGCGAACAGGACCGCGGTGGCGTGGTCACGCCGGGCGACCGCCGCCTCTTCGGGGGCGTCGGACGGCGGGAAGGCGTCGAAGGCCTTGAGCACGACGGCGGCGTCCTGCGCCGGGAGCGGGTGGGCGGCCAGGAGATGAGGGCTGAAGACGTCGGCCCCCAGCACCCGGACGGCCGCCAGCGCCGCGAGGGTGTCAGGGGCGTCGTCGACGTACCGCGCCAGCTGCACAGCGCCCCCGGTGCCGTTGAGGGCACCGAGGACACTGTCTGCCAGGGCGTCGGCCGCCTCGGCGAATGCGGAGTGGGAACTCACTTGCCCCGGGGCTCCTTCGGCTCCTTGGGAGACAGGAGGAGGAGTGCGAGCAGGAGGCCCGCGCCCTCGGGGGTGTAGAGCGGAGCGTCGCTGACGGCCGCCTCGGGCTCCGCCATCAGGGCGCTCAGCGTGCTGGTCTGGGCCGGTGTCGCGGTGAGAGTGATCTCCTGGGTAAGCATGGTGCCTCCACATCACTGGGGGGACATGTGCCACGTGTGCGGCGCTGCCTCGACCGACGATAAAGGGTGATTTCGGATTTATCTCGCCGAGCCCGCGCACGCTGGTGACGTGCATGGACCACAGGGTTCGTGGCCTTACGGTGCCGCGATGCCCGCAACCCGCAGCGCGTGGATCACATCCCACTCCCGCGCCGCCGACACCTCCCGGGCCGCGGCGAGCAACTGGGGGACGAGGTGACGCGGTCCGCCCTCGGCGACGCGGGCCGCGTCCTGCGGGGTCCGTGCGCGCACGAACGCGCCCAGCAGCGCACGCGCCTCCGGCTCCAGGCCCGCCCGGTCGAGTGCGACCACGGCGTCGGCGATCTCGCCGGCGGGGCGGGCGACACCCTGCCGGAGCAGCTGCCCGCAGTCGTCGGCACGGCCCGCTGCGGCCAGCGCGCCTGCGGCGGCGGCGAGTTCGGCGGGCGGCAGCGAGGACACCTCCCACAGCAGGGTCGCCCGGTCGGCGTCCAGGCCGGCCCCGTGCAGCGCGACGGCGAGCACCGGCAGATGTCCGGCGGGCCACGCGGCGGCCTCGCAGAGCACGACATGCGCCTCTCCGGTGCGGCCTTCCGCGCGCAGCCGTACGAGCAGCGCGACGGCGTCCTCGGCGGCCCGGCGGGCGACGGGGTCGGGTTCCGCCGCCGGCGGCGCGGCCGGACCGGGGTCGTCCTCGGCCGCGGCGCCGCCGAAACGGGCCCCGCGCGGGACGGAGGCGGCCCGCGAGGGGGCCGGCAGCCCGGGCACGCCCGACGGAACCGGCCCGGCTTCCGCCCCGTCGTCGAGGTCCAGGCCCGCGAAGCGCGCCCCGCCCGGCTTCCGGCGCTTCCTCGCGGAGGCGGGCCCGGCCTGCGGCCCCGCTTCCTGACCACGCTGCGCGGCGTGGGCCGCGGGCTCCTCCGGGAGGCGGGGGCCGGGAACCGTGGGCGCGCTGCCGGGGCCCGGCGCGTCCGCGTCCCCCTGACCCCGGAACCAGTCGTCCGGGACCGTCGTCTCCACTGCCGCCAGCCGGTTGCGGAGCTCGGCGCAGCGGGCCGTGGCACGGGCGTGATCGTCCCGCGCCCAGGCCATCGCCTCCGTCTCCCCGTACGCCTCAAGCGCCCCGTCCGCCCCGGCCGCCCGCATCCGCCGGGCCGCGTACGACTGCTCCCGGAGCATCACGCCGAGCCGGTCGACGAGGGCCTGCCGGCCACCCGGCCGCCTGTCGTAGGCGGCCGCCGACGCGGCACACAGCGCGGCGGCGCGTACGGATTCCCGCGCGGCGTACACGGTGCCGCGCACGGCGGCGAGGTCCTGGAGCAACGACTCGACCACGTCCCAGGGCGGGACCTCCGAGCCGTCGAAGCAGGCGCGCATGCCGTCGGGGTCGCGCGCGCAGAAGACCCCGTACCAGCCCTGCCCGGGATCGAGCAGGTCAGAAAGGCCCCGTAGGTACTCCGCGAACGCCCTTACTTCCACAGCACGCTGATCCACTGTCACCGTCGCCCTCACCGGTCGCCAGGGACTGGAGCGTTCCAGTCCGCGGGCATTCGACCGCAGGCGTGTTACGGGAGGACTACGCACGCTTTTCCGACAGGGTGCGTCCGGAGCGCGGCAGGAGCCGGCGCGCCCCCGTCAGAGGGTGACGGCGATCCCGGTGTGGGGCCGCTTGCCGAGTCGCGCGACCATGGCGGGCCAGTCCACGAGCCAGAACTTCCAGGTGTACTTGCGGGCGAGGACCTTGCGGACCGCCGCGGTCCCGGTGCCGTCGAGCAGCCGGGCCGTCCCCTCGGCGCTCGGCGCGCCCTCGGCGACGCGGCCGCGGGCGTCGCAGACGGTGACGAGGACCCGGCTGTCGTTGCGCAGTCGCTTGACCTTCCAGGAGTCGGACCGCGTCCAGACGTACAGCACGCCACCGTCCGCCGCGGCCCAGACGGGCGTGGCGACGGGCGTGCCGTCCTTCCGGTACGTGGTCAGACTGACGTACTCACTGCGGGCGAAGTCCTGGAGAGTCACGGGCGCGACACTACTCGGCCTACGCCGTGAGCGGCAGCTCCCCCGGCTCCGGCAGCGGCCCGGGGACGGGCACCGGCACACACAGCGCGAGCAGCTCGTCCATCGACAGCCCGAGGGCTCCCGCCAGCGCCGCGACCGTGAAGAAGGCGGGGGTGGGGGCCCGGCCCGTCTCGATCTTACGGAGCGTCTCGGCCGAGATTCCCGCGCTCGCCGCGACCGCGACCATGCTGCGTCCGCCGCGCGCCGCACGCAGCACTTCGCCGAGCCGCTCGCCGCGACGGCGCTCTTCGGGTGTCAGGGGGTTCCGTACCATGCCGTCATTCTAATACCGCTAGGGCCGGTATTGTAATTGGCGCGGTGTGACTCAGGACAGACAGATCCGTCGAGGGCCGCGTCCTGACGGCCCTCTGACCGCACGCCGCTCAGGACGCCCCGACGAACTTCCGGGCGAGCGTCTCACCGGCGCTCACCGCGGCGGCGGGGCTCTCGATCGGCGACGCCTCGGAGTTCTTGAAGAGGATGTAGGTGACGGCGGACGCCGTACCCCCGGTCCTGGGGTCCGGATCGATGCCGAGCGCCTCGGCCAGGGCGTACGAACCCTCGCCGATGATCCCGGTGGGCCCCGTGTCCCCCACGACGGCGTAGCGGACCTTGCCGTCGTGGATGACGGCGGCCACACCACCGCCCTTGATCCCCGACCTGGCGTAGTTCCACAGCGGCCCGGGGCCGGGGACGACGACGTACGGCACCCTGGCAGAGTCCAGGGGTTTGCCGTCCGCCCCCTGGAACGCCGTCCGGGGCTGGAACGCGGGGTCGGTCCTGGTGTTGCAGGCGGTCGTGATCCGGCCGTCGCAGTCGATGTCCATGTCGGCCTCCCAGAACACGGCATCGTCGGTCCCGCAGACCGGGACCGTGGCGGCGGCGTTCTGATCGGTCCGGTACTCCCCCTGGGAGATCCGGGTGCACTTCTTCACCTTGGCCAGCAGTTCGGCCGCACCGACCGGGCTCCCCCCGTCCCCGGCCGCGGCGGCGGGGAGTGCCGAGGCGAGCAGAGCGGCGCCGGAGAGCGCGGAGAGGACCAGCATTCGCGTACGCACGGTCGTGGGTGCCCTTTCACTGGACGCGAGGAGCCCCGGCGGGCTCATCCTTGCCGACGGCGGCGCGCCATGGACGCGGCCGGCCGTGTGAAGACCTCGGGGCCGGTACGACGCTGCTGAGCGCGACATACCGGCCCCGAGGCCGCAGCTACCGCCGACCGGTCACGAACGACCGCCCGGATGCACCACCATGGCCGAGCCACCGCCGCGCCGCACCTTTTCGGCGGCCGCGAGCCAGCGCCCGTCCGGAAGCCGCTGGACGCCGGTGGCCGCCCCGATCTCCGGATTCTCCTTGAACACGTGTCCGAGGGCCTCCAGCTTTCCGCGCACCGGGCTGTCCCACAGCCCCGGCTCGATCTCGGTCGTCGGCGAGTTGCGCTGGCTGGCACGGGGCGCGGCGATCGCGTCGACCAGCGGCAGTCCTCGGTCCAGGTGGCCGGTCAACGACTGGAGGACGGTGGTGATGATCGTGGCACCGCCCGGCGACCCCAGGGCCAGCACGGGCTTCCCGTGCTCCAGCACCACGGTCGGCGAGATCGACGAGCGCGGACGCTTGGACGGGCCCGGCAGGTTCGGGTCGTGGACCGCCGGGTCGGCGGGCGCGAACGAGAAGTCGGTCAGCTCGTTGTTGAGCAGGAAGCCCCGCCCCGGCACGGTGATACCGCTGCCGCCCGTCGACTCGATCGTCAGGGTGTACGCGACGACGTTGCCCCACTTGTCGGCGGTCGTCAGGTGCGTCGTGTTCTCACCCTCGTACGTCGTGGGGGCGGCCCTGCCTCCCGTGGCGCAGCGTGCCGGGTGGCGCGGGTCGCCCGGAGCGAGCGGGCTGGTGAGGACCTCGTCGTCCTTGATGAGGCACTCCCGCGAGTCGGCGAAGCGCTGGCTGATCAGCTCCCGCGTCGGGACGTCCTCGAAGGCCGGGTCGCCCACCCAGCGCCCCCGGTCGGCGAACGCGATCCTGCTCGCCTCGATCAGGCGGTGGAGGTACCGCGTCTCGCTCGCCTTCGAAAGGTCCGTCGCCTCCAGGATGTTGAGGGCTTCACCCACGCTCGTACCCCCTGACGAGGACGGCGCGATGCCGTACACGTCGAGGCCCCGGTAGGCGGTCTTCGTCGGGGCCTGGTGCAGAGCGCGGTAGGACCTCAGGTCCCCGGTCGTCAGATCTCCCGGACGCACCACACGTGTCGCCGCCGGGTCCACGGGCGGCTTGCGTACCGTCGACACGATGTCCCGGGCCAGGTCGCCCCGGTACAGCTCGTCGACGCCCTCGCGGCCCAGTGTCCTGTACGTACGGGCGAGGTCGGGGTTCTTGAACACCGATCCGGTCACCGGCAACTCGCCGCCGGGCAGGAAGAGTTCCGCGGTCGCGGGAAAGTCGGCGAACCTGGCCTCGTTGGCGGCGGTCTGGGAGCGGAAGGTCTCGTCCACGACGAAGCCGTCGCGCGCCAGTCGCTCGGCCGGTTCGAGCAGCCGCTCGAGCGGCTTGCTGCCCCAGGCGTCGAGAGCCTTCTCCCAGGTGGCGGGCGTGCCGGGCGTGCCGACCCCGAGTCCGCTGGTGACGGCGTCGGCGAAGGGGATCGGCTTCCCGTTCTCCAGGAAGAGCGAGGAGTCCGCGCTGCGTGGCGCGGTCTCGCGGCCGTCGACGGTCTGCACCCTGCCCGTCCTCGCGTCGTAGTGGACGAAGTACCCACCGCCTCCGATCCCCGCCGAGTAGGGCTCGGTCACGCCCAGTGCGGCGGCGGTGGCGACCGCCGCGTCGACGGCGTTGCCTCCCTTGCGGAGCACCTCGATACCGGCCGCCGAGGCGTCCGCGTCGACACTCGACACCGCCCCCCCGTACCCCACCGCCACCGGGGACTTGGGAGGCGGCCCGGGTGGCGCCGAGGCCGCGGGGGCCGCTGCGCCGAGCGAGCCGATGACGGCGATCACGAGTGGGAACGACACATTCCGGCCGACGGAATGACGCATCCGTACCTCCTGTGAAGGATCGTCCGCGCAGGGTAACGCCGTAACACCCGCATCGTCAGGACCGCCTCGGCCACACGTCCGAACGGCCGCTACTATGCCCGCTCATGAATGACGACGTGCGCAACATCGTGCTCGGTCTCATAGCCGCCGGAATCAGCGCCGCCGTCGGCTGGCTCGCCCGGACGTACCTGTGGCGGCGCAGACTCCGCCGCAAGCAGGCCTTCTTCGGGCTGCCGGGGAACTCCGAGTGCCTGCTCGTCGTCAACCGCGACGCAGGCGGCGACGGCGCGGTCCACCGCCACGACGTCTTCGCGCTGCTCGAACTCTCCGCTCTCATCAAGGACTGCGCCGCACACGCCCAGATCGTGTCCCACGACACCGCCCAGCAGGGCTTCGGCGAACGTACGGAGTTCTGCGTCGGCGGCCCGGGGTCGAACCGGCGGATGGCCGCGCACCTTCAGTCCCTGCTGCCGGGCGTGAAGATCAACACCGGGCCGGAACCCGGCCCCGACCGCGCCGCCTTCCAGGTGGGCTCGGAACGCTACCGGCTGGAGCCCGGAACCTCCGAACACGTCCTGCTCGCCCGCCTCACCGGCGGCCCGGACGCCCGGCCCGTCTTCCTCCTCTGCGGCCAGCGCGCCATCACCAATCAGGCCGCCTCCCGGTATCTGATGCGCAACTACGAGAAGCTCCAGCGCAAGCACCGCGGCGGATCCTTCGTGCTGCTCCTGAAAGTGGTCAACTCCCAGGCGTACGGCCCCGATGTCGTCGAACTGGTCGGCGACGTGACACGCGCGGCACAGGCCCCACTGCCCGCCGCGCCCCGCACCTCCCACCGCGCCTCCGGCTGAGACCGGCGCGGCCTGACGGCCTCCACCCGGCGCCGTCACCGGGGGATGAGCCGCCGCACCAGCTCCGGGGTCCACTCGACGTACTCGACCTCCGCCCCGTCGGCGTGGCGGGCGTAGAGGAACCGCCCCGTCGGGCCACTCGTCGTGGGAGTGGTGACGGTGGCATCGGCGGCCCTCAGGGTCGTGGCGAGGGCGTCGAGGTCCTCGACCACCACGGTGGCGGAGGCATGCGCGTACTTCGCGCGCTCCTCGGCCGGGCCCGCGATGACGAGAAAGTCGCCGATGGCGGCCAGCTCCACGGAGTGGAACGCCAGCCGCAGATCCGGCTGCGCGCCGGTGAGTTCCGCGAGGAGCGGCAGCGCTCGGTCGAGGTCGTCGGTCCACAGGCGGGCGTACGTCCTCAGGATGCTCATGAGCGGTTCCACCTCGTGTCAGCCGCGGCCCGTATACGGGCGGCGGTTACTTTCGGTTACTCAGAAACCGTAGGTGAGTAGGCTCTGACATGGAAGAACGCACTTTGCAGTGAGAAGGGAACCTCGTGGTTACCGAGCAGGTCGGTCGCGGATCCGATGAGGGGGACGTCACGCGAGCCGACTCCCTGGCCCGCGAGATCTTCGCCGGTGTGGCCAACAAGTGGGCCCTGCTGATCATCAACGTGCTGGGAGAGCGGACCCTCCGGTTCACCGAACTGCGGAACGTGGTGGAAGGCATCAGCCACAAGATGCTCGCCCGGACGCTGCGAGGGCTCGAACGTGACGGGCTGGTCCGCAGGACCGTCTACGCAGAGGTGCCGCCACGCGTCGACTACCGCCTCACCGAGGCGGGCGCCGCGCTGCGCGACACGGTCAACGGCATGTGCGCGTGGACCCGCCGGTACCTGAACGAGATCGAAGCGGCTCGGCGGCGCTTCGACGCGTAGTCGACGCAGTCGGGGCACTCCTCCTCGGGACTCCCGACGACTGACGGGCCGAAGTGGATTTGGCCGCTCCGTTCGGGGAACAGATATGTCCTCCCCTGGCCCCATCCGCCCCGGGGGACCCGGCCGCCCCAGCGGGTTCTGATCGAAGGAGGACGTGGACGTTCATGGCTGACGGCTCTGCAAGCGAGCACACGGGAGCAGGGCGGCTCACCGCCGCGGCCGGGTGGTGGCAGCGCGCCTTCTCGTACGCGGGCGACGAGCGCGCGACCCTGCTGGTCGTCGGGAAGAGCACCCTCGCCGCCACCCTCGCCTGGGTGATCGCGTACGACGTCCTCGACGCCGCCTCGCCGGCGTTCGCACCGTTCTCCGCCGTACTGATCATGCAGGTGACGGTCTACCGCTCGGTCGTACAGTCGCTCCGGTACGTCGGTGCGGTCGTCGCGGGAGTACTGGTCCAAGCCGCACTCGGCTACCTGGCGGGCCCGGATCTGCTGACCTTCGTGCTGGTGGCCCTCATCGCCCTCGCGATCGGCCGCTGGCCCGTTCTGGGTGTCCAGGGGCCGCAGGTGGCCACCGCCGCCTTCTTCGCCTTCTCGACCTACACCTCGTCGTCAGGGGACTCGCAACGGTTCTTCCGGCTGGGGGAGATCGTGGTGCTCGTACTCATCGGCTGTGCGATCGGCACTGCCGTCAACATCCTCGTCGCCCCTCCCCTGCGCTACCGGAGTGCCGAGTACAGCATCCGCAACCTCGCTCGGACCCTCCACGACCTCCTCACCGACATCTATCCGGTGCTCGCCGATCGGGTGCCCGACCAGGACACCGCCGCGGATTGGCGGGACCGCGCGGCGCGTACCGGCGAGATGATCAAGCAGGCCCAGTCCGGACTCCGGACGGCCAAGGAGAGCACCTTGCTCAATCCCCGGCGCCTGTGGCGCCGCTACCGGGGCCACCCGGGCTTCCAGGGGTACGAGGCCGTGCTCGGCGCCCTGGAGCGCATGCTCTACCAGGTCGCCGCCCTCACCCGCGGCCTCGACCGGTCCCGCGAGGGGGGCGAGGCCCTCCAGCCCTTCCTGCAGCGGTACGGGGCGTTCCTGGAGGCGGGCGGCGCGGTCACCGAGGTGCTGACCACGCTGGACGAGACGACCCTGCTGCAGCAGGCGAAACGGCTGGACCGCCTCACCGACGAGGCCCAGGCGCGCCGCGACGAGGTGATCGAGGTGACCGACCGCCTGTCCTTGTCCCTCTCCGACCCCACTGTCCCGTACGGCGTCCTCGTCACCGAGGCGACCCGGCTCACGGAGGAGTTCCGCTACACCTGCCAGGTCCTGCTCGATGCGGCGAAGGAGGGGTCATGGACGACACGGCGTGCCTGACGATGGACACCGGATCGGCCGGGGCTCCATGTCCGAACTCCCTGACGTCGAAGGATTCCGTGGCAGTCCGGCGCCCGCACTGCCGGACCTGGCCCGCCCTCACCCCTGCCGGTGCTCCGCCGCGGCCCTGATGCCCTCGAGGGTGGCGTCCATGCCCTTGCCCAGTTCGTCGAAGCGGTAGGCGATGATCGCCTCCTCGTGCTCGGGCGTGCGCTCGATGTAGGCGTTGAGTCCGCTGCGGCCGGGCCCGATCGTGACCGACTGACGCAGCACGGTGTCGTCGCCGTCCGGGGCGAGTGTGAAGGACCAGGTCGCCATCCGGTGTTCCGGGTCCTCGGCTGTCTCGCCGTACCGGCCGTCGACGTCCAGGACGCACCAGGTGAGGTTCCGGCCGGGCTCGAACTCGGTGAAGTGGGCGATGGTGCGCCAACGGCCGTTCACGGGGTGCTCGTTGTGCCCGATGTAGCGCGCGCCCGCCGCGGGGGAGGTGGCGCCGTCCTGCCACTCCACCTCCAGCAGCTCGGGACTCCATCCGGCCATGGCCTCGACATCGGCCACGATCTCCCAGACGCGCGCGGGGCCGGCGGAGATCCGGATCTCCCGGTGCGTGCTGGGCCCATCGGCGTAACGCATGACAAATCCCCTGCGGGAACGGTCGTTCGCCGTGCCCGCGAGGAGGATTCTACGATCTCCCTTCGGGGGGCGACCGGGTGCGGCCGGGGGGTATGACAGCCCGTCTCTCCGCGGAACGATCCGGCATCGGGACGGCCGTTTCCCGTGGGCGTGGAGCCGCGCTCCACGCCCACGGCTCCAGGCCGGTCACACGTCGCCTCGTGACCTTCGCCGGTCCTCGCCGCAGCGGCCGCGACCCGGCCGGCGCGCAGCTGACCTTCTCCCCCACCGGGCACCGCTACGAACGGCGTAACGGTTCCGGGTACGAGGAGTGATCACCGGCTGCTGCCGGGCGGATCGAGGGCTACTGCAGACGGCCCGGCAGCACCGTTCCGGGTTCGGCGGCGGCGACGCCCGTCCCCTCCGTCTTCGGGTTGCGCCGCTGCCGTCTGGCCACCCAGGTGGCGAAC
Organism: Streptomyces sp. NPDC091271; assembly: GCF_044757505.1. Classification (NCBI taxonomy): domain Bacteria; kingdom Bacillati; phylum Actinomycetota; class Actinomycetes; order Kitasatosporales; family Streptomycetaceae; genus Streptomyces; species Streptomyces sp. NPDC091271. The sequence continues at coordinate 306,671 of NZ_JBIVVD010000007.1, read as the reverse complement.
CAGGAGAGCAGCATGCACATACCGATGTAGATGGGCGAGATCACCATGACCACGGGGATGAACGGCAGATCGTAGTCGAGGTTCGACGCGATCAGTTTGCCGGCGTGGAGGAACTCCTCGTAGGTGATCAGATAGCCCAGCGAGGTGTCCTTGAGCGCCACCACCAGCTGGCTGATGATGGTGGGCAGCATCGCGCGGACGGCCTGCGGGGAGAGGACGTGGGTGGTGACCTGTGTCTTGCGCATGCCCAGCGCGTACGCAGCCTCCCGCTGTCCCCGCTCCACGGAGTTGATCCCGGTCCGGAAGACCTCGGCGAGCACGGACCCGTTGTAGAGGGTCAGTCCGGCCACCAGCGCCGGCAGCGGCTGGACCTTGAGGGCGACGAAGATGAAGAAGATCATCACCAGTACGGGCATGGCCCGGAAGAACTCGACCAGCAGCGTCGAGATCCAGCGCACCGGTCTGTGGTCGGAGAGCCGCCCGACGGCGAGTACAGCCCCGAGTGCGAGGGAGAGGACCGCCGCGTACGCGAAAGCCTTCAGGGTGTTGCCGAGTCCGCGCAGCAGCAGCTCCTGGATGCCCTTGTAGGTGAAGGGCGTCCATTTCTCGCTGGTGAACTGGTCGGTGTCGAAGAGGAGATAGAGGACCCAGCCGAACAGCGCGAGGATCACGGCCGTCGAGATGATCCCGTAGAGGAAGTGCCGCTTGCGGGTGGCGGGCCCGGGGATGTCGTAGAGCGCGGAGGCGGAGGCGGTGGAGTGGGTCATCGGGCGACTCCCCAGCGCTTCTCCAACACGTTGAAGATCGCACTGATGGCGAGGGTGATGATCAGATATCCGACGGCGATCCAGATGAAGGACCAGATGATGCTGTAGCCGAGTTCGTTGAGGGTCTTGTAGGTGCCCAGCAGCTCGGTGACGCTGAAGGCCCCGGCGATCGCGGAGTTCTTGGCCAGGGCGATGAGCGTCGAGCCCACCGGCGGGATCACGGAGCGGAAGGCCTGGGGCAGCACCACGTTGCCCAGTGTCTGGCTGAAGGACATGCCCAGGCTCCGGGCCGCCTCGCCCTGTCCCGTGGGCACGGTGTTGATGCCGGAGCGCAGGGCTTCGCAGATGAAGGCCGAGGTGTAGCAGCCGAGGGCGAGGACCGCGAAGACCTGGAAGGGCAGCACCAGGCCGAAGCGCGGCAGACCGAGCAGCACGGCGAAGAACAGCAGTGTCAGCGGGGTGTTGCGGAGCACCGCGACCCAGACGGTGCCGATCACCCGGAGCGAGCCGACCGGCGCGACCCGGAACGAGGCCATGACGAAGCCGAGCACCAGCGCCAGGATCGAGGCGTAGACGGTGAGTTCGACGGTGCCGAGGAAGCCCTTGCCGTAGAGCGACCAGTTCTCTGTCAGTACATCCATGGTGGTGGCCGGCCCCTCAGTTCGACGGGTAGCGGTCGATGGGCGGCGGTTTCGGGGCGGGTACCCCGGACAGGCCCAGAGTCGCCTCGAACGCCTTCTTCCAGTTGCCGTTCTTCTCGTTGGCCTCCAGGGCGTCGTTGAGAGCGGCGCGCAGCGCGTTGTCACCACGCGGGACGCCGATGCCGTACGGCTCCTCGGAGAAGGGCTTGCCGACCACCTTCATCTCGTCCGGTGCCTTGGCGGCGAAGCCCAGCAGGATGGCGTCGTCCGTGGTGACGGCGTCGACCTGGAAGGTCAGCAGGTTGTCGACGCAGATCGAGTAGGTGTCGTACGCGACGAGATCCGCCTCGGGGAAGTCCGCGGCGATGCGCTGGTACGGCGTGGACCCGGCTGCCGAGCAGACGGTCTTGCCCGCCAGGTCCTGCGGGCCGTGGATGTCGTTCTCGTCGGTGCGCACCAGCAGCCCCTGGCCGGCCATGTAGTAGGGCCCGGCGAAGCCGACGATCTTCTTGCGCATGTCGTTGATCGTGTAGGTGCCGACGTAGTAGTCGATCTGCCCGTTCTGGAGTGCCGTCTCCCGGTTGGCGGAGGCGATGGTCCGGAAGCGGATCGTGTCCGGATCGAAGCCGAGGGAGGCCGCCATCATGCGGGCGATCTCGATGTCGAAGCCGGAGTAGATCCCGGTGGCCGGGTCCTTCTCGCCGAGATAGGGCTGGTCCTCCTTGGCGCCGACGACGAGATGGCCACGCCTCTTCGCCTTCTTCCAGGTCTTGGATTCCGGCAGCCGGAAGGTGGTGTCGACCTTGTACCGGGGCAAGGCCTCCGCCTTCGGCCCCTTGACCGGCGGGCTGCCCTCCCTGCCGCAGCCGGCGGCGAGCGCGGCGATCAGGAGGCAGACCAGCACGGCCGCGATGTTCCTCGTACGCAACACGGTGCCCCCTGTCAGTGCTTGAGGATCTTGGACAGGAAGTCCTTGGCGCGGTCGCTCTCCGGGGAGGTGAAGAAGTCCTCCGGCGTGCGGTCCTCGATGATGCATCCGTCGGACATGAAGACCACGCGGTTGGCGGCGGACCGGGCGAAGCCCATCTCGTGCGTGACGACCACCATGGTCATGCCCTCCCGGGCGAGCTGCTGCATGACCTCGAGGACCTCGTTGATCATCTCGGGGTCCAGCGCGGAGGTGGGCTCGTCGAAGAGGAGCGCCTTGGGGTCCATGGCGAGGGCGCGGGCGATGGCGACGCGCTGCTGCTGGCCGCCGGAGAGCTGAGCGGGGAACTTGTCCGCCTGCGAGGCCAGCCCGACCCGCTCCAGAAGTTCCCGGGAGCGCTGGTCGGCCTCGTCCTTCTTGCGCTTGCGGACCTTGAGCTGCGCCAGCGAGACGTTCGCCAGCACGGTCTTGTGGGCGAACAGGTTGAACGACTGGAAGACCATGCCCACTTCGGCCCGGAGCTCCGCGAGGCCCTTCCCCTCCTCGGGGAGCGGCTTGCCGTCGATGGCGATGTGACCGGACTCGATCGTCTCAAGCCGGTTGATCGTCCGGCAGAGCGTTGATTTACCCGATCCGGAGGGGCCGATGACCACCACCACCTCCCCGCGGCCGACGGTGAGATTGATGTCCTGCAGTACGTGCAACTTCCCGAAGTACTTGTTGACGTCCCGCAGCTCGATCAACGGATCGACGGCCATACGCTGCCCTACCCACTTATCGCTTGTGTCGAGGTCAGCGCAAACTATCCGGGGTGAACACGCGCTTCGGGGCCGACACGCACCGGCGGCGCATAAGGCTGTTTATCGCGTTTTGGCCTCCGGGCCGCTCTCCGCCGACTCCGCGTACATCTCGGAGAGCTCGGGGCTTCCCGACATCGCCCAGTCCAGACCGGCGGCGACCACATCGATCTCCCGCCCGGAACCCAGGCGCACCACGGGCTTGCCGCCGGCCAGGATGTCCCAGGCGGCCCCGGGAACGGTACGCACCAGTACGGTGCCGAGGTAGAGTCCCGCGTCGTTACCCACCCAGGGCAGCTCCTCCGGGTCGTCCCGCCAGATCGGCGTCAGCTGGTCGAGCGCGGACAACGAGGCGGGGCTGTCATCGAGTTCGAGGCCGCACTGCCCTGCCCGGGCGCGCAGCAACTCGCATTCCGCGAACAGCTCGGCCACGCCGTCGGGATCGGTCTCGACGGCGGCCGCGAGAGCCATCGCCCGTGTACCGCCTTGGCGCTTCCGCCAGTTGTCCAGGAAGGGAATGTTCATAGCACCAGGATCCCACCCCGGACGGCTTCGGCACCGCAGGGCGCGCGATCGTTCCGGTTCCGGGACCCGCCCCGTACACCCGCCGGCCACCTCTTTAATGTACGAGGATGACGTCGCAGAACTATCTTTCCGAACTCTTCTCACTGGACGGCCGGGTCGCCGTGGTGACCGGCGGCAGTTCCGGCATCGGCCGGGCCATCACGGGGGCCCTCGCGCACGCCGGCGCGAGCGTCGTGGTCGTGGCACGCGGGGAGGCGGAACTGGTGCGGACCGTCTCCGAACTCGACGCCGACGGCTGCCGGGCGGCATGGGTGAGCGCCGACCTCGGGACCACCGAAGGCGTGCGTACGGCCGGCGAGGGGGCGGCTGCCGCGTTCGGCGAGCCCGACATCCTCGTCAACTGCGCGGGCATCAACCTGCGGCCGCCGATGAGCGAGCTCGACGAGGACGTCTGGGACACCACGATGACGGTGAACCTCAAGGCCCCCTATCTGCTGGGCCGCCGTTTCGGTCCGGGTATGGCGGAGCGTGGCTTCGGCCGGATCATCCACATCACCTCCCAGCAGGCACACCGCGCGTTCGTGCAGAGCGGGGCGTACGGGGTCTCCAAGGGTGCGCTGGAGTCGCTGGCCCGCTCGCAGGCCGAGGCATGGTCGCCGTACGGGGTCACCTGCAACACGCTGGTGCCCGGATTCGTGATGACGCCGCTCAACAAGCGGCTGTCGTCCGACCCGGAGCGGGTGGCGGCGCTGGCCGCCCGCACGATGGTGGGACGCAACGGGCTGGCCCAGGACTTCGAGGGCGCCGCGGTGTTCCTCGCGAGTGCCGCCTCCTCCTACGTCACGGGGCAGTCGCTCTTCGTCGACGGCGGGTTCTCCGTGCACTGAGGCGATCCGCAGACGCGGGATGCCGCCCCGGCGAAGGGCGGCATCCGCAGCGCGTTCGCGTTTCTCAGCTCCGGGCGTCGGGGGCCGGCTCCCCGGTTTCGGCGGCGACCGCCGCGGCGACGTCGGACGACGCCACGTCCTTGTCGACGCCGAGTCCCGTGAGCACGCCCGCGCCTGCCTCGAACTCCAGCACGGCCAGCACGATGTGCCCGGTCCCGATGAAGTTGTGACCGAGGCGCAGGGCCTCCCGGAAGGTGAGTTCGAGGACCTTGCGGGCCCCGGCGTCGTACGGGATCAGCTCGGGGACCTCGCCGGCCGCGGCCGGCAGGGCGAGTGCCGCCGCCTCCCGGACCGCTTCCAGTGCGACCCCCTGCCCGACGATCACCTGGGCACCGAGGGAGTCCGGCTCGGCCAGGAGGCCCAGGATCAAGTGCGCCACCCCCACCTCGTCGTTGCGGGCGGCGTGGGCTTCGTTGCTGGCGCCCACGACGACGTTCTTGGCCTGTTGGTCGAACTGGCCGAAGCCCTGGCTGGGATCCAGGTCCGAGGCCTCGCCGGGCTTCTTGGGCACGAACCTCTTCTGGGCGGCCTGCCGGGTGACGCCCATGCTCCGGCCGATGTCCGTCCATGACGCGCCGGAGCGGCGCGCCTGGTCCACGAAGTGGCCGATGAGGTGGTCGGCGATCTCACCCAGGTGATCCGCGGCGACCACCGCCCCGGAGAGCTGCTCCAGGGTGTCGCTGTGGGTCTCCTTGATCGCGTCGATCAGGTCGTCCAGGCGGATGGGCGGATTGGGACGCAGAGGCTTCGTCATGGGGCAACCCTAGGTTGACACCCATGGTGCGTCAACCCGAAGTTGACACTTGGGGCCGGCCGTCAGACGTCGAGGTCCACGACCACCGGGGCGTGGTCGGAGGCTCCCTTGCCCTTGCGCTCCTCACGGTCGACGTAGCTGTCCTTGACCGCCGCCGCGAAGGGGGCGTTGCCGTAGACCAGGTCGATGCGCATGCCCTTGTTCTTCGGGAAGCTGAGCTGGCGGTAGTCCCAGTAGGTGTACGGGTGGTCGTACTTGAGGGGGCGCGGCACCACGTCTGAGAGCCCTTCCTCGCGCAGCGCCGCGAGCGCCGCCCGCTCGGCGGGGGTGACGTGTGTGGCGCCGACGAAGAGCGCCGGGTCCCAGACGTCCTCGTCCGTAGGCGCGATGTTGAAGTCGCCGAGGACCGCGAACGGCAGCGCCTTCGCCGCGTCCGCGGCGACGGCCTTCTGCAGGGCCTCCAGCCAGCGCAGCTTGTAGGCGTAGTGGTCGTGGGCGACCTCACGGCCGTTGGGGACGTAGACCGACCAGACGCGGGCGGGGCCGCACGTCGCCGAGACCGCCCTCGGCTCCTGCACTCCCTCGTAGTCCGGGCCGTCGGGCAGGCCCGTCACGACGTCCGCGAGGCCGACGCGGGAGAGCAGCGCCACGCCGTTCCACCGGCCCGTGGCGTTGACCGCGGACTCGTAACCCGCCTCGCGCAGCGCTTCGGCGGGGAACTGCTCCAGCGTGCATTTGGTCTCCTGGAGGCAGAGCACGTCCGTGCCGCTGCTCTCCAGCCAGGCCAGCAGCCTGGGGAGCCGGGCGGTGATCGAATTGACGTTCCACGTGGCGATGCGCATGCAGTAAACCTAACCGCTCCCACTGACAGCCGGGTCAGAGACGGGTCGCGTCGCCCGGTGCCAGCCGGCCGTGGTCCGCGCCGCCCAGCGCGCCGATCTGCGTGTCGTAGATCGGTCGGGCGAGGTCGGTGAGCAGGGCGTCGTGGATGTCGATCGCACGGCGCGGCTTCACCTCGCGCACGTAGTCGATGACCTCCGAGATCTTGCTCCAGGGGGCCATGACCGGCAGCATCAGCGTGTCCACCGGGTGGTCGGGCACCGTGAAGGCGTCGCCGGGGTGGAAGACCGAACCGTCCACGAGGAAGCCGATGTTGGTGATCCTCGGGATGTCCGGGTGGATCACCGCGTGCAGTTCTCCGTGCACCTGTACGTCGAGTCCCGCCGCGGTGAACGTGTCGCCGTGGCCGACCGTGTGCACGCGCCCCGGGAACGCCGCGGACACCTGCTCGGCCACGCTGCGCAGGGTCCACACGCGCGCGGCGGGGTTGGCCTCCAACGCCGCGCGCAGCCGCGCCTCGTTGAAGTGATCCGGGTGTTCGTGCGTCACCAGGATCGCGTCGGCACCGACCGCGGCGTCGTCCTCGGCGAACCCACCCGGATCGATGACGAGCGTCTGCCCGTCCCGCTCCAGGCGGACGCAGGAGTGGATCTTCTTGGTGAGGGTGAGAGACGAAGCGTTCATGCACCCATCCTGCTACGCGGGCGGGGTGGTTTCCTCCTGGATCACGGACTGCGCGATCTCGAACGCCGCGCCTGCCGCCGGGATGCCGCAGTAGACGGCGGTCTGGAGCAGCACCTCCTTGATCTCGACCGGTGTGAGCCCGTTGCGCAGGGCCGCCCTGACGTGCTGCGCGAGCCCGCCCAGATGCCCGGACGCGACGACGGCGGTGAGGGAGACACAGCTGCGGGCCCTGCGGTCGAGTCCCTCCCTGCTCCAGATCTCGCCCCAGGCGTAGCGGGTGAGGAGGTCCTGGAAGTCGTCGGTGAAGGTGTCGGACGCGGCAGTCTCGGCGTCCACGTGCGCGTCGCCCAGCACCTCACGCCGGACCTTCATCCCCCGGTCGTACCGGTCGCTGCGTCCCGCGGGGGAGGCGTCGGGCAGGTCGGCCGCGGCCGCGATCTCCGCGACGGGGACGACGGGGGCGAACGGGGCGGAGAAGCCCGGGGACGGCGGCACGGGGATCGATGCCAGCGTGTCCTGCCAGGCGGTCGAGAAGTGCATCAGCAGCAGGTCGGTGACGGCGGCGGGCTGCTCGACCGGGGCCAGGTGGGAGGCGCCGGGGACGAGGGCGAGCCGGGCGTCCGGGATGCCCGCGACCAGGGTCCGGGCCTCGGCGGGACCGGTGACCTTGTCCTCCGCCCCGACCAGGACGAGGGTCGGCACTCCGATACGGGGCAGTTCCGTACGGATGTCGAAGGCGGCCAGGGCCTCGCAGGAGGCGATGTAGCAGCCGGGATCGGTGGTGCGGACCATCTGGACGGCCCACTCGACGATGGCCGGCTGGGCGGCGGCGAAGCCAGGGGTGAACCAGCGCTCCGGGGAGGTCCGGGCGATCGGCTCCAGGCCGTTGCTGCGGACGATCACTCCGCGCTGCCGGAATTCGTCGGCGGTGCCGAAGCGGGGCGACGCGGCGACGAGCGCGAGGGCGGCGACCCGGTGCGGGTGGCGCAGCGCGAGGTCGGCGCCGACTGCGCCGCCGATGGAACAGCCGGCGTATCCGAAGCGCTGGACGCCGACGCTGTCCAGTGTGGCCAGGAGACGGTCGGCGAGGTCGGTGACCGCCGCGGCGGGGTACGCGGGCGCTCCGCCGTGCCCGGGGAGGTCGTAGCGGAAGATCCTCCAGTGCTGGGAGAGCTCCGGTATCTGGCGGTCCCACATGTGCCAGGTGGTGCCGAGCGAGGGCCCGATGACCAGGACGGGGGCGTCCTCCGGACCGTCGAAGCGGTACTGGAGCAGCCGCCCGGGCCCCTGCGCCGTCTGCGGTCCGGGACCGGCCCCCGGCCCCTGCGCCGCAGGACCGACCGGCTGCGCACCGCCGGGGCCGCCCTGGGGCGGCTGCGGGGCCTGCGGCTGGGACTGGGTGTGCGGCCCGGGGGCGGGCTGCGGGGCCTGTGGTTGAGCATGCTGCGGGCCGGTGGGCTGATGCGAGTACGGCTGGGCCGGCGCGGGCTGCGGGGCCTGCGGCTGGTCGTACGGCTGTGCCGCGGCGGACCGACCCGCGTACGGCTGGGCGTACTGCGGCCCGGAAGCCGGCTGCGGGGCCGGGGCGGGCACCTGCTGCGGAGGCGGGGCGGCCGCCTGCGGCGGCTGGGCAGCCGTCGGGCCGGCGGCCTGCGCGTACGCCTGGCCGGGCACGGGCTGGGGAGCCTGGGGCAGCTGCCGGATCACTTCGCCCTGCAGGGGCTCGGGGTTGGCCGTCCGCGGGGGCCGGGCGGGCTGCGGGGTCGTCTCGCTCACTTCACTCACTCGCTCCAGGGTAATGAGCGGCCCGTCCGCTTCCCGTCAGGGGGTCGACGCGGAGACCACGTAGACGACCGGGGCCGCCGGATCGGTCATGTTGACGGTGATGTTCTGGGTGGGGCGCGGGTCCTTGTTCTTGTGGACCGTGCCGGCCCAGTCGACGCCCGGTCCGAAATACCACCCGGTGATCTTGATGTCCCGTTCGCCGATGGTGACCTTGCCGGTCTCCAGCGCGGCACGGCCGGTGCCGACACCGCTCAGGAAGCGGTCGAGCCCGGCGGAGGTCGTACGGAACTTCACGTACATCCGGCTGGCTTTCCAGTTGTTCGTCTCGTAGTACTGGACTCCCTGCGCATTGCCCGGAACGGGCAGCTCGAAGATCCGGCGCTGCATGCCGGACGGCCAGTCCTCGCGCAGCCCCTGGGCTGCGGCCTCGGCTTCCTTGTCCTTGCCGGAACGGCGGCTCTGGCCCGCGGAGATCACCAGATAGCCGGCCGGGATGCCGATGAGCAGCACGATGATGGTCAGCGTGATCAGGCGCCGTCTGACCACCCTGCGCCGGTCCTCCGGGGGCGTGCCGCCGCCGTCCCCGGAGGATTCCGAAGAACCCGAGGCGCCGGCGGAGCCCGAGGAACCGGACGCCCCGGACGACCCGGACGACCCCGAAGAGCCGGACGTAGGAGGCTGGCGCGGCACGATGTGGTGCTCGGCTGCGGTCATGATCGGTGATCCCTCGAAGCTGCGGTACGGAGCGGGGTGCGGATGGCCGGGAGCCGCGGCGCGCGGCCCCCGGTCACTCGACAGGGCGGGTGCTGCGCGTGTTCCGGATGGTGCTCGCGGCCTGGTCGTAGAACTGCGCGTACCGCTCGTAGCGCTCGACCCGGCGGCGGTTGGTCCGCCGGAACCTGCGGGCGACCAGACGGGCGAGGTCCGCGGCGCCGACCATACCCGCCTCGGGGCCGAGCTGGGCCTTCGCGATGCGGGCCTCCGGGCGGTAGCCGCGGCCGGTGAGGTGGCGTTTGAAGGCGTCCCTGGCCGGGCCGATCAGCAGGTCGTCGGCGGCGCTGACGCCCCCGCCGATGACGAAGCAGGACGGGTCGAGGGCGGCAGCGAGATTGGCGATGCCCACGCCGAGCCACTGGCCGATGTCCTGGAGGAGCTCGACGCACATGGCGTCGCCCTCGCGGGCCAGTTCGGTGATGAGCGGCCCGGTGATGTCCGGGATGTTGCCCTTGACCCGCTCGATGATGCCGTGCGCCACCGGGGAGTCCGCCGCGGCCAGCTCCCTGGCCTCGCGCACGAGGGCGTTGCCCGAGCTGTACTGCTCCCAGCAGCCGCGGTTGCCGCACGGGCAGCGGTGCCCGCCGGGCACCACCTGCATATGGCCGAACTCACCCGCCACGCCGTACTTGCCGCGCTTGACGTGCCCGTCCTCGAGGATCGCCCCGCCGATGCCGGTGCCCAGCGTGATCATGACCAGGTGGTCCTCGCCGCGGCCGGCGCCGAAGCGCCACTCCGCCCAGGCCGCCGTGTTGGCGTCGTTGTCGACCATCACGGGGACCACCAGCCGGGAGGCGATGGCGTCGCGGAGGGGTTCGTCGCGCCACGCCAGGTGCGGGGCGAACAGCACCTTGGAGCGGTCCGCGTCGACCCAGCCGGCCGCACCGATCCCGACGGCGTGCACATCGTGCCGGTCGGAGAGGTCCAGGACCAGCTCGACGATGGTGTCCTCGACGACCTTGGGGCTCTTGGACTTGTCCGGCGTCTCGGTGCGCAGGGTCTCCAGGATGTTGCCGTCGGCGTCGACGACTCCGGCCATCACCTTCGTGCCGCCGATGTCGATGCCGACTGTGGGAACCCTGGGTGCCGTGAGGTGCGAGCGCCGCTCCTTGGTGCCTACGGTCCGCAGGACGGTGGCGCGGGCGGAGCCGCGGTGTGTGAAGTCGCGGTACGTGCTCATCGTCCCTGCGCAGGTCGGGGGGCCGGTCGGTGATCCGTCCGGCGGCGGACGGCGCCCGCCGCACACGATTCTGCCATTCCCCCACCCCCGGAACCGGTCCTCGGCCCCGGGGCGGGGGGTGCGGAACGCGGTTTACGGGGTGTCGTCACCGACGGGCCGGCCGCCGAGGTGGTCCGGCGAGGGGGCTCGTTCGAGCTCGTGGCTGAGCTCGTCGAGCTCGCTCCCACCGGCCATCTGACGGGTCAGTTCGTCGAGTGTGACGTCGTCCTTCGTGTGGCTCCCGGACATCGCGCCACGCTTGAGCAGCACGAAACGGTCGCCCACGAGGTACGCGTGGTGAGGGTTGTGCGTGATGAGGACCACGCCGAGCCCGGCGTCCCTGGCGGCCGCGACGTACTTGAGCACGACCCCCGACTGCTTGACGCCCAGCGCCGCGGTCGGCTCGTCGAGGACGAGGACCTTGGCCCCGAAGTACACGGCACGGGCGATGGCCACGCACTGGCGTTCACCGCCTGACAGGGTGCCGATGGGTTGATCGACGTCACGCAGGTCGATGCCCATGCGCAGCAGTTCCGCGCGGGTCGTCTCGCGCATCCGCCGTACGTCGAGGCGCTTGAAGGGGCCGGAGCCCTTCGTCGGCTCGGAGCCGAGGAAGAAGTTGCGCCAGACCGGCATCAGCGGAACGACGGCCAGGTCCTGGTAGACGGTGGCGATGCCCCGGTCCAGGGCGTCGCGCGGGTTGGCGAGCGTGGTCTCCTCGCCCTCGATCAGGAACGTCCCGGCGTCGTGCCGGTGCAGCCCCGCGATGATCTTGATGAGGGTGGACTTGCCGGCGCCGTTGTCGCCGAGGACGCAGGAGATCTCCCCCGCTCGCACCTCCAGCGAGACGTTCTCCAGGGCCTTGATGTTGCCGTAGTACTTGCTGACGCCGTCGAGCTCGACGAGCGCCGGGCCGGCCGTGTCCCGGGGGGCCGGAGCCTGGGTGGCCGTCATTTCGTCGCCTCCGCACGCTTGCGTACCCATGCGTTGAGCAGGGTGGCCAGGAGCAGCATCGCTCCCAGGAAGAACTTGAACCAGTCGGGATTCCACTCCGCGTAGACGATGCCCTTGCTGGTCATGCCGAAGATGATCGCGCCGATGGCGGACCCGATCGCGGAGCCGTAGCCGCCGGTGATCAGACAGCCGCCGATGACGGCCGCGATGATGTAGATCAGCTCGTTGCCGACGCCCTCGCCGGACTGCACCACGTCGTAGGAGAACAGCAGGTGCTGCCCGGAGACCCAGGCGGCGAAGGCGACCCCGAGGTAGAGCCCGATCCTGGTGCGGATCACGGGGACGCCGACCGCGCGTGCGGCGTCGGACTCGCCGCCGACGGCGAAGATCCAGTTGCCGAAGCGGGTGCGGATCAGGATCCAGGTGGCGATCGCGACGAGCGCCGCCCACCACAGGATGGTGACCTTCAGCTCGACGTCGCCGATGGTGAGATAGGACGCGAAGACCTTACGGGCGGAGTCGAAGCCCTCCATGTTCCCGATGGCCTTGGTCGACACGGTGCCGCTGATCAGCTTGGTGAAGCCCAGGTTCAGGCCCGTCAGCATGAGGAACGTGCCGAGCGTGATGATGAAGCTCGGGAGCTTGGTGCGGGTCAGCATGAAGCCGTTGAACGCGCCGAAGCCCAGCGTGACCAGCAGGGACACGAAGACGCCGACCCAGACGTTGGCAGTCATCTGGTAGCTGAACATCGAGGAGATCAGCGCGGAGCTGGTCACCATCACACCGGCGGACAGGTCGAACTCTCCGCCGATCATCAGGAGCGCCACGGGCGCCGCCATGATCCCGATGGTGGAGGCCGCGTACAGCACCGTGCCGAGGCTGGAGGCCTGCAGGAAGCTGTCGGCGACGATCGCGAAGAAGAGGAAGACGGCCACGGCCCCGACGACCGAGCCGAGCTCGGGCCTGCCGAGGAGCTTGCGCAGCGGGGAGGTGCGCAGCAGGCGTTCGTCGGTGTGGGGCGCCGCCGGTTGCCCGGTCGCGGTCATCGGGTCCCCCGGTTCGTGTACTCCGCCAGCGCGTCGGCGTCGTCGCGGGTGATGACCTGGGGGCCGGTCAGGACGGGCAGACCGCCGCCGAGGACGTTCTGGTTGTAGCGGTAGAGCCAGAGCAGGTCGACGGCCTCGTACCCCTGGAGGTACGGCTGCTGGTCGACGGCGAAGCCGAGGTTCTTGTCCTTCAGCCCGGTGGCGACGCTCGCGTTGAGGTCGAAGGTGTCGATCTCGGCCTCGCTCCCCGCGGTCTTCTTCGCCTTGACGGCTGCGGCGGCGAAGGGGGCGCCGAGGGTGACGACCGCGTCGATGCTCTTGTCGGAGTCGAGCTTCGCCTCGATGGACGCCTGGACGTCGGGCATGTTGGTGCCGTCGACGTAGAGGTTCTGCATCGTTCCGCCGAAGGTCTTCTTCGCCCCGGCGCAGCGCTGCTCGTGGCCGACGTTGCCCTGCTCGTGCAGGACGCAGAGCACCTTCTTGCGCTTCCGCGTGTTCAGCTCGTCGCCGACGGCTTCGCCCGCGATGGACTCGTCCTGGCCGATGTGGGTCAGGGCGCCGAAGGCCTTGGACTCGGCGGATCCCGAGTTCACGGTGATGACGGGGATGCCCGCCTTGACCGCCTTGGCCACGACGGTCTTCATCGAGTCGGGCTTGGCCAGCGAGACGATCAGGCCGTCGACCTTCTTGTCGATCGCGGTCTGGACGAGCTCCGCCTGCTGCTGGCCCTCGTCGCTGTGCGAGTAGAGGAAGTTGATGTTGTCCTTGTCGGCCGCCTGCTTGGCGCCCTTCTGGACGATGTCCCAGAAGGTGTCGCCATCACCCGAGTGGGTGACCATGGCGAACGTCCAGCGGGGCGTGTTCACCGCGGACCGGCCTTCGGCGGCCTGAGCGGCGCGCTCCTCCGCCCGCTTGCCGCCGGTGCTGCTGCATCCCGCGAGGGAGGCTGCCAGTACCGCTGCCAGCACGGCGCCCATCGCGCGTACCCCTGTCCGAACCCTTGCCACGACGCCGTGCCCTTCTTGTGCTGCTCGCTGTGCTGCCTGGTGAAGCCGGGGAGGGCGGACTCGCCGCCCGGCGGGCCAAGTATCCCCGAGCCCGGACCGGTGTGGACCGGCAGGGGCGCGGGCCGCGCCCTCCCGTCGTTCTAGCGACCTAGCATGACCGCGTCAACGTTTTTGTCCGAACATTCTTACCGGAGGCCGCCGACCGGGGAATCAGGGGCGGACGAGCAGCTGGAACTCGAAGGCGTACCGCGAGGCCCGGTAGACGTGCGAGCCGAATTCGACCGCCCGCCCGCCGTCGTCGAAAGTGGTGCGTTCCATGGTCAGCAGCGGCGCGCCCGCGGGCTCCGCGAGCAGCTCGCCCTCCTCGGCGGTGGCGGCGCGGGCCCCCACCGTCTGCCGGGCGCTGTGCAGGGTGATTCCTGTGGCACGCATCATCCGGTACAGACCGGTCGCCTCCAGCCGCTCGGTGGAGAGGTCGAGCAGCTGCGGCGGCAGGTGGTTGCGCAGGAGCGCCACGGGCTCGTCGTGCGCGTAGCGCACCCTCTCGACGAGATGGACGTCACTGCCCTCCTCGACACCGAGCGCGGCGGCGACCTCGGGTGCCGCCGCCTCGACCGTGTTGCGCAGGACGCGGGTCGCCGGTTTCCGGCCGGCCGTGTCCAGGTCGTCGTAGAGGCTGCTCAGTTCGAGCGGACGCTTGATGCGGCTGTGCACGACCTGGGTGCCGACACCGCGCCGTCGCACCATGAGCCCCTTGTCGACGAGGGACTGGATGGCCTGGCGGACGGTGGGCCGGGAGAGCCCGAGCCGTGCGGCGAGCTCCAGTTCGTTGCCGAGAAGGCTGCCCGGTGCGAGCCGCCCCTGCTCGATGGCCGCCTCCAGCTGCTGGGCCAGCTGGTAGTAGAGCGGGACGGGGCTGGTGCGGTCCACACCCAGCCCGAGGGCGGCGGAGTCGGCAGCGGGTTTGGGCACGGCACGGAGCGTACCCCGTACGGTCGCACCACACCCTTCGATTTGTCAGGACATATAGTTGACAGTGCGCCTGGGGGGCGGCACGTTGGGTCCATGCGCATCGGACTCATCGGCACGGGCCGCATCGGTTCCTTCCACGCGGGCGTCCTGGCACACCATCCCGCGGTCGCCTCCCTGGTGGTGACGGATCCCGACACCGCCCGTGCCTCGGTGGTCGCGGCACGGACGGGTGCCACAGCCCTCGCGTCCGCGGAGGAGGTCCTCGGTTCGGGAGTGGACGCCGTCGTGATCACCTCGGCCACCTCGGCGCACGCGGATCTCATCGGCCGGGCGGCCCGGGCCGGTGTGCCCGCCTTCTGCGAGAAGCCCATCGCGCTGGACCTGGCGGGCACGCTGGGCGCGCTGCGCGAGGTCGAGCGGGCGGGCAGTGAGCTCCAGCTCGGTTTCATGCGCCGGTTCGACGCGGGCTACGCCGCGGCGCGCGCCGCCGTGCGCGGCGGGTCCCTGGGCCGGCTGCACACCGTACGGGCGGCGACCTCCGACCCCGCTCCCCCGCCCGCCGCCTATCTCCCGCTCTCCGGCGGGCTGTTCAGGGACTGCCTGGTGCACGACTTCGACATCCTGCGCTGGGTGACGGGCCGTGAGGTCACCGAGGTGTACGCCACCGGGTCCGACGCGGGCCCTGCGATGTTCCGGGAGGCGGGCGACGTGGCCACGGCGGCGGCGCTGCTCACCCTGGACGACGGCACCCTCGCCACGGCGACGGCCACCCGGTGCAACGGGGCCGGTTACGACGTACGCATGGAACTGGCGGGCGAGCGGGACCAGATCGCGGTCGGCCTCGACGACCGTACGCCGCTCACGTCCGCCGAGCCGCAGGGGCCGCCCGCGCCCGCCAAGCCGTGGCCGGGCTTCCTGGAGCGGTTCGCCCCGGCGTACGAGGCGGAGCTGGACGCGTTCCTCGCCGTCGTACGCGGCGAGCTCCTGAACCCGTGCGACGGCCGGGAGGCGCTGCACGCGCTGCGCGTCGCCGAGGCGTGCGAGCTGTCGCGCCGGGAGCGCCGTCCCGTACGGATGGCGGAGATCGCCGAGGACTGACGCCGCTCCCCCTGCCGTGGACCGGGCCGTGAGCCCGCTACCAGGCCACCGGCAGGCTCAGGGGGCCCCGGATCAGCATGCCCGTACGCCAGGAGAGGCCGGCCGGGTCCGCGTCGAGCCGCAGCTCCGGACAACGTTCGAGGAGCGACCGGATGGCGGTGCGGGCCTCGATGCGGGCCAGTGGCGCACCCAGGCAGTAGTGGATGCCGTGGCCGAAGGCAACGTGCCCGCGGGCGTCCCGCGTGATGTCGAAGCGGTCGGCGTCGGGGTAGCGGGCGGGATCGCGGTCGCAGTCGGCCATCGCGACCAGGACGAGCTCGCCACCGCCGGGGATCACCGTGCCCGAGACGTCGAGCGGCTCGGTGGTGAAGCGGTAGGTGGGGGTCTCGACGGGCCCCTCGTAGCGGAGCGTCTCCTCGACCGCGTTGTCGATCAGTCCGAAATCCGCGCGCAGCGCCGCGAGTTGCCCGGGATGCGTCAGCAGGCTCAGGACACCGTTGGAGATGAGGTTGACCGTGGTCTCGTGTCCGGCGACGAGCAGCAGCCAGGCCATGCCCATGAGTTCGTCGGTGGAGAGCTGGTCGCCGTCGTCGTCCGACGTGTGGATCAGCGCGCTCATCAGGTCGTCCCCGGGGGCCGCGCGCTTCTCCTCGACCAGCCCGGCGAGATACGCGGTCATGGCGGCTTTGGCCCGGCCGCGCGCCTCGGCGTCGAGGGACGAGACAGCGGTGTCGGACCATGCGCGGAAGGCCTGCCGGTCCAGGGACGGCACACCCAACAGCTCGCAGATGACGGCCATCGGCAGGGGGACCGACAACGCTTCGACCAGGTCGGCGGACCGGCCGGGGCCGTCGGTCATGGAGTCGAGGAACGCGTCCGTCAGCTCCTGGACGCGCGGGACGAGCCGTTCCATTCGGCGCGGGGTGAACTCCCGGGCCACGAGCCTGCGCAGCCGGGTGTGGACCGGGGCGTCACTGCCCAGCATGGATGTGCCCACGGACACCTTTCCGACGCCCAGCGAGGGCGACGCGGCGCGCCAGTCCTTGGAGAGCCGCTGGTCGGCGAGGAGGGCTCTCCCCGCCTCGTACCCGACGACCAGCCAGGCCTCCGCGCCCTCCGGGATGCGGACCCGGTGCACCGGCCCGAGGGCGCGTAAGCGCGCGTAGACGGGATACGGGTCGCGGATGAAGTCCTCGCCGAAGGCGCCGAGGTCGAACAGGGCCTGGGTGGTCAACGCGTTTCCTTTCAGACCGGGCGGGCGGAGAGAACGGTCCCCTGCGCGACCGCGCACAGGGTTTCCGCCCCCTCGTCGTCCACGGTGTACAGATCGCAGCGCACGACCGCCTGTCTGCGGCCGGTGTGGACCACCTCGGCACGGGCGCTCAGGGTGCGGCCGCTCGCCGGACGGACGTACTGGATCGAGAAACCACCGGTCAGGACGGCCGCTCCGAGCGTC
The DNA here is from genome assembly GCF_044757505.1 of Streptomyces sp. NPDC091271. Lineage (NCBI taxonomy): Bacteria > Bacillati > Actinomycetota > Actinomycetes > Kitasatosporales > Streptomycetaceae > Streptomyces > Streptomyces sp. NPDC091271. The sequence continues at coordinate 289,477 of NZ_JBIVVD010000007.1, read as the reverse complement.
GTCCCGGCGGCGAAGGTCAGCGCGTTGTCGGCCGCGTAGGAGAGCACCCCGCCGTGCAGGAAGCCGTTCTGCTGGGTGAGCTCCTCACGCACGTCGACCTCGAGGACGGCCGCGCCGTCCCCGAACGCCGTGATCCGCGCGCCGACGAGCCCGCTGAACGGCTGGCTGTCGAGTACCTGCTGTGCTGTGTCCACGGAGAGTGCGGTCATGGGCGCCATCTCACCTCACCAGCGCACCGGAAGGCGGCGGACGCCCCGGAGCAGCAGCCCCGGCAGCCAGTCGGGCTCCCCACCGTCCGGGTCCCTGACGAGTCCGGGGCAGCGCTCCAGCAGGGCGCGGATCGCGATGCGGCCCTCCATCCGGGCCAGTGGTGCGCCCAGGCAGAAGTGGATGCCGTGCCCGAAGGCCAGGTGCCCCTGCGCCTCACGCCGGATGTCGAAGGTGTCCGGGTCCGGATAGCGGCCGGGGTCCCGGTCCCCGGAGCCCAGGGCGACCAGCACGGCCTCGCCCTGCGGTATGACGACCGGGCCGATGGCGACGGGTTCGCGGGTGAAGCGGAAAGTGGCTGTCTCCACGGGCCCGTCGTAGCGGAGCATCTCCTCGACGGCGCCGTCGATCAGCTCCGGCCGGGCGCGTAGCAGGGCCAGCTGGTCCGGGTGGTCGAGCAGTGCGCGTACGCCGTTGGCGATCAGGTTCACGGTCGTCTCGTGTCCTGCGACCAGGAGCAGGAAGGCCATGCCGATCAGTTCGTCCGGCGACAGGCGGTCACCCTCGTCGTCGCGTGCCTGGATCAGGGCGCTCATGAGGTCGTCGCCCGGGGCGCACCGCTTGTCCTCGATCAGCTCCTCCAGATAGGCGCCCATCGCGTGGACCGCCTCGCTCTCCTTCTCCGGCGAGACCGGCGTGACGATGGCGTTGGACATCTGGCGGAAGGCGTCCCGGTCGATGTCGGGTACGCCGAGGAGCTCGCAGATCACGGTCATCGGCAGCGGGAAGGCGAACGCGTCGATGAGGTCCGCGCTCCCGGCGGGCACCATCGCGTCGAGGAGGCCCCCGGTTATCTGCTCGACGCGCGGGCGCAGCGCCTCGATCCGCCGGGCGGTGAACTCGCGTGCGACGAGTCTGCGCAGCCGGGTGTGGTCCGGGGCGTCCATCTCCAGCATGTTGGCGTTGATCGGGTTGCTCGACGCGGAGAAGCGCTCCGTCGTACGCCAGTCCTTGCTGTAGCGCTGGTCCGCGAGGGCCGCCCGGGCCTCCTCGTAACCGACGATCATCCAGATCCGCTCGAAGTCGTCGGTACGGACCAGGTGCACCGGCCCCTCGGCGCGCAGCTTCGCGTAGTACGGGTACGGATTCGCGCCGAAGTCCGCCGCCCCGCGCAGATCGACCACTGTCATCGTCCCGCCCCCTCTTCCGGTCTGACCGGTTCAGCCTAGGCGGCTGTCCGGCGCCCCGTCCTCGTCCTCATGGAGGAGACCCGCGTCGTGCACCAACAGCGCGATCTGGACACGGTTGTTGAGTTCGAGCCTGGCCAGGATCCGGGAGACGTGCGCCTTGACCGTCGCGACGCTCAGATGGAGCGCGGCGGCGATCTCGGCGTTGGAGCTGCCCCGGCCGACCGCGGAGGCCACGTCCTGCTCGCGCTCCCCGAGCTCGGCGAACCGCTGCCTGGCGCGTGTCCTGCGGCCCCGGCGGTCGTCCGCCGGGTCTCCCGCCGCGCGGGCCATGAGCCTGCGGGTGACGGCGGGCGAGAGGACGGGCTCACCCGCCGCGACGCGCAGGACCGCCTCGACGATCTGCGCCGGCGGGGTGTCCTTCAGGACGAAGCCCGCCGCCCCGGCCCGGATGGCGCGCAGCACCTGCTCATCGGCGTGGAACGTGGTCAGGACGATGACCTCGGGCGCGCCGGGCCGGCGCCGGAGCTCCTCGGTCGCGGCCAGCCCGTCCATGCCCGGCATGCGGATGTCCATGAGCAGGACGTCGGGGTGGGTACGGGCGACGAGGGCGGCTACCTCGGTGCCGTCGGCGCCCTCCCCCACGAGGTCGATGCCCCTGTCGCCGCCGAGCATCAGGGCGAGTCCGGCACGCACGAGCGGGTCGTCGTCGATGACGGCCAGCCGGACCGGTGGCCTGTCCGGTGACGTAGGAGTGCTCATGCCGGCCACGGTAGCCGGGCCTTGACCGCGAATCCGCCGCCGGGACGCGGTCCGTGGTCCAGACTGCCGCCGGCCAGGCCGGCCCGTTCGGTGAGGCCGATGAGTCCCTGACCGGATCCGGGGACCGGTTCGAAGGGCTCGGTGGGGGCGGGATTGCGGACCTCGATGGTCAGCCCGTCGCCCGGCCCGCCCGCCACGGTGACGTCGACGGGGGCTCCGGGCGCGTGCTTACGGGCGTTGGTCAGCGCTTCCTGGGCGATGCGGTAGACCGTGCGTCCGGTGGCCGCGGGCGCCCGTGCCGGGTCGTGGACGCTGTTGGCCAGCGTGACGGCCATGCCCGCCGAGCGGGACTCGTCGATCAGGGCGTCCAGGGTGACGAGCGTGGGCTGGGGCCTGTTGCCGTCGTCGCTGTCGCCGGGTCCGCGCAGCACACCGATGATCTCGCGGAGGTCCTGGAGCGCCTCGTGGGCACTGTCGCGGATGACTCCGGCGGCTCTCGCGACCTCGGCCGGGGGCGCGCCGGGCCGGAATTCGAGGGCGCCGGCGTGGACGCTGAGCAGCGTCAGCCGGTGGGCGAGGACGTCGTGCATCTCGCGGGCGATGGCCTCCCGCGCCAGCCGCTGCGCCTGCTCGGCCCGGAGCGCGGCCTCGGCCTCCGCCCGGCGCGCGCGTTCGCGCAGGGTGACGACCAGCTGCCGCCGCGACCGTACGACCATGCCCCAGCTGAGCACGAGGAGGACGAGCAGCACCCCGATGACGGTGGAGGCGAAGAGCGACGCCTCGGGATCCGGGCGCAGCATCGGCTGCACGGGCGCGACGACGAGGGCGCCCGCTCCGACGAGCGCGACCTGCTTGTACGGACGGTGCACGGCCAGGCTGAACAGCCCGATCAGCATGGCCCCGGCCGCGACGGGCTCCACCAGGCTGAGCACCGTGAGGCCGACGGCGACTCCCACGGGCCACCTGCGCCGGACCCAGAGCACGCAGCACGACGCCGCCCCGATGAGCGAGTCGGCGAGAACGACACCGTCCGGTGTCGTCGGGTCGGCCTCGATCGCCGCGAGGGCGATCATCCCGAAGCCCGCGGCGCAGAGGAAGGCCGTGATGTCGACGGCCCAGTCCCGCACGGTCCGCCGCGAGCCGCCCCGGGAGCCGGACAGTTCGTCGTCGGCCAGGGCGGAGGGCAGCAGCCAGCGGTACTCCGTACGTGTCATGTCGACAAAACTACGCACGTGGAGGGCCCGGAGACGTCTGTCCGTGCCAGGGAGATACCGAAGTCGTACGATCCGAGACTTCCGTCGGTGAGCCGCATACCTGTGGCCGACGCGGGCCCGGGGCGGCCAACTCCAGGCTCGGACCATGAAGAAATTCGTGGAGTCGGTGGGATTCATCGTGTTCGCGCAGGGCGCCGCAGGACTGCTGTACGAGTGGACAGGCTGGTTCCGGCTGTGGGTCCTGGTGGCGAAGCTCGACTTCCTCGACGGCTACGGACTCTTCGTCAACATCGTGCTGGTCGTGACCGGCGGAGCCGTGATGATCGCGGCGGACTCGATCAGGACGTGACGCGGGACGCGAGGGCTGGACGCGGCGTCAGGACGTGACGTCCGCGCGGCGGCGCCCCCACGCGGTGCCCGTCAGCACGAGTACCGCGCCGAGCGCACCCAGCGCGCCGAGGCGCTCGCCGCCGATCGCGATGCCTGCGGCCGCGGCCCAGAGCGGCTCCGTACCGAGGAGCAGGCTGACGCGGGACGGAGAGGTGCGGCGTACCGACCACATCTGCACGAAGAACGCGAACAGCGTGCAGAACACGGACAGGAAGAGCAGCCCCGCCCACTCGGCGGCGCCGAAGCCCGCCGCCACAGTCCAGGGCGCGGGCCCGGTCCCCGGCAGGGCGGCCAGTACGGCGAAGACGGCGACCGCACTGCCGAGTTGCACCGTGGTCAGGGAGAGCGAGTCGGCGTCCTGGACCGACTTGATGCGCGCCATCGCGAGGACGTGGACCGTACGGGCGACGGCCGCGAGCAGCATCAGGAGGTCCCCTGCCGAGGGGCTGGTGAAGCCGGCGCCCTGGGTCAGCAGCACCACGCCCGCGACGGAGAGGCCCGCCGCCGCCAGGAAGGCGGCCGGCGGCCTGACCCGGGTGACCGCGGCCTCGGCCAGCGGGGTGAAGACCATGGTGAGGCTGATGATGAGCCCCGCGTTGGTCGCAGACGTGTGCACGACCCCGTACGTCTCCAGCAGGAAGATCCCGCTGAGCACCAGCCCCAGCAGGCCGGCGCCCCGCCACTGCGCGCCGCTCAGCGCCCGCAGCCCGCGCCACCCGGCGACGGCCAGGGCGGGCAGCACGATCGCGAAGCGGAGCACGAGGACGGCGATCACCGTGTGCGTCGTGGTGATGCCCTTGGCCGCGAGGTAGCTGGCCCCCCAGACCGCGGCGACGAGCAGGAGGGGCAGATCGGTGACCCACGCGCGGCGGGGCGGGGCGAGTGCGGGCAGGACGGCAGCGGACACCTGGTTCTCCTGGTTCTCCACAAGGGGAGCGATGTGGAGACCTCGCCGGCTCACACGGGGAGCGATCACCGTACCGAACGCCGCCGCGCTCGGAAAGCTCTGTCCGCAGGGTGACTCGGCCACCTGTTCGCAGGGTTCGTCACTGCTGGAAGCGGTCCCCCGGGGGTGTCGGCTCCTCCTAGAATGTCGGTCTTGGGACGCTCGGACACACGGAGTTGGCACATGGGTGGAGCGCGGCTGGACGGACGGGTCGAGCGGGGGAACCAGACCAGGCAGCTGGTGCTGGGGCGCGCGGTCCACGTCGCCTCGACCGAGGGACTGGAGGGCCTGTCGCTCGGCCGGCTGGCCACGGAGCTGAAGCTGAGCAAGAGCGGGGTGTTCGCCCTCTTCGGCTCCAAGGAGGAGCTGCAGCTCGCCACGGTGCGCGCCGCGGTGACCGTCTTCGTCGAGCACGTGCTGACTCCGACCAGGGCGGTTCCGCCCGGGCTGGGCCGTGTCTGGCGGATGTGTGAGAGCTGGCTCTCCTACTCGCAGCGCCGGGTGTTCAGTGGCGGTTGCTTCTTCTACGCAACCATCGCCGAGTTCGACTCCCGGGAGGGCAAGGTGCACGACGCGCTGGCCTCCACGCAGACGGGCTGGGTCACCTTCGTGGAGGAGACGCTCGAGGAGGCCAGGGTGCGGGGGGAACTCGTCGCGGACACGGACGTCTCGCAGCTGGCCTTCGAGCTCATCGCGTTCATGGAACTGGCCAACGCGGAGTCCGTGCTTCACAACAACAACCCGGGCTACACCAAGGCGACGCGGGCCATCCTGGGGCGGCTGCACACTGTCGCCACCGACCCTTCCGCGCTGCCGGTGGCCCCTGGACGGAAATAGCTGCACGACCGTTCGTTTAGTTATATGGTCACCCGGGAGGCCGGACACGGGTCCGGCCCGTCCACCTCGACGGAGGGTACGGCCATGCCGTCCGGTATCCGGAAGACGTCCTGGACCTACGGCCCCGCCGCGCACGGCATCGATCCCGGCTCGGCCGTCGTCGTCAGCGTCACCGAATTCGTCACGCACCGCTTGTGGGGCACCCCCGCGGTCGAGGGCCTTCGACTGCGGCGGAGCCGGCCGCAGACGCCCGGGGCGGTCGCCGTCCGGCTCCGGGCGGGCACCGGCCTCCGGCTGAACCGTTCGGGATCGGTCACGGTCCGGACCGACGAGGCCTCCCTGACGCGATTCGTCGCCCGCCCGGACCACATGCGGATCGTCCGGGCGTGCCGAGGGCGCGGAGTGATGCGGTCGAACCTCAGGGAGGCCACACCTTCCGCGCTTTCCGGCCCGGACACCGGCCCCTGGCCGACGGCGGTCCGGGCGTGCGCGGAGCGGATCCTGACCGGCACCGAGCCCTGGAACTGAGAGGCAGCGATGGACATCGTCCTGCTCGACCGCACCGCCGTCCTGGAGTCCGTCCGTGTCGTGGCACAGGCCCGCCCCGAGGACTGGCGGCGGCCGACCCCGTGTGACCGGTGGACCCTGCGGGAGCTGGTGGAACACATGACCGCGCAGCATCACGGCTTCGCGGCGGCCGCGCGCGGAGAAGGGAGCGACGCCGGTGCCTGGCGGCTCCCGGATCTCGGGGACGACCCGGCCGGCGCCTACCGGGTCGCCGCCGACGCGGTCCTGGACGCCTTCGCCGCCCCGGGCCTGCCGGGAAGACCGTTCGCCCTGCCGGAGATCGGTGAGCGGGCGGTGCCCGGTCTCCGGGCGATCGGCTTCCACTTCATCGACTACGTGGCGCACGCGTGGGACGTGGCCGCCGCTCTCGGGCTCTCCGTCCGCCTGCCGGAACCTGTGCTCCGCGCGGCCCTGCCGCTCGCACGGGCCGTACCGGACGGTGACGCACGGCGCGTTCCGGGCTCCGCGTTCCGCCCTGCCGTCCCTCCGGACGAAGGGACCGGCACGCTCCCCCTCTTCTTGTCCGCCCTGGGGCGCCACCCCGACTGGACACCGCCTCGCGAGTGGTGAACCTTGGCCCGGCCCTTGTCAGGCCCTGGGTTCGAAGTCTCCGAACCGGGCAGGTCCCGTCGGCCGGTAGGTGTGGATCGCGATGCCGCTTCCGGTGGTCCGGGCACCGGTCAGCTCGAAGGCCGTCGGCTTCCCGCCTTCCGGGAAGAGCCGCTTGCCGCCGCCCAGGTAGACCGGGTACACGAGCAGGTTGACCTCGTCGATCAGGCCGTGCGCCAGGAGGGACCGCGCCAGTGTGCCACTGCCGTGGATCTGCAGCTCACCCTCCGCCGTCCGTTCCTTGAGCCGGGCGACCTCGGCCGGCACGTCGCCGGAGACCACCGTCGTGTTCTCCCACTCCGGGTCGGTCAGGGTGGTGGAGACGACGTGCTTGCGCAGGGTGTTGAGACGTGTGGCGATCGGGTCCTGCGGGTCGGTGACCCGGGGCCAGTAGGCCGCGAAGATGTCGTACGTAAGCCGCCCGAGGAGATAGGCGCCCGACCGGTCGAAGACCTCGTTGACGAAGGCCGCCATGCCGTCGTCCGCGAAGGGCACCAGCCAGCCGCCGTACTCGAAGCCGCCGCTGGTGTCCTCGTCGGTGCCTCCGGGCGCCTGCATCACGCCGTCGAGGGACACGAACGTGGTGAGGGTCAGCTTCGCCATGGTCCCGCTCCTTCGCCTCGTGCCAGGGGTCATGGGTCCCGGCAGTCCGTCTGCTTCCACCTGTTCCGACACCACTTTCGGGCGAAAGTCATCGGCCCGCCCGGCGAGGTCCGCCGCGATTCCACGGTCACAGATCGACTACATCGCCGACGACTCGCACGCACCTTCGATACATAGGGTGCATGCGCACCACACACATCACTCGTGCCGGACTCTCCGTGCTCGTCGCTCTGGCCGCACTGACCGCCTGCACCCAGGAACCGGAAACGCCCCCCGGAGCCGCGCCGTCCCCGTCCCGCTCCACCGGTCCGTCCACGTCGCCCACCACCCCGGTGGACACGGCGGCACTGGAATCGTCCGTGCGCGCGTACGTGGCGGCCTACTACGAGCCGGACACCGACGCCGCCTACGCGCTCGTCTCCACGCGCTGCCGGAAGGACATGTCCGAGGCTCAGTTCGAGGCGCTCGTCGACCGGGCGACGCAGACGGCCGAGCAGCTCGGGAAGACGTACACCCTGAAGCGGCTGTCCGTGGACAGCGTCCACGAGAACGACGCACGGGTGACCTACGGCGTGGGCGAGCCGGAGTACGACGAGCGGTCCTCCTGGGTTCGGGAGGACGGTGAGTGGCACAACGACCTCTGCTGACGGGGTCCGGGCCGCCGCGCGCCGCGCCCGACGGCCCGTCCTACGCTGGCGGGGACGGTACGCGAACGAAATGGGAGACCATGAGCCAGACACCGCCCCCGGTCCGCAATCTCCACGACGGCAGCACCATCCCCGCGGTCGGCCTCGGCACCTGGCCACTCGACGACGGAGCGGCCGAGCAGGCCGTCGCCGGGGCGTTGCGGGCCGGCTACCGGCTCGTGGACACCGCGCTGAACTACGGGAACGAGACCGGTACCGGTCGCGGCATCGCGAGCTCCGGGGTGCCGCGGCAGGACGTCTTCGTCACGACCAAGGTGCCCGGCCGCCACCACGGCTACGAGGAGACGCTGGCCTCCTTCGAGGAGTCGCGCGGCAAGCTGGGGCTGGAGTACGTCGATCTGTACCTCATCCACTGGCCGCTGCCCCGGGTGGACAAGTACGTCGACACCTGGAAGGCGATGATCAAGCTGCGTGAGGACGGCCTCGTACGGTCCATCGGTGTCTCCAACTTCACGGCGGAGCACCTGGACCGGCTGGAGCGGGAGACGGGTGTGCTGCCCGTGGTGAACCAGATCGAGATGCATCCGCTGCTCCCGCAGGAGGAGCTGCGGGCGGTGCACGACGCGAAGGGCATCGTCACGGAGAGCTGGAGTCCGCTGGCCCGGGGGCGCCAGGTGCTCGAGGCGCCCGAGGTGGTCGCCACCGCCGGGGCTCACGGTGTGACGCCGGGCCAGGTCGTGCTGCGGTGGCACACGCAGCTGGGGGCGGTGCCGATCCCGAAGTCCGCGGATCCCGGGCGGCAGCGGGAGAATCTCGATCTGTTCGGTTTCGAGCTGACACAGCGGGAGCTGGACCTGATCGGGGCCCGGCCGCCTCACCGCTTCGGCGGGGACCCCGATACGCACGAGGAGTTCTGACCCCTGTCGCGGGCATCATCGGTGGCGGCCGGGGCGCCCGGCCGCCACCGGTTGCACGGCGCTGCCACGGTCACCGGTTGCGCGGGGCTGCCACGGTCACCGGTTGCGCGGGGTGACCTCCGACATCCGGGACCAGTCGTCCCCGGGCACCTCGACGTTGATGATCTCCGGTACCTCGCTGACGAGCTCCGACATGGTGTCGATCGCCTTCTTGAAGTGCTCGGAGTTCACATGCGCCACCCCCGCCTCCTCCGAGGCGAACGCCTCGAGCAGGACGAACTGGTCCGGGTTCTCGACGCTGTAGGACCAGTCGAAGAAGAGGTTGCCCGGCTCCTGACGGGTGGCGAGGGTGAAGTCCTCGACGGCCGGGAGCCAGTTGTCCCGCTCGGCGGTACGCACGGTGAACTTGACGGCGATGAAGATCATGGCGACTCCTGGTCGGGGGCGGCGTCCCGACCAGGGTCCCATATCCGCACAGGCCGGGCCTGAACCGGCACACCAGCCCCGGGCCGTCAGCCGCCGAGCGCCTCGTGACGGGCGGTCAGCCGAGCCGCCCCCTCCTCGGTGAGCGAGCCAAGGAGCCGCAGCCGGGAGATCCCGCCGTCCGGGAAGATGTCGATCCGGACGCGCGTGGAGCGCACGGGCTCCGGCAGGACGAACCGGTGGTTCGTGTCGGGCTGGAGCCGGGTGCGGGGCAGGATCTCCGACCACTCGCCGTCCTCGCCGTCACTGACCGAGATCTCCGCCCAGCCCGCCGCGTTGCCCTTGAGGTAGGCCGTGTCGATCTCGACCGCCCGGATCTCCGACTGCTCCGCCAGCCGGTAGCGGATCCAGTCGTTGCCCTTGTCGCGCCGGCGGCGGGTCTCCCAGCCGTCGTCCATCTTGTGGGAGCGGCCCGGCGCGATGGTGTTGGTGGCCGGGGAGTAGAAGCGGTCGGAGGCGTCCTCCACCTGGCCGCCGTTCTCCAGGGCCGCCAGGTCGAACGTACCGAGTGCGGTGAGCCATGCCGGGTCGGGAGCCACCTCGCCGTGAACGCGCAGCCGGGCTATGCCTCCGTCGGGGTGCTGGTTGACCCGGAGGTGGGTGAACCGCTGCCCCGAGTCGACGGTGAAGCCGTTGGCCGCGTGACCGCCGACGGCCGTACGGGGGACGAGGGTCGTCCACTTCACGCCGGGCGAGAGGAGGTCCTCGGGCGACGGGGAGCCGGGCAGCGAGGTCGCCTCGACGGAGACGGACTGCGGGTAGTTGCCACGGAAGTGCGCTGTGTCGACGATCAGTCCGCGCACCACACCAGGAGCACCGAGGCGTACGAGGGCCCAGTCGTGGTCCTCGTCGGTGGGGTGCGGCTCGGCGGCGCCCGTACCGCGCCGACGGCGGGTCTCCCAGCCGTCCATGATCTTGCCCTTGTGTCCGAACCGCTCGGGATCGAACTCCGCGGGTTCCGGCTTCAGCAGGTTCTCCCGCTCGGCGAAGAACTCGTCGTTGGCGGCGATGACCCCTGCGCCGAGACGCCGGTCGGCGAGGTCCACGAGGTGGGTGAAGGGGAAGTCGGCGGTGCGGTAGTCGGCGTACGGGTCGCCTCCCCCGTACGGGCTCGCGTCGCCGGTGAAGTGCGGTGTCGCGGTCATGGGTCAGCGGTTCCTTTCGAGGAGGCGGCCGGTGGGCTCGGCGAGTACGCCGTCGGCCGCGATCCGCGTGCCGCGCAGCCAGGTGGACCTGACGACGCCGTGCAGGGTCTTCCCCGCGTAGGCGGTGACCTGGTTGCGGTGGAAGAGTCCGGCCGGATCGACGGTGAAGGTCTCGTCGGGGGCGAGAACCGCGAAGTCCGCGTCCCGTCCGGCCTCGATGGCGCCCTTGCGGCTGAGCCCGGCGAGGCCGGCGGGGGCGGCGGACATCCAGCGGGCCACGTCGTCGAGGGTGTGGCCGCGCCGGCGCGCCTCGGTCCAGATGGCGGGCAGGCCCAGCTGGAGCGAGGAGATCCCTCCCCACGCGGAGGCGAAGTCGGGGGTCTTCAGGTCCGTGGTGCAGGGCGAGTGGTCGGAGACGATGCAGTCGATCGTGCCGTCGGCGAGCCCGGCCCAGAGCGCGTCCTGGTTCGCGGCCTCCCGGATGGGCGGGCAGCACTTGAACTCGGTCGCCCCGTCAGGGACTTCCTCGGCGGTCAGGGTGAGGAAGTGCGGGCACGACTCGACGGTGACGCGTACGCCCTCGCGCTTGGCGGCGGCGATCAGCGGCAGGGCGTCGCTGGAGGAGAGGTGCAGGACGTGCACGCGGGCGTTCAGCCGCTTCGCGTGGGCGATGAGGCCCTCGATGGCGGCGTTCTCCGCGTCGCGGGGGCGGGAGGCGAGGAAGTCGGTGTACTTCTCCCCGCTCTTCTGCGGAGCCTCGGCCAGGTGGTGGGGGTCCTCCGCGTGCACGATCAGGAGCCCGCCGAAGCCGGCGATCTCGGCCATCGAGCGGGCCAGCTGCTCCTGGTCCAGCTCGGGGAACTCCTCGACGCCGGAGGGCGAGAGGAAGCACTTGAAGCCGAAGACCCCGGCTTCGTACAGCGGGCGCAGGTCCTTCGTGTTGGAGGGGATCGCACCGCCCCAGAAGCCGGTGTCGATATGCGCCTTGGGGGCGGCCACGCCCTGCTTGACGCGCAGGTGCTCGACGGTGGTGGTCGGCGGGAGGGAGTTGAGCGGCATGTCGAGGAGGGTCGTGATGCCGCCGGCCGCCGCGGCGCGGGTGGCGGTCCAGAAGCCCTCCCACTCGGTGCGGCCGGGGTCGTTCACATGGACATGGGTGTCGACGAGGCCGGGCAGCAGGACGTCGTCCCCGAAGTCCTCGACGTGGGCGCCGTCGGGCACCTCGGTGTCGTACGGCAGGACCGCCTCGATCTCCCCGCCGGCGACGAGGACCGCCGCGGCGCGGGTTCCCTCGGGGGTGACCACGCGCGTCGAGCGGAGTACCTGCTTCTTGTCCACTCCGGACACCTGTGCTCCTCACGCAGATTTCAACGATTTGTTGAAGGAGTCTTCACTCGGGAAAGCGGCCCGTCAAGACCCCTCCTGCCCCTCGGGCTTCCCCGTGGACGGGCCGATGGAACGCCCATGGCGCCGATTGGACATTTCCACGAAGTAAAAGTTCATTTTCGACAGGCGGAACGTAGAATAGACCAGGAGCGGCACCACCGCGCTTCGGGCCGAACGCGTCCCGGACCGCCGACACCAGGACAAAACAGGTCCTGACCGGCAAGGACGCCGCACCGGGAGCAGTGGGCCGATCGGGAACAGCCCGGTAGGCTGCTGCCTTGCCTCCGCTTCGAAAGGACCGTTGACGTGCCGCCGTCCCACGCCAGCACATCCGACTCCAAGCCCGCCGGTCCCAGCGGCGGCGTGCAGTCCCTCGAGCGCGCCTTCGATCTGCTGGAGCGCATGGCGGACGCCGGGGGCGAGGTCGGGCTCAGCGAGCTCTCCGCGAGCAGCGGACTCCCCCTCCCGACGATCCACCGGCTGATGCGCACCCTGGTCGTCTGCGGCTACGTGCGCCAGCAGCCCAACCGGCGTTACGCGCTGGGCCCCCGCCTGATCCGCCTCGGCGAGTCCTCTGCCCGCCTGCTGGGCACATGGGCGCGGCCTTACCTCCAGCGACTGGTCGAGGAGACCGGCGAGACGGCGAACATGGCACTGCTCGACGGGGACGAGATCGTGTACGTCGCCCAGGTGCCCTCCAAGCACTCGATGCGGATGTTCACCGAGGTCGGCCGGCGGGTGCTCCCCCACTCCACCGGCGTGGGCAAGGCCCTCCTCGCGCACACCCCGGCGGACGAGGTGCGGGCCCTGCTGGCCCGCACGGGCATGCCGGCGGCCACCGAGAAGACGATCACCACTCCGGACGGCTTCCTCGACGCGCTCGAACAGGTACGGAGGGCGGGCTACGCGGTGGACGACAACGAGCAGGAGATCGGGGTCCGCTGTCTCGCGGTCTCGGTGCCTGACTCCCCCACCTCGGCGGCCATCTCCATCTCCGGGCCCGCGGGCCGGGTGACGGAGACGGCGACCGAGCGGATCGTGCCGATCCTGCAGCAGATCGCGAAGGAGCTCTCGGAGGCACTGGCCAGCAGCGGCGGCCCGACGGGCTGAGCCCCGGGCGCGGTCCCTCAGGCCAGGGAGGGCACCCTCCATGCTCACCGTGGTGCCCACCCGGCCCAGGTGCGCCCGGTCGTGGGTGACCATGACCGCGGCCGTTGAGCGCTCCCGGGTCAGCCCGAGCAACAGGTCGAGTACCGCCGCGTCCGTGGTCGAGCGCGCTGGTCGGCTCGTCGACGGACAGCACCGCCGGTTCGCGCGTTGGAGGCAGCCTGTGACGACTTCCAGGACAAGTGGGGATACGGCATCAAGCTGATCGCTGATGCCACAACCGGACTCACCGAGAGGGTTGCCGAGTCAGGCCGGCTGTTCCAACACCAGGAGGACGAGATCGCCGCGCTCCTCCGGTCCGTGCAGATCGACCGGACCGGGCAGGGAGAGCTGTGACGCTCCCGCACGGTTCCCCTGCAGCGGATACCGGCCAGGACGGACCTGCCCCAGCACCTCAGGCATTCGGCTTCCACGTCCAGCCCGAGTTCCACGTTGTCCCACTGAGTCTCGGTGAGGACGTGGAAGCCTTCCATGAGCGACTGCGGGAGTTCGCGCGAGATTACTGGGGTGAGCGCGAGGACCTGGAGGGTTTGCGCCGATTGACCACGGTCATGTACGCGGCAAACGCGCAGACCCTCGTCGAGGGGGGCACGGTCTACAACGCCTGCGGCGTGTTTCCGATCGGCGGCACTGCCGACGGTTTCCAGCCGCCCGAACGCCACAGCCGCGCGACGCTCACCGTCAGCGTCCGCGAATTGGCCAACCCTCACCCGCACCTCACCGCCGCGGGCATCGCGGAGTCGCTGGACAAGGCGGCAGGAAACGATGAGAGTGCCGAAACCCAGCCCGTGTCCCTGCCCGCCGGACCCGCTGTCGTACGCATAGCCGGGTCTCGCGCCGCGTGGGACCTGCCTGACGGAGAACAGGAGTGCTTCTTCGTCCGCATCGAGGTCTGGCTGCCATTCCCCGATGACGACCGACTGCTCCTGCTTTGCCTGAGTACGGCCGATGTCCAGGACCTCCACTTCTACCAGGCAGTTCTCGCAGACATCGCCGACACCGTGGTCTTCGGAGCGAGCAATCAGCCGGAGGCAGCCGAGACGACTGTGCTCTCCGCCCCTTCCCCCTTCAGTGCCTACTGACCGCGTCGAGGAGCCCCCCATGAGTACCCAGACGTACGACGCGCTCGGCTTTGATCCTGCTCCCGGTGCGCCCTCCTCGGTGCATCAACTGGTCACCTCGCTCAGCAGAGCCAGCAGGCAACTCCACGACGCCCACAGCACCTTGACCCGGCTGGGCAAGGCAGACGGAGCCTGGGTTGGCGATGCCGCGTCCGCCTTTGCCAAGAAGACCGGCACCCTGCCGAAGTACCTCGCCGACGGACACACCTCGCTGACGGACGCCGCGCACGCGCTGAAGACCTGGGACTCACACCTGCGAGACTTCCAAGTTCTCGCACGCAGGTACGAAGAGGAGGCCGCAGACGCCCGGAAGACCCTGGCGCAGGCGCAGAGCAGCCCCGACTTGCAACTAGTGGGCCAAACCTTCGACACGCCGGCGGAGCTGCGCAACGCACAAGAGCGTCTGGATCACGCGGCGAAGCGAGTGACCGACGCCCGAGCGGCACTGGGCGTCGTCATCAAGAAGGCGCGGGATCTGCTGACCTCTCACGACGAGAGGGCCCGCGCAGCCGCTGCGATCATCCGCAAAGCCGCCGAGATCGCGCCCGACCAGTCCTTGCTCGACAAGCTCGGCGACCTCCTTGCTGGCCTCGGCGACAAGATCAAGAGCCTGGCCGACGACCTCTGGAACTGGGTCAAGGAGCACGCGGACACGATTTACAAGATCGGGGACTGGCTCGGTTACGCCAGCGCCGCGTGCGACATCCTCGCCGTCGTATTCTCCGAGACCATCGTCGGCGCCATCGTCTTCGAGGGAATCGGCATGGCGCTCAACGCCGGCGCCCTCGCCGCCCATGGCGTCGGCTGGGCCGCCGGTGCGAAAAAGGGCAACGCTCTGGACATCGGCCTCGACCTGGTCGGCTTCGTTCCGTTCGGTGACCTTCTCAGGGTCGGTAAGCTCGGCAAGGGAGCCTTGAAGGGCGTCAAAATCCCGATGAACGTGCTGGACTTCGGAGCGAAGGCGGCCGACTCCTGGAAACGGGCGGGCGACGTCATCGCGCACGTCGGAAGAACGGCGAAACTCGGCGACGACGCCGAGGAGTGGGCGATGCGGAACGTGAGCGCTCTCGGCAGCAAAGCGCACGCGATCCACGTCACCGCGGACACCCTGGCGGATCGGTTCCAGGTAGCTGTGGCCAAGGAGTTCGGTGACCGCAACCTGTACAGGGCCGGCGCGGGACTGACGGACATCGGCTTTCAGAAGGTCATGCCTCACTTGATCGAAAGCACTCCGCTGGGGCGCATACCCGCGCTCGCGGATTCCGTCCGGCCGATCGTGGACGACGCCGGTGAGACGGTCGGCCGCTACATAGACCCCCGGTCCTGGACAGCGCGCGGTTACGAGGCGGTCACCGGCGCCAAAAATCTGTACAAGGAAGGCGTGCGCCTGGCCTCCGACCCGATCGAGTACGGGTCGGAGAAGATCCACGAAAAAATCGACAAGGCGCGGGAGTCGGCCGGCGACGTGCTCGGTCACCTCTCCGACGTCAACCCGTTTGGATAACACCGTGGACAACACGACACACACGTTCCTGGTCTCCAGGGTCAACCCCGTTCCCGTGCCGGAACCGCGACCGGCCCACCTGCCGCCCGACGCAGACATGATCGCAACGATCCGGCTGTCCACAGCGCCGCGGCCCGAGGACGCTCCGCTCGCGCGGGTGTGCGCCTCCCGTGCCGCCGAACGCTCCGGCAGCCGGGCACCCGCCCCGCCATTCTGGATACACCACGGACTGGACGGCAGCCTGTGGTGTTCGGTCCGTCCAGTCGCCCCGGACGTGTACGAGGTCTGCTCGGCCGATGGCTCCTCCGCAGCACGCGTCGAGCGCCGCGGCGCCCGCATCCTGCCCTGGCCCCGGCGCGTCCGGTGGTCGGCACGGTTCACCGGTTCGCCTCGGTCGGTGACAGGTCAGGTCGGCACCTGGTGCGCGTGGCTGTTCTACGTGGTGACCGCTCCGATCTGGCTCCTCTTCGCGCTCTGCATGATGGTCTTTTCGCTTTTCGACGGCACCGCGGACGACAACACCTTCCGGAGCCCGGCCCGAACCCGCTGGCGCACCGCGGGCGCGGGCACGGTCCTGGACTACCGGGGCATCAGCAGGACCTACCGCTACGTCGCCCCGAGCCTGGACATCCGCGTCGCGTACGCTTTGGCGGTCCTCCGGACCTGGGACCGGGAGGACTGAGCACAGCCCGACGGCACCCCGCACTCCGACAGCATCAGCGACTCGGAGAAGACCCGGGTGCTACTGGACTGGCTGCGCCGGCAGGTCGGACAGACCGAGCGCCGCATCCGGGAGGAGCTGGAGATCCAGGCGGCGAAGGAGCGGCAGCGGCGGGAGCGCGCCCCCGGCGTCACGGGTGGCGGCGCGGCGGCTCCCCGAAGAGCTCGACGGCGACCCGTACATCCCGGAGGCCCGGGGCCAGCGCGCTGACCGAACCGATCGCCCCCGCGACCAGCAGCAGCGAACGGCGCAGCCTGGGTATCTCCGGCCTACCGCTGCCTGCCATGGCGTCCAGCGCGGCCAGCTCGTCCTCGGCGATACCCCGGTCCGGGAACTCGGCGGGATGTCCGGCGAGTTCGCGGCGGAGCCGGGAGACGGCCGTACGCAGCTCCGTCACCCTCGGGTCCTCGCCGCTCCCGGTCAACCGCTCCTGCCCCACGCTTCGCAACAAAGCACTCCCCCTCGCACATCATTGTGCCGGTGTGTCGACCTGGCCCCGGGCGGCGGTCAAGTGCCTGGGGCCGTCCGCAAGTTAACGCCACCGGAGGTGGCGGGCGCCACTGTGCGGACAAGGAATCAGGCTACCTCCGGGGTGTGACAGCCACTCCGCCGGTACACATGTCTCAGTGGTATCCAGGGCACATGGCTCACACACATCCGATCCCCGTAATCGCCGGAGTGCTGCTCGCCGCCGGCGGTGGCCGTCGCCTCGGCGGCCGGCCGAAGGCCCTGCTGGAACACCGCGGGCGCCCCCTTGTCGAGCACGCGGTGCGGTCGCTGCGTAACGGCGGGTGCGGACCCGTCCGTGTCGTCCTGGGGGCCGCGGCCGAGGAGGTGCAGGCATTGGCGGACCTCTCGGCGTGCGCGGTGACGGTTAACCCGTCATGGGAGGAGGGAATGGGTTCCTCGCTCCGGGCAGGCCTGGGCGCCCTCGTCGGTTCGGACGTGGACGCGGCCCTCGTGCTCCTGGTCGACCAGCCGGGCATCGGGACGGAGGCGGTGGCGCGCGTGCGCTCCGCGTACCGCTCCCGGGCGTCGCTGGCGGCTGCGGCGTACGACGGGGAGCGCGGCCATCCCGTGCTGTTCGGGGCGGACCGGTGGGCGGACATCTCCGCGGCCGCGGTAGGTGATCAGGGGGCGCGGGCGTACCTGCGGGCGCATCGCGATGCGATCACGCTCGTCGAGTGTTCGGATGTGGCTCAGGCGTACGACATCGACACGGCGGAGGACCTGACGCACCTGGAGTGAACGGACCGTACCGGACCTGGCACGCCGCGCCGCCGGAGCGGCACGTCTGTCGACCCGGAGAATCTCGACATCAACAAACCATTGAACTTCCACCATGAGGAAACTAATATCCACTGATCAGAAGCCCATGGTTCCGCTTCCGGTTCCTCGGCGGTACCCATGGCCGTATCTCGGAGCCCTGGCACCCCGTGCCGTCCTGGGCGTCCCGGCGGCCGTGGGATGCCGCCGTACCACCCGCTGAAGGAGTGACAGCTCATGTCCGCACCAGCGCCGTCCCCGCTGGCCATCGTCGACGCCGAGCCCCTGCCGAGGCAGGACGAGGTCCTGACCGATGCGGCCCTCGCGTTCGTGGCCGAGCTCCATCGGCGGTTCACGCCCCGGCGTGACGAGCTGCTCGCCCGCCGAGGCGAGCGCCGCGCCGAGATCGCCCGCACCTCCACACTGGACTTCCTGCCGGAGACGGAAGCGGTCCGTGTGGACGACACCTGGAAGGTCGCGCCGGCCCCGGCCGCGCTGGACGACCGCCGGGTGGAGATCACCGGTCCGACCGACCGCAAGATGACCATCAACGCCCTGAACTCGGGCGCGAAGGTCTGGCTCGCCGACTTCGAGGACGCGTCCGCCCCCACGTGGGAGAACGTGATCACCGGCCAGCTCAACCTGATCGACGCGTACACCCGGAACATCGACTTCACCGACCCGAAGTCGGGCAAGTCGTACGCCCTCAAGCCCGCCGAGGAACTCGCGACCGTCGTCACGCGCCCGCGCGGCTGGCACCTGAACGAGCGCCACCTCCAGCTCGACGGCACCCCGGTGCCCGGCGCGCTGGTCGACTTCGGCCTCTACTTCTTCCACAACGCGCAGCGTCTGATCGATCTCGGCAAGGGCCCGTACTTCTACCTGCCGAAGACCGAGTCGTACCTGGAGGCACGCCTCTGGAACGAGATCTTCGTCTTCGCCCAGGACTACGTCGGCATCCCGCAGGGAACGGTCCGCGCGACCGTCCTGATCGAGACGATCACCGCCGCGTACGAGATGGAGGAGATCCTCTACGAGCTCCGCGACCACGCCTCCGGGCTCAACGCGGGCCGCTGGGACTACCTCTTCTCCATCGTCAAGAACTTCCGCGACGGCGGCTCGAAGTTCGTCCTGCCGGACCGCAACCTGGTCACGATGACCGCCCCGTTCATGCGGGCGTACACCGAACTCCTGGTCCGCACCTGCCACAAGCGCGGCGCGCACGCCATCGGCGGCATGGCGGCCTTCATCCCGTCGAGGCGCGACGCCGAGGTCAACAAGGTGGCCTTCGAGAAGGTCAAGGCCGACAAGGACCGTGAGGCCGGCGACGGCTTCGACGGCTCCTGGGTCGCGCACCCGGACCTGGTCCCGATCGCGATGGCGTCCTTCGACGCGGTCCTCGGCGACAGGCCGAACCAGAAGGACCGCCTGCGCGAGGACGTCTCCGTGGCGGCCGGCGACCTGATCGCCATCGACACGCTGGACGCGAAGCCCTCGTACGACGGCCTGCGCAACGCGGTCGCGGTCGGCATCCGCTACATCGAGGCGTGGCTGCGGGGCATGGGCGCGGTCGCCATCTTCAACCTGATGGAGGACGCGGCCACCGCCGAGATCTCGCGCTCGCAGATCTGGCAGTGGATCAACGCGGACGTGGTCTTCGAGAACGGCGAACACGCCACCGCCGACCTGGCCCGCAAGGTCGCCGCCGAGGAACTGGACGCCATCCGCGCGGAGATCGGCGACGAGATCTTCGAGTCCGGCAAGTGGCAGCAGGCCCACGACCTGCTGCTCACGGTCTCGCTGGACGAGGACTACGCGGACTTCCTGACGCTGCCGGCGTACGAGCAGCTGGGCTGAGCCGAACCGGGACAGAGCGCCGGCCCCCGGGCCTCACCGGTCCGGGAGCCGGCGCTTGCCGCGCGTGGGGAGGAGCACGTCCCGCAGTTGGGAGCGTGCGGTGATCCCGAGTTTGGGAAATGCCCGGTACAGATGTGAGCCGACCGTGCGGGGCGACAGGAAGATCATTTCGCCGATCTCACGGTTGGTCAGGCCCCGCGCCGCCAGGTGGGCGATCTGCTGTTGCTGCGGCGTGAGGTCGAGGAAGGCATCCGGCTCCGCCGCGGCCACCTGTGTGCCGGTCGCCCGTAGTTCGGCCTGGGCCCGTGCCGCCCAGGGACGGGCGCCCAGCCGACGGAAGACGTCGAGGGACTCGGTCAGCAACGGGCGGGCCTCCGCGATGCGACGGCGGCGGCGCAGCCACTCCGCGTAGTCGAGCAGGATCCGCGCATGTTCGAAGGGCCGGTCGGAAGGTGTGGAAAGCGCCAAGGCCGCCCGGAAGTGCGTCTTCGCTTGGTCCGGGTCGGCGAGCAGTGCCCGACTGTGAAGCAGGAGCGCCCGGGCCCGTGTGGACCGGCTGTCTGCCGAGCGGGTCGCGTACTCGATGACGTCGGCTGCCTGCCTGTGGTGTCCGCTGCGCACAGCCGCCGCCGCGAGTTCCGGCAGTGCGGCCGTGGAAGCCTGGTAATGCACCGGTCTGCCGTCGGCTTCGAACGCTGCGCGGAAGTGGGCGTAGGCGCCTTCGTGATCCCCTGCGGCGGTTGCCGCGATTCCCAGAGCGCGATGTGTGTGGACCGCGACTGCCCGGCTCTCCGAGGGATCGATCAGCGACCACGCGCGGGCGGCTTGTTCGCGTGCACGCGCGGTGTCCCCGCGCAGAGCCAGCGCCATGGCGTCCACGGAGGCCGCGCACGCGGCGGCGTGGTCGAGTCCGTAGGTGTCCGCGACAGCGGCCAGTTCGGCACAGAGCGCCTGGGCTCGTACCCAACGGCCGTGTTCGAGGTAGGTCATGGCGGCCACGCCGCCCAGGCCGTCGGGCAGGGGACCTCTCGACGACCAGAGTGCGAACGACGCGTCGAAGCTCCGGATCGCGAGACCGGTTTCATCCAGCATCCACGCCGCGACTCCCAACAGATGCAAGCGCTCGGGCTGTTGCTCAGCAGTAGCGATCAGATGAGGCAGTTCTGGTCCCAGGCCGGCGCTGTCGAGGGTGCCGGCCACCGTCGTGAGCCAGCGAGCGGTGAACGGGAGCGAGTCGGCGGGCGAGCCGTCCAATATGCCGGGCAGGAGGGTTTCGATCTCGTCGCGCTGGGATTCCTCACCCGAGTAGAAGCGAACCACGGCCGCTGCGGAGAGTGCCTGCAGCGCGCCTTCGGCATGGTCGGCCGTCAACTGCCGTGCTGCTGCGATCAGCTGTCGGAACGCCGCGGTGTGAGAGGTGGTGAAAGCCATGATCCGCCCGGTCTGGAGCGCGGCCACGGCCAGTGGGACCGGGTCATCGGTCCAGACGCGGGTCAGCGCGGCCAGCCGTTCCACCCAGGCCAGCTGCCCCGTCATGACCGCCATTTCCGTCGCGGAGGCGATCAGCCGGACATGGTCCGCACGATCGACGCTGAGCTCGGCGGCACGCTCCAGTGCGCGCGCGGCTTCGGCGTAGCCGCCTCGGCGCCGCGCTCTGTGTGCGCCGTGTTCCAGTGCCGCCGACACGTCCTTGTCGGGCCCTGTCGTGATGGCCGCCAGGTGCCAGGCTCGTCTGTCGGGGTCCTCCTTCAACGCGTCCGCCAGGGCCAGATGGGCGGCACGTCGCTCGTCGAAGGACGCTGCCTGGTGGACGGCCGAGCGGACCAGGGGATGCCGGAAGGAGATGCCTCCGCCGGTGCGGTGGATGAGACCGGCACTCTCCGCTGTCGCCCACATCTGGTCGCTCGCCTCGGGCAGGAGAGCCAGAACGGGCTCAGCGGGGTCGGCGGCGGAGAGCGCCAGCACCAGCAGACAGTGCCGGGCGGGCCGCCCCACCTCCGTCAGCCGGTCCCCCCACCGGCGCACCAGCCGGGTCGCGATGGCCGGCGCGGCGCCGCCGGCCCCCGGCTCGCCCTCGGAGGCGACCGTGCCTGCGAGTTCCACGAGGGCCAGCGGGTTGCCTTCGCTCTCGTCGAGAACGCGCTTGCGCGCCTCACCGACCGGCGGCCGGGGCTGTCGGTCCAGCAGCCGTTCCGCGACCGCGGGCTCGACGGGCCCGAGCTCGAGGGCCGACCGGTGGGCGTCGAAGCCGGTGAGCGAGTCCCCGTTCTCGGCGGCGATCAGCAGCGACACGCGTTCCTCGCCGATCCGCCGGGCCACGAAGGCGAGCACATCGAGCGAGGCGCGGTCCGCCCACTGTGCGTCGTCCAGGAGCGCCAGGACCGGCGCCTCGGTGGCGAGCTCGGACAGGAGAGTGAGGACAGCGACACCGAGGAGCATCGGGTCGGGCGGATCGCCCGTCTCCCCCAGGCCGAAAGCTCCCTGAAGGGCCGCGCGCTGCCGCACCGGAAGCTCGGTGACCGCGTCACGGACCGGGCGCAGCAGCTGGTGAAGAGTGGCGAAAGGAAGGGCGGCTTCCGCGGGGCCGGCGACCGCCCGCAGCACTCGGTGACCGGCAGCCCGCGCATGCTGTGCGGCCTGCTCCAGGAGCGTGGACTTGCCGATCCCCGGCATCCCGCTCAGGAGGATCGTCGTCCCGGGGCCGGGGCCGGTGACCGCCTCGGCGATCTCACGTAGTTCCGATGGGTGAGCGGCATCCGCGAAAGGTGCATACGACGCTCGACCGCTGTCACCTGAGCCCTGGGCGAGTCCGTCCATCACATCTCCGAGCCGCTGGTGTCTGTTGTCGGCCGCCCCCTCCGGACACGGCGCAATGCTACATACCGTCGCTGAGGACCGGGCGTGGACTTCAGTCAGGTGTCCGATACCGCTTCCGCCCCACCGAGCCGAAGCTGGGAGCCGCCGGAAACCATTTCGAAGGAGCCGCATGTCCACCACACCTCTGCCCGGGTCGCCGCAGGCAGACAGTTCCTCCGCTCCGCGTGTCACCACCATCGAACTCGGTGACGTCGAGATCTCCCGCGTCATGGAGTTCTCGGACACCACGCCCATGACCAGCGACGTCTTCTTCCCCAACAGCAAGCGGGAGGAGTGGCAGCGCCACGGGGCCCTGCTGGACCCGCACCACTGGGACGCCGAGAGCGATCTGACCCGGGCCGCGACCCAGAGCTGGGTACTGCGCAGCGAGGGCAGGGTCATCCTGATCGATACGGGCGCGGGCAACGCAAAGTACCGGCCTTATCAGCAGATCTGGTCCTATTTGGACACCGGCTACCTGGCCAATCTCGCGGCGGCGGGCGTCCGACCCGAGGACGTCGACATCGTCATCAACACACATCTCCACGACGACCACGTCGGGTGGAACACGCGCCTGGAGGGCCGGGACTGGGTGCCCACCTTCCCCAATGCCACTTACCTCATGCCGCTGCGTGACTTCGAGTACTGGAGGCCGGAGAACCTGCCCAACACCATGTTCGGCCGCGGCAACCAGAACGTCTACGAGGACAGCGTCGACCCGGTGATCGACGCCGGACTGGTCAAGACGTGGGACGAGTCCCACACCATCGACTCCAACCTCCGCCTGGCACTCGCCCCCGGGCACACTCCGGGCTCCTCAATCATTCATCTGGAATCCGCCGGCGACCGTGCGATCTTCGCCGGCGACCTGCTGCACGGCGCCATCCAGGTCCACGAGCCGCACATCAACAGCTGCTTCGAGGAGGACGAGGACGGCGCCCGCGCCAGCCGGGCCCGGATGTTCGCGCACGCGGCCGATCACAACGCGCTCGTGCTCCCCGCACACCTGCCCGGTCACGGTGCGTTCGAAATGCGCCGTAAGGGTAGCGGCTTCGAGATCGCCGGCTGGGCGCCGTTCTCCCGCACCTGACGTACGGCGTCAAGGCCTTCGGACGGCCCGCCGGCGAGTGCGCCATGCGGGCCGTCGTCGGCGTACACCCTCTCGATCAGCGCGCGTTGCCCCTCAGGCGCCCGAGCCCGAGACCGTCAGCTCTCGCTCCGACTGCTGCGACTCGGGCGCGTGGGCGGCGAAGGGGCACTCCCAGTCGGCCGGCTTGGCGCGGCCGGAGTAGCGACGGGCTTCGGAGACCTGTTCGTACTCGTGCAGGTTGGGGTTGATGTCGCCCTGCAGCTTGATGTCCTGTTTCCGTACTCTGTCCGCCAGCCGGTCCTACATACTGCGGCTGTGTCCAGAGGAGTGCCTCGAACTGCTCCTCGTCCACTCCGCGAGGCTGCTCGAAGGTCGCGATGAAACTGCTGAACGTCCGAGCACTCCAGTCCGCAGATTCCACGAACTCGGCAAGGTCGAGCGCCATGAGCCGGGCGGACTCCTCTCCCCCGAGGATGTCGTGGTGCCGATGGGCAATGCCACCACGCCGCCAGACGGACCGTCCCGCCAGGCAGGAGAACCGATCCCCCAGGATGAACTCTTCGACCTCGCCGCGCGCTTCGACCGTCATGGCCAGCCTTCCTTCCAACTACGTGCCTCCTCGACAGGGAGATGGTTCCTGTGTGCTTCCTATAGCGTCGCCCTCATGCCTGCGGCCCCGGCCCTGCGGGCTGTGGCGGTGACGGCCTGAAGCGGGCATGACGGGCCCGTGGTGCCACGAGGGGAGATCGCTGCCTGATTGTGGGGGACGGCTGCCGCCATCGAAAATCCGTCCTGCCTCGTCACCCAGGCTCAGCTGATTCTCGTGTCGGCTCGCACTAGAGACCGGCCCTGCCGGTGGCCCAGTACGGCTTCGTGGTGGTGGCGCGGCGAGACAGATCTCGACTGCCGATGAGCACACGCCGCTGACGCTGGACGGACTGGGCATGGCCGAGCAGGACGGCGCCGTCGAGATCGTGCCCGGGACCGTCCTCAGATACTGGCGGGACGACGCGGCCCCTGGTCAGCGCTTCGCTCCGTGGGTGCGGCCTCCGGCCTAACTGTGTGGCGAGTTCGAGGCACCACGTACCGGCGTGCGACGCCGAACCGGGCGCCGTTATGATCACGCACGGCAAGGCTGTAGCGCAGAGGTCGTCGCGCCCACGCATCGAGCTGGAGGACGCCGGTTCGAATCCGGCCGGTCTTGCCACCTGTTTTTGGAGTGATGGCGTCGGCATGCCGGGCGGCGGGGGACGCGGTGTCCGCTCCGGCCGGGTGAGCCGGCGAGGGACTGGAGAGTTGTGATGTCGCAGCCGATGCCCGTGCGCTGCCCGGCGATCGAACACCCTGACATCCCGCTCGCCGACACGGCGCTGCTGGATCCGCTGGTGACGCGCCTCGCCGCGGAGCCGCCGGTCGGGGCGGACGAAGTGTTCCCGCTGGGGACCCTGCGCGGCGACGGGCGTGTCGATCTCTGCAAGCAGGGGCTCGGGGCCTCCGGTGCGGCCAGGGTGATGCCCGCGCTCGCGCGGTCGCCGCACGCCACGCATGTCCTCCTCGGCACCAACTCCCTCGGGGACGAAGGCGCGCGCTCGGTCGCGGACGCACTGCGGCTGGGCGGGCACGGGCTGCGGACCGTCTATCTCGGCTGCAATCGCATCGGGGCCGAGGGCGCCGCCGTGCTCGCCGGGGCGCTCGGCCCGGACAGCACCGTCCGGGCCCTCTGGCTGAAGCGCAATCCGCTGGGTGACGCGGGTGTACGGGCGCTCGCGCCGATGCTGGCCCGCAACACCGTCCTGCGCACCCTGGACCTCGTCAACAGCGGGATCACTGCCGCCGCGCTGGAGGTCCTGCTCGACGTGCTCCGGACCCGGGAACAGCCCCTGGAGAGGCTGTTCCTCGGCGGCAACGGGCTCGGTGCGGAGTCCGCACCGCTTCTTGCCGCGCTGATCCGTGAGACTGGGGTGCGGGAGCTGTACCTGCCGGCCAACCACCTCGGCGACGCCGGGGCCGCCGAGCTCGCCACCGCGGCCGACCCGGCGCGCCCGGTGCGGCTCGGCCTCGGCGGCAACGGGATCGGGCCTGCCGGGGCGTCAGCCCTGGCCGACGCGCTCGGCGGGATCGAGGCACTCGACCTGGGACGCCCGCTGTCGCAGCGCAGCCTCGGGGCGACCGGCAACGCGACCGGCGACGCGGGGGCCCACGCGCTGGCCGCCGCCCTCCCCGGCAGCCCGCTGCGACGCCTCGAACTGGCGCACACGGGACTGACCGGCCGGGGTGCGAAGGAACTGCTGGGCGCTGTCGGCGCGGACTCCCGGCTGGAGTACGTGGGCCTCGGCCCCGGACTCCCCCGCAAGGTGAAGCGGTCCTTCACCGCGCGCCTGCGTCCCGATGCCGGCGCCCACGCGGATCTCCGCGCGATACGGAGCGTCTACCGGTGAGGCGTGGTCCCGAGAAGCGGTTCATCTCCAGTGAGGAGGTGGCCGGCCTGCGGCGGGTCCGTCGGTACGCCGTGCCCCGCCGGGTGATCGAGCGGGCCACGGAACGGCGGCTGGCCGGTGACTGGCGGGGTGCTCTCGCGGTGGCAGGGGTCGACGTGGCCTTCGACCCGGCCGAGGTGGCCGCCTCGTACGGGAGCGTCGTGGCCGCGTCCCTCGTGTCGGACCTGCACCACCTCGTGCCCGACCTGGTGCGCTGGCACCTGCCCCGGATCCTCGGGGGCCGCTCGACGATCGACACCGACCGCACCATCGTCCTGGCGGGTTACGGGGCCGGGCTGTCCGTGGCGCCGTATCTCCATCTGCGTACGCCTCCGATGGCCGACGGCCCGCAGCGGCTCGCACTGCGCTTCGGTGCCGTGCCCGGCGAGACCTCTCCGGGTGTGTTCGCCGTCCGTGTCGAGGACTGGCGGTCGGTCCGCCACCTGTGGGACGCGCGGCACACGGACGGTCTCCGGGCCGCGGTCGGTGGCGGCGGCCGGATCCCCTTCTTCCACGACGACGGCACGCCGCTCACCCCCGAGGAACTCGCCGCACCCGGTAACGACGCGGCGGCCCGGGCGGAACGGGTCACTCTGCTTCACCAGGAGGGCAAGGTCTCCGAGGCGTTCGCCGCCGCGGGTGTCGACTGGGATCCCGCCCTGCCGTCGTCCGAGCGATCGTGGCGGCACGTGGACGGCGAGGAGATCGTCCGCCGGACGGCGATCGACATCCCCCGGCTGGAGTCCGCCGTGCGGCGCGCCACAGCCGCGAGCGGCAGGGAGCGCTTCCTGATCGCGAACTTCTACCGGGGGTACATCCTGCTGGACCTCACGGACCACAGCGGCGGCGGACGGCTCCGGGCCCGCGTCGTCGAGTCGAGGAGGCCGGCCGCGGAGCCCCCCTCCCTCCCGGAGGCGGCCTGGCGCCGTCTCCCCGACCTCGACCTGCTGCGGGTCGGCGCCATGCCGCCGGGGTGGCTGCATCCGCTGGTCGCGCGTGCTCTGTTCCCCTCCCTCGAAGGGCCGTTCGGCCCGCCGGGCCCCTCCGCGCCGCGTCCCGTGCGGGTGAGGTGCCGCGGTGAGTGGCACGAAGTCGCCTTCCGGGACGGCGCGCTCCGGTCCCCGCACACCGAGGAGGAGCGGCAACGCGAGAGTGCCATGCGGGCGTTCGGAGGCGCTGTCGCCGGCTGCTTCGCGGCGGAGCACTCCGTCACGTCGGGAACGGGGCGGCTCCCGAGGGCGCTGCGGGAGCAGCGCCAGGAGCTGTTCCAGCGGGCCCAGCACGGGGACACCGCAGGAGTTCTCGAGATGCTGGCCGCGGGCGTGGACCTCCGGGTGAAGGACGGCAGACGGCGGAGCCTGCTGCACGTCCTGCCCCTGCTCGATCACGAGGCTCTGTTGCCCCGGCTGCTGGCGGCGGGACTCGACCTGGAGGCCCGTGACCACATGGAGCGCACCCCGTTGGCCGTCGCGGTGAGCGAGCGGGGCTCCACCGCGCTGGTGCGGGCCCTGCTCGACGCCGGTGCCCGGATCGACGTGACCGACGCGACGGAGCTCTCGCTGGCCCAGATGATCCGGAGGTACAAGCGCGGGGAGCTCGACTTCCTGCGCGAGCGGGTGGTCGCCGAGCACCCGGGCATCGGGTCGGCGTGGTACGCCAAATGGATCGAGAACGCCGAGAAGGACGAGGAACAGTGACCACCACCGCCCGGCCCGCCCCCGTCGCCCCCGGACCGCTGGACGCGGCCGACGAGCTCAACCGGCGGCTGCGCACCACCCGCACCGAGCCCTCCGACAGTCCGCAACTGGAGGCGCTCGCGCTGGCTGTGACGGCCAATCAGCCGGTACTTCTGTGGGGCGAGCCCGGGATCGGCAAGTCCGCCGGGATGGAGCAGCTCGCCGCCGGTCTCGGCCTGGAGCTCGAGACGGTCATCGCGAGCGTCCACGAGCCGTCGGACTTCGCCGGGCTGCCGGTCGTGGGGGACGATCCGGCGGTGACGGGTGTACCGATGGCGCCACCCGACTGGGCGGTCCGGCTCGCCCGCGCCGGCCGGGGCCTGCTGTTCTTCGACGAGTTGTCGTCGGCGCCTCCCGCGGTGCAGGCGGCCCTCCTGCGGGTCGTGCTCGAACGGCGGGTGGGCAGCCTGCGGTTGCCGGAAGCCGTACGCGTCGTGGCGGCGGCCAACCCTCCGTCGAGCGCGGCGGACGGCTGGCATCTCAGCCCGCCGCTCGCCAACCGCTTCGTCCATCTGCGGTGGACGCACGACCCGCGCACCGTCGCCCGCGGCATGGCGGGGACATGGCCCGACCTGAATGTGCCGGTCGTCGATCCTGCCAGGGTGCCGGGCGCGGCGGCGCGGGCCCGGGGTGCGGTGTCCGGGTTCCTGACGGCGCGGCCGGGCCTGGTCCACCACATCCCGGCCGACGCGGAGAGCAGGGGCCGGGCATGGCCGTCCCCGAGGACCTGGGACATGGCCCTGCGGCTGCTGGCCACGGGCTACGCGGCGGGGGCGGGGCGGGAGGCTGTCGCGGCCGTGCTCACCGGTGCGGTCGGGGACGGTGCCGGCATCGAGCTGCTGTCCTACCTGGAGCACCTGGACCTGCCCGACCCCGATCGCGTACTCGCCGACCCTGACGCGTTCTCGCTGCCCGGGCGTGGGGACCGGCAGCTCGCCTTCCTGATCGCGGTCGTCGCCGCGGTCCAGGGTGATCTCACCCGTGAGCGCTGGGAGGCGGGGTGGGCCGTGCTGGCGAAGGCCGTGGACGCGGGTGTGCCCGACGTGGCCGCCCGGGCCGCGGTCGACCTGGCGGGTATGCGCAGCCTCGACTGGCCGGTACCGCCCGGCATCGACGGATTCCTGGACCTGCTGCGGCAGTCCGGCGCCCTGCCGCACGGTGGTTGACCTGGACACCACGAAGCTGCTCGCGGCGCGATACCGGGCAGCCACGGACCGCCCCTACCTCGCGTCGGCGCTCTACGCCCTGACCGTGGTGGAGAGCGCCGAGGTGCCGACCATGGGCGTGGACCGGCACTGGCGCTGCTATGTCTCGCCCCGCTTCGTCGAGCGGACGCCCGTGGCCGAGCTCGCGGCGGTGTGGGTGCACGAGGTGGCGCACCTGCTGCGCGACCACCACGGGCGGGCTGAGCTGCTGCCGGCGGCGGAGCAGCGTGACCGGCACCGGGTGAACGTCGCACAGGACTGCGAGATCAACGACGACCTGATCGCCGACGGACTGCCCCTGCCCGCGGGGCGGCTGGAGCCGCGCCTCTTCGGCCTTCCGGAGGGGCAGCTCTTCGAGGCTTACCTGTCCGCCCTGCCGCCCTTCCCCGCCACCCACGACTGCGGGTCGGGAGCCCATGGGCAGCCGTCCCCCTGGGAGTCGGGCGGGCGTACGGAGGCGACGGTGGTCGGGCCGGTCGAGGCGGAGGCGCTGAGGCGCGCGACGGCGGAGGCCATGCGCGCCCATGTGCGTGCCAGGGGCGCCCTGCCCGGTGGCTGGCAGCGCTGGGCGGACGGGATCCTCGAGCCCACGGTCGACTGGCGGCAGGTACTCGCGGGCGCCGTACGGGAAGCGGCCGCCTGGGCCGCCGGGGCGGTCGACTACACCTACCGCCGCCCGTCCCGCCGGAGCGCGGCGCTGCGCGGCGTCGTGCTGCCCAGTCTGCGGCGGCCGCTGCCCAGGGTCGCGGTCGTGATCGACACCTCGGGGTCGATGGGCGAGGCGGAGATCGCCGCCTCGCTCGCCGAGGTCACCGGTGTGCTGCGCGAGGTGGGGATCCGGGGCGACCGGGTGGCGGTCCTGGCCTGCGACGCCGATGTCCAGGCCGTCTCCCGGGTGACGTCCGCCGAACAGGTCACGCTCGGCGGCGGGGGTGGCACCGACATGCGGGTCGGGATCACGGCGGCGCTGGGGGCACGTGAACGCCCGGACGTGATCGTCGTCCTGACGGACGGTCTCACGCCGTGGCCGGACGAGACCCCGGCGTGCCGGCTCGTCGCCGCCCTCATCGGCCCGTCCGCCCCGGCCCCTCCCCCGTGGGTCGAGACGGTGCACGTCGCGGGCTGAGCCCTGGTGGACGACAGCGGGCCGCGGACCGCCCCTGAGCACCCGGCCGCGGAAGATGAGTGCGGCTACTCAGGCTCGTGGCGCTCCCACCGCCGAGGATGGGGATCGACATCGTCGAGCTCAGGAGACCGGACATGCTCAGCCGCCTCGCCGACACCCTGGTGCCCGCCGTCGGCCGCCTCACGATCACCACCGACGCGGGCGCCGAACTCGCCCCCGGCAGCATCATCGTCGCCAACCACACGTCGCTCGCCGACCCCGCCGTCGTGCTCGCCGCGCTGCACCGCCTCGGGGTCCGTCCGGTCGTCATGGCGACCGCCGGACTGTGGCGCGTCCCGGTGCTCGGCCGTGCGCTCGCCCTCGAAGGGCACATCCCGGTCCACCGGGGCGACCGGCGTGCGGCGGACGCCCTGGACGGAGCCGTGGAGGCGCTCGGGCGCGGGCGCCTGGTCCTGATCTACGCCGAGGGCGGCCTCCCGCACCGGACGGACGCCGCGGAAGCGGCACCCGAAGCCTTCCGCAGCGGCTTGTCCCGGCTGGTCCGGCGCAGCGGAGCCCCGGTGGTTCCCGTGGGCCAGGCCGGCGCACGCCGGGTCACCTCGGGGAGCACGGCCAAGCAGCTGGCGGGGCTGTTCACGGCCCCGCTGCGCCGCCCGGAGCTGCACGTACACGTCGGAGCGCCGGTCGAGTTGACGGCGGATGGTCCCGCCCGGACCGAACAGGCCCGCAGCGCGGTGACGGCCGCCTGGCGGACGGCGGCCGCACGGCTCGGAGAGCCGGCGGCGCTCGCCGCCTGACAAACGGCGGTGCGCCGCTCCCGGGCCGGGTGGTCCGGTTACGGCTCACCGTCGTACGGCCTGTCGGCTCACCCGCCGGACGGGATGTCCGCGTAGTCCTTGAAGAGCAGCGACACGGTGTGGCTGTCGGAGGGCCAGTTGGGCACGGCGATGGTCTCGTCCACACCGGTCCCGCGCATCGTCGCCGTCACGGGGATCGTTCCACGGGCCTGCGCGTCGGCCGGAAGGGAGAGGTCGGTGGCCGTCAGGAAGGGGACGCGGTCGAAGGGTGGCAGCGCCGCGTCGAGGTGGCTGGCTCCGTCGCACCCCTTGTCGAACGCGAACAGACCCAGAATCTGGCGCAGTTGTGGTGAGACCGCCGCGTTGAGGACATCGGTCCCGGCGATGCGGAGCCGGTCGTCCTCGGCCGTTCCGGCCCGCCACTCACGTGCGCGGACGATGGTGAGCGCCGTGTGCGCGGGGCAGGTGTCGATGGAGTCGGCGACGCCGCCCGGCGGGGAGACGAGCAGGCGCACGAAGCGGTCGCCGCGCTCGAAGGGTTCGAAGTAGAAGTGGTTGGTGCGTTCGCCGGAGCGGATGAACGCCAGCTCGTAGTGTCCGCGTCCGCTCACTCCCAGCGGTCCGAAGGCTCCGTCCGCACCGATCCGCACGACGTGCTGCGGGAGGAGGCCGGCCCTGGCGCCGGTGGCGGGGTCGAGCCGCCACACCTCGAGGCGGCCCGCGAGCCCCTTGTTCTGCGGGAAGTGCACGGCGCGCCCGGCGATCTCCACGGAGGCGTGCGGCTCGGGCAGCACCCGGGTGGTGAGCGGCGGCCTGCCACGGAGGAACGCGTAGATGTGGGCGAAGCTCTCGGCGGAGGTGGCGCTCTCCGTGTGGCTCGCTTCCGGCTCGTGGACGTTGAGCGCCCCGCCGATCGACCCGTTCGGCTGGAGGCTGCTCCAGATGGCGAGGGTGGGCACCCCGCCCGGCTGGGCGGCGGCCGTACGGCCGTCCAGGTTCACGTACTTGGCGACTTCCGCCGCCCGCTCCGGCACGGAGAGGTAGGCGTGCATCACACGCGTGCCACGCGAGTGGGCCAGGATGTCGACCTTCTGCGCGCCTGTGCGCGCCCGGACCGAGTCGACCAAGGCCTCCAGCCCCGCGACCGCGTGGTCGTCGGTCGCCACGGAGGTGTCGTACTCGTGGACGTACAGCAGGTCGTCGCGGTAGCCGTTGCTGGAGAACCGCTTGGCCTGGGACTGCCACTGCTGGGCCGAACCCTCCTGGCCGTGTACGAAGATCACGGGATTGACCGTGGCGCGCGGGGCGGTCGCGGCCTGCGTCGGGGCCGTCAGGGCGGCGAGTGTTCCGACGAGTGCGAGAAGCACCGCGAGTAAGGTCGCCCGGCCCGTCCGGGCCGGCTGGGAGCGGGTCATCGTGTCCTCCGGGTTGCCGTCGTCGGAGTCGGAAACTACGGCCGGTGCCGGCGGGCCCACCAGTGGCCGGACCGAGGGTGAGACAGCGGTCTCAGATCGCGCCCGGTGACGCTCGGCGGGTTTGCTGGAGTACGGCGCGGGCAGTGCGTTCGGCCAGGGCGAGGTCCGGCCGGCGGCTGCTCAGCAACTCGGCGTACAGGGTGGATTCGACAACCCTGACATAGAGGTAGGCCAGGTCGTCGATGCCGGAACGGGGCCAGAGCCGGTCCCTCTCCCCCGCTTCGAGGAGGATGCCGCGCTGGGCCAGGACGGCCCGCCGGTGTACGCAGCCGCCGGTCAGCAGGCGCCGCGCCGTCTCGGGTTCTTCACGCAGGAAGCCCTCGAAGGGGGCGGAGCCGCGCAGAGCCGTGACGAAGTAGCGGGTGATCTCCAGGACACCGTCCACACCCGCCCGGGTCCGCCGGCGCCGCGCCCGGTCCAGGAGGTGTTCGGCCAGCTCCCACAGCACATCGGCCAGGAGCGCGTCCCGGCTGCCGACCACGCGGTAGAGGGTGGCCCGGCTGACCGCGAGGTCCTGGGCGAGCGCGTCCATGTCCACCGTGCCGTGCCGCAGGAAGAACCCGCAGGCCCCCTGCACGACATGGCCCCGGGTGACCACACGCCGGGAAGCCCGCGCACCTCTCATGCCGACCGCCTCCTCCGCCGACTCCGGCACCGCCGCCGGGGGCCGGTACCTTAGCGTGCTGGCCCCCTGGGGGGCGATACTGATCGTGACGGTCGCCTCGCCGCGCACCAGCTCCGGACGGGGCCGGTGGGGACGTACTTCTGTCGATGCCTCCGAGGGGAGCCGTTCATGACCACGGCGAAGGACCTGTTCATCATCACCATGGACCCGCGGCCGGAGCACGCCGTGGGGCAGGGTGACCTGTCGCTCGCGCTCGCGGGGGCCGAGCTGATCGATCTCATCGGTGCGGGGGCCGTCACCGTGGACGGTGACCGCATCGTGCCGGGTGAGCCGCGGACGCCGGACGACGCGCTCCTCGGCGACGCGGCGGCAGGACTCACCCGGCAACCGCCCTACGAGCGGATCGACGACTGGCTGTGGCGCCGGGGCCAGGACCTCTCGGCCGCGTACCAGGCCGGTCTGGAGAAGGACGGCGAGCTGACGCGGAAGCGAAGCGGCCGGTCGCCCTTCGGGTCGGAACGCGTCGAACCGGCCGATACGCCGGGCCGCCGCCGGGCGGCCGACCGCCGGGACGCGAGGGAACCCGTGCTGGCCGCCCTCGCCTCCGCCGTGGGCATCGACGGTGGCCGGTCCGATGACGAGCCCGGTCTTGACGACGAGGCGGTGACGACCGTGGTGGCCGCCGTCCACGACGCGGTGATGGAGCTGGAGGCCGTACGCCAGAGGAGGACCATCGAGAACGCGGCCTTCGCCAACCTCTGGCGCGGACCGTGAGCGACCGGCCTCCGGTCAGCCGCGCAGCACCACCGTGCGCTGGGCCGAGAAGTCGCCCCATGTCCCGTCGGGGAGCTTGGGCCGGAGCTTGAGCGAGTACCGGGTGCCGGGCGGGTCGGTCAGGGTGAGCCGGTACGTCGCCCGGCCCTCGGGCGGTGTGCCGCCCCAGACGATCGTGGTGGTCAGCTTTCCGTTCAGGAAGAGCTGGTACGCGGGAATCGTGCCGCCGGTGTCCGGCTGGTCCCAGGAGAGGTCGACGAGGTACTCCTCACCCTGCGCCTTCGTCGCCGTCCGCAGTCCGGTGGGTGCCGTGGTCGCGGGGGCGCCCGGTGCGGACGGGGTGGTGAGGTCGAGCGCGTTGCTGTCCGGCGAGGAACGGTCGGCGGCGTCGCGGGCGCGGACGGTGAAGGTGTAGACGGTGCCGGGGCGCAGGCCGGTGAGCCGGGCCGTGGTCCGCGCGCCCGGGACGCTGTGGATCCTGGAATCCTCCTGGTAGATGTCGTACGAGGTGACGCCCACGTCGTCCGTGGAGCCGCCCCAGGACAGGGTGACCGTCCGGCCGCTGTCCGCCGTGCCCCGCAGCTTCGTCGGTCCGGTCGGCGCTTCCTCGTCGGCGGGCGCGGCGGCGGGCGTGGTCACGGCGGCCGCGGCGCTCGGGGTGGAGAGGTTTCCGGCGGCGTCGCGGGCCCGGACGGTGAAGGTGTAGGCCGTGGACGCGGTCAGACCGTCGATGTCGGTCATCAGCTTCGTCGCGTCCACCGAGGCGGCCTTCTTCCCCTCGCGGTAGACGTCGTAGCCGGTGATCCCCTCGTTGTCGGAGGCCCGTTCCCACATGACGTGCGCGGAGGAGGCGCTGCCGGCCTGGGCTGTCACTCCCCTGGGGGCTGTCGGGTTCTTGGTGTCCGCTTCCGCAGGTCCGCCGCAGGCGGTGAGACCGGCGAGGAGCAGCGTGGCAGAACAGGCCAACGCGGTGCGTGCGTGGGGGCGTTGCACGGTGATGCCTTCCATCCGACAGCAATGGTCCAGACCTATATGCCATGCCGACGGGGCCGCCGACAAGAGGGCGGACCGGAACGTTCCGCGATGTCCCGATGAGTTCCGGGCGCGGGAAGGGTCCGAAGAGTATGGAAACGAACAGCGCGACCGCGCCCGGCATCGATCTCGGACCGGCGGCGCGGCAGGTCCAGGAGCTGATCCGCGCCGTGGACGACCGTCAGCTGGACGGTCCGACCCCGTGCCCCGACTACGCGGTACGGGAGCTGATCGGGCACCTGCTGGGCCTCACCGTCGCCTTCCGCGACGCGGCACACAAGAAATCGGGCCCGACGACCGGTACCCCGCCGGACTCGGCCCTGCCCGCACTGCCCGCCGACTGGCGCACGGCGCTGCCGCCCCTGCTGGACGAGCTGGTCGCGGCCTGGCGCTCGCCGGCCGCACTGGAGGGCATGACCCGGGCGGGCGGGGTGGATCTTCCCGGGCAGGTCGCCGGCATGGTCGCCCTCAACGAACTGGTCGTGCACGGCTGGGATCTGGCCAGGGCGACGGGGCAGGAGTTCCGGGCGGACGAGGGGAGCCTGCGCTCGTCGGAGGCGATGCTGGCACCTGGGGACGACGACAGGTCCGGTCCTGACGCGATCTTCGGCCCGCCGGTCCCCGTCCCGGCCGACGCGCCCCTGGCCGACCGGGTGATCGCACTGAGCGGGCGTCGGCCCGACTGGCGGCCCGGCGACTGACGGCGTCGCGCGTGGGGCCGGCGTCGAGCGGGCGGCCGGCGTCGAGCGGGCGGCCGGCGAACAGGGGTCCGGGGCCGCTCAGCTGGTGAAGAACTCGGTGATCTGCTGGGCCACCTGGTCCGCGTGCTTCTTGTGCACATGGTGGCCGCCGCCCAGGGTGAGCAGCCGGCAGTCGGGGATGAGCGAGGCCATGTCGGCCAGCCTCCCCTGCGGCATGCTGCTCTCCGGGCCCCCGGCGATCATCAGCGTCGGGGCGACGATCTGCCCCAGCTCCTGCTCCCACCGGGGGTCCGGCTCGGCCACCTGGGCCCGGACGGCCGGCACGACGTTCTCGTCGTAGTCCACCGGGCCCGTGGACCGGCTGTCGTCGACCAGCTGCCCCGGGAACGGCGGCGGGGTCTCGACCAGCACCAGGCGCTCCACCCGGTCCGCGTGCTCCTCGGCGAGCAGATAGGCGACCACCCCGCCCATCGAGTGGCCGACGAGACCGACCCGGTCGAGCTCGCAGGCGTCGAGGAACTCCAGGACGTCGTCCCGCATCTGCTCAAAGCCGTACTCGTCGGGCCAGTCGCTCTCGCCGTGGCCGCGCAGATCGATGGCGTACACCCGCCACTCCTCGCCGAGCAGGGTGCCGACGGCCTCCCAGCTCAGGGACGAGCCGCCGAGGCCGTGCAAGAGGACGACGGGCGACCCGAAGGGGTCGCCCCAGGTCCGGTACGCCAGCCGTACTTCGCCGACATCCACAACAGACTGATCTTCCATATCCCGAACGCTACAGGCGCCCCGCCCCGGCCGGCGCCGCCCCCCGGCCTGGCACGCTTGGTGCGTGAAGCACAGACGTCTCGCCCTCGCCGCCGTCGCGGCCCTCGTCCTGACCGGCTGCTCCGGGTCCGGTTCCGGCTCCCCCGAGAAGGGGCTCGACGACCCGGCGAAGAAGGACATCGCGATGCGGCTCGTGTCCAGCGCGGAGAACTCGACCCTGGACTGGAAGGCCCAGTACTCCTACGTCGAGGACATCGGCGACGGCCGCGGCTACACCGCCGGCATCATCGGATTCTGCTCCGGCACGGGCGATCTGCTGAAGGTCGTCGAGCGCTACACGGCGGAGCGTCCGGGAAACGCGCTCCAGGACTTCCTGCCGGCGCTGCGCGCGGTGAACGGCAGCGACTCGCACGAGGGGCTGGGCGACGCCTTCACCGGGGCCTGGTCCGAGGCCGCGGCCGACCCGGCCTTCCGGTCGGCGCAGGACGCGGAGCGGGACAGCTCGTACTTCGACCCGGCGGTGGAGCGCGCCGAGGGCGACGGGCTCAGCGCCCTGGGGCAGTTCATCTACTACGACGCCTATGTGATGCACGGATACGCCGATACGGACGGCACGGTCGGCTTCCGGACGATACGCGCCCAGGCCCTCGCCGAGAACGACCCGCCCTCCGAGGGTGGCGACGAGGAGGCCTATCTCGACGCCTTCCTGGACGCCCGGGTGGCCGCGATCCGCAAGGAGCCCTCGCACAGCGACATCAGCCGGGTGGAGACCGCCCAACGCGTCTTCGTACGCGAGGGGAGGCTCCAGCTGGAGACCCCGTTGGCGTGGAGGGTCTACGGGGAGAGTTTCCGCATCGACGGCGGCTGAACAGCCTCCGGCCAACCGGGTGCCAAGGGGTTACGGCCCGCTCCGAAGCC
Source organism: Streptomyces sp. NPDC091271 (assembly GCF_044757505.1). Classification (NCBI taxonomy): domain Bacteria; kingdom Bacillati; phylum Actinomycetota; class Actinomycetes; order Kitasatosporales; family Streptomycetaceae; genus Streptomyces; species Streptomyces sp. NPDC091271. The sequence continues at coordinate 252,367 of NZ_JBIVVD010000007.1, read as the reverse complement.
TGATAGGAAAGCTTCCTAACAGAACATCGGAACGACGAACTCCCCAGGGAGGACCGGTGCCTCACCCCCACAACAGCACCTCGCGTCGCACCACCCGATTCATCCGCACCGCCGGACTCGCCGTGCTGGCCCTCGGGCTGACCTTCACGGCGGTTCCGGCCACCGCTCACGCCGGCGCCCCCACGCCGCCGGCCGCACACCTGGAGGCAGCCGCGACCGGACTGGACGACCCCGCGAAGAAGGACATCGCGATGCAGCTGGTCTCCAGCGCGGAGAACTCCACGCTCGACTGGAAGGCCCAGTACGGCTACATCGAGGACATCGGTGACGGCCGCGGCTACACCGCCGGCATCATCGGATTCTGCTCCGGCACCGGGGACATGCTCGACCTGGTGGAGCTGTACGACGAGCGGAAGCCGGGCAACGTCCTGGCCTCGTACCTGCCCGCCCTGCGGGCGGTGGACGGCACGGATTCGCACGAGGGGCTGGACCCCGGCTTCACCGGCCACTGGGCCGAGGCCGCGTCGGACCCCGCCTTCCAGCAGGCGCAGAACGACGAGCGCGACCGGGTCTACTTCGACCCGGCGGTGCGCCAGGGCAAGGCCGACGGGCTCGGCACGCTCGGCCAGTTCACGTACTACGACGCCATCGTGATGCACGGCGGCGGCAGCGACAGCACGAGCTTCGGCTCGATCCGGGAGAGGGCACTGGCCCAGGCGAGCCCGCCGTCGCAGGGCGGCGACGAGGTGGCCTACCTCGACGCGTTCCTGGACGCCCGGGTCTGGGCGATGAAGCAGGAGGAGGCCCACTCGGACACCAGCCGGGTGGACACGGCCCAGCGGGTGTTCCTGCGGAACGGCAATCTGAATCTCGATCCGCCGCTGGACTGGCAGGTCTACGGCGAGAGCTTCCACATCGCCTGACGCGGGCCGTACCCGGTGCGCGTACGCACTGTCCCCTTCGAACAGTGCACGTACGCGCACCGGTGTGTCAGTGGGCGACGGGCAGGGCCATCGGGTCCTTCGGCTGTTCGCTGTCCGCGGCTTCCGTCTCCGGTTCCGCGTCCGGCGTCCGGCCCCAGTGGTTGAAGGCCAGGTTCAGCACGATGGCCACCACGCAGCCGGTGGAGATACCCGAGTCCAGGACGACGAGCAGGTCCTCGGGGAAGGCGTGGTAGAAGTCCGGCGCGGCGATCGGGATGAGGCCGACGCCGACGGCCGCCGCGACGATCAGGGCGTTCTCGCCCTTCTCCAGGGCGGCGGTGGCCAGCGTCTGGACACCGCTCGCGGCGACCGAGCCGAAGAGCACGATGCCGGCGCCGCCGAGGACCGGGAGCGGCACGAGGGCGATGACGGACGCGGCCACGGGGACCAGCCCGAGCAGCACCAGGATGACTCCGCCCGCTGCGACGACGAACCGGCTGCGGACCTTGGTCATGGCGACAAGCCCGATGTTCTGGGCGAACGCACTGCACATGAAGCCGTTGAAGAGCGGGCTGACGGCGCTGCCCAGGGTGTCGGCGCGCAGTCCGCCCTCGATGGTCCGCTCGTCCGCGGGACGGCCGACGATCTTGCCGAGGGCCAGCATGTCGGCGGTCGACTCGGTCATGCACACCAGCATCACGATGCACATCGAGATGATGGCGGCGATCTCGAACTGCGGTGCGCCGAAGTGGAACGGCGTCGGGAAACCGACCACGTCGGCGTCGCCCAGTGCCCCGAAGTCGGTGATGCCGGCGGGGATCGCGATCAGGGTGCCGATGACCAGGCCGAGCAGGATGGCGATCTGCTGGAGGAAGCCCCGCAGCAGCTTGCGCAGGGCAAGCACGATCACGAGCGTGACGGCGGCCATCGTGATGTTCGTCATCGAGCCGTAGTCGTCGGCGGTCGCGTTGCCGCCCTGCGACCAGTTGAAGGCGACCGGGAGCAGTGAGACACCGATCAGCGTGATGACGGTGCCGGTGACGACGGGCGGGAAGAACCGCACCAGTTTGCAGAAGTACGGGGCGAGGACGAAGCCGAGGAGGCCGGCGACGATGATCGCGCCGAAGATGACGGCGATGCCGTCGTGCCCGCGGTCCTTGCCTATCGCGATCATCGGGGTGACTCCGGCGAAGGAGACACCGTTGACGAACGGCAGTTTGGCGCCTATTCGCCAGAAGCCGAGGGTCTGGAGCAGGGTGGCTATCCCCGCGGTGAAGAGGCTCGCCCCCATGAGGAAGGCGGTCTCCTTGGCGCTGAGACCCACGGCGGGCCCCACGATCATGGGCGGGGCCACCACACCCGCGTACATCGCGGCGACGTGCTGCAGGCCGCTGGTGAACATCCTGAGGGGCGGAAGCTTCTCGTCGACCGGGTGCTTCCGGTCCGGTTCTCCTTCTCCTGCGCTTACTGCTACTGCGTCTGCGTCGACTGCGTTCTTGCGAAACCTGGGCTTAGCTGCCACGGCTTCCTCCGGTCGGGTACACGTCGGGCGACGTGGGTGTCAGGGAGGTGGTGCTGAGTGGTGCGTTGGTGCAGGTCGTGCAGCTGGTGCGGGCAGCTTGGAGCTCACCTGTGCGGGTGCGCGTACGGGACGTACGCGCACCCGCACAGGCTGCCGTGAACCTGATGGGTCCACGGCGGCCGGCCGAGGGCCGTCCCCCTCGGCCGGCCTGTCAGGGGGTGCGGGGCGTCAGGCGCCGGCGGCGATCTGTGCGAGGCGCCTGGCCTCGTCACGGGTCGCGCGGGCGATGGCGTCCTCGTCCACGGTGGTGAGGCGGTTGTCCTCGACGACGGTGCTGCCGTTGACGAGGGAGAGGGTGACGGGGGCCGCGGCGCCGAAGACCAGGGCGGTCACGGGGTCGGCGATGGAGGCGTGGGCCAGGGTGTCCAGCTTCCAGAGCACGAGGTCGGCGAGCTTCCCCGGTTCCAGCGAGCCGATCTCCTGGGCCCGGCCGAGGACCTGCGCGCCACCGTACGTGCCGAGGCGCAGGGCCTGGCGCGCGTCGAGGGCCTTCTCACGGTGGGCGCCGAGGCGGTTGATGAGGAGGGCGTTGCGCAGTTCGGTGTGGAGTTCGCCGGACTCGTTGGACGCGGTGCCGTCGACGCCGAGCCCGACCGGGACACCGGCGGCGAGCATGTCGGGGACGCGTGCGATGCCGGCGGCGAGGCGGGCGTTGGAGGACGGGCAGTGCGCGACGCCGGTGCCGGTGCGGGCGAAGGCGGCGATGTCGGAGTCGTTCATGTGGACGCAGTGCGCCATCCACACGTCGTCACCGAGCCAGCCGGTCGACTCGAAGTAGTCCGTCGGCCCCATCCCGAACAGCTCCTTGCAGAACTGCTCCTCCTCGACGGTCTCCGAACCGTGCGTGTGCAGGCGCACGCCGCGACGGCGGGCCAACTCGGCTCCCTGGCGCATCAGTTCGGTGGAGACGGAGAAGGGCGAGCAGGGGGCGACCGCGATCTGCGTCATCGCGCCGAACGAGGTGTCGTGGTGCTCGTCGATGGTGGCCTCGGTGGCGGCGAGCGCTCCGTCGAGGGTCTCCACGGCGAAGTCCGGCGGCAGCCCGCCGTCCTTCTCGCTGCGGTCCATGGAGCCGCGGGCGAGGGTGAACCGTACGCCCATGTCACGGGCGGCGCCGATGATCGCGCCGGACAGGTCGCCGGAGCCACGGGGGTAGACGTAGTGGTGGTCCATCGCGGTGGTCACCCCGCCGCGGGCCATCATCGCGAGCGAGCCCTGGGCGGCCGCGCGCGCCATCGGCTCGTCGATGCGCGCCCACGTCGGGTACAGCGCGACCAGCCAGTCGAAGAGGTTGTGGTCGGTCGCCAGGCCCCGGGTGATCCACTGGTAGAAGTGGTGGTGGGTGTTGACCAGGCCCGGCGTGACCAGATGGCCGGTACCGTCGACGCGCCGTACGACGTTGGCGAGGCCCTCCGGGGCCTTGCCCGCGCCGACGGACTCGATGCGGTTGCCCGCCACGACGACGTGCCCGGACGCGTATTCGGTGTCGTGGGCGTCGACCGTGGCGATGGAACAGTTCTCGATGACGATGCGCTGCGGGTCTGCCGATGCTGCCATGGCGCTTCCTTCTTCTTTCCGGGGATGTGTGGGCACGGCAGGACCCTAGGAGGATTTGAGTGCCACAGCGTTACGGCTGTGGGTGCCGAGATGATGGAAGAACAGGTTGAGCAGGACCGCGACGAGCGCTCCCGCACTGATCCCGGAGCCGAGCACGGTCTGCGCCCAGGACGGGAATCCGGCGTAGAAGCCGGGTGCCGCGAGCGGGATGATGCCCGCGCCGAGTGCCACGGCCACGAGGATGATGTTGGAGCTGTCGTCGAGTCCCGCCTCGGAGAGGGTCCGGATGCCGCTCACCGCGATCGAGCCGAACAGGACGATGCCGGCGCCGCCGAGCACGGGCATCGGGACGAGGGAGACGACCGCCCCGAGGACGGGGAAGGCGCCCAGGACGATCAGGGCACCGCCCGCGGCGGCGACCACGTACCGGCTGCGCACCCGTGTCAGTGACACGACGCCCACGTTCTGGGCGAAGGCGCTGGTCGGGAAGCCCCCGAAGACCGGCCCGAGGAGGGTGGCGATGCCGTCGGTGCGCAGACCGCGGGTGATGGTGGGGCCGTCGGTGCGCCGGTCGCAGATCTCGCCGAGCGCCAGCATGCCGGCGGACGACTCCGTCATCAGCACCAGCATCACGATGCACAGGGAGAGGATCGCGGCGGGCTGGAACTCGGGCGGTCCGAAGGCGAAGGGGGTGGGCAGGGCGGCGACGGGCGCGGAGCCGAGCGCGGAGAAGTCGGCGAGTCCGAACGGGATGGCGGCCAGCGTGCCGACGAACATGCCTGCGAGTAGGGCGACTTGCTTGACGAAGCCGCGTCCGAAGCGCTGGATCAGCAGGATGACGACGAGAGTGAAGGCGGCCAGCGCCAGATACTTCATGGCGCCGAAGTCGTCGGCGGTGGCGTCGCCTCCCTGGGCCCAGCCGACGGGTACCGGCATCAGCGTGACACCGATGAGGGTGATGACGACCCCGGTGACGAGCGGCGGGAAGAAGCGCAGCAGCCGCCCGAAGAACGGGCCGACGGCCAGGCAGAAGACACCTGCGACCAGTACCGCCCCGTAGATCGCGGGGAGTTGACGGCCGGGGGCGCTGGTCTCCGCGATGGCGAGCATCGGCGCGATCCCGGCGGAGGACGCCGCGTTGACGAAGGGCAGCCGGTTCCCGGCGAAGCGTCCGGCGCCGAGGGTCTGGAGGAGGGTGGCCAGTCCGGCGATCAGGAGACTCGCCGCGATCAGCCGGGTCATGCCGGCCGCGTCGAGTCCGACGGCCTGCCCGATGATGAGCGGAGGGGTGACGACGCCCGCGTACATGGCGGCGATGTGCTGGAGCGCGGCGGGAACGAGCCGCGAGGGCGGAAGCTTCTCGTCCACCGGGTGAACTGCCGTGCCGACAGCGGTCGGTGGTGCGTTACACGGGCCTTTAGCCGGCCCCGTTGCAGGCTGTGCCATGGAATTTCCCTCCGGGATGACCGGCCCCCGCCCACAGCGGGGCGGGGGCCGGTTCAGCACCGCGTCAGAGGTTGGTCATGTCGACCGGGATCTTCGGCTCGACGCCGTCCCGGAGAACCGTCGCCTCGATGAGGCCGTACGGACGGTCGGCGGCGAAGTACACCTCGTTGTCGTTCTTGAGCCCGAACGGCTCCAGATCGACGAGGAAGTGGTGGTTGTTCGGCAGCGAGAAGCGGATCTCGTCGATCTCGCTGCGGTTGTTGATGATGCGCGAACCCATCTGGTAGAGGGTCTGCTGGAGCGAGAGGGAGTACGTCTCCGCGAAGGCCTGGAGCATGTGCTTGCGCGTCTGCTCGTAGGACTTCTCCCAGTTGGGCATGCGCTCTTCGTCGCTGGTCCAGTTGTACCGCCACTTGGCGGAGACGTCGGTCGCGAGGATGCGGTCGTACGCCTCCTTCAGCGTCGTGTACTTGTCCTTGACGTAGCCCCAGAACTCCGAGTTGGTGGAGTTCATGACGCTGAGGTCCTTGAGGCCCGAGATGACCTCCCACTTCTCACCGTCGAAGGTGATCTGGGTGGTGCGCGTCTCCTGGCCCTTGCGGACGAAGGAGTGTTTGACCTCATCGGCCCCGATGAACTTGGAGTTGCCGTCGGAGGTCGCGATGCGCTCCCAGCCGTACTCCTCGATCCTGATACGCGCCACCTTGATCGGCTCCTGCGAGGTCACGAAGTGCCGCGCCAGGTGGATGCCGAACTGCTCGGCGGACTCGATGCCGTGTTCCTTGGCGAAGGCGAACACCGTGTTCTTGGTGGTGTCGGTCGGCAGGACGTTTGCGTTGGAGCCGGAGTAGTGGACGTCGTCCATGTCACCGGAGAGGGCGACCGAGACGTTGAGGTCCTTGATGTGGTGGGTGTCGCCGTCCCGCGTGATCTTGACGACGCGGTTCTCTGCTTTGCCGTACTGGTTCTGGCCGAGAATCGTGGGCATTGTCTGCTAGCTCCCTCGGTAAACGGAGTAGCCGAACGGGTTGAGCAGCAGCGGTACGTGATAGTGCTCGCCCGGGGTGACGGCGAATGCGATCGCCACCTCCGGGAAGAACGCGCCGCTGTCCCTTACGCGGGGGGCGTCCTGCTGCGCCTCGGCTTGCTTCTTCGCGGTGAAGTACGACTCGGTGTCGAAGACGAGCCGTACGTGGGTGGTTCCTTCCGGCAGGGCCGGCAGGTCTTTGCAGCGCCCGTCCGCGTCGGTCGCGGATCCGCCGAGCGTCACATACTGCGCGTCGCCGCCGCTGCGGGCGGCCAGGGAGACGGTGACGGCTTCGGCGGGACGGCCGACGCTGGTGTCCAGGATGTGGGTGGACACCGATGCGGTGGTGTCGGTGCTCAAGACCGTCACGCTCCTTGCTCTCAAGAGTGCTGTACGGGGTGCCTGACTCCTCAGGAGTCCTGCACGAGGCGGGTCAGGCGGATGCGGTTGATCTTGCCCAGCTCGGTGCGGACGATCTCGCGTTCCTGCTCGGGCGAGTTGCCGATCCGGGCCTTCACCGCGTCGCGCATCTGTTCACCGGTGGCTCCGGTGGCGCAGATCAGGAAGACATGTCCGAACCGCTCCTGATAGGCCAGGTTGAGTTCGAGCATCTCCGCCTTGAGCTCCTCGGACGCACCGGCCATCCCCCGCTGCTCGCGGGCGGAGGCCGGGTCCCCCGGCTTGGGGCGGCCGATCGGCGGGTGGCCGGCCATGGCCTCGGCCAGGTCCTCCGGTGAGAGCGCGGCCGTGGCGGCGTCGCTCGCGGAGAACAGGGCTTCCGTGGAGGCGTAGGGCCGGTGGGCGAGGACGGAGCTTCCCCACGCCGCACTGGCACACACCTCGTGCAGCGCGGCTGCGGCCTCCGCGGCCGCCAGGGTGTTGAACCGGGCGAGGCCCGGTGTGGAGCTCGTAGTCACGGGAGCCTCCGTGGCTTTTTTTCGCTGTGCGTTGTCGGGCTGCGGATAGCTAACGCCCTCCACAACACCACGTCAACAGTTTGTTGAAATTCCACGAACAAGTGATGCCGCCGCCCGAGTTCCCGGACGACGGCATTGCACCGCATTACGCGCCGCTACTCACCCTTGGCGGCATTGTCCCGGTTCAGATAGTTGTAGACGGTGAAGCGGCTGACGCCGAGCGCCCCCGCCACGGTCTCCACCCCGTGCCGCACGGAGAAGGCACCGCGTGCCTCAAGGGTGCGCACGACGCCCTGCTTGGCCTTCCGGTCCAGCTCGGCCAGTGGCATCCCGTGCCGCCGCTCCATGGCGGACAGGATGTGGTCGAGCGATTCGGAGAGCTGTGGGAGCCGTACGGCTATGACGTCGGCCCCCTCCCACGCGAGGAGCACGTCCTCGGTGGTGGCCTGCTCCGGGGCGAGCAGCTCCGCTCCCATGGCGTCGACGAGCGGTTTCACCGCGGTGACCAGGGGGTGGTCGGCCGGTTCGGTCACGGGGTGCCCTCCCCGATCACGTTGAGCTGGAGGGAGACCCGGGTGGCGCCCGAGGCCAGGGCCTTCCGCAGCAGGGAGTCCACGGCGGTGAGCACCTCGTCCGCGCCCCCTTCGGCCGTGTTCCCGAAGGGGCCCACGTCCACCGCGTCCAGGTCGGCGGTCTGGATGACCTCGCGGGCCACCACCGCGTGGGCGGGTGCCTCGTCGAGATCGAAGGGCTCGGTGGTGAATTCCACCCTCAAGCGCACGGTGCCTCCCTCATGTCCCGCCGCGTCCGTCGGCTCGCACGGCTCGTCCCGACCCTAAGGCACGGGGCGCAGGGCCCGGAGGGCCCGATGGGGGCCTCCTGGACGGACCGTGCCTCAGGGTCCGGCCTGGATGTCCCCCCGGGTGGACGAGGCGATCGGGTCGCCGTGGGCGAAGTCTCCGGGCGGGATCCCCGGGTGGTGCCCGTCCCTGACCAGCGGGGCGGTGGCGGCGGCCGGGCCGAGCGCGAGCCGCGAGACGATCCGGTAGCGGTCGCCCCGGTAGAGCGAGTGGACGTACTCCACGGGCAGCCCGGCGGTGTCCGAGGTCAGGCGCTCGAAGAGCAGGGCCGGGGAGAGCTCGGGGACCTCCAGGAGCTGGGCCTCCGCCCTCGTGACGACCGTGGGCTCGATGGCCTGGACCGCCTCACGGACGTGCACCCCGTGGGTGTGGCGCAGGTGCTCGTAGAGGTCGCCGTCCTCCAGCTCCTGGGCCGACAGGCCGGGGACGAGCGCCGCCCTGATGTGCAGGTGCTCGATGGCCATGGGCGCGCCGTCGACCAGGCGCAGCCGTGCGACGTACACGATCTCGTCTGCGGGCGACATCCGCAGCTTGCGGCCGACCCGGGCGCCCGCCTGGAGGGTCGTGAACTCCAGCAGCCTGCTCGACCACGTCCCGGCCGCCTGCGGCACGCTCAGGGCGAGGTCGGCGGAGACCAGCTCCTGGGTGATCTTCTCCGGAGCGACGAACATTCCGCGTCCGTGTTCGCGGACGAGCAGACCGGCGGCCACCAGCTCGTCGACGGCGGCCCGCAGGGTGGGCCGGGAGACGCCGAGCAGGGCGCAGAGGGCCCGCTCGGACGGGATGGCGTCGCCGGGGCGACGGCTCTCGATCAGCTCGAGGACCGCGTCGCGTACCCGCTCCCGCTTGAGCACCGTCCCCGGTACGTCGGCTTTCATGCGTTCCCCTTCGCGCGTCCCGCTCCCTTTACCAGTTGAGCGACCGATGGTCACTGGTCAGGGAGAGTCTAACCACCCTCGTCGGCATGAACAGAGGCAGATCGCGATCAGATTCCCCAAAATCCCTTCATACAGGAGGGGTTGACGACCTCATTGGTCTATGCCACCTTCATCCACCATCAAGAGGTGAGCTGTCCAGTGGGCTTCACTGGTCAGGTGGTCAGGTCTCTGCTCCCGTTGAGGTGAACCGTGAAGTACCGCTTGCTTGCCGGTGTGTCCGCGCTCGTGACGGCTGCCGCTCTCAGTGCCTGCAGTTCTGGTGGGGACGGCGCGGACGAGGCCGGGGGCGTGACGACGGTCGACGTCTGGCTGATGCGCGACAGCGTCTCGGCCGCGTTCCAGAAGGAGTTCACCGCGGGGTTCGAGGCCGCGCACCCCGACATCGACGTCAGGATCCAGATCCAGGAGTGGGACGGCATCGGCCAGAAGATCACCGCCGCCCTGGCGAGCAACGACGCCCCGGACGTGATCGAGGCGGGCAACACCCAGGTCGCCCAGTTCGCGGAGAGCGGCGGACTGCTGGACCTCAGCGACAGGAAGGACGAGCTGAACGGCGCGGACTGGCTGAAAGGGCTGGCCGAGCCCGGCGCGTACGAGGGGAAGCAGTACGGCATCCCGTACTACGCCGCCAACCGGGTCGTGATCTACCGCAAGGACCTCTTCGAGAAGGCCGGCGTCGACGCCACGAGGATCACCACACGCGACGCGTGGATCGACGCCACCACGAAGTTGAACAAGGGCGGCACGCAGGGCATCTACCTGCCGGGCCAGCTCTGGTACGCGCTGGGCGGCTTCATCTGGGACGAGGGCGGCGACTTCGCCACCGAGTCCGGCGGCACGTGGAAGGGCGCGCTCGACACGCCCGAGGCGCAGCGGGGCATGGCCTTCTACGCACAGCTCCAGGCACTCGGCAAGGGCCCCAAGGACTCCGACGAGGACGATCCGCCGCAGGCCGAGGTGATGGCGCAGGGGCAGGTGGCACAGGTCATCTCCACACCTGGCGGGGCCAACGTGGTCGTCGAGAACAATCCGGAGCTCAAGGGGAAGCTGGGCTTCTTCCCGATCCCGGGGAAGACGGCCGGCACTCCGGGTGCGGTGTTCACCGGCGGTTCCGACCTGGTCGTTCCCGCCGCGTCCGGTCACCCCGAGGCGGCCGTGACCTTCATCAAGGAGCTCACGGGCGACGCCTGGCAGAAGAAGCTCGCGGTGGCCATGAGCTACGTGCCCAACCGGACCACCCTCGCCTCGGCCGTGGCGGGCGACCCGGGCGCCTCGGCGATGGCCGTCGGTGCGGCGAACGGGCACGCGACGCCGAACACCCCGGGCTGGGCCGCGGTCGAGGCCGAGAACCCCGTCAAGGACTACATGACCGCCGTCCTCACCGGCGGTGACGCCGCCGAGGAGGCCGCCAAGGCCTCCGCGGACATCACCCGGGCCATGAACGCCGGCTCCTGATCCGGCCCGTCCGTTTCCCACCACCGAGAGGAGGCCCGCCGTGCCGGATGTGCGTGAACGGCCCGCTCCCCGAGCCCACCGCCCCCCGAAGGCGCCACCGGGGCGGCGGCCGGGACGGCCCCCGCGCGACCTGTGGCCGTACGCCCTGATCGCCCCCGCGATCGGCGGCACGCTCTATCTGCTGGTGTACCCGCTGGTGCGGGCGGTGGTGATCTCCCTCCAGGACTTCCGGCTCCGCCAGCTGATCAGCGGCGACGCCGAGTTCGTGGGGCTGCGCAACTACCGGACGCTGCTGTCCGACCCGCGCTTCTGGGAGGTGACCGGCCGCACCTTCGTCTTCATGGCGGTCAACGTCGTACTGATCATGGTCATCTCGACCCTGGTCGCGCTGATGACGGAGCGGCTGCGCCGGGCCGGCCGTACGGTCGTGCTCTGCTCGCTGGTGCTCGCCTGGGCCATGCCCGTGGTCGCGGCCACGACGGTCTTCCAGTGGCTGTTCCACTCCGAGTTCGGCATCGTCAACCAGCTGCTGACCGCGCTCGGCTTCGGGTCCTTCGACCGCTACCCATGGTTCGCGAACGGTACGGCGTCCTTCACGATCCTGGTCCTGCTGATCGTCTGGCAGTCCGTGCCGTTCGCGGCGGTCACCCTCTACTCCGCGCTGACGACCGTGCCCGCCGAGCTGTACGAGTCGGCACGCCTGGACGGCGCTTCCGCCTCCCGCGTCTTCCGCTCGCTCACCTTCCCGATCCTTCGGCCGATCTTCATGCTGGTCGTCTCCCTGGAGGTGATCTGGACCTTCAAGGCGTTCGTCCAGATCTGGGTGATGACCCGCGGCGGCCCGGGCGACGCCACCACCATCCTGCCCGTGTACGCGGTCCAGACGGCGCTCTCCAGCCAGCGCTACGACCTGGGTTCCGCCGCGTCGATGATCACCGTGGTCCTGATGTCCGGGGTGCTGGTCCTCTACTTCCGTCAGATGTTCCGTCAGGAGGACGATCTCGGATGACCCTGCTGCGCCCCCGGGTCCGGCGGATCCCGCTGAACGCCGCCGCCGTCGTGACCGTCGTGGTCTGCCTGTTCCCCGTGTACTGGATGATCTCCACCGCGTTCAAGCCGTCCCGGGACATCCAGTCCGCCGAGCCCCGGCTCGTGCCCTACACGTGGACCCTGGACCACTTCCGCCGGGCCGTGCAGGCGGACGGCTTCGAACTGTTCTGGCGCAACAGCGTCCTGGTCACGCTGGGGGCCGTGCTGCTCTCCCTCGTCGTGGCGCTCGGGGCGTCGTTCGCCGTCGCGCGCCTGCGGTGGAAGGGCCGGCGGCAGTTCATGCTGCTGGTCTTCGTCGCCCAGATGGCGCCCTGGGAATCGCTGATCATCCCGATCTACATCATCTCCCGCGACACGGACATGCTCGACCGGCTGCCGACCCTGACCCTCGTCTACTTCATGATCACGCTGCCGTTCACGATCGTGGTGCTGAGGGGGTTCCTCGCCACCATCCCGCCCGAACTGGAGGAGGCCGCCCAGGTCGACGGCTGCACGCGGACCGGCTCCTTCGTCAGGGTGGCGCTGCCGCTGCTCGCCCCCGGCCTGATGGCGACCTCTCTCTTCGGATTCATCACCGCCTGGAACGAGTTCGCGTACGCCAACTTCCTGATCATCAAGCAGCAGGACAACCGCACCCTGCCGGTCTGGCTCTCCTCCTTCCAGAACACCTTCGGCACCGACTGGGGCGCCACCATGGCCGCCTCGACGCTCTTCGCGCTGCCCGCGCTCGTGATCTTCCTGCTGCTCCAGCGCCATGTGACCTCCGGCTTCGCGGCCGGCGCCGTCAAGGGCTGAGCCTCGCCGGCGTACTCGCGAACCGTCCGAAACCCCCTGCCCCGGAGGCCCTCCGTGCCCGCACCACGCCCCGAGCTCTCCCTCGTACCCCGGCCCGGCAAGGTCTCGCCGCGCCCGGGCCGCTTCGTCCTCGGCCAGGACACCTCCGTACGCGCCCTGCCGGGTGCGGAAGGGGCGGCGGACCTGTTACGCACGCTCCTCGGACCGACGACCGGCCTGCCTCTGCCACCCTCGGCGGACGGCCGTGTCCTCCTGGCGCTCGACCCGCAGCTCGGCGGACTGGGGGACGAGGGGTACGGCCTGACCGTCGGACCGGAGGCGCTCCTGCTGCGCGCGGCCCGTCCGGACGGGCTGCTCAGGGGCGTCCAGACGATCCGGCAACTGCTGCCGCCCGAGGCCCTGTCGGGCGGTGCGCGGGGCATCTCCTGGGAGCTGCCGTGCGTCGAGATCAGCGACGTACCGCGGTACCCGTGGCGCGGCGCGATGCTCGACGTCGCCCGGCACTTCCAGCCCGTCTCCTATCTGCACCGCTACGTGGACCTCATGGCGCTGCACAAGCTCAACGTCCTCCATCTGCACCTCACGGACGACCAGGGCTGGCGCATGCCGGTCGACGCGTTCCCCCGGCTGACCTCGGTGGGCGCGCACCGGGCCCAGTCCCTGTCCGACGGCGTGCCGCACACGGGGGCGTACACCAGGGCGGAGCTGCGGGGCCTGGTCCGTCACGCGCGGGAGCGGGGGGTGACCGTCGTGCCGGAGATCGAGATGCCGGGCCATGTGCGCGCGGCGCTCGCCGCCTACCCCCACCTGGGCAACCACCCGGAGCGGCACCTCGACGTGTGGACCCGGTGGGGCGTCTGCGACACGGTGTTCGGCGTCCACGAGGAGGTGTTCGACTTCTGCCGGACGGTGCTGGAGGAGGTCATGGACGTCTTCCCGTCCCCCTACGTCCACATCGGCGGCGACGAGTGCCCGGTCACCGAGTGGGAGAACAGTCCGGCGGCCCTGGCCCGTGCGACGGCCGAGGGGCTGAACGGCCCCCGAGAACTGCACGGATGGTTCATGGGCAGGATCGGCTCGTTCCTCGTGGAGCAGGGCCGGCGGCCCACCGGCTGGGCCGAGACCGGCAGCGAACTGCCGCCCGAATTCACGGTGATGACCTGGCGCGACCCCGCGCACGCCCTCACCGCCGCGCGGCGCGGCCACCAGGTGGTGACCGCGCACCACCGCGCCACGTATCTGGACTACGCCCAGTCCACCGATCCGGACGAGCCCACCACCCAGCGAGGCGACCCCGTCCCCCTGTACGCGGTCCACACGAACGAGCCGGTGCCGCCGGGCTGGGCGCCGGACGAGGCCTCCCGCGTCCTGGGCACCCAGGCGCAGCTGTGGACCGAGTACGTGACGACGCCGGACCGGATCGAGTACCTCACCTACCCCCGGCTGTGCGCCCTGGCGGACCGTGCCTGGTCCGGCGGGCGCGGCGACTGGGCCGGGTTCGTCGAGCGGCTGCGCGACCACACCGCCCGGCTGGACGCCCTCGGCGTCCGCTACCGGCCTCTCACCACGCGGTCCCTGGCGACCGCGTCCGCAGGTACAGCGCGACCCCCTCGGTAACTCATCCCCCACCGTTCCGGAGAGGAACACCGCCATGAGGACATTCCGCAGGAGCCGTATCCGCGCGGCGGCGGCCGCCGCCGTCACCCTGGCCCTGGGCTGCACGGCCCTCGCCGCCCTGCCCACGACCGCCGGTGCCGCGGCGGCCGGCGGGCTCGTCGTCCAGTACCGCACGAGCGCGTCCGGGGCGACGGCCGACCAGAGCGAGCCGTGGCTGAAGGTGCGCAACAACGGGAGCGCGAGCGTGCCGCTCTCCGACGTCAAGCTTCGCTACTACTTCAAGGGCGACTCGGCGTCGGCGGCCTACCGGTTCGCCTGCTCCTGGGCGGTGAAGGGCTGTGCGAACATCACCGGCACCTTCAGGACCCTGCCGAACCCGACCGCGACCGCCGACCGCTACCTGGAGATCGGCTTCACCGCCGGCGCCGGCGCCCTGGCCCCTGGCGCGGACACCGGGGACATGCAGCTGCGCTTCCACCGCACGGACTGGCAGCCGCTGGGGCAGAGCGACGACTACTCGTTCGGCGCCGGACGGAGCACGTACGGGGACTGGCCCAGGATCACCGCGCAGGTGGGCGCCGTCACTGCCTGGGGCGAGGCGCCCGAGGGCAACGGTCCGACCGACCCGACCGATCCCCCCACCGACCCGCCGGCCGACGGGCCCCGCCTGTTCGACGACTTCGACTACAGCGGTCACACGGACCCGAGGATCGCCGCGAACGGCTGGAGCGTCCGCTCGAACTCCGGCGGCCCCGGTGTGCCGGGCGCCGTCTGGGCCCCCGAGAACGTGACCTTCAGCAGCCAGAGCGGCAATTCCGTGATGAACCTGGAGACGTCCACCGCGGGCACGGGTGCCTCGACGGAGCACACGGAGATCCTCACGAAGTCCTCGAAGTTCCGCAACGGCACCTACGCGGCCCGGGTGAAGTTCAGCGACGCGCCGAGGTCGGGTCCCGACGGCGACCACCTCGTCCAGACCTTCTTCACCATCAACGACCTCAAGGCGCCGATGGCGGACGACTACGCCGAGTACGACTTCGAGTACCTGCCCAACGGCGGCTGGGGCGAGCCGGCCAACATCCTCTACACCACGTCGTGGGAGACCTACCGCCCCGACCCGTGGGAGGCGGTCAACCAGCACAGCGAGGCGCGGCAGAGCTACGCGGGCTGGCACGACCTGGTGGTGACCATCGACGACAGCGCCATCACGTACTACGTCGACGGTCAGCTCTTCGGCACGCACGGGGCGGCCTATCTCCCGGAGCGGCCGATGTCGATCAACTTCAACCAGTGGCTGATCGATCTGGCCGGCCAGAGCAGCACGACTCCGCGCTCGTACGACCAGCAGGTGGATTACGTCCTGCACGTGAAGGACCAGGTCCTCTCCCCCGCCCAGGTCTCGGCGCTGGTGAGCGGGTACCGCGCGGCGGGCACGGCGTTCCAGGACACGGTGCCGGCCGCCTGACCAGGCAGATGTGAGGAGGAGCGGGGTGGAGGGCGAGGAGCCCTCCACCCCGCTCCCGTGTGTCCGGAATTCGGTTCACCTCTTGACAGCCTCACCACACGCCAGGCAATCTTCCGTTAAGCAGAAACTAACTTCCGCGATACGGAAGGAGCGCATGATGGGTTACTCGGACCAGCGCTTCGATGTGAACCTCTCGATCCTCTTCACCGAACTCCCGCTCCTGGAGCGCCCCGCGGCGGCCGCCGCCGCGGGCTTCACGGCGGTCGAGCTCTGGTGGCCCTGGATCGAGACCCCCACCCCCGCGCAGGCCGAGCTCGACGCCCTGAAGAAGGCGCTCGACGACGCGGGCACGCAGCTGGTGGGGCTGAACTTCTACGCGGGCCGCCTCCCGGGCCCCGACCGCGGGGCGCTCTCGCTGCCCGGCGAGGAGTCGGACCGCTTCCGCGCCAACATCGACGTGGCGGCGGACTTCGCGGCCTCGGTCGGCTGCAAGGCGCTCAACGCGCTCTACGGCAACCGCGTCGAGGGCTTGGACCCGGCCGTCCAGGACGAACTCGCCCTGGAGAACCTGGTCCTGGCCGCCCGTGCGGCCCACCGGGCCGGGGCGACGCTCCTGATCGAGACCCTCAACAACACGGAGTCGCCGCTCTACCCCCTGGTCAGCGCACCGGCGGGCGTCGAGGTCGTCGACCGTGTCAACGAGGCGACCGGCCTGGCCAACGCCACGTTCCTGCTGGACCTCTACCACTTGTCGATGAACGGCGAGGACCTCAGCCAGGTGATCAAGGCGTACGCCGCGAAGACCGGGCACGTCCAGATCGCCGACAACCCGGGGCGCGGCGCGCCCGGCACCGGCTCGCTCCCGCTGGAGCGTCTCCTCGACGAGCTGACCGAGGCCGGCTACGACGGCTGGGTCGGCCTGGAGTACAAGCCTGGCGACCGGCCGAGCGCGGAGTCCTTCGACTGGCTCCCCGCCGAGCACCGGCCGGCCCGCTGAGGCCCGCCCCCTCTCGCACACACGCTTACCGGAAGGCAACCCTCATGAGCAGCAATCTCCCCAAGGTCGCCTGGATCGGGCTCGGCATCATGGGCTCGCCCATGTCGGAGAACCTGATCAAGGCCGGATACCAGGTGACCGGCTACACCCTGGAGCAGGACAAGATCGACCGGCTGGTCGCGGCAGGCGGCAAGGGGGCCGCCTCGATCGCGGAGGCGGTTCGCGACGCCGATGTCGTGGTCACCATGGTCCCCGCCTCCCCGCAGGTCGAGGCCATCGCGTACGGCCCCGACGGCATCCTGGAGAACGCCCGGCAGGGCGCCCTGCTGATCGACATGTCCTCCATCACGCCGCAGACCTCCGTGGACCTGGCTTCGAGCGCGAAGGACAAGGGCATCCGCGTGCTGGACGCCCCGGTCTCCGGCGGTGAGGCCGGAGCGATCGAGGCCGTCCTGTCCATCATGGTCGGCGGCGAGCAGAGCGACTTCGACGCCGCGAAGCCGCTGCTGGACGCGCTCGGCAAGACGATCGTGCTGTGCGGCCCGCACGGCTCCGGCCAGACGGTGAAGGCGGCCAACCAGCTGATCGTCGCGGTCAACATCCAGGCCTGTGCCGAGGCCGTCGTCTTCCTGGAGAAGTCCGGCGTCGACCTCGCCGCCGCGCTCGACGTGCTGAACGGCGGCCTCGCCGGCTCGACCGTCCTTACCCGCAAGAAGGACAACTTCCTGAAGCGGGACTTCGCTCCGGGCTTCCGGATCGACCTGCACCACAAGGACATGGGCATCGTCACGGACGCCGCCCGCAACGTCGGCGCGGCACTCCCCGTCGGCGGCGTCGTGGCCCAGCTCGTGGCGTCCCTCCGCGCGCAGGGCGACGGCGGCCTGGACCACTCCGCGCTGCTGCGCTCGGTCGAGCGGCTCTCCGGCTCCCAGGTCTGACACACCCGGCCCTCCCCAGGGGCCCCATGAACTCCGGGTCGCGGTGGCGCTGACACCTGTCCTGTCGCGCCCAGGCGCTGCCGCGGCCCGGAACCTCCTCCTCCAATTTCAACAAACTGTTGACGCTTCGATATCGGCGAATCTACGCTCCTGAGGCCGTCAGCAGCCCCGTACGGAAGGCCTCCATGTCCCAGCGTGTGCTCACGACCGAGTCAGGCGCCCCGGTCGCCGACAACCAGAACTCCGCCACGGCCGGCGCCGGCGGGCCGATCCTCGTCCAGGACCAGCACCTGCTCGAGAAGCTCGCCCGCTTCAACCGTGAGCGCATCCCGGAGCGCGTCGTCCACGCCCGTGGCTCCGGCGCGTACGGCTACTTCGAGGTGACGGACGACGTCACCGGCTTCACCCGCGCCGACTTCCTCTCCGAGGTGGGCCGCCGCACCGAGACGTTCATCCGCTTCTCGACCGTCGCCGATTCGCTGGGCGGCGCGGACGCCGTCCGCGACCCGCGTGGCTTCGCCCTCAAGTTCTATACGAACGAGGGCAATTACGACCTCGTCGGCAACAACACCCCGGTGTTCTTCATCAAGGACCCGATCAAGTTCCCCGACTTCATCCACTCCCAGAAGCGGGACCCGTTCACGGGCCGCCAGGAGCCGGACAACGTCTGGGACTTCTGGGCGAACTCCCCCGAGGCGACGCACCAGATCACCTGGCTGATGGGCGACCGCGGAATCCCCGCCTCGTACCGTCACATGCACGGCTTCGGCTCGCACACGTACCAGTGGACGAACGCGAAGGGCGAGGCCTTCTTCGTCAAGTACCACTTCAAGACCAACCAGGGCGTGCGCTCCCTCTCCGCAGACCAGGCCGCCGAGCAGGTCGGCAAGGACGCCAACTCGCACCAGACGGACCTGCTCCAGGCCATCGAGCGTGGGGTCAACCCGTCCTGGACGCTGCACGTGCAGCTGATGCCGGCCGCCGAGGCGGCTGACTACCGCTTCAACCCGTTCGACGTGACGAAGGTGTGGCCGCACGCCGACTACCCGCTCCAGCGCGTCGGCCGGCTGGTGCTGGACCGCAACCCGGACAACGTCTTCGCCGAGGTGGAGCAGGCGGCGTTCTCGCCCAACAACTTCGTGCCCGGCATCGGTCCTTCGCCGGACAAGATGCTCCAGGGCCGGCTGTTCGCCTACGCCGACGCGCAGCGCTACCGGCTGGGCATCAACCACACCCAGCTCCCGGTCAACGCGCCGAAGGCCGCCGACGTCGACAACTACGGCCGCGACGGGCTGCACGCCACCCGGTACGGCTCGCGCCAGGACAAGAACTACGAGCCCAACTCGTACGCCGGCCCCGCGCAGACCGGAGCGGCACTCGCCTCCCCGCTCGCGGTCCACGGCTGGACGGGTACGCACGAGGCGCCCCTGCACACCAAGGACGACGACTTCTTCCAGGCGGGCGAGCTCTACCGGCTGATGTCGGCCGACGAGAAGGACCGCCTGATCGCCAACATCGCCGGCGGACTCTCGCAGGTCACCCGCGACGACGTGATCGAGAAGAACCTCGCCCACTTCCACGCCGCCGACGCCGACTACGGCAAGCGCGTGGAGGAGGCCGTCCGCGCCCTGCGCGAGGACTGAGCCTCCCTTCCCAGGGCCCTGCCCGTGCCGCGCACCCGGATGAGGGGTAGTACCCGGCACCGGCAGGACGGGACCGCGGCGGCGGACGACGCCAGTGCGGTGGCGAAGGGCCGGCCGGCCCGTGTCCAGACCTGAAGGAACCGGGCCGGCCGCCGCCCGCAGCCCGCCGTCGCGGTCGCTGTGACAGATCACCGGGGTGCGGTGCACGCGTGGGGCGTGCACCGCACCCCGGTCGTCGTGGTGGCGTACCGTCAGGACCGAACGGCACCAGCCGTGTTCAGGCACGGTGGGAGTGGACGGCACGGGCCACATGGACCAGCCACACGCCGGCCACGGCCGAGGGCAGCCAGTGGATGTGGCTGTCGAGGATCCACAGTCCGCCGACTGCTCCGGCCGCCAGCCCTGACATGAACCCCAGATCCCACAGGCGAGCCATGACCGGGCTGCGGTAGCGGTCGAGGACGTACGCCGCGCCGAGCAGCACTCCGCTCGTGACGAGCCAGGGCTGCCAGGCGTCCGGACCACGGGAGTGCCGGACCCCGGACAGGGCGACGTACGCGAGAACAGCGAAGACAACCGCGCAGAGGACCGTCTGCAAGAACCCCACACCGTTGCTGAACGACCAGCGGACGCTGTCCGCGGTGCCCGTCAGCCACAGGCTGACGACGAGTACCGACATCTGCAGCGTCGCGTCGTCACGGGCCAGCCAGAGACCGGCAGCCACCAGGAGCGTCAGCGTGGTCACGCCGGCCAGCCGAGCGGCGAGGCCCTCGGTCGACCACGCGAGCCTTCTCATTGCTACTTCGGTCCCCCACGGCCACGGCATGGGGAAAGGGTAGCGACAGGCGAACGTGCCGCGCCCGGTCCGACTGGGCCCCACCCTCCCCGCACACAGCTCCGGGATCCGCGGAACAGTGTCCGCGGATCCCGGGATGAGAGCGTCAGTGGCCGGACGCCAGGGTCAGGACACCGTCAGCGGGAGGACCGCCGTGGGTGCGTGGCCGGGCTCGGAGGCGACGTCCTCGAACTCGTTGACCGACGCGATGTCGGTCCCGCTCATCGAGATGTTCGTGACCCGCTCCAGGATCGCCTCGACGACGACCGGGACCCGGTGCTCGGCCGCGAGCTTCTTGGCCTCCTCGAAGGCCGGCAGCAGCTGATCCGGCTCGGTGACGCGGATCGCCTTGCAGCCCAGGCCCTCGACGACCTTGACGTGGTCCACGCCGTAGACGCCCAGCTCCGGTGAGTTGAGGTTCTCGAACTCCAGGTTGACCTGGAAGTCGATGTCGAAGTTGCGCTGCGCCTGCCGGATGAGCCCCAGGTAGGAGTTGTTCACCAGCACATGGACGTAAGGGATGCGGTGCTGCGCGCCGACCGCGAGCTCCTCCAGCATGAACTGGAAGTCGTAGTCGCCGGAGAGTGCGACCACCGAACCGTCCGGGTCGGCGGTGGCGACGCCCAGCGCGGCGGGGATCGTCCAGCCCAGCGGCCCGGCCTGGCCGCAGTTGATCCAGTGGCGCGGCCGGTAGACGTGCAGCATCTGCGCGCCCGCGATCTGGGAGAGGCCGATCGTCGTCACGTACCGGGTCTCGGGGCCGAACGCCCGGTTCATCTCCTCGTACACCCGCTGCGGCTTCAGCGGCACGTTGTCGAAGTGCGTGCGGCGCTGCAGGGTCGCTCGGCGCTCCTGCGTGGACGCCGCCCACTGCGAGCGGTTCTTCAGCTTGCCCGCGTCCTTCAGCTCGCGCGCCACCTCGACGAAGAGCTCCAGTGCCGCCTTCGCGTCGGAGGCGATCCCGAGGTCCGGGGCGAAGATCTTGCCCAGCTGGGTGGGCTCGATGTCGACGTGGACGAAGGTGCGGCCCTCGGTGTAGACGTCCAGCTTGCCGGTGTGGCGGTTGGCCCAGCGGTTGCCGATGCCGAGGACGAAGTCGGACTCCAGGAAGTTCGCGTTGCCGTAGCGGTGCGAGGTCTGCAGGCCGACCATGCCCGCGTTCAGCTCGTGGTCGTCGGGGAGGATGCCCCAGCCCATCAGGGTCGGGACGACCGGGACGCCGGTCAGCTCGGCGAACTCCACCAGGAGTTCCGAGGCGTCGGCGTTGATGATGCCGCCACCCGCGACGAGCAGCGGGCGCTCCGACGCGTTGAGCATCTCGACGGCCCGCTCGATCTGCTTGCGGCTCGCGGCGGGCTTCTGGACGGACAGCGGCTCGTACAGCTCGGGGTCGAACTCGATCTCGGTGAGCTGCACATCGATCGGCAGGTCGATGAGAACAGGCCCCGGCCGGCCCGTGCGCATCAGGTGGAAGGCCTGCTGGAAGACGCCGGGGACCTGCGCGGCCTCCAGGACGGTGGTCGCGGCCTTGGTCACCGGCGCGGCGATCGACGCGATGTCGACGGCCTGGAAGTCCTCCTTGTGCAGGACGGCGGTCGGCGCCTGGCCGGTGATGCAGAGGATCGGCACGGAGTCGGCGATGGCCGAGTAGAGACCGGTGATCATGTCGGTGCCGGCGGGCCCCGACGTACCGATGCAGACGCCGATGTTCCCGGCCTTCGCACGGGTGTAGCCCTCGGCCATGTGGGAGGCGCCCTCGACATGGCGGGCGAGGGTGTGCTGCACCCCGCCGGAGGCCTTGAGAGCCGCGTAGAACGGGTTGATCGCCGCACCCGGCACACCGAACGCGTTGCTGACGCCTTCGCGCTTGAGGATCTCAACTGCCGCTCGGGCAGCGGTCATACGAGGCATGAGTGCTCCTGCTCGGACCTGGTGGAGTCGGGCTCTGTCGCGCCACCTGAGAGCACTAATTCCACATTACGGAAACTTCTTTCTGCTATGTGAAAACAATTTAGGGCGGTCCGGGACAGCCGTCAAGGGAGGACAGGGAAAGCGGCCGAGACCATCGGCCCGAAGTACGCGAATCGCCCCCCGGGGTGTCGCTCCTGGTGGACGATGGAGGTACGGAACGCAGTCGCCGCCACAGGGGCGGAAGAAGGGGGCAGCACGTGGAGTCCCTACCGGTGCGCTGCCCGGCCTGCCGCCGGGACCACGCGTACATCACGCCGGTGTACCCCTGCCCCTGCGGCTCCCCCACCGCCCCGCCGCTGATGCGCGGCGCGCCGGCCGTGCTCATCACGCACCGCACCTGGAACGACGACTGGGTGAGCGTGCGGTGCCACTCCTGCGGACGCCGCGACCAGTGGCCGCACCCCGAACTCTGCTGCCCCTGCGGCGCGGTGCTGCGGATCCCCGTCCGCCCGGTGGGCACGCGCGGGACCACGCCGCCTCCCACGGCGGGAGGTTCGCCCGGCCCGGCCCACATACCGCTGCCGCGCACCGCCGCACACCCGCGGCCGTCGTTCAGACCCCTGGTGATACGGACGGCCCGGGACGCGGTGAACACCGCGGCGCTCTATCTGAGGTGGCTGGGTTTCCGCGACGTCGTCCAGCCCGAGATACGGCCCAGCTCCCGGATAGACCTCAGGGCCGCCGGTCTCATCGCGCAGGTCGACGCGACCACGCGCCCGACCGCCCTGCGTGACGTCGAGTGCCTCTGGCTCAACGCCCTGAACAGCTCGGTGTCCGGCGTGATGTTCTCCCTGGCCGGTTATACGGACGAGGCGCGATCACGCGCCGACGGCCTCGCCATCCCGCTGTTCGTCCTGGATCTCACCGGCACACCGCAGCCGGTGAACGGCCCGGCCGACGAACTGATCAGCGTCGGCCCGGCCCCCGCCGAATGATTTCGGTCACCTGTGCCCTGCCAGCCGCATATGTTCGAGCTGTTGTCAGAATGAGGACGTAGAGTGAAGGCATGGTCTTAACTCCTCGGCTTCCCACCCACTCCGCTCCCGTTTTCCTGACCCAGCCCGTCCACCCGTCCGTCGTCGAGGCCAACGACGCCATCCGCGCACTCGTCGACTCACGGGCCGGCCAGGACTGGACGCCGGTGGAGGCCGCGGAGTACGAGATCCTGCTCATCGAGTGGGCGGCGGCGACCCAGGGCATAGGCTCCGGCGTCATAGAGGCCGCCTGACCCCGCGGGCTACGCCCCGTACCCCTCCCGCAGTTCGACCTTGCGGACCTTGCCGCTGACGGTCATGGGGAACGCATCCAGGATGCGCAGCCCGCGCGGGATCTTGTAGTGCGCAAGCTGATCCCGGCAGTACGCCGTCACCTCGTCGAGCGTCGGCGGGTCGGCCGGATCGCGCGGAATGACGCAGGCCAGGATCTCCTCGCCGTATTTCTCGTCGGGCACTCCGACCACCTGGACGTCGGCGATCTTCGGATGGCCGTAGAGGAACTCCTCGATCTCGCGCGGGTACACGTTCTCTCCCCCGCGGATGATCATGTCCTTGATCCGGCCGACGATCTGGACGTAACCGTCCTCCCGCATCGTCGCGAGGTCCCCCGTGTGCATCCAGCGCCCCGCGTCGATGACTTCGGCGGTCCGGTCCGGCTGCTCCCAGTAGCCGAGCATCACGCTGTACCCCCGGGTGCACAGCTCACCGGCCTCACCGCGTGGGAGGGTCACGCCCGTCACCGGGTCGACGACCTTCACCTCGATGTGCGGCATCACCCGGCCCACCGTGCCGGTGCGGCGCTCCAGGTCGTCCTCCCGCCGGGTCTGGGTGGAGACCGGTGAGGTCTCCGTCATCCCGTAGCAGATGGAGACCTCCTCCATGTGCATCTGCGAGACGACCCGCTTCATCACCTCGACCGGGCAGGGTGACCCGGCCATGATCCCGGTCCGCAGCGAGGAGAGGTCGTACGAGGCGAAGTCGGGCAGGCCGAGCTCCGCGATGAACATGGTGGGCACGCCGTAGAGCGAGGTGCAGCGCTCCTGCTGGACGGCGGCCAGCACGGCGGCGGGCTCGAAGGACGGCGCGGGGATCACGATGCAGGCGCCGTGCGAGGTGATGCCGAGGTTCCCCATGACCATGCCGAAGCAGTGGTAGAACGGCACGGGCAGACAGACCCGGTCCTGTTCGGTGTAGGCGACCATCTCCCCCACGAAGTAACCGTTGTTGAGGATGTTGTGGTGGGAGAGCGTGGCGCCCTTGGGGAACCCGGTGGTGCCGGAGGTGTACTGGATGTTGATCGGGTCGTCGCACGACAGTTCCGCTTCACGCTCTGCCAGTTGCCCGGCCGTCACGGCCCCCGACGCGGCGGTCAGCTCGTCCCAGGACGGGTCGCCGATGTGGTGGACGGACCGCAGTGCGGGGCAGTTCGCGCGGACCTGGCCGACGAGTGCGCGGTAGTCGCTGGTGCGGTGGGCGAGCGAGGCGACCAGTACGGAGATCCCGGCCTGCTTCAGCACGTACTCCAGCTCGTGCGCGCGGTAGGACGGGTTGATGTTGACCATGACCGCGCCGATCCGCGCCGTGGCGTACTGGACGAGGACCCATTCGGGGCAGTTGACCGCCCAGATCCCGACCCGGTCGCCCTTGGCCACCCCGCAACCCATCAGTCCGCGGGCCAGCTCCTCGACCGCGGCCCCGAATTCGGCGTACGTCCACCGGCGTCCGGACACCACGTCGACGAGTGCCTCCCGGTCCCCGTAGGCATCGACCGCCCGGTCCAGGTTGCGTCCGATGGTGTCGCCGAGCAGCTCCGTGCCGCTGGTGCCGTGTGCGTAGGAAAGGCCGCTCATCGCAGGTCCCCCTCGTCGAACTCGGTGCCGGTGCCCTGCGCGGTGCGCTCACGCAGCTCGATCCTGCGGATCTTCCCGGAGACGGTCTTGGGCAGCTCGGCGAACTCCAGCCGGCGGATGCGCTTGTACGGGGCGAGGACCGCCCGGGAGTGCTCGAACAGCACCTTGGCGGTGGCGGGGCCGGGCTCCCAGCCCGCGGCGAGCACGACGTACGCCTTCGGGACGGCGAGCCGCACCGGGTCGGGGGCGGGGACGACCGCCGCCTCGGCCACCGCCTCGTGCTCCAGCAGGGCGCTCTCCAGCTCGAACGGCGAGATCTTGTAGTCGGAGGCCTTGAACACGTCGTCGGACCGGCCCACATAGGTGATGTAGCCGTCCTCGTCCCGTGCGCCGATGTCACCCGTGCGGTAGTAGCCGCCGGCCATGGCCTCTGCCGTGCGCTCCGGATCCCCGTGGTAGCCCGTCATCAGGCCGACGGGGGCCGTGGCCAGATCGAGGGAGATCTCGCCCTCCGCCGCACCCGGTTCACCGGTGACCGGGTCCAGCAGCTCCACCTTGAATCCGGGACTGGGGCGTCCCATGGAGCCGGTCTTGAGCCGCTGCCCCGGGGTGTTGGCCACCTGCACCGCGGTCTCCGTCTGCCCGAAGCCGTCGCGGATGGTGACACCCCATGCGCGCCTGACGCTCTCGATGACCTCCGGGTTGAGCGGCTCGCCGGCGGCGACGACCTCACGCGGCGGCGTCCTCAGCTGCGCGAGGTCGGCCTGGATGAGCATCCGCCAGACCGTCGGCGGGGCACAGAAGCTGGTGACGGCCGAGCGGTCCATCTCCGCCATCAGCCGGGCGGCGTCGAACCGGGTGTAGTTGAAGATGAAGACGGTGGCCTCGGCGCTCCACGGCGCGAAGAGGTTCGACCAGGCGTGCTTCGCCCAGCCGGGCGAGGAGATGTTCAGATGGACGTCGCCGGGCTTGAGCCCGATCCAGTACATCGTCGACAAGTGGCCCACGGGGTACGAGACATGGGTGTGCTCCACGAGCTTGGGGCTGGCCGTGGTGCCCGAGGTGAAGTAGAGCATCAGGGGCTCATCGGCGTCCGTCCCTCGGTCCGCGGTGAAGGTCTCCGGCGCCTCGTCGGCCCCGCCGTAGGAGGTCCAGCCCTCGACGTCGGTGCCGACCGAGATCCGGGTGTAGTCGCCGGGTACCTCATCGAACTTGGCGGTGTCCGCCGACCGTACGAGTACATGCCGCACCCTGCCGCGTTCGACCCGGTCGCGCAGGTCGGCCGGCCCCAGCAGGGGGGTGGCGGGGATGACGACGGCGCGCAGCTTCATCGCGGCCAGTGCCGTCTCCCACAGCTCGGTCTGGTTGCCGAGCATGACGAGGATCCGGTCGCCCGCGGCCACGCCCTGGTCCCGCAGCCAGTTGGCCGCCCGGTTGGAGCGGGCGGCCATCCGGGCGAACGACACCTCGGTGCGGCCGCCGTCCTCCTCGACGATGTGCAGAGCGGTGCGGTCGTTGTTCTCGGCGATGACGTCGAACCAGTCGAGCGCCCAGTTGAATTCGTCGGGGCGGGGCCAGCGGAAGCCCTCGTACGCCGTGGTGTAGTCCTCACGGTGCTCGATCAGGAAGTCCCGGGCCGCCCGGAACGTCTCCGTCGCATTCGTTGCCGGCATGTGCTCTCCTCGTCGCGAACCCGTCCTTCGGCCGTAACATCATGTAAACAGTGACCCAGATCTCACCACCCCCGGACGGGGGTAGGTCCGAGAGGGCTCCGACGGAACGGAGAGTCATGGGCGTACCGGAACCGGGCGAGGCGACCGAGCTGCGGGCGGCCATGCTCAGGCTGCGCAGGACGAGCGGGCTGCCCGTGGTCTTCGGCGGGCTCCTGTCCGACGCCCGCCACGCCCGGATCGCCGAGCTGAGCGGGGCGCAGACCCCCGCGCTGCGCGGGCTCGTCATCTCGGCGGGCAGCGGGCTCGGTGGAAAGGCGATCGCCCTGTCGCGGCCGTGCGCGGTCACGGACTACCCGTCGTCGCGCCACATCAGCCACGAGTACGACGCGGCCGTCGCGGCGGAGGGCCTGCGCTCCGTCGTCGCGGTGCCCGTCGTCGTACGCCGGACGGTGCGCGGTGTGCTGTACGGGGCGCTGCGCGAGCCGCTCACGCTCGGGGACCGTACGTTCGACGCGGCGGCGTCGGCGGCCCGCGACGTGGAGCAGGCCCTGGCCGTACGGGACGAGGTGCAGCAGCTCCTGGCGGCCACCCGGGTACGGATCACCGATCCGGGCGCGGTCCCCGGCACCTGGGAGGACGTCCGCGAGGCTCATCGTGAGCTGCGCGCCCTCGCCCCGAAGATCGTGGACCCCGCGCTGCGCGGTGAACTGCTCGCGGTGTGCGGGAGGCTGGCGTCGGCCGCGGGGGCGGACCGGCTCCCGGCGTCCGGGCGGGTGCGGCTGGCGCCGCGCGAGGTCGATGTGATCGCCTGCGTCGCGTCGGGTGCGACGAACGCCGTGGCGGCCGAGCGGCTGGGTCTGCGGCCGGAGACCGTGAAGAGCTATCTGCGGTCCGCGATGCGGAAACTGGGCGCGCACACCCGGCTGGAGACGGTGGTGGCGGCCCGGCGCGCGGGGCTGCTGCCGTGAGCCGGGCCGTGCGGGCCGGGAGGCTCAGTCCCCGAAGTCGACGAACGTGGCGAACCGGACGTCGTGGGCGGGCGCCGGGGACATCACCGTCAGCATCTCCACGGCCTCCTGGGTGATCTCCTCGCGGGTCGCCCGGTCGAGCGTGCCCAGGGCCTGCACCGTGACGGTCGCGGTGTCCCGGGTCTCGTCGAGCCGCCAGAGCGCGGTGAGGAAGCCGTCGGCCAGGACGGTCCCGTAGGACTGGTTGCCCACACCGTTGCGGCCCTTGTACGCGGGCGGGATCACCCGGGTCCGGTCGGCGTGGCCGAGCAGGATGTTGTCGAACTCGGGGAGGAAGCGGGGCGGGGCGGGGGTGTCGGGGCCGGGGCGCGGGGCATCGGGCAGATCGAAGAGTTCGACGCCGTTCTCGTCGCGGAAGGTGACGAGCCGGGGCCGCAGACGTTCGAAGACCTCGCGCATCCGGGTGAGTCCGGCCCACATCTGCATGTCCTTCACCGAGGCCGGGCCGAAGGCCCCGAGGTAGCGCAGCACGGTCCCGTCGGGCGAGGCCGCCGGCTGCGACGGGGTGCCGAGCCAGTGCTCGGCGGTCGTCAGGGCGACCTGCCCGCTGCGCCCCCACAGCCCGCGCGGGGTCACCTGGACCAGCGGCAGCCGGCAGCGGGCTGCGACCGCGAGTGCCCGGGGGTCGGCGTCCGGCCAGTGGAAAAGGAGTTCCTCCCGCAGTTCCTTCATGGTGCGGGGCCGTTCCTCGACGAGCTCCCTGGCGAGCGCGGAGAGCCGGTCCGGATCCACGCCCGTGAGCCCGCTGCGGAACATGTTCAGCTCCCGGTCGCGCGCCGGCTGGACCAGGGGGCGCAGCGTGAGGGCGTCCTCGGCGGTGTGGGTGTGGATGGTGGAGCGCAGGCTGACGATCCTGACGACCTCGCGGGACTCCATCAGCTCCGATAGCGCGGCCGGGGCGAAGCCCTCCAGCCGGGAGTAGAGCTGGAAGTACGGCGGCCTGGTGTTCTGCGCCTGCAGGCCGACCAGACGGCTGACCGCGTCCTTCACCGGCACGGCGGTGCGGCGGAGCAGCAACTGGCGGTCCATCGTTGCCCTGTTGAGCGCGCGGGGCGAGAGCACGGGAGCGTATCTGGCGGCCATGGCCCGCAGACTACGCGTGCCCTGTGACACCGGCCCGGAACGGGCGACACTCGCACGGGTGCGGGGCACCGCTGCCGGGAGGGCGTCGGCCCTCATGATGGGGCGGTGATCAGCGTCCTGTTCGCCGTTCTGACCGCGCTCAGCAACGGCACCGCGTCGGTACTGCAGCGCCGCGCCGCCCTCGAGGTGCCCGACAGCGAGGCGATGCGCCTGTCGCTGATCGCGCATCTGCTGCGGCAGAAGGTGTGGCTGGCCGGGATCGGCCTCGTGATCGTCGCCGCCGTCTGCCAGGCGGTGGCTCTGGCCACGGGCCCCATCGCCGTGGTCCAGCCGATCTTCGTGATCGAGCTGCCCGCGACGCTGGTGGTCGCCGGGTTCGTCATGCGGGTCGGGGTGGAGCGCCAGGTCTGGCTGGGGGTGGCCGCCGTGACCGTGGGCCTGGCCCTCGGCATGGCTGCCGCCGCCCCGGTCGGCGGCAGCGAATACGTGCAGGGGGCGGCCTGGATCCCGGCCCTGGTGGCCACCGGGATCTTCGAGGCGGCGCTCGTCGCCGCGGCGCTCGGTACCTCCGGCAACGCCCGGGCCGCGCTGCTGGGGCTGGCCGCGGCGTGCGGGTACGCGCTCACCGCCGCGCTGATGAAGGACGCCATGTCGCGGCTGGACGCCGACGGCGTGGCCGGCCTGCTGACGGCCTGGCAGCTGTACGCCACCGCGGTGGCCGGCGTGGGCGCGCTGTTCCTCCTCCAGAACGCGCTCCAGGCCGGCTCACTGGTGGCGGTGCAGCCGATGCTGACGCTCGGGGACGCGCTGATCAGCATCTGCTACGGGGTGACCCTGTTCGGGGAGGAGCTGCGGACCGGGTGGTGGCTGCTGCCGCAGCTGATCGGGGTGGCGCTGATCACCGTCGGCTGTGTCGCCCTCGCCCGCTCCCCGCTGGCGACCGCGAAACCGGCGCCGCCACCGCGGGTGAGCTGACCGGGGCGGTCAGGGCCGCCCTCGCGCCGGGACCTCCTCGCCCGGCGGCACCGGTCCGGGCGGGGTGCCGTCGCCGAACGGCCGGCCGCCCAGCTGCTCCCGGTGGTGCGGGGCCGTCCAGCCCGAGAGGTCGGGGCCGAGCGGCACGATCCCGGTCGGATTGATACCGGTGTGCACCTGGTAGTAGTGCCGCTTGATGTGGTCGAAGTCGACGGTGTCCCCGAAGCCCGGGGTCTGGTAGAGGTCACGGACGTACGCCCACAGGACGGGGTCCTCGGCGAGCTTCGAGCGGTTGCACTTGAAGTGGCCGTGGTAGACGGCGTCGAAGCGCACGAGGGTGGTGAACAGCCGGATGTCGGCCTCGGTGATCGTGTCGCCGACCAGGTAGCGCTGCCCGGCGAGGCGTTCGGAGACCAGGTCCAGGCGGCGGAACACATCGACGTACGCCGCCTCGTACTCCCCCTGTTCGGCGGCGAACCCGGCGCGGTAGACGCCGTTGTTGACGTCCCGGTAGATGCCGTCCATCACCTCGTCGATCTCGGTGCGGAGCCGCTCCGGGTAGAGGTCGGGGGCGCCGGGGCGGTGCAGGCCGGTCCATTCGGTGGCCAGGTCCAGGGTGATCTGCTGGTAGTCATTGGTGACCAGCGCCCGGGTCGGTACGTCGACGATCGCGGGCACGCTGACCCCGCCCGGGTAGCCGCGTTCCCGTGCGTCGTAGGCCTCGCTCAGGTAGCCGATGCCGAGCACCGGGTCCTTGCCGCCCTCGTCGAGGGTGAAGCGCCAGCTGCGGTCGTCCTGGATGGGATCGGCGACGGCCAGCGAGAGGGCGCTCTCCAGTCCGAGCAGCCGCCGCGAGACGAGCGCCCGGCTCGCCCAGGGGCAGGCCCGGCTGACGACCAGGCGGTAGCGCCCGGCCTCGACGGGCCAGCCGTCCCGGCCGTCGGCGGTGACGCGGTCGGCGAAGTGGCTGCGGGAGCGCTTGAAGGGCTTGTGGCCGTACGAGGTGTTCCCGCCGGGCTCCCGGTCCTCGGTGCCGCTCATGGTGTTCTCCTCGTGGCATCGGTCGCGTCGGACGTCTGGTCATGTCTCCTTCCCCGTCTGCCCGCCGCGACATCGGCCAGAGCCACGATCAGCCCCGCGAGGACGAACGCGACCGAGACGAGGAGCCCGTGGTCGTAGGCCGCCGCCCAGTCGCCGTCGCCCAGCTGGGCGAAGAAGAGCGAGCCCACCGCGGCGATCCCGATGGACGAGCCGACGCGCTGGCTGGTCTGGAGGGTGCCGCCGGCGCTGCCCCCGTTCTCCACCGGCACCTCGGAGAGGGTGAGGGTCTGGTTGGGTGCGATGACGAGTCCGCTGCCCAGGCCGGCCAGCAGCAGCGGGGCCGCCATCGCGAGCCCGGCACCCCTGCCGGGCACCAGGTGCGCGGCCAGTGCGGTGAGCCCCAGCCCGACGGCCACCATGGTGAGGCCCACGACGATGAGGGGCCGCCCGAAGCGGCCGACCAGCCGGCCGCCGATGCTCGCCGACGCGCCCGCGCCCAGGGCGAACGGGGTGATCGCGAGACCGGCCTCCAGTGCGCTGTAGTGCAGCCCGGACTGCAGGTAGAGCGTGCTGATGAAGAAGATCGAGGTGAAGCCCGCGAAGTACAGCAGGATCATCAGGCAGCCCAGCCAGAAGGACCGGAGCCGGAAGAGTGCCAGGTTCAGCACCGGCTGGACGTTCCGCCTCGCGCAGCGGGACTCCCAGGCGACGAACGCCGCGAGGAGGACGGCGGCCACCGCCACGAGCAGCCACTTGGCGTTGCCCGGCCACTGCTGGGCCTGGACGAACGGCAGCAGCAGCGCGAGGACTCCCGCCCCGAGCAGCAGGACTCCGACGGGGTCCAGGTCGCGCGGGCGTACGCGGCCCGCCGACGGGGTGTCGGGGAGCAGCCGCCGGGCCAGCAGGAGGCAGACCACCCCGATCGGCAGGTTGACGTAGAACACCCATCGCCAGCCCTCCTGTGCTCCGGCCCCCTGGATCAGGAGGCCGCCCAGGAGCGGTCCGACGGCGGTGGAGATGCCGACCACGGTGCCGAACATGCCGAAGGCGCGGCCCCGCTCGCGGCCGGAGAACATCTGCTGGATCAGCGCGGAGATCTGGGGCGACAGCAGCCCGCCCGCCGCACCCTGGAGGAGCCGGGCGATGACCAGCCAGAGACTGGACTGGGCGGCCCCGCAGGCCGCGGAGGCCAGGGTGAAGAGGGCCAGCCCCGCCATGAAGACCGCGCGCCGCCCCCGTGCGTCGCCGAGGCGACCGCCCGGGATGAGGACGAGGCCGAAGGCGAGCGCGTAGCCGGACAGCACCCACTGGAGGTCTGACTCCGGGGTGTCGAGGCCCTCCTTGATGGACGGCAGCGCCACGTTGACGATGGAGACGTCCAGCAGCGTCATGAAGCCCGCCACCAGACAGACGGCGAGGGCACGCCAGCGACGGGGGTCGGAGGGGCCGGGGCCGGGCATGCCTTTGGCCTGGGGCTCCGTGCTCTCTGCCATGTCCCGCACCCTAGTTCGCGTCCGCCCGGTCCCCGTCCCGGGCGCGCCGTGCGGCGGTGCGGTGAGCCCCCGTCAGCCCCGGAGGGCGCCGGTGCGGCTTGCCCGGCCCCATCGGGGGTAGCCGTGGGGCATGACTGTCGGGAAAACGAGCGTTCTGGTCCTGGACTGCGGCGAGCCGGTCGAGCTCGCGGACTTCTATGCGAACCTCCTCGGCGCGGAGACGCAGATCGGGAGCGATCCCGACTTCGTCGAGATCGTCGGCAACACCGGTGTGCACCTGGCCGTCCGCCGTGACCACGGCTACGCGCCGCCGAGCTGGCCGCGCCCGGAGGACTCCCAGCAGGCGCATCTGCGCATCCTGGTGGACCCGGGTGACATGGACGAGGCCGAGCGCGAGGCGATAGGCCTCGGCGCCCGGCCCGTGGACACGGGGGACAGCAACAGCGGCCCCCGTGATGTCCGCGTCTACAACGATCCGGCCGGGCACTCGTTCTCCCTGGCCGTGTATCCGGCCCGTCAGCCGGAAAACCGCTAGGCGGTCACCCCCCGGTCCGTGCGGCGGCGCAGCGCGGGGTCGGTGAGTGACGGCGGGGTGTAACCGGTGTCGCGTGCCGAGAGGTTGGTGCCGGGCGGGACGATCTCGTCGATCCGGTCGAGGACGTCCCGGCTCAGCCTCACCTTGTCCGCGCCCAGCTGGCTGTCCAGTTGTTCGAAGGTACGCGGGCCGATGATGGCCGACGTGACGGCCGGGTGTTCGAGCACGAAGGCCAGGGCGAGCTGTACGAGGGTGAGTCCGGCCTCCTCGGCGAGCCGGGCCAGGGCTTCGGCGGCGGCGAGCTTGGCGGCGTTCTCCGGTGCGGAGACGTCGAAGCGTGCCGCCTGGCGGTCGGCGCGGCTGGACGCGGGCTGCTCGGCGCCCGTGCGGTACCGGCCGGAGAGCCAGCCGCCGGCCAGCGGGCTCCAGGACAGCACCCCCAGCCCGTAGCGCTGGACGACCGGCAGGACCTCGCGTTCGACGCCCCGTGCCAGCAGGGAGTACGGCGGCTGTTCGGCGACCACGCGTTCGCGGCCCCTGCGTTCGGCGAGCCACTGGCCCTCGACGATCGCGGACGGCTCGAAGGTCGAGGTGCCGATATAGCGGATCTTGCCCTGGTGGACCAGGTCGGAGAGCGCGCCGAGGGTCTCGTCGAAGTCGGTGTCCGGCTCGGGGCGGTGCACCTGGTAGAGGTCGATCCAGTCGGTGCCGAGCCTGCGGAGGCTGTTTTCGACCTCGCGGATGATCCATCGGCGGCTGTTGCCCCGCTCGTTCGGGTCGTCACCCAGGCTGCCGTGGAATTTGGTCGCCAGCACCACGTCGTCGCGCCGGCCGCCGGCGAGTGCCTTGCCGACGATGGTCTCGGACTCGCCCGCGGAGTAGACGTCGGCGGTGTCCACGAAGTTGATGCCCGAGTCCAGCGCGTGGTGGATGATCCGGATGCTGTCGTCGTGGTCGGGATTGCCACGGGGGCCGAACATCATGGTGCCGAGGGCCAGCGGGCTGACCTTCACGCCGGTGCGCCCGAGGGTGCGGTACTCCGTCATCCCGCGTTCACCCCGACGAGTCCGGCGAGGCCGATTCCGGTGTGGCCCTCATCGGTGTCGACGGTGTCGAACAGCCGGTTGGCCGGCCTCGGCAGGCCGTAGTGCTCGCGCAGGGTGGCTCCGGTGTACTCGGTGCGGAACAGGCCCCGCTCCTGGAGGATCGGGACGACCCGGTCCACGAAGACCTCCAGCCCGGAGGGGAGCACGGCGGGCATGATGTTGAAGCCGTCGGCCGCCCCGCTGTCGTACCAGTGCTCGATGGTGTCGGCGACCTGCTCGGCCGTTCCGGCGAAGGTACGGTGTCCGCGCCCGCCGCCGAGCCGCCCGATGAGCTGTCGCACCGTCAGCCTCTCGCGCCGGGCGAGCTCCACGACCAGGGTGTAGCGGCTCTTGGCGCCCTCGATCTCGTCCTCGTCGGGAAGGTTCTCGGGAAGCTCCCGGTCGAGGTGCAGCTCTGCCGGGTCGAGCTTCAGCGTCCTTGCGAGCTGGCGCTTGGCGTACTCGGGGACGATGAGCCGGTCGAGTTCGGCGTCCAGTTCCAGTGCCTCGGCCTCGGTGTCGCCGATGACGGGGACGATGCCGGGCAGGATCTTGATGCCGTCGGGATTGCGGCCCAGCGCCTCGGCGCGCTGCTTGACGTCCTTGTAGAAGGCGATGCCCTCCTCCAGGGTCTGCTGCGCGGTGAACACCGCCTCGGCGTAACGGGCCGCGAAGTCCTTGCCGTCCTCGCTGGACCCCGCCTGCACAAGCAACGGGTAGCCCTGGGGCGGCCGTTGCACGTTGAGAGGGCCGTCGACCCGGAAGAACTCACCGGTGTGAGCGATGGCGCGGACCCGGTCGGCCAGCGCGTGGACGCCGGCCTCCTTGTCGGCCACGACGGCGTCGTCCGCCCAGCTGTCCCAGAGCTTCGTGGACACCTCGACGAACTCGGCGGCGCGCCGGTAGCGGTCGTGGTGCAGGGGTGTGTCGTCGAGGCCGAAGTTGCGGGCCGCGTCGGCACCGGCGGTGGTGACGATGTTCCAGCCGGCCCGGCCGCCGGAGACGTGGTCGAGCGAGGCGAACCGGCGGGCCAGGTTGTACGGCTCGTTGTAGCTGGTGGAGGCGGTGGCGATCAGGCCGATGCGCTCGGTGACGCCGGCGAGCACGGTGAGCAGCACGGTGGGTTCCAGCTTGGCGGCGGGCCGCCGGCCGGGGTCGCCCATGAGGACGGGTCCGTCGGCGAGGAACAGGGAGTCCAGGAGCCCGCGTTCGGCGATGCGGGCCAGGGTCTTGTAGTGCTCCAGGTCCGAGTTGGCCTCGGCGTGGCTCTCGGGGAGCCGCCAGGACGCCTCGTGGTGGCCGGTGGACATCAGGAAGGCGTTCAGATGGAGCTGCTTGCGCGGCATGGGCGTCTTCTCCTCGGAGGATCAGTGCGTGATCTGGGGCTGTGCCACGCCGAGGGCGGCGAGCAGGGTGTCTCGGTACTCCTGGAAGCGGGGTTCGCGGCGGGAGCGTGGGGACGGCAGGTCGATCCTGAGATCGACGGAGATGAGGCCGTCCTCCAGGACGAG
This sequence comes from Streptomyces sp. NPDC091271, assembly GCF_044757505.1. Taxonomy (NCBI): domain Bacteria; kingdom Bacillati; phylum Actinomycetota; class Actinomycetes; order Kitasatosporales; family Streptomycetaceae; genus Streptomyces; species Streptomyces sp. NPDC091271. Next base: position 217,082 of record NZ_JBIVVD010000007.1, on the reverse strand, counting down.
GACACGGTCGGCCAGCTCCACGGCCTCGTCGACGTCGTGGGTGACCAGCAGCACCGCGGGGCGGTGGCGTTCGTACAGCTCGCGCAGCAGGTCGTGCATCTTGATCCGGGTCAGTGCGTCGAGGGCGCCGAACGGCTCGTCCGCGAGGAGGAGTTCGGGTTCGCGTACGAGGGCGCGGGCCAGGGCGGCGCGCTGCTGTTCGCCGCCGGACAGCTCATGGGGCCAGGAACCGTCACGGCCCTCCAGGCCGACCTCGGCGAGCGCCGTCAGACCTCGCTCGCGGGTCCCGGGGCCGCGCAGGCCGAGGACGACGTTGTCGAGCACCCGCAGCCAGGGCAGCAGCCGGGAGTCCTGGAAGGACAGCGAGACCCTGTCGGGTACGGAGAGTTCACCGGACCCCTCCACGGTGTGGTCGAGGCGGGCGAGGGCCCGCAGCAAGGTGGACTTACCGGAGCCGCTTCGGCCGAGGAGCGCGGTGAACTCCCCCTGTGCCACGGTCAGATCGAGCTTCTGAAGGACGTCCCGGTCACCGAACCGCCGCACCAGCCCGGAGGTGCGGATCGCGGGCCGGGTCTCCGTCAGCCCGCCAGTGTGCGTCGCCATGACAGGACCTTCCTTTCGACTGCGCGTACCGCCGCGTCCGAGGCGAACCCGAAGATCCCGTAGGCCACCAGGCCCACGACGATCACGTCGGACTGGGCGTACTGCTGGGCCTGGAACATCATGTAGCCGATGCCGCTGGTGGCGTTGATCTGCTCGACCACGATGAGGCCGAGCCAGGACGAGGTGACGCCGAGCCGCAGGCCGACGAAGAGGCCGGGCAGCGAGCCGGGCACGACGACCTTGCGGATGAACGTCGCACGGCTCAGGTCGAGCCCCTCGGCGAGTTCGACGTACCTGCTGTCGATGCCGGTCAGTGAGGCGTACGTGTTGATGTACATGTTCACCGCGACGCCGAGAGCGATCACGGTGACCTTCATCTGCTCGCCGATGCCGAGCCAGAGGATCAGCAGCGGGAGCATCGCCAGGGACGGGATGGCACGCTTGATCTGGAGCGGGCCGTCCAGCAGGTATTCACCTGTGCGGCTCAGCCCCGCCGCCACGGCCAGGATCACACCGGCCGACACCCCGAAGAACAGGCCGAGTCCGGCGCGCTGGAGCGAGATCAGGACGTTGTCCTGGAGACGGCCCGTGGTGACCAGGTCGACCGCGGTGGCGAACACCGTGCCGGGCGAGGACAGGATCCGCGGATCGAGGTAGCCGGACGCCGAGGCCGCCCACCACGCGAGCACGAGCAGCGCCGGGCCGATCAGCCGTCCGAAGGGCAGCGCCCGGCCGGGGCCGAGACGCCGGCGGGTGCCCCGGGAGACATGTGCCGTCCCCCCGCCGCCCGGTGGTCCGGCCGGCTGCGGCTCCGCCGTCCGGGTGCCGGTCGTCCGCGCTTTCGCCAGCAGGTCGGTCATGACCCCTCCCGGTACTCGGCGGCCACGGCGTCGGCCGCCAGCCTTTCGAATCGGCGGTCGAACAGTTCGGAGGCCTTCTGCTCCGGCACGAAGCCCCCTTCGGCCAGCAGATCGGCGGTCTTCTGCTCCCAGTCGAGGGCCTCGTCCCAGCTGACCGGGAACTGCGGCTTCTGATAGGAGTCGACGATGCGCCGGCCGTCCTCCTTCGACACGCCCTGGTCCTTCACGTAGTACGTGTCGATCCACTCCTCCTGGTTCTCCCAGGCCCATACCTGACCGCGCGCCCACAGCGGTACGAAGCTGCGCACGGCCTTCGCCTTCTCCGGGTCGTTGAGGACCTCGTTCGGCGCCCAGAGCACGGTCAGCAGGTCGACGACCTTCGTCTTCACCCCACGGGCGCCGTCCTTGCCGTACTGGTCGAGATACTTCGTCAGGGTCGGCTCACCCAGCGGGGCCACGTCGACCTGCGCGGACTGCAGGGCGGTGAGGAACTGGGTGCTGGGCAGGTCGACCAGTTGGACGTCGGAGTTCTTCAGTCCCGCCTCCTCGAGCGCTCGCAGGACGACGACGCCCTGGGCCTGGCCCTGGGAGAACCCGATCTTCTTCCCCCGGAAGTCCTCGGCCTTCTTGATGGACGATCCGGGGGCCGTCGCAAAGGTGTAGATCGGGTGCCGGCGGACCTGGACGGCCACGATTTTCGCCTGGACACCGATGGCGTGCGCCTGGATCGGCGGAATTCCCGCGTTGGTGGCGAGGTCGATCGATTTCGCGCGGAATCCCTGAATGACATCGGGTCCGGCGGAGAGGTTCGGCCACTCGGCGACGGCGAAGGGCAGTTCCCCGGCCAGCCCCGCAGGCTCCAGCTGGAGCTGTGTCGTACGGGCGGCGATCTTCAGTTTCGTCCCGGACGCCGGGTCTCCGGACGGAAGGGCGCCGGCGGGTTCCGCGTCGGCGACGGATTTCACCTGCGGCGAGCAGGCGGCGAGACTCAGTACGGTGCCTCCCGCGAGAGCGAGGAATGACCTCCGGGCCAGGGCCCGCCTGTTGTCGTGGCGTGTCATCGTGAATTCCTGATCACTGGTCGGGCGCGGGGCGGATGGAGTGGTAGGAGCCGTCGTGGAAGAGCAGCGGGCTGCGAGCCTCGTCCAGCCAGGACTCCTCGGCCCTGGCGACGACGATGCGGTGGTCGCCGGCCGGGACGACGCTCTGGAAGGTGAGCCGCAGCCAGCCGGTCACCCCGTCGAGCACGGGTTCCCCGCCGGGCAGCCGGCGCCAGCGGGTCGGGGCGGCGAACCGGTCGATGCCGCTGGTGGCGAACGTGGTGGCCAGCTGCTGCTGCTCGGCTCCGAGGAAGTTCACCACCGCCGTGGAGGCCCGCTCGATGTGCGGCCAGGACGAGGTGGAGGTGCCGATCCCGAAGGAGACCAGCGGCGGGTCCAGGGACAGCGAGCTGAGCGAGGTCGCGGTGAATCCCACCGGCCCGCCTCCGCCGTCGGCGGTGACGACGACGACACCCGCCGGATACCTGCGGAAGGCCTGTTTGAAGCGCTCCGGCGCGATCCCGGGAGCGGCGGGGGTCGTGGCGGGTTCGGAGGGGCGGACGGCGGCGTACGAGGACACGGTGACGGTCAATGTCTCTCCCCGGTCGGAGGGTGGAATTCGGGCATGCGGAATCGCACGAGGCCTGCGGGAGCACGCGAAGGCGTACGGGCGTGAGGACATTCGGGCGGGAGAGGAATCACGCACGGATGCGGACCGCCCGGAAATTCATCTGGGGGTTATCGGTTTCCCGGTCAGGGGCGACAACAGGAGCGCCGGGCGTATTCGCTCGACGGCGCGGCCGCGCGGCAGGAGCGTGCCGTTGTCGGCACGTTCTCCGAATTCCGCTGTCGGCTGGTCATGAATCCATCTTCCCGTCGGGGTGGGGCCGGGTCAACAATGCAACGTTCTGAATTAAAGCGGGTATCGGCGGAGTTCAGGACACCGCGGGCAGCGCGGGCCACGGACCCAGCGGGTCGGTGTAGAGCGCGCCCAGCGCCACCGCGCCGCCCGCCGTGGCGAGCACCGATCCGGTGAAGCTGCTGGGCACCACGGCCCGTTCGGGGTCGTCGCAGACCCAGGAGCGCATGCCCACCTCCTCGCGGAGGTCGGCGAGGCACTCGGGCAGGCGGCCCGCTCCGGGCTCGACCACCACCAGGCACTCGGGGTCGAACATGTCCAGGAGGAGCGCCGCTGCCCTGCCCACCAGCCGGGCGCGGCGGCGGAACAGTGCCACGGCGCGCGGCTCCCGGGCCATGGCATGGTCCAGCAGCTCCTGGAAGGTGCTGACGTGGAGGCTCTGTGCGGCGGCGCGGCGGATCATGGCCCGTTCGGACACCTCGGACTGCAGGCATCCGGTACGTCCGCAGCTACAGGGCTCCGCGTCGCCCGATCCGCCCGATCCCAGGGGGAGATGGGCCACGCTGCCGGCGCCGGAGCGCGGCCCCCGGTGGAGTTCACCGGCGGTGGCGAAGGCGCCGTCGACGACCGCGCCGATGAAGAGCAGTACCGTGCTGCGACGGGTCGAGACCTCGCCGAACATCTGTTCCGCGCGCGCCAACGCCCGTGAGTGGCTGTCCACATGGACCGGAAGGCCGGTGGCGGCGGACAGGATCTCGCGTACGGGAACGGCGCGCCAGCCGAGGTGCGGATGCTCCACGACGACTCCGGCGGCCGGGTCCACCCGGTGCCCGGTGGCGAAGCCCAGCGCGAGCACCTCCCGGCCGGCGGCGTGAGCCGCCGTCAGCAGCGGCAGCCGGGCGGCCAGGTCGTCGAGGATCCGGCGCGGATCGGTGTCGAGGTGCGGTCTGCGGTCCTCCGCCACGACCCGGCCACGCAGGTCCATCAGGGAGACCGTCGAGTGGGCGACCGCGACGTGGGCCCCGGCCACCAGGAAACGGGAGGTGTCGATCTCCAGGGGCACATGAGGCCGCCCCAGACCGCGCGGTCCGGTCGTCTCGGCGCTCTCCCGGACCAGACCGCGGGAGAGGAGCTGCGTCACGTGACCCGTCACCGAGGCGGGTGAGAGGCCGGTGAGCCGGGCGACGGTGGAGCGGGCCACCGGTCCGTGGTCGAGGATCGCGCCCAGCACGGATCCCGTGCCGGGGGCACGGCGGGCGTGTCCGGACGAGGGGATCTCGGAGCGGCGCGGGGGCCGGGGTCGGCGGGTGGGCGCAGGCAGACGTGTCACAGGTCTTCCAGGTCCTCGATGGCAGCGGGCGTGGAGGTGAGTGCCCCGGATCGGGGGCCTCCTGACGGAACCCGGCGGCATCGTGCCGGCCGGCGTCCCGCTGAGCCGTGACGGGGTGTCCCACGCGTGGCCGGGGAGGAGGCGGATCCTCCTGGGGCGCGTGGACTACGGGGTGTTCAGACCCGGTGACACGCCGCGGAGCACACGCGCTTCAGGTCGACATGACCTCGCGTCGTCAGGTGTGCGGATCGCTGCATGTCACGCAACGTATCCGGAAGGCCGTGAGCCGGTCAAACACCTGACCGCATGGTGGACTCCCGCACCGTCGGCCAACCGCCTTCCTCCGTGCGCGGCTCCACGGAGCATCGCAGGTCGCCGCGCAGGCCGTCGGACGCGTTCCGTAGAATTCGAACGTGACGACGGGGACAGGGACGACGGGGGCGGCGGCGCCGAGGGCCGGTGTGCCCGGGGCCGGCTGGGCGCCGCCGACGGAGACGGAACGACTTCTCCACGAGGCCGCGGCGGCCGGCGGCCGGGACGCGCTGCCGGCCGCGCTGTCCCGGAGCAGGCTGTTCGTACGCGTCGCCAGGCTGCACGCGGACACGCCCGGCTTCACTCCCCCGCTCCCCACGCAGCCCGACCCCTCGACGCAGGGCCACACGTGTGTCGCGGTGCTGACGTCCGGCCTGCTGCCTCCCTGGCACCCCGACTGGGTGTTCGAGGCCACCGCTCTCGACGATCTCGCGCGCCGCTGGCCGAACGGCGTGAAGTGGCTGGCGGTCAATCCGGGCACACCGTACGCCGTCACTCTGGAGGCCGGGCCGGGACGTCGCCGGGCGTGGCTGAAGGCCCACGCGCGCTCCGGCGGGCCTCAGGCCGGCCGGCTGCTGACCCACCGGGCGGGCCCGCTGCACGGGCCGCTCGCGCACGGCCTGGCCCTCGGCGCCCATCTCGCCGTGCACAACGGTCTCGTCTGGAACGACCTGGGCGCCGCCTACGAGGGGTACGGGACGGATCGCGCCCGGCTCCGTAATCCCTGGAGGGTGCTGGACCGCGCCGGCTACCACGGGACACTCGAAGCACTGCTGTCCACCCAGCTCGTGGGCCGTACGTACGAGTCGGTGCTCGGGATCCGTCGCACCCTTGCCGGGCGGCTGGGTCGCACCCCCACCGTCCCGGAGTGGTCCGCCGCGCTCACCGACGCGCTGGCGCGCCGTCGGTCCGCCCCGTCGGAGTCGGCCGAGGCCCATGAGGCACTGCGGCTGGCCGTCACGTACGAGGACCGGTTCCGTGCGGACGGCGCTCTCGGCCCCGGCGAACGGGTCGACACCCTGGCCGCCTTCGACTACGGGCGGGCGGTCAACGTCGTACGGCTCGCGCTGGGCGCCCGCCTCTGCGATCCACACGAGGCCGAACAGTCGGTGCTGCGGATCGGTGCACTGGCCAGGCAGGCCTACGGCTCCTGGGCGCAGTTCTCCCTCGGCTACTCGCTGACCCGCGTGATGCACTTCGCCGAGGACGATCCGTCCGGGGTGAAGTACGAGCAGTCACTCGCCCAGCACCGCGTCCTGACCCAGGACCCCGACAGCCCCTACCGGAACATCGCCTGGTCATGAATCAACTGCCCCCCTATCCCGGCCAGGGTGCCCCCTGGGCGCCGCCGTCGATGACGGAGCACCTCCTGCACGAGGCGGGAGAACGCGGTGACGCGGAGGCCCAACTCCGCCTGCTGGCGGGCGAGGAGCTCTTCATCGCCGCGCCGAAGGCCGAGGTGGACGCGGCGCCCGACATGATCACGTGGCGCTCGCACCGGGACGAGGCCGGACGGAGCTGCCGGCCGGTGCTCACCCGCGGCATGCTGCCGCCCTGGCACCCGGAGTGGGTGTTCCACGCCGTCTCGCTCAAGTGGATCGCGGAGTTCGGCTGGCGGGACCCGAACCAGTTGCTGGCCGTCAATCCGGGCACACCGGCCGCGCTGCTCTTCCCGGCCACACCCCCGCACCGCGCGATGTGGCTGCGCTACCACGCGGAGAACGACCGCTCCCGGACCGACCGGCTGGTCGCGCTGCGCCACGGGGCGCTCCACGGCCCGCTGGCCTACGGGCTGGCCTGCGGGGCACATCTGGCGGTCGGCAACGGCGTGCCCTGGAACGAGGTCGGCACCGTCTACCACGAGTACACGTGCGAGCGGGAGCAGCTCCGCGACTCCTGGGGCATCACCGAACCGACGGGCTGGCGAAAGCAGTTGGACATCCTGCTGGACGCGCACAACAGTCCGCCCGAACCCGACTTCGTACTGCGGGTGCGTGAGCAGCTCGCGGCCGGGCTCGGCGAGCAGCCCTCCGCGGAGCTGTGGCGGGAGACGGCCGCCGGGCACGCCCAGGACATCGGGGTCGGCCACGACACGGTCAGCGACATCGAGGCGCTGGTACGGCGCATCCTCAGGTACGAGGCCAGGTTCCGCGCCGACGGGCTGCTGCCGCCGGACGGCCGGGTCGGCACGACGGTCGCCTACGACTACGGTCGCGCCGTGAACCTGGCCAGGTGGGGGCTGTCCGCCCGTTTCTGCTTCCCTCACGAGGCGGAGCAGGCCGTCGTGTACGCCGGTGCGCTGAGCAAGTCGGCCTACCGGTCCTGGGAGGACTTCTCCGCGGGATACGCCCTGGGCCGCGTCCTGCGGTTCGACGGCGAGGACTACGGCAGGTACTACACGAGCAATGTCACGGCGCACCGTCTGCTGACGGAGAGCGAGGGCAGCCCGTGGCGGAACATCCCCTGGCGCTGAACCCGTACCGCCGCCCCGGGCGGTGAAGGATCGTGATGACGCCCGGAATTAACCTCCGGTCTCTTGCCACGGCCGTTCTACGCGCATAGTTTTTGGCCCCTCACTACACAACTGGGGGCAGTTCCCGTGCACATAGCCAGACCCGGCTCCGCCCTGCTGGCCGCCGCCGTCGCCGTGACCCTGTCGGTGACCGCGCTGCCCGCCGCCTTCGCGGCACCGTCGTCGTCGGCCGTCATCTCCGAGGTGTACGGCGGCGGGGGCAACTCCGGCGCGACGCTCACCCGTGACTACATCGAGCTGGCCAATGGCGGCGGGACGTCCTTCGCGCTGTCCGGCTTCAGCGTCCAGTACCTCCCGGGGGCGCCCTCCGCCGGATCGCTGTGGCAGGTCTCCGCACTGTCCGGCGCCGTCGCGCCCGGCGGCCGCTACCTCGTCGCGCAGGCCGCGGGCACCGGCGGCACGGTGGCCCTGCCCTCTCCCGACGCGACCGGCACGACTCCGATGTCCGCGGCCAGCGGCACCGTCGCGCTCGTCTCCGGCACCACCCCGCTGACCTGCAGGACCGCGGCGGACTGTGCCGCCGACACCCGGATCGTCGACCTCGTCGGCTACGGTTCCGCGGTCGTGCGCGAGGGCGGCGGCCCGGCGACGGGCGCTTCCGCGACCGCCTCGGTGGCGCGTGGCACGTCCCTGGCGGACACCGACGACAACGCGGCCGACCTGACCGCCGGCGCCCCGACGCCGGTCAACGCGGCCGGTGAGACCTCCGGCGGCTCCGGACCGGGCGAGCCCGGCGGGCCGACCGAGCCCGGCACGGTGCGGGTGCACGACATCCAGGGCACGACCCGTCTCTCCCCGCTCGCCGGGCAGCCGGTCTCCGGTGTCCCGGGCGTCGTCACCGGCGTACGGACCACGGGTTCCCGCGGCTTCTGGATCCAGGACACGGCACCGGACGACGACTCCCGTACGAGCGAGGGCCTGTTCGTCTACACCGGATCCTCGGCCCCCGCCGTCGCCGTCGGCGACTCGGTGCTGGTCAGCGGCAAGGTCGCGGAGTACTACCCGGCCACCGGCGCCCAGTCGCTCACCCAGATCACCGCCCCGCTGACCACGGTCCTGTCCTCGGGCAACCCCCTGCCGGAGGCGGTCGTCCTCGACGCCTCCTCGGTGCCGGACGCCTACGTGCCGACAGCCGGCGGCGGTTCGATCGAGGCCCTCGCCATCGACCCGGCGGCCTACGCCCTGGACCTGTACGAGTCGCTCGAGGGCGCCCGCGTCACGATGGCGGACACCCGGGTGACCGGCGCGACGACCGCGTACGACGAGGTCTGGGTGACGGTGAAGCCGCGGGAGAACCCCACCCGGCGCGGCGGCACGCTGTACGCCTCGTACGAGGACCAGAACACCGGCCGCCTCAAGGTGATGTCGCTGGACGCCGGGCGGCCCGTCCCGGTCGCGGACGTGGGCGACGTGCTGTCCGGCTCCACCACGGGCGTCGTCGACTACGCGTCGTACGGCGGCTACAACGTGCAGGCCACCGAACTGGGCACGTTGAAGGACAACGGCCTGAAGCGCGAGGTGACGCGGAAGCAGAAGCGCAAGGAGCTCGCCGTCGCCACGTACAACGTGGAGAACCTCGACGCGGCCGACGAGCAGGCCAAGTTCGACACGCTCGCCCAGGGCGTGGCGGTCAGCCTCTCGTCCCCGGACATCGTGTCGCTGGAGGAGATCCAGGACGACAACGGTGCGGTGAACGACGGCACCGTGGGCTCCGAGGCGACGCTGAAGCGCTTCACGGACGCGATCGTCGCGGCGGGCGGCCCCCGCTACGTGTGGCGCTATGTGGCGCCCGCCGACGGCCAGGACGGCGGCGAGCCCGGTGGCAACATCCGTAACGTCTTCCTCTTCAACCCCGACCGGGTCGATTTCGTGGACCGTCCGGGCGGCGACGCGACCACCGCCGTGAAGGCGGTGAAGACGAAGAAGGGCGCCACGCTCTCGGTCTCGCCCGGCCGGATCAACCCGACGAGCACGGCCTGGGACAGCAGCCGCAAGCCGCTGGTGGGCGAGTTCCGCTTCCGGGGCGAGCCGGTCTTCGTCATCGCCAACCACTTCGCGTCGAAGGGCGGCGACCAGTCCCTGCACGGCCGCTACCAGGAGCCGGTGCGCAGCTCGGAGACGCAGCGCGTGCGGCAGGCGGCGGAGGTCAACACCTTCGTCACCTCACTGCTGAAGGCGGACAGGTCGGCGAGGGTCGTCACGCTCGGCGACCTGAACGACTTCGCCTTCTCCCCCACGATGAAGGCGCTGACCGGTGGCAAGGTGCTCAAGCCGCTCATCACGACGCTGCCTGAGGGCGAGCAGTACAGCTACGTCTACGACGGCAACTCGCAGACGCTGGACCACATCCTGACCAGCCCCGCGATCCGCCGCTTCGACTACGACGTGGTGCACATCAACGCGGAGTTCGCCGACCAGGCGAGCGACCACGACCCGCAGATCGTGCGGATCGACGTGAAGGGCCAGGGCCACCGGCACTGACCCGACCGTTGGTGGCGGCCCCCTGCGGGCCGCCACCAACGGGGCTCACCGCGGTGCGTAGGAACCGGGCTCCGGAGGAGCCACAGGTACGGCCTCACCGGCCCGTGTCTGATGCGGGAGCCGGGCCGTGACCGGTTCGAGCGGCTGGTCCGTGAAGAACCGGGTCACCAGGGCGGCGACCTCGTCGGACCGCTCCAGCACGACCCAGTGGTCGGATTCCGGGAGGGTGAGGAAGCGGCTCCCCTCGATGGTCCCGGCGAACTCCCGCTGGAGCTCCGGCGAGGTCACCGTGTCGTGCTCCCCGGCGAAGACCAGGGCCGGTACGCCCGACAGTCCGCCGGAGAAGTCCGGCCGGTCCCCCAGCGCCCGCCGCAACGAGTCGGCGGCGTGCTCCGAGTGCGCGAGCGCGTGCAGGAAGGAGCGCCGCACATAGCGCCGGGCGAGCTCCCTCCGGTGCACGGGGCGCTCCGGGTCCAGGCACATCAGCCCGTCGGCGGCCAGCGCCGCGAAGCCCTCCGTGTCCCCTTCCGCCAGGGACCGCGTCGCCCGCTGCCAGTAGACCCGCCGGTCCTCACCGATGTGGGTGGGGACGCCGCCGAGGACCAGCCGGGCGATGCGCCCCGGATCGTGCCGCGCGCAGCCGAAGGCGATGGCGGCGCCGTAGGAGAAGCCGAAGAGGTTGATCCGGGAGGCGCCCAGATCGTCGATGATCCCGGTGACCGCCGCGCGCAGGACCGGGGCGCTGGGGCCGGGCGGCAGGGGGTCGGCGGAGCCCATGCCCGGCAGGTCGGCCGTCACCACGTCGGCCACCGGGCCCAGATGGTCGTCCATCTGCGGCCAGCCGAACATGCCCTGCAGCGCGCCGCCGATCACGAGGACCGGTTCGGTGACACGGTCTCCGCCGGCGGCCGGATCACGGGGCAGGAGGCGATAGCCGTAGCGCAGTCCGTCGACGGTGAGGGACCGGATGATCTCCTCGGGCATGGTGCTCCTCGCTTCCCGTCAGGCCCTGGTGAGCACGAGCGCCGCGTTGTGGCCGCCGAAGCCGAGCGAGGTCTTGACGGCACACTCGAACACGGCGCGCCGGGCCTCCTTGCTCACCACCTCAAGGGGGATCGCCGGGTCGGGGGCGTCGAGGTTGCCGGTCGGCGGGACGAGCTGGTGCTGGAGCGCCAGCACGGTCAGCGCGGTCTCGATGCCGCCCGCGGCGCCCAGGGTGTGCCCGGTCATGGCCTTCGTCGAGGTGACGAGGGGATGCTCGCCGAGGACGCGCCGCAGCATGGTCGCCTCGATGAGGTCGTTGGCGACCGTCGACGTCCCGTGGGCGTTGACATGGCCGACGTCGAGGGCGTCGATGCCGGCGTCGGCGAGGGCCGTGCGCAGGGCCCGCTCGATGCCGAGGCCGTCGGGGTCGGGGGCGACGGCGGAGTGGGCGTCGCTGGAGGCCCCGTAGCCCGCGACACGGGCGCGGACGGTGGCGCCCCGGGCCCGGGCGTGCTCCGGGCGCTCCATGACCAGGAGGCCGGCGCCCTCGCCGACGACGAAGCCGTCGCGGTGGGTGTCGAAGGGGCGGCAGGCGGCCTGGGGGTCGTCCCGGCGTGTGGAGACGGCCCGCATCTGGCAGGCGCTGGCGATCAGGAGCCGGGAGCGGACCGATTCGGCGCCGCCCGCGACGACGATGTCGCAGGCCCCGGTGCGGAGCATCTGGTGGGCCGTGCCGATGGCCACGGTGCCGGAGGAGCAGGCAGTGGAGACGGCCTGGCTCGGGCCGTGCACACCCAGGTCCATGGCGACGCTGCTGGCGGCGCCGTTGACGACGGTCAGCGGGGCGAGCTTCGGGGAGACACGGCGCGCGCCGCGCTCGGTGAGGGTGGTGTGCTGCTCGTCGTAGAACGGCAGGCCACCGTGGGCGGAGCCGATGACGACGGCGACCCGTCCGCTGTCCCAGACCGAGGGGTCGAGCCCCGCGTCCGCGACGGCCTCACGGGCGGCGACGACGGCGAGCTGCGAGAAGCGGTCCATCAGCCGCTGCGCGGCCACGCCCAGTGCGGCCCTCGTGTCCAGGGCGTCGACGGTGTACATGAAGTCGCAGGGCAGTCCGAGTAGTTCCGGCAGGTGCTTCACGGAGGGGGCGACCGCCGTGTCGCAGACGCCGCGCCAGCCGTCCTCGACCCCCACTCCGGCTGCGGTGACGAGGCCGACGCCGGTAACGGCGGCGCTGAACGGCACCATGCCAGGCCGGGCGGACCTGCGCGCGAGCGGCCCCCGGCCTGTCACGCGCCGGCCTTGGTGCGCACGGCCGCGACCAGACTTCCCAGGGTGTCGCGCGACGACAGGACGACGTCCTCCAGGTCGATGTCCATCCGGTCCTCGATGAGGAGCCGGAGCTCCTCCAGGGCGAGCGAGTCCAGCCTCAGCTGCCTGAGCGGCGCCTCGGGCCGGATGGCGTCCGGATCGGTTCCGAACCTGTTGACGAGCAAGGCGCTGATCTCTTCCGAGGTGCTCATGGGACGCTCCTCCGCTCTCGGTACGCGGTGACGCCGGCCGCGTGGGGGGTGAGATGGCCATCGGGGACGCCGGCTGCTCGGAGGGACCCTTTATACGCCGTCGTGGCCGCTGTTCCCGACCCCGTTCCCCCGTGAGGAGGGGGGACGGCCAGGTGTGCGATTCCGGCGCGCCACGGCGGCGGGTGACACGATGGGCACGGACGTACGGACATGAGGACCTGACGGAGGACGAGGCAGCGGTGGAGACGGAGCGGAACGACGGTGCGGTCATGCCCAGCCCGGCCAAGTGGGTGGCGGCGCAGGCCGAGTTGTACGAGTCGTCGGGCGGCACGAAGGGCACCACACAGCTCGGCGTGGACTGCCTGCTGCTGGACTACGTCGGCCGGCGCAGCGGCGCCGTGCGACGGACGGTGCTGATGTACGGGCGGGACGGCGACGACTGGCTGATCGTCGGTTCGAACGGCGGCTCGGACCACCACCCCCTCTGGTACCTGAATCTGCTGGCCGATCCCGCGGTGGACGTACGGGTGGGCACGGAACGCTTCCCGGCCCTCGCCGAGACGCTCTCCCCCGAGGAGAAGGAGCGGGTCTGGCCCCATCTGGTGGAGGTCTTCCCCCGGTACGCCGAGTACCGGGCGAAGACCGCCCGCGACATTCCGGTGGTCCGGCTCCGACGGCGCTGACCTGCGCGGGGCAGGGGAGGTCGGGGCACTCAACGAGACTGCCCGTGCCGGGCCTTGAGCCGTACACTCCGCGATCATGACCTTCGAAACGGTGTACGCCGACGCACCCGCCCCCGACGGGCCCGCCCTCTTCCCGACCATGTCCACCATGCGCGCCATGCGCCGCCTCAAGCCGGACGCCGTCCCCGACGAGACGCTCGACCAGCTCATACAGGCCGCCGTCTGGGGGCCGAGCGGCGGCAACATGCAGTGTTACGAGTACGTGGTCGTCACCGACCGCGCGGTGATGGCCGAGCTGGCCCCGCTCTGGAAGCGGTGCGTGGACGCCTACCTCGCGACGACCGGCAAGCACGCACCGGAGGGCATGGACGACGCGGCGTACGGGCGGATGGTCGCGGCGATCGAGCACCAGCGCGACCACTTCGCAAAGACCCCTGCGCTGATCATCCCCTGCTACAGGTTCCCGGAGCCGGAGTTCGACGAGGAGGGCCTGGGGGTCTACGCGGAGTCGCTCGGCCCGGCGGGTCTCGAGCACATGGGGAACACGCAGACCCGCTTCCAGGCGCTCGCGGAGGGCTCCTGCGTCTATCCGGGTGTCCAGAACATCCTGCTCGCGGCGCGGGCGCTGGGGCTCGCGGCCAACCTCACCATCTGGCATCTGATGCTGGAGCAGGAGTGGAAGAAGGCCCTCGGGATCCCGTCGGACACGCACACCTTCGCCGCCATTCCGGTGGGGTGGCCCCAGGGCAACTTCGGGCCGGTCCGCCGCCGCCCGGTGGCCGACGTGATCCACCGGAACCGCTGGTAACGACACCCGCACGCCGTCACCCTCCGCGGGGGGTGACGGCCTACCGGCCGCCCCTCCGCGGAACCCTCAACTCCATTGGAGTGAACGGCATTTGGACACACGGAGGCGTCATTGTCATGCCCTTGGCAGATGTATAGCCTGTGCGGACTCAGCGGCCCTCGGCCCGCCCCCACGGGACCGGCGGCCCCCTCTCCCCCACAGACCTGGAGCAGGTATGCCCCGACGTCCCGCCGGCCACACCCGTGGCCGCGCAGCCGTTCTGGCCTCTCTCACCGTCACCGCACTCGTCGCCACGGGCCACCCGGCGGGCGCCGCTCCCGCGGACACGGACCCGATGAACCGGGCCTTCGAGCAGGCCGCCGAGGAGTACGGCGTACCGCGTGACCTGCTCGCCGCCGTCGGCTACGGCGAGACGCACCTGAACGGGCACTCCGGGCGCCCCAGCCAGGACAACGGCTACGGCGTCATGCACCTCGTGAGCAACCCCGTCAACCACTCCCTGGAGCAGGCCGCCGCGCTGACGGGTGAGTCCACGGCCGAGCTGCGCAAGGACACCGAGGCCAACATCCTGGGCGGCGCGGCCGTGCTGCGGAGCCACGCCGACGCGCTCGGTCTGGACACGGCCGAACGGGCGGACATCGACGCCTGGTACCCGGCCGTGGCCCGCTACAGCGGCACCGACGGCGCCGTCGCCGCGCTCTACGCCGACACGGTCTACACCTTCCTCGCCCAGGGTCTGCGGGCCGCCGTGGCCGGGGGCGAACTGGTCACGGTCACCTCCCGCCCCGTCTCCCCCGAGAAGGGCCCTCTCGCGAAGGCCGACGTCACGGCCAAGAGCCCGGACTACCCCGCGGCGCTCTGGGTCGCCGCCAACTCCGCCAACTTCGCGGCGGGGCGCACGGCGACGGTGGACAAGGTCGTCATCCACGTCACGCAGGGCTCGTACGCGGGGACCATCAGCTGGTTCCAGAACGCGACGTCGAAGGTCAGCTCCCACTACGTCGTCCGCTCCTCGGACGGGCAGATCACCCAGATGGTGCGCGACTCGGACACCGCCTACCACGCCAAGAGCGCCAACGCCTCGTCGCTCGGCATCGAGCACGAGGGGTTCGTCGACGACCCGTCGTGGTTCACCGACACGATGTACCGCTCCTCGGCCGCGCTGACGACGTACCTGTGCGACCGGTACGGCATCCCCAAGGACCGGTCGCACATCATCGGGCACAGCGAGGCCCCCGGCAACGACCACACCGACCCGGGCGCCAACTGGAACTGGACCTACTACATGCAGCTCGTCGGCGGCTCCGCCGGCGGGGCCGACGGGCTGAGCTTCCCGTCGTACACGACCCAGAAGACGGGCTCGACGGGCACCCAGGTCAAGGCCGTCCAGACACTGCTCAACAAGCAGGGTTACGACGCGGGCACCGAGGACGGCGTCTTCGGGGCGAAGACGGAGAGCGCCGTGCGGTTGTTCCAGACCGCCCGTGGTCTCGACCCCGACGGGGCGGTCGGCCCGAAGACCTGGACCGCGCTGCTCTCGGCCGGCACGACGCCGACGCTCGTCACGGGCGCCTCGGGTGAGGCGGTGAAGCGGCTCCAGCGGGCACTGACCGCCGCGCTGGGCAGAACCGTGGCCGTCGACGGGGCCTTCGGCACGAACACGGACAAGGCCGTCCGCGACTACCAGAGCGCACGGAAGCTGTCGGTGGACGGCAGCGTCGGCCCGGACACCTGGAAGGCACTGCAGTCCGGACGCTGATCCCCCCGCACAGGTCGCCCGCCGCGCCGGACTTCCGGCGCGGCGGGCGACGGGCGGTCCGGCCCCGACATCCCGTACGCGCATTCCGGTGGCATTGGAGAGTGGCACTCTCTAACATAGGAAGCAGACAGCACCACTATCTATATCGAAGGTGAGTAGTGCGATGCCGACTCTGCCGTGGGTCACTCCCCAGCCGCCTCCGTCCGAAGGCACGACCGTGGTCATGGCCTCGCGCTTCGAGGTCCGTTCCCTGCTCGACGTGCCGCGTTTCTTCCTGAAGTCGATGGTCGCGTGGAAGCAGGTGCGCTCCGCGCCGGGCGCCTTCGGCGCCTCGCTCGTCGCCCAGCCGGCGAAGCGGGTGTTCTTCACCCTCTCTGCATGGGAGAGCCGCGACGCGCTCTACGCCTTCGCCAGGACGGAACCGCACCGCTCCATCATGACCACCCTCAAGCCCACGATGCGCTCCTCCACGTTCACCTTCTGGGAGGCACCGGTCGGACAGCTGCCGATCACATGGGACGAGGCGAAGCGGCGCATCGAGGAACAGCGGGAAACGGACACCGCCGGCGCGGGGGACGCGGCCGCCTGACGCCGCCCCGGCCGCCCGTGCGCTCCGGAGCGCACCCGGACGGCACGGGTGCGCCTTCCCCCGCACCACGCCCACCCCCGAACCTGGGCTCTGTCGGCGCCCGGCCGACGGGACCCGGAGGACGGTCGGACATGGCTCGTACGCAGTCGAGATGCGGGGCACTCACCCAGAAGGGCACGCGCTGCCAACGGCTCGCGATGAAGGGCGCCTCCCGGTGCGACCGGCACCGGGGCGACTGGTCGAACTACACCGTGGCACGGCGCAAGGGGCGGTAGGGGTGGCCCGCCGTCGGTGAAATCTCCTGCACCCACGGCCGGCGTCCGTGCAGTATGGGCCGATGAGCGCCGACAACCCGCAGGCCAGGGCGCGTGCCCTGCGACACGTGGCGTCACTGTCCGCAGGGCCGCCCCTGGAGCCCTCCCTGCGCGTGACACTGAATTTCCACCCCGACCGCGTCAGCGGTGGACGCACCGTCGTGGAACGGCTGGCCGAGGACGGCGTGTACGTCTCCCAGTTCGTCACGGGCACGAGCAACGGCGGTCTCACCGCGCACCCGGGCGGCGACCGGTGGCGCTGGGAGAGTCGGATCTTCGGCGGCGCCTACGACGGCGCGAGCGCCCAGGAGCGGCCCGTCTACGGCGCGCTGGACTTCCGCCGTTCCCCCTACGGTGCGGCGCCCCGCTTCGGCTCGGCGCATTTCAGACTCACCGCCCAGACACTGCCCCACGCGACCTTCTGCTATCCGGACAGCTTCCTGGAGCCCACCGACTTCGGTGTGGCGGCGACCGGGGGCCGGCTCATTCCGCTCGCCGAGGCCGACGACCGGGACGCCTTGGACGACTACATCGAGGCACAGATGCACGGGCCCGTCCGGCTCGACCGTCATGTGGAGGCCCTCGTGCTCGACCCGTGCTTCCAGGGCACGGCTGTGGAGAAGGCGGCGCGCAAGCTTCCCTGCCCCATCGAGTGGCACGGTGGATTCCGACTCGCCACAGAGGAGTTGAGGCGCCATCCGGAGTACCGGGGACCCGAATACGTCGAGTTGGGCGCCACGCTCGCGGCCGGAGGGTCGCTCGACGCACGGATCATCGGGGAGGCGGCCCGGACAGGGCAGCACGATCCGCAGGACCTCAAGCGGGTGTGGCACTGCCTGGCGCGCTTCGGGCGATGAGCGGGCCGGCACCCGCCGCACGACGCGGTGGTCCCGCACCCCCACGCGGGATGCGGGACCACCTCGTACGGGCTGTTCAGCAGGTCACTTCAGACCGAACGCCTTGATGATCTCCTGGTCGACGGCCAGGCCGCCCGGGCCCTCGGCGTGTGCCCTGAGCGAGACGGAGTCCGCGCGCTTCGGCGTCCTGAACTTCGCAGTCCACTCGCCCGACGAGTCCTTGCGCAGCTCCGCCTTGCTCCAGGTCCTGCCCTCGTCGTAGCTGACCGACAGCGAGGCCTTGGTCGCCTTCACGGCGCCTTCCAGCCAGGCCTGCGTGCCTGACTCGATGCCGACCTCGACCTGCTTGCCGGCCTTGACGTCGCCCGCCAGGTCGGTGTCCACGTCGTAGGCCAGCTGCAGCAGGGGGATGTCGGCCTGCGGCGTGCCCTCGGGCAGAGCGCCCGAGACGAAGCCCCACTCGGAGTGCGTCCGCGTGGAGGTCTTCCACGTGGCCTCGTCCCGCACCGAATCGATGACCAGGCGGTACGGCACCTTCTCGGGCGACAGGTCCCCGGCGTATCCGGCCCGGCCCGCACCCTTCTTGATCAGGTTGTCCCCCTGGTAGAAGGCGTAGGACGTGGTGTCGTACTCGTCCGCCATCGAACCGGAGTGTCCCTCGCCCGAGTCGGTCCACGGCGTGATGTTGAACTGCATGTCGTTGTACGCCGTACGGAACGGCCCCCAGTAGGCGGTACCGAGACGGGGGCCGGTCACCGGGGCGAACCAGTCGGCGCGGTAGGTCCGGCCCGCCGTGTAGTCGAGATCGGCGCTGCGCATCTCGTGCGCACGGTCGGAGGCGTCGGCGTTCAGGACCGAGTGGTTCTCGTACCAGAAGGAGTCGCCGGGAAGGGGGTTGACCCACTCGGTGCGGGTACCCGGGAACTTCTCGTACTCCTCGAAGCCGAGGCCCGGGCCGTAGTCCGGGATGTCGTAGCGGTAGCCGCCGCCGAGCATCGCCTTGTGGCCGTAGAAGGTGTTCTCCACCTTCGCGAGCCGGCGGGTCGACGGGGCGAAGGCCAGCGAGCGGTCCGGGATGGTGCCGTCGTGACGGTCCACCAGGTCGTAGACGTACGAGGCGAACTTCCTCTGGTCGACGGAGAGCTTCTTGCCGCGCTGGGCCGCCTTGATCAGCGTCTCGCCCGCGATCTTCTGGGCCGAGGCCACCGGGATGGTGGTCTCCTCGCCGTACGGCACGTAGCTCTCCAGCGAGACTCCACGCCCGTCGTTGACGACGAAGAGCGCCTTCGCGCCCGCCGCGAGTGCGTTGGCCAGCCGCTCGGCCGGGGGAACAGCGTCGCTGCGCGTGACGACGACGGCCTTGCCCTTGACGCTGCGGCCCTCGTAGTCGGCCGCGGCTCCGTTGCCGGCGTAGACGCCGGTGAGCTTCTGCTCGCTGTCCTCGGCGACGGCCGAGCCGTTCTGCACCGTGACGGGGACGTCGTGGCCGTCGGCGGTGAGGTCGATCAGCTCCTCGCCCTGGCGCCAGCGGGTGAGGAAGCTGAAGCTGCCCTGGGTGACCTTCTTCGTCGGGCTGACCCACAGCTGGTCGTAGGTCAGCGGGATCTGGAAGGCGTCCCGCTGGACGACGCCGTCGGGCGAGGTGCGCGCCATGTCGTACCGCAGCTGCCGGGTCTCGGTCTCCTTGGGCGTGCGCACGGCGACCTTGCGGGCCTTCGACGCGTCCAAGGTGACCGTGGTGGGCTTGTCCAGGATGGTCTCCGGGGCCGCGAGGAAGGCGACGGCCTTGGAGTCCGCGCGGTCACCGTCGATGTCCGCGGAGGTCCAGGCGGTGTAGTTGCCCGGGGGCAGCCGCAGGGTGGTGTCGCCCTGGACCCCCACGACGCCCAGGTTGGGGTCGCCGAGCTGAGCGATGACGACGTTGCCGTCCATCGGCTCACCGGACCGGTCGCGGAGCTGGAGCGTCAGGTCGTAGAGCTCCTGCTCCTTGTTCAGGGCGAAGCCCGTGTGCGCGACGGTCGTGCCGGCCGCGTCCCGGGCGATGACCTGGCCGGAGAACTGCGTGTCGTTCGGGACCGCGGAGGGATCCAGCGACAGCACCACATCGGCGGTGGAGCCCGCGGGGACGGTCAGCGTGGACGCGGAGAGCGTGTACGCCTTGGAGTCCGTGCCGGTCGCCAGGTTCAGCGTGACGTCGTTGTCACCCGTGTTGCGGTAGGTGATCGTGCGCTCGGCGACCGGGTCGGACGCGGCGTGCGGCCAGTCGTACGACGCGACCTCGACGGAGCCGGTGGCCTCGATGGCCGTGTCGATCGCGGCCTTCACGTCGAGGCGGCCGGTGCCCTGCTCGTACGGCGTGTAGCCGGCCAGCTCCTTGGAGGAGCTCATCAGGGCGTTCTTGACGCGCTCACCGGACCACTCCGGGTGACGCTGCTTCAGGATGGCGGCGGCGCCCGCGACGTGCGGGGTGGCCATCGACGTACCGTCCATCGACTGGTACATGCCCTCGATGCCGGGCACCGACTGGGAAGCGGCGGCGTTGATGCCGACGCCGGGCGCGGAAAGGTCCGGCTTCAGGCCGTAGGAGCGGACGAGCGGGCCCATGGAGGAGAAGTCGGCGCGGCTGTCGCTCTTGTCGACGGCCGCGACGGTGAGCGCGCTCGCGGCGGACCCGGGCGACCCGATGGTGCCCGCGCCGTACGCGTTGCCCGCGGCGATCACGAACAGCGGGCCGCCGTCGGCGGACAGCGCGTTCACGGCCTGTGCCATCGGGTCGGTGCCGTCGTCCGGGATGCTGGATCCGAGGCTCATGGAGACGACGTCGGCGCCTTCGGCCTTCGCCCACTCCATGGCCTCGATGATGCCGGAGTCCGCGCCGGATCCCTCGTCGCTCAGGACCTTGCCGACGATCAGGTCGGCGCCCGGGGCAACACCCTTGTTGACGCCGTCCGATGCCGCGCCCGAACCCGCGATGGTTGAGGCGACGTGCGTGCCGTGGCCGTTCCTGTCGACGACCTCCTCACCGGGGATGAAGCTCCTGGACTGCGTGACGCGGTCCTTGACGTCCGGGTGCGTCGCGTCGATGCCGGTGTCGAGGACGGCGACCGTGGTGCCCTTGCCGTCGTACCCGGCGGCCCACGCCTGCGGGGCGTTGACCTGCGGCACCGAGTCCTTGAGCGCCGCCTCCACCTTGCCGTCGAGCCACAGCTTGGCGATGCCGTTGTCCAGCGAACGGCTCTTCTGCGTACGCGAGATGTCGCTCCAGAAGGCGCGCGCGTCGTCCTTGTCGGTCTTCAGCGCGGCGCCGTTCACCGACTCGAGCCGGCGGACCGTCTCGCTGCCGCGCGGGGCGGCGGGCAGCGAACGCGCCGTGCCCGCCGGGTAGGTGGCGATCAGCGGGATGCCACCGGAACGCGTGTCGTCGTAGCCCATGTCGACGAGCGTCGAGATGTTGAACAGCCGCCGGTCCAGCTTGTCGGCGGCGATGAGGGCGCTCGCCTCGTCGGGGATGACGAAGATGTCCTCCCCGGCCTGCTGCACATGCACGCCGCCCTGCGCACCGTCGGGGCGGTCGACAGTGACGGTGTCCTGACCGCCCGCGCCGTCCGCGTAGTGGACGACGTCACCGGTGACCAGCGTGATGTCGTAGTCGCGGGCCGCGGATCCTTGACGGTCCTCGGCGGTCGACGGCTTCGGGGCGGCGGTGGCGGAACCCGCTGCGGGGAGCATGACGCCGCTCACCAGGGCGACCGAGGTCGCTATGAGCAGAGCCCTGCGTCCCGCGCGAGCGGGTCTCGCCCGGCCGGAAACGGAGGAGAGGGAAAATGTCATGCAGCTGATCTACCGGTAAATCCCGGGCTGCGGACGGCTTCACCCCTGGCGTGAAACCGCCGTGGCGGCAACCCGCCCGCCGTGATCAGCTGCCGATGGTCCGGATCAGGCCACCGAGGCCAGCGGGGTGCCGCTCTCGTGGTGGATCGGGGTGTGGGCGCCCTTCAGCGGCATTCCGCTGCCGCCGCGCCGCACCGCGACGATCTCGGCGGCGATCGACAGAGCCGTCTCCTCCGGGGTACGGGCTCCGAGGTCCAGCCCGATCGGCGAGTGCAGCGCGGCCAGTCGGCGCTCGCTGACGCCGGCCTCGCGCAGCCGCTCGTTGCGCTCCAGGTGGGTGCGGCGCGAGCCCATCGCGCCGACGTAGGCGACCGGCAGCCGCAACGCCAGTTCCAGCAGCGGGATGTCGAACTTGGCGTCGTGCGTGAGGACGCAGAGCACCGTGCGCGCGTCCACCTCGGTGGTGGCGAGATAGCGGTGCGGCCAGTCGACGACGATCTCGTCGGCGTCGGGGAAGCGGGCGGCCGTGGCGAAGACGGGGCGGGCGTCGCAGACGGTGACGCGGTACCCGAGGAAGCGCCCGGCCCGCACCAGGGCGGCGGCGAAGTCGATGGCCCCGAAGACGATCATCCGTGGCGGCGGAACGCTCGATTCGACGAGCATGGTGACCGGGCTGCCGCAGCGGGAGCCTTCGGCGCCGATGACGATCTCTCCCGTACGCCCGGCGTCGAGCATCGCGCGGGCCTCGGCACCGGCCGTACGGTCCAGCTCGGGATGTCCGCCGAGCCCGCCCTCGTGGCTGCCGTCGGGGTGGACGAGCAGAGGGCGGCCGAGGAGGTCGTCCGGCCCTTCGGTGACGCGGGCGACCGCGGCCGCCCGGCCCTCCGCCGCCGCGGCGAACGCGGCGGCGAACACCGGGCGCGCGGGATCGTCCGCGCGCACCGGTGTCACCAGGATGTCGATGACGCCGCCGCAGGTCAGGCCGACCGCGAAGGCGTCGTCGTCGCTGTAGCCGAAGCGCTCGCGCACGGTGGTGCCGTCCTCGAGCGCCTGCCGGCACAGCTCGTACACCGCGCCCTCCACACACCCGCCGGAGACCGATCCGATGGCGGTGCCGTCGCTGTCCACGGCGAGGGCGGCGCCCGGCTGCCGGGGCGCGCTGCCGCCGACGGCCACCACGGTGGCCACGGCGAACGCGCGTCCCTGCCCGACCCACCGGTGGAGCTCTTCGGCGATGTCCAGCATGGCGTGTCTCCTTCTTACTGAGGTGAGGGGCGCGGCGGGGGTCAGCTGACCCCCAGCCAGCTCTCGATGGGGTGCAGGGCGAAGTACACGATGAAGACCAGCGTCAGGACCCACATGAAGACGCCGACCTCGCGGGCCCTGCCCTGGGCGAGCTTGATGGCGGAGTACGAGATGACACCCGCGGCGACACCGGTGGTGATGGTGTACGTGAACGGCATGAGGACCACGGTGAGGAAGACCGGTACGGCCACCGAGCGGTCCGCCCAGTCCACGTGCCGGGCGTTCTGCATCATCATGGCGCCGATGACGACCAGGGCGGCGGCGGCCACCTCGGCCGGCACGATCGCCGTGAGGGGGGTGAAGAAGAGGCAGGCCGCGAAGAAGAGCCCGGTGACGACGGAGGCGAGACCGGTACGGGCGCCCTCGCCGACCCCGGTCGCCGACTCGACGAACACGGTCTGGCCGGAGCCTCCGGCGACACCGCCGATCGCCCCGCCCGCGCCGTCGATGAACAGCGCCTTCGACAGACCGGGCATCCGGCCCTTGTCGTCGGCGAGGTTCGCCTCGGTGCCCACCCCGATGATGGTGGCCATGGCGTCGAAGAAGCCGGCCAGGACCAGAGTGAAGACGATCATGCCGACCGTCAGCACCCCGACGTCGCCCCAGCCGCCGAACTCGACGTCGCCGAAGAGCGAGAAGTCCGGGGAGGAGACGGCACTGCCGGTCAGCTCGGGCGGGCCGCTGCTCCAGGCCTTGGGGTCGATGTCACCGACGGCGTTGACGACGATCGCGATGACGGTTCCGACGACGATGCCGATGAGGATCGCCCCGGGGACGTTCCGCGCCTGCAACATGAAGATGAGCAGCAGGGTCGCGGCGAAGATGAGCACCGGCCACCCGGTCAGCGCACCGGTGGGACCGAGCGACAGCGGGGTCGCCACGCCTTGGTGGACGAATCCGGCCTTGACGAGGCCGATGAGGGCGATGAAGAGCCCGATCCCGATGGTGATGCCGTGCTTCAGCGCGAGCGGGATCGCGTTCATGATCATCTCGCGGAGCCCGGTGACCACCAGGAGGCAGATGATCACACCGTAGATCACGCACATCCCCATGGCCTGCTGCCAGGTCATGGCCGGCGCGACCTGTGAGGCGAGCACCCCGGAGACGCTGAGGCCGGCGGCGAGCGCGAGGGGCACCTTGCCGACGAAGCCCATCAGCAGGGTGGTGGCCGCCGCGGCGAGCGCGGTGGCGGTGATCAGCCCGGACTGGCCGAGAAGCTGACCGTCGACGTCCTTGCCGCCCAGGATGAGCGGATTGAGCAGGAGGATGTACGCCATGGCCATGAAGGTCGTGACGCCACCGCGCACTTCGCGCGCGACGGTCGATCCCCGTTCGGATATGTGGAAGTACCGGTCGAGCCAGGACCGTCCGGCGGGGACACGCGAGCCGGGGCCCGCGTCCTCCGCGCTCGTCCTGGGTTCCACGGACTGCTGGGTCATGTTGCCTGACTCCCAAGGTTCACAGGGGCACCCGCGTGGAGCTCTGGAGACTGCGGGATTTGGGATGACTGCGAGGCGCACGACCCGGGGGACGGCCCGAGACGAACTCTTCGTGCAGATGGAGCGGTTGTGCGATGGCTCCGGACGGTGCGCGGCGCGGGGAAGTGTGACGTTCACGGCAGGCACGCACCGCCCGGAGGGACTTGGAGGAACCGTCAGCTGCCGGTGATGTGCTCGGGGCGCACCGGCGTCCTGTTCAGCTCCAGTCCCGTCGCGTTCCGGATCGCCGCGAGGACGGCCGGGGTGGACGAGAGGGTGGGGGCCTCGCCGATGCCGCGCAGCCCGTACGGGGCGTGGTCGTCGGCGAGTTCGAGCACGTCGACCGGGATGGTCGGGGTGTCGAGGATGGTGGGGATCAGATAGTCGGTGAAGGAGGGGTTGCGCACCTTCGCCGTCTTCGGGTCGACGATGATCTCCTCCATGACGGCGACACCCAGCCCCTGGGTGGTGCCGCCCTGGATCTGGCCGACGACCGACAGCGGGTTGAGCGCCTTGCCGACGTCCTGGGCGCACGCGAGCTCGATGACCTTGACCAGGCCGAGTTCGGTGTCGACCTCCACGACCGCGCGGTGCGCGGCGAAGGAGTACTGGACGTGGCCGTTGCCCTGTCCGGTGCGCAGGTCGAAGGGTTCGGTGGGCCGGTGGCGCCACTCCAGCTCGACGTCGACCGCCTCGTCCTCCAGCACATCGGCCAGCGCGGCGAGCACCTCGCCGCCGTCGGTGACGACCTTGCCGCCCTCCAGGAGGAGTTCGGCGGTGGCCCAGGCGGGGTGGTACGTACCGAACTTGCGGCGGCCGATCTCCAGGACCTGTTCCCGGACGGCCTCGCAGGAGTTCTTCACGGCGCCACCGGTGACGTACGTCTGCCGTGAGGCCGAGGTGGATCCGGCCGAGCCGACCTGGGTGTCCGCCGGGTGGATGGTCACCTGGTTGACGCCCAGTTCGGTACGCGCGATCTGGGCGTGGACGGTGACCCCGCCCTGTCCGACCTCGGCCATCGCGGTGTGCACGGTGGCGACCGGTTCGCCGTTGATGACCTCCATCCGCACCCGGGCGGTGGAGTAGTCGTCGAAGCCCTCGGAGAAGCCGACGTTCTTCAGCCCGACGGCGTAACCGACGCCGCGCACCACACCTTCGCCGTGGGTCGTGTTGGACAGCCCGCCGGGAAGGGCGCGTACGTCGACGGAGCTGCCCTCGGCGTCGGCCGAGAGCCACTGCTGCTCGGGCGGCAGGGGCCTCGCCTTGACGCGGCGGAGCAGTTCGGCGACCGGAGCCGGTGAGTCGACGCGCTGGCCGGTGGGGAGCAGGGTGCCCTGCTCCATGGCGTTCAGCTGCCGCAGTTCGACCGGGTCCATGTCCAGGGCGGTGGCGAGCTTGTCCATCTGCGCCTCGTAGGCGAAGCACGCCTGGACCGCGCCGAAGCCGCGCATGGCGCCGCAGGGCGGGTTGTTGGAGTAGAGGGCGATCGCCTCGATGTCGACGTCCTCGACGACGTACGGTCCGACCGCGAGCGAGGAGGCGTTGCCGACGACGGCCGGGGACGCGGAGGCGTAGGCGCCGCCGTCCAGCACGATCCGGCACTTCATGTGGGTGAGCTTGCCGTCCTTGGTGGCCCCGTGCTCGTAGTGGAGCTTCGCGGGGTGCCGGTGGACGTGGCCGAAGAAGGACTCGAAGCGGTTGTAGACCATCTTGACGGGCTTGCCGGTGCGCAGCGCCAGCAGGCAGGCGTGGATCTGCATCGACAGGTCCTCGCGTCCGCCGAAGGCGCCGCCGACGCCGGAGAGCGTCATGCGGACCTTGTCCTCGGGGAGGCCGAGCACGGGGGCGATCTGCTTGAGGTCGGAGTGCAGCCACTGGGTGGCGACGTACAGCTCGACGCCGCCGTCCTCGGACGGCACGGCGAGGCCGGACTCCGGGCCGAGGAAGGCCTGGTCCTGCATGCCGAAGACGTAGTCGCCGGTGACGATCACGTCGGCCCGCGCGGCGGCCGCGTCCGCGTCACCGCGGACGATGGGCTGGCGGTGGACGATGTTGGGGTGCGGGACGTGCCCGATGTGGTGGTCGTCGCGGCCCTCGTGGACCAGGATCGCGTCGGGGGCCGTGGCGGACGCCTCGTCCGTGATCACAGGCAGTTCGGCGTAGTCGATCTTGATCTTGGCGGCGGCGCGGCGCGCGGTCTCGGGGTGGTCGGCGGCGACGAGCGCCACGGGCTCACCGTGGTGGCGGACCTTGCCGTGGGCGAGGACGGGGGTGTCCTGGATCTCCAGCCCGTAGTTCTTCATCGCCGCGGGCAGGTCGTCGTAGGTCAGGACGGCGTACACGCCGGGGGTGGCGACGGCCTCGCCGATGTCGATGGAGCGGATCTCGGCGTGCGCGACGGTGGAGCGGAGCGTGTGGCCCCACAGCATGTCCTCGTGCCACATGTCCGAGGAGTACGCGAACTCACCGGTGACCTTGAGCGTGCCGTCGGGGCGCAGGGTGGACTCGCCGATGCCGCCCCGGGTCTCGGAGCCCTGGGTGATCCTGGTGGGGGTGCCGGCCGGTACGGACGCGGCTCGTGGGTGCAGCGTCATGGCTATCGGACCGCCTCTTCCTGACGGGCGGCCGCGAGGCGGACCGCGTCGAGGATCTTCTCGTAACCGGTGCATCGGCAGAGGTTCCCGGAGAGGGCCTCGCGGATGTCCTGGTCGGACGGGGAGGGCTGCTGCTCGAGCAGCTCGTCGGCGGCGACCAGCAGACCGGGGGTGCAGAAGCCGCACTGCACGGCGCCCGCGTCGATGAACGCCTGCTGGACGGGGGAGAGTTCCTCCGCCTCGGCACTCTGCCCGTCGGTGGGCCTGGCCTGCCAGCGCTGGGCGGCGTCCAGTGAGGTGCCGCAGCTGCCGGCGGCGCAGCCGGTGCCGGGGTGGGCGTCGTCGCGGTGCCTCGCGTAGTCCGCCAGGCCTTCGACGGTGACGATCTCGCGGCCCTCCGCCTGGCCCGCGGCGACGAGACAGGAACAGACCGGCACGCCGTCGAGGCGCACCGTGCAGGAGCCGCACTCGCCCTGTTCGCAGGCGTTCTTGGAGCCGGGGAGGCCCATGCGCTCGCGCAGGACGTACAGGAGGGACTCGCCCTCCCAGACGTCGTCGGCTTCCTGCTTCCGGCCGTTGACCGTGAAATTCACTCGCATGGTTAAGCAGCTCCTTCGAGGGTGCGTCCCGCTCCGCGGTACTGCTCCCAGGTCCAGCCCAGCGTGCGGCGGGCCATGATGCCGACGGCGTGCCTGCGGTAGGCGGCGGTGCCCCGTACGTCGTCGATGGGGTTGCAGGCCCCGGCGGCGAGCTGGGCGAACTGCTTGGCCACGGAAGGGGTGATGATCTTTCCGCTCTCCCAGAACCCGCCCTCCTCCAGCGCGGCGTTCAGGAACTCCTCCGCCTCCTTCGCCCGGACCGGGGTCGGAGCGGCGGAACCGATGCCGGTGCGCACGGTGCGGGTCTCCGGGTGGAGCGCGAGGCCGAAGGCGCAGACGGCGATGACCATCGCGTTGCGGGTGCCGACCTTGGAGTACTGCTGCGGGCCGTCGGCCTTCTTGATGTGGACGGCCCGGATCAGCTCGTCCGGGGCGAGGGCGTTGCGCTTGACGCCGGTGTAGAAGTCGTCGATCGGGATCATCCGCGTCCCCCGTACGGACGCGGCTTCGACCTCGGCTCCTGCGGCGAGCAGCGCCGGGTGGGCGTCACCGGCGGGCGAGGCGGTGCCCAGGTTGCCGCCGACGCCTCCGCGGTTGCGGATCTGCGGCGAGGCGACGGTGTGCGAGGCGAGTGCGAGACCGGGCAGCTCGGCCCGCAGGTGGTCCATGACGGCGCTGTACGGCACGGAGGCTCCGAGGCGTACGGCGTCAGGGCCCACCTGCCACTCGGACAGCTCACCGATGCGGTTGAGGTCCATGAGGTACTCGGGCCGCCGGTGGTCGAAGTTGATCTCGACCATCACGTCGGTTCCACCCGCGATGGGCACAGCCGTCGGGTGCTCGGCCTTGGCGGCGAGCGCCTCCTCCCAGCTGGCGGGGCGAAGGAAGTCCATGAGTGGCTCTCTTCTTCTCAATCGGGTCGTTCGGCTGGGCTGGGGGACGGCCGGCCCTGGATCGGGTCGTTCATGTGTTGTTCACGCGGTGTGTGGCCCAGTACACAAGCCTTGCTCCACTCGGTGCAGTCACCGAAACCATGAAGGAATTGGCTGGTCCCCGTCCCGGTCTTGTAGATTCGAACGAATGGCGGGTATCGGTAACCTCACCGCAACTCACAGGTGACCTCCGCCTCCCCCGCACCAACGAAGAGATCGGCGGCAATCGACGATGCGGCTGCGCGCACTGCTGGACACCGAGGTAATGGGCCTGCGGCTGCTCGGCGGCGAGGACGAGCTGGACCGTTCGGTCCGGGGCGTCATGACGACCGACCTGCGCGACCCCAGCCGCTATCTCTCCGGCGGTGAGCTGGTCCTGACGGGTCTGGCGTGGCGCCGGGACGCGTCGGACACGGAACCGTTCGTACGGATCCTGGCGAACGCGGGCGTGGCCGGCCTGGCCGCGGGTGAGGCGGAGCTCGGGGCCGTCCCCGACGATCTGGTCGAGGCGTGTCTGCGGCACCGGCTCCCGCTCTTCGCGGTCGACGAAACCGTTGCGTTCGCGACGATCACCGAGCACGTGGTGCGCCAGGTCTCCGGGGAGCGTGCCGGTGACCTCGCCGCGGTCGTCGACCGCCACCGCCGGCTCATGACCTCGGGCCCCGCGGGCGGCGGCCCCGAGGTGGTCCTCGACCTGCTCACCTCCGACCTGGACCTGCGCGCCTGGGTCCTGTCCCCGACGGGCCGGCAGATCGCCGGGGCCGGTGAGCCCCTGCTCCCGCGCGTCGGTGCGGAGCTGGCGGGCCGGCATCTCGCGGCGACCCGCACCGGACGCCCGGGGCCGCACCGCGCCGAGGTGGACGGCACCGCCTACTCGCTGTTCCCGATCCGGAACACCGGCCGGGGAGCCCTGCCCGCCCCGTCCCGCGATGTGCGCGAGTCCGTGCTCTCGGACTGGCTGCTGGCCGTGGCGGCGGACTCCGGCGACTGGCCCGCGGCCCGCCTGGACCTGCTCCAGGGCGTCACCCAGCTGATCGCCGTCGAACGGGACCGCCGCGACGCCGCCCGCGCGGTACGCCGCAGGCTCGCCCAGGAGGTTCTGGAGCTGGTCCAGACGGGCGCCGCCCCGGCCGAGATCGCGGCGAGGCTGCGGGTGGCCGCCCCGGTCCTGCTGCCGGGCCTCGGCACGGCACCGCACTGGCAGGTCGTGGTGGCCCGGGTCGAGTGGTCGGCCGAGGGTACGGACCTGCCGGGCGGCCAGGCCGCCCAGGCCCTGCTGGAGGAGATCCTGGTCGACCCGGCGGTGACGGGCCCCGACTCGGCGGACCGGATCGCCGTGGCGCACACCGGCGAGGAAGCCATCGCCCTCGTACCGCTGACGGCCCTCCCCCCGGCGGGGACCGACGGGTCCGACGCGTCCGGGGACTCCGAGGCTCCGGAGCGGCACGACACCGCGCTCCACGCCGACGCCCTGCTCGACACCGTCCGCGCGCCGCTCTCGGCCGGCCTCGCGGACGACGGGCGCCTGACACTGGGTGTCAGCGCCGCCGTGCATTCCGCCGAGGGGCTGCGCGGAGCGCTGGAGGAGGCCCGGCACGCCCGCCGGGTCGCCGCGGCGCGGCCGGGCCCGGTCTGCGCGGCGGGCCACCACGAGCTCGCCTCGCACGTCCTGCTGCTGCCCTTCGTCCCTGACGACGTGCGCCGCGCCTTCACCGCGCGGCTCCTGGACCCGCTGCGGGACTACGACCGGCGGCACCGCGCGGAGCTGATCGAGACGCTGGAGGCCTTCCTGGACTGCGACGGTTCCTGGACCCGCTGCGCGGCCCGGCTGCACCTGCACGTCAACACACTGCGCTATCGCGTCGGACGTATCGAGCAGTTGACGGGACGTGACCTTTCGCGCCTGGAGGACAAGCTCGACTTCTTCCTCGCCCTGCGCATGAGCTGACTTCGCGGGCGTATCACCGCCCTCCCGGGCTCCAGGTGATTGTGAAATCTTTCACCTGACATTGATCCCACCCCTTGGCCCGGCGTGCCATTCCGTGCTGAGATGCGCGCAGACCCTGGCCGACCCCGGCGCTCGCCGGCCGGCCTCCACAGCTCGATGGCGCGCTCGGGGAGGGCAACGTGGCGCATACCGCCATGTCTGGTTCCGGAACGACCGCAGATGACGATCCGCCGCTCCAGACCGCGGTATGGCGGCTGCGCTCACGAGCCTGCTGGACGGACGCGGCCGCGCTGCTCGAACCCCGGGCGGCCACCGACCCCGCGGCAGCCCTCCAGCGGACCTCGCTGCTGACGGAGCGGTGCCTCTACACCGGCCTCGGATGGACGGACGCCGAGGACGCGCTGCGCACCGCGGAGGCGCTCGCCCAGGACGACTCCGAGCGCGGGGCGGCCGCCTGCGAGCGCGGCTACCTCGCCTACGCCTCGACCCTGCTGGGGGCGCGCGACCGGGCCGACGAGGCCAGCGTGGCGCTCAGCAGAGCCGCCGCCCTGCTCTCCCCCTCGGCCGCCGGGCGCCCCCTGCTGGACTTCCGCCGGGGCCTGATCGCCCAGAACATCGCCGATTCCCCCCAGTCCGCCCGCGCCGCCTACCGCAGGGCGCACGCCGGTGCCACGGCCCGGGGCGACGAGCTCCTGCTCTCCTTCACCTGGCGGCACCTCGCCTCGCTCGCCCTGGGCGAGGGTGAGCTGGCGGAGGCGCGGCACGGCTTCGCGGAGTCGCTGCGGATAAGGGAGGAGCTGGGCTATCTCGTGGGCACGGCTCCGGCGCTCATCTCCCTCGCGGACGCCGAGCCGGAACCCGAGGCGGCGGCCCGGCTGCGCGCCGAGGCGGGCCGGCTGTTCCGGCTGCTCGGCGGCGTTCCGACCTGGCTCGCGCCCCGGCTGGAGCCGCCGTCCCCGGAGACCGTCGAGGCGAACTGAGCGCCCCGTCAGACGTCCGCGCCGTTGAAGTGTTCACGTACGAGGGACTGCACCACCGTGAGGTCCCGGGCGATGAGCGCGTCCAGCAGCGCGGTGTGCTCCGAGGCGTCGGCGAGCAGGTCGGCCCGGCGGCCCGCGGGGCTGTTGACCAGGGGCCACTGGGACCGGCGGTGCAGGTCGTCGGCGACCGCGACGAGCTGCTGGTTGCCCGACAGCGCGAGCACGGCGCCGTGGAAGGCGCGGTCGCTCTCCGCGTACGCCGCGCGGTCGCCGACGGCGGCCGCCGCGACGGTGGCGTCGGCGAGCGGCCGCAGCGCGCACCAGCCGGACGCGGGAACGGCGCGGGCGAGCCGCAGCATGACGGGCACCTCGATCAGGGCGCGCACCTCGGCGAGCTCCGCAAGCTCGCGGGGGCCCCGCTCGCTGACCCGGAAACCGCGGTTCGGCACGACCTCGACGGCGCCCTCGACGGCCAGCTGCTGCATCGCCTCGCGCACCGGGGTCGCGGACACCCCGAAGCGGGCGCCGAGCGCCGGGGCGGAGTAGACCTCCCCGGGGGCCAGCTCCCCGCCGACCAGAGCGGCCCGCAGGGCGTCCAGGATCTGGCCACGCACGGAGTGCCGCTGGACCACGCGGGGCGCGGGCGGCTCGCTGTGGGTGTGCTCGCCGCGCGCCTGCTCGGGCACGCGCACGTCCTGCGGGGTGCCCGCGGACGCGTACGGCCGCGCGTTCTCACGCGCTCCGCCCTGCTCCACCGGACCCTCCTCCCACCGCCGGGCCGACTCGCGTGCGTCCGGCCCCTTGTGCACGATAGGCGGAGCGGGCCTCAGTTCAAACACCGATCAGTTCGGGTAAGGTAAGGCTTACCTGCAAAAGATCGTGATTCGGTGGTCCCTGAATGACCGTGCCCGCTCTGCTCGCCGCCACCGCCCCGTCCCCACTGACGGCGGCGTACGAACGTCTGGCCGAGGTCTTCCCCGGACTGCGCGCCGAGGTGCTCACCGACGACGTCGCGGCCCCCTCGGGCAACGGCTGGGTCGGCGCGTCCGAGCTCGCGGCGGGAGGCGCCGCACTGGACGCCTTCCTGGCCTGGGACGAGGCGCAGGTACTGAGGGACTACGGCACCCGGGCCCGCCCCGACGTGATCGCGAGCTTCGGACTGCACCGCTACGCCTGGCCGGCCTGCCTCCTGGTGACCCTGCCGTGGTTCACGCACCGCCGGGTGCCGCGGATCCCCGTCGAGGACGTCTCCTTCCACCGTGGCCTGGGCCATCTGACCCTGCGCGTGAGCGAGTTCGCCTGCCTGCCCGACGATCCGGCGGCAGGGCTGCCCGGCGCCCGGGTCGTCCCGGACGAGTCGGCGCTCCGGGCCGCGGTCCTCGACTCCGTGGCCCAGCACCTCGGCCCGGTGCTGGACGGCTTCCGGCCACGCATGCGACGCGGGAAGCGGGCCCTGTGGGGCATGGCGACCGACGAGATCGTCGAGGGTCTCTGGTACATCGCCCATCTGCTCGGCGAGGAGAGCCGGGCGATGAAGGAGCTGGAGCTGCTGCTGCCGGGCACCACCAAGCCGTACGTGGGCACGGCCGGATTCCGTGAACTGACGGGCCCCGACGGCGAATCGCTCCCGACGCGCGACCGCGCCAGCTGCTGCCTCTTCTACACACTGCGGCCCGAGGACACCTGCGTGACCTGCCCGCGCACCTGCGACGCCGACCGTGTCCGGAAGCTGACGCCGGCCGTCTGAGACACACTCCGAGCCGCACCACCCGGACGGGCGACCGGAATTCGAATGCAACTCGGCTCTCACGAGAGGGCGTTCGAGAAGTTTCCGCCCAACGATGAGGCCGGTCACCCCAATCGCGTCCACTTGCCCCGAAACCCCCTGAGCGCGGCAGTATTTCCGCCACGATGGCGCCCGAAACGCCCTACGTGACGCAAGGGACCGCGCATGAGACTGACCGATATATCGCTTGACTGGCTGCTTCCGGGCGCCGTGCTGCTCGTGGGGGTCATGGCGGCGGTGACGGTGGTCGCGCGCGGCAAGCGCGCCGCTGGAAAGGCCGCGGCCGACGACAGCTGGGAACGCAGCGAGGAGCGCCGCAGGCGCAAGGAGGCGCTCTACGCCACCGCCTCGTACGTCCTGCTGTTCTGCTGTGCCGCGGTCGCCGCCGCCCTCTCCTTCCACGGGCTCGTCGGCTTCGGCCGGCAAAACCTCAGCCTCTCCGGGGGCTGGGAGTACCTCGTGCCGTTCGGCCTCGACGGGGCCGCGATGTTCTGTTCGGTGCTCGCGGTGCGCGAGGCCAGCCACGGGGACGCCGCGCTCGGCTCCCGGCTGCTGGTGTGGACGTTCGCCGGCGCAGCCGCCTGGTTCAACTGGGTGCACGCGCCACGCGGGATGGACCACGCGGGCGCCCCGCACTTCTTCGCGGGGATGTCGCTCTCGGCGGCGGTGCTGTTCGACCGCGCGCTGAAGCAGACCCGCCGTGCGGCGCTGCGTGAACAGGGCCTGGTGCCCCGCCCGCTGCCGCAGATCCGGATCGTACGGTGGCTGCGCGCCCCGAGGGAGACCTTCGGCGCCTGGTCGCTGATGCTCCTCGAGGGCGTACGCACCCTGGACGAGGCGGTCGACGAGGTTCGTGAGGACCGCCGGGAGAAGGAACAGGACCGGCACCGCAGAAGGGACCAGGCGAAGCTGGACCGCGCCCACATCAAGGCCCTGAACCGGCAGAACCGGGTCTGGAGCCGTGGCAGCCGGACCGGTCGCCAGGTGGACGTCCAGGCGATCGCCCCGGCCCCGGGCGGCGGCCCACCGGCCGTCGCGGAGCCTGCAATAACAGAACCGGGGCAACTGCCACTGCGCCCCCGGCCATCCCTCCAAGCCGTGAACGGCTCGAACTCCAGGAGTACTTCGGCACAGACCACCAGCGGTGAACCCGCGACCGTCGACCTCACAGCCGAGGACGACACCCAGGCCCTGCCCCGGCTCGATTCGCTGGAGCAGAAACTGAAGGACCTGGAGCAGCAGTTCGGCTGAGCGTCAGGCCATTCCGGCGTTCAGCTCGAACCAGACCACCTTGCCCAGCGCCTGCGTCGTGACTCCCCAGGAGTCGGCCAGGCTCTGGACGAGGATCAGTCCCCTGCCGTGCGTACCGTCGTCGGCGTTCGGTACGTACGGCGCGGGCTCCTGTCCGGTCTCGAAGTCGCGCACCTCCACCCGCACTCGCGCTGGCGCGGAGGTCACCGTCACCACGGCGCCGTTCCTCGTGTGGATGAGCGCGTTGGTCACCAGCTCGCTGAGCAGAAGCTCCGCCACCTCCGTCTCCTGCGGCCGCCTTCGGCTGCGCAGGAACTCCCGCAGCGCTCCACGTATCTCCCCCACGGCCGACAGATCGGCATGGCCGAGTCTGCGGTGCAGCCGTCTGGGCGGGCTCTCCTGTCGCTTCGTCATGTCCCCCGCACGCACGCTGAATCGGCCTCCCTGAGTTCCGTTTCATGACGTCATGTCTCGAACACCGTCACGGGATGCATGCCCCACAGGGCAGCGGTCACGCGTCCCGAGGCATCAACATATGAACGGGCGGTCACGCGACCTCCGATCGGCGGCCGTCGCGTCACGTTTTTCGTACTCACCGTTAACTTCCCAAAAATTCACTCGTGTTGGCGTTGACGGATGGGGATCTACGCGCGTCATCATGGTGGGCATGCGAATCCCCCCACGGTTCACCACGCTCGGCGGCATCGCCGCCCTCCTGTCCGTCCTCTTCGTCGGCGGGCCGGTCACCGCATCGGCCGCGACGGCTCCCTCGACCGCCGCGGTCGGCAGCGTCTGCTACTCGGCGCTGCCGTCCCAGGCCCACGACACACTCGACCTCATCGACGCGGGCGGCCCGTTCCCGTACGAGCAGGACGGCACCGTCTTCCAGAACCGGGAGGCCCTGCTGCCCAGTCGGAGCACGGGCTACTACCACGAGTACACCGTCATCACGCCCGGCTCCCCGGACCGCGGCGCCCGCCGGATCGTGACGGGCGAAGAGGTCGAGGAGGACTACTACACCGCGGACCACTACGAGTCCTTCGACCTGGTCGACCACGACTGCTGAGCCGTACACCCACGGACCGGTCCGCGCCGCAGTCCCCCACCTGCGGCGCGGACCACCGGACCGGCGTCGGGAGAGCACGCGCTTGTACGCTCCACGCATGACCGTGACCTATGTGATCGACGGCTCCGGGATCAGCGGCCTGGACGGCTTCTGGGATGCGGTCGGCGAGGCGGTGAACGGCCCCGGCGGCTACTTCGGCCGTAGCCTCGACGCCTTCGCGAACTGCCTCGGCGGCGGTTTCGGCACGCCGGACGACGGGTCCTTCGTCATCGAGTGGCACGACCACACCCGCTCCGCCCGCGCCCTGGGCCACGAGGAGACCGCCCGCCGGCTGGCCGGTCTGCTCCCCCGGGTCCACCCCACCAACAGGGCGCGCGTCGAACGGGAACTGGCCGAGGCCCGGGCGGGCCGGGGCCCGACGCTCTTCGACCAGCTGGTCGACATCATCACGGAGCGGACCGGGCCCGGGACCCTACGGCTGATGTGAGCCGCCCTGGCCCCGCTCAGGGCCGCGGGACGTTACGGAGGTTGGAGCGGGCCATCTGGAGCATCCTGCCGACCCCGCCGTCCAGGACGATCTTGCTGGCGGAGAGCGCGAAGCCGGTGACCATGTCGGCACTGATCTTCGGCGGGATGGAGAGGGCGTTCGGGTCGGTGACCACGTCGACGAGCGCCGGGCCCTTGTGTCTGAAGGCGGCCTTGAGCGCGCTCTCCAGCTGCTTGGGCTTCTCGACCCGAACCCCGTAGGCCCCGGCGGCCCGCGCGATCTCCGCGAAGTCGGGGTTCTTGTTGGTCGTACCGAACGAGGGCAGCCCCGCGACCAGCATCTCCAGCTCGACCATGCCGAGCGAGGAGTTGTTGAACAGGACGACCTTCACCGGCAGGTTGTACTGGACGAGCGTGAGGAAATCACCCATCAGCATGGTGAATCCACCGTCGCCGGACATCGACACGACCTGCCGGTTCCGGTCGGTGAACTGGGCTCCGATCGCCTGCGGCAGGGCGTTGGCCATCGAGCCGTGGCTGAACGAACCGATCACCCTGCGCTTGCCGTTGGGCGTCAGATAGCGGGCGGCCCACACATTGCACATGCCGGTGTCGACGGTGAACACGGCGTCGTCGTCCGCGAGTTCGTCGAGGACCGAGGCGACGTACTCAGGATGGATCGGTACGTGCTTCTCGACCTTGCGGGTGTACGCCTTGACCACGCCCTCGAGCGCGTCGGCGTGCTTCTTCAGCATCCGGTCGAGGAACTTGCGGTCGGTCTTGACCTTCACGCGCGGGGTCAGGGAGCGCAACGTCTCGCGCACATCGCCCCAGACGGCCAGATCGAGCTTGGACCGCCGGCCCAGGTGCTCCGGGCGCACGTCGACCTGGACGATCTTCACGTCGTCCGGGAGGAACGCGTTGTACGGGAAGTCGGTGCCCAGCAGGATCAGCAGATCGCACTCGTGGGTGGCCTCGTAGGCGGCGCCGTAGCCGAGCAGTCCGCTCATGCCCACGTCGTACGGGTTGTCGTACTGGATCCACTCCTTGCCGCGCAGCGCGTGGCCCACCGGGGACTTCACCCGCTCGGCGAACTCCATGACCTCGGCGTGCGCGCCCGCTGTTCCGCTTCCGCAGAACAGCGTCACCCGTTTGGCCTTGTCGATCATTCTGCAGAGCTTCTCGATCTCCTCGTCACCGGGCTTCACGGAGGGCCGCGAGGTGACCAGGGCGTGCTCGATCGACTTCTCCGGGGCCGGCTGCGAGGCGATGTCACCCGGCATCGACACGACGCTGACCCCGCCTCGGCCGATCGCGTGCTGGATCGCCGTCTGGAGGAGCCGCGGCATCTGCTGCGGGTTGGAGATCATCTCGTTGTAGTGGCTGCACTCCTGGAAGAGCAGCTCCGGGTGCGTCGCCTGGAAGTAGCCGAGGCCGATCTCGCTCGACGGGATGTGCGAGGCGAGGGCGAGCACCGGGGCCATGGAGCGGTGGGCGTCGTAGAGGCCGTTGATGAGGTGGAGGTTGCCCGGCCCGCACGAGCCGGCGCAGGCCGCGAGGGTGCCGGTGATCTGGGCCTCGGCGCCGGCCGCGAACGCGGCGGTCTCCTCGTGCCTGACCTGGACCCACTCGACCGCGGCATTACGCCGGACGGCGTCGACCACGGGGTTGAGGCTGTCGCCCACGACGCCGTACAGCCGCTTGACCCCCGCCCGCACGAGGATGTCGACGAACTGTTCCGACACGTTCTGCTTGGCCATGGGTGCGCACCCTCTCTGCCTCCGGCTGTCCGTGCCTCCATCAACCCATGGCGTGCCGGGTTACGCCTCCCAGACCGCCGCGCTCGTTCGGTCGTCGGCGTACCCCTTGACCCTCAACTGGGTGTCGGCCAGATAGGCGGGCAGCCCGGGCGGGCCGTCGGCGGTCCAGCGCCGCGCGAGCTCCTCGGCGAGCGCCGGTTCCCCGCGCATGGGTTCGGCCAGGCCGTTTCCGCAGAGCAGCAGCGTGTCCCCGGACCGTGCCACGGAGGCCCGGAAACGGAAGGGTTCCGCGGGCGGTGGCGGCGGGCTCCCGGCGTGCGGGGGCCGGGCCGAGGTGATCTGCAGATCCATCGTCAGCCGGTCCCCGCCGGGGCTCTCCTCTCTCGCCTCCGCGCCGGTCGCGGGGAGCACGGGGTCGAGGTCCTGCCAGACCCCGTCGCGGAGGCGGAAGAGGCCGCCCGGTCCGATGCCGAAGAAGACCCGGGTACGGCACTCGGGGTCGGCGGACAGCAGCAGACAGCGCAGGTCGGCGCTGTACGCGGACGGTTCGAGGCCGAGCTCGGCGGCCCGGCCGCGCAGTTTGCCGTAGGTGCGGTCGGTGAGGCGTTGCAGCCCCGACTTGAGGTCGCCCCTGCGTCCTGCCCTTATGTCGTCGGAGAGCCGGGCATGACTGCGGGCGACGGATCCGCCGATCCAGCGACAGGCGTCCGCGGCGGCGAGGCGGGTCTGTTCCGTGCCCCGGGCGCCGCCGGCCACCACGACCAGGACCAGGGCGCTGTCCCCGGCGCCGAAGCGCGCGGTGAGCAGGGCGTCGCGGCGGGGCTCGCCCCGGAAGCGCGCCGAGTCGCCGCGTACGGACGCGGCCCGCAGGGTGTACGTCCCGTACCTGGCGCCGTCGAGGACCGTGTCGGGGACGAGGGCGTCGAGGTCGTCGGGGCCGGAGGCGGGCAGTGCGGCGGGCTCGGCGTCGTAGGTGGGGGGCCGGTCCCCGATGTGGCCGACGGCGGGGCGTACGGGCGGGGCACCGGCCGGCTCCGGCACGGCGGATGGCCCGGCGGCGGGCGCCCGCACCGCGAAGGTCCGCGGCTCAGGTGGTCCGGCAGGAGGTTCCCAGGGGGCGCGCCCGACCGCGACGGTGCGCGCGGGCGAGGGCCCCGGCGCGGGAGGCGGGGGCGGCTCCGTCGCGGGACGCGGGGGCTCCGGCGCGAGGTCCGCCTCCGGTAGGCGCGGGTCGGGCAGCGGCACCACCCTGACCGGGTGGTCCACCTGCTCCGCCGGGTCGGTCTCCGGCCCGCCCACGGCGTCCGACGCGGAGTCGAAGCGGTCGTCGAGACTGTCGGCCGCACCGCTCGGCCCGGCGTCCGGCGCGGTCTCGTCGTACAGCGCACGCCACCAGTCGTCCTCGTGGGCGGCGGGCTTCTCCCCCTGCTGGCTCATGACCGTATTGTCGACCGATCAGGGCGTACGAAACCGGTTCATCCGGAAAAGTGGCCCGGAAGTGGCTCCGAGGGGTGTGACCCGCCAGGCGTCCCCACCCCCCACGGGAAGGTCGCCCGGCGGGCCGGTCCGTGTGCTCAGCCCGCCGCCCATGGCGCGGACGTTGCTGCGGTGGCGCCAGATTGTCAGAGAGACGGGGGCGACGGGGCATGATGGGCCCGGCGGGTTTACGCCGTGGCTGTTTCCCGCCACCGCACACCCCGCCGGACGGGCGTGGGAACGCGCGAGCACGGAGCCGGGGAGGGCCGAGGATGCTGTCAGCGATAGGTCTCGACGAAAGACAGGAAGCGGCCTACCGGACACTGGTCGCGGCCGGCGCCGCGGAGCTCTCCGACCTCGCGCGCCGGCTCGCCCTGCCGGAGGCGGACACCGAGCGTGCGCTGCGCCGGCTGGAGCAGCAGGGACTCGTGGCCCAGTCGTCGTCACGGGCGGACCGCTGGGTCGCCGCGCCGCCCGGGGTCGCCCTGGGCGCGCTGCTGACCCAGCAGCGCCATGAGCTCGAACAGGCGGAGCTGGCGTCCGCGCTGCTCGCCGAGGAGTACCGGGCGGAGGCCGCCGAACCCGCGGTTCACGACCTGGTGGAGGTGGTGACCGGCGCGAGCGCGGTGGCCCACCGGTTCCACCAACTGCAGCTGGGCGCCACGTCCGAGGTCTGCGCGCTGGTCACCGGGAAGCCGATCGCGGTCACCGGGATGGAGAACGAGTCCGAGGAGCGGGCGGCGATGCGCGGTGTGTCCTACCGGGTGGTCGTCGAGCGCGACGTGCTCTCACTGCCGTCCGGGATCGTGGAGCTGTCGGCGGCGCTGGGCCGCGACGAGCAGTGCAGGGTGGTCGACCGGGTGCCGACGAAACTGGTGGTCGCCGACGCCGCCCTGGCCATGGTGCCGCTGACCGGCCGGGGGGCCGAGCCAGCCGCCCTGGTGATCCACGCCAGCGGGCTGCTGGAGTCCCTGATGGGCCTCTTTGAGGCGGTGTGGCGGGACGCGATGCCGTTGCGGCTCGGCGGGAGCGGGATCCGCGAGGAGAACGGACCGGGCGCCGATCCGACCGACCTGGAGATCCTCTCGCTGCTGCTGGCGGGTCTGACGGACGCGAGCGTGGCGAAGCAGCTGGACCTGGGGCTGCGGACGGTGCAGCGGCGGGTGAAGGGGCTCATGGAGCTCACCGGGGTCACCACCCGGCTGCAGCTCGGCTGGCACGCGTACGAACGTGGCTGGGTGGCCCGCGCCCCACGCTGACCGCGGCTTCGGCCGCTCGTGGGGTCAGCGCTGACGGGCGGGACCCGGCGTACTCCGGCACGCTGGTCGAATGAGTGTGTGGCAGCTCGTTGCCGTCGGGGCGGTGATGCTGCTCGGCCTGGTCGGCGTCCTGGTGCCGGGCGTGCCCGGGCAGGCGATCGTGTGGGCCGCGGTGCTCTGGTGGGCGCTTACGGACCCGACCCCGGTCGCCTGGGGCGTGCTGATCGGCGCGACGTGCCTCCTGCTGCTGAACCAGGCGCTGAAGGCACTGCTGCCCTCGCGGCGCCCCCGCGAGTCGGGGGCGCCGCGCAGAACGCTGATGGCCGGCGGCCTCGCGGCGATCGCCGGCTTCTTCGTCATCCCGGTGGTGGGCGGGATCCTGGGATACGTGGGCGCGGTCTACGGCGCCGAACGCCTGCGGCTCGGCAGCCGGGCGGCGGGCTGGACCTCACTCCGGTCCGTGATGCGGGCGACGGGATACTCGGTGCTCCTGGAGCTCTTCTGCTGTCTTCTGGCGGTGGGGGCATGGCTGGGTGCAGTCATCTGGGGCTGAGGGCGGGAGGGGGCCGGAACGGCGACGCCGCCCCGGCCTCCTCCCGCCGTTCTCGCTAACGCGTCCTGCCGCGCTTCATCGCCATGGCCGCCCGTCCCTCAGCTCCCCTGCGCTTCCACTCGCGCAGGGTCTCGGTGCGCAGCCGGGCGTCCGTCTTCGCCGCGATGCGGTGGTTCTCCCGGAGCAGCTTGCGGTAGCTGTCGAGACGCCGCTCGGACAGCGCCCCGTCCTCGATGGCGCCGAGCACGGCGCAGCCGGGCTCGGCCTCGTGGGCGCAGTCATGGAAACGGCACTGCCGGGCCAGGTCCTCGATCTCCGAGAAGACCTGGCCGACGCCGACCGCCGCGTCCCAGAGACCGACCCCCCGAAGCCCGGGGGTGTCGATCAGGACGCCGCCCCCCGGCAGCACGAGGAGGTTGCGCGTGGTGGTGGTGTGGCGGCCCTTGCCGTCCACGTCCCGCGCCGCCCGCACATCCATCACGTCCTCGCCGAGCAGCGTGTTGGCGAGGGTCGACTTGCCGGCGCCGGACGTCCCGAGCAGCACGCTCGTACCGCCGCCGACGATCGCGCCGAAGACGTCCACGCCCTCCCCCGTGGCGGAGCTGACGGGGAGCACCTGGACCCCGGGGGCGATGCGCTCGATGTCCTCGACGAGGTGGGACAGCGTCGTGACGTCGGGGACGAGGTCGGCCTTGGTGAGCAGCACGAGCGGGTGCGCCTCGTACCCCTCGTGACCGGCGGGGCGGCGCGCGTCGCCGAGCAGAGCGGCGCCGGCGGTG
Source organism: Streptomyces sp. NPDC091271 (assembly GCF_044757505.1). Taxonomy (NCBI): domain Bacteria; kingdom Bacillati; phylum Actinomycetota; class Actinomycetes; order Kitasatosporales; family Streptomycetaceae; genus Streptomyces; species Streptomyces sp. NPDC091271. The sequence goes on along the minus strand of NZ_JBIVVD010000007.1, from coordinate 175,464 downwards.
CTGGACATGGCCAGCGCCAGGAACCGTTCAAGCCGTCCGAGGTCCAGCTCGACGGCGAGCGAGACACAGATGACGATGTGATCGATGTTGGTGGCGAGCACCTGGCCCTCGGAGCGCTGCGACGACGTCGAGCGTACGAAGGCGGTGCGGCGGGGCAGGAGCGTACGGACGAACTGCGGGTCACCGTCGGGATCGACGGCCACCCAGTCCCCGGTGCAGACGATCCGCATCGGGTCGCGGGGCACCACGAAGGCGGTGTCCGCCCTGAGGGTGCCGTCCGGAGTGACCACGTCGCACTGACCGCGGTCGACCCGCACCACGCGTCCCGGCAGGAGACCCTGCTCGGCGTACGGTGCGAAGGTCTCGGCCCATGCGTCGTCCCAGCCGTACGGGGCCAGCGGGTGCGACGGGGTGGAGGCCTGAGAGATGGAGAGAGACAAGGGAAACCCTTCACAAGGGCGGCCCCGGCACCGCGCCTTCAGGCGCGGAGGAAAGTGAAGGTCAGCCGGCGGCCACGGGGGTGGGAACGATGCACTTCGGGTCGTGGGCAGCGCCCACCGCGACGACAGTCATCAATGTCCTCACCTCCTGGTTCCTTCAACTGCGCACACCTTAGCCCGGGGGCTCCCCGGGCGGTCAACGGGTTTTCCGGACAGCCCTCCGCGCGCGACGGATTGGACCGGGTTGGCAGAGATATTCCCCGATCAGGTGATACGCGTGCACAAGGACCGGTCTCGGGCCGTTAGGGTGCCGGACATGACCTCACCCAAAGCCCCCACCGCCCCTTTCTCCCCTGCCCAGTTGGGCACCCAGATCCTGATCGGCTGGAGCGGGTCGAATCCCGGAACGGGGCGTGAGACCGCCTTCCTGCTCACCTACACCCTCGGCGACGCTCCGGGCGGACCGGAGGCCGGCGAAAGGGCCATGCGCACCGCACTGGAGCGCAGCGGCCTGCGGGTGGGGGGCGAGACCCTGGACGCCTCGGATCTGCCGAACCTTCCGGTGAAGCTGCTCATCCAGGCCGGCCAGGCCGTCCTGACGCTGCCTCATTTCACGGCGCAGTACACCGTCCCGCCGGAGTGGCTGGCCGTGGCGCGGTCGGAGGGCAAGGTGCACGGGATGTTCGCCACGCGCCCCTGGCCCGCGGCCGTACCCGGGCAGCCGGTCGGTGAGGACCTGCTGCGGTCCTTCGTGGGTGACCCCGAGGTCATCAGCACCTCCGCGCACTGCCTCATGCCGGTACGTAGCCTGGGCTGACCCGCCCCCCCTCGCCTACGAACGGTGCCCACCACCCCCCGTGGAGTGGTGGGCACCGACGTGTGCGCCACACAGCCGAATGCGGGCGGCCCTCAGGCGATACGCCCGGGAGCCGCCCGCATTCGATGGTGTCAGTTGTTGCCGACGCCGTTGCCCGAGAGCACCGGGATGTCGTTCAGGATGTGCGACAGCGGCTCGTCACCCTTGGCCTGGGTGGAGTTGTCCGCGCACTGCTGGTTCTGCGGGTTGGACAGGACGTTGATGTCCTGGACCGCGATCGGAACGAGACCGATCAGCGAGCCCACGTTGGCCTTGACCGGCAGTGCGATGCAAGGCTTGTTCAGCGAGCCCTGGACGAGGCTGAGCTGCGGGCTCTGGTCACCCTTGGTCTCGCTGTTGCCGTACTCCGCCTCGGCACCGTTGCCGTTGACCGTGGTGGTGCCGTGGTCGTCGCCGATCGCCATGGCCGAGGGGGCCGCGGCGGCGGAAAGACCGATAAGGGACACAGCCACAGCGGCGGCGGCGGTCATCTTCTTCATTGCGCTTCACCTTTCGGAGCGTCCCGTTGTGGAACGTACTGTTAACCAAGAACGGAGGGTTTGGTTCCGCTTCACCACTCGAACGAGTTGGATCACGTTCCCGGTCGACGCGGCAGCTACCCGCGCCCCTCCTCCGTACGGGCGGCGGGGACGAACGCGGCCTTACGGCGTCGCGCGGAGCCCCCGGTCACCGGCGGACCGGTGGACGCGTCCACCGGGGCCGTCCCGGCATCGCGCCGTGCCGCTTCCTGCCATTCGGCGAGCAGCCGGTCGTAGATGGGCGTGGAGCTTTCGGGCAACCGGTCGCGGCCGGGGGCGTGATGACTGTCGTACGGGTCCATGAGGCGCATCTACCCGGCCGTGCGTGCGGCGTTGGCCGCGCGTAAGGCAACCGGCCCAATCCCCGCACTATCGGGCTACCCGACGTGCAGACCGGCGGAAGGCCGGCCGGGCGCGGACAGACGCGCGGGGCCGCTCCGTCCCTGTGGCCGACCGAGGTCGGCAGCTGCATGGACGGAACAGCCCCACGTGTCTTCACGAACTACGAAGAGGCGGGAAACGGTGCACCCTGGCCGGAATGGCGCAGGGGGAGCCGGAGTCGCAGGGTGTCAGTTGTTGCCCGCGCCGTTGCCCGAGAGCACCGGAATGTCGTTGAGGATGTGCGACAGCGCCTCGTCCCCCTTGGCCTGGGTGGAGTTCTCGGTGCACTGCTGGTTCTGCGGGGAGGACAGGACGTTGATGTCCTGGACCGAGATCGGGACGAGCCCGAGGAGCGAGCCGATATTGGCCTTCGCGGGCAGCGCGATGCAGGGCTTGTTGAACGAGCCCTGGATCAGGCCGATCTGCGGGCTCATGTCACCGTGCGTGCTGCTGTTGCCGTAGTACTGGTCGGCACCGTTGCCGTTGACCGACGTCGTGCCGTGGTCGTTGCCGATCGCCATGGCCGAGGGGGCCGCGGCGGCGGAAACGCCGGCGACGGAGGCGGCGACTGCCGCCGACGCCAGAATCTTCTTCATCATGAAACGTGCCCTTCTGGTATTTCTGTTGCCCGCCTGTCCGGAGCATTCTGTTCAACTCCGCCCGGGGGGAATGGTTGCGCCATTTCACTCGAACGATTTTCTCGGCCGGACCGTTGCGCAATGCGCGGTATCCGGTCATAGGAACAGTGCGGAGTGAAGGGGCGGGCCAGGCGTCACGCGGTGGTTCAGCCGCCCAGCGGAAGTCCGCCCAGGAGCGGCCCCGCCGCATCGGCCACACCGTTCACCGCGTCGGCCGACTTGCTGATCGTCCCGTCCTCGCTGACTGCTTCGGCGGTCTGCCCGACCGCGTCCACCACGGGGTTCACCACCTGGTCGGGGATCTGCGGCGCGGTGGACGTCAGCTCGTTCACGCCGGTGGTGAGGCTGAGCTTGGGGGCCGTGGGGGTGGTGGCGGCGAAGGCGGGAGCAGCCGCTCCGAGAGCGGCCACGGAACCTGCGACAACGGCGACGGTCTTCGCGTACTTCACTTTCTCAAATCCCTTCTGCGGGCGGCGTCCGCCGCCTCTGAACGGGACAACGATCAAGTCCCACGCGGGGAAACTGCGCGCGCCGGGTTTTCCGCCTCCGGACTCCGGACGGAAAAGCGGGAAGGCCCCGGGGCGCCATATGCGCTCCGGGGCCTTCTCATGACGAGCCGTCGGCTCGAACGACAGAAGATCAGTCGTTGACGCAGGTGTTGCCGAAGGCCGGGTTGAGCAGACCGATCACGTTGATCGTGTTGCCGCAGACGTTCACCGGCACGTGGACCGGAACCTGCACGACGTTGCCGGACAGGACGCCCGGGGAACCGACGGCAGCGGCACCGGCGCCGGCGTCAGCCATGGCCGGGGCGGCGGCACCGAGCGCCATGAGGGTTCCGGCGGCGACGGCGGCAACCTTGGTGTACTTCACTTTCATCCCTTTCTGCAGCGGAGTCCTGGGCGGACACGTCTTTCGTGCCGCACGAGCGATTACCTGAATGCGCTCGTAACTCCGGAGCTGTAATCCGTAACGATCGGCGGGCGACATCGAAACGCTATGGGACCCGTTTCTCGGAAAACCGCCCGAATGCTGCAGGCCCGGGCCGCGCGATGGAGGAGTGTCGGCGGCCCGGGCCGGTCGTTGAGGCCCGGTCAGCTGTTGCCGGCACCGTTGCCGGAGAGAACCGGAATGTCCGACAGGATGTGCGACAGCGGCTCGTCGCCCTTGGCCTGGGTGGAGTTGTCCGCGCACTGCTGGTTCTGCGGGTTGGACAGGACGTTGACGTCCTGGACCGCGATCGGGACGAGCCCGATCAGCGAGCCCACGTTGGCCTTCACCGGCAGAGCGACGCAAGGCTTGTTGAGCGAGCCCTGGACGAGCGTGAGCTGCGGGCTCTGGTCACCCTTGGTCTCGCTGTTGCCGTACTCCGCCTCGGCGCCGTTGCCGTTGATCGACGTCGTGCCCGTGTCGTCACCGATCGCCATGGCGCTGGTCGCCGAGAGACCGAGGATGGAGGCGGCGACGGCGCCCGTGGCCAGAACCTTCTTGATCACGATGAACCCTTCTTGTACCGAGTGCCCCGCAGCGGAGCACCCTGATCAACTCGCCTCCGGGCGTTTGGTTCCCCCCTGATCACCGCGTTCACCCGAATGCCAGAAACTCCGCTGCTGGACGAACACGCGTACGTGACCCTTTCGGGTGGTTACACGATTTCCACCGATCTCCAAGTTTCCCCCGCATCCTCCGCGTCGTTATGGATGCGTCCGCGTCGATGGAATGACCGCCATCAGGGTCACCGACCACGCGAATTTCCCGGAGAAGGGCATGTAATGCGACAGGTTCTGAACAAAAGCATGATCGTCATGGCGGCGGCGTCGGGCATCCTGACCGCCGCGGGCGGTTACGCACACGCCGACGCCTCGGCCGACGGTGTCGCCGCGAACTCCCCCGGTGTCGGTTCGGGCAACGCCGTGCAGGTCCCGGTGCACGTTCCGGTCAACCTCTGCGGCAACACCGTGAACGTGATCGCCCTGCTCAACCCGGCCTTCGGCAACACCTGCGCGAATGTCAGCTCGGGCGACGAGCACAAGGAGGAGCACGGCGGCGCCTACGGTGACGAGCACGGCGACGCGTACGGCGGCGGGCACGGCCACCAGGGCTCCGGCGCGAGCGCGGACGCACAGGCCGTGGGCTCGCCCGGCGTCCTGTCCGGCAACGTGGTCCAGGCCCCGGTCCACGTCCCGGTGAACGCGTGTGGCAACAGCGTCGATGTGGTCGGCCTGCTGAACCCGGCTTTCGGCAACACCTGCGTCAACGACAGTGGCTACGAGCACCCGCCGGTCGAGCCGCCGGTGGTTGAGCCGCCGACCGTCGAGCCCCCCACCGTCGAGCCGCCCACCTCGAAGCCGCCGGTCGAGCCCCCGGCCGAGGAGCCCCCGGCCATGGAGCCGCCGGCCGGCAACCCCGGTCCGAACACGCCTGACACGCAGCTGGCCCAGACCGGCGCGGGTGACATCGGCATGGCCGCAGGCGCCAGCGCCGCACTGCTGCTGGGCGGTGCGGTGCTCCTGCGCCGCACCCGCGGTTCGCGTAACTAGTCCGGCACAGGAGGAGGGGCCGCCCGGCAGCATCTCTGCCGCCGGGCGGCCCCTCCTCCTGTGCGGGGACGCGGTGTCGGACGCGGCACAGGCCCGCCTAGTCCAGGATCGCCGCGATCACCTTCGTCTCGTCGGCGTCCAGGCAGCGCATCGACGGGCTCATCACATCGGTCGCGATGAGCCGAGCAGCATCAGGGCCCTCCTGGGGCCCCAGCCCGGCGGCCTCGCGCAGACGGACGTAGCCGTGCGGGTCCCCATCGCCCAGGCCGGGCACGGCGGTTCCCGGCAGGCCACGGATTCACGCACGCCGACGAGGCGGCGACGAGCACCGCCCACCAGAACATCGTGGATTCGGCCCGCGCGGGCGACACCACCGCGTTCCTGGAAGCTCGGCAAGCACTACGCACCTGTCAGGCGACGTATCACCCGAGCCAGGTCGCACGGAGCGGACCCGATCCGACCGCGGGTCCCGCGCCTCCCGCCCCAACCCGGGGGCGGGGGCCCGGCGCCGCCCCACCCTTGACGGCCGGCCGCAACAGCGGCAGTCCGGCCGGCAGGTGAGGCGTTCCTGCCCGACGGCTTCGCCGACCACATCGACGCCCCGTCCCCGGGGGGGGTGTTGTTCCCCCGTCCGCGCCCCCCGGCTGCGACGATGGGGGACGGCATCTCCCTTGACGCGGGACGACGGACGGGCGGTAGCGGCATGGCGGCAACAGGCTTACGGATGGGCGTCGTCGGCGGAAGCATCGCCGGGTGCGCGATGGCGGTCGCGGGTCTCCGGGCGGGGGCCGACGTCACCGTGTACGAGCGCAGCTCGGGCGCGCTCCAGGACCGGGGGCTCGGCATCGTCATCCCGCCCGCCCTGCACGAGCGGCTGGTCGCCACGGGCTATCTCGACGCCGCCATGCCCACCGCACCCGTGGTGACCCGCGTCTGGCTGACCCGGGGCCCCGGTGGCCGCTCGGCCCGCGAGTTCGCCCGGCAGCCCAGCCCCGTGACCCCGTGCAACTGGGGTCTGCTGTGGCAGGCGCTGCGCACCGCGTCCGCCGGCGCGAGCCACCACCGCGGACGCCCCGTCACCTCTGTCGAGCGGGCGCCCTCCGGCGGCGGCGCCGTCGTCCGTACGGAACGGAGTGAGGACACCTACGACATCGTCGTGGGTGCCGACGGGCACGAATCGCTCACCCGCCGCGTCCTGGCCCCGGACCTGCGGCCCACCCCCGCCGGGTACGCCGTGTGGCGCGGCACGCTCCCCCTGGAGGCGCTCGCGGACCACCGCCGGCCGCTGGAGCTGCTGCGCGGCGCCTGGGTGACGATCGGTTTCCCCGGCGGGCACGGCATCTTCTACCTGATCCCCCGGGGTGACGGTGCGGGGCCGGACGACCGCCTGCTCGCCTATGCGATCTACGCGCCCCCGCCCGGCGGGGCGGCCGGCGAGGCCGGGTACGTACGGCAGCTGGCCGAGGAGCACTTTCCCCGGGAGTGGGCAGAGATCGTGGCCCGCGGGGAGCACACCGCGATGACCTGCCACCCCGTCGCCGATCTGCACGCGCCCCTCGCCGCGGAGCACCCGTTCCTCCTCGCGGGCGACGCGGCGGGGGTGACCCGCCCTCACACGGCGAGCGGAGCGGTCAAGGCGCTGCAGGACGCCCTCTGTCTGGAGGAGGCACTGCGGACGTCGGCCACGGCCGCCGGAGCGCTGCGGCACTACGCCCGTGAACGCACCCCCGAGGGGGCCCGGCTGGTGGAGCTGGGCCGCAGACTGGGCCGCGCCCAGGTGGAGCTGGCCCCGGACTGGACCGCGATGGACCAGGGCGCGGTGGACGCGTGGTGCCGCACCACCCTGGCGGGCACGAGCAGCTACCTCTACGCGGACTGAGGCTCCAGGCCGTTGCGGATCCCGTCGAAATGGGTGCTCATCGCCCGCACCGCACGCACCTCGTCGGCGGCCGCGACCGCCTCGACGATCTCGTGGCCTGATTTCTTCCCCACGCGGTTCCGGGCCACCGGATTCTCCTTCCCCTATGCTCTGGCCATCGCGTTCACCACGAGCAAGCCCGGAACCGTCGGAAGTGGCCTTGTCGACGACTGAGCCCCGCAACCCCCGTCTCGGCGCAGCGGTCCGCACCGATCTGCGCCGAGCGGGCGTGCTCGACGTCCTCACGGACACGACGTCGCGGGCCGCCCACTCCACCGACGCCTCCCTCTACCGGGTGCCGCCGCTCGTCGTCGTCCGGCCGCGCTCGGCCGAGGAGGCCGCCGCGACGCTGGAGGTCTGCCGGCGGCGAGGGGTCGCCCTCACCTCACGGGGCGCGGGGACCTCGGTGGCGGGCAACTCCATCGGGCCCGGCGTCGTCATGGACTTCAGCCGCCACATGAACCGCGTACTGGAGATCGACCCGGCCACCAGGTCCGCGACCGTCGAACCAGGCACGGTCCACGCCACCCTGCAGAGCGCCGCTGCGCGTCACGGTCTGCGCTTCGGCCCCGACCCGTCCACCCACACCCGCTGCACGATCGGCGGGATGATCGGGAACAACGCCTGCGGCTCCCGGACGTTGGCGTACGGCCGGACGTCCGACAACGTCCTCGGGCTCACCGTGCTGACGGGCACCGGCAGCGCACTCGCCCTCACCTCGCCGCCGGGCCGGGTGCCCGGGAGTACGCAGCTGGCCGCGCTGCGGAGCGTCGTCGGCGCGGGCCTGGCCACCATCCGCACCGAGTTCGGCACGTTCGGCCGCCAGGTGTCCGGCTACGCGCTGGAGCACCTCCTGCCGGAGAACCGCTTCGACGTCGCCCGTTTCCTCGTCGGCAGCGAAGGAACGCTGTCCGTGTCCACCCAGGCCACCGTCCGCCTGGTCACCGACCCGCGCCACCGCGTTCTCGTGGTCCTCGGCTACCCGGACATCGCCACGGCGGCGGACCACGCGCCCGGGGCGTCGGCACACCGGCCGACGGCGTGCGAGGCGATCGACTCACGCATCGTCGACGTGGTCCGGGCGCGCCACGGGGCCGGCGCCGTGCCTCCGCTGCCGGCGGGCGGGGCGTGGCTGTTCGTCGAGGTGTCGGGTGACTCCCTCGGCGAACTCACCGACACGGCACGCGCGTTGGGTCGCGACTGCGGAGCACAGGACAGCCTGGTCGTCCCCGACCCCGCCCGGGCGGCGGCACTCTGGCGCATCCGCGAGGACGGTGCGGGCCTGTCGGGGCGCAGCCCGGCCGGCCTTCCGGCGCATGCCGGGTGGGAGGACTCGGCAGTCCCCCCTGCGGCGCTCGGCGGCTATCTGCGCGACTTCGAGCGGCTGATGGACAGGTTCGGCGTCACCGGGCTGCCTTACGGTCACTTCGGCGACGGCTGTCTCCACATCCGGCTGGACCTGCCTCTTGACAGACCCGGGGGCAGCGCCGTCCTTCGCGCGTTCCTCGGCGAGGCCGCCGAACTCGTCGCCGGGTACGGCGGATCGCTCTCCGGTGAGCACGGTGACGGACGGGCCAGGAGCGAACTCCTGTCCGCGATGTACTCGCCCGAGGCCCTGGAGCTGTTCGCCGGCGTCAAGGGAGTGTTCGACCCCGACAACATCCTGAACCCCGGTGTCCTCGTCGATCCCCGGCCCGTCGACGCCGACCTGCGCGTCCCTGCCGCGCAACGGGTGAGCCACCGGCTCGCCCTGCTGTACGAGGCGGACGGCGGCGACTTCACCCAGGCGGTGCACCGCTGCACGGGCGTCGGCAAGTGCCGGGCGGACAACACCTCCGCCGGGGGTGTGATGTGTCCGTCGTATCTGGCGACGAAGGAGGAGAAGGACTCCACCCGCGGCCGGGCCCGGGTCCTCCAGGAGATGGTCAACGGCACGCTGGTCGGTTCGGGTTGGCGGTCGCCGGAGGTCCACGAGGCCCTCGACCTGTGCCTGTCGTGCAAGGGCTGCCTCTCGGACTGCCCGACGGGCGTGGACATGGCCGCGTACAAGTCCGAGGTGCTCCACCAGAGCTACCGGCACCGGATCCGCCCCGCCATCCACTACTCCCTTGGGTGGCTTCCCCGTTGGGCGCGCCTCGCCGGTCACGCACCCGGCCTGGCCAACTGGGTGGCACGGCTTCCCGGCATCGCCCGGCTCGCGCTGGCGGCGGCCGGTGTGGACGGCCGGCGGACCGTGCCGTCGTTCCCGCGCGAGACCTTCCGTAAGTGGTTCGAGCGGACCCGGGCGGAGCGCGACGCGGGCGGCAGACCCGTGCTGCTCTTCGTGGACTCCTTCACCGACCACTTCTCCCCCGGCGTGGGCATCGCCACGGTCCGTGTCCTGGAGGACGCCGGGTACCGGCCGCAGATCACCAGGGAACAGCTCTGCTGCGGTCTCACCTGGATCTCCACGGGGCAGCTCGACACCGCACGCAGGCTCCTCGGGAGGACGGTCGACGTCCTGGGGGCCGCGGCGGCCCCGGGCACGCCCATCGTCGGCATGGAACCGTCGTGCACCGCGTCGATCCGCTCGGACTCCCTGGAGCTCCTCGGCGGGGCCAGGGCGCGGCCGGTCGTCGAGGCCACCCGCACCCTCGCCGAGCTGCTGGCGGCGACCCCGGCCTGGGCACCCCCGGATCTGGGCGGACGCGAGGTCGTCGCGCAGCCCCACTGCCACCACCACGCGGTGATGGGATGGGACACCGACGCGAAGCTCCTGGAGTCCGCGGGTGCCACGGTCCGGCGGCTGGGCGGATGCTGCGGGCTGGCCGGCAACTTCGGTACCGAGAAGGGCCATTACGAGGTGTCCGTCGCCGTGGCCGAGCAGCAGCTCCTGCCGGCCCTGCGCGGTGCGCGGGAGGACACGGCCGTCCTCGCCGACGGTTACTCCTGCCGGACCCAGATCGCCGATCTGACCGGACGTACCGGCCTGCACCTGGCCGAGCTCCTCGCGCGCGAGCTCCCCCCGGGCGGCCCCTGACGGGAGCAGCGGCCGTCAGGGATAGAAGTGCGTCAGCGACTCCGCGACGCAGGCCGGCTTCTGCGACCCTTCGAGCTCGAAGGTGAAGGCCCGGGTCATCTGCACGCCGCCCCGCGCGACCTCCGTCACCTCCGCGACGGACGCGTGCAGCCGTACGCGGCTGCCGACGGGGACGGGCGCCGGGTACCTGACCCGGTTGACCCCGTAGTTGAGCGCGCGTCCCACGCCGTGGACCTGGAGCAGCTCGCCGAACATCGGGATGCCCCAGCTCAGCACCATGTAGCCGTGGGCGATGGTGCGCCCGTACGGGCCGGCGGCCGCGCGTTCGACGTCGGTGTGGATCCACTGGTGGTCCCCCGAGACGTACGCGTAGGCGTCGATCAGCTCCTGGGTGACCTCCTTCCACTCCGAGTGCCCGAGGTCGCGCCCGCCGAGGGCGAGGATCTCCGGGATGCCGTTGACGGTCAGGGGCATCGGTGGTGCTCCGTTCTGCTCGTACGGGGGTGTGGTCAGGCGGTGACGGGCGCGGTGCGGGGCGCGGCGACGGGCTCCGCGGCCTGCTCGTCGTGGTTGGGGCGCTTGAGCAGGAGGAGCATGCACCCCAGGGTCAGCGCCACCTGGAAGACGGCGTACGCGATGACGGCGGTGATCGAGCCGGTGCGGTTGAGCAGGAACTGGCCGATGATCGGGGTCGTACCGCCGAGCAGCGTGCCGCAGAGCTGGTAGCAGAGCGAGATGCCGGTGTAGCGCAGGTGGGCCGGGAAGCGGCTGGCGAGCATGCCGGCGAGGGCCGCGTAGTAGAGGCAGTGCGGGATCGTGGCGACGGCGACGCCGAGCATCGCGAGGCCGTAGTTCTCGGTGCTGATGAGGAGGAACATCACCGGCATCAGGATCAGCTCGGGAAGCAGCATCACGGTCACCGCGCGGGACCAGCTCTTCATCCGGGTGGCGATGAGGGCGCCGAAGGGCTGGACGATGATCTGGGTGACGTTGGCGACGAGGATGATCGTCAGGAACGAGCTGCGGTCGAAGTCGAGGGACGTGGTGGCCCAGGACAGGGCGAACGTCGACTTGAAGTACGTGGCCGAGAGGCCGATGGTGCAGGCGCCGATGCCGAGGACGATCAGCATGGGGTGGCTGCGCAGGACCTCGGTCAGCGGGAGCTTGACGACTTCCTTCTTCTCGATGAGCTTGGCCATCGCCGGGGACTCGGTGACCTTCAGGCGGACCAGCAGGCCCACCATGACGAGTGCGGCGGAGGCGAGGAACGGCACCCGCCAGCCCCAGGAGACGAAGGCGTCGTCGGGCAGCTGGCTGATGGCGAGGAAGCTCACGGTGGAGAGGGTGTTGCCGACGGGCGAGCCCTGCTGGGCGAACGCCCCGTACAGCACGGATTTGCCCTTGGGGGCATGCTCGGAGGCGATCAGGACGGAGCCGCCCCACTCCCCGCCGAGGCCGATGCCCTGGATCATGCGGATGCAGACCAGCAGGATCGGGGCGGCGATGCCGATGGAGGCGTAGCCGGGCAGCAGGCCGATCGCGGTGGTCGAGACGCCCATCATCAGCAGGGTGATGACGAGGGTCTTCTTACGGCCGAGCTTGTCGCCGTAGTGGCCGAAGATGATGCCGCCGAGGGGGCGGGCGAGGAAGCCGACCCAGAAGGTGGCGAAGGCGACCAGGGTGCCTATGGGGCCTTCGAGTTCGGGGAAGAACACCTTGTCGAAGACGAGCGCTGCCGCGGTTCCGTAGATGTAGAAGTCGAACCACTCGATGGTGGAGCCGATGAAGGCTCCGAACCCTGCGCGGTTGGCGGCTTTCGTTCGCTCGCGTGCGGTTGCGGTGTTCGCACTCATGGTGGCTCCCGTGAACATGGTTGATCGAGCGGATGGACACGGCTGACCCGGCGTCGCCCGGGACGCCCTGGTCGCGTGGTGGGGAGGGGACGGAATTCTCGACGTGAGAGGGGTGTCAGGCGGCGATGCGTTCGAAGACCGCGGCGAGGCCCTGGCCGCCGCCGATGCACATGGTCTCCAGGCCGTAGCGTGACTCGCTGCGGTGCATCTCCCGGCTGAGCGTGGCGAGGATGCGGGCGCCGGTGGCGCCGACGGGGTGGCCGAGCGATACGCCGGATCCGTTGACGTTGATCCGCTGCTCGTGGTCCTTCTCGCCGAGCCCCAGCTCCCGGGTGCAGGCCAGGACCTGGGCGGCGAACGCCTCGTTGATCTCGATCAGGTCGAGGTCGCCGAGGGTGAGACCGGCGCGGCCGAGGGCCGCGTGGGTGGCCGGGACGGGGCCGATGCCCATCGTCGCGGCGGGGACACCCGCGCGGGCGAAGGAGACCAGACGGACGAGCGGGGTGAGCCCGAGCCGTTCGGCGGTGGCGGCGCTGGTGACCAGGCAGGCGGCGGCCGCGTCGTTCTGTCCGCTCGCGTTGCCCGCGGTGACGGTGGCCTCCGGGTCGGTCTTGGCCATGATGGGGCGCAGCGCGGCGAGCTGCTCGGCGGTGGTGTCGGGGCGGGGGTGCTCGTCGGCGGTGACGACCGTCTCGCCCTTCCTCGTGCGCACGGTCACGGGGACGGTCTCGGCGTCGTAGCGCCCCTCCTTCGCGGCGCGTGCGGCGCGGGCCTGCGAGCGCAGGGCGAGGGCGTCCTGGTCGGCCCGGCTGATCCCGTACTCGCGGCGCAGGTTCTCGGCGGTCTCGATCATGCCGCCGGGGACGGGGTGGTGGACGCCACCGGCGGTGACGCGGCCCCGGGCCAGGGAGTCGTGGAGCTGGAGGCCGGGGCCCTTGATGCCCCAGCGTCCGTCGTGCGTGTAGTACGGGGCGGCGCTCATGACGTCGACGCCGCCCGCGACGACGACGTCGCTGAAGCCGGCCCGGATCTGCATGGCCGCGTCGAGGACGGCCTGCAGCCCGGAGCCGCAGCGCCGGTCGGTCTGGGCGCCGGTGACGGAGTCGGGGAGTCCGGCGTCCAGGGCGGCGACGCGGCCGATGGCGGGGGCCTCGGACGAGGGGTAGGCGTGTCCGAGGATCACCTCGTCCACCCGGTCCGGGTCGATTCCCGTACGGGCGACGACCTCGGCGATGACGCGTGCGGCGAGCGCGGCGGGCGTCTGCTGGGCGAAGGCTCCGCCGAACCGCCCGATGGGGGTGCGCAGCGGTTCGCAGATGACGACATCGGTCTGGTCGGGCACGGCGGAACACCTTTCGGCGGCTCGGGTGTGTGGGGTGACCTTCGCACTGGACCACTGAGTCGGTCCAATATCGAGTTACCGCACATTCAAGACGCCACGCGTCTCAATCGGGCCCCTACGGCGTGGGCAGGGCCTCCTCGGCGACCGCGAGCACCGCTCGGAGCGCGGCCGACGGGTTGTCCGTGCGCCAGGCAAGCGCCGCCTGGCGCCGGACGGGCGGGCCGGCGAGGGACCGGTAGACCAGCCCGTTCTGCTGGATGTGGCGGACGGAGGAGACCGTGAGCGTGACGCCGACGCCCGCGGCGACGAGGGCCAGGATCGTGTACGAGTCGGGGGCCTCCTGCACCACGCGCGGGTTGAAGCCGGTGGCCTCGCAGACCTGCACCATCGCGTCGCGCACCGTGGAGCCGGCGTTGGCGGGGAAGGAGACGAAGGGTTCGTCGGCGAGGATCCCGATCGGGATGCTCTCCAGGCGGGCGAGCGGGTGGTCGGAGGGCAGCGCGCAGAGCAGCTCCTCCTCGTCGATCACCCGGTAGGCCACCCCGGGCTGGGTGACCGGCAGCCGGACGAATCCCAGGTCGAGGGAGCCGTCGGCGACCCGGGACAGGGCGACGTTGGCGTAGGTCTGGCCCTTCATGACCAGCTCGATCCCGGGGTGGGCGGCCCGCACCGCCCGGGTCAGCAGGGGGAGGGTCTCGTGGCTCGACGCTCCCGCGAAGCCGATGGTGACCCGGCCGTACTCCCCGCGCCCTGCGGCCTTCGCGGCGCGTACCGCGATGTCGAGGTCGTCGAGCACGGTCCGTACGGGTTCGAGGAAGGACTCCCCCGCGCTGGTGAGCCTCACCGAGCGGGTGTTGCGCTCGAAGAGCTGGACGCCGAGCTCCTTCTCCAGCTGCCGGATCTGCTGGCTGAGCGGGGGCTGCGCCATCTGGAGCCGCTTGGCGGCGCGGCCGAAGTGCAGCTCCTCGGCGACGGCGGTGAACGCTGTCAGATGACGCAGTTCCATCGGGACTTCCATTCATTAACGATCAGTCTTGATCCGACCTTAATTTGGTATTGGACAGCAATCAATGGCCGCTGACACGGTAAGGGCGACCAGCACGCACTCGCCCGAGGAGCACCGTGGAGCGGACGGATACGGCCGACGGGGCCGGCAAAGTCATGTCGATGAAGGAGGCCGTCGCCTCCTTCGTGCACGACGGGGCCACCGTCAGCCTCGAAGGGTTCACCCATCTCGTCCCCACCGCCGCGGGGCACGAGATCATCCGGCAGGGCCGCAAGGACCTCACCGTCGTACGGATGACGGCGGACATCGTGGTGGACCAGATGATCGCGGCGGGCTGCGTCTCGCGGCTGGTCTCCTCCTTCGTGGGCAACTCGTCCGCCGGTTCGCTCGGCGAGCTGCGGCGCAGGATCGAGCGCGCCGACCCGGCTCCGCTGGCCTTCGAGGAGTACAGCCACTACGGGATGGTCTGCCGCTACCTCGCGGGCTCCCAGCGCCTGCCGTTCTATCCGCTGCGCAGCTACGGCGGCAGCGATCTGCCGTCCGTCAACAGCGATCTGCGCAAGGTGACCTCGCCCTACCCGGGGCCCGACGGGGAGCCGGAGCAGATCTACGTCGTGCCGCCGGTGAACCCGGACGTGACGATCATCCACGCCCAGCGGGCCGACCGCAGGGGCAACACCCAGATCTGGGGGCTGACCGGCATCCAGGCCGAGGCGGTGTACGCCGCGGACAAGGCGATCGTCGTCGTCGAGGAGATCGTCGGGGACGAGGTGGTCCGCTCGGACCCCAACCGCACGCTCGTCCCGTCCCACGCCGTGGACGCCGTCGTCGTCTGTCCGCGTGGCGCGCACCCGTCCTTCGCGCAGGGGTACTACGACCGCGACAACGCCTTCTACCGGGCCTGGTCGCACATCAGCAAGGACCCGGAGCGGCTGCGGGCGTGGCTGGACGAGTGGGTGTACGGAACGGCCGACCACGCCGCGTACGTCGACAAGCTGGGCGAGGACTTCTGGGCGGGGCTCGCGGTGGGCGAGGCGCTCAGCGAACCGGTGAACTACGGGCGGCGGCTGTGAGCACGCCCCAGGGGAAGGAACGGACCATGACCACCACCGCACCGGAGACCGTCACCTCGTCCGAGCTGCTCTCCGTCGTCGCCTCCCGCGAACTGGCCTCCCGCCGCACGGTGTTCGCCGGCATCGGGCTGCCGACGCTCGCCACCGAGCTCGCCCATCTGACCGTCGCGCCGCAGATCGAGGTGGTGTACGAGTCCGGGGTCTGCGGGGCGCACCCCTCGCATCTGCCGGAGACGATCGCCGACGCGGTACTCATCTCGGGCGCGGAGGCCGTGCTCTCGATGCCTGCGCTGTTCGGCTGCGTACTCCAGGGCGGCCACATCGACGTGGGCTTCCTCGGCGCCGCGCAGATCGACCGGTGGGGCAACCTCAACACCTCCGTCATCGGCGACTGGGACAGTCCCACGGTGCGGCTCCCCGGCTCCGGCGGCGCGATCGAGGTGATGGCCAACTCCCACGAGGTCTTCGTGGTGATGCGCCGTCACAACCCGCGCTCCTTCACCGGGACCCTGGACTTCTGCACCACCCCGGGGCCGGACCGCGCGCTCGCCGAGGGCATCAGGCCGCTGGGCGCCGGAGTCACCCGGGTCATCACCGAACTGGGCATCCTGGCACGCGAGGGCGTCGGCGAGGAGCTGAAGCTGATCGCCGTCCACCCGGGTGTCACGGTCGAGCAGGTCCGGGAGGCGACCGGCTGGGACCTGAAGGTGTCCGACGAGGTCGGCACCGTGCCGCCCCCGACCGCCGCGGAGCTGCGGCTCCTCCGGGAGGACGTCGACCCCGGCCGCGTCTATCTTCGCTGAGGGCACACCCGATCCCGGGGAGCGTTTCCCCGATCCCCACCCCGAGAGGACCGTAACTGCCATGCGTATCAGGATCGTCGGCGCCGGAGCCATGGGACGCGGCATCGCCCAGTGGGCGGCGGCCGGCGGACACACCGTAGAGCTCTGCGACGTCCGGACCGAGGCGGTGACGGCGGCCGTCGACTTCGTACGGTCCATGCTGGAGCGCGCGGTGGACAAGGGACGGATGTCCGCCGGGGACCGGGACGCCGCCCTGGAGCGGCTGGTCCCGCTGGACGACCCGTGGGGACCCGGGCCGGAGGTCGGACTGGTCATCGAGGCCGTACGGGAGGACCTGGACACCAAGGCCGAGGTCTTCGGGAAGCTGGAGCAGGCCCTGCCGGAGTCGGCGGTCTTCGCGACCAACACCTCGTCCCTGTCGGTGACCCGGATCGCCGCGTCGCTCCGGGACCCGGGGCGCCTGGCGGGGCTGCACTTCTTCAACCCCGTGCCGCTGATGAGGATCGTCGAGGTCGTGCCTGGCGCCGCCACCCGCCCCGGAATCCCGGCGGCTCTCACGGAGCTGGTGGAGAGCTGCGGCCACCGCGCGGTCACCGTCGCCGACACCCCCGGCTTCCTGGTCAACCACGCCGGCCGGGGACTGGTGACCGAGGCCCTGGCGCTGCTGGAGGAGTCCGTCGCCGACCCGGCCGGGATCGACCGGATCGCCCGGGACGTCCTGGGGCTGCGCATGGGCCCCTTCGAACTGATGGATCTCACCGGGCTCGACGTCACGGCTGCCGTGATCGACTCGATCTGGCAGGGCTTCCGCCACGAGGACCGGCTCCGCCCCTCCTACCTGACCCCGAACCGGGTGACCGCGGGCCTGCACGGCCGCAAGACCGGGCAGGGCTGGTTCGCGTACGGGCCCGAGGCGCCCGCCCCCGCCCCGGAGGCGCCGGTGACGGGTGACGCGGACCGGCCGGTGTTCGTCGCGGGCGGCGAGGGCGCAGGGGACACGGCAGCGCTGCGGTCCGCGCTGTCCGCCGCGGGAGCGACGGTCGAGAGCGGTGCCGAGCCCTCCGGCCGCGCCCTCGTCCTCGTCCCGGTCTGGGGCACCACGGTGGCGGCCTCCGTCGCCTCGCTGGGCCTTCCCGCCGCACGCACCTTCGGCGTCGATCCGCTGGCCCCGGCGGGCCGCCGGCGGGTGCTCGCGGTGACGCCCGCGGCCGACCCGGCCGCGGCGCGGGACGCCCGCGCCGTCCTGGCCCGCGCGGCGGACGGCGAGGACCCCTGGGCCGTGTCGGTGGTGCGGGACACCGCGGGCTCGGTCGCGCAGCGGCTGCTCGCGTCGGTGGTGTCCGTCGCCGCGTCGATCGCGGAACGCTCGCTGGCCACCCCGGCGGACATCGACCTCGCCGTCACGACCGGCCTCGGTTACCCGGCGGGGCCGCTGGCCTGGGGCGACCGGGTCGGCGCCGCGCGGATGCTGGAGCTGCAGCGGGCCCTGCACGCCACGACCGGCGACCCGCGTCACCGGCCGACCCGCTGGCTCACCGAGCGCGCTCAGCTGAGGCTGCCGCTGACGGACCCGGGCAACGCGCCGGCCGACTGCGCCTGAGCCGTATGCGGGGGCCGTGACCGTTTCGTACAAGACCTGGTCACGACCCCCGCCGTACGGTCCTTCCATGACTCCACGACTCGACGCGATCTCCGTCATCACCGCCGACATGGCCGCCTCGCTGGCCTTCTACCGGAGGCTCGGGCTCGACGTCCCCGCCGGGGCCGAATCGGCACCTCATGTCGAAGTGACCCTTCCGGGCGGGCAGCGCCTGCTGTGGGACACCGAGGACGTCATCCGCTCGTTCGACCCCGGCTGGACGGCTCCGAAGGGCGGTGAGCGCCTCGGGCTCGCCTTCCTCTGCGACAGCCCGGCGGAGGTCGACGCGGTGTACGCCGAACTGACCGCCGCCGGATACGAGGGCGGTCTGGAGCCCTGGGACGCCGTCTGGGGCCAGCGTTACGCGGTCGTCCTCGACCCGGACGGCTGCGGGGTCTCGCTGTTCGCGGCCAACCCGTCGTAGCCCGTCGCGGCCAGGTAGCCGCCGAGGGTCGTTCCGGCCAGGTCCCGCATCTCGCGGGCCAGGTGCGCCTGGTCCGTACAGCCCGCGGCGTACGCGGCCTCGGCGTAGGGCGTTCCCGCCCGTACGAGGTCCAGGGCGCGCTGCAGTCTGAGGACCCTGGCCAGCGTCTTGGGGCCGTAGCCGAACGCGGCCAGCGAGCGCCGGTGCAGCTGGCGGGCGCCGAGCCCGACCTCCTGCGCGGTGGCGGCGACGGAACGCCCCTGCCGCAGCTGTGCGGCGACGGCCGCCGTGAGCGGGTCCGGGGGCTCGGTGCCGGCTGCCCGGCGCAGGGCGATGTCCTCCAGCGCGGCGGCCGGGTCGTCGGCCTCGCCGGTCCGCTCGGTGAGCCCGCGGACCTCGGGGCCCGGCCAGAGGGCGTCGAGCGCGACCCGCCGGTCGCGCAGCTCGTGCGCGGGGACGCCCAGGAGCGCGGGTGCCGTGCCGGGGGCGAAGCGGATGCCCGCGCAGCTGCCGGAGAGCGCCGCGGCGGGGGTGAAGGCGTGGGTGTCGGGGCCTGCCACCAGCAGTCGCCCGCCGGCCCACAGGAGGTCCATGCAGCCGTCGGGCAGGACGGGCCGTGAGGGTTCGCGCGGCCCGGACCAGGTCCACAGGACCGCGCCGCCGAAGCGCGATGCCCGCTCCTCGTACCGTGCGCCCATGTCACCAGGCTATCGGGAGAGCCCCCGGGTCCTCAGGGGGAATCCTTGTCCCGGTTCCCGTGCAGGCGGGATTTCACGTCGTCGGGGGGCAGGAAGCGTGACCAGCGCTCGGGGAATTCGGACGGCATGGACACGTCCTCGTCCTCGTCCTCGTCGGCGTAGGCGTCCCAGTTCGCGGCCCGTGCCACGAGTTCCGCGGCCTGGGCGGCCTTGATCCGGTCGCTGGCGGCGCGAGCGGCGGCGGTGGCGAGCGAGGGCCAGACACGGTCGATCGCCGCGTTCACGGCGGCGCCCACGAGTACGGCGAAGGCGGAGATGCCTATCCAGAGGAGGACGGCGATGGGCGCGGCCAACGAGCCGTAGATGGTGGGCCCTTCGACCGTGCTCGTCAGGTAGATCCGCAGCAGGAAGCTGCCCACCACCCACATCCCGAGCGCCACGAGCGCCCCGGGCACGTCCTCTATCCACGGCGAACGGACGGGGACGGACACGTGGTAGAGCGTCGTCAGGAACGCGATGGACAGCAGTATCACGAGCGGCCAGTACATGACCGCGAGCACCTCGGTGCCCCAGGGGACGAACTCGACCACCCGGTCGGGACCGACCACCAGCAGAGGCAGCACGACCGCGCCCAGCAACAGCGCGACCACGTACAGCAGAAACGCGAGCAGACGGGTCTTGACGATGCCGCGGTGGCCGTCGAGCCCGTACATCACGGTGATGGTGTCGATGAAGACGTTCACGGCGCGCGAGCCCGACCAGAGCGCGATCGCGAACCCGAGGGAGATGACGTCGGGGCGCGCGCCCGTGGTCACGTCGGCTATGAGGGGCTCGGCGATCTCCTTGACACCCCGCTCGGAGAGCACCGTCTGCACCGCGCCCAGGATGTTGCGCTCGATGGAGGCGACCGTCGTGGTGGACGTCCAGTCGTCGACGTAGCCGAGCAGCCCGATCAGGCCGAGCAGCAGCGGCGGCAGGGACAGCAGGGTGAAGAACGCCGCCTCGGCCGCGAGGCCGAGGATGCGGTACTCGATGCACGAATTGACCGTGTCCTTGAGCAATTGCCATGCCATCTGCCGCTTCGAGACGTTGCGGTAGAGAACTCGAGCCCGGTGGAGCCGACCCGGTGGCCGCTCGGGTGTTTCGTTTGCTGCCTGCACCTCCTTACCGTATCGGCATGGCACCTAGCACCCACACAGTGACCAACCAGGTTCCGCCGCTGGTCGGCTATGACGTCTTCGCTGCCGACCGGGCACTGACGGAGGCCGTCGAGCGGCATCTCGCGCCCGGAATCCTCGACGAGGCCCGGGACGAGCTCGGCGGGCTGGGCCGGTCCGCCGGCTCTGTGCAGGCCCAGGAGTGGGGTGCGCAGGCCAACGAGAACCCGCCGAAGCTGCGTACGCACGACCGCTACGGACACCGCATCGACGAGGTGGACTTCCACCCGGCCTGGCACCGGCTGCTGGGGCACGCGGTCACGGCCGGGCTGACGGACGCCTGGGGCAGACAGGGCGGTCATGTCCGGCGCGCTGCCGGGTTCCTGGTCTGGACGCAGGCCGAGGCGGGCCACGGATGCCCGCTGTCGATGACGCACGCAGCGGTCCCGGCGCTGCGGACCGACCCCGCGCTGGCCGCGGAGTGGGAGCCGCTGCTGACGTCGCACGTCTACGAGGAGGGGCTGCGGCCCGCGTCGCAGAAGGCCGGTGTGCTCTTCGGGATGGGCATGACGGAGAAGCAGGGCGGCACCGACGTGCGGTCCAACACCACCCGGGCCGAGCCACTGGCCGGCGACGGGGAGTATCTGCTCACCGGCCACAAGTGGTTCTGTTCGGCACCCATGTCGGACGGCTTCCTGGTGCTGGCGCAGGCGCCGGGCGGGCTGAGCTGCTTCCTCGTGCCGCGGGTCCTGCCGGACGGTGAGCGCAACGCTTTCGCGATCCAGCGCCTCAAGGACAAGCTGGGCAACAGGTCCAACGCCTCCAGCGAGGTCGAGTTCGACGGGACGTGGGCCCGCCGGGTCGGCGAGGAGGGGCGGGGGGTGCGCACCATCATCGAGATGGTGGCGGCGACCCGGCTGGACTGCGTGGTCGGTTCGGCGGCTCTGATGCGCCAGGCGGTGACGCAGGCGATCCATCACAGCGCCCACCGCAGCGCGTTCGGCGGGCTGCTGATCGAGAAGCCGCTGATGCGCAACGTACTGGCCGACCTGGCCCTGGAGTCGGAGGCGGCGACGACCCTCGCGCTGCGGCTGGCCGCCGCCTACGACGCGGACACGGAGGAGGAGCGGGCCTTCCTGCGGATCGCGGTGCCCGCGGCCAAGTACTGGGTGACGAAGCGGTGCACCGCGGTGGTCGGGGAGGCCCTCGAATGCCTCGGCGGCAACGGTTACGTCGAGGAGTCCGGCATGCCCCGGCTGTTGCGGGAGGCGCCGCTCAACTCGATCTGGGAGGGCTCGGGCAACGTGCAGGCCCTCGATGTGCTGCGGGCCCTGCAGCGTGAGCCGCAGGCGCTCAACGCCTTCCTGCAGGAGGTCGGCAAGGCGCGGGGCGCGGACCACCGGCTCGACGCGGCGATCAAGGACCTGCTGACGGAGCTGGCCGACCTGGACGCCGTCGAGGCACGCGCCCGGCGGCTGGTGGAGCGGATGGCCCTGGTGTTGCAGGGCTCGCTGCTGCTGCGCTGGGCGCCGCCGGAGGTCGCGGACGCGTTCTGCGCCTCACGGCTGGGCAGGGACTGGGGCTCGGCCTTCGGGACGCTGCCGCACAGTCTGGATCTGGCCACGGTCGTGGAGCGGGCGCGGGCCCAGGAGGGGTAGGAATTCCGGAGAAACGGTGACAAACGACGGAGGGTGGTGCTGCGCCGACACGGCACCACCCTCCACGCTTGTGCACCACCGCACGGCGGGTCGAGGACTCACCGCACGGCGTTCCGCCACTGTCGTACGGTCTGCGGCCTGTTCACCAGAGTTGCAAAGGGTTGCAACCATTGCGTGGAGTACCAGCCAACGGGCACCCTGCACGGCAGGATGTGTCCTTCGGGCCTGGTTTCTCTTCCGGACCGGGCCCATGTGGTGTTG
Source organism: Streptomyces sp. NPDC091271 (assembly GCF_044757505.1). NCBI lineage: Bacteria > Bacillati > Actinomycetota > Actinomycetes > Kitasatosporales > Streptomycetaceae > Streptomyces > Streptomyces sp. NPDC091271. The sequence continues at coordinate 153,219 of NZ_JBIVVD010000007.1, read as the reverse complement.
GGGGGACCGTCATGGAAGCAGACCCTGTCGCGCGACCGCGGCCGGAGAACGCCTCGTACCCGGCGCTGACCGAGCGCCTGGTCCACCGCGCACGGGAGGCCCGGCTGGTGGGCGAGCGTACGGCGGCGGCTCCGCGCGCGGAGATCGGCGCGTCCTGGGACCGTGTGCTGCGCAGCGGGATCGATCCCGAGCAGTCGCCGGAGAGCAGGCTGCTGGAGACCGACGAGATCGAGTACCGGCGCAGGGACACGGCGCTCGGCGAGGTCATGCCCGTACTCCGGGAGGGGCTGGCCACGATCGCGGACGCGGCGCAGCAGATCATGGTCGTCACGGACGCGGAGGGCAGGGTCCTGTGGCGTCAGGGGCACTCGGCCGTGATGCGCCGGGCGAAGGACATCTGCCTGGAGGAGGGTGCCGCCTGGGCGGAGTCGGCCACGGGCACGAACGCCATCGGTACGGCGCTCGCCGCACGCACGCCCATCCAGGTCCACTCCGCCGAGCACTTCATCCGCGCCCTGCACAACTGGACCTGCGCGGCGGCCCCGGTGCGCGACCCCCGGGACGGCCGGCTGATGGGCATCGTCGACATCAGCGGGCCCGCCTCCACCTTCCATCCGGCGACGCTGGCGCTGGTGGGTTCGGTGGCGGCGCTCGCGGAGAGCGAGTTGCGCGGCCGGCATCTGGGGGCGATCGAGCGGCTGCGCTCGGTGGCCGCGCCGCTTCTGTGCCGGCTGGGCGGCCGGGCCCTGGTGGTGGACACCCATGGCTGGCTGGCCGCCGTCAGCGGGATGCCGCCCGTGGACCGTCTTCCGCTGCCGAAGTCGCTGCAGCCGGGCACGGTGTGGCTGGCCGCGCTCGGGATGTGCCGGGTGGAGCCGCTGCCCGGCGGCTGGCTGGTCCAGGTCGCGGAGGGCGCGCACGACCGCCCGCCGCGCCGGGTGGTGCTCGACCTGAGCCGGGAGCGGGGACTCACCATCCATGTGGCGGGCCCCGTGGGCAACTGGACGCACCCGCTCTCACCCCGCCACGCGGAGCTGCTGTACGCCCTGGCCCTGCACCGGGAGGGGCGCACCGCGGCCGAGCTGGCCGAGGACGTCTTCGGTGACGCCTCCAGGACGGTGACGGTGCGGGCCGAGATATCCCGGATTCGCCGCCATCTCGCGGAGGTGCTGACCCATCGGCCGTACCGCTTCCGCGAGGGTGTCGAGGTGGAGGTGGTCCATCCGGACGTGCCGGCCGATCTGCTGCCCCGTTCGACGGCTCCGGTGGTGCTCAGGGCACGTATGCCTGCGGAGACGGGCTGAGCCGGGCCGGGTTTGGCGGCGGCCGGCAGTCGTGGTTTTCTGACCGCCATGAACGACTCCACGCATTCCGCCCCAGCCGTCCGCGACGTGACCGTCTGGTATCTGGAACAGACGTCGCCCGCCGACCTGAGCCCCGCCGCCCTCCCCGCGGACGGGGTGGCGGTCGCACGCTCGGAGATACCGCTGCCGGAGTTCAGCCGGTTCCTCTACACGGCGGTGGGCGCGGACGTCCGGTGGACCGACCGGCTGGACCACACCTACGCGCAGTGGCGGGACTTCCTGGAACGGCCTGGGGTCGAGACCTGGGTGGCGTACGAGAACGGGACCCCGGCGGGGTTCATCGAGCTCGACGCCCAGGAGGACGGGGCCGTCGAGGTCACGTACTTCGGCCTGATCCCGGCCTTCCGGGGCCGCCGGATCGGCGGGCACCTGCTGTCGTACGGCGTGGCGCGCGCCTGGGACCTCGCGGAGCGCCACCCGGAGCGGACCCCCACCAAGAGGGTGTGGCTGCACACGTGCTCGGACGACGGGCCGCACGCGATGGACAACTATCTGCGGCGGGGGTTCCGGCTGTTCGACACGAAGACCGAGCAGGGGGCCCAGGCCGCCCACCCCGGTTCCTGGCCCGGCGCGCACGCCTGATCGCACGCCCCGATCACACGCCCTCATGTCGCTTTGTCGACAGCGAGGGCGTGACCGACACCACATCGTCTCACCCTTCGGGACCATCACGTCCACATATTGGATCGTGGTGGACTGGCCCGAGATTCGCGTGACACGCTTCCGTCATGTCTGGAACTGGAATTGCCTTGGTGAGTCGGCGGCACGTCGACCTCGGCCGCATGTCCAGCGCCATCTGTCCGGTCCGCTGAGAGTCTCCAGCACCGCGATTTCCTGAAGTCCGCTCCACCCCTGCGCACCGCCGCGCCTCGCGCGAGTGTGCAGTTCAGAGCCGCCCTCCTGCAGTCCCGAAGGACGTATAGCCATGGCCGCCATCCCCGAGAAGCCTGCTACCGCCACGCCCCGCCGCAAGGCCGGACGTCATCGTGGTGAAGGTCAGTGGGCCATGGGTCACTACACCCCGCTCAACGGGAACGAGCAGTTCAAGAAGGACGACGACAGTCTCAACGTGCGGACGCGCATTGAGACGATCTACTCGAAGCGCGGATTCGACTCCATCGACCCGAACGACCTGCGCGGACGTATGCGCTGGTGGGGCCTGTACACCCAGCGCCGGCCCGGCATCGACGGCGGCAAGACCGCCGTCCTGGAGCCGGAGGAGCTGGACGACCGGTACTTCATGCTGCGCGTCCGCATCGACGGCGGGAAGCTGACCACCGAGCAGCTGCGCGTCATCGGCGAGATCTCGCAGGAGTACGCACGCGGCACCGCCGACATCACCGACCGCCAGAACGTCCAGCTGCACTGGATCCGCATCGAGGACGTCCCGGCGATCTGGGACAAGCTCGAGGCCGTCGGGCTCTCGACGACCGAGGCCTGCGGTGACTGCCCCCGTGTGATCATCGGTTCTCCGGTGGCCGGGATCGCCGCCGACGAGATCATCGACGGCACGCCCGCGGTCGACGAGATCCACGAGCGCTACATCGGCAGCAAGGAATTCTCCAACCTGCCCCGCAAGTTCAAGACCGCGATCTCGGGTTCGCCGGTCCAGGACGTGGTGCACGAGATCAACGACATCGCCTTCGTCGGGGTGGACCACCCCGAGCACGGCCCCGGCTTCGACCTGTGGGTCGGCGGCGGTCTCTCCACCAACCCGCGGTTCGCCGAGCGCCTCGGCGCCTGGGTGCCGCTGGACGAGGTCCCCGATGTCTGGGCCGGTGTCGTGGGGATCTTCCGTGACTACGGCTACCGCCGGCTGCGTACGCGTGCCCGCCTGAAGTTCCTGATGGCCGACTGGGGCCCGGAGAAGTTCCGCCGGATCCTTGAGGACGAGTACCTCAAGCGTCCGATGCTGGACGGACCGCCGCCCGCGCAGCCGTCCTCCCGCTGGCGCGACCACATCGGCGTGCACGCCCAGCAGGACGGCCGCTTCTACGTCGGATTCGCCCCGCGCGTCGGCCGCGTGGACGGCTCCACCCTGGCCAAGATCGCCGACCTGGCCGAAGCACACGGCTCCGGCCGGGTGCGCACCACGGTCGAGCAGAAGATGCTCATCCTGGACGTGGAGCAGGACCGGATCGAGTCGCTGACCGAGGGGCTGGAGGCACTGGACTTCCAGGTGCACGCCTCACCCTTCCGGCGCGGCACGATGGCCTGCACCGGCATCGAGTTCTGCAAGCTGGCGATCGTCGAGACGAAGGCGCGCGGAGCCGCGCTCATCGACGAACTGGAGCGCCGCATGCCGGACTTCGAGGAGCCGCTCTCCATCAACATCAACGGCTGCCCCAACGCCTGTGCCCGTATCCAGACCGCGGACATCGGCCTCAAGGGCCAGCTCATGCTGGACGGCGACGGCAACCAGGTCGAGGGTTACCAGGTGCACCTCGGCGGTGCGCTCGGACTGGAGGCGGGCTTCGGCCGGAAGGTCCGCGGGCTGAAGGTCACCTCGGCCGAACTCCCGGACTACGTCGAGCGGGTGCTCGGCAGGTTCCAGGAGGAGCGGGAGGACGGCGAGCGCTTCGCCACCTGGGCGGCCAGGGCCAGTGCGGAGTCACTGTCATGAGCGAGCGAGCCGCGCCGTTCTACTGCCCGTACTGCGGCGACGAGGACCTGCGCCCGCACGAGGCGGGGCACGGCGCCTGGGAATGTGCTTCCTGCAATCGCGCGTTCCAGCTGAAGTTCCTGGGTCTGCTGACCCAGGGACTCCAGCGCAACGACGTGGAAGGGGACGGGACATGACGGACACGCTGCACACCGCCGAGCTCACCGACGAGGCACTGAGGGATCTGGCCGAGCGGGCCGGGCGCGACCTGGAGGACGCCTCCGCGAGCGACATCCTGAAGTGGGCGGCCGACACCTTCGGCAAGCGCTTCTGCGTCACCTCCTCCATGGAGGACGCGGTCGTCGCGCACCTCGCCTCCCGGGTCTTCCCCGGCGTGGACGTCGTCTTCCTGGACACGGGCTACCACTTCGAGGAGACCATCGGCACCCGGGACGCGGTGGACGCCGTGATGGACGTCAACCTCATCACCCTGACCCCGCGTCAGTCGGTGGCCGAGCAGGACGCCGAGTACGGACCGAAGCTGCACGACCGCGACCCCGACCTGTGCTGCGCGCTGCGCAAGGTCAAGCCGCTGGAGGAGGGGCTGACGGCGTACGCGGCCTGGGCGACGGGGCTGCGCCGCGACGAGTCCCCCACCCGGGCGAACACCCCGGTCGTGGGCTGGGACGAGAAGCGCCGCAAGGTCAAGGTCTCGCCGATCGCCCGGTGGACCCAGGACGACGTCGACGCGTACGTCGCCGAACACGGCGTACTGACCAACCCGCTACTGATGGACGGTTACGCCTCCGTCGGCTGCGCGCCCTGCACCCGCCGGGTGCTGGAGGGCGAGGACGCACGGGCCGGCCGCTGGTCCGGGCGGGGCAAGACCGAGTGCGGGCTGCACGGCTGATGACGACTGATCAGGAGATATCGATGAGCGTGACGGAGACGGGAGCCACCGTCTGGCTCACCGGTCTGCCGAGCGCGGGCAAGACCACCATCGCCTACGAGCTGGCCGGCCGGCTGCGTGCCGACGGGCACCGGGTCGAGGTGCTCGACGGTGACGAGATCCGGGAGTTCCTCTCCGCGGGTCTCGGCTTCTCCCGCGAGGACCGGCACACCAACGTCCAGCGGATCGGCTTCGTCGCCGAACTGCTGGCCGCCAACGGTGTGAAGGCCCTCGTCCCGGTCATCGCGCCGTACGCCGACAGCCGTGACGCGGTACGCAAGCGTCATCAGCAGGAGGGCACCGCGTACCTGGAGGTGCACGTCGCGACCCCGGTCGAGGTGTGCTCCGAGCGCGATGTGAAGGGGCTGTACGCCAAGCAGGCAGCAGGCGAGATCAGTGGTCTCACCGGGGTCGACGACCCCTACGAGGCACCCGAGTCGCCGGATCTGCGGATCGAGTCGCACCAGCAGACCGTGCAGGAGTCCGCAGCGGCGCTTCGTGCGCTGCTCACCGAGAGGGGCCTGGCGTGAGCACCGTCGCCACCGTGCCGGAAGGCACCGTCAACCCGTACGCACTGAGCCACCTGGACTCCCTGGAGTCGGAGGCGGTGCACATCTTCCGTGAGGTGGCGGGTGAGTTCGAGCGGCCGGTGATCCTGTTCTCCGGCGGCAAGGACTCGATCCTGATGCTGCACCTCGCGCTGAAGGCGTTCGCCCCGGCCCCGATCCCCTTCACACTGCTGCACGTGGACACCGGGCACAACTTCCCCGAGGTCCTCGAATACCGCGACCGCACCGTGGAGAAGCACGGGCTGCGCCTGCACGTCGCCTCCGTCCAGGAGTACATCGACGCCGGCAAGCTCCGGGAGCGCCCCGACGGCACCCGCAACCCCCTCCAGACGGTCCCGCTGACCGAGGCCATCCAGCAGCACCGCTTCGACGCCGTCTTCGGCGGCGGCCGCCGCGACGAGGAGAAGGCCCGCGCCAAGGAACGCGTCTTCTCCCTGCGCGACGAGTTCTCCCAGTGGGACCCCCGCCGCCAGCGCCCCGAGCTGTGGCAGCTCTACAACGGCCGCCACGCCCCCGGCGAGCACGTCCGGGTCTTCCCCATCTCCAACTGGACCGAGCTCGACGTCTGGCAGTACATCGAGCGTGAGGGCATCGAGCTGCCCGGCATCTACTTCGCCCACGAGCGCGAGGTCTTCAACCGCTCCGGCATGTGGCTGACCGCGGGCGACTGGGGCGGCCCCAAGGACCACGAGAAGACCGAGACCCGCCAGGTGCGCTACCGCACCGTCGGCGACATGTCCTGCACCGGCGCCGTCGACTCCGACGCCACCACCCTGGACGCCGTCATCACCGAGATCGCCGCCTCCCGCCTCACCGAGCGGGGCGCCACCCGCGCCGACGACAAGATGTCCGAGGCCGCGATGGAAGACCGCAAGCGCGAGGGGTACTTCTAAAAATGACCACCACCACCGAGCAGCTCTCGGCCACCACCCTGCTGCGGTTCGCCACCGCGGGGTCCGTCGACGACGGCAAGTCGACCCTCGTCGGACGCCTGCTGCACGACTCCAAGTCGGTCCTCACCGACCAGCTCGAAGCCGTCGCGCTGGCCTCCACCAACCGCGGCCAGGACGCACCCGACCTGGCGCTGCTGACCGACGGACTGCGCGCCGAACGCGAGCAGGGCATCACCATCGACGTGGCCTACCGCTACTTCGCCACACCCCGCCGCCGGTTCATCCTGGCCGACACCCCCGGCCACGTGCAGTACACCCGCAACATGGTCACCGGCGCCTCCACCGCCGAACTCGCCGTCGTCCTGGTCGACGCCCGCAACGGCGTGGTCGAACAGACCCGCCGCCACGCCGCCGTCGCCGCCCTGCTGCGCGTCCCCCACGTCGTCCTCGCCGTCAACAAGATGGACCTCGTGGAGTACGCGGAGCCCGTGTTCGCCGCGATAGCGGAGGAGTTCACGGCGTACGCCGCCTCCCTCGGCGTCCCGGAGATCACCGCTATCCCGATCTCGGCCCTGGCCGGCGACAACGTCGTGGAGCCGTCCGCGCACATGGACTGGTACGGAGGCCCCACCGTCCTGGAGCACCTGGAGACGGTCCCGGTCAGCCACGACCTGACCGAGTGCCACGCCCGCTTCCCGGTCCAGTACGTGATCCGCCCGCAGTCCGCCGAGCACCCCGACTACCGGGGGTACGCCGGTCAGATCGCCGCCGGGGTGTTCCGGGTCGGCGAGGCGGTCTCCGTGCTGCCGTCGGGGCGTACCACGACGATCGAGGGGATCGACGCGCTCGGGGAGAGCGTCGACGTCGCCTGGGCTCCGCAGTCGGTGACGATCCGGCTGGCCGACGACATCGACGTCTCGCGCGGCGATCTGATCGCGCCGAGCTCCGACACGCCCGCCACCACGCAGGACGTCGAGGCGACCGTCTGCCACGTGGCCGACCGGCCGCTCACCGTCGGCCAGCGCGTGCTCCTCAAGCACACGACCCGGACGGTCAAGGCGATCGTCAAGGACATCCCGTCGCGGCTCACCCTGGACGACCTCTCCCAGCACCCGGCCCCCGGGCAGCTGGTGGCCAACGACATCGGCCGGGTCGTGGTGCGTACCGCCGAGCCGCTCGCGCTCGACGCCTACGCGGACTCGCGGCGCACCGGCTCGTTCCTGCTGATCGATCCCGCCGACGGCACGACGCTGACCGCCGGCATGGCCGGCGTCTCGTTCGCCGCCGTCACCGAGGGGGACGCGGAGGCGGACACCTCCGCCGAGGACGCGGAGTGGGACTTCTGATGCTCACCGACTTCTTCTCGACCTTCGCGAAGGAGGGCGGCCGGGTCGGCAGCGGCGCCCTCGGCAGCGGCCAGGGCGGGGTCGGGCGATGTGCGTGATGACGTACGCGCACTGCCTGCGCGCCCGCTCGCACCGACCGCACCGCCAGTTCGGACGAAGACCTGCCGACCGCCCGGCCGCGCCACCTGATCCCAGGGGGACGTGAGCACCGGGCCAACGAGAGGAAAGCCTCCCGTGCCAGCCACCCGTACCACTCTCCGCCGCGGCCTCGCCGCTGCCGCCGCTCTGCCGCTGCTCGCCGTCGCGGTCACCGCCTGCGGCTACGGTTCCGAGGCGAAGGAGGACGACTCCGCGCAGTCGAACGTCTCCGCCGGCGGGAAGAAGCTCTCGGCCGACACCGTGAAGATCGGTTACTTCCCGAACCTCACGCACGCCACCGCCCTGGTCGGTATCCAGGAAGGCCTCATCGCCAAGGAGCTGGGCGGCACCACGGTCAAGCCCTCGACGTTCAACGCCGGGCCCTCCGAGATCGAGGCGCTCAACGCGGGTTCGATCGACATCGGCTTCATCGGCCCCTCCCCCTCGATCAACGGCTACAGCAAGTCCAAGGGCCAGAACCTGCGGATCGTCGGCGGCTCGGCCTCCGGCGGCGTGAAGCTCGTCGTGAACCCGAAGAAGATCAAGACCCTGGACGACCTCAAGGGCAAGAAGATCGCCACCCCGCAGCTCGGCAACACGCAGGACGTGGCGTTCCTCAACTGGATCTCCGAGAAGGGCTGGAAGGTCGACGCCCAGAGCGGCAAGGGCGACGTCTCCGTGGTCCGTTCGGACAACAAGGTGACTCCGGACGCCTTCAAGTCCGGTTCCCTGGACGGCGCCTGGGTCCCGGAGCCGACCGCCTCGAAGCTGGTCGCCGAGGGCGGCAAGGTCCTGCTCGACGAGTCGACGCTGTGGCCGGACGACAAGTTCGTCATCACGAACATCATCGTGTCGCAGAAGTTCCTCTCCGAGCACCCGGATGTCGTCGACGCGGTGCTGCGCGGCACGGTGAGCACCAACAAGTGGATCAACGCCAACCCGGACAAGGCGAAGGCCTCGGCCAACGCGGCGCTCGAGGAGCTGAGCGGCAAGGCGCTGCCCGCCGAGGTCCTCGACCCTGCCTGGAAGTCCATCCAGATCACCGACGACCCGCTGGCCGCCACGCTCGAGGCGCAGGCGGACCACGCGGTCAAGGCCGGCCTGCTGGAGAAGCCCGACCTGGGCGGCATCTACGACCTGAAGCCGCTGAACAAGATCCTCAAGGCCGCGGGGCAGCCCGAGGTCGCCGACGCCGGTCTCGGCGTCAAGTAAGTCCGCCCGCATCAGGATCACTGACGACTCCCAGGAGGTGACGACCATGGCGACCACCACCCTCACCAAGGCCGAGGACCGTGCAGCGGTCGAGCACGCCGCTCGCATCACGAACGTGTCCAAATCCTTCGCCGGGCCCACGGGGCAGCAGCTCGTCCTGGACGACATCACGCTCGATGTCGCTCCGGGCGAGTTCGTCACCCTCCTGGGAGCATCCGGGTGCGGCAAATCGACTCTGCTCAACCTGGTGGCCGGACTCGACCGCCCGACCGCGGGATCCATCGAGACCCCCGGCGGGCGGCCGGCCCTGATGTTCCAGGAGCACGCCCTCTTCCCGTGGCTGACCGCGGGCAAGAACATCGAACTCGCCTTGCGGCTGCGCGGGGTACCGAAGTCGGACCGCCGCCCGGAGGCGGAACGGCTGCTCGAACTCGTACGCCTCGGCGGGGCGTACGGGAAGCGGGTGCACGAGCTCTCGGGCGGGATGCGCCAGCGTGTGGCGATGGCCCGGGCTCTCGCCCAGGACAGCCAACTGCTGCTGATGGACGAGCCGTTCGCCGCGCTCGACGCCATCACCCGGGACGTGCTGCACGACGAACTGACCCGGATCTGGCGGGAGACGAACGCCTCCGTCCTCTTCGTCACCCACAACGTGCGTGAGGCGGTGCGGCTCGCCCAGCGCGTCATCCTGCTCTCCTCGCGTCCCGGCCGGATCGCCCGGGAGTGGACGGTCGACATCGAGCAGCCTCGCCGCATCGAGGACACCGCCGTGGCGGAGCTGTCCGTCGAGATCACCGAACAACTGCGTGGGGAGATCCGCCGACATGGCCAGCACTGAAACGAAGGCCGACGACCTGGCGGGTCTCGAGGCGGGCCTGGACGCCCTCGACGCCGTACAGGTACGCAGGACGCCGGCTCGCGAGATCCTGCTCAACAAGGTCCTGCCGCCGGTCGTCGCGGTCGTCCTGGTGGTCCTCGTCTGGCAGCTGCTGGTCTGGGCGAAGGTCACCGACGACTACAAGCTCCCGCCGCCCGGGGCGGTCTGGGACAGCCTGACCGACATGTGGATGCAGGGCACCCTGCTGGAGGTCATCTGGACCAGTGTGTCGCGCGGTCTGCTCGGCTTCGTGATGGCCGTCGCGATCGGTACCCCGCTGGGTCTGCTGGTCGCACGGGTGAAGGTGGTCCGGGCGGCGATCGGCCCGATCCTCTCCGGGCTGCAGTCCCTGCCGTCCGTGGCGTGGGTGGCACCCGCCATCATCTGGCTCGGCCTCGACGACAAGACGATGTACGCGGTGATCCTGCTCGGCGCGGTGCCGTCGGTCGCCAACGGTCTGGTCTCCGGCGTCGACCAGGTGCCGCCACTGTTCCTGCGCGCGGGCCGCACGATCGGTGCGACGGGGCTGCGCGGGACGATCCACATCGTCCTGCCGGCGGCGCTGCCCGGTTATCTGGCGGGCCTCAAGCAGGGCTGGGCGTTCTCCTGGCGCTCGCTGATGGCCGCCGAGATCATCGCGTCCTCGCCCGACCTGGGCCTGGGGCTCGGCCAGTTGCTGGAGAACGGCCGGAACAACTTCGACATGCCGGGGATCTTCCTGGCGATTCTCCTCATCCTGTTCGTCGGCATCGCGATCGACCTGCTGATCTTCAGCCCGCTGGAGCGACGGGTGCTGCGCAGCCGCGGTCTCCTCGTGAAGGGCTGATCTCCCATGGCCTCCCCCGTCCTGCTCGTCATCGCCCACGGCAGCCGCGACCCGCGGCACGCGGCGACCGTCCACGCGCTCACCGCGCGGGTACGGTCCCTGCGGCCCGGGCTGCGTGTGGAGACGGGCTTCCTGGAGTTCAACGCCCCGTCCGTGCCCAGGGTGCTGGAGCGCCTGGCCGCCGAGGGGGCGGGCGAGGTCGTCGCGCTCCCCCTGCTGCTGACCCGGGCCTTCCACGCCAAGTCGGACATCCCTTCGGTGCTGCGCGAGGCCCGCGCACGGCTGCCGCGGCTGCGGATCGGCCAGGCCGAGGTCCTCGGCCCGTCCCCGCTACTGAACGCGGCGCTGGAACAGAGGCTGTACGAGGCCGGGGTCTCCCCCGGCGACAAGCGCTCGACGGGGCTTGTCCTGGCCTCGGCGGGCTCCACAGACCCGGAGGCGATCGCAGTGATCGCTGAAATCGCGCGGGAGCTGCGGCACACCGGTTGGTGCGCCGTGCGGCCTGCGTTCGCCTCCGCATCCCTTCCCCGCACCGCCGACGTCGTACGCGCCCTGCGGGCCGACGGCGTACGGCGGGTCGCGGTCGCGCCGTACGTCATCGCCCCAGGCCGTCTCCCCGACCGCATCGCGGCGGGGGCGGAGGAGGCCGGGGCGGATGTGCTGGCCGGCGTCCTCGGGCCGTCCCCCGCGCTGGCCCGGCTGCTGCTGACCCGGTACGACGAGGCGCGCGTGCCGGTGAACGGCGCCATGAGCGCCTAGGCCGGTTCGTCTGGATCACTCCCCCTGGCCGAGGTTGCCGTTGATGATGTCCATGTGACTAACCGCATCGGTGCTCTGATCTGGGCCTTCGGCGTCCTTGCCAGCGTGACTCTGCTCGTTCTTACGTTCGTGAATACCGCTCTGGCGCTTCGGTCCTCCGCCTTATGGCTGGAGCCGTGATCTTCCTTGGCGCTTCGTACACGCTCGTGCGGGACGTGCGGCGGCTCCGCACTGGGCCGACCGCCTGACAGGGGCGCCGTTCCGACCAGCCCCGCCAGTCGTTGTTCGTGTGTGCCGTTGACTGACGCGCATTGGGCGCGAATCGAGCCGTTACTTGCCGGTTGTAGACGCCTCGCCAGTTGCCGTACTTCTCCGGGAGGTGAATCCACTGGGACGGACTGACCACTAAAACCACCTGGCCTCCGATGCCCTATGCCGGCCACCGGCCTTCGTGCTCACCGCCGGACAGGCCGGTGACGCACCTGCCTTCGTTCATGTCATGGCCTGCCTGCCACCCGCCTTCGATCGCGAGGCATACAAGCAGCGCAACACCGTCGAACGCTGCATCAACCGCTTGAAACAGTGGCGGGGTATCGCCACCCGCTACGACAAGACCGCGACCATCTACCTGGCCGGACTCCACGTCGCGGGCATCTTCCTCTGGTCGAACCGTTGGTCCTAGGGAAGTACGCCTATGGCAGCGCAGCCGGCCACTGCGGCCGACAGGTCGACGACAAGCAACGCGTTGCGCTGCCGCCGCTCGGTACTGCCGGACGGAAGTACTATCGCGGGCGTCTTCCGGCCGGACGGAGGGACTGCATCAGTCCATCCGATCCGGATACACCGGAAGAGCAACGCGGTACCCCACCGCCGCAACAGCCAACTTCCGTACAGAATCCCCAGCAAGCCCCCGACGAGCAGGCCGGCCACCGACATCACCACCCGCGAGGCGGCGTCGTCGGCGATCACCACTGCCGACCAGAGGAAGCGCAACCCCAGCACGATACCCATCACACCCGGTATGGCCGCAGCAGGCATGGGACCGCGGACACCCTCACGCCAGAGAAACACGAGCAGAAGGACCATGGCAGCCACTGACACCCAGATCCCCACAAGCCCGAATCCGTAGCCCTCCGGGCATGGCTGCCCGAAACGACCTCCGCACCTCTCAGCCGTTCCTGCCAAATTCCAAAGGTCAACGAAAAGCGTCGCAGCCCCGCCCCACGCCAGGGCATTCAAGACAAACAGGGCGACGCCCCTTCTTGAAACACCCCGCTTGGATGTTATGTCACTACTCATGGCGCCCCCTTGATGGTCGTTCGGAACCTAGCACTGGGCAGAAGCCCAGCGGCCAGGGAGGGCAAACCCCGCCCTACGTCGCAAGCCAACCTCCGTTCTCCCGCACCGTCGATCGGCGCGGAAGCGTGCGATGCGAGCCCTCTACACGTCAGCCAGAGGGATGCCTGCTTCTACGACCGCTGATCCAAACGAGAGCCCCTAGGCCGTGTCCGGCGCCCGGTGACCGGGGAGGCCGGCGCGACGACATGGTATGCAATATGCACCGCACGGACTGCCACCCGACCCGTGCGCGGATACTCTGAGACTGTCGCGTCCGCGCTGCCCGTGTCACGGTGCGACAGCATCGATGCGTGGTCGAGCCCATCGGTGGCCCAGGCACCACTTCGAGGTCCCCATGATCCGCAGGCTGGTACTTTCCGCCGTTCCCCGGCTCACCGGCGCGTCGGTCCTCGGAGCGGTTGCCGGGGCGGTCGCCGGTGGTCTGACCAATACGCCGCTCGGAATCCTCGTAGGCATCGCCTGCGCGGAGACGGTCTTCGTCATCGCGGGGTGGATCGTCCTGTGGCCCATGGATGCCGCCGCCACCCACCGCAACGCCCGGCGCGAGGAGTTCCGTCCCGTCACCGAGGAACTCGCCGTTGTCGGATCCGCCTCGTGCGGCCTGGTCGGCATCGTGGTGCTGCTCCTCGTCAGCGACACGGACCTGAGCCACGCCGCTGCCGCGACGGCGCTCTGCGGTGTGTTCACAGCCTGGGCGGCACTTCATCTGATGTACGCCACCCGCTACGCGTACATCTATTACCGGGCTCCCGAGGGCGGGATCGACTTCAACACCGACGACCGCCCGCGGTACAGCGACTTCCTCTACTTCAGTTACAACCTCGGCATGACCTACCAGGTCTCCGACACCGATGTCTCCACGTCCACGATTCGCGCGGTCGCCCTCCGGCACTGCCTGCTGTCCTATGTCTTCGGCGCCAGCATCCTGGCCACCACCATCAACCTCGTGACCGGCATCGTCACGGGCTGACCGCGGGCAGGGAGTGCCCGGCCAGGTCCCGGCACCGCGCTCCGCCGCTTGCGGAGCGATATGGGGCAGGTTTGACTGTCTACGGAAGTGGCTTCCTCGTGTATGGAAACGGGTGACACCGAGAGCGGCTGCGCTGAGGACAGGTGGGACATGAATCTCATTGAAGAGACAATTGAAGTCGCGGTGCCGATTCGTACTGCCTACAACCAGTGGACGCAGTTCAAGAGCTTTCCGCGATTCATGTCCGCGGTGAAGAAGGTCGAGCAGATCCGGCCGAATCTCACCAACTGGGTGATCGGCTTCGGCCCGGTGCGACGCGAGTTCGCGGCGGAGACTTTGGAACAGCTTCCCGACTCGCATGTGGTGTGGCGAAGCCTCGAGGGGCGCTCCAGCCATCGGGGGGAGGTGTCATTCCGTACGACGGGGCCGGACCGTACCGAAATCTCCGTACGCATAAGAGTGAAGCAGCACGGAATCGCAGATCTCGTCTCCAGGTTCATCCATCGCGTGCTCCGATCCGAACTCGCGCATTTCAAGGAGTTCATCGAGGGTCTGGGCCAGGAGGGCGGCGCCTGGCGAGGCTCCATCCGAAACGGCCATGTCCAGCCGATGGAGCCGGAACCGCCCAGAAGCCGGGTTGCCCACTGGCCTGTCGGCTGACCCGCCTCCCTTCAGCGCAAGAGAGCGAGAGACGCCTGATGAAGAAGCCCCCGAGCCACGAACCGGATGACGAACTCAGAGTGACTCCGCCCAAGAAGTGGGCGGCCGGAGTGCCCGCGGTGACGCACGCCCTGGAGTACTCCCTGGAGGAGACATCGGTCCGGCGGACGGGGACGACGCTGCTGACCATGAACCAGGTGGGTGGCATCGACTGTCCCGGTTGTGCCTGGGCGGATCCCTCCCCGGGCCACCGGCACCTCAACGAGTACTGCGAGAACGGCGCCAAGCACATCAACGACGAGGCCACGACGCGCCGCATCACCGCCGACTTCTTCCGCAGGCACTCGGTGTCCGAACTGGGGAAGCGGTCCGATCTGTGGCTCAACCAGCAGGGCCGGCTCACCGAGCCGATGGTCAAGCGGGACGGTTCGGACCACTACGAGCCGATCAGCTGGCACGACGCCCTGGGGCTGCTCGCCGAGGAACTGAAGGCGCTGGACTCGCCGGATGAAGCGGTCTTCTACACGTCGGGCCGGGTGAGCAACGAGGCCGCGTTCCTCCTCCAGCTCTTCGCCAGGGTCTTCGGCACCAACAACCTTCCCGACTGCAGCAACATGTGCCATGAGTCCAGTGGCTTCGCTCTGCACGAGACCCTGGGCACGGGCAAGGGCTCGGTGAGCCTCGAGGACATCCACCATGCCGATCTGATCTTCGTGGTGGGGCAGAATCCCGGCACCAACCACCCGCGGCAGCTCTCCGCACTGGAGGAGGCCAAGGGAAACGGGGCCCGCGTCATCGCGGTGAACACCCTGCCGGAGGCCGGACTGCTGCGGTTCAAGAACCCTCAGAAGGCCCGTGGCGTCATCGGCGACGGCGTCCAGATCGCCGATCGTTTCCTTCACATCCGCAGCGGCGGCGACCTCGCGCTGTTCCAGGGCCTGAACCGGCTTTTGCTCGAAGCGGAGGACGAGCGGCCGGGCACCGTGCTCGACCACGAGTTCATCCGCTCGAACACCAGCGGATTCGAGGAGTTCGCCCGGCACGCCCGGACCGTCGCCTGGGCAGACATCCTCACCGCCACGGATCTCACTCGCGAGGAGATCGAGGTGGTCCGCGACGAGGTCCTGCGCAGCAAGCGCGTCATCGTGTGCTGGGCCATGGGGGTCACGCAGCAGAAGCACGGTGTCCCCACCGTCAGGGAGATCGTGAACTTCCTGCTTCTGCGCGGCAACCTGGGCAAGGCCGGAGCCGGTACCTGCCCGGTCCGGGGGCACAGCAACGTGCAGGGTGACCGGACGATGGGAATCTGGGAGCAGATGCCCGACTCGTTCCTGGACGCGCTGGAGCAGGAGTTCGGCTTCGAACCACCTCGCGCCCACGGGCTCGACTCGGTGAACTCGATCAGGGCCATGCACGAAGGCCGTGTGAAGGTCTTCCTCGGCGTCGCCGGCAACTTCGTCCGAGCCGCTCCGGACAGCACCTTCACCGAGGACGCCATGCGGCGATGCGGCTTCACCGCCCACATCTCCACGAAGCTCAACAGGTCCCACACCGTGTGCGGCCGGACCGCCCTCATTCTGCCCACCCTCGGCCGTACCGAACTGGACACCCAGGCGACCGGTGAGCAGTTCGTCACCGTGGAGAACTCCATGAGCGAGGTGCACACCTCCCACGGGCGTCTGAAGCCGGCCTCCAAGCTCCTGCTCAGCGAGGTCGCCATCCTGGCCCGGCTCGCCGTCCGGACTCTCGACGGCAAGGGCGGGATTCCGTGGGTGCAGTTCGAGGCCGACTACGGGGCCATCCGTGACCGCATCTCCAACGTGGTGCCGGGGCTGCACCACTTCAACCGCCGCGTGATCCGTCCCGGCGGAATCAGGCTGCCCAATCCCGTCAACGAAGGGATCTACCCCACCCCTGCTGGCAAGGCCCTGTTCAGTTGCAACGCCTGGGAGATGTCGTACGCTCCTGAGGGCCACCTGCTGTTGCAGACCTTGCGCTCCCACGACCAGTGGAACACCATCCCCTACACCGAGAACGACCGCTACCGGGGCATCCACGGAAGCCGCCGGGTGGTGATGGTGAACCCGGACGACATGGACCGGCTGGGCCTGGTGGAAGGTCAGCGCGTCGACCTGGTGAGCGTGTGGGCCGACGATGTCCTGCGCCGCGCGGAGGACTTCAAGGTGGTGCCCTACCCGACGTCGGCCGGATGCGCCGCCGCCTACTACCCCGAGACCAATGTCCTGCTGCCACTGGACAGCGTGGCCGTGACCAGCAACCAGCCGACCGCCAAGGGCATCGTGGTCCGGCTGGAGCCCACCGTGTCGGTGGAACCTCCGTCATGAGGGCCGGGTGCCAGCTGTCGAACAGCCGTACCGCCACCTCGCCGCGTGGGACGGAGTTGAGCACCGGGCCGAGCCAGACGGTGCCGTCGACGCGGATCGTGGGAGTGCCGACGTAGGAACCGGCAGCGGGGTCCTTCCCCGGTCGTGGCCACGGCGGACGGCCTCGTCGTACGTGTCGGTGTGCGCGGCCTCCGCCAGGGCGGGGGGCAGGCCCAGTTCGGCGAGGGATTCGGCGACGAGAGACCGTGGCCCACGGCTCTGGGCCATTCGGACGGCCTTCGGCTGGGCCACCGGTGCCACGTGACGCATCAGACCACGGCGGCCCCGCGCGGATCGCGGCCGCTGAGAGCCAGCCCGCGCTCGAAGTCGGACGCGGCGCCCGGCGGGGTGGCCTCGGCGGCGAATCCCTCGTACTTCCGGTAGAGCGCGGCCGTCCCCTCGACCGTTTCGAGGAGGCAGGCCGCCGCCGGTCCGGAGAGCCGGAACTCCTGTCCCGTGGCCCGGGCCACGTCCCAGCCGTGCAGCACCATCTCCATGAGGAGCATCGCGGCCATCTCCCCGGCGGGGGTGGAGCCGTGCCCGGTGTCGACGGTGCCCTCCCGGGCCGCAGGGTCCGACCAGGCGGCGACCGCGCGTTCCAGCTGGGCCGCGTACCGCTCGGGCCAGCCGGGGTCGGCCGTGAAATCCCGGGCCGTCAGCTCGTCGGGGATGGGGGTGCGCAGGGCCCGGTGCTCCAGGCCGTACGCGCTGTGAAGAACCCAGTGGTTGATCAGTTCCCGCAGGTCCCAGCCGTGGCAGGGGGTCGTGGAGGAGAGCGGCAGCGTGGCATCGATGCCGCGGGCGACCCGGGCGGACTCCGTGGCGCATTCGGCCATGTGTGTGTACGCGTTCTGCATGCGCCCATCGTGCGTTCCGCCCGGCGGCCGGGTCTTGAAGAAATGCGACAGCGCCCTCGGGGTGCTCAGGACGCCGCGTCCGCCAGGGCGGTGAGTTCGGCGACCGTCATCGAGCCGGCGGCGCGCCGCTCACGGGCGAAGGCGTTCGCGGTGTGCCGCAGCACCTCGTTGACCGGTGTCGGGATGCCGTGCAGCCGGCCGAGCAGGACGATCTCGCCGTTGAGGTAGTCGGCCTCGATGGTGCCCGTGCCTCGGCTGAGGCTCTGCCAGGACGAGCCGCCGCCGCGCTCGGACCCGTCGGACGGGTCGAAGCGGATCCTGCCCCCGCGGGCCTCCTCCTGCTCCGCGCTTCCGGTCGCCTCGATGCCGGCCGCCGCGAGCACCGCCCGCCCTTCCGCCCGGGCCCGGTCGAAGAGGGCGAATCCCTCAGGCCCGTCGATCACACCGGTGACCGCCTCGATCGCGTTGGCGAGGTTGGAGAGCAGCTTGGCGTACTTCCAGCGCATGACGTCGGGGACGACGGGGGCCCCCAGCTTCGCCTTCTCCCAGTCCGCGGCCACGGCGCGCACCGTGTCGTCGGCGCCGGACGGATAACGCCCCAGGTGCAGGATGCCGGTGAGCGGGGCTCCGGCGGCGAGGACCCTGCCCGGCTCCACGAAGCTCGCGGGGAGGTAGACGCAGCAGCCGTAGACGTGGTGGAACCGGCGCAGGGCCAGGCGTTCGCTCTCGACGCCGTTCTGCGCGCAGATCAGGGGGAGCCGTTCCCCCGCGGTTCCGCCGCCCGCCACGGGCCGTGCGCTCCAGGCGTCGAGGGCGGCGACGCTGTCCTGGGTCTTGACGGCGAGGACGAGGACGTCGTCAGGGCCGAGGTCCACTGCCTCCGGGCCGTCGGCGACGGGGAGGCGGTGGGTGCGGGTGCCCTCGGGTGTGGTGAGGCGCAACCCGCCCTCGCGCAGGGCCCCGTACTGCGCTCCGCGGGCGACCAGCACCACCTCGTGGCCCGCCTCCGCCAGCCGTCCGCCTATGGCGCCGCCGACGGCGCCGGTTCCCACGATGATGTAACGCATGCCCGCGAGCCTGGCACAGCGCCCGCCCGCACGGGAAGCGGCCACGACAACGGGCCGCGCTCGGTGAGCGCGGCCCGTCGGCAGGTGGTGCGGTGCGTGAGGTCTAGAAGACGCTGACGCCGTAGGCGCTCAGCGCCTCGGTGACCGGCTGGAAGAACGTGGTGCCGCCGGAGGAGCAGTTGCCGCTGCCGCCGGAGGTGAGGCCGAGGGCCGTGGTGCCGGAGAAGAGCGAGCCGCCGCTGTCGCCGGGCTCGGCGCAGACGTTGGTCTGGATCATGCCGTAGACGATGTCACCGCTGCCGTAGTTCACCGTCGCGTTGAGGCCCGTCACCGTGCCGCTGTGGACACCGGTGGTGGAGCCGCTGCGCTTGACGGCCTGGCCGACGCGCGGGGTCGCGGCGGAGGTGATGTCCTGGTAGCTGCCGTTGTAGAGGTAGACCCGGCCGTCCGCCGCGGCGGAGCTGGAGTGGCGGATCAGACCGTAGTCGTTGGTCGGGAAGCTGGAGCCGGCCCTCGTGCCGAGGGTGGTGGTCTGCCCGGAGTTGGTGTACCAGGTGCTGCCTATCTCGGTGCAGTGCCCGGCGGTCAGCGCGTAGTAGGTGCTGCCGCTGCGGACGTTGAAGCCGAGGGAGCAGCGTCCGCCGCCGGCGTAGATGGCCTGGCCGCCCGCGATGAGCTTGTTGAACGTGCCCTCGGTGCGGTTGACGTCGGCCTTCGCGCCCGAGTCGGTGACCGACTTCTTGATCGTGGCGATCTCGGCGGCGGTGACCGTGCTGTCGACGGTCACGACGACCTTGCCGGTGCTCGCCTCGGTGTACCAGGCGGTGCCCGCGATGTCGGCACCGCGTACGGCGGAACTCGCGTCGGCCAGCTCGGCCTTCGTCACGGTGGTGTCCGGTGCCGCCTGAGCGACCGCGGTGGGTGCCGCGAGCGCCACGGCGGTGACCAGACCTGAGGTCGCGGCGATGAGACGGGCGCGTCTGGAGATCGAGGAGAGGGGTGCGAAGCGCTTGAAGGTCACAGGATCCTCCGTCATTGGGGGGTGTCCGGTTCGCTGGGTGGGCGGGCCGGAGTATGCGGCTGTCCGCGACCAGTGGGTTCTAGTCGTGGACCTGCCAACCGCACGCCTCGAATCCTTGACTCCGCTTGAACCGGTGACAAGGACGTCTTCCGGACCGGGACGGAGAACGGACCCTGAACTCCGATATGCGTGCGGATGACCTCCGAACAACGGCGTCCGCTCACCGAACGGAGGAGGGCAGCGAATTGCAGCAAAGCCCGTAACGGGGAGCGGACGTCGGCCGCTGTCTACGCGCATCGCGTTCACACACACCGCCCCTGCCCGGACAGCGCGGCGGCGCGGGTTCCCGCGGCCCGGGCCGGGCCCGCCGGGGCGTGGCCCGTTCGGGTGGCTAACCGGCGTTTTGCCCGGTGGCTCGAGGTGGCCGGAATCAGCCCATCCGGCGAAAACCGGCCGGGCGCCGGACACAGATCAGACCGGCGCGGCACTCTTGCGGGGCCGCCCCGGCGTGTGCTGCGGGGGTGGGAGGGAACGGGCGGGAGGCGCCGGCTCAGACCTCGGCGAACGGATCGTCGATGAAGGGCGTCGCCTGGTGGAAGTAGAGCAGCCAGCCGTCCCCCGTCAGACGCCACAGGGAACTGCGGTGCGACCGCAGGCCCTGGGACTCCGTGTCGAAGGTGAGGTGCACCAGGTCCGGTGCGAGCTGGTCGCCCCGCATCCGTGACGCGGTGAGCGGGACGGGGGGCGGAGCATCCGGGTCCGCTTCCGGTTGCGTGAGCATGGCGATGATCGTGTCCCGCTGCCAGAGGCGGCCGCTGGTACCGATCTCCCGGAAGTCCGGGTGCAGCAGTGTGGCCAGCACATCGGCGGAAACCCGCACCACGGGGTCGAGGAGGCGGAGCTCGCCCTCGATGGCTGCGGCCACGGCGGGCGAGGGCTCAGTCACGCGTCATCTCCACAAGCTTGACCACGGTGTTCCAGTTACGGCTCGTGGCGACAAGGCCACGGGTGAAGGCGGGCCGCCCGAGCGCCACGGCGAGCTTGGAGCGCCCGAGCCCGTCGGGTGCGTACAGATAGAGGGCGCGGTCCCCCAGCCGGAACTCTTCGGGGCGGAAGGCGTCGGCGTCGAGCGAGGCGAACCGTGCGGCGTCCACGGCCTGGTCGAAGTAGGTGACGTGCAGCTGCTTCGCCTCGAGCTCGGCGGCCGGAAAGGGACAGGCGTCGGCCACGCCGGCGAGATAGGCACCAGAGCGGACGAGACAGTCGACCGGAAAGCCGAACCGTTCCTCGATCCCCCGCTCCAGCTCGGCGGCCAGTGCGCCCTCGTCGCCCGACGCGCTGCGGAACACGGCGTTGCCGCTCTGCAGATGGGTGGCGACGTCCTCGTGGCCCAGCTCCCCGAGCAGCGTACGGAGTTCCGCCATGGGAACCCGCCGGTGGCCGCTGACGTTGACCCCGCGCAGCAGCGCCGCGTACATCGTGCTCATGCCCCCACCCTAGATCTTTTCCACCGGCGACGGCCGCCGCGCCCCGTGGGGGAGGGCGCGGCGGCCTCCTGCATGTTCTACCCGGCCGGCTCGGCCTATTCCACGATCTTCAGGAGCTTGTTCGCCGTGCCCTCGGTCGCGTTGGAGATGGCGTCCGGGGTGGCTCCGTCGGTCAGCGCCGTGGCGACCTCCTCGGGCGTGGCGTCCGGGTGTCCACCGAGGTAGACGGCGGCGGCGCCGACGACGTGCGGGGTCGCCATGGACGTGCCCGAGATGGTGTTCGTGCCGTCGTCGCTGTCGTTCCAGTCCGACGTGATGTCCGAACCGGGGGCGTAGATGTCCACGACCGAGCCGAAGTTGGAGAACGACGACTGCTCGTCGTCCACCGTGGACGAGGCGACGGTGATGGCCTCGGGGACGCGGGAGGGGGAGCCCTCGCCCGCGTCGCTCGACTCGTTGCCCGCGGCGACCGCGAAGGTGACGCCGGAGGCGATGGCCTTCTGTACGGCGGCGTCGAGGGCCGGGTCCGCGGATCCGCCGAGGCTCATGTTGGCGACGGACGGGCCCTCGTGGTTCGCGGTGACCCAGTCGATGCCCGCGACGACCTGCTCGGTGGTGCCCGAACCCGCGTCGTCCAGGACGCGGACGGCCACGATCTTCGCCTTCTTGGCCACACCGTGGGACGCGCCCGCGATGGTTCCGGCCACGTGGGTGCCGTGTCCGTTGCCGTCGTCGGCGTCGTCGTCGTTGTCAATGGCGTCGAAGCCCGAAGTGGCGCGGCCCTCGAAGTCCTTGTGGGTGACACGGACACCGGTGTCGATGACGTACGCGGTGACGTCCCCGCCCGCGGCGTCCGGGTAGGTGTACGCGCCGTCACCGGCGGTCTCGGCCTGGTCGATCCGGTCCAGACCCCAGGACGGCGGGTTGTCCTGGGTGGCGTCGATGTGGAACTTCTTGTTCTGGACGACCTTGGAGACGGCCGGGTCGGCGGCGAGCCGCTTGGCCTCGGTGTCCGAAAGCCCGCTGGCCGAGAAGCCGTTGATGGAAGACTTGTAGTTCCGCCGGAGCGTGCCGCCGTACTCCTCGGCCAGGCCGGCCTTGTCTGCCTTCTGGTCCAGCATCACGATGTAGCTGCCGGAGACGGCTGTCGCCGCGTCCGCGCCGTAGACGGTGCCCGTCGCAGGCGCCGTGGCGGCTCCGGCGAACGGGGTGGTGAGCAGGGTGACACCGGCGGCCGCTGCCACGGCGGTTATCGCGGCGGTGAGCTTGACCGAACGCACGCGCTTGTGAATTGCCATGAAGAGGGGTCTCCTCGTCATTCTTTTGTGGGGGGATTGGCCCTCGGCCGGAAGATCTCCGGGGGCTGCCTCGAAACACTGCTCGATTGACGCGCCCAGATCAAGACCTTCATGTAGCCGTCACGTACTCGGCAACCTTTCGTCACAGAAAACCTGCGCACTCCACTCCATGTCGGGCAAACTGCCGGACCTCCGAACGAACATGAGGACGTACACGGGTTCCGGTCGGGTGAATTTCGCTTGATCGAGCACGCATAACCCCACTTCATTGCTAATGAACGCGGGAACGGAATGTCATGTTTCGGTTGTGCACACCCCCAGCAACCCACCCCGTCCCTCACGCGAGAACGCGCGACAAACCGCTTGCACGACGAATCAGAGTGACGAGGCGTCGGGCAGCCCGGCGCGCGCCGCCGCCGTACCTCCGGAGCCCGTGACCGCCGCGAGCCTGCCGTCCCAGGTCCAGCACGGCCGCCGCCCGACGGTCGCGGTCGTCGGTCTCGGTTACGTCGGACTGCCCACCGCGCTCTCGCTGCACGCGGCCGGCCACACGGTGGTCGGCGTGGACACCAGCGAGCCCCGGCTGCGGGACATCCGGTCCGGGCTGGTCGACCTGCTGCCCTCGCAGCACGTCCGGCTGACCGCGGTGCTCCAGGACGCGGACTTCCGGCTGACGTCCGACCCCACTGCGGTCATGGGCACGGACGCGGTGATCATCTGCGTGCCGACCCCGGTCGACGGGGAGCTCGTGCCCGATCTGCGCGCGCTGACCGCCGCCTGCGCGTCCGCGGTGGCCCACGCGGTTGCGGGACAGCTGCTGGTCCTCACCTCGACCAGCTATGTCGGCACCACGCGTGACCTCCTCGTCGAGCCGCTCGCGGCACGGGGGTTGCGGCCCGGCACCGATGTCTTCGTGGCGTTCGCGCCCGAGCGGATCGACCCCGGGAACCCGGCCCACTCCCCCGACCGGACACCGCGCGTGATCGGCGGTGTCACTCCCCGGTCCACCGAGCTCGCCGCCTCCTTGCTGGCCGGAACCGCACCCTTCGTCCACCGGGTGGACAGCCCGGAGGCAGCGGAGATGAGCAAGCTGTGGGAGAACACCTTCCGGGCGGTCAACATCGCACTGGCGAACGAACTGACGGAGAGCTGCCTGGAGTTCGCGCTGGACCCGCGACAGGTCATCGAGGCCGCGGCCACCAAGCCGTACGGCTTCATGCCCTTCTATCCGGGCGCGGGCGTCGGCGGGCACTGCATCCCCTGCGACCCGCACTACCTGCTGTGGCAGTTGCGGGCGAGGAAGAGGACGTCCCCTCTGGTGGACACCGCCATGACGGCGATCGCCGAGCGGCCCGCCCGGGTCGCGGGGAAGGCGCGGGACGCCCTCGCGGCCGGAGGGCTGGGGACCGCCGGCTCCCGGGTGCTGATCCTGGGGGTGGCCTACAAGCCCGGTGTGGCGGATCTGCGCGAGAGCCCGGCCCTGGAGATCATGGACCGGCTCACGGCCTGGGGCGCCACCGTCGAGTACACGGACCCGCTGGTGCCGTGCCTGGACCGGCACGGCGTCGTACGGCGCAGTGTCGAGGCCCCCGGAGCGCTGGACTGGGACCTCGTCGTCGTCCACACCGTGCATCCCGGCACGGACCTGGGCTGGCTGGACGACGGCCCCGGCGTCCTGGACGTCACGCATCGCCTGACCACGGCCGCCGCCACCGGCGCCGCCGTATGAGAGCCTCCCCGGCCCCGAGCCGGCGCACGCTGCTCACCGCCGCCGTCGCGACCCCGGCCGCCGGGCTCGCCGGTGTCCTCACCTCGGACGGGCCGGATCCGGACACCGCCGTCAGGTTCGGGGACGGCAAGGCCGCGGGCGGACAGGCGGCCGCCGGCCCGAGCCCGGGGGAAGCGGACCCGGCGGCGCCCGCCGGTGGTCCCGGGGACCCTTTCCGCCCGGACTTCCCGGCGGAGGGGCTGGTCACCAACGAGTACGCCCACAGCCATCCGGACTCCGAGGACGCCCGTCTCTCGCCCGACTGGACCGTCACCAGCGGTTCCCTGTTCGCGCACTGGGCCTTCGGATGGACCGGCGTACCCGACGGCGAGGCGCCCGGCCCCGACTCGGGCCTGCACACGGGGTCGGCCGTCTTCCGGCTCGTGAGCCGCCGTCAGGACTTCGGCGACACCACCGTGCGGTCATGGGTGTTCCTGAAGCCCCCGGGCGCCACCGGACGTACCCCCGCGCGCGACTGGGACGGCGGACATCTCTGGCTCCGCCACCACAGCGCGCAGGAGCTGTACGCCCTGAGCTTCCGCCGCCGCGACGGCATGGTCGTTCTCAAGCGCAAACACCCGGCGCCGGGCCGGCCCGTGGACGAGGACGGCGTCTACACCACTCTCGCGACGGCGGATCACGCCCTCGACTACGGCCGGTGGCATCAGATCTCGGCCACGGTGACCACCAGGAGCGACGACCGGGTCCGTATCGCGCTGTCCCTGAACGGGCGAACGGTCCTCGACGCGGAGGACCGGGAACCGGGCCGGCTGACGGAGGCGGGAGGGGTCGGGCTGCGCGGCGACAACACCGAGATGGCGTTCCTCGGCTTCACGGCGCGGGACCACACCGGCCGCCGCCCCCCGCACCGCCCGGCGGAAGGGACGTACCGGTGAACGCCCTCCACCGGCCACAGGCCGGTCCCCGCGCCTCTGCGCCGGACACCGCGCACGACACCGTGCCGGGCCCCCGTGGGATGCGCGCGCTCAAGCACCGGGTCACCCCCACCGACCCCGCGCTCCGGCACGGGGTGCGCCGGCTGCTCGTCCTGCTCTGCCTGATGCCGCTCCTGGTCGTCCTGGCCCATCACGCCGTACGGCTGCCCCGGCTGACCTTGCCGGTCTGCTACGGGCTCGTCGTGCTGGCCGGCACGATCACCCTGCTCTACATCGCCTACAGCCGGTACGAGGACCCGGCCGAGGGCGAACTACGGGTGCGGCCGGGCCCCGACGAGGCCTTCCCGCCGCTCCCCGCCGACCCCCGGGTCGCGTTCCTGCTGGCCGTCAAGGACGAGGTGGACGGCATCGAGGCGTGCGTACGCTCCATGGCCGCCTCCGACTGCCCCGGGGTACGGATCATCGTGGTGGACGACCACTCCCAGGACGGGACGGGCGACGTGCTGCGCCGGCTCCGGGACGAGCTCGGCATCACCGTCATCCACCTGGACTCCAACGTCGGCAAGAAGCACGCGCTGGTCCGCGCCTGCGAGCTCGCCGACACCGAGATCATCGCCTTCACCGACTCCGACTGCGTCCTCGCCCCCGACGCCCTGCGCCGCTGTGTGCGCGCCCTGGTCACCCACCCCGAACTGGGCGCCGTGAGCGGCCACTGCCGTGCCCTCAACACGGACGCCGGATTCCTGGCACGGGCGCAGGACGTCTGGTACGAGGGCCAGTTCAGGGTGGCGAAGGCGGCGGAGGCGTCCTTCGGCTCGGTGTCCTGCGTCTCGGGACCGCTGGCCGTCTTCCGCCGGGACGCCGTCTACAACTACCTGCCGGCGTGGGCCGACGACCGGTTCATGGGCGCGCCGTTCCGCTTCGCCACGGACCGCCAGCTGACGGGATACGTCCTCGGACAGGCCTGGAGGGGTGCGGCGCTCAAGCGCCGCTACGCCGCGTCCCCCTTCGTCGAGGAGGACTTCGCCGAACGCCGCTGGCGCGTCGGGTACGTACGCTCCGCGAGGGTGTGGACCGATGTGCCGGCCCGGCTGGGGCCCCTCCTGCGGCAGCAGGTCCGCTGGAAGAAGAGCTTCATCCGCAACCTCTTCTTCACCGGCTCCTTCATGTGGCGCCGCGGGCCCGGCCCCGCCGCCCTCTACTACGGGCACGTGCTGTGGGTCCTCGCCGCACCGGTGATGGCGTTCCGGCATCTGGTCTGGGCGCCGGTGCACGGAGCGCTCTTCCTGACCCTGCTCTACTTCTGCGGAGTGATCCTCAAGGGCTGTGTCTGGGGGCTCGCGTACAGGCTCGACCACCCCGGGGACACCCGCTGGCGCTACCGGCCCCTCATGAGCCTGTTCTCCTCGGTGCTGCTCGCCTGGCTGCTGCCGTACTCCCTGCTCACCGTCCGGCGCGGCGTCTGGTCCAGGGGGGCGGCATGAGAGATCTGGCCCGTCTGTTCACCAGGGCGCTGGCCGCACTGCTCAGCGCGGCGGCCGTCATCACCGTCTACCTTCTCGTGCTCTCCCGGGGGGCCCTGCCGTGACCCACTCCGCACCCAGGCGGGCGCTGCTCGGGCTGCTCGCCGTGGCGATGGTCTGCGTGCCCTTCTACGGCGCCTGGCGCTACGACGAGTCCGACCGGGCCGTGGCGGCGCAGGAGGCCCCTCCCGGGCCCGGTCGCGGGGCCGCCGCGGTCGCGGGCGGGCCGGCCTCCGGGCGGCGGACGGAAGGCACCGCCCCCGTCGTGCTGGCGTACCACGACATCGGCCGTGACAGCCGCAGCCGCTACACGGTGACCCCCGAGGCGTTCGACGCCCAGCTCGACGCCCTCTCGGCGGCGGGCTACCGCACGCTGAGCAGCGAGGAGTTCACCGCGTATCTGCGCGGAGGTCCGGCGCCGGCGCCGCGCTCGGTGTTCCTGACCTTCGACGACGGCGCCCACGGGCTGTGGGTGCACGCCGACCGCATCCTCGCCGGACACCGCATGCGGGCGGCCGCCTTCCTCATCACCCGTGCGGTGGGGAGCCATCGCCCGTACTACCTCTCCTGGGAGGAGATCGGCCGTATGGCCCGGTCGGGGCGCTGGGACTTCGAGAACCACACGCACGACCTGCACCGGCGCGAGGCCGTGGACGCGGCGGGCCGTACGTCCTCCGCGCTCGCCTCCCGGCTGTGGCTGCCCGGCGAGGAGCGGCGGGAGACGGCGGAGGAGTACCGGCGGCGGATCGAGGCCGACCTGGACCGGTCGATCGGCGACATCACCCGCCGGGGGCTGCCCAGGCCCCGGCTCTTCGCCTACCCCTTCTCCGAGACGAACGGGCACGCGTCTGCTCTGGCCACCGACCGGATGCTGCGTACGGCGCTCGCCGAGCGGTTCGTGGCCGCCCTGACCAACTACTCCGGCCGTCCGCTGCCGGCCGGGCGCCGGGCGGCGGCCGCCGGTGAGGTGCAGCGGGTGGAGGTCACCGCCACAACCGGCGTCCTGGAGCTGCTGGCCGAGGTCCGGCGCTGGACGGCGGTGTCCCCGGCCGACTGCCCGGCCCCGCTCACCCAGCCAGGGTCGTGGCGGCGTGACGGCCGTTGGCGCGCCCCCGGTCTCGGGGCGTTCACCGGCGCGGGCCCCTACCCCGGCCGCACGGGGTACACCTCTGCCGCCTACCGGCCGACGGGCTCGGCCGACTGGACCGGTTACGGAGTCGACTTCCGGGTGGCAGGGCTGCGGGAGTCGGAGAACAGCGTCGGCGTGATCGTGCGCGACGGCAGCCTCGACCCGCTCGAGGTGTCGCTCAGCTTCAGTTACGTCCGGCTGCGCGAACACAGGGGCGGCCGGTGGCACGAGATCGGCCGCCGCACCCTGACCGACGCCTCGGCGCACCGGGTCAGGATCACCGTGGAGGGCGGCCGGACCCTGGTCGCCGTCGACGGGAGGACGCAGATCAGACAGGCCGCGCGCGCGGCCGGCGGCGACGCGACCGGAGGGATCGCCGTCAGCGTGCGTAACGGTGACCCCGACGGGGGCTGGCCGCGCTTCACCTCCCTGACGGTGCGTCCGTCGGCCGGCACGGGGAAGGACGGGGCACGGCGCGGGTAGCGGCTCCTGCGGCCCCGTCGAGGCCGGTCAGCGCTGGCGGGCGGGGAGTTCGGCCTCGATGATGTCGGCTGCCCGCTTCGCCCCGCCCTCCCCCGCCATCTGCTCCCGGATCCGCACCAGCCGCGCGGCCACGTCCGGATCGTCCACCAGGGCGAGCACCGCGTCGCGCAGGGACGCGGCGTCGGCCTCCTCCTTCGGCAGGTGCCGGGCGACGCCGATGGCCTGGAGCATGTCCGCGTTGCCGAACTGGTCGACGGCCTGCGGGACCGCCACCATGGGGGTACCGGTGGCGAGCCCTTCCTGGCTGCCGCCCGCGCCCGCGTGGGTGATGAAGGCGTCCGCCTGCTTCAGCACGGACAGCTGCGGGACCCAGGAGTGCACCTCGACGCTGTCCGGTACGTCCCCGAGCTCCGCAGGGTCGACGTGGAGGCCGATCTGCAGCACCACGTGCCAGTCCGGCAGGTCACCGAAGGCCTTCACGCACTCGCGGTAGAACGCGGGCTCGTTGGTGAACGACGAGCCGAGGGAGACCAGCAGGACCTTCCCGGCCCCGGCGGGCCGCTTCCACTCCCCCTGGTCGGCGCGCTCCCCCTGGCAGGCACCGACGAAGGTGAACCTGGCGTGGTCCACCCGGTCGGCGTTCGGCTGGAGCGCCTCGGGGATGAGCACCAGGCCGCGGCGCGGCCGGGCCACGAAGTCGTCGGACGAGAGGTCACCCAGGCCGTTCTCCGCGAGCCACGCCGCGAAGCGCGCGTAGTACGCCCGGCCCCGGTCGGTCTGCTTCAACTCGGCGGTCGCGGGGTCCCCGACCTCCTTCTCGTACCCCTCCCAGGGGACCAGGTTGGGCCAGAGCTGGACGGCGGGCACTCCCCAGCGGTGGGCGAGGACGCGGGCCGGGTAGGAGGTGATGTCGTGCAGGACGAGGTCCGGTTCGTCGCCCTGGAAGGCGTCGGCGAGCTGCGGGAGGGCCTGGATCGCGTCCGCGAGGAACGGTTCGAGGTTGTCGATCAGTTCGGTCCCCCAGTCCTCCGGGTTGTCCTCGGTGGGCAGCACCGAGGTGTAGATCACCGGCTCGGCTCCGGTCGCGGCGACCTTCTCGGCGAAGGAGGCCGGGATGGCGTAACTGACGCGGTACCCACGGGCGACGAGCTCCCGGATCACTTCGAGGCTCGGGTTCACGTGCCCGTGGGCGGCGATGGAGAACATGGCGATGTGGGCACGCGGGGTCGATGTCATGCCCTCACCGTAAACGAGACGCAACGTCTCGTCCAGCCTATTTCCCGGTCCGTGCCGGGCCCTGCTCAGCGCTGGTAGCGGGCCAGCACCCTGTTCCCGTCGTCGACCAGGCGTTTCCTCAGCTCCTCGGTGTCGATGGCCCCGCTGTAGTACTCCTGGAGCGCGGGCGTGGCGACCTTGTCCTTCCACTCGGGATAGCCGCGCACCGACTGTGCGGGGGCCGGGCGCAGCGACCGGGCGAGAGCGGTGCCGGTCGCCCAGCCGTTCTTCTCGGTGTGCAGTGCGGGATCCGCGAGCGCCTCGGTGCCGGTCGGCAGCATCCAGTCGCCCCTGGCCAGCCGCACCATGTTCGGCGGGCGCAGGAGGAAGTCGATGAACCGCGCGGCCTCCTTCTTGTGCGGGCTGTCCTCGGCGACCGAGAGGGTCTGCGGACTGACCCCCTGGGCGAGCCCTCCGCTGCCTGCCGGGGTGGGCAGAACCGTCCATTCGAAGCCCTCGGGGGCCTGCTCCACGACCTGCTGGCGGTAGGAGAAGCCCAGCGGGACCATGGCGTACTTGCCGCCGAAGAATCCGGGGAGCGTGTCCGAGCCCCCCATGCCGAGCGCCGAACGTGCCGCGCTGCGGTCGGAGTTGACCTGGTCCCGTACCGTGCCGGGCATGACCTGGTCGCCCTCGCCCGACCGGATGGCCACCTTGCCGTCCGCGCCCCGGTGGAAGAGCTGCCCGCCGGCGGAGAGGCCCAGATTGAGAGTGACGGAGACGGGCTCCTTGAGCGGCCAGGCGACCCCGTACGTCCCCTTCTTCGTCAGCTCCGCGGTGACCTGCCGGAATTCCGGCCAGCTCCAGGGCTTCTCGGGGGTGGGGATCCGGACACCCGAGGACTCCAGGATCTTCTTGTTGGCGATCAGGACCTTGGGCTCCTGGAGGAACGGCACGCCGTAGACGCCGTCATCGAAGGTGGTGGTGGCCCAGGACTGCTGCGGGATGTCCTCGGTCAGCCGGTCCGGCAGCAGGGTCCGCAGATCGGCGAGGTAGCCGCCGTACGCGAAGTCCGCGAGGTCGTCCGAGGCGTCGTGGATGATGTCGGGCGCCTCACCGCCCTCGAAGGAGGTGAGCAGCTGGTCGTGGACGTTGTCCCAGCTGCCCTGGACGTAGTCCACCTGCACGTCGGGGTTGACGGCGTTCCACTCGCGCACGAGCTGCTTGTTGGCGTCGACGGACTCCTTCTGCCAGGCCAGCGACTGGAAGCTGAGCCGGATCGTGCCGTCCGCGTCCGTACCGCCGCCCTCCCCCGAGCAGCCGGCCAGCAGGAGGACGAGGGTGGTGGTCACCGCGGCGAGCGCGGGCAGCCGACGGCGCATCAGTGCTTCACCGCCCCGGCCGTGAGACCGCCCGTGATGCGCTTCTGGATGATCGCGAAGAGCACGAGCGAGGGAAGAGTGGCGAGGAACGCGGCGGCGGCGAGCGGCCCGAGGTCGGCCACGCCCTCCGCGCCGAGGAAGTGGGTGAGTACGACCGGCAAGGTCTGCTTCTCCGGTGTCTTGAGCAGGACGAGCGCGAAGAAGAACTCGTTCCATGCGGTGATGAACGCGAAGAGCGCGGTGGCGACGATCCCGGGGGCCAGCAGCGGCGCGGTGACCGAGATCAGGATCCGCGCCTTGCCGGCCCCGTCGACAGCGGCGGCTTCCTCCAGCTCGGGGGGCACGGCCCGCACGTACCCGGCCAGCATCCAGAGCGCGAAGGGGAGGGACCAGACGACGTACACCAGGATCAGCCCCCACAGCGAGTTGATCAGGTGCAGGTACTTGAGGACCAGGAACAGCGGAATGATCACCAGGACGAAGGGGAACGCCTGGCTGACCACGACCCACCCGGTGGCGGCCGTGGACAGCCGCCCGCGGTGACGGGCCATCACATAGGCCATGGGCGTGGCGATGACGACCGCGATCAGGGCGGCGCAGAGCGCCGCGGTGAGCGAGTTGGCCGCGGCCCGGAGCAGCGGCTGCTCGTCGAAGGCCTGCCGGAAGTTGTCCAGCGTCGGGTCCTCGGGGATCCACGTGGGGTGCAGCGAGCCGAGCTCACGGGCCGGCTTGAAGGCGGTGGAGATCAGCCAGAGGAAGGGGAACGCCAGGAAGACGAGGTAGCACAGGAGCGCGGCGTACTGCCCGGCGCGCGCGGTTCTGCCCGTACGGAGGCTCATGCGTCCTCGCCTCCCCCGAGCCGGCCGACGAGGTAGACGGCGAGGAGCACCGAGATGACGGCGACCATCACGCATCCCATCGCGGCGGCGTAGCCGAACTGCCCGTAGCGGAAGGCCTCTTCGTAGGCGAAGAGCATGGGCAGCCGGGTGCGGCCTCCCGGCCCTCCGCTGGTCAGGACGTAGACCAGGGCGAAGGAGTTGAAGTTCCAGATGAAGTTGAGCGCGCTGATGGCCAGTGCCACCGGCCGGATGGCGGGCCAGGTGACCGTGCGGAAGCGTCGCCAGGCTCCCGCTCCGTCGAGGGCGGCCGCCTCGTGGAGTTCGTGTGGGGTGTTCTGCAGCCCGGCCAGCAGCGCCACGGTGGTCTGCGGCATGCCGGCCCAGATGCCGACGACTATCACGGCGGGCAGAGCGGTGGCGAGACCGGTCAGCCAGTCCCTGCCGTCGCCGAGCCCGAGATCGCGGATGGTCTCGTTGAGGATGCCCGCGTCGGGGTTGTAGACCAGCCGCCACATGATGCCGACGACGACCTCGGGCATGGCCCAGGGAATGATCGCCAGAGCCCTGGCGAGCCAGCGCATCCGCAGGTTCGCGTTGAGCAGCAGAGCGAGACCGAGGGCCAGCACGAACTGCGGGACCGTGACCCCGACCGCCCACAGCAGGCCGATCCGGAACGAGTCCCAGAACAGGGTGTCGTGGAGCAGGTCCTGGAAGTTGAGGACCCCGATCCACTGGGTGGAGCGGGTGCGGCCCGACTGGGCGTCGGTGAAGGCCAGCAGGATGCCGTAGACCAGCGGGCCGACGCTCAGGATCAGGATCGGGATCAGTGCGGGCAGCACCAGGAACCAGGTGGCGCCGTCCCGTCGGCGGCCCTCACCCCGGCCGCCCTGTGGGCTCTTACGCCCGGACCGCTCCGTTGCGGTCGCCAATGTCATGAATTCGACCCCTTTTACTTCCTTGGATCGGTTTCATCCCCGTATCGCCGCCCGGGCGGCCCCCGTCATCGTGCTGACGGACCGCCCGTTCGTCAAGGTGGCCTGCGAGGATGAGAAAATCGAGCCATGGACGACATGCGTGCGCGCGAGGTACTGACGGCCGCCGGACTGCCCGCCGGGGCGGAACTCCTCGCACTCGGCGAGAACGCGGTGTTCGGCCTCGGCGACCTGGTGGTGAAGGTCGGCCGGGACTCGACGCAACACCCGGAGCTCCGGGAGCGGGCCGAGCGCGAGGTGGCCGTCGCCCTGTGGCTCGCCGACTCGGGCGTACCCGCCGTGCGGGCCGCCGAACCCCTGGCCCGCCTGGTCGAGGGCCACCCGGTGACCTTGTGGCACCGGCTGCCCCGCGCCGTGCGCCCGTCCGAACCGCGGGATCTGGCCCCGCTGCTCACCCAGGTGCACGCACTGCCCGCCCCGGAGGGCTTCACGCTGCCGCGGCGTGAGCTGCTCGGCGGTGTCGAGCGCTGGCTGCGCTTGGCGGGCGAGGCGATCGATCCGGCCGACGCCGACTATCTCCGCGGCCGGCGCGACGGCTTCGCGAAGGCCGCGGCGGCCCTCGCCCCGCACCTGCCGCCGGGTCCCGTCCACGGCGACGCGCTCCCCCGCAATGTCCACGTCGGCCCGGACGGGCCGGTGCTGGTCGATCTGGAGACCTTCTCCGCCGACCTGCGCGAGCACGATCTGGTGGTTCTCGCGCTCTCCCGTGACCGGTACGGCCTGCCCGCGCAGGCCTACGACGCGTTCACGGAGGCGTACGGCTGGGACGTACGCGCCTGGGAAGGGTGCGCGGTGCTGCGCGGCGCCCGCGAGACGGCGAGCTGCGCCTGGGTGTCCCAGCACGCCCCGGCGAACCCCAAGGCCCTGGCGGAGTTCCGGCGCAGGGTGGCGTCACTGCGCGAGGACGACCCCGAGGTGCGCTGGTATCCCTTCTGAGCCGCACCCCCGTCGCGCACAGCGCCTGATGCGCGTGGCATAGGTTGACCGCATGGGAATCCTCGACATGCTCACCGGAACCAGGCACCCCGAGGACGGGGTGGAGCCGCGTCCGGCCGAGGACCTGCGGAGTGCCCTGCTCGGCCTCAACCGGCCCGACGTCCCCTACATCATCCGTGACGGCGCGTCGGACGGCGCCGACCTGGTGGCGGAGTGGCGGATCGCCGAGCCCGCCTGGCAGACCTTCTTCATCGGATCCCAGCTGACGCACGCCATCCGGATCCGGATGCGCCTGGTCGAGGAGAGCCATGAGGTGCGGGCCGTCGAGGAGCAGTGGGAGGTCACCCGCGTCGGCAATCCCCCTCGGCTCCGGACCTCCGCGGAGTACGGGCGGGGCTCGGGCAGGACCGTCTCCCGTCGCTGGTCGCTCCAGCGCGGGGAGGACGGCCGCCTCCAGGCGACGGAGACGTCCAGCTTCGACAGCGCGGAGCTGACCGGCCCGTTGCGGAACACCGCCCTCACGGCCGGCTGGACCTGGCGCGGAGTGCTCTTCGGGAAGCTGTGATCCGGCCGGATCCGGACGCCCCGTATCGGCCGCGCCCGCGCCGCGTATGCTTCCGGCCACTGCCTCGGAACATTCGGAACTGGAGCTCCCCCATGCCCATAACCCGCTCGACCGCGGTGACATGGAGCCTCTCGGCCCTGGCCGCCGGCCTGCTGCTCGTCGGCTGCTCGGCCTCGGTCGACGTCGGGAGCTCCGAGCCGAAGATGTCCGCGGACAAGCTGGCCGACACGGTGGCCGAGAAGCTCGCAAGCACCATGAACCAGCCGAAGCCGGACGTCATCTGCCCCGAGGACCTCGTCGGGAAGACCGGCACCACCACGCGTTGCACACTGACGGCGGACGACGGCAGCACCCTGGGCGTGTCCGTCACCGTGACCTCGGTCGACGGTGACCGGATCGACTTCGACATCAAGGCCGACGAAACGGCCTCACCGGCTTCGAACTGACGCCCCCGCATCGCTCTCGCCCGCCTGCGGCTCGCGCCTCCGGGGGATGAGCGGCCAGGCGGCTTCGACGACGGCCGCCGGGTCCGCGGTGCGCCGCAGATAGGCCTGCAGGGAGAGCGACTGCTCGGCGGCCGCGTGCACCTGGAGGCCGTGCAGGTCCTCCAGCGCCATCACTCCGACGGGCTGGTGCCTCTCCCCCATGCTCCGCACCACCCGGGCCGCGGCCACGGCGTCCGCCCTCGCGTCGTGCGCGTCCTCCAGCGACACCCCGTAGTGGTCGCACAGGGCGTGAAGGGCACGCTTCCCCTTGCGGTACTTGTCGACATGCTTGTCGATCACCAGCGGATCGATGACGGGCGAGGGCGCGTCCCCCAGCCGCTCGCTGACCGACTCCACGCCGTACCTCCGGCACTCACGGTCGAGCAGGGAGAGGTCGTAGCGCGCGTTCATCACCACCAGCGGCGTCCCCGAGCGCAGCCCGTCGGCGACGGCCCGGGTGATCTCCTCGATCGCGGAGGCGGCCGGTGCCCCGTGCTCGCGGGCGCGTTCGGTCGAGATGCCGTGGATCGCCGACGCCTGCTCCGGTATGGCGACGCCCGGATCCAGCAGCCAGGTCAGCTCCTCCGAGACGGATCCGTCCGCCTCCAGCCGGACGACCGCCGCCGTCACGATGCGGTCGGTCTCGACGTCCGTCCCCGTGGTCTCCAGGTCGAACGCCAGCAGCGGCCCGCTGATCCAGCTCATCCCGTACCTCCTTCTTTGGTGCGTTCCCCCAAGTGATGACCACCTTCGCACGCACCACTGACAACGCTGGAAGGGGCGTCAGGAGACGGGCCTGGAGTCCGTCCAGACGGACTCGAACTCCTCGCGGTACGTCTCGAAGAGGCCGTGCTCGCTGTCCTGCCCCGCCCTGACCACCGCACGCCCCCCGCCGCGCAGCACCAGCACGGGCGCCTCCATGCCGCGTGCGCGCCGCAGATACGTCTGGACGACCCCGACCGCGTCGGATCCGTCGCCGTCCACCAGATACGCCGTGAAGCGCGGCGTCTCGTCGAAGACGTGGATCTGGAAGGCACCCGGGTCGCGGAGCTTGGAGCGGACCC
This sequence comes from Streptomyces sp. NPDC091271, assembly GCF_044757505.1. Classification (NCBI taxonomy): domain Bacteria; kingdom Bacillati; phylum Actinomycetota; class Actinomycetes; order Kitasatosporales; family Streptomycetaceae; genus Streptomyces; species Streptomyces sp. NPDC091271. The sequence goes on along the minus strand of NZ_JBIVVD010000007.1, from coordinate 117,304 downwards.
GGCGCATATGGAGGATGTTCATCTCGACGGAGCGGCTCAGTTCGCCCTTCTTGAGGCCCAGTTCGCGCTCCCGGCGCTTGACCGCGCTGCTCGCCGGGTTGATGAACAGCAGCCGGACCCGGCAGCCCGACTCGGCGAGGCGCACCAGCCGACGCCCCGAGAAGTTCTGTGTGAGGAGGTTGAGCCCGATGCCGATCGCGTCCAGCCGGCGCGCGCTCCCGAAGAGGTCCTCGGCGGGCAGCTGACGCTGCAGCCGCACCCGGTCCGGGTGGACGGAGACCACGTCGGCGTAGCGGTCGCCGACCAGCTCCTCCACGGCGTCCACCGGCAGCCGCTCGGCGGAGGGGACGGCCGCGCCGCTGCCGAGGATCTCCAGGAGCCGCGCGGAGGCGCGTTCGGCCTGCGCCAGGACCGCCTCGTTGAGCGCGCGGTTACGGGAGACGACGTTGCGCGCCACCTCCAGCTCGTCCAGCGCGAGCTCCACCTCGCGGCGGTCGTCGAAGTACGGCTCGAAGCAGGGCCAGTGCTGGACCATCAGCTCACGCAGCTGCGGCAGTGTGAGGAAGCTCAGGACGTTGTCGTCGGCCGGGTCGAGCAGATAGCCCTTGCGGCGCGAGACCTCCCGGACCGCGACGGCGCGCTGCACCCACTCCTGGCCCGCGGGCCCCGCGGCGGCCACCACCCAGTCCTCGCCGTGCACCGGCTCGTAGATCGGCCGGATCACGGCGGAGACCACGGCGCGCAGCCGCTGTTCCACCAGATTCAGCCAGATGTACGCCCGCCCGGCGCGCTGGGCGCGTGTGCGCACCTCGTTCCAGGCGTCCGCTCCCCAGTTCAGATCGGCACCGATCTCCATGGGCTGTGCGAGGGAGACAGCCCCTGGCGGGGCATCGGTCGATTCCCCCTCGTGACCCGTGTCACCTGGGGGCAGCTCGAACCCTCCCGAGCTCACCCGTGTACCGCCTTCCACTCCCCCACCAACGATCAAGGAAGGGTACTCCGGTAGCGGGAGCCGGTGCAGCAGGATGCACAGGCTCCTTACTCAACTCCCCTATGCCGCAGGCTCGTTCCTTGCGGTGAGATCGGGTGGAGTGAGATGGTTCATAGTGATTGCGCACCCCCTCGCACGCCGCATACCGGACGGAGGAGCTGCCCGGCGGCCCGGGCCCCTGTCCGGGCGACACCGAGGCGTACCGGGTTGACCGGCCCGGTGGGCTCCGACGACGGAAACCGGCCGCACCGGTCGACGTACTAGGTACAGGACCGTCTTTCGGGGAGTATCGGGGCGAAAACCCCCAGCACCCGGATCAGAAGTGGAAGAGTCCTATCTATGCAGGTCTGGCCGGGACACGCGTATCCGCTCGGCGCCACGTACGACGGCGCCGGAACCAACTTCGCGGTCTTTTCGGAGGCCGCCGACCGAATCGAGTTGTGCCTTCTGCACGACGACGGTTCAGAAACGGCGGTGGAACTCCGCGAGACCGACGCCTTCGTCCGTCACGCCTATCTGCCCGGGGTGATGCCGGGGCAGCGCTACGGCTTCCGGGTGCACGGACCGTACGAGCCGCAGCACGGACAGCGCTGCAACTCGGCGAAACTGCTCCTCGATCCGTACGCGCGTGCGATCTCGGGGCAGATCCAGTGGGGCGAGGCGGTGTACGGCTACCCGTTCGGCAAGCCGGACGAGCGCAACGACCTCGACTCGGCGCCGCACATGATGAGCTCGGTCGTGGTCAATCCCTACTTCGACTGGGGTGACGACCGCCGCCCGCGCACCGACTACCACCGCACGGTGATCTACGAGGCCCATGTGAAGGGCCTGACGATGCTCCACCCGGGCCTGCCCGAGGAGCTCCGCGGCACCTACGCGGGACTCGCACACCCCGAGATCATCGCCCATCTGACGGAGCTGGGCGTCACCGCGATCGAGCTGATGCCGGTGCACCAGTTCGTCCAGGACCACCGTCTCGCCGACGCCGGCCTGGCCAACTACTGGGGTTACAACACCATCGGCTTCTTCGCCCCGCACAACGCGTACGCCTCCTGGGGCGACCGCGGTGAACAGGTGCTGGAGTTCAAGCAGGCGGTGAAGGCACTGCACCAGGCGGGCATCGAGGTGATCCTCGACGTGGTCTACAACCACACCGCCGAGGGCAACCATCTCGGCCCGACGCTCTCCTTCCGGGGCCTGGACAACGCCTCGTACTACCGCCTGGCGGACGACCAGAAGTACTACATGGACACCACCGGCACCGGGAACTCCCTGCTGATGCGGTCCCCGCACGTCCTCCAGTTGATCATGGACTCCCTGCGGTACTGGGTGACCGAGATGCACGTGGACGGCTTCCGCTTCGACCTGGCCGCGACACTCGCACGCCAGTTCCACGAGGTGGACCGGCTGTCCTCCTTCTTCGACCTGGTGCAGCAGGATCCCGTGGTGAGCCAGGTCAAGCTGATCGCCGAGCCCTGGGACGTGGGCGAGGGCGGCTACCAGGTGGGGAACTTCCCGCCGCTGTGGACCGAGTGGAACGGCAAGTACCGGGACACGGTGCGGGATCTCTGGCGGGGTGAGCCCCGGACCCTCGCGGAGTTCGCCGGGCGCCTGACGGGCTCCTCGGACCTCTACCAGGACGACGGAAGACGCCCGCTGGCCTCGATCAACTTCACCACCTGCCACGACGGTTTCACGCTGCACGACCTGGTCTCGTACAACGAGAAGCGCAACGACGCCAACGGCGAGGGCAACCGGGACGGCGAGAGCCACAACCGCTCGTGGAACTGCGGGGCGGAGGGGGAGACCGAGGACAAGGAGGTCCTGGAGCTGCGCAGCCGCCAGATGCGCAACTTCATCGCCACGCTGATGCTCTCCCAGGGCGTGCCCATGCTGAGTCACGGCGACGAGTTCGCGCGGACGCAGCGGGGCAACAACAACGGCTACTGCCAGGACAACGAGCTCTCCTGGGTCCACTGGCCCGACCCGGCCGCCGCCTCGCACGCGGAGGACGGCGACGAGGAGGGCGGCTCCACGGACACGAGCCTGCTGGAGTTCACCCGGTCCATGGTCTGGCTCCGCCGCGACCACCCGGTCTTCCGGCGCAGACGCTTCTTCCACGGCCGTCCTGTGGAGGGCACGCACGACGAGCTGTCCGACATCGCGTGGTTCACCCCCAGGGGTGAGGAGATGACCCAGCGGGACTGGCAGGCCGCGCACGCCAAGGCCATGACGGTCTTCCTGAACGGACACGCGATCTCCGAGCCGGGGCCGCGCGGTGAGCGCATCTCCGACGACTCGTTCCTGCTCATGTTCAACGCGGGTGCCGAGACGCTGGAGTTCGCCGTCCCGATGAACCACGGCAAGCAGTGGCAGGTCGTCGTGGACACGGCGATCCCGGACGGCGTGCCGCCGGGGGCGGGCCCCAAGGTGTCGGCGGGCGAGCGGGTGACGCTCGTCGGGCGGAGCCTGACGGTGCTCAAGCGTCCGGCGTAGGCCGTTGGGGTGACCGGACCGACCGGGCGGGCCCGACCGGTCGGTCCGGGTGGCGCAGAAGGTGGGAGAGAGGCGTCCGGGTGGGTACGTACGAGTCCATGACGCCCACCGCCACGTACCGGCTGCAGCTCCAACCGGACTTCCCGTTCGCCGCCGCCGCGGACGCCGTGCCGTATATCGCCGAGCTCGGCGTCTCCCATCTGCATCTGTCCCCCGTCCTGGAGGCCGTGCCCGGCTCGGGGCACGGCTACGACGTCGTCGACCACCACACGGTGCGGGCCGAGTTCGGGGGCGAGGAGGGGCTGCGGGAGCTGGCCGTCACGGCTCGCGCCCACGGCCTCGGGCTGATCCTCGACATCGTGCCGAACCACATGGCCGCAGCGCCCCGGCACAACCTGCCGCTCTGGGAGGTGCTGCGCGAGGGCCCGGAGTCCCCGTACGCCCGCTGGTTCGACATCGACTGGGCGGCGGGCGGCGGGAAGGTGCTGCTGCCCGTGCTGGCGGGGCGGTTCGGCGAGGAGCGCGGCAGCATCGAGCCGGGCATCCGGGACGACGGCACGCCGGTGCTCCGGTACGGCGACCTGGAGTTCCCCCTGCGTGAGGGTACGGCGGACCTCCCGCCGGATGAGCTGCTGGCCGCCCAGCACTACCGGCTCGCCTGGTGGCGGCTGGCCAGGACGGAGCTGAACTACCGGCGCTTTTTCACGATCTCCGATCTGATCGGTGTCCGGGTGGAGCACCCGGAGGTCTTCGCCGCCACCCACGCCAAGATCCTCGAACTGGTCCGCGACGGGGTCGTCGACGGGCTGCGCGTCGACCACCCTGACGGGCTGGCCGACCCCGCCGCGTATCTCGGGCGGCTCGGCGACGCCACCGGCGGGCGGTGGACGGTGGTGGAGAAGATCCTCACCGGTCCGGAGGCCCTGCCGGCCGGCTGGGCGGTCGCGGGCACGACCGGGTACGACGCGTTGCACCGGATCGACGGCGTGTTCACCGACCCGATGGGCGCGGCCGACCTGCTGGGCCGCTACCGGGACTTCGCGGGCCCTCCCGGGGACCGCGGCGGCTACTGGACCGCGACCGTCCGCCGCGCGGCGTACCGTGTGGTCACCCATGAGCTGGCCGCCGAGACGGAGTGGCTGACCCGCCTCGCCGTCGAGGCGTGCGCCGGGGACGCCGCACTGCGGGACCACGCGCCGTGGGCGCTGCACACGGCGGTGCGCGAGCTGCTGGTGCGGGTGCCCGTCTACCGGCCGTACGTGACCGCGGGCGGTCCGCTCACGGAGATCGCCGAGTCGACACTGCCGGCCGAGGCGGTGCGGGACGCCAGGGCGGTGTTCTCGGTCGCCCAGGAGGCGGACGCCGTCGATGTGGTGCGGGATCTGGCGCTGGGCCGGCTCGGCGACGGACCGGAGCACGTGGCGTTCTGTGCCCGGTTCGCGCAGACCGCGTCGGCGCTGCACGCCAAGTCGGTCGAGGACACGGCGTTCTACCGCTACGTCCCGCTGATCTCGGCGACCGAGGTGGGCGGCGATCCGGGCCGGCCGGCGGTGGGCCCGGAGGAGTTCCACGCCTTCTGTGCCCGGATCGCGCGGGACTGGCCGGCCACCGGCACGGTGCTGACCACCCACGACACCAAACGCAGCGGCGACGTACGGGCCCGGATCGCGGTCCTCTCCGAATGTCCCGAGCGGTGGTCCGCGCTGGTCGCGCGGCTGGCCGGGGCGGCCTCCGTGCCGGCCCCGGACCCCCAGCTGGCCTGGCAGGCCTGGCAGTCGGCGTACGGCTGCGCGGGCCTTCCCGCCGGTGAGATGGCGGGCAGGCTGGAGCCCGCGCTGCTGAAGTCCGTGCGCGAGGCCGGGCTGTTCACCAGCTGGACGGAGCCGGATCCCGCGTACGAGCGGGCGGTGACCGACTTCGTGGCGGCCGGTCCGGGCAGCGACGCGGGCGAGGCCCGGTCGATGATGACCGGTTTCGCGGACACGCTCGCCCCCTTCGTGCGGGCCAATGTGCTCGGTGCCGCGCTGGTGCATCTGACGATGCCCGGGGTGCCCGACCTGTATCAGGGCACGGAGCGGGAGTACATCGCGCTGGTCGACCCGGACAACCGGAGGCCGTTCAGCAGGCCCTCGGGGGGTGAGGACGAGAAGGCGGCGCTGACCACGGCCGCGCTGCGGCTGCGCCGGGAGCGCCCGGAGCTCTTCGCCGAGTCGGGTACCTACGCCCCGCTGGCGGCGCGGGGCCCGGCGGCCGCGCACTGTCTGGCGTTCTGCCGGTCCGGCGAGGTGGTCACGGCGGTGACCCGGCTGTCGCTCCGGCTCGACGAGGAGGGCGGCTGGCGCGACACGGAGCTGGCGCTGCCCGACGAGGGGCCGTGGGCCGATCTTCTGTCCGCCGGACGGGAGTTCACCGGGCCCGTGGTCCGGGTGGCGGAGCTCTTCGCGGACCGGCCGGTTGCGCTGCTGGTGAGGGCGGGGCGCTGAGCGGTGCGCTCGCTCAGGGTGGGGGCACGGGCAGCGACGCGCAGAGCCGGAAGCTCATCCGGCCGAAGCTCACCTGGTCGCCGTCGCGCACCACGACCGAGCCGACGACCCGCTGGCCGTTGACGCAGGTGCCGTTCGTCGAGCCCAGGTCGCGCAGGATCCACCGGCTGCCGTGCGCGGTCAGTTCGGCGTGCAGCCGCGACACCGTCTCGTGGCTGAGCCGAAGCCCGTTGCCCGGGTCGCGGCCGATGCGCAGCGGGTGCGGTCCGGGCACGGGCAGCAGGAGTCTGGGCAGCCGCTCGGACTGCCACGCCCTGCGCACCCGGGCCGGAAAGGCGGAGACCCCGCCCACAGCGCGGAACAGGTTGCGGGACCAGCGCCCGCCCGACTCCAGGTCCGAGGTCAGCGCCTTCAGCTCCTCGGAGCGCCGGGCGGTCAGGGCGAGTTCCATGCGTCGCAGGAACGTGTCGTGGGAGAGCTTGCCCTGTGCGGCGCCGTCTCGGAGCACACCGAGTACACGGTCGCGCTCGGCGTCCGAGAGCCGCGCGGGATACGTGTAGTGCTCGAAGGAGGACGTCACAGCACCGATTGTCGGCCGACAGGCCCGAGGTGTCCAGACGATGCCCGTTTCCGGCCACCCTGACCTGCGCCGCAGTGGGTGGATGCCGCTCGCCGGGGGCCCGGCACTTGTTATCCTCGCGCGCTGCCGCCGTCGTAGGCGGCACTCGCGTCGAGGAGACTCTGTGACCCATGCTCCACCGGAACTGACCATCCGTCCGCTCACCGGAGCGGACGAACTCGGTCTCTTCCTCCGGCTGCCCTATGTGCTCGACCATGAGCTCGCCGACGACCTCGCCACGGGCCGTCGCCGCCCCGAGTGGATGTGGGTGGCCCTGCGCGGCGACCGCGTGGTGGGGCGGATCGCCTGGTGGACGGGCCAGGAGGGCGGCAGCCCTCAGCTCCTGGACTTCTTCGACCTGGACGACACCCTGCCGGAGCCGGAGCGCGGGACGATCGGGCTCGAACTGGTCGAGAAGGCGACCGCCGCGGTCGTTCCCGCCGGGTCCGCCCGGCCCGAGTACGGTCGCTACATCCCGCCGGACTGGCGCGAGGACCCCGCCGCCCGCGATGTCGTGGAGGCCCGGATACGGGTCATGGAGGCGAGCGGCGCCCGGATGCTGGTCGAGCGGCTGCGTCTGGAGTGGCGGGCCGGCACACCGGTGCCCGAGGACACCGGCCGGCTGGTGTTCCGCCGGGTCACCGGACGCGAGGACCTCGTCGCGCTGATGACCCCGGTGATGGAAGGCACCCTGGACGCCCACGGCCAGGCGGACCTGGCCTCCGGCCTGAGCGCCCGCGAGGCGGCGGAGAAGCAGTACGACGAGGAGTTCGCCGGTCTCAGGACGCCTCGGGAGTGGTGGCGGATCGCGGAGCTGCCGAACGGTGAGCCGGTGGGCTTCGTCATTCCGGCGCGCAACAACTACCACCCGATGATCAGTTACATCGGGGTGCTGCCGGCGCAACGGGGCCACGGCTACATCGACGACATCCTGGCCGAGGGGACCCGGGTGCTCGCCGCGCAGGAGGGTGTGGAGCGGATCAGGGCGGCGACCGACCTCGGGAACGTCCCGATGGCGAGGTCCTTCGAGCGCCTGGGGTACGTCAACTTCGAGCGGGCCTTCGACATGGTGTGGGACCAGCCGTAAACCGGTGGACGCGGGGTGCCGGAGGCCGTAGTGTCGGCGCCCGGCACCCCCTCGGGCGCCTGCCCAGGACGAGGAAGGAGGCGAGACACGTGCGTGACATCGGCACCACCCGTAGCACCACGTTCACGCGCTCCCGTCCCGTCCGCAGGACGGTGTCGGACTCGGTCTGACCGGGGGCGCCGAGTCCCCGGAGGACACCACCATGACCGTTCCGGTCATCCGTTCGCTCACCCCGAGCGACGCATATCTCTTCGATTCCCTGCAGGGTCACTCTCTCGTCGGCCGTGCCGCGTTCGGCCACCGCTACGCCACCGTGGACGAGGGCGGCGAGTACCGGCCCGAGTGGTCCTGGGTGGCCCTGCGTGACGGCGTCGTCGTCGCCAGGGCGGCCTGGTGGGGCGGGCCCGAGGACACCGAGCCCGTGCTGCTCAACTACTTCGACTTCGCCGAGGGCGAGGAGGCCGCGGGCACCGAACTGCTGCGCCGAGCACCGTGGTCCGTCGAGTACGAGCTGATCGTGCCGCCCCGCTGGCGGGACGTGCCCGCGGTCCGGGCGGCGGCCTCGGCGCGGATCGCGGCGGCCGAGGCGGCCGGTATGAAGCCGCTGGTCGAGCGCTACCGCTACGAGTGGACGCCCGCCGACGGGCTGCCCGTGCGGCCCGGCCGGCTGGAGTTCCGCGCGGAGCCCGACGACGCGGTGGTCCTGGACGTCCTGCGCCGGGTCCACTCCGAGACGCTGGACGCCCACGCCCGGCGCACCATCGAGGGGCCGGGCGGTCTGGAGCAGGCCGCCCAGGAGGAGCTGGACTTCTTCAACTGGTGCCCCTCGCCCCGCTCCTGGTGGCAGCTCGCGTACACCCCGGACGGCCGTCTCGCGGGCATCCATGTGCCGGCCCGCAATCCGGGCGGGCCCTGCATCGGCTTCATCGGGGTCGTTCCGGAGGAGCGCGGTCACGGCTACGGCTACGACCTGCTCGTCGAGTGCACCCACTTCCTGGCGGCCGAGGGCGCGACGTCCGTCGCGGGGGCGACGGACCGGGGCAACACGCCGATGGCGGCCGCGTTCGCCCGGGCCGGTCACCGCATCACGCAGGAGCGCGTCCACCTGGTGTGAGCGCCGTCCCCCGCGAGCCCCCGGTGCGTTGCGCGCTGATCACGTCGCGGTACCAGGCGTACGACTCCTTGGGCGTGCGGCGCAGCGTCTCGTAGTCGATGTGGACCAGGCCGAACCGCTTGCTGGCGCCCTCGGTCCATTCGACGTTGTCGGTGAGTGACCAGGTGAAGTAGCCGCGCACGTCGACGCCCGCGTCGATGGCCGTACGCAGTGCCTCCAGGTGCCCTTCCAGGAAGGCGATGCGGCGGCCGTCGGCGACGGGCTCGTCGACGGCGCAGCCGTTCTCCGTGATGTAGACGGGCGGCAGCCGGTCGCCGAAGCGGTCCCTCAGCTGCCCGAGGGTCTCGGCGAGCCCTTCGGGGACGACGGGCCAGCCGAAGTCGGTGGTGTCGTAGCCCTCGATCTCCCTGATGCCGAAGGGAAGCCCCTCGGGCATGGTGTAGCCGGAGAACGAGCCGAGCGCTTCGGGGCGCGGGGCGCCGACGAGCGTCGGGTTGTAGTAGTTGACGCCGTACCAGTCGAGGGGCGCCGAGATGACCTTGAGGTCGTCCTCGACCGGCCCCGGCATCAGCGAGGCGAAGCCCTCGTCGGGATAGCGGCCGGTGAGGACCGGGTCGGCGAAGAGCCAGTTGGTCAGGGTGTCGTAGAGCTCCGCGCCCGTGCGGTCCTCGTCCGACTCCCCCGCCGTCCACACCGGTGAGTGGGAGAGCGCGATGCCGATGTTGCCGGCTCCGGCGGCGCGCAGTGCCCGTAAGGCCAGTCCGTGCGCGAGCAGTTGGTGGTGGGCGGCCGGCAGGGCGTCGAAGAGGAGCGTGCGGCCGGGGGCGTGCTCGCCGAGCGCGTAGCCGAGCATGGTGACCTCGGCCGGTTCGTTGATGGTGATCCACATGGGGACCCGGTCGGCGAGGCGTTCGGCGACGATGCCCGCGTACTCGGCGAAGCGGTAGGCGGTGTCCCGGTTGAGCCAGCCACCCGCCTCGTCCAGCGGGAGCGGCGTGTCCCAGTGGTAGAGCGTCGGGGCCGGGGCGATGCCGTGGGCGCAGAGTTCGTCGACGAGCCGGTCGTAGAAGTCCAGCCCCGCCGGGTTGAGCGCGCCGCTGCCGCCGGGTACGACACGGGGCCAGCTGATGGAGAAGCGGAAGGCGTCCGCGCCGAGTCCGGCGAGCAGGGCGACGTCCTCGCGGTAGTGCTCGTGGAAGCCGGTGCCCCGGGTGGTGTCGGTGCCGTCCTTGATCCGGCCGGGCTGGGCGGCGAAGGCGTCCCAGCCGGAGGGCCCCTTGCCGTCGGCGTCGAAGGCCCCTTCCGTCTGGAAAGCGGAGGCGGAGGCTCCCCAGAGGAAGCCGGGTGGGAAGGTCGGCACGGTCATCTCGGCCTCCAGCAGCCGTAGGAGGGACCCAGGGCCTTTCGTCTGGATCATGCCGGGCTCGCGCGCTCCCGCGCCGCTCCCTGAGACAGCCTGATCCGAACGGGAGACCTGGCACTACTGCCCGGGCTCGCCGCGAATGAGCAGAACCCGCTAGGGCAATGATCAGGACCAGACCCTAATCGCCACTTACGGGCTCGTTCCAGTGTCCTGGGGCCGTGCGTGCGAATTCCGCCGATCGTGGGGCCTCCGGCGAGGCATCAGGTTCATGGACGAGGAGTGCTGAATGCAGTTCGAGGTGTGGGCCCCCGAGGCCGGCTCTGCCGCACTGTGCGTGGCGGGCGGCCGCCGGCCGATGGAGCGTGACCCGCTGCGCGCGGGCTGGTGGACCACGGAGACCGAGGCGGCGGACGGGGACCGTTACGGGTTCTCGCTCGACGACGGCCCCGTGCTGCCCGATCCGCGCTCCCGCCGCCAGCCGGACGGTCCCGACGGCGAGAGCGCGGTCGTCGACCACGGCACCCACGCCTGGCGCACCGTCTGGGCGGGGCGCGGGATGCCGGGCGCCGTCCTCTACGAGCTGCACATCGGCACGTTCACCGAGGCGGGCACCTTCGACGCCGCGGCCGAGCGGCTCGGGAGCCTCGTGGACCTCGGCGTCACCCATGTGGAGCTGATGCCCGTCTGTCCGTTCCCCGGCACACACGGGTGGGGGTACGAAGGGGTGTCGCTCTGGGCGGTGCACGAACCCTACGGGGGTCCGGCAGGGCTGAAGCGCTTCGTCGACACCGCGCACGGTCTGGGCCTCGCGGTCGTCCTGGACGTGGTCCACAACCACCTGGGCCCCTCGGGCAACTACCTGCCGGCCTTCGGTCCGTACTTCACGGACACGCACCACACCCCCTGGGGTTCGGCCGTCAATCTCGACGCTCCCGGCTCGGACGAGGTGCGCGCGTATCTGCTGGGCAGTGCGCTCGCCTGGCTGCGGGACTACCGCCTGGACGGCCTGCGGCTGGACGCCGTCCACGCGCTGGCCGACGGGAGGGCTCTCACCTTCCTGGAGGAGCTCTCCACGGCCGTCGACGCCCTCGCCTCGGAGCTCGGCAGACCGCTGGGGCTGATCGCGGAGTCCGATCTCTGCGACCCGCGGACGACCACTCCGCGCACGGAGGGCGGCATCGGGCTGCACGCCCAGTGGAACGACGACTTCCACCACGCCCTGCACACCGCGCTCACCGGCGAGTCCCAGGGCTACTACGCCGACTTCGCGGCCGCCCCGCTGGCCGCCCTCGCCAAGACCTTGACCAGGGCGTTCTTCCACAACGGCACGTACTCCAGCTTCCGGGGCCGCACGCACGGCCGCCCGGTCGACGTCACGCGGACGCCCGCCCACCGCTTCGTCGGTTACGCCCAGACCCATGACCAGATCGGCAACCGTGCCCTCGGTGACCGGCTCGCCGCCGGGCTCTCCCCCGGGCTTCAGGCGTGCGCCGCGGCGCTCGTGCTCACCGGGCCGTTCACCCCGATGCTCTTCATGGGCGAGGAGTGGGGCGCCCGCACCCCGTGGCAGTTCTTCACCGACCACACCGACCCGGAGCTGGCCCACGCCGTGCGCGACGGCAGGCGGCGGGAGTTCGGGGCGCACGGCTGGGCCGAGGAGGACATCCCCGATCCGCAGGACCCGGACACCCGGGCCCGCTCCTGCCTCGACTGGAGCGAACCGGAGCTCGAGCCCCACGCCCGGCTGCTCGCCTGGTACCGCGAGCTGATCGCCTTGCGCCGCGCCCTGCCGGACCTCTCCGATCCGGATCTGGCGTCGGTGCGGACGGCGTACGACGAGGAGGCCCGCTGGATCGCCTACCGGCGGGGCGATCTGCGGATCGCGGTCAACCTGTCCGGGAAGCCGGCCGCCATCCCGCTGGGGGCCGGCCGGCGCCGTGCGCCCGGGGGCAGGGTGCTGGCCGCCTGGGAGCCGGCCGAGGCCCCGGGTGACGACGGGGTGCTGCACCTGCCGCCGGAGTCGTGCGTGGTGCTGGCCGACGACTGAGGCCGCGCCCCCTGCGGGCGGCCGTCAGATCTTGCCCCGGTCCCATGAGTTCAGAGCGCCGTCGAAGGAGCGGACCAGGGCCAGTACGGCGGCCCCCGACCGCGGGTCCAGGAAGGCCTCCTGGAGATGCAGCTGGTTTCCGTGCGCCTTGAACTCCAGGGGCACCCGGCCGCCCTCGCGCCAGATGATGCGGCCCGGTCCACGAGGAACGTCGCCACCGAACACGGCCGCCACGAAGAGGAACGGCAGCAGGGGCGAGAACAGCCACCACACGCACCACCAGAAGATCCGGCCCTTGTATCCCACCGCGTCGGGTGCGCCGGGCCGGCTCACCGTCCACCGGACGCGCAGCCCCCTCCTCAACGCCTTCTCGCGTACGACGGTGCACAGGAGCCCTGCGCGCCGAGTACCTGATACACCGAGGTCCCCTTCCCGCAGGAGACGGTCACCACGGTGGCGGCCCGTGCCCCGCGGTACTCGTCCGCCCACAGGACGAAGGAGCGCGCGCCGCTGCCCCGGGCCGCGAGATAGGCGGGCACGCCGCCCGGCGGCAGCTCCCGTTCCACGTGGGCCACGGTCCGGGACGGCCCCGGCTTGACGAAGAAGTCGATCTTGCGGGCGACCGGCTCGGGAGCGACGCCCTCCTGTCGCCTCGGGTGACTCATCGTCAGAATGCCGGCCATCCGGTATCCCCCCTCGTACGCTCCCCGCCGGTGCGAGGAGCGTACGGATCCTACGACCGTGAGGGCGCTTCCGCCTCAGGCGCCGGGCAACTCGCTTTCCGGACAAGGGGTTTCCCCCTCGCGAGCCTGTGCGGCCGGGTGGGGGGGCTCAGACGACCATGACCCGGCGCCCGCGCGAGTGACCGGCCTGGCTGTCGATGTGCGCCGCCGCGGCCTCGGCGAGCGTGTAGGACCTCTCGACCGGGATGTGGAGCTTCCCCAGCGAGATGAGGCGGACGGCCTCGGCAAGCGCGTCCGGCACGCTCCCGGCCACCCCGGAGAACCGGACACCGTGCGCCGGTGCGTCGAGGTCGGCGATGGAGATCACCTTCCGAGGGTCCCCGGTCAGCCCGACGAGTTCGCGGATCACGCCCGAGCCGGCCAGGTCGAGCGCCGCGTCGACACGGCCCAGCTGCCGCACCCGCTCGGCCCAGCCGTCGCCGTACGTCGTGGCGAGGGCTCCGAGGCTCCGCAGATAGTCCTGGTTGGCGGCCCCGGCGGTGCCGATCACCGCGATGCCGCGGTCGCGGGCGATCTGCAGCACCGCCGACCCGACTCCCCCGGACGCACCACTGACGAGCAGCGTCTCCCCGGGCCGCACGCCGACCTCGCGGATGACGCGCAGCGCGGTCTCGACCACGGAGGGGTACCCGGCGGCCTCCTGGAACGTCAGCCCCTCGGGCATACGGGCCCAGGCCGACAGGACGGCGAACTCGGCGTAGGTGCTGGAGCCCTCGCCGAACACGGGGTCGCCGACCTCGACCCCCTCGACGCCCTCGCCGACCTCGTCCACCACCCCGGCGGCGTCCAGCCCGACCCCCGCGGGCAGCTCGGTCGGATGGGCCTTCAGCATCTGACCTTCGCGGACCCTCCAGTCGACGGGATTCACGCCGGCCGCCCGCACGGCGATGCGTATCCGGCCGGGACCCGCGTGGGGCTCCTCGGCGTCTATGAGGTGCAGAACGTCCGGACCGCCGAACTCGGCGAAGCTCACTTTCTTCATGCGGTGGACCGTAGCACTAACGGTTAGTGTTTTGAAACGGTTACGATTTCCTAGCTGATAGCGTGCACGTATGACCGAGCCGCCCGGACGCCGTGAGCGCAAGAAGGCCGCGACCCGCCAGAGGATCGCCGACGCCGCCCTGCGGCTCTTCCTGGAACGCGGTTACGACGCGGTGGGCATCCGTGATGTGGCCGCCGAGGCCGACGTGGCCGTCACCACGCTCTTCTCCCACTTCGCCTCGAAAGAGGCCCTGGTCTTCGAGCAGGACGAGGACTTCGAGCAACGCCTCACGCGGGCGGTCACCGGCCGGGCCCCGAACGAGCCGCTCATCCCCGCGCTGCAGGTCGAGATCCTGGCCATGGTGCGGCACTGCACGGCGCGCGACGGCGCGCCGATCTGGCGCATGATCGACCGGTCGCCCGCCCTGCGGAAGTACGAGGAGTCGATGAGGCTGCGCCACGCGGAGACGCTGGCGACGGCCATCGCCGCCGGTCCCGGACTGGCGCGGGGCACGACGGCGAGCCGGACGATCGCGCGGTTCGTGGTCGACGCCCATGCGCTGGCCCGCGAGGCGGCCGATCCGGATGGAGCGGTGGACGAGATCTTCCGGATGATCGAGGCGGCCTGGGAGGTCACGCGCCCCGCTCGGCCCGCGTGAGCGAGGGCGGTCCACCGGGGCCGGGACCCGCCGGCGGCTGTAACCGCTACTCGACGACCGCCAGTTCGCGGGCGGTGGCGTTCAGCCGCCTGCCCCCGCTTCCCGTGACCGTGACGATGTCCTCGATGCGGACCCCGAAGCGGCCCGGGAGGTAGACGCCCGGCTCGACGGAGAAGCACATCCCCGGGACCAGCGGCTGCTCCTCCCCCTCGATCATGTAGGGCGGTTCATGGGTGGTGACGCCGATGCCGTGGCCGGTGCGGTGGATGAAGCGTTCGCCGTAGCCGAACTCCGTGATGACGGCACGGGCCGCCCGGTCGATCTCCTGGCAGGCGACCCCGGGCCGGACAGCACGGCAGCCTGCCTCCTGTGCCTCGCGCACGACGTCGTGGACCCGCTGCTCCTCGGCGGTGGGTTCGCCGACATGGACCGTGCGGGAGGTGTCGGAGCCGTAGCCGTGCATCAGCCCGCCGAAGTCCAGGACGACCATGTCGCCCCCCTCGATGGTGCGGCCGCCCGCCTCGTGGTGCGGGTTGGCGCCGTTCGGGCCCGAGCCGACCACGGTGAAGTCGACCTGGGAGTGCCCGTGTTCCGTGAGAAGGGCGGCCAGGTCGGCGGCCACGTCGCTCTCCCGCCGGCCCGAGAAGCGCACCTTCAGGATCTCCTCGTACGTCGCGTCGGCGGCGGCCCCCGCCGCGGCGAGCCGTTCCAGCTCGGCCGCGTCCTTGACCGCGCGCAGCATCGGCAGAGCCTCGGTGAGCGAGGCGTAGGAGGAGTCGGGGAGGAGCTTGCGCAGGGCCAGCAGATGCAGTGCCCAGGCGTTGTCGCTGATCCCGAACCGGCCCTTGGCGTGCAGCAGCCCGGCGGTCAGGGTGTAGGGGTTCGCCGCGTCGGTCCACTCCCTCAGGGCGAGGGCGGGTGAACCCGGCGCGCGTTCCGCGTCGGCCGCCTCCAGGGCCGGTACGACGAGGACGGGTTCGTGGCCCGCCCGCAGGACGAGCAGGGTGAGGCGCTCGGTGTCCGCGGTCGGCCGGTAGCCCGTGAGGTGGACCATGTCGGGGCCTGGCGCGACGAGCACGCCGGCCAGGCCGGCCGCGTCGGCCGTCTCGGCGGCGCGGGTCATCCTGGCCCGGTAGTCGTCGGCGGTGAAGGGCACGGGCTGGTCGGTGCTGGACATGAGGACCTCCTGGCGGGGCGACGCGGCACACAGCATCCTGCCCGGCCGCCGGGGCGGACGCGAGCAGGATTCCGGGTGTGCCGCGCCCGGCTCGACGAAGCCGTACGCCGCTGTTCCTGTCCGGCTCGAACCGGCCGTGCCGATGCACATGCCTCAGCGGAACGCGTCGGCGTTGCGGACGGCCCAGTCGGTGAAGGGGCGCGGCGCGCGGCCGAGGACCCGCTGGACATCCGGGCTGACGCGCAGCTCGGCCGGGTTCGGAGAGCCGAGGATGTCCAGGGTGTCGTCGGCGAGCTCCGCCGGCATGCTCCGGGCCATGGCGGTCCTGGCCTCGTCGCGGGTGAGCTCGTGAAACCGCAGAGGTGAGCCCAGCGCGGTGGCGATCGCCTCCGTCTGCCCGCGCGGAGTGATCACCTCCGGGCCGGTCAGCTCGTAGACGCCGCCGGTGTGCCGGTCGTCCAGCAGACAGGCCGCCGCGACCGCGGCGATGTCCGCCGGGTCGATGATCGGCACGCCGACGTCACCGAAGGGCGCGGCGACCACCTGCTGGGTGCGGACGGACTCGGCCCACCACAGGGCGTTGGAGGCGAAGCCGCCCGGCCGCAGGATGACCCACTCCAGGCCGGACTCCCGCAGCGTGTCCTCCAGTGCGCGCATAGCGATCCGCGTTCCGCCCGAGGGCCTGGTCACCACGCCCAGCGTGGAGAGCAGGACGACCCGGCGGACCCCGGCGGCCGCGGCGTCGCCGATGATGTCGGCAGGGTTGGCCCCCGTGGCGTGCAGGTCGCCGGAGAGCAGCAGGAACAGCTGCTCCGCCCCGGCCAGCGCGGGCTTGAGGCCGGCCGGCTCGGCAAGGTCGGCCACCACGTGGCGGACGCCGTTCGGCACCGCCGCCGCGTGCCGCGACACCGCCGTCACCTGCCGGCCCGCCTCGGCCAGGGCCTGCGTCAACGGACGGCCGATGTTTCCGGTGGCCCCGGTCACTACGATCATGTTCAGCTCCTTGTCAGATGCCTTCTGTGGGCTTGACGGTAGGAGCATGAGCTAACTTTTGGTAAGGACGTACCTCAGGGTAAGCTCATGACATGGTGGAAGGTGTCCAGCGCAGGCGGGTCGAGACGGGCGAGCGGTATGACGTGTTTCACACGGACTGCCCCGCGCGCGATGTGGTCGACCATGTGACCAGCAGGTGGGGCATCTGGGTGCTGATCTCTTTGCGGAGCAACAGCCTGCGGTTCTACGAGCTGCGCGAGAGCATCCGGGGTATCAGCGAGAAGATGCTCGCCCAGACTCTGCGGGCACTGGTCCAGGACGGTCTGGTCTGGCGGGAGGTCGAGCCGACGACGCCGCCCCAGGTCACCTACGGGCTGACCGAGTTCGGCCGGGATGTCGGCGAGCCGCTTACGGAGCTGTTCGACCGGATCACACGGCGGCTGTCGCCGCGCGACGCCGGCTAAGGGCTGTCCCGTAATCCCTGGCGGGCGCACGACGACAGCTACGGCACCTCGCTGCGTTGTCGGAACGCCCGAATACATCCAGTATGCGAACGCCCCTCCGCCTTGCGATGCACCGCATCTGACGCCATGCGCTGATCCACCAGGGATTACGGGACAGCCCTTAGCGCGTAGCGACCCATGGCCGCGCGGGGCCGGGGCGGGGCGGCACAATGCGCCCTGCCGCGCCCCGCTCAGCGAAGCCGCACGACGAGGTCGGCCCGGTCTCGGTGGCGCTCGACCAGCCGGGCGTTGCGCTCGTCGGATCCGGCGACCCAGCGCTCGGCACAGGCGCGCGGCTTCCCGAAGCGGACGTGCCGGTCCACGAGCCTGCGCACCCGCAGCCCCGGATCGGAGTCGAGGAACCACACCTCGTCCAGCAGTCCGCGCACCGGCGCCCAGGGTCCTTCGTCCAGCAGCAGGTAGTTGCCCTCGGTCACGACGAGCGGGATGTCCGCCGGAACACGCACGGACCCGGCCACCGGCTCCTCCAGCGCCCGGTCGAAGGCGGGCGCGTACACCGGGTCCTGGCCGTCGGGGTCGCGCAGCCGCCGGAGCAGGGCGGCGTACCCGGCGGCGTCGAAGGTGTCGGGGGCGCCCTTGCGTCCGGCCCGGCCGAGACGTTCCAGCTCCGCCCCCGCCAGGTGGAAGCCGTCCATCGGGACGAGGACCGCACGGCCTTCGAGCCGTTCGACGATCCGGGCGGCCAGCGTGGACTTTCCGGCTCCGGGCGCACCCGCGATGCCGAGGACGCGGCGACGGCCCCCGGCGGCGAGGCCCCGGGCGCGGTCCGCCAGCGTGGCGAGGTCGATCGTGTCCATGGCGGGCATTGTCCCCGCACGGGCCCGGGCCGCGTTAGTGTTACGTATAACTCACACAGTGTCCGTACGTCGAGGACGAGGTCCCCATGTCTTTCATCGCCCTGGTCACGCTGGTCGTCCGCGACTACGACGAGGCCCTCTCCTTCTACACCGGCGCCCTCGGGTTCGAGCTGGTGGAGGACACGGACCGGGGTGACGGCTCCCGCTGGGTCGTCGTGCGGCCGCGTGGCACCACGGGCACCGGGCTGCTGCTCGCGCGCGCCAAGGACGAGGCCCAGCTCGCGAGCGTCGGTGCGCAGACGGGCGGGCGGGTCGGCTTCTTCCTGCACACGGAGGACTTCGCGCGTGATCACGAGCGGATGCGGGCCGCCGGGGTCCGCTTCCTGGAGGAGCCGAGGCACGAGACGTACGGCTCCGTCGCGGTGTTCGAGGACCTCTACGGCAACCGGTGGGACCTGCTGCAGCCGGCGTGAGGCGGCGGCCGGTGCCCTGCGGGCGACTACAGCGAGGCTGCCGGTGCCGCGGGGCGCTCAAAGGGTCAACGGGCCGGTTTCCTCGACGACTTCGGCCAGATCGCGGATCGAGTCGGTCTCACTGCTGGTGCGCCAGCACAGTGCCCAGCGGCCGAGTGGGGCGTCGTGGACGGGAATGTAGGCGATGTCCGGCCGGGCGTAGTAACGCAGCGCGTGCGCGTGCGCGGGGCAGACCGCTTCCCCACTGGCGACTATGGCGAGCAGCTGCATGCCGTCGACCGCGGCGGGCCCCTTGGCGATCGGCCGTCCGCTGGGGGTGCGGGTGGGGACCAGCGCCTCGCGCCAGTAGTCCGGGGCCGCGCCGGTCAGAACGGCTTCGTCGGCGAGGTCCTCGTAGGAGACGGAGGTACGGGTGGCCAGCCGGTGCGTGGAGGACACGCACAGCACGACGGGCTCGGTGTAGACGACGGGTCCCACGGTGAGGTCCGGTTCCCGGATGGGGAGCCAGGCGAGCAGGACGTCGACCGTGCCTCGGCGCAGGGCGGAGAACGGGTCGTCGTAACCCACGGCGCGAATCTGCACGGTGCAGCCGGGACGGCGCGACGCGAACGCGGTGAGGGCGGGCCGCAGATCCTCGCTGTTGCTGGACATCATGCCCAGGCGCAGCACCTCCGTCTTCCCCTTCGCGGCCAGCGCGGCCCTCTCCAGGCTCTGCTGCAGACCGCGTTGCACCGGCAGCAGGTCGTCGTGGAGCTGCCGGCCGAGTGGGGTGAGGTGGACGTGGTGGCTGGTGCGCTCGAAGAGCGCGCCGCCTATGCGCCGCTCCTGCTTCTTGATCGCCTGGCTGACTCGCGCCGGGGACACGTGCAGCCGTTCGGCGGTCCGGCCGAAGTGCAGCTCCTGAGCGAGCGTCAGGAAGATCTCGATGTCCCTGATCTCCATCTTGCCCCCGGTCTCGGTGCCGCTCCTCGTTCCCGCGTTAACCGCCAGGTTAACGCGCCCTGCGGGAACCGCCGTTGCCGATGACCGACCCGCGGCCGAGTGTTGAGCCGTGGCGACGTGGTCGTCGAAGCGATCTGGAACCAGGAGGACGCAGTATGAGGCACCTTCAGACGGGCGTGTTACTCGCCGCCACTCTCTCCGCCGGGCTCATGGCCGGACTGTTCGCCGCCTTCGCCTACGCGGTCATGCCCGGCCTGGCCCGCTCGTCCGACCGCACCCTCGTCGAGGCGATGCAGGGCATCAACAAGGCGATCCTCAACCCGGTCTTCATGCTCCCGTTCATGGGGGCGATCCCTCTCCTCGGCCTGGCCGTCGTCCTGGCCTGGCGTGGCCAAGGCCGTCCCGCACTGGCCTGGCTGATCGCCGCACTGGTGCTGTACCTGGTGGCCTTCGCCGTCACCGGTGGCGTCAACGTCCCCCTGAACGACGAGCTCGCGCGTGCCGGTGATCCCGGCCACGCCGGACACCTGGCGACGGTCCGCGCGGACTTCGAGAACAAGTGGGTCACCTGGAACATCGTCCGCGCACTCCTGCACACGGCGGCGTTCGCCTGCCTGGCCTGGGCTCTGGTCGTGTACGGCACACACCAGCAGCACGGGAGCAAGCACTCCGACGTACCCTCGCGAACCCTCGCTCCGGCGTTCCACACCGGCTACCCGCAGACCGCCCAGCACTCGCGGGGAGCCCGGCCCCACCACGCCCCCACCGGCGCCCCCCTCCCGGAGCGGTACCGGTAGGGCCACCCGGCGGCTGGTCCGCCTGGAGGCATGGGCCCGCTGTGCGGTCGCGCGGCGGGCGCGCCTGGGATTGTCTGATCCACATGCCGAACGAACAGAACAGCGGGGACAGCACCGGGCCGCGCGAGGGTGGGGGTGCCGGCCCGGACCCGGAGGTGGAGCGTGATGCACCGGACACGCCCACGAAGGTCGGTAAAGCGTCGTGGGGAGCAGTGCTACGACGCACGCTCAAGGAGTTCAAGCGGGATGAGCTCACCGATCGGGCGGCGGCACTGACCTATTACGGAATCCTGGCGCTGTTCCCGGCGCTGCTGGTTCTTGTCTCCCTGCTCGGGATCGCGGGTGAGTCGAACACCCGGACCGTGCTGGACAACATTCAGAAGCTTGCTCCCGGGGCGGCGCGCGACGTCCTCAGGAACGCGGTGACCCAGTTGCAGTCCAGCAGCGGGACCGGGTTGGTCATGGCGATCGTGGGACTGCTGGCCGCACTGTGGTCCGCGTCCGGCTACGTGGCGGCGTTCATCCGGACGTCCAACGCCGTGTACGACGTGCCCGAGGGGCGGCCGGCCTGGAAGGTGCTCCCGGTCCGGGTCGGGTTGACCTTGGCGCTGATGGTGCTGGCCTGCGCGAGTGCGCTGATCGTCATTCTCTCGGGTGACCTCGCGCGAAGGCTCGGTACCGCGCTGGGCATTGGTGACACAGCAATGACCGTCTGGTCGATCGCGAAATGGCCCGTCCTGGTGGTGCTGGTGACCATGCTGCTGGCGATGCTCTACTGGGCGGCGCCGAACGCCAAAGGGCGGGGCTTCAAGTTCGTGTCGCTGGGCAGCCTGCTGGCGCTGGTGATCTGGATGGTCGCGTCGGCGGCCTTCGCCTTCTACATCGCGAATTTCGGGTCGTACAACAAGACTTACGGTGCCTTGGCCGGCGTGATCATCTTTCTCGTCTGGCTGTGGATCACGAACCTGGCGATTCTGCTCGGTCTCGAGTTCGATGCGGAGTCGGCTCGTGAGCGGGCCGTCATCGGCGGCCATCCGCAGAGGGAGGAGCCGTATGTCACGCCCCGGGACACCAGCAAGTGGACGGACCAGGATCGCAGGGGCATGGGGGACACCGGCCCCTCGGAGCCTCACTCCCACTGACCGGACCATCTGCGCGCCGGCCGCCGCGGCACACCACGGACTGCATTCGTTGATCCCGGGAAGAGTCCGGAGGAAGCCCCGGCGGTCACGCCGAAACCTCACGGAGCCGGTGGCCCCGGCCCACCAGAAGGAGTGTCATGGTTCGCGCCGCCCTGTTCGATGTGGATGGAACGCTCGTGGACACCAACTACCTCCACGTAACAGCCTGGTGGGAGGCCTTTCGACAAGCCGGGCACACGGTGCCCATGACCGCGGTGCACCGGGCCATCGGCCTGGGCTCCGCCGATCTGATCGAGCACCTTCTCGGAGCTGGGCGGGACAGCGAACGGGACGAGCTGATCAGCAGCACCCACTCAGCGCTGTACGCGACGTACTTCGAGCGGCTGGTCGCGGTGGACGGAGCGGCTGACCTGCTGCGGGCGCTGGCGGCTCGGGGGTGGAAGGTGGTTCTCGCCACCTCTGCGTCCGGTCCGGAGCTCAAGGCTCTGCGGCGCGTGCTGGACGCCGACGACGTCATCACCGACACGGCCAGTGCGGACGATGTGGACGAGGGGAAGCCGTCCCCCGCACCGATCCGGCACGCGATGGAGCTTGCCGGTGGGACGAGCGAGGAGACGGTGTACGTGGGTGACTCGGTCTGGGACATGGAAGCCGCGACCGGCGCGTCCGTGACGGCCGTGGCACTCCTGTCGGGCGGTATCGCCCGACAGGAGCTGGTGGAGGCCGGGGCCGGTGAGGTGTACCGCAACCCGGCCGATCTCCTCGCGCATCTGGACAGCAGCGCCTTTTCCCGGGTCGGTCGTGTCGGCTGACCCAAGGACTGACGACAACGCTGCGAGGCGCGGCGCCAGGGCACGCGAGCCCGGCATGGTCCGAGCGAGAGACCCTAGGCCGGCCCGGCCGCCGCGCGCAGTGCTTCCAGGACCGGCTTGATCAGGGGGTGCCCCTCGGCCCCCTGCCGTACGGCGGCGAAGACCCGCCGGGTCGGAGCGGCGCCCTCCACAGGCCGTACGACGACGCGGCCTAGCTCCGTGCCGCGCAGCGCCGAGCGGGGCACGAGCGCCACCCCGGCACCCGCACCGGCCAAGGCGACGACGGCGTGGAAGTCGTCCGACGAGTGCTCCAGCTGGGGCTCGAAGCCGGCGTACTCGCAGGCCAGGACCACCACGTCGTGGCAGGGGTTACCGGGGTACGGGCCGATCCACACGTCCTTGGCGAGATCGGCGACGGCGACGTGGTCCTTGCCCGCGAGACGGTGGCCGACCGGCAGCACCGCGTCGAAGGGTTCGGAGTACAGCGGCACCCGGGTCAGCCGCCGGTCGTCGTCACCGGGCGCGCCCCGGTATTCGACGGCGACCGCCACATCGACCTGCCGGTCCAGCACCATGGGCACGCTGGCGTCGCCCTCGGCGTCCTGCACCCGGACCCGGATGCCTGGGGCCGTGCGGGTGAGCTCGGCGATCGCGGGGGCGAGGACGAGCCCGATCCCCGTGGCGAACGCGGCGACGGTGACCGTCCCCGCGACACCCGCGCTGTAGTCGGCGAGCTCCGCCTCCGCCCGCTCCAGCTGGGCGAGCACCGCGTTGGCGTGGGTCAGCAGGATCTCCCCCGCCACGGTCAGCCGGGCCCCCCGCGCCCCGCGCTCGACCAGCCGGTGGCCGGTCTCCTGCTCCAGGGCGGCGAGCTGCTGGGAGACCGCGGAGGGGGTCAGATACAGCGCGGCGGCCGCGGCCGTCACCGTGCGGTGGTCCGCCACCGCACGGAGGATGCGCAGCCGCCGTGCATCGATCATGCGCCCATGATCCCAGATCGTGAGACGGTTCTACGCCTCCAGGGCGGCCCGGGCGTCGACGAACGCGTCCACGGCGCGGTTGACGTCGTCGGTGGAGTGGGCTGCGGAGAGCTGGACGCGGATGCGCGCGGCCCCCTGCGGGACCACCGGGTACGAGAACCCGATCACGTACACACCGCGTTCGAGGAGGAGCTCAGCCATCCGGCCTGCCTTCGCCGCGTCCCCGATCATGACGGGGGCGATGGCGTGGTCGCCGGGCAGGATGTCGAAGCCCTCCTCGGTCATCCGGGAGCGGAAGAGCGCGGTGTTGGCGTTCAGCCGCTCGCGCAGGTCCCCCGCGGACTCCAGCAGGTCGATGACCTTGAGAGAGGCTGCGGCGATGACCGGGGCGAGGGAGTTGGAGAAGAGGTACGGGCGCGAGCGCTGGCGCAGCAGCGCGACGATCTCGGCGCGCGCCGCGACGTAACCGCCGGACGCGCCGCCCAGCGCCTTGCCGAGCGTGCCGGTGATGATGTCGACGCGGTCCATGACGCCGTGCAGCTCGGGGGTGCCCCGGCCGCCGGCGCCGACGAAACCGACTGCGTGCGAGTCGTCGACCATGACCATGGCGCCGTAGCGGTCGGCCAGGTCGCAGATCTCCGCGAGCGGGGCGACGTACCCGTCCATGGAGAAGACGCCGTCGGTGACGACGAGGCGCCGCCGGGCCCCGGACGCCTCCTTGAGCTGCTGCTCCAGGTCGGCCATGTCGCGGTTGGCGTAGCGGTAGCGCTTCGCCTTGGAGAGCCGGATGCCGTCGATGATGGAGGCGTGGTTGAGGGCGTCGGAGATCACCGCGTCCTCGGGGCCGAGAAGGGTCTCGAAGACTCCGCCGTTGGCGTCGAAGCAGGAGGAGTAGAGGATCGTGTCCTCCTGCCCGAGGAAGGCGGAGAGCCGCTGCTCCAGCTCCTTGTGCACCTCCTGGGTGCCGCAGATGAAGCGGACGGACGCGAGCCCGTAGCCCCAGCGGTCCAGCGCCTCGTGGGCCGCGGCGACGACCTCGGGGTGGTCGGCGAGGCCCAGGTAGTTGTTGGCGCAGAAGTTGAGCACCTCACCGGCGCGGCCCCCGGAGGTGACGGCGACGGTGGCGGACTGCGGGGTGCCGATGACGCGCTCGGGCTTCTGGAGTCCGGCGTCGCGGATCTCGTCGAGGGTGGTGCGCAGGTCATCGCGTACGGAATCGAACATCAGGGGTGTCTCCCAGGTGGATACGGGTGCGTACGAGGAGCGTCAGGCGGCCCAGTCGAGCAGGACCTTGCCGCCGAGTCCGCTCGCGGCGTCGTCGAAGGCGGCTTCGAAGTCGCGGTAGCCGTACCGGCCGGTGATGACGGGGGCGAGGTCGAGCCCGCCCTCCAGGAGTACGGACATGGCGTACCAGGTCTCGTACATCTCGCGGCCGTAGATGCCCTTGATGGTGAGCATCGAGGTGACGACGCGGGACCAGTCGACGGGGAACTCGGCGGACGGCAGTCCGAGCATCGCGATCCGGCCGCCGTGCGTCATGTTCGCGATCATGTCCCGCATGGCCTCGGGTCGTCCGGACATCTCCAGGCCGATGTCGAAGCCCTCACGCAGTCCGAGGGTGCGCTGGCCGTCGGCGACGGTCGCTCCGCCGACGTTCAGGGCGAGGTCCACCCCGACCTTCCTGGCCAGGTCGAGCCGCGCCTCGCTGACGTCGGTGATGACGACGTTGCGGGCGCCCGCGTGGCGGGCGACGGCGGCGGCCATGATGCCGATCGGGCCGGCGCCGGTGATCAGCACGTCCTCGCCGACCAGGGGGAAGGAGAGCGCGGTGTGCACGGCGTTGCCGAACGGGTCGAAGATCGCGGCGATGTCGAGGTCGACCTTGTCCCGGTGGACCCATACGTTCGACGCGGGCAGCGCCAGGTATTCGGCGAACGCCCCGTCGCGGCCGACCCCGAGCCCGAGGGTGGAGCGGCACAGGTGCCGGCGCCCGGCGAGACAGTTGCGGCACTTCCCGCAGACCAGGTGGCCCTCGCCGCTGACCAGGTCGCCGATCTTGATGTCGACGACGTCCGCGCCGATTCCGGCGACCTCGCCGACGAACTCGTGGCCCAGGACGAGCGGGGTGCGCACGGCCTGCTGCGCCCAGCCGTCGTAGTCGCGGATGTGCAGGTCGGTGCCGCAGATCCCGGTGCGCAGCACCTTGATCAGCACGTCCCCGGGGCCGGTCTCCGGCTCCGGCACGTCCATCAGCCACAGTCCGGGCTCGGCCTTGTGCTTCACGAGTGCCTTCACAGCTGCGGCTCCCTGTACCTGGTACCTGGTGAACACCCCGGGCAGGGGGCATGCCGAAGGCGGCCTGCGGCCCGGGGTGGCTGGGGGGGGCGGACGGAGCAGGTGAGCGCGTCATCCGCCGCTTGCTGCCGTCACAGAGACCATGCCGCACGCCGGACCGCAGGTCCATCGAGGATTTCTTAAGCGCCGCCGCAGCTGCGCTTCACGCAGGGCCGGGGCCAGGGCCGTCCGTCGAGGTTCTCGATGTCGCCGTTGAAGCGCTTGAGGTACGCGGCGAAGGTCGCGACCTCGTCGGGCGACCAGTCGGCCATGACCCGCTCCAGACCGCTGATGTTCCCCGCACGCTCCGCGTCGAGGCTGTCTTCACCCGCACCGGTGATGCGGAACTTGCGGGCGATGCCCCCGTCGGGGTCCGGGATGCGTTCGACCAGGCCGGCCCGCAGCATGGCGGCGGTCTGCCGGTTCAGGGTGGAGGCGTCGAGGCCGAAGGCGTCGCTGAGCTGTCCGATGGACATCGGGCCTTCCATACGGATCCGGCTCAGCAAGGTGTACGCGCTGCGGTCGAGGTGTCCGCCGCCGCTCCTCGACCGGGACGCGCCCGGCTGGAGGTGCCGCCCGAGCAGCATCGCCTCGAATTCGATCAAGTGCGTCGGCTTGTCCACGGTCCTTCTCTCGACCGCGTGCGCGGCGCCTCGGGGCTCTCTTCACGGCACATATACCACCCGGTGGACCGCCCCACATTTAGGTATGTTGACATAGCTATGTTCCGGTACCTATGCTGTGGGCGTGCCCGACCCCACCGCGCCCGACCAGGACCTCGACCACGTAGCCTCCGCGCTCGTGGCGTCCCTGCCTGCGCTGCACCGGGGTCTGGAGCGGCAGGTCGCACGCGATTTCCCGCATCCACGGCTCCCTGACGGCCAGTTGGCTCTGCTGTTCCTCGTCGAGGAGCGCGAAGGGATCACCGTCAGGGATGCGGCCGAAGCCCTGCTGATGAAGCCGAACAACGTCAGCGCCCTCGTCTCCCAGCTCACCGACCGGGGGCTGCTGGAACGCCGGCAGGACGGGGCCGACAAGCGGGTCGCCCATCTGCACCCGACGTCCACGGCCCGGGAGCGGCTCGCCGAGGCGCGGGGGCTCAAGGAAGCCCATCTGGCAGGCGCGCTGCGCACCCTCACCGAGGGGGAGCTCGACGCTCTCGGTGCCGCCCTGGGCGCACTGACCTCATTGAACCGGGGCCTCCACTCCCCCCTCGGCTGACTCCGTCACCGGGCCCGGCCGTGACCGGTTCCCCCGGCGCGGCCGTCGTAGCCGGGGCGCGCCTTCCGCTGTCCCGAAGTCCCCTTCCTCCGTACCGAGTTCCACAGACAAGGCTTCCGCATGTCCTCCACCACCGTGGACACCTCCGCCCTGCCCGAGAGCAGTCCGCCCGACGCGCCCCGGAGCAGGCGTACCAACCCCTGGCTGACTCTGATCGCCGTGGCCATCGGTCTGTTCATGGTCAACCTCGACTCCTCCGTCGTCGCGATCGCCAACCCCGAGATCGGCCGGGACCTCGGCGCGTCCACGGCCGATCTGCAGTGGGTCACCAACGCCTATCTGATCGCCATGGCCGCCCTGCTGATCCTGGGCGGAAAGCTCGGTGACCGTTTCGGGCGGCACACGGTCTACATGACGGGCACCGTCGGCTTCACACTGGCCTCGGTCGCGATCGCCCTCTCCGGTTCGATCGAGGGCGTCATCACCTTCCGGGCGGTCCAGGGTCTTTTCGCCGCCCTGTTGATCCCCAACACCCTCGGCCTCCTGCGCGCGGTGTTCCCGCCCCGGAAGTTCGGCATGGCCGTGGGCCTGTGGGCCATGGTGGCCTCCTGCTCCACCGCTCTCGGCCCGATCGTCGGCGGACTGCTCATCGAGCACGTCAACTGGGAGTCGGTCTTCTACATCAACGCCCCCATCGGCGTCTTCGCGCTGGCGTTCAGCCTGTTCGTCCTCCCCAGGAGCAAGGACTCCACGGGGTACCACCGCTTCGACGTACCCGGCGTGCTCCTGCTCGCCGTCGGTCTGGTCGCCCTGATCTTCGGCGTCGTCAAGGGGGAGACCTGGGGCTGGACCTCCGGTGGAACGCTGGGGTCGATCGTCGCGGGCCTGGCCGTGCTGGCCGTCTTCTGCTGGTACGAGACCCGCCAGGAGCACCCGTTGCTGCCGATGCGCCTCTTCCGCAACCGTTCGCTGACCATCGGCACGATCGTCACCGCGATCAACTTCTTCGTGATGCTCGGTGTGATCTTCTTCGTGATGCTGTACCTGCAGAACGTGCGCGGCTTCACCCCGGTCGAGGCCGGTGTCCGCACCCTGCCGTTCAGCCTGGCCACCGTGGTGGCGGCACCGCTCGGCGCCGCGCTGACCCAGCGCTTCGGCCCGCGGGTGACCATGCCGGCCGGCATGGTCCTCCAGGCGGCGGCCTCGCTGTGGATGCTGACCTGGGACGCGGATTCGGCGTTCACCGCGATGTGGCCGCCGTTCCTCGCCATCGGTCTGGGCGTCGGCATGGTGATGTCCGCGTCCTCCGACGCCATCGTGGGCAACGCCCCGCGGAAGGACGGCGGCGTCGCGGGTGGGCTCCAGGCCACCTCGCTGCAGATCGGAGGTGCGCTCGGCACGTCCGTGCTGGTCTCCCTGATCAGCGGCAAGGTGGGTTCGACGCTGACGGGCGAGCTGACCTCCGCCGGTGTGCCGCCCGAGGCGGCGACCGGCTTCGAAGGCGCCAAGGACGCCGTGTCCATGGGTGTTTCGCCGGTCTCCGCCGACATGCCGGCCCAACTGAGGGCCGCCGTGATCGAGGGCAGCGGCAACGCCTTCGTGAACGGCATGCACGCCGCGGTGGTCGTCACCGCGGTCCTGTGTGCCGCCGGCGCGCTGCTTGCGGGGTTCGGGATGCGCAGTCGCACCGGGGCGGTGGCGAGCTGAGGCCCCTGCCATCCACCCCCGGCCGGGGGTGTGAAGCGCGTGTCCGCGCTTCTCGCACCCGGCCGGGGCGCGTTCAGGACAGCGGCACGAACGCCTTGACGGCCTCGCTCAGCCGCTGCGGCTGGTCCTCGGGGATGAGCGTGAAGCTGTCGGCGATCTCCACGAATTCGCCCTTGGGCAGTATCTCGGCCAGCCTCCGGCCGTGGGCGATCGGCATGACCTTGTCCTCCGTCGCCCAGACGACGAGCGCGGGTCGGTCGAACGTGCGCAGCGCTTCCGCCCAGGCGAGGAGCTCGTCCTTGGGCGGCACCCCGAGTACGTACGCCCGCAGGTCCCGCCGGATCGCGGCGGAGGTCCACAGCGGCCGGAACCACTCGTCCATCACGTCGTGCGGTACCGGCCGTTTGCTCATCCATCCCCATGTCAGGGGGAGCCGGCGCATCCGCTTCGACTTCAGCAGGGCGAAGGCGAACCGCAGCCCACCGGGCGCCTTGGCCGCGGCGTAAAGATTCCGGCCCGGCAGGCCGGGCGGGAAGTTGTCGAACGCCTCGCAGGAAGTGATCACCAGCCTGCCGATCCGCTGGTCCCGGCCGTCCGCGACGAGGGCCTGCGCCCCGCCCCAGTCGTTCATCACCAGGGTGACGTCCCGGAGGTCCAGCTTCTCCAGGAACTCCGCCACCAGGTGGGCGACTCCGAGCACCGTCAGATCGGCGTCCGGGCGCATCGGCCTGCGGTGGGCTCCCAGCGGCAGCGTGGGCACGACGCACCTGTAGTCGGAGCGCAGACCGTCGACGACGTGGCGCCAGAGCGAACCGTTCATCGCTACTCCGTGCAGCAGGACCACCACGGGCCCGTCGCCACCGGTGTCCTCGTACTCCACCACTCCCGCGGAAAGCGTCACCTCGGTCATACGGTCAACCTAGGGCCTCCGCCCCCTCCATGGGGTCCCAACGGGGCGTCAGGGCTTGATAGCGTCGCCCGCACGACTACGGAAAGCTCCCCGCCGGGGTCGTCGCTCCGCCGGGCCGGGCCGCACCGACAGGGCGGCGAGCGGCGGCCGGTGCGTGTGACGGGGACGCACGTGGCAGGGACGATGAGGGCCTACGCATGAGCCTCCCGCAGTTGCACTACACCTCCGTCGTGGCCGGGGGCGGGGCGCCCTCCGGCCGGTTCACCGCCGTGGACCCCGCGATACCCGGGCCGGTGCGCGCGGAGGCCGCGCCGATCCTGGCGTACGACGCTCCGGCGGGCACTCCCGAGCGGCTCCCCGATGCCGGACTCCGCGCGCTGCCCGTGGCGTTCGGCTTCGCCCTGCTCTCCGACGGCAGCCATCTGCTCAGCCGTACGGTGGCCACGGGCACGGGCGGGTTCCACGCCCACGCCGTACATCTCCTGCCCGGTACGCCGATACCCGGCCGGGTGCCGCCGGTCGCCGCCTGGGGGGCCGCGGGGTGGCTCTCCGCGCCGCCGGACCGCATGCCGCCCGATCCCCTGACCTCCATGCTCACCGCGCACGGCCCTTCGCGGGGGCTCACCCGGGAAGGCCTCGGCGACTTCGCCGTGGCCCGCAGCCCGTGGCTCGCCGCCGTGCTCAGCGATCTGCGCCGGGTGAGCGAGGACCCGTCCGCGCCGCCGGTCGTGCTCGTGGAGCGGCAGAGCGCGGACGTGGCCCGGTGGGTCGCGCTGGCCACCGCCGTGCTGCCCCCGGAGCACGCCGAACGGCTGACCTTCACCACGTACACCCGGCACCCCGGACTCGCCACGCACCAGGTCATCGGTGTCCTTCCCGAGGACGCGCCCGACCTCAGCGACCCCCGCTTCCGCGTGCACACCGCCTCCGGTCCGCGCCCTTCCGGGGCGATGGACGACGCGTGGGCGGGGACTGCCGCCCGGATCTGGCGGAGCCGGTCCCCCGAGCTCTTCCGGGAGGCTGCGGAGCTGCCGGGTGAACCGTTCGCCGCCGGGCCGCTCGCCGTCACCGCGCTCGGCGCCGGCATCGCGCTCGGGTCCGACGAGCGGGCGGCGGCGGCCGACTGGGCGGCCGAGCGGCCCTACGCGCTGGACGAGAAGCGGACCCGCCAGCTGACCGACGCCCTGACCGCGCCCGCCGACGACCGTACGGCCGCCGAGTGCGCGGCGGCGCTCCGGCTGCTGACGGCGCTCGACGGCCGCTGCCCCGCCGCCGTCACCGCGCCGCTGGCCGCGCTGCTGGTGACGGAGGCGGTGCGGGGCGGCGACGTGGACCTGGAGCCACCCGCGCGCTCGGCGTTCGAGGAGTCCGCGGGGGAGCGTGCGCTCGCCGAACTGGTCGAGGAGCTCGGCGACGAGCTGCTGGCCGAGCTCTCCGCCGCGTCGCCGGGGGGCGTCGCCAGGACCGTCCAGCTGCTGCGGATCGCCCGGCTGCTCGGCGTCGACCGCGCGGAACTGCTTCCCGGCGTGGTGGGCCGACTGGCGCGCGCACTGCTCGACGACCCCGAGGCGGGCGCGTGCCGCGCGCTGCCGGACCTGCTGGACGAGCAGTTCGACGTCCGTACGGCGCTCCTGGGTGAGCTGGACCGGCTCGCCCCGGACCGCCCGGCTGACACGGAACGGCTGCTGGTCCGGGTGGCCCTGCCGTTCACCGGGACCCAGGCGCTGCCGCATCTGCGGATGTGCGCCGAGGCACCCGGGGCGAAGGCACGGGGCGCCGACCGGGTGGGGGCCCTGCACACGGTGTTGCGCGCGGCGGGCATGTCCCCGTTCGCCGAGCCGCTGGTGCTGCGGACAGCCGTCGGCCTGGTGTGGGGCGAGGCCACCCCGACGGCGGGCGAGGCCCGGTCGCTGCTGGGCGAGACCACGTCCGACGCCCACCGGACGGCCGGCACCTGGGCGCTCCTGGTCGACGCCGCGCTTTCCGCGCCCGTCGGCGACGAGGACGCTCCCGAGCTCGCCCACGACCTGCTGCGCGGCTTCCCGCAGGAGATCGGCGCCGGGGCACGCGGCTGCCTGATGCTGCTGGACTTCGCGCGCGACATGCGCTCGGGAACGGCGGAGCCCGGCTGGACGGACCGGATACGGGTGCTGCGTGGCCAGGCCGAACCGGCGGAGCCCCTGGCCCTGGAGCACGCCCTGGGCGCCCTGGCCGAGCGGCTGCTCGCTCCGGCCCGGCCCGGGGACGAGCTGTACGCGTTCGTGCACAGCGGGGACGAGGAGCTGATCGCGGCGTACGGCAGGGCGGCCCGCCGCGATCCGGTCCTGGCGCTGCTGCGGGCGGATCCCGCGTACGTGGCGGACTGCTTCACCGTGTGGAACGCCCACCCGCACGCGGGCGCCGGCTGGGCCCGGGCCCGGACCGCGCTGCTCGACGAGGTGCTGCGCCCCGCGGTACGCGCCCTGTCCCCCGAGGGGCTCGCGGCGGTGGAGGAGGCCGTGGAACGCGAGGGAAGCAGCCGCACCCTCGAAGCGTTCCGCACCTGGAACCGGCCGCCCCGCTCCCTGGGGCGCCTCGGCAGACGCATCGCGGGGCGGGTCCGGAGGGCGTGACGAGGTCGCCGGACGCTGCCGGCGGCGGGTACCGTGGGACGTTCTGATCTCGTGTGCCTCCTGGCGGGCTGCGTGACACCCCAGGAGGAGACGGCATGACGACGAACCGCGGACGCAAGGACGTCATCCGGGACCGGATGGCCGCGACCGGCGAGTCGTACAACGTCGCCGCGCGGAATCTCAAGGCGATGAAGGACATGGGCGCCACCGGCGAAGCCCGGCTCGTCCAGCGGTGGCAGCCCGCGGAGTCGCTGGACGTGCCGTGCCCGTGCGGCGGTACGTGTGAGCCGGGCGAGACGTGCGATCACTGCCATGCCCGGCACCGGCATGTGAAGCGTTACCCGGGCAGTGTCACGGACGTCGAGGTCTGGGCGGACCGCTACGAGTGCATGGGCTGCTCGTCGTCGTACACGCTCACCGTCCACCTGGCGGGGCGCCCGTGGGGCGTGGCCGAGACCGTGGTGCAGGGCGGTGCGGCCGAGGAGGTCGTACGGGCCAGGGTGTTCCCCGGGGTGGTGCACCCCTTGCTGCGGGCCGAGGCGGCCGCGGAGTCCGGGTCCGGGTCCGGGTCCGGGTCCGGGTCCGACGAGGACTAGGTTCAAGGCGGAACAGGTGGCGGACGGAAGCGACAGCGGTTCACGTGCGCCGGGGGCGCCGGTGCCGGCCTCGCTCAGCGCGAGGGCGCGTGAAGCCGTCCTGCAGCGCATCGTCGACCGGCGGTACGCGCAGGGCGCCCGCCTCGTCGAGCGGGAGGTCGCCGAGGAGCTCAGCATGTCCCGCGTGCCCGTACGCGAGGCACTTCGCGCGCTGGTCGCGGAAGGTCTGCTGGAGCTGCTCCCCCACAGCGGCGTCCGCGTGCGCCGCCTCGAATACTCCGATGTCGAGCACCTGTACGAGGTCTGGGAGCCCCTGGCCGTCCAGGCGTCGCGGCTCGCGGCCCGTGCGGTGGCGGGGGGCCGGAGCGGAGGGCTGGCCGTTCTCGAATCCACCCTCCGCCAAGCGGAGTCGGCCGCCGCGTCGGACGAGGGGACACGCGAGGTGGCCGCCCACACCGCCTTCCACGAGGGTGTCGTGGCGATGTCGGGCAACCCCCTGCTGGCACGCACCATGGAGCAGCTGAGCTGGCAGCTCCGGCTGCTGTTCGGCATGCGCGAGGAGCCCGCCCACATGCGGGCCCAGCACGCGGAGATGTTCCGGCACATCTCCGCCGGCGACGTGGAGGCCGCTGCGGCCTGCACGCTCCTGCATGTACGTGACAGCCGAGCCGTCGCCCTTCGCTCGCTGTTCGGCGACGCCTGATACCCGGCAAGGGCCTGTAGGCCTGCGGCTTGTATACCAAGCCGATCTCACACGTGCGCCATGCCGGGGGTGATGGCCTCAAATCCCGCATTACGGCTGTTCGACGACATGATCCTTGCCCGTCGTCCGATGCTTGGTATACAAATTCTGTAGCCATCGGCCCACTCCCCCCAAGGAGCTCTCATGTGCGTCGAAGCCCTCCCCCCACCCTCAGGCAAGCTGACCCGCCGCGGAGTTCTCGCCGGTGCCGCCGCCCTCGCCGGGACCGTGGCCGCGGCGGCTCCGGCGGTGGCCGCTCCCGCGGACCGGGGCGCCTCCGGCGGCGCGGTGCGAGGCGGCAGCCTCGTCATCCGGGGCGGCACCCTCCTCGACCCGGCGACCGGCGAGGTCACCGAGAACGCCGTCGTCGTCATCCGCGACGGGACGGTGCGCGCGGCCGGACCACGCGGCAGTGTCGGTATACCGGGCGACGCCGACGTCCTGGACGCGCACGGGCGCTGGGTCCTGCCGGGCCTGGTCGACGCGCACATCCACCTGAGCACGGCCGCCGAGGCCCGTGACGCCGTCCGCCAGGGGGCGACCAGCGCACGCAGCGGGTCGACGTCGTTCTACCAGGACATCGCCGTCCGCGAACTGGCCCGGCACAGCCCCGACCTCGCGCCCCGGCTGACCGCGGCGGGCGTCTTCGTCACCCCGGACCTCGGTGAGACCGTGCTCGCCGACCCGGACCTCACCCCGCTCGCCCGGCTCAAGGACGGTGTCCGCTCGGCCGAGGCCCTGCGCCGCGTGGTGGAGGTGAACATCGCGCGTGGTGCGGACGTGATCAAGACGCGGGTCAACGAGCGCGCCGGGCTGCCCGAACAGGACCCGCTCACCCAGGTGTACTCGCACGAGCAGCTCTCGGAGGTCGTCACCGCGGCACGGCGACGGGGCAAGGGCGTCCTCTGCCACAGCTACAGCGAGCAGGGCTGCCACGACGCCGTCACCGCCGGCATCCGCTCCCTGGAACACGGCGCGTTCGTCGGGGAGCGCACTCTGGACGAGATGCTCCGCAGGGGTACGTACTTCACGCCGACCCTCACCGCCATCGCCGGCCTGGCACAGTCCACGGACCCGGTCCTCGCCGAGCGGGGGCGCACCTACCTCCCCGTCCTGGAACGGGCGGTCCTCGCCGCGCACGAACTCGGCGTGCCGCTCGCCGCCGGGACGGACTCGTCCGGCGGCACGGTGCGGCCCATCGGCCGAGAGGTGGAGCTGATGCGTGCGGCCGGACTGCCCGCCCTCGACGCGATCCGCACCGCCACGACGGGCGCGGCCCGCCTCCTCGGGCTGGAACGCACGGTGGGCCGTCTCGCGCGCGGTTACGCGGGCGACGCGATCCTCGTGGACGGCGACCCTCTGGCCGACGTCTCCGTCCTCACGAAGCCGGTGCGGGTGATCCGGGCGGGCGTCGCACTCTGACCCGTCCGGGCCCCCGCCCCTCCCCCGCACCCTCGCCGCGCCGACCCGCAGTAGGAGTCCCCATGCAGCCGTCATCGCCCGCTCCCGGCACCTTCTCCCGTCGCACGGTGCTGGCCGGTGCCGCCGCACTCGCCGGCACCACGGCCACGACGACCGCGGCCGTGGTGGCCCCGGCCGCCCGCGCCGACGCCGCCCCGGCCGGAGCAGCCGCGTCCGGTGCCGCACCGGACGACAGCAGGACCGTCGTCTTCCGCGACGTACGCCTGCGCGGGGCTCCGGAGACCACGGACCTCGTGGTCGTCGACGGCCGCGTCTCACGGGGCCCGGCACCTCGCGGCGCGAAGGTCGTCGACGGTGGCGGCCGGATCGCTCTGCCGTCCCTCGTGGACGCGCACATCCACCCCGACAAGACCACCTGGGGCGGATCCTGGGTGTCGCGCCGGCCGGCGAGCGGTATCGCGGACTACGTCGCCCAGGACGTGGACCTGTTCCACAGTCAGCGCCGGCCCGTCGCGGAACGGGCGTACGGCCTGATGGCCCACGCCGTCACGCGCGGCACGCGGGCGATGCGCGCCCACGCCGACGTGGCCCCGGCCTACGACCTGGCCGGGGTCGAGGGTCTGTCGGAGGCCCGCGAGCGGCTCCGGCACGCCCTGGACGTCCAGATCGTGGCCTTCCCGCAGCACGGTGTCATCCGCACTCCGGGCACGGCGGAGCTGCTGGAGGAAGCGGCACGCACCGGCGCCGTCGACCTGATCGGCGGCATCGACCCCGGCGGTTTCGACCAGGCCCTGGACGAGCAGCTCGACCTCGTCTTCGGTATCGCCGACCGTCACGGCATCGGCGTGGACATCCACCTGCACGACCGGGGAGCGCAGGGGATCGAGGCGCTGCGCGGCATCATCGACCGGACGCGCGCACTGTCCCTCACCGGCAAGGTCACCGTGAGCCACGTCTTCTGCCTGCCCGGGCTGGCGGACGGTGAACTCGGCTCCCTCGCCGCCGAACTGGGTGATCTGGACATCGCGCTCACCACGGTGGCGCCGTCCGACTCCCTGGTGCTGCCGATCGCACGGCTGCGCGAGCACGGCGTGCGGGTCGGGCTCGGTTCCGACGGCGTACGCGACTCCTGGAGCCCCTTCGGCAACGCCGACATGCTGCACCGCGCCCATCTGCTCGGATGGGTCACGGACGTGCGCCTGGACGAGGAGCTGGCGGACTGTTACCGCGTCGCGACCCATGGGGGCGCGGACGTCATGGGCCTCGCGCACGCGGACCTCCGGCCCGGGGCCCCGGCCGACTTCGTCCTGCTGCGGGGCGAGTGCCTGCCTCAGGTCGTCGTGGACATGCCCCGGCGGGACATGGTCGTGCACGGCGGAGTGGTCGTGGCGCGCGACGGAGAGCTCGTCGGCCGGAGCCGGCCGGAGAAGTAGCGCCCCCTCCCCCGCGGCGGATGTGGCGTGCGTCACCCGGAACGCCTGACCGATCGGTCAGCTCTGACCGATCGGTCAGCTACGGTGGCCTCATGCCACGTCCGCCTTCCGCGATGCGTCGTCAGATTCTCGACTCCGCACTGCGTCTCTTCGCCGAGCACGGCTTCAAGGGAACCTCGCTGCACGACATCGCAGTCGAGGCGCACTGCTCCAAGGCGTCCCTGCTGTACCACTTCGCCGGCAAGGACGCGATCCTCACCGAACTGCTGACCCCTCCGGCCGAGGGGCTCTCCTCCATGGGCGAGGAGCTGGCCACGCTGACCGGCGGTCAGGCCGTCGAATCCGCCATCACGGGCTACGTCGGCCTCGCCATGCGCTTCCACCTCGAAATAAAGATCATCTTCGCCGAGCTGCCCGACATGCTCGGCCATCCCGTGCTGGCCGTCATCCCCCGGGCCGTCGACCAGCTCGCGGCCGCGCTGGCCGGCCGTTCGGACGAGCCCCGTGCGCGCGTGACGGCGCAGATGGTGATCGGCGGCGTGGCTGTCACGGTCGCGGCCGGCGTGGATGTCGAACCCGGCACGATGCGTGCCGAACTGGTCCAGGGAGCACTGAGAACCCTCGGGCATCCGACCGGCCGGAGCTGACAGAAGCCGTCCAGACCGAAGAGAAAGACGCCTCCTTCGCATGGCAATACTGCTGTACCGGCTCGGCCGGCTGTCCTTCCGGCGCCGAGGGCGTGTCCTCGCCCTCTGGCTCCTGCTGCTCGCCCTGCTCGGTGGGGGCGCCGCGGCCTTCAGCGGGCCCACCACCAGCAAGTTCTCGATCCCCGGCACCGAGTCCCAGAAGGCCCTGGACTCGCTCGCCCGGGAGTTCCCGCAGGCGGGCGGCGCGACGGGGACCATAGTCGTCGCCGCACCCGAGGGCGGGAAGCTCACGCCCACGGCTGTCGCTCCTGTGACCGATGAGGCCGCCGAGGTGCCCGGCGTCCTCGCGGCCGTCGACCCCTTCGTGTCCAAGGCCGTCTCGCAGGACGGCCGCTACGCCCTGATCCAGGTGCAGTTCGAGTCGGGTGCCGACGGCATCACGGACGCGCAGCGGGAGGCGTTCACCGAGGCGGGCGCGTCC
Source organism: Streptomyces sp. NPDC091271 (assembly GCF_044757505.1). NCBI lineage: Bacteria > Bacillati > Actinomycetota > Actinomycetes > Kitasatosporales > Streptomycetaceae > Streptomyces > Streptomyces sp. NPDC091271. Next base: position 79,979 of record NZ_JBIVVD010000007.1, on the reverse strand, counting down.
GTCTCCGGTCTGCGGGTCGAACACGGCGGCGAGATCATGCGGGGCGTACCGGAGATCGGTTCGACCGAGATCATCGGTGTCGGCGTCGCCGCCCTCGTCCTGGTCCTCACCTTCGGCTCCCTGGTGGCCGCGGGCATGACCCTGCTGAACGCCCTGGTCGGCGTGGCGGCCGGCATGGCGGGGCTCTTCGCCCTCAGCAGCACCGTGGAGCTGACCAGCACCGCGCCCATCCTCGCGCTCATGCTGGGCCTGGCGGTCGGCATCGACTACGCCCTGTTCATCACCTCCCGTTACCGCCACTACCTCTCGGAGGGCATGGACGGGGAGGAAGCGGCAGGCCGGGCGGCCGGGACCGCCGGTTCGGCCGTCGTGTTCGCGGGTGCCACCGTCGTCATCGCGCTCGCGGGGCTCGCAGTCGCCGGTGTGCCCTTCCTGACGGTCATGGGCCTGGCCGCCGCGGCCACGGTCGCTCTCGCGGTGCTGGTGTCCCTCACACTGCTGCCGGCCGTCCTCGGCTTCGCGGGCGCCCGTGTACTGCCCCGCAAGCAGCGGACCCAGGACCGGACACCCGACCCGGCCCGCGTCGAGGTTGAGACCGGCTTCGGCTTCCGCTGGGGCCGGATCGTGGCACGGCTGCGTGTGCCCGTCCTCATCCTCGGGGTGGTCGGACTCGGCGCTCTCGCCCTGCCCGTGCAGGACATGCGTCTGGCGCTGCCCGACGCGAGCACCGAGGCGGTCGGATCGCCCAACCGCGAGGCGTACGACCTGACGACCGAAGGGTTCGGCGAGGGCTTCAACGGCCGGCTGGTCGCCGTCGTGTCGGGCGACACCGCCCAGGCGACCGGTACGGCGGCCAAGGAGACCGCCGCGCTCATCACGGACACCGACGGGGTACTGGCCGTCGCCGCCCCGCAGATGAACGAGAAGGGCACCACCGCCCTCCTGGCCGTGATCCCCGAGACCGGTCCCACCGCCGCCGCGACCGAGGACACCGTCAACGAGATCCGTGACCGGGTGGCGGACGTCGGGGGCGCCGCCGTCTCACTGACCGGCGCCACCGCGGTCGGCATCGACGTCTCCGAGAAGCTCGCCGCCGCGCTGCCGGTCTATCTCCTGCTCGTGGTCGGGCTGTCCGTCCTGCTGCTGATGCTCGTCTTCCGGTCGATCCTGGTGCCCCTCAAGGCGGCGCTGGGCTTCCTGCTGACCATCGGCGCCACCTTCGGGATCACCGTCGCCATCTTCCAGGAAGGCCATCTGGCGGATCTGGTCGGCCTCGACACGCCCGGGCCGCTGGTCAGCTTCCTGCCCATCCTCCTGATCGGCATCCTCTTCGGGCTGGCCATGGACTACGAGGTCTTCCTCGTCTCGCGGATGCGGGAGGACTTCGTCCACGGTGCCGACGCCCGCGAGTCCGTCATCAGCGGTGTCGGCCACAACGCACGCGTGGTGACGGCAGCAGCGGTGATCATGACGGCCGTCTTCGGCGGATTCGTCTTCATGCCCGACCCGATCATCAAGTCCATCGGGTTCGCCCTGGCGATCGGCGTGCTCGTCGACGCCTTCGTCGTGCGTATGGCGCTCGTACCGGCGGTCATGCACCTTCTGGGACGCGCCGCGTGGTGGCTGCCCCGCCCCGTCGACCGGGTTCTGCCCGACCTCGACATCGAGGGCGAGCGACTGCGGCGGGAGATCCCTGTGCAGCGGGATCCGGTCGAGCTCGTGAGGACGTGAACACACCGGTGCCCCCGGCCCGAGGGCCGGGGGCACCGGGGGTGCGGCCGCTCAGCTCTCGTCCGGCGCCAGGGTCAGCGAGATCGAGTTGATGCAGTAACGCTGGTCCGTGGGCGTCTGATAGCCCTCTCCCTCGAACACGTGCCCGAGGTGCGAGCCGCAGCGGGCGCAGCGCACCTCGGTGCGGGCCATGCCCAGGGTGTTGTCCTGGAGCAGCTCGACCGCGTCGGTGTCCTTCGGGTCGTAGAAGGACGGCCAGCCGCAGTGCGACTCGAATTTGGTGTCGGAGCGGAACAGCTCCGCACCGCAGGCACGGCAGGAGTAGACGCCTGCCGTCCTGGTGTCGGTGTACTCACCCACGAAGGCGGGCTCGGTGCCGGCCTTGCGCAGCACCGCGTACTCGGCGGGGGTCAGCTCCGCCCGCCATTGCTCGTCCGGCTTCTCGACGTCGTACGACACGGTGGCTCCCTCAGCTCGACAGGTGGTCCAGGATCTGCGGGCCGAGGTCGGTGACATCGCCCGCTCCCATGGTGAGAACCAGATCGCCGGGCTTCGCCATTCCCGCGACGGCCGCGGGGACGGCGGCCTTGTCGTGTACTGCCGTGACGTCGGCGCCCGCGGCCTTCGCGGCGTCGATGATCAGTGCGCTCGTGACGCCCGGGACCGGGTCCTCCCTGGCCGGGTAGATGTCCAGGACCAGCGAGGCGTCGGCGAGGGCGAGGGCCTGGCCCATCTCCGTGCCGAGCTCCTGGGTGCGGGAGAAGAGGTGGGGCTGGAAGACCACCAGGAGGCGGGCGTCGGTCACCGCGCCGCGCATGGCCTCCAGGTCGGCGGTCATCTCCGTGGGGTGGTGCGCGTACGAGTCGATGACCTGGACGCCGGCCGCCTCGCCCTTGAGCTGGAGGCGGCGCTTGACCCCGGTGTACTTGCCGATGGCGGAGGCCAGATTGTGCGCGGGGATGCCGAGGGCGACACCGGCGGCGAGCGCGGCCACCGCGTTGTGCGCGTAGTGGCGGCCCGGGACGGAGACCGTGAAGGTGAGGTACTTGCCGTTGAGGACGACCGTGACCTCGCTGGTCAGACCACGCGGGGTGACCTTGTGCACGCGTACGTCCGCGCCCTCGGACTCGCCGTAGGTGACGACGGTGAGGGAGGAGAGCTCGCGGACCCGGCGGGTCAGCTCGACAGCGCCGGGCTGGTCGGCGGCGACGACCAGGGTCCCGCCCGGGACGACCTTGCCGACGAAGGTCTCGAAGGACTCGTAGATCTCGTCCATCGAGGCGTAGTTCGCGTGGTGGTCCAGCTCGACGTTGAGGACGATCGCGACCTCGGGGGCGTACTTCTGGAAGCTCCGGTCGCTCTCGTCGGCCTCGGCGACGAAGATGTCGCCGCTGCCGTGCGTGGCGTTGGTGCCGGGACCCTCCAGGTCGCCGCCGATGGCGTACGACGGGTCGAGGGCGAGCTCGGAGAGTGCGACGGCGAGCATCGACGTGGTGGTCGTCTTGCCGTGCGTGCCGGCGACCGCGATGGCGCGCAGGCCGTCCATCAGGGAGGCGAGCGCGTCGGAGCGGTGGACGACGGGGATGTCCAGCTCGGCGGCGCGGACCAGCTCGGGGTTGTCGGCCCGGATGGCGCTGGAGACGACCACCGAGGTCGCGTCGTCGGCCAGGTGGCCGGCGGCGTGCCCGATGTGGACGGTCGCGCCGAGCGCGCGCAGGGCCTCGGCGGTGGCGGACTCCCTGGCGTCGCTGCCCGCCACCTTCGCGCCGCGCTGGGCGAGGATCTTCGCGATGCCCGACATTCCGGCGCCGCCGATGCCGATGAAGTGCGGCCGTTCCAGGGCGGCAGGAATACCGGGTGCCATACGTGTCTCTCCCGAGCTGTGGGGTGGGTCTGGGTCGGCCCCCAGCCTATTCGCTGTGCGCGAAGAGCTTGAGCACCGGTACGCCGACCTTGTGGCGGGCGCGGGAGGCCCAGTCGCGGTGGAAGAACTCCTCGACGTAGTGCGGCGCCGTCAGGACGATCACCTCGTCGGCCCCGGAGTCGTCGACCACGGTCTTCAGTTTGTCCAGGGGGTGGTCCTCGACCACCTGTCCGACGGCCTCCGACCCTGCCTCGCGCAGCTCCCGGAGCGAGAACTCCAGCGCCATCTCGGCGGGCTCCCTGGCCTCCTTCCCCTCCGGCTGCTCCCCCTCGCGGACGGCTTCCCGCAGCTCACCGATCGCCACGTCGTCGATCGCGCGCAGCAGCACATCGGCCTGGTCACTGCGGGGCTGCATCAGCACGACGAACGAGATCCGCTCCTCGCCGTGGAGGGTCGTGACGAATTCCACGTCCTCGGGGGTGAGGGGCTTCTCGATCATCAAAACGCTTGTGAACACGACAGGCGCCCTTCCGCTTCATCTCGTCGGCCGCAGGGACGGCCGCTGTTGCTGAAACCATCCTTCCCCGCAATTGCACGGGGTAGCAGGACTAAGTGTGCCCACCCGGAGCTAACCGGAACGGGTAATTCCGCTAAGTGTCAGATCTTCCCGTACCGAGTGAAGAGGAATCCTGCCTCCTCCAGGAGCGAGAGGAGGGAGAAACGTTCCGGCACGGTGACGGCGGGACCGCCCGCGATGCGCTGCGCGTCTCCGGCTGTCAGCAGCGGGGACAGGGTCAGGCAGAGCTCGTCCAGCACCCCTGCCGCCACGAACTGGCCGAGCAGACGCGGCCCGCCTTCGGTGAGGAGCCGGCTGAAGCCCCGCCGGCCCAGTGCGGCGACCGCACGCGCCGGGTCGACGGCGGCGCCGTCCCCGGCGAACAGCACCTCGGCCCCCGCCTCCCGGGCGGCCCGGACCCGGTCCGAGGGCGCCGTCGCCCCGGTGACCACCAAGGTCGGGACCAGCGGCGACACGAAGAGCGGCAGCGAGAAGTCCAGGTCCAGGCTCGCGCTGACGACCGCGACGGCCGGGGCGGGGCCCTGGCCCGCCGCCTCGCGCCGGGCGGCGAAGGCCTCGCGTGCGCGCGCCGGCCGGTAGCCCTCCAGACGCACCGTCTCGGCGCCGACGACGACCACGTCGGCAAGGCCTCGCAGGGTGCCGAAGATCCGCATGTCGGTGGGGCAGGAGATGCCCTGGGAGCGGCCGTCGTGCTGGGCGGCGCCGTCCAGGGTGGAGACCATGTTGGCCCGGAGCCAGGGACGCCCGCCGTCGGGATAGGCGTAGGCGTCCGCCAGCTCGTCGAGCGTCCACTCGCGGTCGGCGGCCGCAGTGGCGGCGGGCGGGGTTGTCAGGTCCGTCACAGGGAGCAGGCGTCGCATGCCCAGCAGTCTGGCACGGCCCTTAAGGTGGAGAGTTGTGTCGTCCTCCAAAGCCGTGCCGGGGCAGAGCCCCATAGCCGAAACGGCCCCGCAGTCCCTGTGCGCCCTCGAGCCGCGCGTCCCCGCCGACCGTCTGGTCGCGGAGATGGTGCCGCCGCCGCGCTTCGACTCGGTGCGTTTCGATACGTATGTACCCGACCCGAACCAGCCGAGCCAGACCGAGGCGGTCGAGGTCCTCAGCTCGTTCGCGGCGGGGCTCGGCGGGGCGCATGCGACGGGCACCGGCAAGCGCAGGTGGTTCGGCAGGAAGGCCGCCGAGCCCAGCGGGCCTCGGGGTGTCTACCTCGACGGCGGCTACGGCGTCGGCAAGACCCACCTGCTGGCCTCCCTCTGGCACGCCACCCCGGCCGACCCCTCGCTCAAGGCGTTCGGCACCTTCGTCGAGCTGACGAACCTGGTCGGCGCGCTGGGTTTCCAGCAGACCGTCCGGACCCTGAGCGGCCACCGGCTGCTCTGCATCGACGAATTCGAACTGGACGACCCGGGCGACACGGTCCTGGTGTCCTCCCTGCTCAGCAGGCTCGTCGAGGCGGGTGTCGCACTGGCCGCGACCTCGAACACACTGCCCGGCAAGCTCGGCGAGGGCCGCTTCGCGGCGGCCGACTTCCTCCGCGAGATCCAGGGGCTGTCCTCGCACTTCCGGCCGCTGCGGATCGACGGCGAGGACTACCGCCACCGAGGGCTGCCCGAGGCGCCGCCGCCGTACTCCGACGACCAGGTCACCAGGGCCGCGTACGCGACTCCGGGGGCCTCGCTCGACGACTTCCCCGCCCTGCTCGACCACCTCGCCCGGGTGCATCCGAGCCGGTACGGCGCGCTGACGGACGGGGTCACGGCGGTCTGCCTCACCGATGTGCAGCCGGTGCCCGACCAGTCGACGGCGCTGCGCCTGGTCGTCCTCGCGGACCGGCTGTACGACCGCGAGGTCCCGGTGCTCGCCTCCGGTCTCCCCTTCGACCGGCTGTTCAGCGACGAGATGCTGAACGGCGGGTACCGGAAGAAGTACTTCCGGGCCATCTCGCGGCTGACGGCACTGGCGCGTGACGCAAAGGGACTGGTGGCGCAGTAGGTTCGGGGGTTGCAGGGCGTACGAGTGCCTCCGGGTGCCGCGTACGCCCGTACCAACCGCGCACACCGTTTGAAGGGATCCAGCATGGCTACCACGCGTCAGGCGCACACGGTCTGGGAAGGCAACCTGCTCGAGGGCAACGGCGTTGTCACCCTCGACTCCTCGGGGATCGGGGCGTACCCGGTCTCCTGGCCGTCCCGCGCGGAGAAGGCGAACGGCAAGACCAGCCCCGAGGAGCTCATCGCCGCCGCGCACTCCAGCTGCTTCTCGATGGCCCTGTCCAACGGTCTGGCCACGGCGGGCACCCCGCCCACCCGGCTGAACACCCAGGCCGAGGTCACCTTCCAGCCCGGCACCGGTATCACCGGCATCCACCTCACGGTGGAGGGCGAGGTCCCGGGTCTGGACGAGGCGGGCTTCGTGAAGGCCGCCGAGGACGCCAAGGCGAACTGCCCGGTCAGCCAGGCGCTCTCGGGCACCACCATCACGCTCACCGCGTCGCTGGCCTGAGAACCACCCGTCCCCGGGGCCTCGTCCGCCCCGGGGGCACAGGCGGCATCGTGGCCCGCATGGTTCCCGCGCGCCACGGCACGTGGTACACACATGCGGGTCACTTCACCTGTCCGCCAACAGGGAGTTGCCTCATGTCATCCGCATCCCGACACCTCGCAACACGACGACAGGTCCTGGCCGGCAGCGCCGCGACCGCGGCCTCGGTCGCCTTCACCGGGGCCTTCACCGAGCTCTTCTCCGGCACCGCCGAAGCCAGGGGGCACAGCGGTTACGGCCCCCTCCTGCCGGACCCCGACGGCCTGCTCGATCTGCCGAAAGGTTTCCGCTACCGGGTGCTCTCCCGGGAGGGCGACCAGCTCCGCTCCGGCGAGGGCCAGGTTCCCAGCAACCACGACGGCATGGCCGCCTTCGCGGGCCGCAACGGCCGCGTCCACCTCGTGCGCAACCACGAGAACCGCAACACCGGAAAGATCGGCGTCCCCACGGTCGAGGGCCTCACCTACGACCCGATGGGCAAGGGCGGCTGCACGTCCCTCGAACTCGACGGCCGCGGCAACGTACGCGGCGAGCGCGTCGCCATCGCGGGCACGGCCGTCAACTGCGCCGGCGGGCCCACCCCCTGGAACACCTGGCTGACGTGCGAGGAGACCGAGGACAGGGCCGGCACCAACGGTTACACCAAGGACCACGGGTTCATCTTCGAGGTGGACGGCGCCGATCCGCGCCGCACCGGGGCCGTACCGCTGACCGCGATGGGGCGCTTCCAGCACGAGGCCATCGCGGTCGACCCGAAGAACGGCATCGTGTACGAGACGGAGGACGCCTTCGAGAGGCCGTTCGGGCTCTTCTACCGCTTCCTCCCCGAGAAACCGCTCGGCGGCACGGGCTCCCTGCGGGCGGGCGGCGCGCTGGAGGCCATGCGGGTGCCCGGCGTGCCCGACCTCTCGGCGATCCAGGAGACGGGTGCGAGCTTCGACCGGATCGAGTGGGTCCCCGTACCCGACCCGCAGGCGGCCCAGACGCCGATCCGGCTGCAGGACTTCGGGCCGAAGGGCATCACGCACGCCCAGAAGCTGGAGGGCTGTTACTGGGGCGGTTCCTCGGTGTACTTCGTCTCCAGCTTCGCGCACAGCTCGGAGGGGTCGGCCGCCGACCACTTCGGCCAGGTGTGGCGGTACGAGCCGAAGCGGCGGAGGCTCACCCTCGTGATCGTCTTCGGCCCGGACACCGACATCCAGCTGCCCGGCGAGTCCCCCGACAACATCTGCCTCGCCGCAGGGGGCGGACTGATGGTCTGTGAGGACGGGGGCGGCGCACAGCACGTGCTCGGGGTGACGCGGCGCGGTGAGGTCTACCCGATGGCGCGGGGCCGGCAGAACATCGGGACGGCCGAGGAGCCGGAGTGGGGCGAGTTCGCGGGCGTCACGTTCTCACCGGACGGCGGGACGATGTTCGTGAACTGCTACACGCCGGGGACGACGTTCGCGGTGACGGGCCCCTGGCGCTGACGGGGGTACGGGCAGTCGGGTGATCCGGCTGCCCGGCCGGCCGGCGGCCGGAGCGCCGCGAGCACGATCTGCCGGACCACGGCTAGCGTCCTTCGATGATCAAATCCGTTCGTACGATGATCGTGCTGACTGTGGTGGGTGGCGTGCTCACCGGCTGCGGAAGCTCCGGGGCGACCCGCGCCACGACCGCCGCGCTCCCGACGGCCTCTCCTTCACCGGCGGCGGAACCCGCGACGGGGCCCACATCCTCGTCGCGGGTTCCGGAGAGCGAGCCGCCCGTCCTGGCCCCCGGCCCCGGTGGCCTCACGCCGGTCTTCGAACGACGGGCGGGCGGGGCCGGCAAGGGCTCCGGGAGCAAGGCGGGCGGGACCGACAAGGTCGTGGCCCTCACCTTCGACGCCGACATGACGGCGGATCAGGGGCCGCGTGCCGCTGACGGCGAGCGCTTCGACAATCCCGGGCTGATCGCGTCGCTGCGCCGGCTGAAGGTCCCCTCGACGGTCTTCATGACCGGCAGGTGGGCGCAGGAGTATCCGGCCCAGGCCCGCTCGATCGGCACCGACCCCCTGTTCGAGATCGCCAACCACTCGTTCAGCCACTACGCCTTCTCCTCCCCCTGCTACGGCCTTCCGGCCGTAGCGAAGGCGGACATGCGGAGCGATGTGGAGCGGGCCTTCACAGCGATCCGGAAGACCGGGGCGCGCAACGTCGTGCCGTACTTCCGCTTCCCCGGCGGCTGCTACGACGACGCGTCGCTGAAAGCTCTGGCGGGCACCGGTGTGACCGCGGTGCAGTGGGACGTGGTCAGCGGTGACGCCTTCGCCACGGACGCGGACGCGGTGGCCGAGCAGGTGCTGGACGGGGTGGAGCCGGGGTCCCTGGTGGTCATGCACTGCACCCGCAGCGCGGCGCCCGTCACCGACGACGCCGTACGCCGGATCGTCCCGGAGCTGCGCGAGCGCGGCTTCCGCTTCGTCAAGGTCTCCGAGCTGATGCGCGGCTGAGCAGTCCCACCCGCGCGTCAGCCGGAACAGGCGGTGCGCCCCGCCTCCTGCCACGCGCAGACCGGGCAGAGGGTGGCGCCCTTCGTCGACTCCGGGTGTTCGGTCGGCTTCCGGCACAGCACGCACTCGGCGTACGGCGGGCCCGCGCCCACGGGTGCGGGGTCCGGCGCGGGCGTCTCGCAGTACGCATCGTCCATACGCCCGAGCGTACTCACTCGCGCAGAGCGGCGATCCGGGACGTCGGTACGGCCACCGCGACGGCGATGGCGAAGGCCCCCGCCAGGGGCAGGAGCGGAACCCGCACCGTGCCGGTGAGCGAACCGGAGACCAGGCCCGTCACCGCGGCCTTCGCGGGTGAGCCGTCGGTCACGAGGGCGAGCAGCGCGCCGGACACGGTGGCGGCGAGCGACCATCCGTGCCGGTGCAGGACCGGCCGGGCGCAGAGCGCCCCGACCGCCGCTCCCAGCAGCGCGGAGCACCAGGCCGCGAGCAGTCCGGCGAGCGCGGCGGGCAGGAGCGGGACGGCGACGGTGTGGTCGGTGCTGACCGGTTCGCTGATCAGCAGGACGATCCCCGCACCCACGGCGCCCAGGGCGAGCGCACACCCCAGGCCGGTGAGCAGCGAGGCGAGGTGGGCGCGCGACGGCCCTACGGCGGAGGCGGTGACCGTCCGGGCGGCGAGCGGCTCCTGGGTGACGCAGAGCCGCACGAACCAGGCGGCCGCGGGGAGCAGCGCCGCGGCGGCGTAGCCGAGCGAGTCCAGCAGGGGCTGTCCCGCCCGTACGCCGATGCCGAGGACCGCCGTGTACAGGAGGAGGGGCGCGAGCCACCGCTGGGAGCGTGCCAGGGTCGCGGCCTGGTAGCGGATCACGGCGGTCGTGGCACCCACCGGTGATCGGACCGCACGGGCCGGGCGGGAGGCCGTCTCCGGCACGGGAGCGGCGGTGCCCGCGGGCCCCGGGCGCTCCGGCACGGGAGCGGCCGTGCCCGCGGGCCCCGGGCCGGGAGCCGGACGGGGCATCGGATCCACGGCCGCCCCGTCCGTGGCGAGGGGTCCGGGGGCCGGCACCGGTGCGGGGAGCTGTGAGAGCCCCGTGACGTGCCACGCCGGACGGGCCGTGAGGAGGGCGTGGAGCACGGTGTCCGAGTGTGCCGCGGTCGTCGTGAGCCGGACCGCGCCCGGGCTCCCGGCGTCCCGTTCCACCACGGGTGCGCCCGGCAGCCCTGGCGGGAGGGCGGCGGACGGGCGGCCCGTCGCCTCGATCCGGACGCGCGGGCCGGTATCACCGGGCGAATCCGCCGCCGGGGTGAGCGTGCGGCCCTCCAGCCGGTACGCGAGGCCGGCCGCTCCGGCGAGCCGCCGCGGGTCGTGGTCGACGAACACCACCGTGGCGCCCTCGGCGACCCGCTCGGCGACGGCGCGGTCCAGTTCGCCGCGGGCCGCGGCGTCGAGCCCGGTCCAGGCCTCGTCCAGGACGAGGAGGTCCGGTTCGGCGAGGAGCGCCTGGGCGACGGCGACCTTCTGGCTGGTCCCCTTGGAGAGTTCCGCGAGAGGTGTACGGGCGTGCCCGGCGGCCCCGAAGCGCGCCAGCCACTCCTGGGCCCTCACGGCGGCCTCGGCGGTGGGGAGCCCGTGGACGCGGCCCATGTGGACGAGGTAGCCGGCCGCGGTGAACGGGAGCGCCGCGGGGAAGCGTTCGGGGACGTACGCCGTGCGCGGCCGGTCCGTGAGCCGCCCCTCGGTCGGCGCGTCGACGCCGGCGAGCAGCCTCAGCAGAGTCGACTTGCCGACACCGTTGGCGCCCTCGATCCGGAGCAGGGTGCGCGCGGGCAGCTCCAGATCGAGCCCGCGCAGCACCCAGGGGCCGCGCAGGCCGTACCGGCGGCCGACTCCTCGAAGGATCAAGAGGACGACTTCTCCGGCTTGAGCTCACTCGGGCGTACGATCACGAATCCCTCGCCCTGGAGCATCAGCTGGACCGCCTCGCCGGACCCGCCGCGCACCATGGAGCCGACACTCTGCGAGCGGTGCAGGGAGGTGGAGAGCTGGGCGCTCCAGCCGACGACCGCGTCCGTGTCGACGTACACCGGCTGCTGCGCGGTGACGGGGATCACGATGGGGGTGCCGTCGCAGATCAGGCCGAGCTTGCCGTATCCGCTGAAGACGCTGTTGAAGAGGCCGCCGCCGGTCATTCCGGCGCCCTTCACGGTCTTTATCTCGTAGGACAGACTGGCGTCGAAACAGAGGACGTTGCGGCCGTTGACGGTCAGGACGTCACCCTGCTCCATCTCCACGATGAAACAGTTGGCCGCCTCGTGGGCGAACCAGGCCTCTCCCTGGCCGGTGACCGCCATCAGGGCCAGCCCCTCGCCGGTCACGGCCCGCTTGAGCATGCCACCGATGCCCTGGCCCTTGCGCTCGAACTGGAGATTGCCACGGAAGGCGATCATGGATCCCTGACGTGCGTGCATCTCACCGTTGACGGCGTACTTGACGGACTTGGCGTTCTGCAGGGTCATGCCGGGGGCGGTGGCCTGCTGCGCCATGTGCTCGCTGGAAAAGAGGTCGCTCTTCATAGCGGGCATCCTCACCCGGAGGCCTCTGTTCCGCCAAGAACACGTTGTCGGAGGGGCCTGGCAGACTGGACGCGTGAGCAGCGACAGCATTCCTGAACCCCTTCCCGCCGCGCCGGAGGCCTCCGCCGACAGCCCGTTCCGTACGGAACCGACGGCCCGTGACGAGGCCCCGCAGTTCGTCCTGCCGCTGGTGGTGCACCTCGAGAAGACCGACCCCCCGGCGCGCAACGACGCCCTGGTGACCGCGGCCCGCGCGGTGCTCACGATTCTGTCGGACCCCCGGTCGCTCGGTGAGGACGAGGGCGGGGCGGAGGGCGAGTGGGCGCAGGTCATGCGCGACTGGCAGGACGCCCGGATCCGCAAGGTGGTGCGGCGGGCGCGCGGCGCGGAGTGGCGCAAGGCCTCCGCGCTGCCCGGGATCACGGTCACGGGCGAGCACGCCGAGGTCCGGGTCTTCCCCCCGGTGCCCCTGGACGGCTGGCCCAAGGAGCTGGCCAAGCTCCAGGTGTCGGGCACCGACCTGGACGACCCGGAGCCTCCGGCCGCACCCGATCCGGCCGGTCCGGTGCTGTGGATGAGTCCGGACGTCGGCATGTCGGCGGGCAAGGCCATGGCCCAGGCGGGCCACGGGGCCCAGCTCGCCTGGTGGGAGCTGTCGGACACCGAGCGCAAGGCATGGCGCGAGGCGGGGTTCCCGCTCTCCGTCGCCACCCCCGACGCCGCCCGCTGGCGCGAACTCACCGCCGGCGGGCTGCCGGTGGTGCGGGACGCCGGATTCACCGAGATCGCACCGGGGTCCTGCACGGTCGTCGCCGACCACCCGGCCCTGCGCCGCTGACCCGCCGGGCCGACCGGCGTACCCAGCGTTCTGTCCACCCGGCTGAACATCCCTGCGCCGATATACGTATCTCCCCGTACTGCCACACCGGCATTACCGCCAAGTAGGTTGAACGCCGAGTCAGTTGGCGGTTGATTCGAGCTGTCACGCACCGGCCCGGGAGACATCTTGCTGCGACGCATCAACGGAACGGCCCTCATCATCGCCGCGCTGGTCGCCACGCTCGGCGCGCTCGCCTTTCCCGTGTGGTCGTACGCCGACCGCTCCGGCACGGGCGAGGCCAATCTGAACGCCTCCAGCGTCGCGACCCAGTGGGGCCCGCTCTCCGCGACCGACCGGGACTTCCTGGTCAAGGTGCGTCTCGCCGGACTGTGGGAACTGCCCGCGGGGCAGCAGGCCATCGAGCGCGCGCCGAGCGAGGGGGTGAAGCTCGCCGGCGATCACCTGGTGGTCGGCCACACGGACCTGGACCGTCGGGCCCGCGACGTGGCCGCCAAGCTCGGGGTGGAGCTCCCGAACCAGCCGACCGAGCAGCAGCAGGGATGGCTCAGGGAGCTCACCGCCGCGAGTGGCCAGGAGTACGAGCAGAAGTTCGCCAACCTGCTGCGCGCCGCGCACGGCAAGGTGTTCGCCCTGATCGCGCAGGTCCGGCACACCACGCGCAACTCGCTGATCCGGCAGCTGGCGTCCGACGCCAACCAGACCGTGCTCGACCACATCACGATGCTGGAGCGCACCGGCTTCGTCGACTTCGACGGCCTGGCGCGCGAAGCGGCCGGCGCTTCGACGGCCAGCCCCTCGGGGCCTCCCGTGTCCTCGGGTGCGGGTGTCCCGCAGGTCCCGGTGCCGGTGACGCCGAGCGGTGACCAGTCGTTCACCTCCCGCCCGGTGCCACCGACGATGGCTCCGCTGCCTCAGCCGTAGGGTGCGTCAGCCGTAGGGTGCGTCAGCCGTAGGGTGCGTCAGCCGTAGGGTGCGTCAGCCGTAGGGTGCGTCAGCCGTAGGGTGCGTCAGTCACGGTCGCGGCGCTGGACGTACAGGCGGTTGCCCTTCGAGCCCGTCCACTCCACCCGCACGACACCGGGCACGGCCGCGTCGGCGAGCCGTGACGGGTTGGACCAGTGGCCGAAGTTCGGGTTGCGGAAGAACGTCGCCCACAGGTCGCCGCGCGAATCCTCGAAGAAGTTGTTGTGCCCGGCTCCGACACCGACCGTCCAGCGCTCGGAGTACGGGCCCTCGAAGGTGTCCGAGACGGCGGCGACCGCGTCGTACTGGTACTGCACACGGCCCGTGCCGCCCGGGTCGTAGGCCTGGCGTGCGGTGCCGTCGGCCTCGACCGACGTCCGGTCCCAGGCGGCGTGGAGGAGGAAGTACGTCCCCCCGTACTTGAACACGTACGCGCCTTCGAGATACGGCTCGGGCGTGTAGGGGGTCTGCCGGAACGCGGGGAGGTCCGTCGCCGGGACGATGTCCTCCATGTCGTCGCGGAACTTCGCGTACAGGTTGTTGTGCAGCACGAGCCAGGCGTCGTCGCCCTCGCTGTAGAGGCTGCCGTCGATGTGGTGGTAGGCGCCGGGCTTTATGAAGCTCGGCCCTCCGATGAACGACTCGCCGAAGGGCTTCTCGAGGTTGCCCTCGACGAGCCGGTACGGGCCCTCGACCCCGCCCTCGCTCACGAGCATGAACGAGCCCACCTTCTCGGAGTGGTCCCCCATGCACGCGACGATGTACCACTTCCCCCGGAAGAGATGCAGCTCCGGGGCCCACGCCTGGCCGCGCTTGCCGAACTCCTCGTCGTACCAGTACTCCTGCCACGGGGCGACGACCGTGCGCCCGGGCCGGTTCTCGTCGGTGAACTCCGGCGACCAGACCTTGCCCCTCTCCGCGCCGGGGCGGATCTCTGTCGTGTCGGCCAGCTTCCAGGGCCCCTTGAGGGAGCGGGCCGTCCAGACGAAGATGCCGTCGTTCCACGGGCCGGCCGCTTCGAGGCCGGGCACGCGGGTGGTGCCCGTGGCGACGTAGAGCGGACGGCCGTCGACGACGAAGCAGTTGACGTAGGTGTCCCGCATCCACACCACTCCGCGCTCCTTGTCGCGGGGGCGCAGCTCCAGCGGCAGGACGAACGAGTTGTCCTCACGGGGCCACAGGTCCTGCCGGGTGTCCGCGAGGCCGTAGGGCTCGGGATCGGGCCAGTTCGCCGGGTACCGCCGCTTCCCCGCGGCCGCGGCGGCGGGGTCCGGAGCCGGGGTGGCCGAGGCCTGCGTCGCCGGCGCGGCGGCCACGGGCAGCGCGGCCGCCGCTCCCACTCCGGCGGCACGGGCCAGCAGGGACCGCCGGCCGAGGTGCGGCCTGTTCTCGGTGCTGGTCATATCGGTTGCGTTCTCCTTCGTTCGTCCAGGACGCCGTGCCGGTCCACGGGGACCGTCGGCGGGCACGGCGGATCGTCCGGCCCGGTCCTGGGCCGGTTTCGGTGGGATCGAGTCCGGCTTCTCCGCCGGACGTACCCGCCGGTGGAGGCGGAACCGGGCGGCGGTCCACGCCCGCGTCGGCGCTACGGGATGCGCGGCGCGGCGGTCGTACGGTGCCGGCCCGTACACTCCGCCGGGCGTGTGCGGCCGTCCTTGGACGGCATGTCGATCAGCATGCGAAGGCCTGTTGATCTCCGTCAACAGACCGTGGAATTAATCCGGAGTGTCCGGCTCGTCGGCATATCTGTGTCACTCCGCGTTTCCGCAGGTCGGTGGGGTGCCGATGAGTCCGCAAGGAGCATCACGATCAGATAACGGAGCACTTCGGTCCTGTCCGGGAACCTCAAATTCAGCTCTGAACGTCCCCCCTTCCGGATTCACCGCCGCACGACGGGGTCATGACCCCTGCACAGGACGGGGAGGGGACACCATGAAGCTGGGGATCGGCATCGGATGGCGGCCGGAGATCGCGGACGTTGTCGAGGCGCTGCCGGGGATCGACTGGGTCGAGGCGGTCGCGGAGAACCTCTGCGCGGACCACCTCCCCGAGTCCCTCGTACGCCTGCGGGAGCGCGGGGTCACGGTCGTCCCGCACGGGGTCTCGCTGGGCCTGGGCGGGGCCGACCGCCCGGATCCCGGCCGTCTCGCCGGCCTCGCCGCACGCGCCGAGCTGCTGGGCACCCCTCTGGTGACCGAGCACATCGCGTTCGTGCGCGCCGGAGGACCGCTCACCGCGTCGCCGGTCCTGGAGGCGGGCCATCTGCTGCCGGTGCCGAGGACCTGGGACGCCCTGGAGGCGCTCTGCGAGAACGTGCGGATCGCGCAGGACTCGCTGCCCGTCCCGCTGGCCCTGGAGAACATCGCCGCCCTGATCTCCTGGCCCGACGAGGAGCTGACCGAGGGCCAGTTCCTCGCGGAGCTGGTCGAGCGCACCGGCGTACGGCTGCTGATCGACGTCGCCAACCTGCACACCAACCACGTGAACCGAGGCGAGGACCCCGCGACGGCGCTCGACGAACTGCCGGTGGAGGCCATCGCGTACGTCCATGTGGCGGGCGGCGTCGAGAAGGACGGCGTCTGGCACGACACGCACGCCCACCCCGTGACCCGCCCCGTCCTGGACGTGCTGGGCGAGCTGCGATCCCGCGTGGACCCGCCCGGGGTCCTGCTGGAGCGCGACGACGACTTCCCGCCGGCCGGCGAGCTGGCCGGTGAACTGACCGCGATCCGCTCCACCCTGGCCGCTGCGGCCACCGCTCCGGGGACCGGCCGGCAGCGGCCCTCCCGGCCCCCGGAGCCGGCCGCCCGCGCGGCCGGGGCCCGTGACCGGACCGCCGTGGCCCAGACCGCACTGCTCTCCTCGCTCGTGGCCGGCACCCCCGCCCCGGACGGCTTCGACCACCGGCGCCTCGGGGTGCAGAGCCGCGCCCTGGCCGCGAAGCGGGCCGACGTCGTCGCCAAGGTCGCACCGGAGCTGCCCGAGATCCTCGGCGAGGGTTACCGGAACGCGTTCCTCGCGTACGCCAGGAACCGGCCGATGTCCGGCGGTTACCGCCGCGACGCGCTCGGCTTCGCCGAGCAGCTGCTCGCCACCGGCCGCCCGGCCGACGACGCGACCCGCCGGAGGCTGACCCGCTGGTGGCAGGAGCGCGCCGCCCCCCGTCCGCCGCGCCGAGGGGCCCGTCTGGTCCACGCCGCCCGTACCACCCTGCTCGGAAGGTGACTCCGGATGAACGCTCTTGCCCTTCTGCTGACCCTGGCCGTGGCCGTCTCCTGCACGCTCCTGGTCGTCGCGACGCGCCGCGTCGGCCTGCGGGACAGCGGCACCGCCGTGTATGTGCACGACCTCTCCGAGCAGGCCTTTCTCAGCGGCGGCCCGGCCAGGGTCGTGGACACCGCTCTGACCCGCATGCACACCGACGGGCGGCTGAGCATCGGTGGGCCCGGCATCGTCGTGGTCCAGCGGCCCGAGGCCCGGGACGCCGTGGAGCGCGCCGTGCTCCAGGAGCTGGCCGCGGCCCCGAACGGCGCGCTGCACACCCTGCGGGAGGCCGTGATGCGGCATCCGGCGGTGCAGGAGATCGGCGACGGTCTGGCCGCCCGGGGGCTGTTGGTCGCGCCCGGCGAGAGCCGGGCCCGCCGTGCCTGGGCGCTCACCCTGGGCATCGGGTGCCTCGTGGGATTCCCGGTCGCCATCGCGCTGACCGTCGCGCAGTACGCCCTGCACGACTCGTACGGGGACCTGCCGTTCCCCTTCGTCCTGAAGGTGCTGCCCGCGCTCGTGGCCGGGGCCGGGGTCGGTCTGGCCACCGCGGCGTCGGCCAGGGCACGGATCACCGGGGCGGGCCGCAGGGCAGCCGAAAGCTGCCGGGTGGCCAACGCCCATGTGACCGACCCGGCCCACCTGGTGGCCACCCGGGGGCTGGCCGCGCTCCCCTACCCCGAGCTCCAGGGTCAGTTGGTGGCTGCGGCCAGGCAGCGGCCCGCCGTGCGCTCCTCATCGGTCTCCTCGTCCGCCGCCGTCACGTTCGTGCCGGTGGTGTGGTGCGCCGGGGCGGGCCCCGGCGGTGGGAGCTGCGGCGGGTCCAGCGGCGGAGGCGGTCACTCGGGGACGGGTTCCGCGTGCAGTTCGGGATCGAGCTGCGGCGGCGGGTCGAGTACCGGCGGTGGATCCAGCTGCGGCGGCGGGTCGAGTTCCGGCAGTGGATCCAGCTGCGGCGGCGGGTCGAGTTCCGGCGGAGGGTCCAGCTGCGGCGGCGGCTCGTGAGGGGACGGGGTCGGCAGGCGTATGGATTCAGCCACCCATGACCGTCCGTGACCGAGTTTGGTCCATATCGTGAACAACCTATGGCGCTTCCCTGCCGGTTCGCATAGAACTCGGCCATGCTCTGGGTCCTGCTTCTTCTGGTCGCATGGGGCGCCGCCGCCGTCTCCTGCATCCGGCTGTGCCTCCTCACCGCGGGTGCGGCCCAGCGGCAGCCTCGTGCCGCGCGGATGCCCGCCGCCCCCGAACTCAATCTGTACGAGACGGCGTTCCTGGCCGGCGGGCCGCAGCGGGTGGCCGATCTCGCGCTGGTCTCCATGCATCTGCGGCGGCGCCTGCTGCTCGCCCACACGGGCTGGGCGACGGTCGTCGATCCGGAGGGCCGGGACGAGGTCGAGCGCACCGTGATCCGCGTGATCGGCCCGGAAGGACAGTCCCGGATAGGCCCCACCCGGGCCGCCGCGGCTGCGGCCGACGCCGTACTCTCCCTCGCCGACCGCCTCGTCGCGGCGGGCCTCGCCGTGCCCCACGGGACCCGCACGGGTCTGGAGTCGGCGGTGCGGGCCGTGCGGGGCGCGTCGGTGCTGGTGGTGGCCCTGGCGGTCGCCGCCATGCTGATGCCCGGTCAGGAGACGGGTGACGCCGGTCCGGTGGCCGCGTGGTTCGGGCTGCCGCTCGTACTGACGCTGGGCTGCCTGGCCATCGCGCGGGCGGAGAACCATCCGCACAGCCCGTGGGCCTCCCCGTCCGGGCAGCGCTGGCTGGACTCGCTGCCGGCCCCGGTGCGCGGCGCGGACCGTGATCTCCTGGCTGCGGTGGCGGTGAGGGGCGTGGGAGCTCTGGAGGACCCGGGCCTGCGGGCGGCGATGCTGAGCAGGGCGCGGACCGGCGGCTGAACCCCCGGTCGGGGGCCGTGCAGCACGAGGGCCGCCCCCGGCGTCGGGGGCGGCCCTCGTGCTGTCCTATCCAGTTGTACGGGCCGGGACACATCGGCCGGACCGGCGAGGAGCGGCGGCCCGCGGAGAGGAATGGCTGACTCCCCCGCGAGCCACGACAGTTCGCCGGCCGTCGGCCGATGTGTACCCGGCACCGGACCCGGTGTCGCTGGAACGACGGGCGGCGTCACACGCGCCGTTGCCCGCCAACTGATCTTCCGGGTCGGGATGACCGGAAACGCTGGCTATGCGAGTCCGGCCACCAAGTCTGCGACGGACTTCCTGCGTCCGGTGTAGAACGGGACCTCTTCGCGGACGTGCAGCCGCGCCTCGGAGGCCCGCAGGTGACGCATCAGGTCGACGATGCGGTACAGCTCGTCGGCCTCGAAGGCGAGGACCCACTCGTAGTCGCCCAGCGAGAAGGAGGCGACCGTGTTGGCGCGCACGTCGGGGTAGCCGCGGGCCATCTTGCCGTGGTCCGAGAGCATACGACGGCGGTCCTCGTCGGGCAGCAGGTACCAGTCGTAGCTGCGCACGAAGGGGTACACGCTGATGTAGTCGCGCGGGGTCTCGTCGGCCAGGAAGGCCGGCACGTGCGACTTGTTGAACTCGGCGGGGCGGTGCAGCGCCATGTTCGACCAGACAGGCTCGAGTGCGCGGCCCAGCTTCGTGCGCCGGAAGAGGTTGTACGCCTCCTGGAGCTCGTCGGAGGTCTCGGCGTGCCACCAGATCATCAGATCGGCGTCGGCCCGGAGACCGGACACGTCGTACGTGCCGCGGACCGTGATGTCCTTGGCCCCGAGCTGGTCGAACAGCTCCTGGACCTCGTCGGCGTAACCGGCGCGGTCCAGGGGAAGGACGTCCTTCAGCCTGAAGACGGACCACAGGGTGTAGCGGATGACCTCGTTGAGGTCCTTGGCCTTCTTGCCTGCGTTCGGAAGCTTTTCTGGCGCACTCATACGGCTATTGTCCCGCCTCGCTCCCGGTGCCCCGAACCCGGGGCGGCGTGTTGTCGATCTCCCTCGTGTCCGGACCCGTCAGGTCCTGGACGATCTCGTCCGCGGCGCGGTGCGCGCTCGCGACGCAGGCCGGGATCCCGACGCCGTCGTACACCGCTCCGCACACCCGCAGACCGGGCAGCTTGGCGACCTCTTCGCGGATCCTGGCGACGCGGGAGAGGTGGCCCACGGGGTACTGGGGCAGCCCCCCGATCCACCGGGTGACCTCGGTGTCCACGGGCCTCGCCGTCAGCCCGGCAGCGGAGGCGAGATCGCCCAGGGACGCGGCGACGAGCTCGGAGTCCTCACGGTGCAGGTGCTCCTCCTCGCCGTAGCGGCCGACGGAGGTGCGCAGCACGAAGAGGTCGGGGGCCGCGTCGGCGGCCCACTGCCACTTGTTGCTGGAGAAGGTGGCGGCCTTGATCGTGCGCCCGTCGACGGGGGGCACGAGGAACCCGGAGCGCCCCCGGAGCGCCTCGGTGTCCTCGATGTCGGTGCGCCGGAAGGCCATGGTGACCAGGGCCATCGACGCGTACTCGACGGCGGCGAGCTCGACCGAGGCGGCCGGGCACTCGGCTGCGAGCAGGGTGGACGCGGACCAGGCCGGGGTGGCCAGGACGAGGGCGTCGGCGGCGATCACCCGGCTGTCGGTGCGCACGTCCCAGCCCTCGCCGGTCCGGGTCAGGCCGAGCACCGGTGTCTCCGTGAGGATCTCGGCGCCTGCGGCCCGTACGGCGTCGGCCACGGCGCCCGGCAGGGTGCCGATGCCTCCCTCGATGCCCTGGAAGACCGGTCCGGTCTGCTGCCGGGCGGCGGCCCTCTCCTGGATGCGGAGTACGCCGTCGAGGAGCGGGCCGCCCTCCTTCACGGCCTCGAAGAGCTGGGGCACGGCCGCCCGCATCGAGATCCGGTAGGCGTCACCCGCGTACACCCCGCCGAGCAGCGGCTCGACGAGCCGGTCGACGACCTCACGGCCGAGCCGGTCGGCGACGTACGAGCCGACCGCGACGTCGTCGCCGACGGCGGTCGGAGTGAGGTCGCGCTCCTCGGCGATCCGGGCCAGGCCCTCGGGCGAGAGCACGCCGCTGAGCGCCGACGGGTCGCCCGGCACGCCCATCACATGGCCCTTGGGCATGGGGCGCAGGGCGTCGCGGGTCCAGACCGACGCGGTGGCGGTGGCGGGCGGCCGGAGCCGGTCGCCGAGTCCGGCCGCGGTGGCCAGCCCGACCGCCTCGGGCCGGCGCGCGAGCATCGACTCGGCACCGAGGTCGACCCGGGTGCCCGCGATCTCGCCGGTCATCAGCTTGCCGCCGAGCCGCTCGGTCGCCTCCAGGACGGTGACCCTGAGGCCGGAGTCCAGCAGCCGGTGGGCGGCGGCGAGTCCGGCGATGCCGCCGCCGATGACGACGACGTGGCCCGTACGTATGGTGTCGCGCTGAGAAGAACCCTGCATGGGTCCACTCTCTCAAACCCGCGCCGAGTCCCGAACGTGACCGCTTCGAAACCGCTGACAGGAAACCCGCGCACGGGCCACGTACGTCGAACCGGCACCATCAACAACGGCCCTGGGGGGACGCGTTATGCCTTTCGACCGACACACGGACAGTCATCCACCCACTCGCCCCGGCCGCCGCGGGTCACGCGTGACGGCGGCCGCCGGGCTGCTCGTGGTGCTCATGGCCACCGGCGCGTGCGGCGCCTCCGGCGACAGCGGCACGCGGGAACCGCGATCCGCGGGCGACAACAAGGCGGCGGCGCCCGCCGAGGCCGGCGCCGGCGGGAAGTCGGCGGTGAAGCCCGCCGACGGGGCCTCCTCGGCGCCGGATCCGGGTTCCACGGTCGCGGTCCACGTCATCCGCACGGCCACGCTCTCCATCGAGGTGAAGAGCGTGCCGAAGGCTGTCGCCGCGGCCCGGAGCGCCGCGGAGGACGCCGGTGGGATCGTGGCGGACGAGACCACGGAACGGGTCGACGACACCCACGACATGTCCCATCTCGTCCTGCGCGTGCCGCAGGCCCGGTACGAGGAGGTGCTGAGCGGCCTCGCCGGGTCGGGGAAGCTGCTGTCGCGTACGTCGAACGCGAAGGACGTCACCGGGCAGGTCGTCGACGTCGAGAGCCGGATCGCCACGCAGCGGGCGAGCGTCGCGCGGGTCCGTGACCTGATGGACAAGGCCGAGAAGCTCACCGACGTGGTGACGCTGGAGGGCGAACTGAGCAGTCGGCAGTCCGACTTGGAGTCCCTGCTCGCCCAGCAGGCGTCGCTGAAGGATCGCACCTCGCTCGCGACCGTCACGCTCGAACTCAGCGAGCCGTACGAGGACGGGAAGGACCCCGAGGACGAGGACACCGGTTTCCTGGACGCGCTGGAGGGCGGCTGGGACGCCTTCGTGACGATGCTGCGGTGGATCGCGGTGGCGCTCGGCGCCACGGCGCCGTTCCTGGCCGCGGCGGCCGTCCTGGTGCTCCTGTGGCGACTGCTCCGCGGCCGTCCGCCACGACGCCGCACGACGTCCCGGGAGCCGGCGCCGGAGACGCCACAGGCCCCGCCGGCCCCGTAGGCGTCGTAGCGTGGGCCCCTGACCCTGCACACGGCGGCGAAGGGACCCGGCACATGACGGCGGAGCGACTGGTGGTCGTCGGAGGCGACGCGGCGGGCATGTCCGCCGCGTCGCAGGCCCGCAGGCTCAAGGGGCCGGACGCGATGAGCATCGTCGCCTTCGAACGCGGTGACTTCACGTCGTACTCCGCCTGCGGCATCCCGTACTGGGTGAGCGGCGACGTCGAGGGGCCGGACGACCTCATCGCCCGTACCCCCGAGGAGCACCGGGCCCGTTCGATCGATCTGCGCACCCGCACCGAGGTGACGGAGATCGACGTCGCCGGGCACCGGGTACGGGCGCTGGACCGCGACAGCGGCGAGACGTACTGGACGGGCTACGACAAGCTGGTGATCGCCACGGGCGCCCGGCCGGTGCGCCCCGAGCTGCCCGGGATCGACGCCCCGGGCGTCCACGGCGTGCAGACCCTGGGCGACGGCCAGGCGCTCCTGGAATCGCTGGAACGGGCTCCGGGGCGCCGGGCGGTCGTCGTCGGCGCGGGCTACATCGGCGTCGAGATGGCCGAGGCGATGCTCAAGCGCGGCTTCGAGGTGACGGTGCTCAACCGCGGTGCGCAGCCGATGGCGACGCTCGACCCGGACATGGGGAAACTGGTCCACGACGCGATGGACGGGCTGGGCATCACCACGGTCAACGGCGCCCGGGTCACCCGTATCGGCACCGGCCCGGACGGCCGGGTCACGGAGGTCGTCACGGACGGGGGGAGCTACCCGGCGGACGTCGTGGTGCTCGGTATCGGTGTCGAGCCGGAGACCGCCCTGGCCCGCGAGGCCGGACTGCCGCTGGGGCCGCACGGCGGCCTCCTGACGGACCTGTCGATGCGGGTCGTGGGGCAGGACGACATCTGGGCGGGCGGGGACTGCGTCGAGGTCCTGGACCTCGTCGCCGGCCGCACCCGGCACATCGCGCTCGGCACCCACGCCAACAAGCACGGCCAGATCATCGGGTCCAACGTGGGCGGCGGCTACGGCACGTTCCCCGGGGTGGTGGGTACGGCGGTGAGCAAGGTCTGCGATCTGGAGATCGCCAGGACCGGGCTGCGCGAGAAGGACGCCCGCGCGGTCGGCCTCCGCTACGTCACGGCGACGATCGAGTCGACGGGCCGCGCCGGCTACTACCCGGGGGCGAAGCCGATGACGGTGAAGATGCTCGCGGAGTACCGGACCGGCCGGCTGCTGGGCGTGCAGATCGTCGGCCGCGAGGGGGCGGCGAAGCGCGTGGACGTCGCGGCCGTGGCGCTCACCGCCGGGATGACGGTGGAGGCGATGACGGCCCTCGACCTCGGCTACGCCCCGCCGTTCTCCCCGGTCTGGGACCCGGTCCTGGTGGCCGCCCGCAAGGCCGTGTCGGCGGTGCGGGCGGCGGGCGGCTGACTAGCGGGCGGTCTGCTGGTGGACATACTCCACCAGCCGCGTCAGTGCGTTCGGGTCGGTGGCCGGCATGACGCCGTGCCCGAGGTTGAAGATGTGGCCCTCGAGACCGGCGGCGGCGTCGAGCACCTCGCGGGTCTTCGCCTCCACCACCTCGGTCGGCGCGAACAGCACGGCCGGGTCGAGGTTGCCCTGGAGTGCCTTGCCGGGGCCGACCCGGCGGGCGCCCTCGTCCATCGGGACGCGCCAGTCGACGCCGACGACGTCCGCGCCCGCCTCGCCCATGAGGCCGAGCAGCTCGCCGGTGCCGATGCCGAAGTGGATGCGCGGGACGCCGTACGACGCGACGGCGTCAAGGACCTTCGCGGAGGCCGGCATCACGGAGCGGCGGTAGTCGGCCGGGGCCAGTGCGCCGACCCAGGAGTCGAAGAGCTGCACCGCGGAGGCGCCGGCCTCGATCTGGACCTTCAGGAAGGCACCGGTGATCTCCGCGAGCCGGTCGAGCAGATCGGCCCAGAGCTCCGGGTCGCCGTACATCAGGGCCTTGGTGCGCTCGTGGTTGCGGGAGGGGCCGCCCTCCACGAGGTAGCTGGCGAGGGTGAACGGTGCGCCCGCGAAACCGATCAGCGGGGTGGACCCCAGCTCGGCGGTGAGCAGGCCGATGGCCTCGGTGACGTACGAGACGTCCTCGGGGGTGAGGTCGCGCAGCCGGGCCAGGTCGGCGCGGGTGCGGATCGGCTCGGCGATCACCGGTCCGACGCCGGGCTTGATGTCGAGGTCGATGCCGATCGCCTTGAGCGGGACGACGATGTCGCTGTAATAGACCGCGGCGTCGACCTTGTGGCGGCGGACGGGCTGCATCGTGATCTCGGCGACGAGCTCCGGCATCGTGCAGGACTCAAGCATCGGGATGCCTTCGCGCACCTTCAGGTACTCGGGCAGCGAGCGGCCCGCCTGACGCATGAACCAGACCGGGGTGTGGGGCACCGGCTCCCGGCGGCACGCCTTGAGGAACGCCGAGTCATGGGTGGCGGGGGTCGTCCGCAGGCCCGAGGACGGGCCCTCCCCTGATCGGACGGAGCTGAGCTCTTGGGGAAGGTCGTTGGCACTCACGCACAGAATCTTCGCACGGAGTGACAACGAGCCGGACGCCGCATGGGTGTCCCTCCCTGCACCGCGCTCCGGTTCCGCCTACTCTTCCCCGCATGGCTCCGGCTCAGGGACAATTTTCCGATCATTCCGATGGCACTGACAGCGAGGAGGGCGCGGACGGCGACGGCGTCCCGCCCGCGTTCCGGTCGGCGGTCGACGCGCTGCGTTCCGCCTGCCTGCGCCCCGAACTGGAGGTCGAGCCGACACGGCCGCCGCAGCGGCTCGCCCCGCACGCGTATGCCCTGGAGGCCGCCGTCGTGGAGGGCGAGGACGATCTCGCCGACGGCCGCCTGGTCCTCCTGCACGACCCGGCCGGACACGACACCTGGCAGGGCACGTTCCGCTTGGTGACGCTCGTACGCGCCGAACTCGAACCGGAGATGGCGGCCGACCCCCTGCTGCCCGAGGTCTGCTGGTCCTGGCTCACGGGCGCTCTGGACGCCCGGGGCCTCTCGTACGGGGAGGCCGGCGGGACGGTGACGCGCGCCGGTTCGCACTACTTCGGCGCGCTGTCCGCGCGCCGCCCGGCGACGCAGATCGAGATCCGGGCCTCCTGGACGCCGCGCGAGGGGCGGGGCGGGGTGCCGGACACGGCGGCACACCTGGCCGCCTGGGGCGATCTGCTCTGCCAGCTCGCCGGACTGCCGCCGTCGGACACCTCCGACGCGGCGGTGGTGACGCTGCCCCAGAGGCGCGGGCCGCAGGTCTCATAACGCTGCGTCATTTTCGTGGGGAGCCGGTCGCACGTGGACCGGCTCTCTTTTCGTACAATCGATCGCGCGTCCTATTTGCCCGAATTGTTACTCACTAAATCGTGATCTTCCCCTAAAGGAGGACGCACCTGCTGCCGAAGAGGTCAATGACCCTTCAAGCACGGTTCGCCCCGGCTTCATCCCCGAGCCGGCCCGTCCCGCCACTCCACTCCCCAGGAGGCCTGGTGTCCGTTCTCCTCGAGCAGCCCGCAAGCCTGGTCGCCTACCGCCCGAACAAGCCGACGGCCATGGTCGTCGTGGCCGACCCGCGCGTCCGTTCCACCGTCACCCGCCATCTGTGGGCCCTCGGAGTTCGTGACGTCATCGAGGCGTCGTCCATCGCGGAGGCCCGCCCCCGCGTCGGCAACCCGCGCGACATCTGCGTTGCCGACGTCCACCTGCCCGATGGTTCCGGGCTGACCCTGCTGTCCGAGACCCGAGCCGCCGGCTGGCCGAACGGCCTCGCCCTCTCCGCCGCCGATGACATCGGCGCGGTTCGCAACGCCCTCGCGGGCGGCGTGAAGGGCTATGTCGTCACCGGCACCCGTACCAACATCGGCCACCCCACCCGTCCCGGCGTCGCCCCGATCGGCGCCAATGCCGCCCGTATGCACCGCAGGCCTCCCGGTTCCCCGAGCCACCCGGGCGGCTACCGCGAACTCTCCGGCCGTGAGGTGGAGGTGCTCCGCCTGGTCGCCGAAGGCCAGTCCAACAAGGCCATCGGCGTCTCGATGGGCCTCTCCGCCCTCACGGTCAAGAGCCACCTCGCCCGCATCGCCCGCAAGCTCGGCACCGGAGACCGCGCCGGAATGGTCGCCGTGGCCCTGCGTACGGGCATCATCCACTGACCCCGGGGCCTCTCGTCCGGATCAGGCTGGGCAGGACCCCACGAGGCCAGCATGATCCAAACGAGAGACCCCACCTGCCGGCACCTGCGCGGATGCGTAACCGGCCGGTTTACGTGCATGGCCGCCCGTCGACGGAACGTTCCGTCGACGGGCGACGCACATACACAGATACCCTTGGCATGTGACCGACGCCCAAGAGACCGCAGCAGACACTTCACTGCGAACCACCGGGGGCGCTCCCCCGGACGACGTCGCCCCGGCGCCGATCCCCTTGCTCGAACCGCGCGAGGGCATCCCCCCGGTGGTGGCGACCGACGACGCGCTCGCCCGGGTGGTCGCGGACTTCGCCGCGGGCACCGGCCCCGTCGCCGTCGACGCCGAGCGCGCCTCGGGCTACCGCTACGGCCAGCGCGCCTACCTCGTGCAGCTGCGCCGCGAGGGCGCGGGAAGCGCACTGATCGACCCGGTCGGCTGCCCCGACCTGTCCACGCTCGGTGAGGCCCTCACCGGCTCCGAGTGGATCCTGCACGCCGCCACCCAGGACCTGCCCTGCCTGCGCGACATAGGCATGACCCCGACCTCGCTCTTCGACACGGAGCTCGCCGGACGCCTGGCGGGATTCCCGCGCGTCGGCCTCGGCGCCATAGTGGAGAACGTCCTCGGCTACGCCCTGGAGAAGGGCCACTCCGCGGTCGACTGGTCCACCCGCCCCCTTCCCGACCCCTGGCTGCGCTACGCCGCGCTCGATGTCGAGCTGCTGGTGGACCTGCGCGACGCCCTGGAGGAGGAGCTGGACCGGCAGGGCAAGCTGGAGTGGGCGCTGGAGGAGTTCGCCGCGATCGCCTCGGCACCGCCCGCTCCCCCGCGCAAGGACCCGTGGCGCCGGACCTCCGGCATGCACAAGGTGCGGCGCCGCCGTCAGATCGCGGTCGTCCGGGAGCTGTGGACCGCCCGTGACCAGGTGGCGCAGCGCCGTGACATCTCCCCCGGCAAGGTGCTCGGCGACGCCGCGATCATCGAGGCGGCCCTGGCGCTCCCGGCGAATGTGCAGGCCCTCACCGCGCTGCCCGGCTTCGGGCACCGCATGGGGCGCCGTCAGCTGGAGCAGTGGCAGGCGGCCGTCGACCGGGCCAAGGAGCTGCCCGAGTCGGAGCTTCCCCAGCCCGGCCAGCAGCCCGCCGGTCCGCCGCCGCCCCGCTCGTGGGCGGACAAGGACCCGGCCGCCGCGGCCCGGCTGTCGGCGGCCCGGACCGCCGTGTCGGAGCTCGCCGAACGGCTGCACATGCCGCAGGAGAATCTGATCACCCCCGACACCGTGCGCCGGATCTGCTGGGAGCCGCCCAAGGTCCTGACCCCGGACGCGGTCGAGACCGCGCTGGCCGGGCACGGCGCGCGCCACTGGCAGATCGGACAGGTCGGCCCGCTGCTGCTGCGCGCCCTGGACACCAGCGCCTGACACCGCGCCACTCGCGTACGCCCCCTGCCGGATCCGGCAGGGGGCGTACGCGTGTCGGGGCCGCACCCCGGGCCGGTCCGTCGAGGAGGATCGAATTCACGCCAGTTACCCGGTCTTCCCGGCCCCCCTCCGCATGTGACGTTCACCGCTCCGGTGGTGGGGGGTGGGCAGTCCGGTTACCCGCAAGTAGCATGAGGGTCGTGGCGCGCCGATGCGTGCGCCCGCAGCAGTGCCATCCCGCACCCTGGAGGAGAGCCACCGTGCCTCGTACCATCCGGGACGTCGTCTTCGTCGACGGCGTCCGCACCCCGTTCGGCAAAGCGGGCCCGAAGGGCATCTACCACGAGACCCGCGCCGACGATCTCGTCGTGAAGGCCATCCGGGAGCTGCTGCGCCGCAACCCGGACCTGGACCCCGCGAAGATCGACGAGGTCGCCATCGCCGCGACCACGCAGATCGGCGACCAGGGCCTCACGCTCGGCCGCACCGCCGGAATCCTGGCCGGTCTGCCGCAGTCGGTACCCGGTTACTCCATCGACCGCATGTGTGCGGGCGCCCTGACCGCCGTCACCTCGACGGCCGGTTCCATCGCCTTCGGCGCGTACGACGTCGTCATCGCCGGCGGTGTCGAGCACATGGGCCGCCATCCGATGGGCGAGAGCGTGGACCCGAACCCGCGCCTCGTGTCGGAGAAGCTGGTCGACGAGTCCGCCCTCTTCATGGGCATGACCGCGGAGAACCTGCACGACAGGTACCCCTCGATCACCAAGCAGCGCGCCGACGAGTACGCGGTCCGTTCGCAGGAGAAGGCCGCCAAGGCGTACGCCAACGGCAAGATCCAGCAGGACCTGGTGCCGGTCTCCGTGCGCCGCACCAACGCCGAAGCCGGGGAGACGGGCTGGGGCCTGGTCACCGCCGACGAGCCGATGCGCCCGGGCACGACCCTGGAGTCGCTGGCCGGCCTGAAGACCCCGTTCCGCGCCCACGGCCGCGTCACGGCCGGTAACGCCGCGGGTCTCAACGACGGCGCCACCGCCTCGCTGCTCGCCTCCGAGGAGACCGCCCGCGAGCTGGGCCTCCCGGTCAAGATGCGCCTCGTGTCGTACGCCTTCGCGGGTGTCGAGCCGGAGGTCATGGGCTACGGCCCGATCCCGGCGACGGAGAAGGCCCTCGCCAAGGCCGGTCTCTCCATCGACGACATCGGTCTCTTCGAGATCAACGAGGCCTTCGCCGTGCAGGTGCTCGCCTTCCTGGAGCACTACGGCATCGCGGACGACGACCAGCGCGTCAACCAGTACGGCGGCGCGATCGCCTACGGCCACCCGCTCGCCTCCTCCGGCGTCCGCCTGATGACTCAGCTGGCCCGCCAGTTCGAGGAGCAGCCGGAGGTCCGCTACGGCCTGACGACCATGTGCGTCGGCTTCGGCATGGGCGCGACGGTCGTCTGGGAGAACCCGAACTTCAACGGAGGCAACAAGTGAGCTCCACCACTGAGCTTCTGAAGGGCGCGGCCGAGCTGTTCCCCGGCGAGGTCGTCACGCAGGCGCACGTGCGCCACCTCGACCTTCCCGGCGGTGCGGGCCGTTTCGCCCTCATCACGCTGGACAACGGCTTCGACCACACCAAGCCGACCACCATCGGCCCGCAGTCGCTGGCGAACCTGAACGCCGCCGTCGACCAGGTCGAGAAGGAGGCCGCCGACGGCGCGATCGTCGGCGTCGGCGTCACCGGCAAGCCGTTCATCTTCGCGGTGGGCGCCGACCTCAAGGGCGTCGAGCTCCTCAAGGACCACAAGGACGCGCTGGCCATCGGCAAGGGCGGCCACGACGTCTTCCGCCGGCTGTCCGGCCTCGCCGTCCCGACGTTCGCGTACTACAACGGCGCGGCCATGGGCGGCGGTGTCGAGATCGGTCTGCACTGCTCGTACCGCACCGTCTCCAGCGCGCTGCCCGCGTTCTCGCTGCCCGAGGTCTTCCTCGGTCTGGTCCCCGGCTGGGGCGGCTGCGCGCTGCTTCCCAACCTGATCGGCGCCGACCGCGCCGTCTCGGTGATCATCGAGAACTCGCTGAACCAGAACCGTCAGCTCAAGGGCAAGCAGGTCTTCGAGCTCGGGATCGCCGACGCGATCTTCGAGGGCGCGGACTTCCTGGAGCAGTCGCTGATCTGGACCGCTTCCGTCCTCAAGGGCGAGATCGCGGTGGAGCGTCCCGAGGTCGACCGTGGTGACGCCTGGGACCAGGCCGTCGCCCGCGGCAAGGCGATCGCCGACTCCAAGGTGCACGGGGCGGCCCCGGCCGCGTACCGCGCGCTGGAGATCATCGCCGCGGCGAAGAGCGGCGACCTGGGCGCCGGCTTCGACGCCGAGGACCAGGCCCTCGCGGACCTGATCATGGGCGGCGAGCTCCGCTCCGGGATCTACTCCTTCAACCTGGTCCAGAAGCGCGCCAAGCGCCCGGCCGGTGCCCCGGACAAGTCCCTGGCCCGCCCGGTCACCAAGGTCGGCGTCGTGGGCGCGGGCCTGATGGCCAGCCAGCTCGCCCTGCTCTTCCTCCGCCGCCTCGAGGTCCCGGTCGTCCTCACGGACATCGACCAGGAGCGCGTCGACAAGGGCGTGGGTTACGTCCAGGCCGAGATCGACAAGCTGCTCGGCAAGGGCCGCATCAACCAGGACAAGGCCAACCGCCTCAAGGCCCTGGTCTCCGGTGTGCTGGACAAGGCGGAGGGCTTCTCCGACGCCGACTTCATCATCGAGGCCGTCTTCGAGGAGATCGGCGTCAAGCAGCAGGTGTTCGCGGAGGTCGAGGCGGTCGCCCCGGCGCACGCGATCCTGGCGACCAACACCTCGTCCCTCTCGGTCACCGAGATGGCGTCGAAGCTGAAGAACCCCGAGCGGGTCGTCGGCTTCCACTTCTTCAACCCGGTCGCGATCCTGCCGCTCCTGGAGATCGTCCGCGGTGAGCAGACCGATGACGCCTCGCTGGCCACGGCCTTCGGTGTCGCCCGCAAGCTGAAGAAGACCGCGGTGCTGGTGAAGGACGCCCCGGCGTTCGTCGTCAACCGCATCCTCACCCGCTTCATGGGCGAGATCCAGAACATCATCGACGAGGGCACCCCGGTCGAGACGGCGGAGAAGGCCATCGAGCCCCTCGGCCTGCCGATGTCCCCGCTGGTGCTGCTGGAGCTGGTAGGCCCGGCCATCGGCCTGCACGTCTCCGAGACCCTGAACCGCGCGTTCCCGGACCGCTTCACGGTCTCCGAGAACCTCGCGGCGGTCGTCAAGGCGGGCAAGCGCGGCTTCTACGTCTACGACTCCGGCAAGCCGGAGCTCGACCCGGAGGTCGCGGCGCTCCTCAAGCAGGGCGACACCGTCCTGACGGAGGACCAGGTCCGTGACCGCGTCCTGGACGCGGTGGCCCAGGAGATCGGCCTGATGCTGGCCGAGGGCGTCGTCGCCGAGCCCCAGGACATCGACCTCTGCCTGATCACCGGCGCGGGCTGGCCCTTCCACCTGGGCGGCATCACGCCGTACCTGGACCGCGAGGGCGTCTCGGAGCGGGTGAACGGCAAGCCGTTCCTGGCTCAGGGCGTGGCCAGCGTCCCGGCGTAACCGCGATTTCCCCATGGACGGGCCGTACGGGATCATTTCCGTACGGCCCGTCCTCGTTCGGGCTCGGGCAGGCGGGAAGAACAGGTCATGCGGCGTCGCGCCGGAAAGCTACCGAAGGGCCCCGCAGCGCCGTCCCACCGCAGGTGGCCGGTGCTGACGGTGTGCGCTCTCCTCCTCGGGCTGTCGCATCCACTGCACGCCACCCGGGCGGCGGACCCGGACGCCGCGCCGGGACAACTGCGTATCGCGACCTGGAACATGTGCGGGGTCCGGCAGTGGAACTGCGATGAGACCGGGACCCGCGCGAAGAAGATCCGGGCGCTGAAACGGCTGGCCGTCACCGACGGCGCGCGCGTCGTGATGCTGCAGGAGGTCTGCGCCGGAGACCTGGCAGACGCGCGGAAGGAGCTGGGGGACGGCTGGAACAGCACCTTCCTCCCCTATGCCGTCCAGGACACCGAGGGGCGGCGCGCGGACGTCCTGTGCGCACAAGCCCGTCAGGGGGCGGCGGGCCTCGCGATTCTCGCCCTCTCCTCGCTCACCCGTGTCTCGGCGGTGCCCACCCGGCAGCCGGCGGTCGGGCTGCACCGGGGAATCATCTGCGCCACGGCAGCCACCCTCGCCGTACGGGTGTGCAACGCGCACCTCAGTCTGCCGAATGGCGACCGGGCGCACGCCGACCGGGAGTTCCGCGACGACCAGCTGAAGTCGCTGGCGGATGCGGCGGACGAGCGCACGGTGTTCGGCGGCGACCTGAACAGCGCACCGCCGAGGAGCGGCGACAAGGACAGCTGGATCTGGCCGTACGGCACCTACCGGACCTACCGGGAATGCGACCAGACGTCAGCCGCCTCGCGGAGCGGCAGGTCCACGCACAGCACCGGCCACAAGGTCGATTACCTGTTCACCGCGCTGCCGCGGACCCGCTGCTCCGTCCGCGGCACGGGGGCGTCGGACCACCTGGCTCTGATCATGCAGGTCGGTAACCCCGCATGAGGTGCGGATCCGACGCCGGTGAGGCGTAGGCGTACACCACGCTGAACGTGACCACGGACCGCTGGGACATGTTGCCGTGCATGTCCACCGCGTAGCACTCCACGGTGTGCTGCCCCTCGGCCCAGGACCAACCGGATTCCCATGACCATCTGCTGTCGCGTGCGACCGGGGCCGCCCCCAGCCGCATTCCGTCCTCGACGAACTCCACGTGTGCCGCGCCCTCCGCGTACCCCATGAGTCCGATGACCGGGCCGGGCATCTGCTGGCCGACGGCCGGCACCGAGATCACCGGCCCCGGGGCGGCCGCACCGGCCCCATGCTGTGCCGGTACGGGGAGCCCGGGCTCAGGGAGCATGCTGGCCGACGCGGACCCTGGTGCCGGGACGGTGAACAGGATTTCGGCTGCTGGGGAGGCGAAACCCGTGGCGTCCACACCGAAGACCCGAACGGTGTGGTCGCCCTGGGACCAGGGCTTGCCCAGATCCCAGGACCAGGTGCCGTCGGGCGCGACGTTGGGAGATCCCAGGAACTTTCCGTGTTCCCAGAAACTCACGCGCACCGCGCCGGGCGCCGCGCCCGTGAACTGCACGGTCTGTGCCTGGGCCTGGCCTGGCGAAGGCGTGAAGACCACCGGCGCGGGGAAGGACGAGCGCACCTGCGACGTCTCGTTGAGGTAGCGGTCGATGCCGGACCTGTCGGCATCCGGCTGTTCCCTGCCGTTCACGGCGAAGCCGAGGCGCGGAGCCATGCCGTCGATGAGGAAGTTGATCAACCCCATGAGCATGGGGACGTTCCGCCGGGTCACCTGAGTGTGACCGGGGATGTGAGGGGAGTCGCTGAAGATGAAGTTGAAGTTCTCGTAGCCGTTGAAAAGCCCGAGATAGGGCTCCACCTGCACCGGCCACTGCTCGTCCTGCGGTGAGGAAAGCACATAGATGTTGGCACCACGGTTCGCCCCGGCGCGTGCCAGGTCGGGGATCACGTTGTCGAGAATGTGGACGTTGGTCTCCGTGACCTGTCCCATCATGTACTCGGCGACCTTCGGGTGCTTTTCCAGGTAGGTGCCGATCCGGAACTGCGGGACGATCGACACGATGTTGCGGAACCCGTACTTCAGCCCGAAGTAGAGGGCCGCGCTGCCGCCCTTGGATCCGCCCCACATGGTGCACTGGTCCGGTGTGAGGCCCAGCGACGTCATCACGTTCGATATCAGGGTGACGACGGACCGCTCCAGGTCGAAGTCCATCCCCTTGCAGAGGTAGTAACTGTTGTGGCCGTCGAACTGGTCCCGGATCCAGAGGATGTTGGACCGGAGGCTGCTGAAGACCCCGTTCGACCAACCGTAGTCGTCGGGAGCGGCGAAGTTGGCGAAGACCACCACCAGGTGCTGGTTGCCCTTCTTCGCGTGGGAGAAGCGATACTGGACCGGGTACGTCCCGGAGGTCTCGATGCCGCTGAGCGGGGCGCCGCCGGAAGCTGGTTGGGACATGGTTCGGGAGGTCTCCGATCTGGTGGGGGCCGCGTAGTCGCGTCAGTAACGCCCGTCGAGGTAGGCGCCGTTCGCCGGCACGGCGTAGACGTTCACCACGGTGAAGGCGATCGAGACCGGGCGGGACGGGTTGCCGGCCGCGTCCACACAGAAGCACTCGACCGTGTGCGGGCCCTCGGCCCAGGGCCAGCCGGATTCCCAGACCCAGGTGCCCTCCGGCGTGACGTGGCCGGTACCCAGAGCTGCGCCGGCTTCGCCGAACTCGACCCGGACCGCGCCTGGGGCGTAGCCGCTGAAGGCGACGGCGGTTCCCGGCAGTTGCTGGCCGGGCGCCGGTACCGCGACGACCGGTGCGAGGGGAGGCGTCATCGGCGCCTGGGCGGAGAACAGACGGCCCGTGCCCATCAGGTCCTCTGCGCCGCCCCGCACCGGAACCGGATCCGGTGCCGCCGGCACCGGAGTGGCACTCATCTGCGGGACGCTGAAGACGATCTCGGTCCGCGGGGAGTGGTAGCCGGCGGCGTCCACCGCGAACAGGCGGATGACATGCTTGCCCACCGGCCACTCGCGGCCCGGGTCCCAGCTCCAGTTGCCGTCGGGCCCCACCTGGGGGGACGACAAGAACTTCCCGTTCTCCCAGAGGCTCACCCGCACCGCGCCGGGTGCCGATCCGGTGAACGGAACCATCCGCCCGGGCGTGGTCCCGCCCGATACCGGCGCGTGGACGGTGGGCGCGGTGAACGTGTCCTTGAGCCGGGAGGTCGACTTGAGGTAGTCGTCGATGCCCGCGGTGCTGCGGCCCGGCTGCTCGTAGCCGTTGCGGATGGTCCCGATGCGCGGTGTGACGCCGTCGACGAGGAGGTTGGCCAGCCCCAGCATGACGGGGAGGTTCCGCAGGGTCACCTTGCCGTGCCCGGCGATGAGGGGGGAGTCGTTGTAGATGAAGTTGAAGTTGCTGTAATCGCGGAAGTGCCCGATGTACGGCTCGACATGCTGCTTGTACTGCTCGTCCTGCGGTGAGGAGATCAGGTAGATGTTGGCGTCGCGGTTGGTGCTCTGCCACACCGTGTCGGGGAGCAGCGAATCGATGATCCCGACGTTGTGCTCCGGCACTCCTTCGCCCATCATGAAGCGGGCGGTGGGCTTCATGTGCTCCCTCACGAAGGAGCCGATCGCGAACTGGGGCACGCTGGCCACGATGTCGCGGAAACCGTACTTCAGGCCGTAGTACAGGGCGGCGGTGCCGCCCTTCGAGCTGCCGAACATGATGCAGTCGTCCGGAGTCAGTTCCAGCGCGTGCATGACGCGGGAGATGAGACCGATGACGGACTCCTCGAGCGAGAAGTCCATGTCCTTGCAGAGGTAGTAACTGTTCACACCGTCGAACTTGTCGCGTATCCAGAGGATGTTGGACCGCGTCTTGTCGAGTACTCCGTTGCCCCACCCGTACTCGTCGGGCGCGTTGAGGTTGGCGAAGACGACCATCAGGCGCCGGTTGCCGTTCCTCGCATGCGTGAACTTGTAGTCGATGGGGAACTTCCCCGACGCTTCCACACCGGTGAAGATCTCGCGGCCGGCCGGAGCTGCGTTAGACATGAGCGGAATCCATTCTCACCTGGTACTGCGATCCGGCCGGGGGGTACGGGGCTTGCTGTACGCCGCCCTCCGGATGCAGGACTGCCCTCACCGCGTCGTTACCGGCCCGCGACAGGATCCCGCGGTTGTCGGCCGGCCTGTGCGCTTCCGTCGCCGGGGCCTGGGGCCGGGACGGGTCGAGATCGCCTCCGGCGACGAGGATGTGATCCGCCAGGCGAGCCGAGGCGTACCCGTCGTCCAGGTCGCAGAACTCCTCCTGGAACCACTGGTAGCGGTCGGCGTAGCCCTCCTGGATGCGGTCGATGTCCTCGATCGCGGAGATGAGTTCCGCGGATTCGAACAGCAGCGGCCCAGGAGCACTCTGTTCGAAGTCGAAGTAGAAGCCCCGGAGCGTGTCCCGGTAGTGGTCCAGGTCGTACGTGAAGAACAGGATGGGACGTCCGGTGTTGACGAAGTCGAACATCAGGGACGAGTAGTCCGTGATCATCACGTCGGCGATGAGGGAGAGATCCGCCATGTCCGGGTAGTCGGACACGTCGAAGACGAATCCGTCCCCGGCGCCCGGGACCGGGTCCACGACGTTGGGGTGCCGGCGGACCATCAGCACGTGATCGTCACCGAGCCGTTCACGGGCGTCGTCGAGGTCGATCCGGAAGTCGAACTTGTACTTGCCGGGTGCGTAGAACTGGTCGTCGCGCCAGGTGGGGGCGTACATGATGATGCGCTTCCCCGGAGGCAGTCCGATGCGCTGCCTGATCTCCTCCGCCCGCCGTTCCATGCCAGGGCGACGCAGGATGTCGTTGCGGGGGTAGCCGCACTCGACCATCTCTCCGGGGAACTGGAAGGCCCGCTTGAGGATGGGCGTGGAGAAGCTGTTCGGGGAGACCAGCATGTCCCAGTTCTGCACCTCCTTCGCGACCCGCTCCAGATAGCGCTGGTCGGCGAAGTGGACGGCCTCGATGTCGTGGCCGATCTTCTTGAGCGGGGTGCCGTGCCAGGTCTGCACGACCACCTGCTCGGCGCGCTTCTCGAACCAGTCGGGGAGGTGGTTGTTGGCGACGACGTAGCGGGAGGTGGCCAGCGCCTCGTACCACTCCAGCGACCACATGCGGATGGGTCTCGCCGTCGGCGGCACCTGGACCTGGTCGTCGCGGACCACCCAGAGGTGCTCCAGCGCGACTCCGCGGCGGACCATCTCCTCGTGGACCGCCCGTGGACTGT
Source organism: Streptomyces sp. NPDC091271 (assembly GCF_044757505.1). Lineage (NCBI taxonomy): Bacteria > Bacillati > Actinomycetota > Actinomycetes > Kitasatosporales > Streptomycetaceae > Streptomyces > Streptomyces sp. NPDC091271. The sequence goes on along the minus strand of NZ_JBIVVD010000007.1, from coordinate 43,105 downwards.
CCGAGTACTGCGTGCCCTTGAAGGCGTCGAACAGCACGGCGGGCCTGATCGGCTGGCGGCGGGCCTGGGGGTAGCTCCTGGTGCGCAGCAGCTTCTGCCGGTACGGCCCCCGGGCGTCCTCGGCCATCGCGGAGCGGACGAGCAGCGACAGCCGGTCGTAGGCCTCGGCCTGGAGGTCGTATCCCCTGCCGTGCGTCTCGATCTCCTGCGGAAAGGTGCTGATAAGGCTCTGCTCGATCTTGAGCATGAGGTCGGGCAGGCGCTCGTCCGGCGCCACCTCGGAGGGGTCCTGACGGCGCAGGAAGAAGTCCCAGCGGCCCGCGGCGAGCGGGATGGCCCCTGCGAGCGTCCGCATCGCCGCGGGGGTGACCACGCAGCGGAAGCGATGACCGTCCCATTCGATGGCCACCGCGCGCTCGGCGCCATGGGCACGTGACCGCACGACCACGTGGGCGGCGCTCCTCTCGCGTGGGGCCATCCGGTCCGCGCAGAAGTACCGGCCGATGATCTCGAGCGAACCGTCCTCGCGCCAGCAGTAGTCGGTGACCAGGGGCAGGGCGGAGCGCTCGAAGAGGACCACGTAACCCGAACCGTTGCGGTGGGCGACGATCTCGCGGTCGCCGTCGTCGGTCTGCAGTCCTTCGGGCATCCGGTAGTGGCCGTCGTCCGTGTCTTCGGCCATCACGGGGTACAGCGGTGACTTACGCCCCTCCAGATGGACGGTCGTCTTCCAGCCGTTGCTTCCCATGGTCCATGCCTGCGGTACGGATCCGTCGCCCGATCCCCGCGAACCGGGCACCAGGCTGTTCAGGGGGATCCGTGCGACGAAGGTGCACCACCCCTCGCCGCCGGGCTGGAAGGACATCCAGGCGTCGTGCCGCCCCGCGCCGTTCATACTGGTGACGCGGAGCTTCCCCCACTCCGGGATCTTGGGTCCGAGGTAGACGCCTCCCAGCTCGAGATACTGGCCCACCACGCGGTGCCTGGTTATGCGGCAGCGCACTCTCTCGACGCGGATCTTGAGACCGCCCTGGACGAAGAGCGGCACGATGCGCGTGTTCTTGTCCACATAGCGGATCGGCGGGTTGGCGGCGAAGCCCGCCCCACCGCGTCCGATGCTCTTGTAGCGGAACAGCCCGCGGCTGAAGACACCCGCCGCGACGTCCCAGGTGCCCTCGACCCACTCGCCCTTCTTCTTGAGACGCGTGGTGTCGAAGCGACTTTCGAAGCCTGCCCAGTCGTAGCAGTAGCGGTTCTGGTTAGAGTACTCGGTGGCCTGCGGGTAGTAGGTGGTCCTTGCCAGGTTGACGAGCGTGCTGCCCGTCTTCTTGTTCCGCAGGGCCAGCATCTTCGTGGACATGTGCCGCTTGTGCACGTTGATGAAGCGCACATAGGCGGACCCGGACAGGGTGAGCCACTCACCGGTCCACCGGGCGCCCGTGAGCGAACTGAAGGGCGACAACTCCTTGTCGAGCCGGTAGTCGCGCTTGTAGAGGCCCGTCTCCCGGTTTCCCAGATGCGGGTAGTTCAGATAACGGCGGAACCGCCTGCGGACAGGCAGCGGGCCGCCCTTCCGCTCGAACTCGAGGACGTCCAGGAGCTCGCCGAGCCGGCCCTGGTGGACGAGGAGCCACTTCACTCGGGCGTCCGCGGGGAGTTCCTCGATGATGTCGTCGTCGGCCTCACCGAGAAAGTCCTGGGCCGCGTACATGAAGGCGTCCCGGTACTCCTCGTCCGCGTCGGGAAGAACCTTCAGGTGCAGCATCAGGTCCGACTTCAGGCAGGCGAGGTCGTACTTCCGCTTGTGGTCCCGGAACGAGCGTGAGCGGTGCTGCCCGAGGAAGCGGCTCACGGACTGGACCGCCGCGACGCGGTCCTGAAGGTTGCTGAGCTCGGTGTGTCTCTGGGTGATCGACGGGGCGGCTCCGCCGTCCCGTCTTCGCCAGAAGTAGACGATGTCGGTGATGACATCGACCTTGGCGGCCTTGAAGTGAGCGAACATGTTGACCCAGGAGTCCTCGTAGAGAACCCCTTCGGGGAACTGGATGAAGTGATAGTCCCAGAAGCTCCGCCGGAACACCTTGTTCCAGACGGTGCGGTCATAGATGAGCGCCTCGAAGCGGGTGATGTGGGTGCCCTTGCGATCCCGCTGCATCGGTCCCTTGTGCAGGGGGGATTGCCACTTCGTCGTGGAATTCATCATCTGCACGTTTCCGGAAACGAAATCCGATCCGGACTCGGAGAGCGTGCGGATGAGCAGTTCATAGGCGTACTCGGGAATGACGTCGTCGCCGTCGGCGAACACCAGGAACTCGCCGGCCGGGTGCATCGCGCGCAGCCCGGTGTTGCGCGCGTGCCCGGGGCCGTTCGCCTCCTGGCGTATCAGCCGGAAGCGGGGGTCGTCGGCGCAGAACCCCTCAGCTATCGCCGTGGACGAATCCGTCGATCCGTCGTCGACCATGATCACTTCGAAGTCGCGGAACGTCTGCCTCGCGATGGATTCAAGGCACTCCGCGAGGTAGGTCTCAACGTCCTGGAACGGGACGATCACACTCAAGCGGGGCTGCTCAGCGACCATCATTCACACTCCAGTTCGAGGCAGGAGAAACCACCTGCACCACTTCGACTTCCCAGCTTCCGCGCACTGCCCGGTCGAGTCGTCGTCGACCCGGAATCGGGCACCCCCGTCGAGCGCTCGCGGCTCAGCTCTCGAACTGTCGCTTCAGACGCAAATCTTAAGTGAACATTAAAGGATGTCAACGTGCAGATTCGGTGCAAGATCATGCGTTGCGCTCGACAGAAGCGCGTGACACACGCCATACTGCCCGGCGCACAACCATTGGTCTCGCCGACCGATCTGACGGAGAAGGTCTCAAGCGCCGCGACGCGGACGCGAGGCCGGAAGTTCGGCCCCGTGGGATATCAGAGAGCGCGCCATTCCGAGAGCGTCAGCCCCGGTTCGTCCGTCTGCCTGGCCACCTTCGGGATTCCCTGCTCGTCGATGACCGTCACCACGAGCCTGCCGAACGCGTCCTGTGCGAGTGCCGGTGCGGCCAGACACCGCACCCCCGTGTCCGACCACCACACACCGTTGTCCTCCCCCTCGGTGACACCCACCCCCACCACGGCGGTGCCCTCCGCGCCGCGATGGGCCAGCACCGTGCAGTCGTAGCCGTCCAGGAAGGTGCGGGTCGCCACATGGGGACCCTCTCCCGGTGCGCCGCCCAGAGCGATCGGCCACCCTCCCGCCCGGTAGGCGACAACTCCTCGGCCGCCGGGATCGGTCCAGTAGAAGGTTGGCCGGTCGGGCCCGGTCTCCAGGACCGCCAAGGTGTCCCGGGTCACCGCGAGACGTGACGGATACCCGTCACCCAGCCCTCCGCCGGCCTCCTTCTGGAACCAGTGCAGCGTCCCGTCGGCGGTGGTCGCGAACAACTCGATACGGCCCGAGGAAAGGGCGATGGCGGCAAGGCCTCCCTCGATGCCCGCAACTCCCTTGCGGTCCTCCCAGCCCCGCCACTTGCCGTCGCTCTGCTCCCGCCGGAGGCTGAGACCGCCGTCTGCCTTCCGGACGAAGATGTGCACCATTCCCGCAGCGGTCACCACGGCGGCAGGCCGGCCGAGCCCGGCGGCCTCCTGCGCGTCCTTGTGCGGATTCCCCAGCGAACGCCACTCGGTGACCGGGCGCCCCGACTGGTACTGGATGGCGTACACGATGTCCACGACGGTCCGGCGGTTCGCGGTCACGCGCTCCCGGCGCCCGACGAAGTGCACGTAGGAGTTCTCGTCCTGAGTGACGGACAGATGCGTGAGGCCGGCCACCGGGACGAGCAGGGGCTGCCCCCACTCCAGGCTCCCGGGCCGGCTCTCGGTCCAGCGCCGGAGTCCGCCCTCGGCCGACGCGTACGCCGTGAGGCGGCCCTCCTTGCCCCGGGTGAGCCAGATGCCCTGCAATGCGTCTGCCCCGGGAGCAACCCTCGGGGTCGCGCGGGCATCCTGTCCGAGCATTTCCGCAGTCACCTTTCCAGGCGTCCGGCGCATCGCGCATGATTTCGAATCTGGCACATACTAGTCCCTCACATGAGAGAATTTTCAGTGCCCGAACGGTGACGGTCCGGTGCTGGTGGGCGGCCTCGCGGGGGGACCCGTGGCGCGCATGAAGCCGCACAGTGCTCGCACGCATGCTCGATAGGCTGTCTATAGTGCTACGCACCACTGAAGTCGGACCGGCTCCTCCCCCCACCCGAGTCCAACCCGCCACAGCCCTACCGGGCCGCGAGATCAAGGGACTCGAACAGGATGAGCAACGACGTGGTGCCTGCGGGCGGACGTGCCTCACGACGGGCGGAAGCACCGAAGCGTGGCCGCAAGAAGGAACGCAAGCGCCGCCGCGGCCTCAAGATCACGCTCGGGGTCCTGCTCGTTCTCCTGCTCGCGGGCGGCGGCACGGCCTACTGGATGTACCAGGACCTCGACGGCAACATCAAGGGCGTCGACATCAACAAGGCGCTCGGCGAGGACCGTCCCGAGAAGCTCCCCACCACCGGTCAGAACCTGCTCGTCCTCGGCTCCGACTCACGCGCCGGGGCGGAGAACAAGGAGCTGGGCGGAGGCGGCAACGTCAGCGGGGGGCGGTCCGACACCACGATGGTGGTGCACATACCCGAGGGCCGGTCCGAGGCCGTCGCCGTGTCCATTCCGCGCGACACCCTGGTGACCCGGCCGAAGTGCACGACGGCCGACGGCTCGGAGCTGCCCGAGAAGAAGCGCGAGATGTTCAACGCCGTCTACTCCCTCGCGGGCCCGGCCTGCGTGGTCAAGACGGTGGAGAAGATGTCCGGGGTCCGTATCGACCACTACATGGAGATCAACTTCGCCGGGTTCAAGGATCTGGTCGACGCGATCGGCGGCGTCACCGTCGACGTCGAGGAGCCCATCCACGACAAGGCCTCCGGGCTCGACCTGACGGCCGGTGAGCACAAGCTGAACGGCACCGAGTCCCTCGCCTACGTGCGGACCCGGAAGAGCGTGGGCGACGGCAGCGACCTCGGCCGCATCGGGCTGCAGCAGCAGTTCCTGATGGCGTTGCTGAAGGAGGTCAAGTCGCAGGACCTGCTGGGCAGTCCGACGACCACGTACAAGATCGCCAATTCCGCGACCAAGTCGCTGACGACCGACGAGGGGCTCGCCTCCCTGACCTCCCTCAGCGAGTTCGCCCGCTCGATGAACGGCGTCGACCCCTCCACGATGGAGACGATCATGCTGCCGGTCGCCTACGACACGCAGGACCCGAACCGCGTCGTGGCCGTGCAGCCGCAGGCCGACACCCTCTGGAAGGCGATCCGCACGGACGGCACGATTCCGGAGTCCGCCAAGAAGTCTCCGGCCACCGGCGGCTGACCTGGCATCCTTCCGGGATGACCGGTGAGAGCACTCTGGTGATCGTCGACGCCGCCAATGTGGTGGGGTCCGTACCGGGGGCACCTCCCACGCCGAAGGCTGTGGGGGAGGCTGGTGGCGCGACCGGCACGGCGCCGCCGAGCGGCTGCGGGTCTCCCTGGTCCCGTACGCCACCGAGGGGCTGCCCGGCCACGCCGGTCCCGTCGAGCTCGTGCTCGTCGTGGAGGGCGCCGCGCGGCAGGTCATGTCCGTGCCGGGCGTGCGGGTGGAGGCGGCGTCCGGCAGCGGGGACGATCTGATCGCCGCTGGCCGCCGCCGCCCACGGTGTACGGCCCTGCGTCGTGGTCACCGCCGACCGCGGGCTGCGGCAGCGGGTCGAGGCGCACGGGGCCCGGTGCACGGGCCCGCGTACGGTACGGCCGCTGCCGCCCTCGCGAGGTGCCTGACCGGATCAGGAGGCCTTCGCCATACGGCTGTTGCGGCGCCCGTACACGAAGTAGATGATCACGCCGAGCGCCATCCAGATCCCGAACCGCAGCCACGTCTCGGCCGGCAGGTTCAGCATCAGCCAGACCGAGGCCGCCACCGACACGATCGGGAGCAGCGGCACCCACGGGGTCCGGAAGGCGCGGTGGAGATCGGGGCGGGTGCGGCGCAGGACGATGACGCCGAGGGCCACGACCACGAACGCGAAGAGCGTGCCGATGTTCACCAGGGTCGCCAGCTCGTTGATGCTCGTGAAGCCTGCCACGATCGCGATGATCACCCCGAGCAGGATGGTGGGACGGTAGGGGGTCCCGAAGCGCGGGTGCGTCACCGAGAAGAACCTCGGAAGCAGTCCGTCACGGCTCATCGCGAAGAACACCCGGGTCTGGCCGAGCAGCAGGATCATGCAGACCGTGGTGAGTCCGACCGCGGCGCCGAAGCTGATGACGCCCGCGTAGAAGGGGTGTCCGACGGCCTTGAACGCGTCGGCGAGCGGAGCGCTGACGGAGAGTTCGGAGTAGTGCTGCATGCCGGTGACCACGATCGACACGGCGACGTAGAGCAGCGTGCAGATGACGAGCGAGGCGAGGATCCCGCGCGGCATGTCCCGCTGCGGGAGCTTGGTCTCCTCGGCCGCGGTGGCCACGACGTCGAAGCCGATGAAGGCGAAGAAGACGATGGAGGCCGCGGTGAAGATGCCCATGATGCCGAAGTTCGTCGGCTGGTAGCCGAAGATCAGCTGGACCAGCGGGGCGTCCAGGCCGGATCCGCCGGTCTGCTTCTCGGCCTCGGGGATGAAGGGTGAGTAGTTGGCCGACTTGATGAAGAACGCACCGGCGATGATCACGATGGCGACGACCGCCAGCTTGATGGCGACGACGACCGTGGTCACCCGGGCGGAGAGCTTCATCCCGAGGACCAGGATCACCGTCAGGATCAGCACCAGGGCGAAGGCCAGGATGTCGAAGCCGAAGCCGCTCGCCACGTCCGGGCCGGAGAGCACCTCCGGCATCGTCCACCCGATGTTGTCCATGAGCGAGCGGACGTAGCCGGACCAGCCGACCGCCACCACCGCGGTGCCCAGTGCGAATTCCAGCACCAGGTCCCAGCCGATGATCCAGGCGACCAGCTCGCCCAGTGAGGCGTAGGAGAAGGTGTACGCCGATCCGGCCACCGGGACGGTGGAGGCGAATTCGGCGTAGCAGAGGGCGGCGAGCGCACAGACGATGCCCGCCGCGACGAAGGCGAGCGCCGTGGCGGGGCCCGCCGTCTCCTTGGCGACCTTGCCCGTGAGGACGAAGATGCCGGTGCCGATGATGACACCCACTCCGAAGACCGTGAGGTCCAGTGCGGAGAGGGACTTCTTGAGAGCGTGCTCCGGTTCCTCGGTATCGCGGATGGACTGTTCGACCGTCTTGGTCCGGAACAGTCCCTTTCCGCTGGGGGGCGTGTCCTGCTGCGTGCTCACCGGCGTACCTCCACGCACTCGTCGTGCACGCCATGATTCGGAACAGGCCGCCCCCGAATGTGCGGTACGCCCCGATTTCACGCGAATGGGCCGGTCGGACCACCCGAGTGGGGTGGCCGGCCGGCCCGGATCGGTGCTGGGAGATCAGTCGCGTACGGGTTCCACGGCGCGGCTCTCGTAACGGCCGTCGAGCTTGGCGACCAGGCCGGTGACCTGGCGGGCGATGTCCGGTGCCGTCAGCCCGATCTCGGCCATGACCTCGCCGCGCGAGGCGTGGTCGAGGAAGACCGGCGGGATGCCGAAGTCGCGCAGCGGCACGTCGACGTCCGCGTCGCGCAGGGCCTGGGCGACGGCGGAGCCGACACCGCCGGCCCTGCTGTTGTCCTCGACGGTGACGACGACCCGGTGCTCCGCCGCGAGCGGGGCGAGCGCCTCGTCGACCGGCTTGACCCAGCGCGGGTCGACCACGGTCGTGGAGATGCCCTGGGCGTCGAGCAGAGCGGCGATCTCCAGGCACATCGGGGCGAGGGCGCCGACGGAGACCAGGAGGACGTCCGGGGTGTCCGTGCCGGCCGCCCGGAGGATGTCCATGCCTCCGGCCTTGCCCACGGCGTCGACCGCGGGGCCGACCGCCCCCTTGGAGAAGCGGACGACGGTGGGTGCGTCGTCCACGTCGACGGCCTCGCGCAGCTGGGCGCGGACCTGGTCGGCGTCGCGCGGGGCGGCGATGCGCAGGGTCGGCACGCACTGGAGGATCGACATGTCCCACATGCCGTTGTGCGAGGCGCCGTCGGTGCCCGTGACGCCGGCCCGGTCCAGGACGAAGGTCACGCCGCACTTGTGCAGGGCGACGTCCATGAGGACCTGGTCGAAGGCGCGGTTCAGGAAGGTCGCGTAGACCGCGAAGACGGGGTGCAGCCCGCCCGTGGCCAGGCCGGCCGCGGAGACCGCGCCGTGCTGCTCGGCGATCCCGACGTCGTAGATCCGGTCCGGGAAGGCCTCCTCGAACTTGCCGAGGCCGACGGGCTGGAGCATGGCCGCCGTGATGGCGACGACGTCCTCGCGCTCGTGGCCCAGCTTGACCATCTCCTCGCCGAAGACCGAGGTCCAGTCGAGGCCGGAGGTGGAGATCGGCAGGCCGGTGTCCGGGTGGATCTTGCCGACCGCGTGGAAGCGGTCCGCCTCGTCCTCAAGGGCGGGGGTGTAGCCGCGGCCCTTCTCGGTGAGGCAGTGCACGATGACCGGCCCGCCGAAGCGCTTGGCGCGCTGGAGCGCGGACTCCAGGGCCTCGATGTCGTGGCCGTCGATGGGGCCGACGTACTTCAGGCCGAGGTCCTCGAACATGCCCTGCGGGGCGATGAAGTCCTTGAGGCCCTTCTTGGCGCCGTGCAGGGTCTCGTACAGCGGCCTGCCGACGACGGGCGTGCGCTCCAGGATGTCCTTGCCACGGGCCAGGAACCGCTCGTACCCGTCGGTGGTGCGCAGGGTGGCGAGGTGGTTCGCGAGGCCGCCGATGGTCGGGGCGTAGGAGCGCTCGTTGTCGTTGACGACGATGACGAGGGGGCGGTCCTTGGCGGCGGCGATGTTGTTCAGCGCCTCCCAGGCCATACCGCCCGTGAGCGCGCCGTCACCGATGACGGCGACGACGTGGTCGTCCTTGCCCAGGACCTCGTTGGCCTTGGCGAGGCCGTCGGCCCAGCCGAGCACCGTCGAGGCGTGCGAGTTCTCGATGACGTCGTGCTCGGACTCGGCACGGGACGGGTATCCGGAGAGGCCGCCCTTGCTCTTGAGCTTCGAGAAGTCCTGCCGGCCGGTGAGCAGCTTGTGCACATAGCTCTGGTGGCCGGTGTCGAAGAGGACCTTGTCCTGCGGGGACTCGAAGACCCGGTGCAGGGCGATGGTCAGCTCGACCACGCCCAGGTTCGGGCCGAGGTGGCCGCCGGTCTTGGAGACCGCTTCGACTAGGAAGGTACGGATCTCCCCGGCGAGCTGGTCGAGCTGCTCGAGGCCGAGCCGGTCCAGGTCGCGCGGTCCCCTGATGCGGGTCAGCAGGTCCACCCGTGCCTCCTTGCGTGTGAGCCGGTCGAACTTCTTACCGATCCGCAGAGTCTAATGTTCCGCAGAGGGCTCGGGTTCTCAGGGGGCGCCGTCCTGTGTCGCATCTTGGGTGGCGAAATCACGATTCGCCTCCCGGTACGTGTCCCGAAGTACACGCCCGGTGGAGTCGGGGGTCAGTGGACCGCCGGGCCGCTCGTGACCAGACGCCGCAGGCCCTCGGGGGTCGAGCGGGTGCGCCCGAGACGGTCGAGCAGCTCGAACAGGGGTACGGCGACACGCCGCGAGGTGCCGAGTGCCTTACGTCCGTCGCTCAGGGTGAACGGCTGGGGCAGCGGGGCAAGCCTGCCGAGCGCCAGACTCACCGCGTCCGCATGTACGTACACACCCTGCTGGACCCTGAACAACCGCCCCCTGCCCACCGCCGCGCGCAGATGCGCGGTGGTGAGGCCGAGCTGGTCCAGTTCCGGCCGGCCGGGGGCGTCGAACGGGTCGGCGGCGAGCCGGGCGCAGAGGGCGTCCAGCGCGGCCTCCGCCCGGTCTGACAGCTCGGGCCGTGTGTCCGCCTCCCGAATGCCCGGGCCGTCCCGCACCATGCCCAGTCCGTCGACCACGGCGTCCAGCAGAGCCGGATCCGGCAGCTCGGAGAGTCGCAGAGCGGTCTTCCGGGGCAGGGCAGGACTGAGCGGGTGGGCGGCCGCCCGCTCCCGTACGGCTGCCGCCAGCCGGTCCCGGCACTCGCGCCACCAAGGGTCGTGGACGATCCAGCCGGCGACCTCCGTGGTGCCCTCCGGCGTGCTGCCTCCTGGGGCCAGCCGGCCCGACGAGGTCAGACCGGTACGCCGGACGGCGCCGCGCCGGGCGATCTCTTCGGCCAAGTCGGGGGTATCGGGCCTCTTCACGAGGTCGCTGTGCCGCCGGGCCGCGGCGCCCCGGCGGGTGAACGGCGGCGGATCCGCGTCGAGGACGACGATTCCGGCAACGACCCTGCACCGGCCGGGGTCGCGCAGCAGCGCCCTCTCCCCGATGTCGAGGGGCAGGGCGCGTTCCGCCCTTATCCGGGCGGTGCCGTCGCCGAGGCGCCGTACGCGTGCGGGTACGGCGGCCGATCCGGCGTGCAGGATCACTTCGGCGCTCCCGCAGTCGGCGAGCCAGTCGACCCGTGCGTCGAACTCCCGCACCCCCGCGTACCACCCGGGCGCGACCAGCGCGTCACCACGCCGCACCTGGTCGCGGTCCAGGCCGCGGAGATTGACGGCGACGCGGGCGACCGCTTCAGCCCGTTCGACCCTTTCGCCGAGGCTCTGCAACTGCCTCACTCTGACCGGCCGGCGGCTGGACCACAGCAACAGTTCGTCGTCGTGGGCCAGGGCGCCGGCGCCCAGCGTGCCCGTGACCACGGTGCCCGCGCCACGCACGGTGAAGACCCGGTCGATCCACAGCCGGGTGCGCGGGGTCGGGCTCGGCGGAGGCAACCGTGCGACAAGCCTGCCCAGCGCCTGGCGCAGCGCGGGCAGGCCCATGCCTGTGGGCGCGCTGGTGACGACTGCCTCCAGCCCGGCCAGCGGAGTCCCTGCCAGCCGGTCCCTGGCCTCCTCGACCGCCAGCGCCCCGTCGCCGAGGTCCGCCCGGGTGATGACGAGGAGCCCGTCGCGGACGCCGAAGGCGCGCAGGGCGTCCACATGCTCCTCCGTCTGGCGGCTCCATCCCTCGTCCGCGGCGACGACGAGCAGCACTGCCGGCACGGGCCCCACGCCGGCCAGCATGTTGGGCACGAACCGCTGGTGGCCGGGCACGTCCACGAACGCGATCGTCTCCCCGGTGGACAGCGTGGTCCAGGCGTATCCGAGGTCGATCGTCATACCGCGCCGCTTCTCCTCGGCCCAGCGGTCGGGCTCCATGCCCGTCAGCGCCCGCACGAGGGTGGACTTGCCGTGATCGACGTGTCCTGCGGTGGCCACGACGTGCACGGCGCCTCACCCGCCCGCGGGTACGGTGAGAAGCCCCGCGTTCCGGGCGGCGGCGAGGACGGCCGTGAGGACGTCGCCGTCGCACTCCTCGGGAACGCACCGCAGGTCGAGCAGGAGCGCACCGCGCGCGGTGCGGCCGACCACGGGGGGATCCCCGCGCCGCAGCGGCACGGTGAGTGCTTCGGGCACCTGTACGGCGGCACCGGGCAGCGCGACTCCGGGTGCTCCGCCGCCTCCGACCGCGCCCGTGTGCGGGAGGACCGTGGCTTCCAGGCCACGGCAGGTGAGCGCGGAGGCCAGGGCCGCGCTGCGCCTCCGCAGCTGTTCGGGGTCGAGCCGCAGAGCTCGGCGCACAGGAGGCTCGGGGCCGCGGAGGGTGGCCTCCACGGCCGCGAGGGTGAGCTTGTCGACACGCAGGGCACGAGCGAGCGGATGACGGCGGAGACTGTCGATCAGCGGAGCGGTGCCCAGCAGGAGGCCCGCCTGAGGACCGCCGAGGAGTTTGTCCCCGCTGGCGGTGACGAGAGCGGCACCCTGCCGGAGCCAGGTAGCCGCATCCGGTTCCCCGGGCAGCAGGGGCTCCGGGCTCAGCAGACCCGAGCCTATGTCGCCGACCACAGGGACTCCGAGCGTGGTCAGTTCGGTGACCGGGACGGCCGAAGTGAAGCCTTCGATGAGGAAGTTGGAGGGGTGGATCTTGAGGATGAACGCGGTATCGGGTCCGATGGCGGCCCGGTAGTCGGCGAGGTGGGTCCTGTTGGTCGTGCCCACCTCACGCAGCCGCGCACCGGTGCTGATCAGCAGGTCGGGCAGTCGGAAACCGTCACCGATCTCGACCAGTTCGCCCCGGCTGACCACGATCTCGCGGCCCCGGGCGAGAGCGGTGGCTGCCAGAACGAGCGCGGCCGCCCCGTTGTTGACGAGGTGGGCGTCGCCTGCGTCGGGCACAGCGGCGCGCAGGGCGTCCAGGGCCCCACGGCCGCGCCGGCCCCGGCGGCCGGTGACCGTGTCGTACTCGACGTCCACATGTCCCGCGGCGATGTCCACCGCCTCCCGTGCCTGCGCGGAGAGCGGAGCGCGGCCGAGGTTGGTGTGGACGACGATCCCGGTCGCGTTCAGCACCGGACGGAGGCTGGTGGCACGGTCGGGCAGGAGACGGAGGACCACCTCGCCGATGCGCTCGGGCGGCTCCTCCCCAGCCCTCACCATGTCCTGGGCCCTGTGCACGGCTTGCTTGACGAGCGCGGGCCCGAGCCGGGCGGCGGCCTCGGCCAGCCGGGGGTCGGACAGGAGGGTGTCGGTGCTGGGCGGCCGCCGGTGCGGCGGGGCCGGAGCGGGGATCTCGGTCGCCATGGGTTCAGCCCGCTACAACGAAGTCGTCGCCCCGCGGAGCGAGGTGGCCGATGACGGGTGCACCGGGGATCTCGCCGGCGACGAGGAGACCGCCGGACGTCTGGGCGTCGGCGAGCAGCAGCCGCTCGTCCTCGGACACGCCGGATCCGAAACGGGTGTGCGGTCCGGCCCAGTCCAGGTTCCGGCGGGTGCCACCGCTGACGAAGCCGTCACGGACGGCCTCGCGTGCCCCGTCGAGGTAGGGGACGGCAGCCGGATCGATGACCGCGGTCACGCCGCTGGCCCTGGCGAGTTTGTAGAGGTGGCCGAGGAGTCCGAAGCCGGTGACGTCGGTGGCGCACACCGCGCCGCCTTCCAGGGCAGCCCGTGAGGCGGCGGCGTTCAGGGTGGTCATCGCCGCGACGGCTTCGGGATGGCGCTCACCGGTCGCCTTGTGCCGTGTGCTGAGCACACCGAGGCCGAGCGGCTTGGTCAGGGACAGTGGCATGCCGGGACGGCCGGCGTCGTTGCGCAGGAGGTGCCGCGGGTCCGCCTGGCCGGTGACGGCGAGACCGTACTTCGGTTCGGCGTCGTCGATGCTGTGCCCGCCCGCGAGGTGGCAGCCGGCCTCGGCGGCGATCTGGGCTCCCCCGCGCAGGACTTCTGCGGCCAACTCCATCGGCAGGCTCTCGCGCGGCCAGGCCAGCAGGTTGACGGCGACCAGAGGGGTGCCGCCCATGGCGTACACGTCGGACAGCGCGTTGGCCGCGGCGATGCGGCCCCAGTCGTACGGGTCGTCGACGACGGGGCCGAAGAAGTCCGTGGTCATGACGAGGGCGGTACCGCCGGGAGTGAGGACCACCGCGGCGTCGTCGCCGTTCTCCGTGCCCACCAGCAGTTCCCCGTCGGGCCGGGGGCCTGGAGCCGGGAAGCCCACCGCCGCCATGACCGCCTCCAGTTCGCCCGGCGGGATCTTGCAGGCGCAGCCGCCGCCCCGCGCGTACTGGGTGAGGCGGACCGTGGCGGTGGCGATGGCGTCCAATGCGTGTTTCCGTCCTTGCGTTGCGCGCCGCGCCCACAGCGAGCGTCAAGGGCTCTGCGGCACGCGGCAGTTGGCATAGAGTAGGTGGTGGAGGCGTCAGGGTTCCTGGTGGGCCTCCCCGCCTTCAAAGCGGGTGGGGCGGAGTATCTCCGTCCGGCGGGTTCGATTCCCGTCCGCCTCCGCCGAATGCCGGGGCGGGATACGCGACACGTGGTGCCGCGTATCCCGCCGCGGCGGGTGTCAGGCCAGCAGGCGGCCCAGGCCCGAGGCCACGGGCGCGACCTGCACCGAGTCGTCCGCGCCGAAGACGCTGACAGGCTCACTGGTGCGGCGCAGTCCCCCTGCCGGGATCATCTGCACGGCCGGGTCGATCGTCAGGCTGACACCCGGGGTGGTGCGGTGGACGGCGAAGACCTCCTGCGGGGCTCCGTCCGGCGTGACGCCAAGTGCCACGTAGACGAGGTGGGATCCGTCCGTCTGGTCCTTGACGAACGCCACCCCCCTGTCGGTGGGAGTACGGGTCATGATTTCTGCCCCTTCCGGGCCGGTGTGGGTGAATCGGTCTCCGGGTCGTCCGCCCGTTCATGGAGCGGGTCGACATCGGTGACCGTCGCTTCGAACAGCAGGTTCTTCCAGTCGCCCCCGTACGGGAAGAGGCCACTGGTGGTACGGATCCCGAGCTTGTGCGGTACACGGGCAGCGAGGATGTGGCTCTGTGCCTCGCCCATCGCGTACATGCTCTCCAGCGTCCGCCAGAGGGTGACGCTCAGGATCGTGCGGTGTCGCCACAGCACGACCGGTGCGGCCCCGACGAATTCCGGGGCGATGCGCCGGACCTCTCTCTTGATGCGCGCGTGCAGAAAGAGCACGACAGCCATGTTCAGCGCCGAGCGGCACTCGAACCGGGTGAGGGCGATGTGTCCCCGCGGGTCCCGGGCCTTGGTGTACGGGTTCATCGCCAGGCCGTCCAGACGGTGTAGGCACCCAGGAGCACGAGGCCGAGCCCGGCCGCGCGTCGCATCCACGGGAACCAGGGCTGAACGCGGTCCCCGAAGCGGGTGATCGGAAGAATGAACCAGGTGACACTGCGCACCGCCACAGTCGCCACCGCCACCAACGCCATGCCGACCAGCAGCAGAGGCGAGGACGCGGGGTGCAGCAGCAGTGCCGCCGTGAGCACACCCCAGGTCAGGGAAGTGGATTTCTGCGTGGTGAACAGCAGGGCCAGATCAAAGCCCCAGGCCAGACCGAGCATGCCGGGAGGCATGGTCCGAATGTGCTCCTGCGGCACCTGTCGCCAGATGTGCGGCGTACGGTTCGCCAGGTCGGCGACGCCGAACACCACGAGGGCGACTCCGGTCAGGGATTCGCGCCACGGCGCGCCGAGGACCAGGGCGATGCCCTCCCCCAGCACGTACACGGCCAACGACATCAGACCGGCGGCGGCCACCTCTCCGGCCAGCAGGCCGACGAGGAACCGGGTACCGCGAGGTCTGTTGCGCTTCAGCATCGGGCCGGCGACCCCGGCCATCGACTGGCCTCAAGGGCTGAAGACTTGCAGGACCGCCGCGATGCCGGCGATCACCAGCCATGTCACCATCCGGTGTCGACTCCTTGTGTCACGACCTGGGGGCGTCGGCCGCCCTCAGGCTATTTCGGTCAGTTGTACTGGCACTCGAAGGACGACTTGGCGTTGCCCGCCGTCTCGCAGCAGCTGCAGTGCAGGGTCCCGCTCATCGCGCAGCCCCACAGGTAGGACATGTGTGCACGGCAGTAGGTCATGGTCGTGAAGTTCGCACTGCCGGGCTTGTTGGCGAGGTTGCAGCAGTTGTCGCTGTCGGCCGCGGCGGGTGTGGCTCCGGCGAAGACACCGGCGGCGGCCACCAGTCCGCTCGCCCCGATGCCTCCGAGTACCTTCCGGCGACCGAGACGGACCTGAGGTCCGTCCGAGTCCTTCTTGGCGAGAAGCGGGAAGCGCATTGTTGTACTCCTTCTTCATCAGTTCGCGTGTACGGATCCGTGACGGGTGTCGCGGACCACGGAGGAGGGCACCGTCTCGGTTCAGACGATGGCGGGGGCACTCTTGGTCAGGTCGGCCTCCCGCAGGAGGTCCTCGACGGAGCTGAAGAGGTAACCCTGACTCAGGACGCTGTCGTCGAAGACGAGGGCGGTGGGGCTCTGGGAGACGGAGAAGCTTCCGGCGACCCAGGCGCCGCGTTCGTCGACGTAGTGCGGAAGATCCGTCAGGCCGTGCCGCTGGACGAAGTCGTCACCGTCCTCCTTCTCCGCACAGGAGATCACGATGCCGACCGGGCCGGTGGCGCCGTTCAGTCCCCCCTGGCTCAGCTGGGCGGCCACCTTGGCGCAGCTCGCGCAGACGGTGCTGAGGACCAGCAGCACGCCACGGGAGCCGGTGCCGAGCGACACCAGGGGCTCCGGCCACTCCTTGACCACCGCTCCGAGCCGGTACTCCTCCAGCGGCGAGACGGTAGGGGAGGCGGGAGGCGCAGCGGTCGTCCGCGAAGCGAGTTCGCCCATCATCGCGAACAGGACGACGACTGCCGCCGTCAGAAGGAGGAGTGCACATGCCAGAACGATCGTCATCAGGCCGATCCCCATCGCCGTAGGAAGTTTCGGTACGCCGTCCGCGTGGCGTGCCGGTGCGTGAACAGGAGCCAGCCGCTGGAGACGGCGGAGGCGAGCACGGCCGTCTCGGCGGCGCCGCCGTGGCCGTCGGAGGCCGGCCAGGCAAGGCCGATGACCGCCACGGCGGCGAAGACCAGGCCGCTGACGATGTTGGCCGTGCCGAGCGGCTTGCTGTCGGCAATGCCGAAGCAGCCACAGGGGCGGTCGCTGCCCCGGACCTTACCTGCCGTGCCCATGACAATGAAGAGGAGGCCGAGCACTCCGGTGATCACGTGAGCTACGGCACGAGCACCAGGGGCGACCAGCAGGACGACCGTCACGACTTCGATCAGCGCGACCAGGCGGACAACGTTGTCGGCAGGCCGTAGCCGGCCACCCAGAAGTTCGTGCACCGCCGCAGCGGCGACACCGGGACTGACCGCCTTCGCCGCGGCGGACCGGAGAAAGACGGCGGCCACCCCGGCATTCACCAGGAGCATGACCGACCCAGAAGTCAACAAAGAAACCCCCCGTTTCTACCCCATGGCCAAACGGCGGGGAATTACAGAATTCCGTCGCCGAACCGACAGGCACCTGGTGTGTACAACGTTTACCGCGGATCATCTTGCCCGCAGCCAACAGCAGCGTCAAGAGGTATCAACCACTCGCCGGATGACGGGAGATGGATAGATCGCGACTGCAAAACGGAAGCGAAATAACCGCTTCCACACGAGGACTGCCCAAACAAATTCCGGATTAGATCTTGAAACTCACCGCACCGGGATCAACGCTCGCATCATCGGTGCATGCCGTCAGAAGACCATGCGCCACATGAACGGAAAAGGGAGAACATGTCGGCGGAACGGAAAGCATCCGACGGTAGGGGCGGAGCCACTCGGCCCGCTCCGCCGTTTCGGCCCGTGTACCTGGACCATCAGGCGACGACCCCCGTGGACCCCCGCGTGGTCGAGGCGATGCTGCCCTACCTCACCACCGAGTTCGGCAATCCCTCCAGCTCCCACGCCTACGGACGGGCGGCAGCCGAGGCGGTGGCCCGGGCGCGCGCGCAGGTCGCAGCGCTGATCGGGGCCGCGCCCGAGGAGATCGTGTTCACCTCCTCCGGCACCGAGAGCAACCAACTGGCCCTGGTCGGCACGGCTCTCGGGTGCCGGACGGCCACCGGCGGCGACCACATCGTCACGTCTGTCCTCGACCACCCCGCGACCTTGGCAGCCTGCGCGCGGCTCGAACAGGAGGGCTTCCGCGTCACCCGGGTCCCGGTCGGCCCGGAGGGACTGGTGGACCCGGAGGAGGTAGCGCGCGCCGCGGGCCCCGGCACGGTCCTGGTATCGGTCATGCACGCGAACAACGAGATCGGGACCGTGCAGCCGCGGCGGCCATCGCGCGGGCCCTCCGGGGCCGCGGCATCGCTCTGCACACCGACGCGGCGCAGAGCCTGGCCACGGTCGTCACCGACGTGACGGAACTCGGAGTGGATCTGCTGAGCGTCGTGGGACACAAGATGTACGCGCCGAAGGGAGTGGGCGCGCTCTACGTGCGGGCGGGGCTCCCCGGACCGGTCCCCCTGTTCTCGGGCGGCGGCCAGGAGAACGGGTTGCGTGCCGGGACGGAGAACGTGGCCGGCATCGTCGCCCTGGGTGCCGCCGCGGAACTGGCACTGAAGGAGCGGGAGAACGACGCCGCCCGGATCCGGCGACTGCGAGACCTCCTGCTCTCCCTGCTGACCGAAGCGATCCCCGGGCTGCGTCTGAACGGATCACGGGACCACCGCCTCGCCGGGAATCTGAGTCTCACCCTGCCCGCCACCGGCGCCACCGCACTCGCGGCCGCGGTTCCCGAGGTGGCCTTCTCGGCGGGAGCGGCCTGTCACACCGGCGCCGGTCTGCCGTCCCCGGTGCTGACCGCGATCGGACTGTCAGCAGCGCAGGCCGCCCGCACGGTGCGGCTGGGCCTGGGCAGGTACACCGGTGAGGACGACATACGGAGTGCCGCCCAGGCCCTCGTCCGAGGCGCGCACACCGCCGTGGACACGTCGGAGTGACCACTCCCCCGGTGAACACAGCCGTGCCCGGCATCCGAGGTGGATGCCGGGCACGGCTGCGTTGAGGTGCGGTCAGGCGCGGCCCGCGGTCTTCTGCGTCTTGCGGGTGACGGAGTCGATGACGACCGTGGCCAGAAGCACACCACCGGTGATCATGTACTGGACCGGAGTCTTGATGCCCTCCAGCGACAGGCCGTACTGGATCGAGACGATCACCATCACGCCGAGCAGGGCGTTCCAGGTGCGGCCCCGGCCTCCGAAGAGGCTGGTGCCGCCGATGACGGCCGCGGCGATGACGTTCATCAGGAGGTCGCCGGTGCCGGAGCCCTGGTTCACGGCCGCGATCTTGGAGGCCCAGAAGAGGCCGCCGATCGCCGCGAAGGTGCCGGCGATCGCGAAGACCGAGACACGGATCGCGGTGACGTTGATGCCCGCGCGGCGGGACGCCTCGACGCTGCCGCCGAGCGCGAAGATCTTCCGGCCGTAGGTCGTACGGCGCAGCATGAAGTCCGTGCCGACGAGGACGACGAGGAAGAGGACCAGCGCCAGCGGCAGACCGCGGTACTGGTTGAACATGTACGCCGCGGCGAAGGCGAACACCGCGAGGACGACGGTGCGCACCACGATGTCGGTGACCGGCCGGGAGGGGATACCCGCTGCCTCACGGCGGCGGGCGTCCAGGAAGGCCGAGAGGAAGAAGGCGATCACCGCGACAGCGGCCAGACCGTAGGCGGCGGCGACGTCCGTGAAGTAGTACGTGGTCAGCTTGCCGACCACACCGTCACTGTCGAGGTTGATCGTGCCCGTGTCACCGAGCAGCTGGAGCATGAGCCCCAGCCAGAACAGCAGGCCGGCGAGGGTGACGGCGAAGGCGGGGGCACCGATCCTGGCGAAGAAGAAGCCATGGACGGCACCGATGACCGCGCCGCTCACGATCGCCACGAGGACGGCGAGCCACTCGTTCAGGCCGTTGGACACACTGAGCACGGCGACGACGGCGCCGGAGACACCGCTGACGGAGCCGACCGAGAGGTCGATCTCGCCGAGCAGCAGCACGAAGATGATGCCGACGGCCATCATGCCGGTGGCCACCATCGTCACGGCGATGTCGCTGATGTTCTTCGCGGAGAGGAACTCGGAGTTCAGGCTCTGGAAGACCACGCAGATGATGATCAGGCCGATGACCACCGGGATCGAGCCGAGGTCGCCACCGCGCATCTTGCGCCTGAACTCGGTGAGGTATCCGCCGAAGCCCTGCTCGCGCACGAGCAGCCGGGGGTCGACCGCTGTGTCCGCGCCCTTGGCGGCCTCCGGGTTGACCACAGCCGTGGACGTCTTGTCGGTCGTCACTTCTTGACCTCCGCGTTACGAGCCGCACGACGGGTCACGGCGTTCTCCGTGGCGCCCGTGATGGCGGAGATGATCTCTTCCTGCGAGGTGGTCTTCACATCGAAGACCCCGTTGTTCCGGCCCAGGCGGAGCACGGCGACCTTGTCCGCGACAGCCTTCACATCGGCCATGTTGTGGCTGATGAGGATGACCGCGTGACCGCGCTCACGCAGCCGCTCGACCAGGTCGAGGACCTGCGCGGTCTGCTCGACGCCGAGGGCGGCGGTGGGCTCGTCGAGGATGACGAGCTTGGGCTCACCGAGCATGGAGCGGGCGATCGCGACGGTCTGGCGCTGACCGCCGGACAGCGACGCGATCGGTATGCGGACACTGGGGATGCGGATCGACAGCGTGCTGAGCAGCTCGCGGGAGCGGCGCTCCATCTCGACCTCGTCGAGGATTCCGAACTTTCGGATCTCCCGGCCGAGGTAGAGGTTGCCGACGACGTCGATGTTGTCGCAGAGCGCGAGGTCCTGGTAGACGGTCGCGATACCCAGGCTCTGGGCGTCGTTCGGCTTGTCGATCTTGACCGGCCTGCCGTCCCACTCGATGACCCCGTCATCGATGGGGTGCACCCCGGCGATCGTCTTGACCAGCGTTGATTTACCGGCGCCGTTGTCGCCCACCAGGGCGACCACTTCACCGGCGTGGACCTCAAGCTCTACATCGGTGAGCGCCTGGACGGCACCGAATCGCTTGGAGACCCCTCGCAACGCCAACACGGGCGTAGCGGACACGTGAACCATCTCCTTCGCCGCCTGACCCGGCGGGGATGCCGCGCCTTGGGGGAAGACGCGGTGGTCGAGCAGAAGAATTAGAAACTGCTGAAGCGTTCCGTCCGGCACCCCGCCAGGTAGCGGGACAGTTGGCGGCGGGGTGCCGGACAGGCTTCGGGGCCCGCGTGACCAGCCGTCGGACGGTCACGCGGCACGGCCTACTTCAGGCCGATCGAGTCGCAGGCGGCCTTGTACTTGGCCGAGCAGATCTCGTCGACCGTCCAGATGCCGTCCTTGATGATGGTTTCCTGGATGTTGTCCTTGGTCAGCGAGATGACCGGAACGATGACCGTGGGAATGCCCTTGGTGGCGGCGTTGTCGATCTTGGACGTGGCAATCGTGTCGAGGTCCTCGCCCTTGGCGAGGGCCACGGCCATCTCCGCGGCGACGGCGTCCTCCTGCGGGTAGGACTTGTAGACGCTCATGAACTGCTCACCGCTGACGATGTGCTGCACGCCGGCCAGTTCGGCGTCCTGGCCGGTGATCGGCGGGAGCTTGGAGACACCGGCGGACTTGAGCGCCTGGATGATGCCGCCCGCAAGACCGTCGTTGGCGGAGTAGACGCCGTCGATCTTGTCCTTGCCGAGGGCTGTGATCGCACCCTCCATGTTGGAGTTGGCGTTCTCGGCCTTCCACTCCTTGGTGTCGTACTCCTTGCCGTACGTCACCTTGCCGTCGAGCACCGACTTGGCGCCCTTCTTGAACTGGGCGGCGTTGGGGTCGGTGATCGCGCCGTGCATCATCACGACGGTGGGCTTGGTCTTGCCCTCCAGCGCCCCGAGCAGGGCCTTGCCCTGCGCGCGGCCGACCTCTTCGTTGTCGAACGAGGTGTAGGCGTCCACCGGGCCCTCGGCGAGGCGGTCGAAGGCGACGACGGGGATGCCCGCGTCCTTGGCCTTCTTGACGCTGTTCTGGATGCCCTTGGCGTCGACGGCACCGATGATGAGCGCGTCGACCTTGTTCGTGATCATGGTGTCGACCTGCTGCGCCTGCAGCGTGGCGTCCTGGCGGGCGTTGGAGTAGACGACCTCCGCCTTGCCACCGGTCAGCTCGCTGACCTTCTTCTCGATGATCGGCTTGTCGAACTTCTCGTAACGGGCCGTGGCGTTCTCGGGAAGGAGCAGACCGATCTTGAGATCGTCGCCCTTCTTCGCCGACTCGGAGCTGGTCTTGTCGCCGGACTCCTTGGCGCTCCCGCACGCGGCGAGAGAGACGGCCATGGTGGTGGCGGCAACGGCAACGGCGGCACGACGCATACGCGTGTTCATTTCGAACCTCCCTGACGAGGCCGCGACGTTGCGGCCGAGGTGGCTGGAAGTCAACTCGGCCGCGACGTCAGCGTCAAGGAGTAAATACTTAACGAGATGACAACGGTGCCATTCGTTATCTAAGTGAAGGCAGGAGTCGCCGCGGGGAGGGTGCTCTCCAAAAGGGTTGAATCCCCCATCTCGCTCAGCACGAGGGCCAGCGCCCCCAGCACCTCGGCCCGTCCGCCGAGCGCCCCGGGGAGCACCGAGAGCTGTCGCGCGGCACTGGGAATGGCATAGCGCGAGACCGAGTCACGGATGGGCGCCAGCACCAACTCTCCCGCCTCCGCGAGGGATCCGCCGAGCACCACCCGGCTCGGGTTGAGGAGGTTGCACAGGTTCGCCACCCCGCTGCCGATATGCCGTCCGACGTCCCCGATGACCCGGCGGCAGCCCGGATCGCCCTCGCGGGCCAGCTGGACCATCCGCTCCATGGTGAGATCGGGCCCGTGACTGGGCTTGAGCAGGGGCAGGACGTACCGGGCGGCGGTGAAGGTCTCCAGGCAGCCGCGGTTGCCGCAGCGGCAGACAGGGCCCGACTCGTCGAGGGTGATGTGGCCGATCTCGCCGGCCGTGCCGCCGGGGCCCCGGTAGATGGTCCCGTCGATCACCAGACCGGCGCCCACGCCGCTGGCGACCTTGATGTACGCGAGATCCCTGACGCCCCTGCCGCTGCCCCAGACGAGCTCGCCGAGGGCCCCCAGGTTGGCATCGTTGTCCACGTACACCGGGACACCGAGGCGCCCGGCGAGCTCCTGGCTGGGATTGATGCCCGTCCAGCCCGGCAGGATCGAGGTGGAGCCCAGCGTGCCGGACTCGACGTCGATCGGGCCCGGCACCCCGAGACCCACGCCGATCACCTTCCCGGGACTGATCCCGGTGGTCTCGACGAGGCGGTTGACCAGCTGTTCCGCCCGCCCGAAGCCCTGCGCCGACGAGGCGTCCACATCGAGCGGCTCGGACTCCTCGGCCAGCACCTGGTGGGCCAGGTTGCCGATGGCCACACGAAGGTGGGTATGCCCGAAATCTACCCCTATGACGATGCCCGCGTCCCCGCTCAGGGAGACACTCCTGGCACGGCGCCCGCCCGCCGAGGTGGGGGTCACCTCGACCGTGCCGCCGTCCTTGAGCTCACGAACGATGTTGGAGACGGTGGCTGCGGAGAGGCCGGTGCTCCTGGCGATCTCGGCCTGGGTCAGCGACCCTGCCATCCTTACGGCACGTACGACCCGCTCAAGGTTGGCCCGATGCAGAGATGTCTGCGACCCCGGAGTCTCCATCGACTCACTCACTCCTGCCGTTTTCTCTAACATGTGAACCCTAAGCTGAACGTTTTGGGGTACCCCCCGTCAAGACCTTGAGCAGTCGCTGCCTCCGATGAGCATGGTGCCTCCACATTCCGACGGGCGCGAAAGCATCGGAAAGGGCACGAAAACCACCCCCCGGCCGATGGCCGAAGGGTGGTTCCCTGCCCGGGGAGCCTGTTCGTTTCCGGTGACTCCTGTTACCCGAGTGACGACAAGACCTGACAGCTGAACGCGCGCGCCGCTACTTGAGCGCCCCCGCGGTCAGCCCCGCGACGACCTGGCGCTGGAAGACGATGTACGCCGCGAGGACCGGCAGCATCGCCATGACCAGACCGGCGAAGAGGCCCGACCAGTCCCCCTTGTACCCCTGGCTGGTGGCCAGTTCGACCAGGCCCTGGGAGAGCACCTTGTACTTCGGGTCGGTGTTCAGCACCGTCGGCAGCATGTACTGGTTCCACTGTCCGAGGAAGTTGAAGATGCCGACGCTGATCAGACCGGGCTTCGCCATCGGCAGCATCACCTGGAAGAACGTCCGGGTGTGCGACGCCCCGTCGAGCAT
This sequence comes from Streptomyces sp. NPDC091271, assembly GCF_044757505.1. Taxonomy (NCBI): domain Bacteria; kingdom Bacillati; phylum Actinomycetota; class Actinomycetes; order Kitasatosporales; family Streptomycetaceae; genus Streptomyces; species Streptomyces sp. NPDC091271. The sequence goes on along the minus strand of NZ_JBIVVD010000007.1, from coordinate 19,327 downwards.
GGCCGCTTCCGCGATCGATGTCGGCAGGGTCCGGAAGAACGAGGTGAGGAAGAAGACGGTGAACGGCAGCGAGTACGCGATGTAGACCAGGATCATCCCGTGGATCGAGTTCAGCAGGCCCATGTTGTTCATGACGAAGAACAGCGGGACCAGCGCCAGGATGATCGGGAAGCTCATCCCTCCGATGAAGAGGAAGTAGACGAAGCGGTTCCCCGGGAAGTCGAACCGCGCCAGCACGTACGCCGCCATCGAGCCCAGCAGCAGGGTGCCGATGAGTGAACCACCCACCACCATGATGGTGTTGAGGAAGTAGTCGCTCATCCTGGCCTGGGTCCAGGCCCGTGACCAGTTCTCGAAGTGGAGCGTGTCCGGCAGCGACCAGGGCGTCGACAGGATCGAGTCGTCGGTCTTGAAGGACGACATCACCGCCCAGAGCAGCGGCATGACGACGAGTACCGCCCAGATGACCAGCACGCCGTGCGAGAAGACGTTGAGGACCTTGCCCTCGCTGCTCTTCGCCGGCTCGCCCGTCGGGAGGTCCGTCTTCGTCACCGGCGAGCGCGGGGCCGGGACGGCGGGAGGAGTCTCAGTGACCTTCATGGGTGCTCACCTCGTACAACTGTCGAGCCGGCCGCCGGGACCGAACTGTTCTGCGCGCTGCCGGTCATCCGGTCGCCGTACCCCGCAACGAACGGCATCAGAACTCCAGCCGTTCACGCCGGCCCAGCCGCATCACGATGGCCGCGAAGAGCATGGTGACGATGAGCAGGCCGACACCGATCGTGGTGGCGTAGCCGGCCTGGGCGTCCCGGAAGGCCGTCTGGTAGACGTACAGCGGCAGGACGGTGGTGGAGTAGTCGGGTCCGCCGGGGCCGACCGTCATGACCTGTACGGCGGTGAAGGCCTCCACACCGAGCGCCAGGATGCCCATGTAGACCCATCCGGACTGCACGGTGTCCCAGAGCAGCGGCAGCGTGATCTTGAAGAACGTCGTGACGCGGTCGGCGCCGTCGAGCAGCGCGGCCTCGTAGAAGTCCTTCGGAATGGACGCCATTCCCGCGGAGAAGAGGACGACGAAGAATCCGACCGTCGACCAGATCAGCACGACCATCACGCAGTACAGCGCCAGGTCGGGATCGCCCAGCCAGTCCGGCTGCAGGCTCTTGAGGCCGACGGCCTTCAGCGTCGCGTTCAGCATTCCGGACGTCGGGTTGAACGCGAACTGGAAGAGCAGAGCCACGATCACGATCGACAGGACCTGCGGGAAGAAATAGGCGACCTTGTAGAAAGCGGAACCCCGCACGCCGGCGACCGCGGCGTTCTTACGCCGCCGGCCGCCGACATTGAGCATGAAGGCGAAGAAGAGCGCGAGGCCCAGCGTCACCAGCGGCAGCAGCAGCGCCAGCAGCACACTGTGCTGCAGCGACTTCCAGAAGATGTCGTCGTCGAGCATCTGGCTGTAGTTGTCGAAGCCGACCATCTTGAAGTCGGAGCTCAGTCCGGTCCAGTCCGTGAACGAGTAGTAGATGGACTGGGCGAAGGGCCAGATGACGAAGATGGCGTACAACGCCAGTGGGGCTACCAGGAACCCCACGATGAACCGGTACTTGCCGTGCTGCATCGTTTACCGACCCCGATTTCCGAGCGGGTGCCGCCGCTGGTGACGGTTGCTCACTGGTGCTTGTAGTGCTTGATGGAATCGTCCTTGGCCGCCGCGTCCGCGAAGGCCTGGATCTTCTTGATGGTCTCCGCCGGGGTCGCGCGGCCGGCCATCATCTCGCCGATGCCGGCGATACCGATCTGCTCCTTCTGCAGCTTCACGTACCAGTCCTGCATGCGCGGGTTCACCACGTTGTCGCCGGCCTTCGCCAGGACGTCGACGCCGGACTGCAGCGCGGTGGAGAGCGTCAGCCCGTCGGTGCCGCCGTTGAAGGCACTGAGGGACTTGACCGACTTGGTGAAGTTCTTCGAGGAGTCCTCGCTGAGCATGATGCGCAGCTGCTCCATGCCGCCCTCGGGGTTCTTCGACTTCGCCGGCACGATGAACGGCTCGCCGCCGGACGCCCAGAGGGTGCCGAAGGGCATCTTGTCGGAGGAGTCCAGGCTGGACGGCGCCCCGACCATCATCTTGAAGTCCTCGGGAGTGGTGGGCGCGGCCTCGTTCTCCACCCACGAACCGTTCGGGATGAAGAGCGCCTTGCCCTTGGTCCACTCGGTCTGCGACTGGATGTGCGTCAGCCCGGGCGTGCCCTTGAGGATGTAGCCCTTCTGGAAGAGCTCGTAGTACGCCTCGAAGGCGGCCTTGACGGCCGGGTCCTTCCAGGCGTTGGGCTCCAGGTTGTCGATCTTGTCGAGGACCTCGCGGCCGCCGATCTTGGCGATGAAGGGATAGAGCGAGAACGGCAGGTAGTACGGGTACTTGCCCGGGTACGTCCAGCCGGCGATGCCCTTCTTCTTCGCCTTCGCGCAGAGCGCGAGCATGTCGTCCCAGGTCTCCGGGTACGCCGCGTCGAGCTTCTCGAGGTTGGTCTGGGAGTACCAGACGCCGTAGACCGTGTACGCGTAGTACATGATCCAGACCGGGTCGCCGTCGAACTGGCCCATCTCCAGGACACCGGGGCGCAGCGTGTCGCGGACCTTCTTCGCCGGGTCGTCGTAGGACGGGGCGTCCATCAGCGGCGTCAGGTCGGCCAGCTGCTTCTTGCCGACCAGGACACCCATGTCCATCTGCTCGGCACCCGAGTTGTCGATCAGGTCCGGCGGGGTGCCGCCGTTGAAGCGCGGCTGCAGGATCGACTGGATCTTCTCGGTCGAGGAGTGCTTGACCTTGGGCGCCTTGGGGAAGGTCTCGTTGTACTTCTTCTCGGCGTCGATGGCGTACTGCTCGCCGAAGCCACCGTTGAAGATGACGACCTCGAGGGCTGCGGTCTCATTGACACCGAGCGGGTTCTTCGCGCTCTTGGTGCCCTTCTCGACCTTCTCGTCACTTCCGCCGTCGCTGCTCGCGCACGCCGACAGGAAGCTCATCGTCGGGACAGCGATCAGGCCGAGTGCGGCAGAACGCTTGATCACATCGCGACGGCCAAGGCCCTCATTCGTGCGGCCGGAGGTGGATCCCATGCTCAAGTCCTCGCCTTCTCCAGGACTCAGGCGGTGTACCGGTCACCCGTAGAGAATTCGCCTCAGGCGAAGGGCCCCGCCACCGCGGTCAGTTGCGCTTGGGTCGTGCAGATTGCCGGATTACCAGATGCAGTGGGGGAGTTTCGGGGGAACGTACGGCAGACCGCCTCGCGGCGCCCACAGCTGTCCCACCCTCCCCCGTGCCCGCGTGCCGTTGTGAAGCGGCTGTGCAGACGCCGACAGGTATAGTCCACTTCCCGTCAACTGAGCAAGATCGAATGCATGGTTGAGCGGCAGTCTTTCCCGAGTTGAGACCTCACGGACACCTAAGGGCTGTCCCGTAATCCCTGGCGGGCGCACGACGACAGCTACGGCACCTCGCTGCGTTGTCGGAACGCCCGAATACATCCAGTATGCGAACGCCCCTCCGCCTTGCGATGCACCGCATCTGACGCCGTGCGCTGATCCACCAGGGATTACGGGACAGCCCTTAGGCACCGCGCACCTTCGCGCGGAATCGCCGTTTTCCGCATTACGGTCGAATCACCGGCGTCGACACCGTGCAACACCCTTGACACATCCCGTCACTTGGCTCCCTACTGGAACCCGCATCCTGCAATGACAACGTTGTCCAAAGCATGCCCCCGGGAGGAACGGCTCCGTATGCAGCCCCTACGCGGTCCTCAGCACGGCTCTCGCCACAGACACAACCGCTCCGCCGCGGTCCTCGCGGCCTCTCTCGTCCTCGCCCTGGCGGCCCCCACCGCGGCGCTCGCGCAGCCCTCCGGCGCCACCAAGAAGCCTTCCGGCGACACGTCGTTCAGCTCATCGTTCGAGGCGGACGAAAAGCAGCCGGACTGGCGTAATACCGTCGAAGAAGGTGCTGACGGAAAGAAGAGGGCATCGGGTGTCGACGGCGGATTCTCCGCCGGAATACCGGGCAATATCACCGATCAGGTCACGGATCTCCGCGCCAGTGGCGAGAACACCGACGGCGGTGAGGTCAAGGAGAACCTGGTCGATGTCGAGCCCGGCACCAAGTGGCTGGCCTTCCAGCCCACGGGCTGGGTCGAGTTCGACCTCGTCGAGCCCACCAAGGTCGTGACGTACGCCCTCACCTCGGCCAACGACCACGACGAGCGGGACCCCAAGGACTGGACCCTGAAGGGCTCCGCGGACGGCAAGACCTGGACGGATCTGGACACCCGGACCGGCCAGACGTTCTCCGAGCGCCTCCAGACCAAGTCGTACGACTTCAAGGCGGACACCGCCTACCAGCACTTCCGGCTGGAGGTCACGAAGAACAACGGCGCCTCCGACGCCCTCCAGCTCGCCGACGTGCAGTTCTCGGACGGGGACACCTCCACCCCCGCCCCCGACGACATGCGCACGCAGGCCGACCGCGGCCCCTCGGGCTCCCCCACGGCCAAGCAGGGCGCCGGGTTCACAGGAAAGAAGGCGCTGCGCTACGCGGGCACGCACAAGCCTGACGGACACGCCTACTCGTACAACAAGGTCTTCGACGTCAATACGGCGGTCACCAAGGACACCCAGCTGTCCTACCTGGTCTACCCGCAGATGGCCGAGACGGACCTCGACTACCCCGCGACGCACGTCGCGGTGGACCTGGCCTTCACCGACGGCACCTACCTGAGCGAGCTCAAGGCCACCGACAGCCACGGCGGGCTGCTCACCCCGCAGGGCCAGGCCGACGCCAAGCGGCTGTACGTGAACCAGTGGAACAAGGTCGCCTCGCGGATCGGCACGGTCGCGGCGGGCAAGACCGTCGACCGGATCCTGGTGGCGTACGACTCCCCCAAGGGCCCGTCGAAGTTCCAGGGCTGGGTCGACGACATCTCGATCGCCCCGAAGGCCCCGGAGAAGCGCAAGGCGCACCTCTCGGACTACGCGTCGACCGTGCGCGGCACCAACTCCAGCGGCGGCTTCTCGCGCGGCAACAACTTCCCGGCGACCGCGGTCCCGCACGGCTTCAACTTCTGGACCCCGGTGACCAACGCGGGCTCCACGAGCTGGCTGTACGACTACGCGCGTGGCAACAACGAGGACAACCTGCCCACGCTTCAGGCGTTCAGCGCCAGTCATGAGCCGAGCCCCTGGATGGGCGACCGCCAGACCTTCCAGATGATGCCCTCGGCGGCCTCCGGCACCCCGGACGCCTCCCGCGAGGCCCGCGAGCTGCCGTTCCGCCACGAGAACGAGACGGCGACCCCGCACTACTACGGGGTGACGTTCGAGAACGGCCTCAAGGCCGAGATGACGCCCACCGACCACGCGGCCCGCATGCAGTTCACCTACCCCGCTGACGACGCGAGCCTCGTCTTCGACAACGTCTCCAACGACGGCGGCCTCACCCTCGACGCGAAGACCGGTTCCTTCACCGGCTACTCCGACGTGAAGAGCGGCGGCTCCACCGGGGCCACCCGCCTCTTCGTATACGGCTCCTTCGACGCCCCGGTCACCGACAGCGGGAAGCTGAAGGGCGGCGGCGGTGACGACGTCACCGGCTTCTTCCGCTTCGACGCGGGCAAGGACCGCAAGGTCGGCCTGCGGCTGGCCACCTCGCTCATCAGCGTCGACCAGGCGAAGAAGAACCTCGCCATGGAGCTGCCGGCGAAGGACTCCTTCTCCAAGGTCCGGAAGAACGCGCAGAAGGCCTGGGACAAGATCCTCGGCAAGGTCGAGGTCGAGGGTGCGAACGCCGACCAGCTGACCACGCTCTACTCCAGCCTCTACCGGCTCTACCTCTACCCGAACTCGGGCTTCGAGCAGGTCGACGGCAGGAGCACCTACGCGAGCCCGTTCTCGGCGCCGACCGGAACCAACACCCCCACCCACACCGGCGCGAAGATCGTCAAGGGTGAGGTGTACGTCAACAACGGCTTCTGGGACACCTACCGGACGACCTGGCCGGCGTACTCCTTCCTCACGCCGAAGCAGGCCGGCAAGATGGTCGACGGCTTCGTCCAGCAGTACAAGGACGGCGGCTGGATCTCCCGCTGGTCCTCCCCCGGCTACTCCGACCTGATGACCGGGACCAGCTCCGACGTGGCCTTCGCCGACGCGTACGTCAAGGGCGTCGACTTCGACGCCGAGGCGGCGTACGACGCGGCGGTCAAGAACGCCACGGTCACCCCGCCGTCCTCGGGCGTCGGCCGCAAGGGCATGGAGACCTCGGTCTTCACCGGTTACGCCGACACGGAGACGCACGAGGGCCTTTCGTGGTCGCTGGAGGGCTACCTCAACGACTACGGCATCGCGCAGATGGGCCAGGCCCTCTACAAGAAGACGAAGAAGCAGCGCTACAAGGAGGAGTCCGAGTACTTCCTCAACCGCGCGCAGAACTACGTCAAGCTCTTCGACGACAAGGCCGGCTTCTTCCAGGGCAAGAAGCCGAACGGCGACTGGCGCCTCCCCTCCGACCAGTACGACCCCCGCGTCTGGGGCTACGACTACACGGAGACCAACGGCTGGGGTTACGCCTTCACCGCCCCGCAGGACAGCCGGGGCCTGGCCAATCTCTACGGCGGCCGTGACGGTCTGGCGAAGAAGCTGGACACGTACTTCTCGACCCCGGAGACGGCCGGACCCGAGTTCACCGGCTCCTACGGCGGCGTGATCCACGAGATGACCGAGGCACGCGACGTGCGGATGGGCCAGTACGGCCACAGCAACCAGGTCGCGCACCACGCCACGTACATGTACGACGCGGCCTCGCAGCCCTGGAAGACGCAGGAGAAGGTCCGCGAGGTCCTCGGCCGTCTGTACACCGGCAGCGAGATCGGCCAGGGCTACCACGGCGACGAGGACAACGGCGAGCAGTCGGCCTGGTTCCTCTTCTCCTCGCTCGGCTTCTACCCGCTGGTCATGGGCAGCGGTGAGTACGCGATCGGCTCGCCGCTCTTCACGAAGACGACCGTGCACCTGGAGAACGGCCGCGACCTGGTCGTCAAGGCTCCGAAGAACAGCGCGACGAACATCTACGTGCAGGGCCTGAAGGTCAACGGCAAGAAGTGGACCTCCACTTCGCTGCCGCACGACCTGCTCGCCAAGGGCGGCGTCCTGGAGTTCGACATGGGCTCCGAGCCGTCGGCGTGGGGCACGGGCAAGAACGCGGCCCCGGTGTCCGTCACCAAGGACGACAAGGTGCCGACGCCGAAGGGCGATGTGCTCAAGGGCGACGGCGCGCTGTACGACAACACCTCCGCCACCTCGGCCTCGGTCGAGTCGGTGGACCTGCCGGCCGCCGAGGGCACGAAGGCGGTGCAGTACACGCTGACCTCGGCCACGGCGGCGAAGGCCCCGACGGGCTGGGTGCTGCAGGGATCGGCGGACGGCACGTCCTGGAAGGACATCGACAAGAGGTCCGGCCAGACGTTCGCCTGGGACAAGCAGACCCGGGTGTTCTCGGTGCAGGCGCCGCAGGCGTACGCGAAGTACCGGCTGGTGAGCTCGGCCGCTGCGACGCTGGCGGAGATCGAGCTGATCTCCTGACCGCCTGAGGGTAGTTACGGAGCCGGGGGCCGGCCGTCCGCACGAGCGGGTGGCCGGCCCCCGGTGGCATAGTGCTCCGCATGGCTCCACGGATATGGGCGCGGATCACCGGACGCGCGGCTCTGGCCGCGCTCCTCGCGACGGCCTTCGCCCCGACCCCCGCGACCGCGTCGGAGGCTGTGGCGCTGAGCCTGGAGGACGCGCCGCGCACCATGGTCGTCTACAACGCGGACGAGGGCGCCGGGGCCACGAACGGGGACTTCCAGGTGCCGGTGGCCGTCGTCCCCGGCAACAAGGAACCGGCCCGCGGCATCAAGGTCGTGGTGGATGCGTCGGGACTCAAGGGCATCGCCCGCGTGGTCGAAGGCGGTTACGGGAACTGCACCGGCAGTGGCTGGGTCTACACCTGCGAGTACGGCACACTCCAAAACGACGGTGAGAGCAACGCGCCCTTCGACATCCTGGGGCTGGACGGCGTGAAGCCGGGTGACAGCGGCACGGTCACCTACACCGCGAGCGCCGAGAACGCGGCGCCCGTCACCGGCACCACGCGCATGGTCGTCGGCGGCCCCACACTGGACGCGCCCGACGAGGAGCTGAAGGTCAGCGGTGTCGAGCCGGGCCGGCCCGCCCCGCTGACACCGGAGTTCGCCAACAACACCCGGTTCGCCGCGGACCGGGGTGTCGCCCTGCACATCACCACGGCCGACGGCCTCACCCTCAAGACCCGTCACAGCAACTGCCGTTACGAGGGCGCCTCCCCCACTTCGGCGTGGTGCGTGTTCCCCACGAAGGCCGCACCGGGCACCGCGTACCGCACCGGCGCCCCGCTCGCCTACGTCGCGGCGGAGAAGGAACTGGCCGGCACGCTCTCCTACACCTGGTCGTCGGCCCCTAAGAGGCCCGCCGGCCACACCGTGCGCGGTACGGGCGCCCCCATCACCCTGGTCCGCGCCGCGGACGGCCGGTTCGACGGCGTCAACGGCACCGTCCGGGTCGTGACCACGGTCCAGGCCGACTACCGGCCGGTCACCGGGACCGTCCGTGGACGCGTCGGCGACACGGTGGAGGTGCGGCTCGGGGTGCGGGACCTGGGCCCCGGCAAGCTGCAGGTCGACGAGGTGAAGGGCCGCTTCGAGGTGGTCCCGCCGGAGGGCACCACGGTCACCTCGGTTCCGTACTCCTTCGAGGACAGCGACCTGAAGTGGGGGTGCGAGCAGCCGAAGAAGCCCGGCGGGGCGTTCGTCTGCGACCTCGGCGGTGAGGCGTTCGCCTGGGCGGAGGACGACGGCACGACGTCCATCGTGTTCCACGTCCGCATCGACCGTCAGGTCGCGGGTGCCCGGGGCAGGATCCGGGCGTACAACCCCTACGACCGCACCCCCGGCAACGACACCGCGGTCATCCCGCTCGACGCCTCGCCCGCCCCGGCCTACCGGGCCTTCCTGCGCCCCGTCGTCTGGGGCTCGATCACCGCGGGTGTTGTCGTGGCCCTTGCTCTGACAGCCGCGCACCTGCGCCGTCGGCGTCGGTCCGCCTGATCCGGCCTCCCTTTTCCGGGCACTCGGGCGGTTTCCGCCCGGGGATCCACTGACTGCTATCGGCTAGTCAGGGTACTTTTGGGCGTTTTTACGGTGTCCCGACAGACTCTTTTGACGATCCATGTCATCTCTTAGGCGATCAGGTGATCAGTACGACAATCATCTCGGCTTGAAGGAGCCCAGCATGCGCATTTCCACTTCCGTCCGCTCCCGCGGCGCCCGTACGGGCGTCACGATGGCCGCTGCGGTCGCCGTCGCCGGTGCCACCCTCGCCGGAGCCCCCGCCGCCTACGCCCTGCCCGGGGACAGCGGCGACATCGAGGTCACCTCGGTCGGCTGGCACTCACGTGGTGACCGCGACGGCGTCGAGGTCTGCAAGTTCGTGCTCAAGGCGAGCAACTTCGAGTCCTTCCCCTCCGTCCCCTGGACGATCACCGAGCAGCCGCCCACCGTCCCCCCGGGCGACACGCTCCTGGGCACCCTTCCGCTCGTGAACGGCCAGGCCCGCAGCCAGCAGTACCTGCTCCCGGAGGGCACGTACCAGCTGGTGTGGACCGTCCCGGCGGGCCCGAAGCAGAGGAGCTTCGAGGTCGACTGCTCGCGTCCCGCCCAGGGTGGCAACCAGAACGGCAACCGCCAGGACGAGGGCGGCCGGGGCTCGTCCGAGACGGGCGCCCAGGCGGACAAGGGTGCGGAGGAGAGCGGTGAGAAGGGCGCCTCCGAGATCTACGAGAAGCCGTCCGGCGCGGTGCCGGCAGGTGGCGGCGGCGTCCCGGAGATGGAGAGCGTCAGCTCCGAGGGCGAGTCGAACGTCGGCACCTCGGCCGCGCTGGTCGCCGGTGCCGCCGGTATCGCGGGGCTGATCATGGTCCGTCGATCCGCGCGCCGTCGTGCCCGCAACGAGGCATAACCCGCGCGGCCGACGGCGACGACGGGGGCCGAGCCGTGCATGCCGGCTCACGATCACCCTGTGCGTGACCTTCTCGCTGGTGACCGGCGTCGTGTGGGCGAGTTCCGACTCGCCCGAGGACGCCTCGTCGGTCACCGCCGCCCGCGGCAGCGACGCCGCGGGCGGCGGGGCACCGCCGTTCAGGAGGGCACCGCACAAGCCGCAGAAGGCGGTGCCCGCATCGCATGCCCCGCTGGTGCACTCCCGGCCTTTGAAGGTCGCCGTCCCCGCGATCTTCATCGAGGCCCCGGTCACCGGCCTCGCCCTCGACAAGAAGGGCAGGCTCGGCGCCCCGCCGCTGAGCAAGCCCAAGCTGGTCGGGTGGTACAGCAAGGGCCCGTCCCCCGGAGAGGCGGGAACCTCGCTGCTCGTCGGTCACCGGGACACCGCGACGGGACCGGCGATCTTCCTCAACCTCAACGCCCTTCGCCGCGGGGACACGGTGAAGGTCACCCGGGCGGACAAGCGGACCGCGGTCTTCACCGTCGACAAGGTGAAGACCTACACGAAGGACGAGTTCCCCGACGACAAGGTGTACGGCGCCACCGGCCGTCCGGAGCTCAGGCTCCTGACGTGCGGCGGGCGCTTCGACAAGAAGAACGGCTACTCCGCCAACGTCGTCGTCTTCGCCCACCTCACCTCTCTGAAGAAGAAGGCGGCCTGAGAGCGGGCACGCCGAACGGAACCGGCCGGTACCTCGGGGGCGAGGTACCGGCCGTCCGCCGTTGCGCTAATCTCCCCGCACGCACGTACAGGCGTGCGAAGGGGGGAACTATGAGCCGGGCGGGACGAGGGCTGCGACGGGCCGCCTGGGCCTCGGGCGTCATCGGAGCACTGCTGCTGGTGGGGCCCCTGGCGCTGTTCGCGACGGGCTACACCTCGGCGGAGGTGTCAGGCGGTTCCATGGAGCCGACGTACTCCATCGGCGAGCGCGTACTCCTCCAGCGGATCGACGCGGATGAGGTACGGCGCGGGGACGTGGTCCTGTACCGCATGCCGGAGCGCTATCAGGGCCTGGCCACGCTCGGACGGGTGATCGGCGTCGGTGGGGACCGTGTCACACAACAGCCCGGCGGAGCCGTGACCTTGAACGGCACCACGCTCACCGAGCCGTACGTCAAGGACGGCGATCCGTCCGGAATGGCGACCGGTTACGACGTGGTGGTCCCCGAGGGACGCCTCTTCGTGCTCGGCGACTTCCGCGCCAACGCCAGGGATTCCCGCTCCTTCCTGGACGACCGGTCGGGAACCGTACCGTCGACGACCGTTGTGGCCAGGGCCCTTGACGACCGCTCGGGCCCCGTGAGGCTGGGGCTGGCGATGCTGCTCGGTCTGCTACTGCTCGCCACCGCACTCGTGTCGGGGATCGCCGCGCGGCGGAAGCGCCGGCCACCCGTCCGGGTGACGTCCACAGAAACCTGGCATACCGGGGTGGGGTAGCCGATACCTTCCGCAGCATGCCGCTGCCGAAGGACCTGGACCCGTACGCCAATCCCCGCGCCTTCTACGGCGCTGAGCTGCGCCGCCTGCGCGAGGCGGCGGGACTGTCGCAGAACGAGCTGGGTGAGCGGGTGTTCTGCTCGGGCACCTACATCGGGCTCTTCGAGGCGGGCGAGCGGCGCCCGCAGGAGGAGATCTCGCGCGCGCTGGACGAGGTGCTGCGCAGCGGCGAGCACCTCCAGCGGCTGTGCCGGCTGGCGCGTACGTCGAAGGTGGCGGGGTATTTCGCGGACGCGGCCGAGCTCCAGCAACGCGCTGTCTCCATCGCGGAGTACTCCTCCATGGTCGTCCCGGGGCTGCTGCAGACCGAGTCGTACGCGCGGGCGCTGACCCGTGCTGCTCATCCCTACGCTTCGAGCGCCGTGATCGACGGCCATGTCCGGACCCGGATGGAACGGGGGCTGCTGCTCGACTCCCCCACTTCTCCGGTCCTCTGGGTCATCGTCCACGAGGCGGCACTCCGCGTGCCGATCGGTGGGGCCGCCGTCATCGCCGAGCAGCTCGATCACCTTCACACCCAAGGCGGCGGACGCCCCCGTGTCGTCGTCCAAGTACTGCCGTTCGAGGCAGGGGCAAGCCCCTTGCTGGACGGAGCCGTGACCTTGATGCACTTCTCCGACGCCCCTGCCGTCGCCTATACGGAGACTGCGTACAGCGGCCAACTCGTCGAGGAAGCAGGGCTGGTGGAGCAAATCTCTTCCGCATACGATCTGGCCAGGGCTTCCGCGCTGTCTCCGGAAGCATCACTGTCCCTCATCAAGTCGGCTGCGAAAGGCCATGCGTCAGATGCTCACCTCTCGTGACCTGTCCTCGGTAGCGTGGCGCAAGTCGTCGTACAGCAACGGGGACGGGGGGAACTGCGTCGAGATCGCCGACGGCTTCCCCGGCCTCGTCCCCGTCCGCGACAGCAAGGCCCCCGACGGCCCCGTGCTCGCGTTCGGGGCCGCCCGCTGGGCGCAGTTCGTGGAGGCCCTCAGGGTCGGCTCGCTCTGAGGCCTGTCATCCGATGGCGTTGAACAGCCTCTCCGGCAGCGCCATGTTCAGCGCCTTCACGACCGGCTTGCCGTGTTCCGTGCCGAGGCGGGAGACCGCGCCCGTGGCGAGCTGGAAGAGCTCCCCGCTCGCGGAGGTCAGCCGCAGGTAGCGCGCGGTGAGTACGCGCAGGAAGTGCGAGTGGGCGACCAGCGCGATGTCCGCCTCGCCGAGACGGGACGCCGCCGCGCGGACCTCGGCCAGGATCCGGTCCGCCCGGTCGCCGACCTCCTGCGGGCTCTCCCCCGGGTGCTCCTCGGGGCCGGGCGCGACGCCGTCGGTCCAGAGGTTCCAGTCGGGGCGGGTGCGCCGGATCTCGACCGTGGTGATGCCCTCGTACGCCCCGTAGTCCCACTCCCGCAGGTCCGGTGTCTCGCGGGGTGCGGGCAGGCCCGCCAGTTCGGCGGTGCGGCGGGCGCGGAGGTAGGGGCTGACCAGGGTGAGCCCGATCTCGCGTTCGGCGAGGAGCGGGACGAGGGCGCGGGCCTGGCGTTCACCGAGCTCGGTGAGGGGCAGGTCGGTCCAGCTCGTGTGCTGCCCGGACCGGGACCACTCGGTCTCGCCGTGCCTGATCAGGATCAACTCGCCCATGGATGCTTCCGCTCTCTGTGCCGTACTCGTGCGTATGTACCGGTGGTGCCAACCTGCGGGCCAACGATCGCATTCCATCGGGCCCGGCGAGGGGCGGCTCGCCCCGGCGTGGTGACCAGGGGCATGGCTGTCCGGGACGGCGAGCGGCGATTATGGCCCGATGCGCATCTCCGAGACGGACAGCCCCGGCCCCACGCTGGCCCAGCTCCTCGCGCTGATCGCCGCCGGGACGCTCGACGTCGTCGTGGCACCGTGCGGCACCGGCGTGCCGGTGTCCGACGTGGTCCTGCACGATCCGGGTGAGGAGCGGGACGAGGAGGCGTGGGCGGCCACCGGGCTGGTCCTGCTCGCGGTCGGCGTCGACGTCGCCTCGCCCGAGGCTGTCGACGTGCTGCGTGCCGCGGACCGTGCCGGGGCGGCGGCCGTGGTGATGCGGCGCGGCACCCGGGGGCCCCGGGCGGCTCTGCTGGAGGCGGCGGAGCGGGGGCGTACGGCGTTGCTGACCCGACGGCCCGGGCAGGGCTGGACCGAGGTGCTCGGCCGGTTGCGGACGGCGCTGGTGCACAGCGGGCCGGACCGGTCCGCGGGTGCGGCCGGGGTGGGCGGACTGCGGCTGGGTGACCTGCCGGGGCTGGCCAACACCGTGGCGGACCTCGTCGGAGGCGCGATCACGATCGAGGACCCGCAGTCGCGGGTGCTGGCGTACTCGCGCATGGACCACGAGCCCGATCCGATGCGCAGGCTCACGATCCTCGGCCAGGAGGTGCCCCGCTGGCGGGTCGTCGAGCTGCGGGAGAGCGGCTTCTTCCAGGCCCTGTGGAACACCGACGACGTGGTGCGGCTCCCCGCCGACGCGCGGTACGCCGAGCGGCTGGCGGTCGCGGTGCGGCACGGATCCGAGGTGCTGGGCTCCATATGGGCCGCGGCCGACGGGCGGCCGCTGTCGGAGGACGCGGTGGCCGCGCTCCGGACGGCGGGCCGCGCCGCGGTCCCGCATCTGTCGCACCACCTGACGTGGGGCCGGGCCGCCTCCCGGGCGCGCGAGGGCGCGGTGCACGCGCTTCTGGCGGGCAGCACGCAGGCGGCGCACGACGTCGGGATCGCGCGGGACCGGCCGCACGCCGTGATGGTGGCGGAGGCGTACGACGGCCGGGAGACCGCACCGGGGGACGCCGGGCAACGGGTGCTCGACGTACTCGCGTTGCGGGCCGCCGCCTACCGTCCGGGGTGTGTGACCGCGCGGTCGGGGCGGCGGCTGTACGCCGTGGTGCCGGCCGTGGACGGTGAGACGGACCCTGCGCGCACGCTGCTGGCGACGGTCCGTTCGGTGCCGCGAGGCGTGGTCTTCGCGGGTGCCGGGCCCGTGGTGGCGGACCTGTCGGAGCTGCCCGCCTCCCGTGACGCCGCGGAGCTGGTGGTGCGCGTGCTGAGAGAGCGGGCCACGCGTCTGCCGGCTGCGGTGGCCGGGTCGGCGGTGGCCTCGTACGAGGAGGTGGCGGCCGATGCGGCGGTACTGCGCCTGCTCGACCGGGTGGAGCCGCTGTGGGGGGCGATGCCGGGCCCCGTGCACGCGATGACGGAGCACGACCGGGCGCACGGCTCGCGGTACGGCGATTCGGTCGCCGCACACCTCGACGCCTTCGGTGACACGGCCGCTGCCGCACGGCGCCTCAATGTGCACCCCAACACTCTGCGGTACCGGCTGCGCCGGGCCCGGGAGCTGTTCGGCGTGGACCTGGCCGACCCGGCCGTGCGGCTCCTGGCGGACGTCGGACTGCGTCTGGGCCGGCGTACCGGGTGAGCCGTGACGGGAGGACGACCGACCTCGTGATCATTCAGTTGTGGGGCCGGACAGGTGTATCCGTCAGGTCTGGTGGTGGCTGACGAAGACGTGCCGGGCCCCGCGCACCGAAGCTGGTCGCAACGGTCCGCGGCCGGACGAGCGCGGCGCACGGGCGACTCACCACGTAGGAGTGTGATTCAGGTGACATCCGCTTCGGCCTCCCAGCGCGAGCGAGCCCGCGAGGCGGCGCTCGCCCGTGCCGTCGAGAAGGGCCTGCTCGGCCCCGGCTCCCCCCTGGTCGGCCTGCTCGACGTGGACGGGGTGCTGGCCGCGGTGGAGGCGCTGAACGAGGCGTTCGAGGGTCCGGCCACGGTCCATCACACGTTCGCGGCCAAGGCGTGCGGGCTGGTGCCGGTGCTGCGGCTGCTCGCCGAGGCCGGGATGGGGTGCGAGGTGGCCTCGCCCGGCGAGGTGGAACAGGCGCTGGCGGCCGGCTTCAGCCCCGGCCGGCTGGTCTTCGACAGCCCCGCGAAGACGGTCGAGGAGCTGGAGTTCGCGCTGGAGCGCGGCATCGCGATCAACCTGGACAACTTCCAGGAGCTGGAGCGCGTCGACCGTCTGCTGGCCGGCCGCGAGCCCGCCGGCCCTGTCGGACTGCGCGTGAACCCCCAGGTCGGCGCCGGCGCCATCGGGGCGATGAGCACCGCGACCGCGACGTCCAAGTTCGGCGTCGCGCTGCGCGACCCGGGGGCCGTGGACGCGGTGATGGACGCCTTCACCCGGCGCCCCTGGCTCAACCGCCTGCACGCGCATGTCGGTTCCCAGGGCTGCCCCCTCCCGCTCATCGCCCAGGGGGTCGGCGCCGCGTACGAGCTCGCGGAGCGGATCAACAAGCAGCTGGGCCACGCCCGGATCACCGGCCTGGACATCGGCGGCGGCCTGCCCGTCAATTTCGACAGCGAGGACGACCGCCCCACCTACGCCGACTACGTCGCCGAACTGCGCGACGCGGCCCCGGGAATCTTCGACGGCCGCTACGTCCTCGTCACCGAGTTCGGCCGCTCGCTGCTGGCGAAGAGCGGCACCATCGGCTCGGTCGTCGAGTACACCAAGTCGGCCGGCGGCCGGCGGATCGCGGTCACCCACGCCGGAGCCCAGGTGGCCACCCGCACGGTGTTCATGCCGGACGCCTGGCCCCTGCGCGTCGGCGTGTTCGACGCCGCGGGCCGCCCCAAGGAGGGGCCGCTCCAGGTCGTGGACATCGCGGGACCGTGCTGCTTCGCAGGGGACCTGACCGCGACGGCCCGCGAACTCCCGGCGATCGAGCCCGGGGACGTGGTGGCGCTGTACGACACCGGGGCGTACTACTTCTCGTCCCACTTCTCGTACAACTCGCTGCCCAGACCCGCTGTCTACGGATATCGAACGGATTCCGCCGGGCAGGTCCGCCTCGCCACGGTCCGCGACGCCCAGAGTGTGCGCGAAGTCGTCGAGGAGAGCGGCCTCTCCCACGCGGACGCCCTCGTGGCGCTGTGAGCAGGCCGCGGCGCCCACCCGCCTCACGGCGGACCGCCCGCGCCCCTGCTGCCAGGGGGCGGGCGGTCGGGCGTGAGGACGCGACGGCGGGCGGGTGTCAGGCCTTCTCGCCCACGACCGTGACCGTGTACGGCCGGTCCGTGTCCGTCGTGACGCGGACCTCGCCGCCCTCGCGGACCACCTCGTAGGTCGCCGCCACCGCGCCCGTGCGGTCGGGGACGGTCACCGTGCGGGTGAAGTCGCCCGTCCCGGCGGGGGCGAAGACGCGGAGTTCGAGGCCGTCGAGCCACTCACCGTCCGGGCGGGTCTCGTCGGCGCCGAGCGCCAGGACCGCGCCCTGGCGGACCAGCAGGGGCAGGCTGTCGAAGCCATGGGTCTCGCGCCGCCAGGCGGGGCCGGTGACCGTGTCACCCGTCAGCAGGTGGGTCCAGGTGCCCTCGGGCACGTAGTACTCGACCTCCCCACCGTCGGTGAAGACCGGGGCGACCAGGACGTCGGGGCCCAGGAGGTACTCGCGGTCCGCCGTGCGGGCCGTCGGGTCGTCCGGGAACTCCAGCAGCAGGGGGCGCATCGTCGGGACGCCCGTGCGGTGGGCCTCGACGGCCACGCCGTAGAGGTACGGCATGAGGCGGTGCTTGAGACGGGTGAACTGCCGGGCCACGTCCACCGCTTCGTCACCGAACTCCCACGGCACGCGGTACGACGACGAGCCGTGCAGCCGGCTGTGCGAGGAGAGGAGGCCGAAGGCGAGCCAGCGCTTGAAGACCGCCGGGTCGGGGGTGCCCTCGAAGCCGCCGATGTCGTGGCTCCAGAAGCCGAAGCCCGACAGCGACAGGGAGAGACCGCCGCGCAGGGACTCCGCCATGGCCTCGAAGGAGGACCAGCAGTCGCCGCCCCAGTGGACCGGGTACTGCTGGCCTCCGGCGGCGGCCGAGCGGGCGAAGAGGACGGCCTCGCCCTGGCCGCGCTCCTTCTCCAGGAGCTCGAAGACGGCCTTGTTGTAGAGGTGCGTGTAGTAGTTGTGCATGCGCTCCTGGTCGGAGCCGTCGTGCCAGACGACGTCCGTGGGGATGCGCTCGCCGAAGTCGGTCTTGAAACCGTCGACGCCCTGGTCGAGGAGGCCCTTGAGCTTGCTCTGGAACCAGGCGGTGGCCTCGGGGTTGGTGAAGTCGACCAGCGCCATGCCGGCCTGCCACTTGTCCCACTGCCAGACGTCACCGTCGGGGGTGAGGACGAAGTAGCCCTCGCGCGCGCCTTCCTCGTACAGGGCGCTCTTCTGCCCGATGTACGGGTTGATCCAGACGCAGATCTTCAGGCCCTTGTCCTTGAGCCGGGCGATCATGCCCTCCGGGTCGGGGAAGACGGCCGGGTCCCACTCGAAGTCGCACCACTGGTACTCGCGCATCCAGAAGCAGTCGAAGTGGAAGACGCTCAGCGGGATTCCGCGCTCGGCCATGCCGTCGACGAAGGAGGTGACGGTGGCCTCGTCGTACGACGTGGTGAAGGAGGTGGTCAGCCAGAGGCCGAACGACCACGCGGGAGGCAGGGCGGGGAGGCCGGTGAGGGCTGCGTAGCGGGAGAGGACGTCCTTCGGGGTGGGGCCCGCGACGACGAAGTACTCCAGCGTCTGGTCCTCGACGCTGAACTGCACCTGGCCGACGGCCTCGGAGCCCACCTCGAAGGAGACCTTGCCGGGGTGGTTGACGAAGACGCCGTAGCCGCGTGAGGAGAGGTAGAACGGGATGTTCTTGTACGCCTGCTCGCTGCTGGTGCCGCCGTCCGCCTGCCACATGTCGACGGTCTGGCCGTTCTTCACGTACGGCGTGAAGCGCTCGCCGAGGCCGTGGACGGTCTCGCCGACCCCGAGGGCGAGCTGGGCGAACATGTGGTGGCTGCCGTCGTCGACGGTGGCGAACGCGCTGCCCTTGCGGCCGGCGGAGGTCAGGACCCGGCCGTCCGCGTCGAGGAACTCCAGCCCGAAGGTGCCCTCGGTGGGCAGCCGCAGGGTGAGCGGGCCGCTGGTCAGCTCGGCGCTCGCGCCCGCGGTACGGGTGGTGGCGGCGGACTGCGGGGCGGCGCCCGGCAGTTCGAAGTCGGGGCCCTTGCGGCGCTTGCCCGCGTGGTGGGTGAGGCGCACCGCGATGACACCTTCGGCCGGGGCGTGGGCCTCCACGGTGATCAGCGGAGCGTTCAGAGTGTCGCCGCGGCGCTCGACGCGCTTGACGGCGGCGTAGGCGGCGAGACGGTCGTCGTCGAGGCGGACATCGCGGACTTCCGTGGCGTACGAGGCGTGCACACCACTGCGCATCTGCCAGAAACCGTCGGTGAACTTCATGGGGGTGGTCCTTCGCCGATCCGGGGGTGCTGGGCGGGACGTCAGGGCGCCTGCGGCGAGCGCGGCTGCGGGTCCTCTCGATTTTGATCGTACACAAAACAAATATGGCCGAGAAGGGCCGTAGGCAGTGGGAATTCCCGTATTGCCCGAGAAACCGAACCATGGCACAGCGCCCCGGATCTGCCATGTTGGCGCCACGTAACCGACACGTCACGGAAATGGTCTAGAAACGACTGGCTGGATGGCGTATTAGTACTGCAAGCAAACAAATTGGCCGGTCGGCGGAGCTGTCGCCGGGCCTGACGTCGAGCAAGAGGCTGTGCAATGTCGGACCGCTTCACCCCCACTCCCGCGGACAGGTTCACCTTCGGTCTCTGGACCGTGGGCTGGCGTGGCAACGACCCGTTCGGTGACGCGACGCGTCCCGC
>NZ_JBIVVD010000006.1:632752-644981 GCF_044757505.1 Streptomyces sp. NPDC091271 | reverse complement strand
ACTCTATCAGACTCTTTCGTGTCCGATTCCCGGCCGAAGCGGGTTCCTGCTCAATCGCTTTCCAGTTCTTCGCTTTCGCGTTTCCCTTTCCGGCGAGTCCGACTCTATCAGATCCTTTCGGGCCTGATTCCCAGTCAGCGGGGTTTGTCTTCCCGGCCCTTGGGCCGTTCCGACGCTCAAACTCTAGCGGATTCTCCCGGCGACTCATAATCGAGCCTTCGAATAGAATTTCGGCATGCCGAAATTCTCCCCGGTGGGGGATCGTGCTGAGTTTGGTTGCCGCATTCGCGGCGGGATCGGCTGCCGCTGAACCGTACGGGCTCCGTGACAACTCGAAGAACCTTACGGACGCGAGGGAGGCGTGTCAAGCCCCCCTCTCCGTCCCGCCGCTGACCGTCAGTCCAGGTCGGTGAGCCGGCCGCCGGCGTCCGGCTGTTCGTGTTCGACGCGGCGCAGGAGTCGGATCAGGATCTCGCCCAGCGCTCCGCGCTCGTCGCCCGACAGGTCCTGGAGAAGGTCCTCCTCGAAGGTGGTGGCCATCCGCATCGCCTCGAGCCACTTCGTACGACCCTCGTCGGTGAGCTCCACGATGACGCGCACCCGGTTGTTCTCGTCCCGGTCCCGCGTGACCAGGCCTTCGCCGGCCATGCGGTCGATGCGATGGGTCATCGCGGCGGGGGTGAGCCCGAGCCGCTTCGCGAGCTCACCCGGGCCCAGCCGGTACGGGGTGCCGGAGAGGACCAGGGTCTTGAGGACCTCCCACTCGGCGTTGCTGATGCCGAGAGCGGCGACCTGTCTGCCGTAGGCGACGTTCATCCGGCGGTTCAGCCTGCCCAGCGCGGAGACGATCTGCTCGACCTGTGGGTCGAGGTCCCGGAACTCGCGCTGGTAGGCGGCGATCTGCTCGTCGAGGCTCGGCTCCTGGAGCTCGGGCTGCTCGGTGGTGTCAGACATGGCGGGCAGTATCGCACGCTCTTCATCGCCTTCGAAGTCCTTCGAGGTGAAGAGTTCAGCATCTAACTTTAGTGTTAAAGTCTACGAGTCCGTGTTCTGGAAAGTCGTGTCTTGAGGTAGGTGAGTGTGACCAGGGAGATGGGTGCAGCGCTGCGTCGGATCCAGGTGGGGAGCGCGCTGAGCGCGTTCGGCCTCGGGTTCACCGTCCCGTATCTGTACGTCTACGTGGCGCAGGTGCGGGATCTCGGTGCCGGTACGGCAGGTGTCGTGCTGGCCGTCTTCGCCATGGCGGCGCTGGCCGTACTGCCGTTCACCGGGCGGGCCATCGACCGGCGCGGCCCCCTGCCGGTGCTGATCGTCGCCGCCGTCGCGGCCGCCGTGGGCGCCTGCGCTCTGGGCGTCTCGAACGGCGTGACCTCCACCGTGCTCTCCGCCGCGGTCCTCGGCGCCGGCACCGCGGTCATGCAGCCGGCCCTCGCGACGATGCTGGTGTGGTGCTCGAGCTCCTCGACCCGCACCCGTGCCTTCGCGATGCAGTTCTTCCTGCAGAACCTCGGCCTCGGCATCGGTGGCCTGGTGGGCGGGCAGCTCGTGGATGTCGACCGCCCGTCGAGCTTCACCCTGCTGTTCCTCATCGAGGCCGCGATGTTCCTGGTGCTCGGCGTCGTCGCGGCCACGGTCCGCATGCCGCGTTCCCCCTCTCTCGCGGAGGCGGTGCCCGCCGACGGCTCGGCGCCCAAGGCGGGACTGCGGGTGCTGCTCTCGCACAGGGCCATGGTGCAGCTGTGCGTGCTGGGCTTCGTGATCTTCTTCGCCTGCTACGGACAGTTCGAGTCCGGCCTCGCCGCCTACGGCACCGAGGCCGCCGGGATCGACCCGTCCACCCTGGGTATCGCACTGGCCGCCAACACCGCGGTCATCGTCGTCGCGCAGTTCGTCGTGCTCCGGCTCGTGGAACGGCGGCGACGCAGCAGGGTCATCGCGTGGGTCGGTCTGATCTGGGCCTTCGCCTGGATCGTGGCGGGGTACGCGGGTCTCGGGCACGGCAGCCAGACCATGGCGACGGCCGCGATGATCTCGACGTACGCCCTCTTCGGGCTGGGTGAGTCGATGCTGTCGCCGACGGTGGCTCCGCTCGTCGCGGATCTGGCGCCGGAGGCCATGGTCGGCCAGTACAACTCGGCTTTCGCCCTGGTGAAGCAGTTGGCCCTGGCCGTCGGGCCCGCCGTGGGCGGTCCCATGGGGGCGGCGCTGCCCGGGCCGTACATCGTGACCTTCGTGCTGTTCTCACTGGGCATCACCGTGCTGGCGCTCAAGCTGGGCCGTCAGCTCACTCCCGCACAGGACAAGCCGTCGCTCGCGGCGGTGCCGTCCAGGGTGGTCGCCGTGTCGCTGCCGGAGAGCGAGCCGGTCACCGCGCCCACCGTCGCGCGCTGAGACGGGGTCAGTCCGGGAGCGCGAATTCGCACCAGACGGCCTTGCCGCCGCCGGGGGTGCGGCGACTGCCCCAGGACGTGGCGATCGTCGCCACGATGGAGATGCCGCGTCCCGCCTCGTCGGCGGGTTCGGCGCGGCGGCGGCGTGGCAGGTGGTCGTCCCCGTCCGTCACCTCGATGATCAGGCGACGGTCGGTCCGGCGCAGGCCGAGGCGCATGGGCGGGGTGCCGTGCTGGAGGGAGTTCGCCACGAGCTCGCTCGCGGCGAGGACCCCCAGATCGCAGAGCTCCACGGGAAAGCGCCAGGACGCCAGGACCCCCGTGGCGAAGGCGCGGGCCCTGGGAGCGGCCTCGATGCCACCGAGCAGTTCGAGCGAGGCGTTGTGGAAGAGCTCCGCGCTCGCCCCCGTACGAGCGGGGTGCTGGACCACGAGGACGGCCACGTCGTCGTCGTGCTCCGCGGTGACGCCGAGGGAACGGATGAGCCGGTCGCAGACCACCTGGGGCGATCCCTTGGCACCCGACAGGGCGCGCTCCAGGGCGGCCACGCCCTCGTCGATGTCCTCGCTACGGCGTTCGACCAGACCGTCCGTGTAGAGCACCGCCGTCGAGCCGGGCGGCAGGGGGATCGTCCCCGAGGTGTGGACCCAGCCGCCCGTGCCGAGCGGCGGTCCGGTCGGTTCCTCGGCGCGGTGGACCGTGCCGTCCTCGTCGCACACGAGGATCGGCAGGTGGCCGGCGGAGGCGTGGACGAGGTGTCCCTCGTTGGGGTCGTGGACGGCGTAGGCGCAGGTGGCGATCTGGCTGGCGTCGATCTCGGAGGCGAGCACGTCGAGGAGCTGGAGCACCTCGTGCGGCGGTAGGTCGAGTCGCGCGTAGGCGCGGACGGCCGTGCGCAGCTGGCCCATGACGGCGGCGGCCCGCACACCGCGCCCCATCACGTCGCCGATGACGAGCGCGGTCCGGCCGGCGCCCAGGGTGATGACGTCGTACCAGTCGCCGCCGACCGCCGCGTCCGTGCCGCCCGGCTGATAGGTGGCGGCGATGCGCAGATCGTCCGGCTGTTCGAGGTCCTGCGGGAGCAGGGATCGCTGGAGGGTGACGGCGGTTTCACGGTGGCGGCGCTCGCTGGCGCGGAGTCTCTCCGCCGCCTCGGCGTGGTCGGTGACATCGGTGGCGTAGACGAGGACGCCCGCCTCCCCGTCAGGGCCGTCCGGGTCACCCATGGCCACGGGGGTGCAGGTCACCGTGTACGAGCTGCCCGCCAGGACCTTGCGGGACTTGACCGTACGCGGAGTGCCGCTGCGCAGGACCTGGTCCATGAGGGGCAGCAGGCTGAGCTCGGCCAGCTCCGGCATGGCCTCTGCGGCGGGTGCGCCGCAGGGACGTGGGCCGAAGGCCGAGGTGTAGGCAGGGTTGACGTAGGTGATGCGGTGCTCGGGGCCGTGGAGCAGCGCGACGGGGGCCGGGAGCCTGCCGAGGAGCTCGCGTGCCGGCAGGGCTTCCAGGGCGGGACCTGTGGCGGAGCCGGGGGTTTCCGAGATGTCGTCCGGTGGAGTGACCGCGGTCTTCGGCCGTACGGACTCGGCGCGGGCGGCGGGGACGGAACTGTGGTCGTCCCGCGCGGCGGCTCGACGCTGCGTTCCGGGAAGGCGGGCGCTCCAGCGCGTGAAGTTCACGGAATTTCTGGCCTCGTGTGTCGGTCTGGTCCGCTCGGGCGAGCTGCTTCTTCTGCTGGTCCTGTGGCCGGTGGTCCCCTGGCGGCTCACATGCCGGGTCGGGGCGCCGGGGCCCGGCTTCCGGGAACGCGCGGCCGGGCCTCTTCGTGCTGGTGGTCTTTCGCTGCCGGTCACTGTAGGTGACTGCCTGCCGGGTAACTCTGTGCAGGTGTGAGCCCACCTATGGTCACACGCCCAGTGTGACCGACCGTACTGACAGTTGCCGTACGGCAGTCGGTCCATCCGCTGAATTACGGCCCCTCCCGGGGCGTTCCGGCGTGCGGGGAACCGCGGATCAGCCGGACGTGTCCGGTGGCCTGCCGTTCTTCGGCGGGGTGTCTCCGGGAGGTCCCGGGTGCGCGTGTCCCCGGGCCGCGAGGGCGAACTCCGCGCGCGGGTGTTCGAGCGAGCCGAGGGAGACGATCTCTCGTTTGAAGAGCCCGGCCAGGGTCCACTCGGCAAGGACACGCGCCTTCCGGTTGAACGTGGGCACGCGACTGAGGTGGTAGACGCGGTGCATCAGCCAGGCCGGATAGCCCTTGAGCTTGCGCCCGTAGACGTGGGCGACACCTTTGTGCAGGCCGAGCGAGGCGACGGACCCCGCGTAGGAGTGCCGATAGTCCTCGGCCGGCCGCCCGGCGAGCGTGGCCACGATGTTGTCCGCGAGGACCTTGGCCTGGCGCACCGCGTGCTGGGCGTTCGGCGCGGTGTCCGTGCCGGGCTCGGACGAGGTGAGGTCCGGGACGGCTGCCGCGTCACCGGCGGCCCAGGCGTGCTCGGCGCCGTCGACCGAGAGCGTGGTGGTGCAGCGGATCCGGCCGCGCTCCGTGAGCGGGAGGTCGGTGGCGGCGAGGATCGGCGCGGGTTTGACGCCCGCGGTCCACACCAGGGTGCGGGTGGGGAAGCGTGAGCCGTCGCTGAGGACGGCGACCCGGCCTTCGCAGCTGTCCAGACGGGTGTCGAGCCGTACGTCGATGTTGCGGCCGCGCAGCTCCCTGACGGCGTACTTGCCCATCGCCTCGCCGACCTCGGGCAGGATCCGCCCGGTCGCCTCGACCAGGATCCACCGCAGGTCCGAGGGTTTGATGTTGTGGTAGTACCGCGAGGTGTAACGGGCCATGTCCTCGAGCTCCGCGAGCGCCTCCACGCCGGCGTACCCGCCGCCGACGAAGACGAAGGTGAGCGCCGCGTCGCGGATGGCGGGGTCCCTGGTGGCGGAGGCGATGTCCATCTGCTCGATGACGTGGTTCCGGAGCCCGATGGCCTCCTCGACGGTCTTGAAGCCGATGCCGAAGTCGGCGAGGCCGGGGACCGGAAGAGTGCGTGACACCGATCCGGGCGCGAGGACGATCTCGTCGTACGGGATCTCGAGGGCGCCGGTGCCGTCCTCGCCGGTGGCGAGCGTCGTGACCGTCACGGTGCGCTTGGCGTGGTCGACGCGTTCCGCCTCGCCGATGACGATCGTGCAGTTCTTCAGGACCCGGCGCAGGGGCACGACGACATGGCGCGGCGAGATGGAACCCGCGGCGGCCTCCGGCAGGAAGGGCTGATACGTCATGTAGGGCTCGGGCGTGACCACCACGATCTCGGCCTCGCCGCTTTTCAGTCTCTGCCGCAGCTTCCGCTGGAGACGCAGCGCTGTGTACATCCCGACGTAGCCGCCGCCGACGACGAGAATGCGCACACTTGGCCGGGTGCCGGGGGGTGCCCCCCGGGAATCTGGTGCCATCACCTTCCCATGACGCAACGGAGTCCGGTGTTTGTCCACAGGCCCGGCAAATTGTGTGACCGGCGCTCTTCGATCACCGGGCGGCCCCCGGTCCCTGCCCGTTTCCGGAGTTGCGCAGGTCAGGTACGGCGGCCGGGCCGGTCCGCAGGGGTCGAATCAGGGTCCAACCGGTCCTTGCTCCGATCGGGGGGCGCTCCGTGCGGAACTACCCCCTTCTGAATTGACCCGGGCTCAACTATGTTCGTACCCCGTCGGGGTGTCGGATTCGGACACAGGTCCACACGCCGGCTGATACGGCGGGGAAGTCTCCGGGGGGAGACGTCATAACCGGGGGAAGTTATGCACATTCAGGATTTGCATGGGCCGAGCGCTGTCACCTCTTCCAGTGAGGACCACGGGCGGCTGAGCCCCGTGGGAGCGCTCGGTACGGTCGCGGGGGCAGGAGCGACGGGCGGCACGGCCCGTTCCGCGCCGCTCCGCGTGGACGCACAGCGCAATCTCGAACACGTCCTGCGCGCCGCGCGTGAGGTGTTCGGCGAGCTGGGTTACGGCGCACCGATGGAGGACGTGGCGCGCCGCGCCCGGGTGGGCGTCGGTACGGTCTACCGGCGTTTCCCGAGCAAGGACGTCCTGGTGCGCCGGATAGCCGAGGAGGAGACGGCGCGGCTGACCGATCAGGCGCGCTCGGCCCTCGGCCACGAGGACGAGCCGTGGTCGGCGCTCTCCCGCTTCCTGCGCACCTCGGTGGCGTCGGGCGCGGGGCGGCTGCTGCCGCCGCAGGTGCTGCGCGTCGGGACGGAACACGACGAGGCCGCGATACCCGGCCCCGGCGCGGCCGACAGCGAGACGCGCGTCCCGCATCAGCGGCAGGGAGCGGCACAGCCCGGCTTCCAGGCGGTAGGCGGACACTCCGCCGGCGAGGAGGGGCTCGACGACGATCCCGGGGCGGCCGAGCTGCTCGAGGTCGTGGGCAGGCTGGTGGACCGGGCCCGTGAGTCGGGTGCGCTGCGGGGCGATGTGACGGTGGGCGATGTGCTGCTCGTCATCGCCACAGCGGCTCCGGCTCTGCCGGACCCCGCTCACCAGGCCGCCGCTTCGGCCAGGCTGCTGGACATCCTGCTGGAGGGGCTCCGCTCCCGCCCGGCGTAGACGCCCGGGCGCGCGGGTGCGCCCCCCGCGCCTACGGGGGTGCCCAGCGCGGCCCCCGCGTAGGCGCGGCCGCGCGTAGGCGCACCGTGCGTAGGCGCACCGTGCGTAGGCGCACCGTGCGGCCACTCCGGCAGGCGCGGCAGACCGTGAGGCGCGCTCCCCGTGGGCCGACACCTGGGCGGCCGGGGGGCGTTGCTCCTTCCCCGTCGGGGCCATGTCACCCCCTGGGAATGGGGAAGACACCCCGGACGAGTGGTTGCTCCCGTTCCGGGGTTCGTCGCCGTGCGGCTCTGTGGCACTGTTGCCCCGGTATTCGGGTCCGCAGGTGTATTACGGGGGCTTCCGCGATGAGCGGTGAAGCGCAGCAGGAAGAACCGTCCGACGGTATCGCCGCCGCGAACAAGGAGGGCGGCACGGTGTTGCCCGGTCCGTGGCCGCCGGCGTCCGCCGACGGCGGGGCGCCGTCGGAGCCCGCCGCGGAGACCGATGCCGCGTACGCGGTCCCTCTGCAGCGCGAGGGACGCGCCGGGTCGGCCGATCTCGGCCCCTCCGACGCGCAGTTGATCCAGGGCATGCGTGCCGGCGACGACCAGGCGTACGAGGAGCTCTTCCGGCGCCACTCCGGCGCGGTGCGCCGCTACGCCCGTACGTGCTGCCGGGACGCGCACACCGCCGACGACCTGACGGCCGAGGTGTTCGCCCGGACACTGCAGGCGGTGCGCGGCGGGAAGGGGCCGGAGGAAGCCGTCCGCGCCTACCTCATGACGGCGGTCCGCCATGCCGCCGCCGCGTGGACCAAGAGCGCGAAGCGCGAGCATCTCGTCGACGACTTCGCGGTGTTCGCCGCGCAGGCCACCCGCTCCGCCGAGCTGTCGGAGGCCGACACCCTCGATCTCGGCGCCGATGTGCTGGCCATGCACGAGGCGGACCGGTCGATGGCCATGCAGGCGTTCCGCAGCCTGCCGGAGCGCTGGCAGGCCGTGTTGTGGCACACCACCGTGGAGGAGGAGTCGCCGAGCGAGGTCGCCCCTCTCTTCGGCCTGACGGCCAATGCCACCGCGGTGCTGGCCGTCCGGGCCCGTGAAGGGCTCAAGCAGGCCTATCTGCAGGCCCATGTGAGCCAGTCGCTGACAGCCGGCGGCGACTGCGCCCGGTACGCCGACAGGCTCGGCGCCCATGCCCGGGGCGGCCTCCGGACCCGGGCGGAGCGCGGGCTGCGCAAGCATCTGGACGAGTGCGCGAAGTGCCGGATCGCCGCCGGTGAGCTGGACCGTGTGAACGCCGGCATCCCGGCGTTGCTTCCCGTCGCCGTCATCGGCTGGTTCGCCGCGGGCTATTCGCTCAAGGCGGCCGGCATCGTGGCGGGCGGCGCGGCGGGGGCGGCCGGTGCAGGAGCCGCCGCCGCTGCCACGGGTGGTGCGTCCGCCGGGGGAGGCACGGCGGGCGGGGCCGCCGCCTCGGAAGGGATCGGCGCTCCGCTGAAGGCGGGTATCGCGGCCGCGGTGGCCGCCGTGGCCGCCGCCGGTCTCGTATGGGCCCTGGTCGGCGAGGACCGGCCCGCGCCGGAGGAGAAGCCGGTGGCCAGGCCGCCGGTCGCGGCGCCCGCCGCCCCCACTCCCCCGCCGGAGCCGACACCGAGCCCGCAGCCGCCGGCCCCGCCCGCCGCACCGGCGCCGGAGGCACCGCCCGCCGCGGAGCCCACCCCGACGCCGACTCCCACGCAGACACCGGCACCGGCGCCTCCCCCTGCGAAGAAGCCGACGCCGGCCCCCACGCCCACCCCGACCCCGTCCCCCTCCGCCCCGAAGGAACCGCCGCCGCCCGCGCCGGAGGTCTACCAGGTCAACGAGCTGGCGTACTCCCTCACCGGCGATCACACGGGTCCCGAGATCCTGCTCGGCCGGAGCAGCGGGGTGTTCTGGCAGCGCAACGGGCTGTCGATCGCCTCCACGACGTACGCCCACGGGGTGACCGCCCCCTCCACCTCCTCGGTCGCCGTCCAGCTCAACCGGGCGTGCACCCGCTACGAGGCGATGGTCGGGGTCGACGACCTGACCCTGGGGCTCGGCGCCGTGCGTTTCTCCGTGCGTGCCGACGACGGGACGCAGCTGTGGCGGTCCCCTGTGCTGCGGGGCGGTGAGCCTGCCGTACCGGTGAGCGTCGGCATCGCGGGCCGGGGGGCCATCCGGCTCGTCGTGGAGCCCTCGGGGCCGCTCGGCGGGGTCGCGCTGGCCGACTGGGCGCAGTCGCGGATCAGCTGCGGCTGAGCCCCTCGGTGGCCCCGGTCAGGCCTCGTCGGGTGTCGGTCGGAGCCCCAGGGCGCACTCCTCCTCGTACCGCCCGGGGCCGAGTTCCTCGCGCAGCCGCTCCACCGCCGCGGCCACCTCGCGCTCCTCCACCGCCGAGCGGGGGCCGTTCGCCCGCCAGGTGGGCGGTGAAGGCGCACGCGCATCCGGAGGTCACGGCCAGGCGCAGCGCCTCGGTCACGCCGCGCACGTCGCGCGCCTCGGTGACGCCCAGGATCAGATACCGCACCGGGCCACTGTGTCCGGTGGGCGCCCCTAGGGCTGCAATGTGCGGCGGGCCGGGACGACGCCGCCCGCAACCGCTCGCTGCCTCGGGGCCGCCGTGCCGGTCCAGCAGGTGCCCCGGCGGGTGACCAGGCGGCGGAGCCAGAGTTCCGTGGACGCCAGCTCGGCCAGGCCGTCCAGAGGGAGCGGCTCGCCCTCCGAGGCAGCGCGCAGTGCCTTGCGTACGACGCGTGCCTCGATCAGGCCGGCGTCGGCCAGCAGCGGGGCGTCGAAGAGGGCGATCAGATCCGGAAGGGCGGCACGCAGGCCGATGCGTCCGGCGGCGTTCGAGGTGGTCTGTGACGGCGTGCCCCAGCCGGGCGGCAGGTCGTGGATACCGGCGCCCGCGAGGACCCGGCGCAGGATCGCGGCGCGGGCGCCCGGTTGGACCCGCAGCGATTCCGGGAGGGCGCGGGCGGCCCGTACGACCTGGTTGTCGAGGTAGGGGGCGTGCAGCCGCTGGCTGCGGATCTCCGCGGCCTGTTCCAGGATCCGCTGGTCGGCTGCGTGCCGGGCCAGTGCCGCGCGGGCCCTGGCCTCCCCCGGGCGCTGGACCGAGGCGGGCCGGATGGCCGCCTCCTGGAGGCGAACCGATACTTCCGCGAGCGCCTCCCCGGTGAGCCAGCGCGCCGCCGGTCCCGGCCGGGACCAGGCGAGGGAGGCGAGCGAGGCGTCGGCCGGGGTGTCGAGGTCGGGGGCGTCACGATTGGCGTCGGGCAGCAGGGACGCCGCCGTCTCGAGCCCGGTGCGGTACGACGTGCGGGCCAGCCTGCGGGCGGCCCGGTAGACGGCCAGCGGCACGAACAGGGAGTGCGCGGAGGGCCCTTCGGCCCTGGCGAGCGCGGCGACGGGCCGCAGGAGGTGGCGTCTGCGCCGGTCCATGAGGAGGTCGGCGAGCCGCGCCGGGTGGGCGTCCAGGACCTGACGGGCGCCGTGGCCGACGAAGTGGTCCGCGCTGCCCGCGGCCAGCCGGCGGCGGTGGCGTTCGGCGACGACGAGGGAGGGGGCGGGCTCGTCGGTGAGCGGGCCGCTCTCCAGGGACGCGTAAGGCAAAGCCTCCTCGCCCGCCGCCACGACCACATGGTGCAGGCGGGGGTTGGCCGCGATGACCCTCGCGCGCTCCAGTTCGTCCTCACGGCCCTGCGTGGACAGGTCGTTGAAGGTGACAGCGAGGAGCCGTTCGCCCGCCCCCGTGCCATGACCCAGCACGGTGCCCGGCAGCCCGGGCAGCCCCGCGGCCAGCAGGGCGAGCGTGGCGGAGGCGCTGCCCCCGGAGAGGTCCGCGCCGATGCCGGGCACGGGTGCCCCACGGGCCGCGCGGCGTTCGGCGGGCCCCATGCCGGGAACAGGCCCGGGGTCGGGCGGCATGGTCTCCGGAGCGTGGCGGGGGGCGGTGAGCCGTGCCCGTACGGCGTCGACGAGCGCGTCCCGCACGCCTTCGACGGCGCTCACCGGGTCGGTCTGCGCAGCCGCCACGGCCAGCGACGCCACCGCCTCGTACCCGGTGATCTCCCGCGAGCCCTCGCGAAGGATCAGCGCGTGCCCGGGCGGGATCCGCTTCACTCCCGCGTACGGTGTGCCGTCGCCCAGCGCCTCCGGCGTCTCGGGGCAGGCCAGCAGCGCGGCGAGGTGGCCGATGTCCAGCTGCGCCTCGATGAGGTCGGCGAGTGGGAGGGCGGCGGTGGCGTAGGCGGTGCCGTTGGCCCAGGGTGTGTGGAAGACGGGGCGGGCTCCGGCGAGGTCTCCGGCGACGGTGATGCGGCGGCCGATCTGCACGACGGCCGTGTAACTGCCGGACCAGGCGGTGAGATGGCGCAGCGCCCCGCCACGGGCGGCCAGCAGCCCGACGCGGAGTTGTTCGTCGGTGGCACCGCAGCAGCCGAGGACGGCGAGGCGGGTGGTGGGCGCCCCCTCGGGGGTCGCGACCGTGATGATGCGAATCTCGTCAGGGCGCCAGTCCCCCACGGCCCAGAGCGGGTCCGGGTCCCCCCACAGGAGTTGGGAACCCACCGGCTGGACGGTGCGCCCATCCCCGTGGTGGCCGACCGCGCCCACGGTGCCGAAGCTCGCGGCGATACTGCTCCACCCCACCAACCAACGCATCGCCGCCTCCACAGGCTGTGGACGAACCGGCGTACCAGGACACGGGAACGCCGTCGCGGGACATGCTGCCACGACAACGGCGCCCTGGAGGGGGTACGGGCGGCGCACACCGGATGCGCATGCGCCCCTGGCAAGAGCCTGGCCACGGCTCCGCCCGGCCCTCCACAACGGAAGTGGGTCTTCCGGGAGTTGCGGGGCCCGGCCCTGGCGCCGCCGCTGCCTCGCCCGGGGCGCGGAACAGACGCAATCCGGCCATAGTCGGGCGGCTTCGCCACGCCCCGCCCGACCGGCGCTATTCGGCCATTCTCGGATAGCGACGGAACCGGGTGTTTCGCTCAGGACGGCGTACCGAGGGCGCACGCCACGCGACCCTCCCGGGGCCGCGCGCGGGTCCCCCCGGGGGACCACGACTCCGCCCCGGATCGCCGTCCGAGGTGCGGCGACGTGGGGGGCCCCCCCCCCCCCCCCCGGGCCCGCCCCCCCCCCCCCCGCCCCCCACCCCCCCCCCCCCGGGGCCACAGCCGGGGGGGTTGGTGAACAACCCGCACCGGTTGCCCCCCCCCGGGCTTT
>NZ_JBIVVD010000006.1:564906-632742 GCF_044757505.1 Streptomyces sp. NPDC091271 | reverse complement strand
GGGGGCGCCCCCCCCGCCCCCCCCGGGGGGCGGGGGGGGGCCCCCCCGGGGGCCCGCCCCCCCCCCCCGGGGCCCCCCCCCCCGGGGGGGGGGGGGGGGGCCCCCCCCCCCCCCCGGGGGCCCCCCCCCCCACGACCGCTTCTCCGAACCCCGCCCGTGCGGCGCACAGTCCGGGAGGTGTTCGTCACCTCCCGGACCGGTTCGCCGCCCGCGGGGATTGGGGCGGCGGTCTCCCCCAGCCCGCCGAGTCCAGTTCAGCGGGCCGACCCACGCAGGATCCATCGAAGCGCTTGCGCAACGGCCGGACCAGAGCGCACGGCCGGGCGCACGGCCACACATCAGGAGCACGGCACCCACGCCCCGCACCGCACGGACAACATTCCCGCCATACGGAGGTCTGCCCCTTAACGGTGGGGATGCGGCGAACTACGCTGGGTTTACCGATGTTCTCAGCAGGGCGGCATATTCCACGGGGCTCGGCCAAATGCGTGTGCGGCCGGAGTGCCCGGGACCGTACCTGGGGAGAACACGGTACGAATGCCGCGCGCCTGACGGTGACGCGGCGGCCGTCTGTGTGTCGAGGGGTGGCGCATGTCCAGGGAGCAACGCGGGCCGAACGAGAAGCTCGGCACGGTTCTCGCCCTCGCGGGAATCAGCAACGCCGGGCTCGCCCGGCGGGTCAACGACCTCGGAGCACAGCGCGGTCTGACACTTCGTTACGACAAGACGTCGGTGGCCCGGTGGGTCGCCAAGGGCATGGTGCCGCAGGGCTCCGCGCCCCATCTCATCGCGGCGGCGATAGGGGCCAAACTCGGCCGTCCCGTCCCGCTGCACGAGATCGGGCTCGCCGACGCCGATCCGGCGCCGGAGGTCGGTCTCGCCTTCCCCCGCGACGTGGGTGAGGCGGTCCGCTCGGCGACGGATCTGTACCGGCTGGATCTGGCGGGCCGCCGGGGCGGCGGAGGGATCTGGCAGTCACTGGCGGGTTCCTTCGCGGTGAGCGCCTATGCGACCCCCGCGTCCCGCTGGCTCATAACCCCCGCCGATCCGTCGGTCGCACGGGACCCGACCGCCGCCCAGGCCGCGATCCTCGGCACGGAGGGCGCACCCGGCGCGCAGGGCGGGGTGCCCGTCCAGCCCGGCCCGGACACCGCCGTCGACGGCCCTCTGCTGCGCGTCGGCCACAGCGACGTGACCAAGCTGCGCGAGGCCGCCCAGGACGCGCGCCGGTGGGACTCGAAGTACGGCGGCGGCGACTGGCGTTCCTCCATGGTCCCGGAGTGCTTACGGGTCGACGCAGCCCCGCTCCTGCTGGGCTCGTACAGCGACGAGGTGGGCAGGGCGCTCTTCGGCGCCTCCGCCGAGCTGACCAGGCTCGCCGGGTGGATGGCCTTCGACACCGGCCAGCAGGAGGCCGCTCAGCGCTACTACATCCAGGCGCTGCGCCTGGCCCGCGCCGCCGCCGACGTACCGCTGGGCGGATACGTCCTGGCGTCGATGTCCCTTCAGGCGACCTACCGGGGCTTCGCCGACGAGGGCGTCGATCTCGCGCAGGCCGCGGTCGAACGCAACCGCGGGCTCGCCACCGCCCGGACCATGAGCTTCTTCCGGCTCGTGGAGGCGCGCGCCCACGCGAAGGCCGGCGACGCACCGGCCGCGGGGGCCGCGCTCCGGGCCGCCGAGAGCTGGCTGGAGCGCTCCCGGGCCGGTGACTCGGACCCGGCGTGGCTCGGGTTCTACTCGTACGACAGGTTCGCCGCCGACGCCGCCGAGTGCTACCGCGACCTCAAGGCGCCCCGTCAGGTACGGCGCTTCACCGAGCAGGCCCTGTCGAAACCCACCGACGAGTTCGTCCGCTCCCACGGGCTGCGGCTCGTCGTGTCCGCGGTCGCCGAGCTGGAGTCGGGCAACCTCGACGCCGCCTGCGCGGCGGGGACGCGGGCGGTGGAGGTGGCCGGACGCATCTCCTCGGCGCGCACCACCGAGTACGTACGCGACCTGCTGCACCGCCTGGAGCCGTACGGGGACGAGCCCCGCGTGGCCGAGCTACGGGAACGGGCCCGTCCGCTCCTCGTCTCCCCGGCATAGCCCTTCCCGGGCGGGACCACGAGGCTCCACCGGTACGTCCCGGTTTCGCCGCTTCTTCGCCGGATCCGGGGAAGAAACGTCCCGCCACGCAGACGCCTTCCCTGGTTTGAGCCCGTTGTCAGTGGGTCAGTGCACTATCGGGGTGGGAGGTGGCGTGATGATGACGCACGCGGCGTACGACTGCGATGTGCTGGTGATCGGTGGCGGAATCGTCGGTCTGTCGACCGCGTACGCGATCACGCGCACCGCGCCTGGCACCCGGGTCACGGTGCTGGAGAAGGAGTGGGGCCCGGCCAAGCACCAGACGGGACGCAACAGCGGGGTGATCCACAGCGGCATCTACTACCCGCCGGGCTCGCTCAAGGCGCGCTACGCCGTGCGGGGCGCCGCCGAGCTGGTGGACTTCTGCGCGGAGCACAAGATCGCCCACGCCGTGACGGGCAAGCTGATCGTCGCGACCGGCAGAGGAGAGCTGCCCCGGCTGCACGCCCTGGTGCAGCGCGGCCGGGCGCACGGCCTGCCGGTCCGGGAGCTCGGCCCCGCCCAGATCGCGGAGTACGAACCGCGGGTGCGCGGCCTCGCGGCGATCCGGGTGGGGACGACGGGGGTGTGCGACTTCACCGCGGTCGCCGTCCGGTTCGCCGCGGAGGTGAGCGCCTCGGGCGGACAGATCCGTTACGGCGCGGAGGTCGTCGCCGTGGACCGGCGCCCCTGGGGTGTCGCGGTGCGCACGGCCGACGGCCAGGTGGTCAGGGCCCGTGTGCTGGTCAACTGCGCGGGGCTGCACAGCGACCGGGTGGCGCGGCTCGCGGGCGACGACCCGGGCGCGCGCATCGTGCCGTTCCGCGGGGAGTACTACGAGCTGGCCAGGCCGGAGCTGGTGCGCGGACTCGTCTATCCGGTGCCGGACCCGGCGTTCCCCTTCCTCGGGGTCCATCTGACCCGGGGCGTCGACGGCACGGTCCACGTCGGTCCGAACGCCGTGCCCGCCCTGGCCCGCGAGGGGTACGGCCGGGCGGTCGTCCACCCGCGCGAGCTGGCCGCCACCCTGGCCTGGCCCGGCTCCTGGCGGATCGCCCGGCGCCACTGGCGGTACGGGGCGGGCGAGGTGCACAGATCCCTGTCGAAGAGCGCGTTCACCCGGGCCGTCCAGCGGCTGCTGCCGGAGGTGACGGAGGCCGATCTGCGGCCCTCCCCGGCCGGGGTCAGGGCCCAGGCGGTCCTGCGGGACGGCACGCTCGTGGACGACTTCCTGATCCGGGACGCCCCGCACACCGTGCACGTGCTGAACGCCCCGTCACCCGCCGCGACCGCGTCCCTGCCCATCGGGAGGGAGGTGGCGCGACGGGCCCTGCTGCGGGCTCGCGCGACGGGGTGGGCGCCTCCCGCCGTAGAATCGGGTCATTGTGTCTGAGCCCCTGAACCCCACCCCAGAGACGCCCGGCCCCGCCGCGGAGACGCCCGGCGCCACGCCGGACAGCGGCCCCGGCGCCACGCCGGACGCGGACGCCGCGGAGCGGCGCGCCGCCTCCTTCGAGCGACAGCGCAGGCTGCGCCAGGAGCCCCGCTTTCCCGGCGGCCCGGCGGCCGACCCGGCGGGCTCGCACCACGAGCGCCGGATCCGCAGCTTCCAGCCCCGCCGCAGCCGGGTGACCGCCGGCCAGGAGGACGCCCTCCAGCGGCTGTGGCCCAAGTGGGGCCTGGACATCGACGGCAAAGGCGTCCTCGATCTCCCCACGCTGTTCGACGGCCTCCCGGTGGTCCTGGAGATCGGCTTCGGCATGGGCGAGGCGACGGCGCAGATGGCGGCCGACGACCCCGGCACCGGGATCCTGGCCGTCGACGTCCACACCCCCGGCCAGGGCAACCTGCTGGGTCTGGCGGACCGGGCCGGGGTGTCCAACGTCCGTGTCGCCAACGGCGACGCGATCATCCTGCTCCGCGAGATGCTGGAGCCGGCCGCTCTGGACGGGCTCCGGGTGTATTTCCCCGATCCGTGGCCCAAGAAGCGGCACCACAAGAGGCGGCTGATCCAGCCGGAGTTCCTCGACCTGGTGGCGCGGCGGCTGAAGCCTGGCGCGCTCGTCCACTGCGCGACGGACTGGGAGCCGTACGCGGAACAGATGCTGGAAGTCCTGACGGCCCACCCCCTGTTCGTGAACACCCAGGCGGACGGCGGTTATGCGCCGCGGCCCGCGTTCCGGCCGCTGACCCGCTTCGAGGGCCAGGGCCTGGACAAGGGGCACGTCGTGCACGACGTGCTGTTCACCCGTCGCTGATCAGCCACGCCCCGCCACGGCGGCATGGCCAGGTGTCGGTGGCCCTCGTTAGGGTCGTCGGGTGTACCAGGGGTCCGTGCAGCACCAGCAGCCGGACGTCCCGGTTCTCGAGGAGCAGAAGCTCGACGAGTTCCTGGGCGCCGTCCCGGAGCGAGGCCAGTGGCGTTACCGGCCCCGCCGCGTCGGCATGGTCTGGCGCAGCAAGGCGTTCCGCGCCGGTGCGCTGATCACGGTGCTCGCGCTCTGCGGTCTGGTGATCCTGGCCCTGGTGCGCCGGCAGACCGGCACCGAGGGCTTCATGGTGGGGCTGGGACTGGCCGTGCTGCCCGTACCGCTGCTGATGGCGGCGTTCCGCTGGCTCGACCGGGTCGAGCCGGGCCCCTGGCGGAATCTGCTGTTCGCGTTCTCCTGGGGCGCGTGCGCCGCCGCGCTCGTGGCGATCATCGCCAACTCCTTCGCGACCCGGTGGATAGCGACGGCCACCGCGGATCCGGCGAGCGCCGACACCCTCGGGGCCACGGTCGTCGCCCCGGTCGTCGAGGAGACCGCGAAGGCCGTCGCGGTCCTGCTGATCTTCCTCTTCCGCAGACGGCAGTTCGGCGGGATCGTCGACGGCATCGTGGTCGCAGGGTTCACCGCGACCGGCTTCGCCTTCACCGAGAACATCCTCTACCTGGGCAACGCCTTCGGCGAGGACCAGCAGATGGGGACCACGGGCTTCGCCTCGGTGACGGCGGGGACGTTCTTCGTCCGCGTGGTCATGTCGCCGTTCGCGCACCCCTTGTTCACCGTGCTCTCCGGCATCGGCTTCGGCATCGCGGCGCTCGGCGGCTCGCGCCACCGGGTGCGGCGGGTCGTCCTGCCCCTGCTCGGGCTCACCCTCGCCATGGGCATGCACGCCCTGTGGAACGGCTCGTCGGCCTTCGGACCGTACGGCTTCTACGCGGTGTACGGCGCGTTCATGGTGCCGTGCTTCGGGCTGGTGACCTGGCTGGCGGTCTGGTCGCGCCAGCGGGAGCTGCGCACGCTCTCCACCGAGCTGCCGGTGTACGCGGCGGCCGGCTGGCTGACCCCCGCCGAGCCGGTCGCCCTGGCCTCGATGCGGGCGCGGGGCATGGCCCGCGACATGGCCAGGCACTGGAACAGCCAGCCGGACCGCGCCCGGGGCAGGGCCGCGGCCCGCGCCGTCGCGGAGTACGAGTCGTTCGCCACGTCCCTGGCCATGCTGCGCCGGAGGGCACGTCATGACGGCGCGGGCCCGGACTTCGCCCTCCGCGAGCAGGAGTTGCTGCACCATCTGTGGCACCGCCGGGAGATCGCGGCGCCGGCTCTGACGTACGCGGCCCACGCGACGGGGCGGCTACGCAACATCCGCCCGCCGGCGGCGCCGCCGTTCCCCCGTCAGTTCCCGTACGAAGGCTCTCCGCAGCCCCTGCCGGCACCGCACCGGCACTACGGCGGCCACAACCCGTACCTGGAGGACGGCGGGCGCCCCAGCGGTCCGTCCTAGGCGGATGCCTCGGTCAGCTCCGCCAGCTCCTGGTCGGTCAGCCGGAGTTCCGCCACCGCCACCAGCGCCGGCAGCTGCTCGACCGTACGCGCGGAGGCGATGGGCGCGGTCACGGTCGGCTGCGAGGCCAGCCAGGCGAGCGCGACCGTGGCGATCTCGGCGCCGTGCTCCTGGGCGATCCTGTCGAGCGCCGTGAGCACCTTGCGCCCGCGCTCGGTCTCCAGGTGCTTGCCCGCGCCCTCGGCCCGCGCGCTCTCGACCGAGGCGCCCACCCGGTACTTGCCGGTGAGGAAGCCCGAGGCGAGCGCGAAGTACGGGACGGCGGCGAGGCCGGAAGCGGCCGCCGTGTCCTGGAGCGCGCCCTCGTAGGTGTCGCGCGAGACGAGGTTGTAGTGCGGCTGCAGCGCGACGTAGCGGGCGAGGCCCTCCCGCTCGGAGAAGTCCAGGGAGGCCTGGAGCCGCTCGGGGCTGATGTTGGAGGCGGCGATCTCCCGGACCGTGCCTGCCTTCACCAGCTGGTCGAGCGCGGTGACGATCTCCTCGACGGGGACGCTCTCGTCGTCGAAGTGCGTGTAGTAGAGGTCGATGTGGTCGGTGCCGAGCCGGCGCAGGGACGCCTCGGCCGCCGCCTTGATCGTGGTGGCCGAGAGCCCCTTGTACGCGGGATGGGCGCCGACCTTCGTGGCGATGAGGACGTCGTCGCGGCGGGAACGGGCCGCCAGCCACTTGCCGATGAGGTTCTCCGACTCACCGCCCTCGTTGCCCGGAACCCAGGCGGAGTAGGAGTCGGCGGTGTCGACGAAGTTGCCTCCGGCCGCCACGTAGGCGTCGAGAACGGCGAAGGTGCGGTCCTCGTCGGCCGTCCAGCCGAAGACGTTGCCGCCGAGGGCGAGGGGGAAGACCTGAAGACTCGAGGAACCGAGCGGGCGCAGAGAAGTCATACCCCGAAACAACGATCCGACTGAGGCCACTATTCCGTTTACGGCCCCGGACGGACCGCCGGCCCTGACGTCGGGGGGTTGTGCGTCAGGGCCGCCGGGGTTCCGGTGCGCCGAGTGCGGCGTCAGCGTCCGAACGGGATCAGTGAGCTCGTCCGACCAGGATCAGTCGGTGCCCGGACGGGACCGGCCGGTGTCCGAGCGGGACCGGCCGGTGTCCGAGCGGGGTCAGACCGAGAGACCCTTGCTGCCCAGCCAGCCCATCGGGTCGATACCGGTGCCGTCCGGGGTGTGGACCTCCAGGTGGAGGTGCGGTCCGGTCACGTTGCCGGTGGCGCCGACGCGGCCGATGGTCTCGCCGGTGGTGACCTTCTGTCCGGCGGTGACGTCCATCGAGGACTGGTGGCAGTACCAGATCTCCGTGCCGTCATCGAGCGTCAGGACCGTGCGGTAGCCGTACGAGCCGGACCAGCCGGCCGACTTCACGGTGCCGCTGTGCACGGCCTTGACCGGCGTGCCGGTCGGAGCCGCGAAGTCCAGCCCGGTGTGGTGGCCTGACGACCACATCGAACCGGACTGCCCGTAGGTCGAGGTGATGGTGTACGAGGAGGTCGGAATGGCGTAGCTCGCGGCGAGCTTGGCGAGGCGCTCGGCCTCGGCCTTCTTCTTCGCCGCCTCTTCGGCCGCCTTCTTCTTCGCGGCGGCCTTCGCCTCCGCCTCGCTCTGCTGCTTCGCCGCCTCGGCCGCGGCCGCCTCGGCCGCCGCCTGCTCCTCCGCGGCCTTGGCCTCCGCCTCGGCTCCGGCCTGCTGCTGCTCGGCCTGCTGGAGGATGCGAGCGCGGAGCGCCTCGCCCGCGTCGGTGGTGCCCTGCTCGGCCTCGGCGGCGGTGATGCCCGCGCTGGTCAGCGGGGCCGACGCGGCGACCGTCTCGTGATCCGGGTCGGAGTCGCCGGACATGAACGCGCCCACGCCGGGAAGGGACTTGGCGTCGGGGAGATTGTCCGCGATGGAATCGGGAAGAGAAATGGAGACCGGCGGCTTGCTCTGCGCGGTGGCCATGCCACCCGCACCGACGGCCGCGATGACGCCGACGCCGAGGACGGTGGAGCTACGGGCGAGACCGCGCTGCTTGGCTACGCGGTGCCGACCGCGTACGGGACGGATGGACTCCTCGGTGGGGTTCCATTCATCCCAAGTCCTGTCCTCATCACCGAAGCTGCCGGTCCTGAAGGACGACGGGGCCTCGGGGGCAGGCTGATTGGACGCCACGTGGGCGCACTCCTTTCCTTCCTTCTCGCCTACCGGGTTAGCTGACGGGTTCGGAGCAGGAAGGTCTCCTACGGACCCCTTCGTCCCTCGCGAGACACAGGTGTCCGATTCACCCCATGTAGGTGGTTCCCCGGTTCCCTTGCGGAATTCGGCGCTGCGCACGGTGCCGTCTCTTGCGACGGCGGGTACAACCGCGCTGCGTTATCGAACGTTAATAGAGACGGGTGTCCTTTTCCAAGCTGTTCCCGTAGATCAGTCATGACCCTGGCCTGGACTTTCAGGGGTCAAACGGGTGCAAAAGGGCGACTTGAGCACCCCTCATCCAGCCAGCAGTTTCTGACGTTACGTCAAATGTTATGCGGAGCGACGTCCTTCGACTACCGACGGTCGCGACCGGTCATCCACGGTCCCGCCCCACAATCTTCACCGTCGTCCGCCGCTCCTGCTGGCCCCGCGCCGGACGGCCGACCGCGAGGAGCGCCAAGTCGTCCGTCGACCGGCCGCCGGTGTGCAGCCGTACGTCATCGGTGAGCGCGGACAGCAGTTCCTCCGGCCCCGGGAAGAGGCGGCCGCGCAGCCGGGCCGCCGGGTCGTAGAAGACGCCCTTCGCGTCCCGCGCCTCGGAGAGTCCGTCGGTGAACGCCAGGAACATCGACCCGGCCGGCAGTGTCCACTCGTCCGACCGGTCCGGCCACGCGTCCAGCCCCATCCCGAGCGGCAGGGCGGGCGCCGTCGGCGCCAGCACGTCCAGCGTCCCGTCCGCGTGCAGGACGAGCGGCTCGGGGTGCCCGCGGTTGACGACGCGCAGGACGTCCGAGCCGGACGGGATCTCCGCGACGACGGCGGTGACGAACCCCTCCATGGAGTCGAGACCGCCCCGCCGCGAGCCCTCACGGGCCAGCGCCCGCTCCAGCCGCTGGACGACCCCCTCCAACGACATCTCCTGCTCGGCGGCCTCCCGGAACGCACCGATCACGACGGCCACCGCGGCCACGGCGTCCAGCCCCTTGCCCCGTACGTCCCCGAGGACCAGGCGCACCCCGTACGGCGTGTCCGCGACCGCGAACAGGTCGCCGCCGACGAACTCGTCCGCCTGGGCCGCCTCGTACCGCGCCGCGACCTGCAGGCCGCCGATGCGGTCCTCGGGCGTCGGGAGCACCGCGCGCATCGCGGTCTCCGCGATGACCCTTGCCGAGGCCAGCTGTTCGTTCCTGCGGCGCACGACGCGGTTGATGACGAGGGAGAGCACGGAGACGGTGACCAGGGTGAGCAGGTCGGTGACCGGCACGACCCTGCCGAGCTCGCCGTCCGAGATCCGGATGGCGAGCACCACGAGGATCGCGGTCGCCCCGACACGGACGGTGCTGGCCAGCGAGAAGAAGGGTGCGGCGATCAGCGGCGCCGCGGCGAAGAGCGGAACAGCGGAGACCACGGTCGGGGTCGCGAGGTCGAGGACGACGCCGGCACCGATCATCAGAGCCGGCAGCGCGCGCACGAAAATCCGGGAACGGGAGTTCCTGGGTCCGCTCCCCCGCCGTCCGTCCGGCTTCCCCACCTGTGCGCTCCTGCCCGGTCCACCCACGGGTGCGGACGGTACCGCGCCCCACCCAGGCTGGCCGGAGCCGCGCCGAAAGGCGACTCGTCATCGGCCAAAGGGAGGAGCGCCCCGGAGCCCCCGCCCTCCGGTGGTCAGCCGGGGAGCCGGTGCTGCGCGTAGATCGTCAGTGCGTCCCGTACGAAGACGGCAGTTCCGTCCCCGTGGCGATCGTAGTTCCTTCCGAAGCGGGGATCGGCGACGTACATCTCCCCGATGCCTGTGACATACGCACGCGTGACCTCCATGGTCGCCGACAGCCACTCGCAGTGCCGTCGCGCGATGTCCTGCACCTCGTCGCCGCCGGCCTCCAGGCCGGCCGCCCTGGCCTCCCCGTAGTCCCGGGCGATGGCATCGTGCACGCCCTGGAAGCGCGCGCGCCCCTCCTCGCCCAGCCCGCGCCACCACCGGCCGCTCCGCTCGTACGCCTCCTTCCCCCAGCGCTCGGTGACCTCCTGCTCGTGCACCGTGTGGTCGAAGCCGTCGAACACTTCCTCGGCCATGAGTTCCTCCCCTTCCTCGGTCCTGCGGAGAGTGGTCCGCACCGAGGCGATCTGCCGCCCGATGCGCTCGCGCTCCTGCTCCAGCAGGCGCAGATGGGCCCGGAGCGCCGCCGAGGTGTCCCGCTGCCCTTCCAGCACGTCCCTGATCGCGGGCAGCGAGAGCCCCAGCTCCCGCAGGAGCAGGATGCGCTGGAGTCGGACCAGGGCCTCCTGGTCGTAATAGCGGTAGCCGTTGGCGCCCGTGCGGCTCGGCACGAGGAGACCGATGTCGCCGTAGTGCCGGAGGGTCCGGCTCGTGGTGCCGGCCCGCCGGGCGATTTCCTGGATGGACCACTCCATGGCGGAAACGCTAGATCTTTACGCAGCGTCAAGGTCAAGCCCCCGCGCCGGCGGCCGGGTGACGGCATACGACAGAGGCCCGGATCCTCGAAAAGGATCCGGGCCTCTGTCTTCAGTAGCGGGGACAGGATTTGAACCTGCGACCTCTGGGTTATGAGCCCAGCGAGCTACCGAGCTGCTCCACCCCGCGCCGTTGTGATTGCAACTCTACGCCATCCGGGACGGTGCTCCGACCATTAGTGGCCGCTGCTCCCCCTCCCTCCTCCCGGCCGGAGCCTTTCGATCACGACCCGAC
Organism: Streptomyces sp. NPDC091271; assembly: GCF_044757505.1. Classification (NCBI taxonomy): domain Bacteria; kingdom Bacillati; phylum Actinomycetota; class Actinomycetes; order Kitasatosporales; family Streptomycetaceae; genus Streptomyces; species Streptomyces sp. NPDC091271. Next base: position 621,927 of record NZ_JBIVVD010000006.1, on the reverse strand, counting down.
GCGTCAACTCACGCCGTGTGCGGTGAAGTTGCCAGGAGGGGGGCGTTCCCGAAAGCGTGCCGCATCCCGGATATCGCGTATCGCCTGCCTGGAGGGGAGACCACCTCGGCCGCGCCGCAGCAGGGCTGAGCCCGCGCCGTGCTCCGGTCAGGTCCGGGGCACGGCTCCGCGATTGCGCGGCATCCGGAGCGGCGGGACGCTGGAGGGGCAAGCCTTTCGGTGTTCGGTCCCGTCTGCGCGGCATCCCAGGTGCCGACGTCGGCCCAGCTGCCTCACCCGACGCAGGGGAGGCCGGGCGCATGCGTGTGCGCTAGGAGACGATCATGGACGGCACCATGCTCGAAACGATGAGAACGGCTCTGCGTGGCCCGGTCATCGGCCCGGACGACCAGGAGTACGGGCCGGCCCGCACGGTGTACAACGCCATGATCGACAAGCGGCCGGCGGCCGTGGTCCGGTGTCGCGACACGGCGGATGTCATGGCGGCCGTCGACTTCGTCCGCGAGAACGGCCTGGACGTCGCCGTCCAGGGCGGCGGGCACAGCGGCCCCGGCCTCGGACTCCGGGACGACGCCGTGACGCTCGACCTCTCGCCCATGCGCGGCGTACGGGTCGACCCGGCCACCCAGACCGCGCAGGCGGACGGCGGCGCGACACTGGGCGACCTCGATCACGTCACCCATGCCTTCGGCCTCGCCACCCCGGCGGGGATCATGTCCACCACCGGGGTCGGTGGGCTCACCCTCGGCGGCGGTCACGGCTATCTCACCCGGAAGTACGGCCTCTCGGTGGACAACCTGGTCTCCGCGGACGTGGTCCTGGCCGATGGCAGCTTCGTCGCCACCAACCCGAGCGAGCATCCCGACCTGTTCTGGGCGCTCCGTGGCGGCGGTGGCAACTTCGGCATCGTCACGTCGTTCGACTTCGAGCTGCACCCCGTCGACACAGTGGGCGTCGGGATCACCGTCTGGCCCCTGGAGCTCTTCCAGGACGTCCTGCGCTGGTACCGCGACTTCCTGCCGCAGGCACCGGACGACCTGTACGGCTTCTTCGCCTCGCTGAGCGTCCCGCCGGGCCCGCCGTTCCCCGAGGAGATACACGGGCAGAAGATGTGCGGGGTCGTCTGGTCCTCGACGGCCGACCCGGACTCCCTGGGCGAGACCCTCGCCGTGGTGAACGAACCAGGTCCCCCGGCCTTCCACTTCACCGCGCCGATGCCGTATCCGGCGCTGCAGTCGATGTTCGACGCGCTGATGCCGTCCGGCCTCCAGTGGTACTGGCGGGGGGACTTCTTCGACCGGATCACGGACGACGCCGTCGACGTGCACGCCGCCTTCGCCGAGAAGCTCCCCACCGGCCTGTCGACCATGCACCTGTACCCGGTCGACGGAGCCGCCGCCCGGGTCGGCCCCGACGAGACCGCCTGGGCCTACCGTGACGCGCTCTGGTCCGGCGTCATCGCCGGCATCGATCCCGACCCGGCCAACGCGGCGGCGCTGCGCGAATGGGCCGTAAGCTATTGGGAGGCGCTGCACCCGCACTCCATGGGCGGCGGCTACGTGAACTTCCTCGGCACGGGCGAGTCCCAGGACCGGGTCCGGGCCACCTACCGCGGCCACCACGACCGGCTCGCGGAGATCAAGCGGTCCTACGACCCGCACAACCTCTTCCACGCAAACCAGAACATCGAGCCCGCACCGCCGCACTGACCGTCACGCCGGGCTCGCAATACCGGGGGAAAGCCGTACTGGGAGGGTTACAGTCTGCATGCACCGCAGCACGATGATCCGGCAGCCCCCGGAGCGGCGCGGCACCGGTAGCGGCACCTCGTCGCCCTACCGGTCAGGACCGGTCCGGCATGCACCGCAGCGATTCGGTCACGGGGCTCTCACCGCACACCTACGTACAGGACACCTGAGATGACCGACACGTCTGCCCGCACGACCCAGCGCCACGCCGACGCGGCCTCCGCGGCCACGAACGCCGACACGGGTGCCTCGTCGCCGCTGCCCACTCCGCAGTACGCGGGCCTGTTCATCGAGCCCGACCTGCCCCCGGTGGCCGACGAGCCCGAATGACCGGGCTGCCGTGGCCGGCCCCGAGAGTCCGGCCCGGCCGGCCCGAGTGACCGGCACGGCCGCACGGTCGTTGGGAGACCATGCGCATCCGTATCGGCGTGGTCGTCCTCGCAGTGGTCCTGCTGATCGCCGCGTTCATCTCGAACATCCCGACAGAGGCCGAGACCGAGGCGGCCTGCCGGCGGGCCCTCGACAACACGTCGACGTGGACCTTCCGGCCGGACGTCTGCCTGGACGTGTCCGCGGAGACCTACCGGACGTTCCTCCTGATGTACCAGTTGCGGGAGGAAGGCCTGGACTGAGGAGGAGGGCGGGGCTCCGGCCCGTCAGCCCTGCTGCTCCTTCCACTCCGCCTGGGCCTCGTCGAGGTCCTCGGCGAACGTGTCCAGGAAGTCCTTGGCGCTCGTCTTGCCGAGCAGCACCTTCTGGAAGCCCGACTCGCTGTCGGCCTTGGACAGGGTGTTCCAGTCCGGCAGGTAGTAGGGCAGCTGGACGATCTCGGTGTCGCCCGAGAACAGCGCCTCGGCTCCGAGCTTGGTGGTCTCGGCCTTGTCGAGCCACGGGTCCTCGGCGGCCTCCTTGTTGGCAGGGATCAGACCCGCGGACTCGCTGAACTTGGAGTTCGAGGCGTGGGACGCGGCGAACTCGATGAACTTCCAGGCCGCCGCCTTGTTCTCGGACGACTTGAGCAGACCCAGGCCCGAGACCGGGTTGGAGACCATCACCCGGGTGCCGTCGGCCAGTTCGGGCTGCGGGATGCCGCGGAACTTGTCGGCGCCGAGCGAGCTCACGTGGTCCTGGTAGGACCCCAGGTTGTGGTTGAGCATGGCGATGCTGCCGGAGTCGAACTGGGCGACCATCTTGGTGAAGTCGTTGTTGAGATCCGCCTCCGGGGTGGCCTTCCTGTACAGACCGGCGTACTTCTCCAGGGCTGCCACGTTCTTCGGGTCGTTGACCGTCGTCCTCGTGCCGGACGCGTCCCAGAAGGAGTCGAGGCCCGACTGCCCGTACATCGCGTCCAGTGCCTGCGCGATCGAGCCCGGGCCGCCACGGATGGTGTAGCCGAACCGGTTCTTCTGCCGGTCCGTCAGCTTCGCGGCAGATGCGTAGAAGTCGTCCCAGGTGGCAGGCTCGCCCAGCCCGGCCTTCTTGAACAGGTCCGTACGGTAATAGAGGACGCCGTTGGTGGCGGAGATCGGCACCGTGTACATCTCGTCCCGGCCGGCGGCGCTCCGCACGTTCTCGATCATCGCCTCGTTGAGCTTGCCCTTGAGGGAGCTCGCCTCGACCCGGTCGTCCAGCGGCTCCAGGGCGTCCTGCGCGGTGATCCCGGCGACCATCGCGGCCCCCACGCCCCCGACGTCCGGCAGACCGCCGCCCTGGATGGCGGTGTCGTACTTGGACTGGGCCTCGGTGGACGCGATCCCCACGTACTGCACGTCGATGTCCGGGTTCGCCTTCTCGAAGTCGGCGATGATCTCCTTCCAGATCGCCGTACGGACGCCCCCGTTCTCGTCCCAGAACACGATCTTCCCGGTGCCCGAGCCCTCCGCACCCTTCGCGCCCGTGATCCCGCTGCCGTCGTCACCGCAGGCGGTGGCGGTGAGGGCCAGGGCGGAGACCAGGGATATCGCGGCGGCAAGACGGCTGTTGCGGGTTTTGATCATGGTCGGCTCTCTTCTCTGAGTGCTCACCTGCGGGGCGCCCGGCAACCGGCCGCCGCAACGTGTAGCCGTGGGGGGAGAATGCTCGGCTCTCATATCGCGTCTCATATATGACATACGAAGACAACGCGAAGAACGTAAAGTCGGCCCGCTCCCAGGGTCAATGCCCGTGCAGCAGAAAGTTCTTGGGCCCCGCACATCGGCGAGAGGCACCTCGGCGGGGCGCGTCGGCGCGGTGCACGTCGATTTGCATCACACACACGATGTGGCCTATGCACTTTGCCATGACCATACGATGAAGTCGGCACGCACAACGCACGACGAGACACCGGACTCGCCCGGCAGGAAGCAGGAGGTGCCCGCGCATGAGCAGGGCAACGCAAGAGGTCGAGTACGAGCAGATGCTGCTCAGCCGTCACGGCCTGCTCACCCACAGAAAGGGACGCCGCAAGGACGGCCTCCTGGAGCGGAGCGCCTACGTCCTGCTCAGCCGCATCCGCGTCCAGGGCCCGATGTCCGTCGGCGAGCTCAGCGAGGCCTTCGATCTCGACGTCTCCACCCTCAACCGGCAGACCGCCGCGGTCATGCGCGCCGGCTTCGTGGAGCGCATCCCGGACCCGGACGGGGGCATGGCCCGCAAGTTCCGCATCACCGAGGAGGGTGCGAGGACTCTCGACGCGGAACGCGAGGGCATGGTCAGCTCACTGCAGCGGGTCATGGCCGACTGGCCCGACGAGGACATCTCCGCCTTCGCGGTCTATCTGCGCCGCTTCAACACCGACCTCGAACGCCTCGGCGGCCGCCCCTGGCCACGGCCCTGAGCCGACCGCACGGCGGGAGGGGCGCCCCGGGCCCGGGGCGCCCCTCCCGTGTCTCCCTCAGCGCGTCCTGCGGGCGTGCCGCGCCTCTCCCCTCCTGGGCGAAGGCTTCCTGCCGGCCGACTCCGCTTCTGCCGCCTTGCGTGCCATGGCCTTCCTGGCCGGGGGGTTCTTCGGCCCCGGTTTCCTCTCGGCCGCCTTGCGCGCCATCGCTCTCTTCGCGGGAGGATTCTTCGGCCCCGGCTTCCTGTCAGTGGGCTTCTCAGCCTTCGCCTGCTTCGCGGGACGACGTCGAGAGGGCCGCGACGGCTCCGGCTCCTCCGCTTCCACGTCCTCGTCGTCCGGCGGCTCCTCCTCTTCCTCCTCTTCCTCCTCTTCCACGTCCTCGTCGTACTCCGGCTCTTCCTCGTCCTCCGGCGCACCGGTCAGGGAGAGCATCCGCTGCTGGAGCGCCTCACCGAGGGACGCGACACCTCGGTTGGTCACCTCGGACAAAGCCTGCCGCCCGGAAGCCAGCAGCTCCCCGCGGACCTGCTCACCGAGCTGGGCGAACTGGGGATTCTCGGAGAGCCTCTTGACTCCCTCGTCGATCAGGGCCTTGGGATCGAGCGATTTACCGGAGGCGACGGCCAGGAGCCCCAGAGCGAGCTTCCCCTGCTTCGTCCTGCCGATGACATATCCGGCCGCGAGTGCGGCCGCGAGAGCGGCCCTGGTGGTGGTGTCCATGACGGTTCGCCTCACACGCTTGCGATGGGCAGCGGCCGGGCCGGCGCTCGGACCCGAGAGGTTCGCTCCTGTACCCGCCGATCGGCGGCCCCACTTCCATTGTGCGCGGGATATGGAGGGGCGCCACAAGGGACCGCCCGCGGTCACGCGACAGGCCGTTCATGACGGAGCGCCCCGTCCGGCCGGAGCCGGTCGAGGCGCTGCGCAGCAGTTCGGAGGGGTCCCCCCTCCGACTGCACCAGGTAGGCCGTGTGGGACTCGAACCCACAACCAACGGATTAAAAGTCCTGGATTGGGATGGGTGGATGGTGCCGGGCGGTGTTGGGCAGTCCGGAACGGCCTGGTCAGGCAGGCTGCCCGGTACCCCGCGCTCCGGGCGAAACCGGGCCGTGCCGGAGCGTCCGCTCACGCATCGCTCACGCACAGACGGCGTTGTGGTGCATGGCAGGCGTCGGTCTTCAGGCGGGAGTCAACGTGTCCAGCCTGCCGGCCTTCGCCTCGGTGACGAGGTCGGCGAACTGGGTCGCGCTCATCTGAACGTGCTGGCCGAAGTCGTCGGTGAGCACGATGCGGCGGTCCTCGCTCGCGGCGGGGTCAACGAAGAGCTGGGGGCAGCCGCAGTCGCAGTTTCCGCAGAACGTGGTGACAGGTTCAAGGGAAGCGAGGTCCGGGACGTGGGAGTCATGGGTCATCGGGGTGCCTTCCGCCGGGGCCGCCCGCTCGGCTGCGGCCATGAACAAGGTGGGCATACCCGCGCTGTCGCGCCGTCAGACCGGCACGGTGAGCGTGTCATCTCTCCGCGTAACCGGTGAACCGCCCACGGCCCGGGGCCGACTACCCAAGGGGGGCGCACCTCGTCACGCGGGCGGTCCGGGGCCGCCCCGGTGCAGGAGCGACCCCGGGCCGGTTTGCGTCAGGCGGCCTGCACGATGGCCTCCGCCTCGTCGCGCTCCAATTGCGCGGTCATCGCGGTACGCGCACGGGCCACTCTGGAGCGGACGGTGCCGACCGGGCAGTCCGCCTCGCGGGCGGCCTCCGTGTAGGAGAGTCCGAGCAGCTGGGTGAGGACGAATGCCTGCCGGCGGTCGTAGGGGAGCGCCGCCAGGAGTTCCTGGAGCGCCACGCCTTCCTCGAAGCCGGGAAGTCCCGTCGGCTGGGCACGCTCGATGGTCGCGCGCCAGCCGTGGGTGTCGGCGAGCAGAGGGCGCGCGGCGGTCCTGCGGAAGTCGTCGACGACGGCGCGACGGGCGATGGTGAGGAGCCAGGTGCGGGCCGAGGAGCGGCCCTCGAAGCGGTGCAGTGTGCGCAGCGCGCGCAGGAACGTGTCCTGCGCGAGGTCCTCGGCGGCCTGTGGGTCGGCGGACAGATGGGCCACGTACCGCACGACGTCGCGGTGCAGGGCACGGACGAAGGCGTCGGCTGCTTCGCGGTCGCCGCCGCGCGCGGCGAGCGCCCAGCCGGTCGAAGCGGTGTCCTCGGCCGTCCTGTCGCGCGGGACGGAGGCACGTTGTGGCCCGCGTGGTGCGGGCAGTGTGGTGTTCTTCATCGCCTGGGGTGTCCTTCACGGATCGGTCCGGTACCCGGGCGTCCGTGCACGCCGCGGGGGCGCGCGCCGCGGCTACGGCAGGCGTGGCGGTGTACGGGAGGGGCCCGGGTCCGGTGAATGGGGCACCCGGGCTCGTTCGGAGCCGGGTGTGCCGGAGGACTCCCGCTGCGTGCGGGTACGACGGCGGGCCGGTCGGCGACCGGTCGTGTGCCAGGGGTGTACGTCCTCCGGAATGCCTGTCGCGTCCTCAGAACGCGACGAGCACCCCGGGCGGCCCGCGCCGGTCCAGTGCGCGGGCACACCGCAAGCCCGGCGACAGCCGGTCGCTCAGGCCACGGTGAGGGCGCAGGCGGCGGCGCCGGGCCGGCAACGGCGCTGTGAGAAGGGGATGAAGAGGGGCCAGCAGCCACCCTGCGACCGCCCGCAGGGTTTGGAAGGCGGCGCGTTCGCCGTGGGCCAGCCACACGCCGCAGACGAGTGCGGCAAGGATGTGCGCGGCGAGCATCCCCGTCGAGGACATCCCTGCCATGTCGTGGCCGGAGTGGGCCATCGAGCCCATGTGGTCCATGGTGGCGGAGTGATCCATGCCGGCCATGTGTTTCGTGCCGGTCATCGCGTCGCTCGTGGCCGAGTGGCCCATGTGCGCCATGTGGTGCATGCCCGCCATGGCGTCCGTCGGCGGCGCGGCGGCGCCGGCGACGGAGGGTGTGGCTGTATCCCCGACGGTCCCGAGAGTGGACTGTGCGGCCGAGAAGGCGTTGTGCAGCACACCCTGGGTGGCGACGGCGAGGCCCGTGACGAGCCAGGGACCGCGTTCGCGGGCTGCGAACCACCAGCCGGGGACGGCGAGTGCGAGAAAGCTGGTGGCGGGTACCCAGAAGGGAAGCGGGGCTTCGGACATGAGGACGTGTCCGGTCGCGGCGAGCGTGACCGAGACGACGGCGAACATCGCCGCCCTCACCGCGCGTCCGACCGGTCCCGCTTCCATGGCGCCTCATCCTCCCATCGCGGGACGCCGAGCAACATGGCAGGGTTTCCGGCTTGCCGCCCATGTCGGACAAGTGGATGCGACAGCGGAACTCCGGCATATGCGGTCGGCGAAGGTGGTGGTGCGGTGCATGACGCTACGGGCGGGGCGGGAGGTCGGTCTTGGCGCCGGGCCGCACGACCACCGCCCGGATCCTCAGTGGTTTTCCGTGCGCGAAGCGGAGCGTGAAGGAGACCTCTTCACCCAGCCGCAACGTCCCCTTCGGCCGTACGGTCACGTCGATTCCGTGCGGCGTCATGGTGAGCCCGTCCCCCGCCGGGACCGTGACGGAGTCCACGGGCTGTCGATAGGCGCCGCCGTGGGACGTCATGCGGTGTTCGCTCAGCCGGGGCGGTGTGACCGTCCCGGTCGAGGCGATGTGCACGAGCCGGTCCGCGGAGCCCCCGTCATTCGTGAGGGTGAAGAAGGCGGCCGTCTCCGGCGTCGGACCGGTGGGCTGATAGACGTATGCCTTCGTGACGGCCACGTGAGGTGGGCTGCCGGCGTGTCCGTTCGCGGTCCAGGCGCCCAGACCGGCGAGGGCCGTGCCGCAGGCCAGGACAGGAACGCCGACGGCGGTGAGCGAGGTACGCAGGCGTGCGGAGGCAACGGGCATCAGAAGGCCGCCCTCGGGGAAGGGCGCCGACGGCGCGCGGCGGCTGCTGCCGGAGCCGGTTGCCAGCTGCGCAGTCGGAGGCTGCCCAGGACGACGAGGACCGAGCTGAGGGACATGGCGGCGGCGGCGAGCATCGGGTTGAGCAGGCCCACCATGGCGAGTGGCAGGGTGACGGCGTTGTAGCCGAAGGCCCACAGCAGGTTGCCGCGGATGGTGACGAGAGTGCGGCGGGCCAGGCGTACGGCGTCGGCGAGAACTTCGATGTCGTCGCGGACGAGGGTGACATCGGCGGCGCCGATGGCGACGTCGGTGCCGGTGCCCATGGCGATGCCGAGGTCTGCATTGGCGAGTGCTGCCGCATCGTTGACGCCGTCCCCGACGACCGCGACCCTCTTCCCCTCGGCGCGCAGCGTACGGACGAGTTCCGCTTTGCTCTCGGGGGTGCAGCGGGCGTGCGTCTCGTCGATGCCGAGTGCGGTGGCGACGGCTCGCGCGGGCTCCTCCTGGTCGCCGGTGGCGAGGACGGGGTGCACGCCGAGGCGGCGGAGCCGGTCCACGGCGTGGTAGCTGCCGGGGCGTACGACGTCGCCGAGCGCGAGGACAGCCTCGGGCCGCCCGTCCACACGCACCAGGACAGGGGTGTGGGCGGCTTGCAAGGCGGCGGCAAGGGCCGCGCCCAGTTCCTCGGGCAGTTCGCCCTCCGGGGCACCGACCTCGACGGTCCGCCCGTCCACGTGTCCGCGCACCCCGCTGCCGGGTGTCGCGGCGAAGCCGCTGAGCGCGCCCTGCCGTAGGGCGCCTTCCCCGAGTGATCGCTCGGCGTGGCGCACCAGGGCGCGGCCGAGCGGATGCTCGGAGCCGGTCTCGACGGTTGCGGCAAGCCGCAGTACCTCCTGCGCGCCGAGGCCGTCTGCACAGGTGGCGAAGGCGGCGACGGCGAGATGGCCCGAGGTAAGGGTGCCGGTCTTGTCGAGTACGACGGTGTCGATCTGCCGGAGGGCTTCGAGGGCTTGGGGTCCCTTGATCAGGATGCCCAGCTGGGCGCCTCGGCCGGTGGCCGCCATGAGGGCGGTGGGGGTCGCGAGCCCGAGTGCACAGGGGCAGGCGACGACGAGGACGGCGACGCAGGCGGTGAAGGCGGGCTGGGGATCCGCGCCTGCGCCGAGCCAGAAGCCGAGCACGGTGGCGGCGAGGGCGAGCACGACGGGCACGAAGGCGCCGGCCACGGTATCGGTGAGCCGCTGGGCGCGGGCCTTCCCGGCCTGGGCCTCGGCGACGAGGGCCGTGATGCGGGCGAGCTGGGTGTCGGCGCCGACGGCCGTCGCGCGTACGAGCAGAAGTCCGCCCGCGTTGACCGAGCCGCCCGTGACGGCGGAGCCGGCCGCGACCTCCACGGGCCGGGTCTCACCGGTGACCAGCGACAGATCCACGGCGGACGTGCCCTCGACGACCTCGCCGTCCGTTGCGACGCGCTCCCCGGGCCGTACGAGGAAGACCTGGCCCGCGGCGAGGTCCGCGGCCGCAATGGTTCGCTCCACAGCTCCGTCGCGCACCGTCACTTCCTTCGCGCCGAGCTCTGCGAGCGCCCGCAGGGCGGCCGAGGTGCCGCGCCGGGCGCGGGCCTCCAGATGGCGGCCGAGGAGGACGAAGAGCGGGACACCGACCGCCGCTTCGAGGTAGACGTGCGCCGTCCCGTCCGACGCCGTGGGCAGCAGTGTGAAGGGCATCCGCATGCCGGGGTCGCCGGCGCCGCCGAGGAAGAGCGCGTACGAGGACCAGCCGAAGGAAGCGAGGACGCCGAGCGAGACGAGCGTGTCCATAGTCGCCGCGCCGTGCCGCACCCCGCGCCAGGCACGCTCGTGGAAGGGCCACGCGCTCCAGCAGGCAACGGGCGCGGCGAGCACGAAACACAGCCACTGCCAGTTCCGGAACTGGAGCGAGGGCGCCATCGACAGGACAAGGACGGGGAGAGCGAGGAGCGCGGTCACCACCAGCCGATGCGGGACACCGAGCTCGGCTGCCGTGACCTCCCGGTCCTCGCCAGACACCGGCGGCGCGGGGAGGCAGGCGGTGTACCCGCCTCGCTCGACGGCGGCGATGAGCTGTCTGTTCCGAGGTCCGCCGGATGTTCGACGCGGGCAGTACCGGTCGCGAGATTGACCGTGGCACGCACTCCTTCCAGGGCGCCGAGCTTCTTCTCGACCCTGCGCACGCAGGCCGCGCACGTCATTCCGCCGACGATCAGATCAGTCGTGGCCAGGGTGCGCGGGGCGGTTTCCCGGGTCATCAGCGGCCCATCCCGCTCATGCCGCCCATGTCATGCGAGCCCGGTTCGTCATCCGGATGCGTGACTCCACGCATGTCGGGGGCGACAGGCCCTGCGAGGTGCCCCACCGCGTACGAGGCGGCGAAGATCGCGGCGAGCAGGAGCAGGAAACCTCCGAGCAGCGCGTACGGGGCGGGGGCGGATTGCCGTGCGGTGTGAGTCGTCACCGAGTGGTCCATGAGGCAGGCTCCGGGCGAGAGTGCGAGTCGTACGCACCAGAGGTCGGCCGCCCCGGGCCGCGAGTTCCCCCGCACCTGGGTGACGTACATCACCTATCGGACACATGCCGCGTGTGCCCCAGAAGCAACACGCTTCCGGGGCGCGTACCTGGCGAGGAGGGCCCACCGAACCCGAACGGCCTTCAACCGGCATCGGGCCCGACGACTCACACCATCACGACGAACATCACCGCCATGCCCAGCGCCATCAACGCGTGACAGCCCACGTCCCAAGCGGCGTGCGCCACGCCGCCCTCGGTCGCGCTGCCCGTGACCGAGCCGCCCGTGGCCCCGCCGGCCGAAGCGCGAGGCGCGAGGCGGCCCGCGTCGAACCCCTTTGCGAGCCACCACAGCCCGAGGACCAGCAGAACGAGCGCGAGCAATCCCGCGCCCCACCGGTCGCCGGCGGTGCTGAGCGTCATCGTCGCGAGTGCTCCGGGGGCCGGCATGTCCATCCCCGGCATGTCGTGCGCCTGGCCCCCGCCCGTCCCTCCCGCAGACATGCCCGACGACATCGCCGCGACCATCCACGCCATCGCGCCGGTCATCACCGCATGCGGCAGCGTGCTCGCGAGGGCTTGCAGCCAGGGCTCGGGGCCACTTGGCAGAGCAACCGCGGCCAGCACGAACCAGGCCGCGGCGGCGGAGAAGAAGACCACCTGCGGCGTGCCCGGCAGGTCCATGCCCCACGACCAGGCCATCGCGAACATGGCCAGGGCCATCACCGCGTGCAGCCCGTGCGCGAGCCGTGCGGTCCAAGGATGGGAGCCGGACGCGAAGACGCGCCACAGACCGTAGGCGGCGAGTGCGCAGAAGAGCAGCGTCAGAATCCAGCGCAGTCCGGTGGCGGCGATCATCGGGCCATCTCCTTCAGCGTCTCGGCTGGCGGTTCCGTGCGCGAGCGCCGGTATCGGCGCGCTTGCGCGAGTGTCAGGTCCGCGAGCAGGAAGCAGACCAGGGGCAGCCCGAACAGCGGCAGGTAGTAGGCAAGTACAGCGGTCACAACGAGGAGCGGTGCCATGACCCTGCCCGGCACTCGGCGCCAGGCCCCCCGCACCGGCGGACGTCCGAGCCGGGTCCCGCCGCCTCGGGTGGGCCTGCGCAGCCACCACATGCGATAGCCCCAGAAGAGCATTCCGATGAGCGCGAGGGCGATGACCGCGAGGACGATCTGGTTGGCGAGGCCGAAGAGCAGCCCCATGTGGGCGTCGATGCCCCAGCGCGTGAGTTTGGCGAGGACGGGGAAGTCGTCGAAGACCACTTTGTCCGTGACCTTGCCGGTGGCCGGGTCGATCGCGACCGAGTCCTGCTGCTCCGGCCAGTGCCGGGTGTTCTCCTTGACGATGTACGCGCTCTTGTCGTCCTCCGGCGGGCTGATGACGAGCTTGCCGTGCAGCCCCTCGGAGCGGGCGATACGGACGGCTTCGTCGGAATCGACCTTCACGGCGGTGGAACCGGCAGTGGACTGACCCGAGTCCGCCCCCGCCGAGCGCTTGCCCTGCGCTCCATCACCGAGGGCCGAGGAAACAGAGGGCGACGCACCGCCCAGCGAGTCCTGGATTTTGCCGATGTTCACGCCCGCGTGCGCTGACCAGGTCAGCCCGGTCGCCGAAAGCGCGAGGAAGCCGGCCGACACCCACAACCCCACGGCCCCGTGCCAGGACAGCGTGCGCTTGCGCCCCTTCGGGCCCCGGCGCGGCACGAACCACTTGCGCAGCCGCTCCCGGCCGCGCGGCGCCCCGAGCCACAGGGCGAGTCCGCCCAGCACCTCGACCCACAGCCAGCTCGCGGCAATCTCGCTGTAGTTGCGGCCGAACTCACCGAGGTGCAGCGTGCGGTGCAGGCTGTCGAACCAGGACCGCACGGGCAGCCACTCACCGAAAGTACGCAGTGTGCCTTGCACCTTCGCGTCGTACGGATCGACGAAGGCGGTCTGCGTGTAGCCCTCGGGTAGTCCCTTGACGTCGAAGGTGACCCGGGTCGTGTCGTCATCCCCCGCGCCCTTGGTGACGGAGACGAGCTGCCCACCGGGTATCGCAGCGCGGGCGGAGTCCACCTGGGCGGTGAGCGGCTTCGGCTCGCCGCGTGGAGTGACCTTCAGTTCGTGGTGGTAGACGGCGGACTCGATCTGCGGGGTCGCCGTGTAGAGCAGTCCTGTCACGGCGGCGACGAGCAGGAACGGCCCGATGAGGACGCCCGCGTAGAAGTGCAGGCGCAGCAGGAGGGGTCGTAGCCCGCTCCATGTGCCACCGCCGTTTCTCGGCGTGGGCGTGGCGAAGTCCTCGGGCGGGGCGGCCTCCTCGGTCATGTGTTGCCGGAGCGGTGGTGGCGCGGCTGGCGTGGTCTCGGTCATCGACTCTTCCTCATGCGTGAACCGGCGGGGACGGTGAGGTGCACGTACAGGAGTCGGAGCGAGGAAGGCGTGAGTTCCCGTAGACGCGGCGTGATGTGAATCACAAATGACTGTGAGGTGCCGCCGCCGCGCGCCCGAACGGGCTGGCCATCGTCGTCACCGCATGGCACCCCCCGATCGCCGGGAACTATTCCGCTCCCGCCTCCGACTCCTGCAACAGCGCCTCAAGGTGCCTCACTTGATCACCGAGGAGAATTCCCATGCCGACACCCAGGCCGGCAGCCATCGCCCTCGCCACCCTCCTGTGCCTCGCCGCCGCCGGCTGTTCGGAGGCGGACTCCGGCGCGGAAGGCAAGACGACCGGCTCCGCCGACAAGGCACCTCCCGCCGCGCAGGGCGCGTACCCCGTCACCCTCGAGAACTGCGGCCGCGACCAGACATTCGACAAGGCCCCCAGCCGAGTCGTCGTGATGAACGGGGCCTCGGTCGCCGAGGTGTCCACGCTGCTCGCCCTCGGCCAGGGCGGCCAGATCGTCTCCAACCAGCAGACCTATGGCATGTCCGAAGTCCACGGCCGCGCCGAGGAGATCAAGGACCTGCCTACGGGAGGGGTGAAGCCGAATGAAGCCTTCGACATCCCGCGCGAGGCCATGATCGGCCTCCGGCCCGACTTCGTGCTCTCCACCACGTCCTACGGTTTCGACGCCAAGAACGGCTTCGCCACCCGCGAGCAGCTCAACGAGGTCGGAACACGCACCTACATCTCGCCCGAGGGCTGCGGACAGGACAACCTGAACATGACGATCGACGACAGCTACACGCTGCTGCGCGACATGGGCAGGATCTTCGGCGTCGAGGAGAAGGCGGAGAAGCTCGTCGCCACCGAACGGCAGAACATCGCCGACGTGGCTGCCAAGGTCGGCAATGCCAAGAAGCCGAAGGTCATGGTCATCTTCTCCCACATGACCATGGGCGGTAACGACTTCAGCTCCGTCGCCGCCCACGGCATCTATAACGACATCCTCGCCAAGGCCGGCGGCAGCAACGCCTTCGCGAGCGCGGCGAAGACCTCTTTCGCCGACCTCAGCAAGGAGAAGGTCGCCGCCACCGACGTGGACGCCCTCGTGGTCGTCAGTTACAACGACCCCGACCCGACGGCATACGCGAAGAAGCTGCTCAAGGAGTTCCCCCAGTGGCCCGCAGCCAAGAAGAACAAGTTCGTGGTGCTGTCCGACTCGATGTACCTCGGCCCCAGCAACGACATGGCGGTGGAGAAGATCGCCAGGATGCTGCACCCCGACGCCTTCTGAGCCGTCTCCCCCTCTCCGTCTGTGCCCTCGTGCTCACCGTCGCGCTGCTGGTCTCGATGGTCCTCGCCGTCGGCATCGGCGCGGTCAACGTGCCTGCCGGCGACGTATGGACGGTCCTCGTCCACCATGCCACCGGTCGGGGGCCCGTGGACGACGTCGCCCTCGACCAGATCGTCTGGCAGTTCCGCACCCCGCGTGTGGTCCTCGCCGCGGTCGTCGGTGCCGGACTCGCCGTCGCCGGCGCCGTCCTCCAGACCCTCGTCTCCAACCCGCTCGCCGATCCCACGGTGCTCGGCTTCTCGCACGGGGCGTCGCTCGGCGCGGTCCTCGTGATCACGCTCGGCGGCGCGGGACTCGGCGGGCTCGGCGTTTCCGGAGCGGCGTTCGTGGGCGCCCTCCTGGCCGGGCTGCTGGTCTTCGCACTCGGACAACGCAGCGGACGGCTCGCGCCCACGCGGCTCGTCCTCGCCGGGGTAGCGGTCGGCTACGTGCTGCTCTCCGCGACGAGCTTCGTACAACTGCAGGCGACCCCGACCGAGTTGCGCGGCGTAATGTTCTGGATGTTGGGCAGCGTCTCCGGGGCTCGCTGGAGCCAACTGCCCACTGTCACCGCAGTGGTAATCATCGGAACGGCGCTTCTCGCCTCTTTCCGGCGCCGCCTGAACGCCCTGCTCGCGGGAGACGAGTCGGCGACGTCCCTCGGGGTGGACGTGCACCGCACCCGGGCGGTGCTGCTGGTGGTGGCGGCACTCCTCACCGGCACCGTCATCGCCGTCGCGGGCGGCATCGGCTTCGTCGGCCTGATGATTCCGCACCTGGTACGGCTCGCCCTCGGTGCCGATCACCGCAGGCTGCTCCCGCTGAGCGCACTCCTCGGGGCCGTCTACCTCGTACTGGTCGACCTGCTCTCCCGTACCGTCAACCGGCCCAACGAACTGCCCCTGGGCATCCTCACCGCACTGCTCGGCGCACCGTTCTTCCTCTGGCTGCTGCGCCGCAACAAGGGGCTGGACGCCGCATGAGACTGACCGTGGACGGCCTCCACATCGCCCTCGGTGGCTCCCCGGTCCTGCGCGACGTCGGACTCGTCGTGTCACCGGGCCAGATCGTGGGGCTCGTGGGCCCCAACGGGAGCGGCAAGTCCACCCTGCTGCGTGCGGTCTACCGATCGCTGCGCCCCTCCGCAGGAATTGTCGAGGTGGGCGGGCGGGATGTGTGGCGGCTCTCCTCGCGGGCCGCCGCCCGGCACACCGCCGCCGTTCTCCAGGACGGGGCGGGGGCGGGGGGCCTCACCGTCGGCGAGACGGTCGCGCTCGGCCGGACCCCGCACCACGGGGTGCTGGGCCGCGACGGCGAGGCCGACCGGCGAGCCATCAGCGAGGCGCTGGAGAGCTGTGGCATCGCGCCGCTCGCCAAGCGCGACCTCTCCTCACTCTCCGGCGGTGAGCGCCAGCGCGTCCTGCTCGCCCGCGCCCTCGCCCAGGCCCCGGAACTCCTCGTTCTGGACGAACTGACCAACCATCTCGACATCCGCGCCCGGTTCGAACTCCTCGGACTGATCCGGCAGACCGGCGTCACGACCCTCGCCGTGCTGCACGACCTCGACCTGGCCGTCCGCTTCTGCGACCGGCTCGTCGTCCTCCACCACGGCTGTGCCGTCGTCGCGGGCCCTGTCCTCGACGCCCTCACACCGACCGTGCTGCACGAGGTCTTCGGGGTCCGAGCCCGCGCCGAACAGCATCCGGACGGCGTCATCCGGCTCACATACGAGTCAGATCCGCTCGCCCCATAGGGCTTTTCGGGATCAGCGAAGCCTCCAGCCGAGCTGGGAGCGGCCATCGCGACCGGCCGAAGCGGCGCGGAGCGACAGTCCTGTCCGATCGACCTGGCCCTCCACGGGCGAGCAACTTATCTCACACGCCGCGCGGCCCCGGCGGGCCAGACCACGTCGACCGCCAACCCGGCCTGGCGGGCTTGCTCGACGGTGTCGGCGGTTCCGCCGCCCTTGCCTGAAGGAGGCGTGCCGTCCCACACCGCGACGAGGCGATCCGCACGGCTCAGCAGCTCGGCGTTCGCCGCCTCGTAGGCAGCCCGGTTCGCCGTCGTGTGAGGCAACGTCACCACCTCCCCGGCCGTCTCGATCAGGTGGTCGAAGACGGCGGCGTGGGCCGGCTTCACCTTCGTGGCGCGGTAGTCCTCGGAGGGGATCACGGCGACCAGGCGACCCCCGATCGCGGTCACCTCTTCCGCGAAGAGGCTGTCTGCCCCCGCGGCGATGCACGACACCCCGGTCAGGTCATCGCTGTACTCGGCGAGCAGGTCTCGCAGCGCGGCCCGTACCAGTGGCACGGTCTCGTCGGTCAGGTCCATGTGCCCGGTCACGGCAAATGTCGTCATGCGCCCGTTCCTCAGCTCGACAGGAGGTCGCGGATACTATCGCGCGCCTCGCGCACCGGACGCGACGCGCTGTGTCCCACGGTGTACGGGTACAGCTGCCCAAGCTGTGCACGGACACGCCCCGATTGCGTACCTCGCGCGGCATGCACCACCAGGATAGTTTCAGCGGCCGCGCCTTGGACGTCACCGGCGAGGAACTGACACTCCGCAAGACCGATGCGATCGAGGGCATGGGAGCGCCCAGCCTCGGCACCCGTGTAACTCAGCGGCAAGACATCCCCTCCGCAGAGGACCGGTGACGATCCGCTCACGCATCGCTCACGCACGCACCCTTGAACAGCAGGGCGCCCCGATCAGCCGAAGCCGATCAGGGCGCTCCACCGCAGGTCAGAGGGTTGTCCCTCCCCCGCTGTCGGTAGGCCGTGTGGGACTCGAACCCACAACCAACGGATTAAAAGTCCGCTGCTCTGACCAATTGAGCTAACGGCCCCTGATGGATCACCCCCGAGCATAGCTGCCCCGGGCCCGGCAGCCGATCGGGTATCGGGTGCCGGGCCCTGTCATGGCCGGGGCGCGCCGGTCAGTCCGTGCTCGTGCGCTTGTGATCCGGGGCTTCCGGCTTGAGGAACCAGTGGCGGGCCGAGACCAGCCACCAGACCGCGGCGAAGCCGAGCACCACCAGCACCGCCAGCGGTGCGTAGTTGAAGCTCTCCCAGGTGACCGGGGACACCTGGGGCAGCATGAAGAGGACCGTGATCACCCCGACCCAGGCCACCGCGATGACGCCGATGGGCCGGGACCACCGGCCCAGGTGCCAGGGCCCCCGGACGAAGTCGTCGCCCCGCAACAGCCTGAGCAGCGTGGGGATGACGTAGGCGATGTAGAGGCCGATGACCGCGATGGACGTCACGGCTGCGTACGCGGTGACGTTGATGAGGTACGGCAGGCCGAGGGCCAGGGCACCGAGAGCGGCCAGCCAGACCGCCGCGACGGGCGTGCGGGTGCGGGGGCTGACCGTGTGCCACACCCGGGAGAAGGGCAGCGCCCCGTCGCGCGAGAAGGCGTAGATCATGCGGCTGTTGGCGGTCACCGAGGCCATCCCGCAGAACAGCTGGGCTCCGATCACGACGAGCAGCAGGAGCTTGCCCGTGGTGGCTCCCAGCGCGTCCAGGAGGATCTGGGCGGGCGGGGCGCCGGTCGGGGAGTTGAGCGCGCTGTCGTACGACTGGATGGCGAAGGTGAAGCCGAGCAGGAGCACGAAGCCGGCGATCCAGGACGTCCAGATCGACTGCACGATGCCGCGCGGGCCCGCCACTGCCGCGTCGTGCGTCTCCTCCGTCATATGGGCCGAGGCGTCGTACCCCGTGAAGGTGTACTGCGCCATCAGCAGGCCGATCATCACGACGTAGAAGCCGCTGCCCCAGCCGGTGTTGTTGACGAACTCCGTGAAGACGTACGACGCCGACCGGTGCGAGTCCGGCACGAAGGTGAGCGCCCCCACGATGACGGCGACCCCGACCACGTGCCACCACACACTCACGTTGTTGAGGACGGCGACGATGCCGACCCCGAAGGTGTTCAGCAGGCCGTGCAGGATCAGGATCGCCGCGAAGAGCAGGATCGTACGGCCGGGTGTGACCTCGAAACCGAACTGCAGGTTCAGGTACGCCCCGAGGAAGGACGCCGCCCCGAAGTCGATGCCGGCGGTGACGGCCACCTGACCGAGCACGTTGAACCAGCCGGCGAACCAGGCCCACGCCGCGGCCGAACGCGGTGGGGCGAGGCGGTGGGCCCAGAAGTACAGGCCCGCGGACGTCGGGTACGCCGAACAGATCTCGGCCATCGCCAGGCCGACGAACAGCGTCATCAGCCCGACGCCGACCCATCCCCAGGTGATGACGGCGGGACCGCCGGTGTTCATGCCGAACAGATACAGCGTCAGGCAGCCGGAGAGCACCGAGATGATCGTGAACGAGACGGCGTAGTTGGAGAAGGCGGACATCCGGCGCGCGAGCACCTGGGTGTAGCCGAGTTCGGCCAGCCGCTCCTCGTCGGAGGTGGGCGCGGACGGGCTCCGGAGGGCATCGGGCGGTGGATCTGCCGCCACGGCTTCGTCGTTTGTCATGCCCCCAGCGATGCCCTGGCACGGACGCCGGAAACGCCGCAGGGCCCGTACGCCACCGAAGTGTCGTACGGGCCCCGCGGTCGGTCAGCTTGTCAGCCGGACTCAGCCGTTGCGCTTCCAGCGCGGCTTGTCGTCCCGGCGGCCGAAGGTGCCGGTGCCGGTCCCCGTGCCGGTGCCACCGCGGTGGTCGTCACGGCGGCCGGTCGGGCGGTCGCTGCCACCGGAGCGGAAGCCGCCCGAGGGACGGTCGTCACGACGGTCGCGGTTGAACGGACGGTCGCTGCCACCGGAGCGGAAGCCACCGGACGGGCGGTCGTCACGACGGTCGCGGTTGAACGCCGGACGGTCGTTGTCACGGCGCTCGAAGGAACGGCCACCACGGTCGTCACGACGGTCGCCGCCGCCGGAGCGGAAGCCGCCGGACGGGCGGTCGTCACGACGGTCGTTGCTGCGGAACGCCGGACGGTCGTTGTCACGACGCTCGAACGAACGGCCACCACGGTCGTCACGACGGTCGCCGCCGCCGGAGCGGAAGCCGCCCGAGGGACGGTCGTCACGACGGTCGTTGCTGCCGCGGAACGACGGACGGTCGTTGCTCCCGCGGTAGCCGGTCCCACCGGAGGGACGGCCACTGCGCTCGCCCGTACCCCGGTCGTTGCCACCGCGGTAACCTCCGCGGTCGCCGCCACGGTCGTCACGGCGGCTGAAGTTGCCCCGGTCGTCACGACGGTCGTCGCGCGCGGCCGGCTGCTCCGGGACGGACACCGCTGCGATGAGCGCCGCCTCGGCCTCGGCGGCCACCTCGGCCACCGCCGCCTCCGGGTCGTCGCCCCGCTCGCGGGCGGCACGGGCGACCAGACGGTCGGCCTCCTCGCGCAGCTCGACGGCACGGCGCTGGACGCGCTCCAGCTGCTTGGTGAGGTCGGCTGCCTCGCGCTCGGCCTGCTTGGCCGCGTTGTTCGCGGAGTCGGCCTGGACCTCGGTCAGCGAACGGGCACCCGTGATCTCGGCGACCTCGGGCTCGAAGACGCCCGCGCCCTGCACGATGTGGCGCGAGGCGTCGACGCCCGCGTCCTCCATCAGGCGGAAGATCTGACGGCGCTGGTGCGGAAGCGCCAGCGAGACGACGACACCGGACTTGCCGGCACGCGCGGTACGGCCCGAGCGGTGCAGGTAGTCCTTGTGGTCGCCGGCCGGGTCCACGTTGAGGACGAGGTCGATGCCGTCGACGTGGATGCCGCGCGCGGCGACGTCGGTGGCGACGAGGGCGTTGACGTAGCCCTTCTTGAAGTCCTCGAGGACGCGGGTACGAGCGCCCTGCGTCATGCCACCGTGCAGCGCGTCGGCCTTCACGCCGGACTCGATGAGCTGCTCGGCGATGCGGTCGGCGCCCAGCTGGGTGCGGACGAAGATGATCGTGCGGCCCTTGCGGGCGGCGATCGCGGCCGTGACGGGCGCCTTGTCCTTCGGCTTCACGACGAGGACGTGGTGCGACATGGTCGTGACGTTGCCCTGGGCGCTGTCGACCTCGTGCGTCACCGGGTTGGTCAGGTAGCGCTTGACCAGCGTGCCGATCTCGTTCTCCATGGTGGCGGAGAAGAGCATGCGCTGGCCGCCGCCCGGGATCTGGTCGAGCAGCTCGGTGACCTCGGGCAGGAAGCCCAGGTCGGACATCTGGTCGGCCTCGTCGAGGACGGCGACCTGGACGTTCGCGAGCGAGCACGCCCCGCGGTTGATGATGTCGCGCAGACGGCCGGGCGTGGCGACGAGGACGTCGACACCGCGCTCCAGCGCGTAGATCTGGTTACCCATCGACGTACCGCCGCAGACGACCTTCATCTTCAGGCCGAGCACGTCGCCGTAGGGCTGGAGGGCGTCCGCGACCTGCATCGCGAGCTCACGGGTCGGCGTGAGGATGATGCCGCGCGGCTTCTTCTTCTCGGTGGTGCCACCGGAGAGCGTTGCCAGCAGCGGCAGACCGAAGGAGAGGGTCTTGCCGGAGCCGGTACGGCCACGGCCGAGGATGTCCTTGCCGGCCAGGGCGTCCGGGATGGTCGCGGCCTGGATCGGGAAGGGGGCCGTCACGCCGTTCTGCGCGAGCTTGCGGACGATGCCCTCGGGCAGTCCGAGCGAGGCGAAGGTGATGCTCGGCTCGGCGTCCTCGTCGGACGCGGCCTCGTCGGAGGTCTCCGTGGCGGGGCTCTCCGCGGTCGGGGCCTCCGTCGCGGGGGTCTCGTCGGCTGCTTCGGGGGCCTGGGCCACTACGGCCTCGGCGGCCTCGACGACCTCGATGTTCTCGACGTCGTTCTCGGGCATGACGGTGTGGTCAGAACTGGAAATTGACATGCGAAATGCGAAACCTTCCGGAGTCTCGGCACGCGCCCGTAACTCCGTGTTTTCGCAATTTCGACCGCCTCAATGCGGTCCAGCCACGGCAAGGGAGAGTACGCGCCACACGGCGCTCTTCTGTGTCGGCGCCGGGCATAGGATCAAACGATCTACTACCATACGCACCCTCCCCCCATTCGTGCAAACCGGGTCCCTCCCGGCCCTGCTCACACCGGCGCGACCTGCGGTGATACCCGGGGTGTGGGCCACACCTCGATCCTCCCCGGCGCCCCCATCGCGTCCGTACGGGACTGCGCGGCCGGCGAGGCCGAAGGCTGCTCCGGCGGCGACGAGGGCTCCGGCTCCGGCGAGGGCGGAGGCTCCTCAGGAGTGACCGGCGGAGGAGGAGGGTCACCCGGACCGGGTTCGCTGGGCCCCGGGGTCGGCAGAGGGCCGCCCAGGGTCGGCTCCGGAGTGCCGGGGCCGCCGGGTCCCGGGCGGGTGCCCTTCGGCCCGGACGACGGGCCACGGCCCGACGCCTTGGCGTCCGGCTTGCGGGAGGCGCCCCGGTCGGACTGCGCCTCGGCGCGGCCGCCGCCCGGCCCGGACCGCCCGGTGCCGGACACGGTGCCGCCGTCCGGACGGTCCGGCGCACCCTTCTCCCCGGCCGTGAGCGAAGGTGCCGGCTTCCCGGCGTCGTCGCCGACGCTCACACAGCCTGTGGACGCGGCGATCGTCAGCACGGTGACGGCTGCCCAGCGGACGCGGGTGGACAACTGGCGCACGGGATGGCACCTCCGGGGAGGAGAGACGGCGGGAAGGGAGAGCGATGTGTCCAACTCCCCCGCCCCCGCCGGGGACACGCCCCGGCACAACACCCGCACACACGCCGGCCGGCACGGGTCACCCGCCGGGGCCCCCGAAGCCGCCCGCGAACTCCGCCCCCAGGAACACGGCTCCGAGCCCCACCAGCAGGGACGCCAGCAGATTGGCGCCGGCCAGGAAGCCGCGGCCCGTCTCGGCCAGCCGCAGCGTCTCGTACGAGAACGTCGAATACGTCGTCAGCGCCCCGCACAGCCCCGTACCCAGCAGCGCGTACACCGGTGTGGACACCGTGGCTCCCGTGAGTACGCCGAGCAGCAGGCTGCCCGCCGCGTTCACGGTGAAGGTCCCCCACGGGAAGACGTACGGCGTCCCCGCACCGTGCCTCGCCTGCACCGCACGGTCCGTCAGATAGCGCAGCGGTGCCCCGACCGCGCCCCCGAGGACGACCAGCAGCCAGTTCACGCCGCCCGCCACCGGCGGTCCGCCAGCGCCCGGGTGAGCGCGGCCGCCCCCCACACCGCGCCGAGCGCCGCCACGGCCGTCGCCGCCGCGTACGCCATCGCCGTGGCCACCTCCTGACGCGCCAGCAGCCGGGACACATCGGCGGCGTACGTCGAGAACGTGGTGAACCCGCCGAGCACCCCCACCCCCAGGAACGGCCGCACCAGCGGACGCGTGATCCTCCCCCGCTCGGCGGTCAGCACCATCAGCACGCCGATCAGGGCGCAGCCCGCCACATTGACCGCGAAGACCACCCAGGGGAAGCCGTCCCCGGCGGTGGGCCAGGCGAGGGACGCCGCGTACCGCGCGGTGGCCCCGGCCGCGCCGCCCGCCGCGATCACCGCCAGGACCCGCCACATCCCCGCGCCCTCCGTCTCGGCGCGCTGCGCGGGTACGGAGAGGTCGACGTCCGGGTCGACGACGGGCCGCTCCGGCGGTGGACCCTGGGCGCTCACCCGTACCCCAGCTCGTGCAGCCGCTCGTCGTCGATGCCGAAATGGTGGGCGATCTCGTGGACCACGGTGATCTCCGTCTCGGCGACCACGTCCTCGCGGGTCTCGCACATCCGCAGCGTCGGCCCCCGGTAGATGGTGATCCGGTCCGGCAGCACCCCCGCGTACCACTCGCCACGCTCGGTGAGCGGCGTGCCCTCGTAGAGTCCGAGCAGCTCCCGGTCCTCCGAGTCCTCCGGCTCCTCCTCCACGAACACCGCGACGTTGTCCATCAGCCGCATCAGCTCCGGCGGGACCCGGTCAAGAGCCAGGCTCACCAGCTCTTCGAACTCCTCGCGCGTCATCTCCAGCACCCCGCCATTGTCACGTACGCCGGGCGGGAACGGGCGGGCCGCACCCGCCCCGGCGGCCACCCGCCCGGCCCACACCGCCCCGCCCTCCCGCATGTCCGCCGTCCGATCGGGGCATACGCGCCCAATGGCACGCCCGTTCCACGCCGCAGCCGTCCGTGTCCGCCGCCTCCACCGCTCCCGCTCGCGCGCCACCGCCCCCGCCGGCGGACTCGTCCCCGCCGCGCACCCCTGGAAACGGGCCTTCGGCCTGCTGGCCGTGGTCGTGCTGGGCGCCTGGCTGGGGCTGCTGGTCGTCGGCAGCGTGCGTACGCCGGTGGGGCCCATGGACACCACCATGACGCTGCGGCCGTCGGCGGTCGGCGGCACCAAGATCAACGTGTCACCGCTCGGCGCCCTGGAGCTGGACTCCCACCACGCCCCGGTCCGCCTGGACGTGGACGTCGACCAGCTCGACCCGGAGCGCTCCCAGGCCCTGGTCAAGCACCCCGAGCGCCTCTCGGGTCTCCAGGACGAGGTCACCGACGACGTCGCCGCCGGCACCCGGGAGCTGGCCGTCCGCTCCTGTGTGGCCGTGGTCTCCGGCGCCACCGCGCTCGGCCTCCTCGTCTACCGGCGCCCGCGCCGCGCCCTGGCCGCCGGAGGCCTCGCCCTGGCGCTGCTGGCCGCCTCGGGCGTCAGCGCCTACGCCACCTGGAACCCGAAGTCCGTCCTGGAGCCCAAATTCTCGGGGCTGCTCTCCAGTGCCCCCTCGGTGGTCGGCGACGCCCGCTCGATCGTCACCGAATTCGACGTCTACCAGCAGGAGCTGGCCCGGCTCGTCACCAACGTCACCAAGCTGTACGACGCCACGTCCACGCTCCCCGTGTACCAGCCGGACCCGGCGACCATCCGGGTCCTGCACGTCTCCGACATCCACCTCAACCCCGCCGCCTGGCACATCATCGGATCGCTGGTCGAGCAGTACGAGATCGACGTGATCATCGACTCGGGCGACACGATGGACCACGGCACGGCCGCGGAGAACGGCTTCCTCGACCCCGTCCGCGACCTCGGCGCCCCCTATGTGTGGGTGAGGGGCAACCACGACTCCAAGCAGACCCAGGCCTATCTGAGGAAGACCAGGAACGCGTACGTACTGGACGAGGGCCGAGCCGTGAGCGTGGCCGGGGTGCGGATCGCCGGCACCGGCGACCCTCAGTTCACCCCCGACCGGTCACGCCCCACCGGCGGCAAGGCCTCCGAGCAGCTCGCGGGCATGCGCCTCGCCTCGGCGCTCCGCGACCAGAAGCGGGCGGGCACCCCGGTGGACATCGCGGTGGCGCACGACCCGAACGCGGCGCGGGAGACGGACGGCACGGTTCCGCTGGTCCTGGCCGGCCACGTGCACCACCGGGTCAACGAACTGCTGCCCCTGGGCACGCGGCTGAAGGTCGAGGGCTCCACGGGCGGCGGCGGACTGCGCGCCGTGCAGAACCAGAAGCCCGAGAAGGTGCGCGCCTCGGTGCTCTATCTGGACCGCCCCACCCGGCATCTGCAGGCCTGGGACGAGATCACCCTGGGCGGTCTGGGCCTGACGACGGCCGAGGTCAGCCGCCATCTCCCGGAGGAGAACCTGAAGAACCCGGCCCCCTCCCCGAGCGCCTCGACGACCTCGCCGTAGGGCCTCTCGTTTGGATCAGGTCGGATCAGGGAGCGGGGTCTGGTGCCGTGCGTCGCAAGGCGGAGGAGGGAGTCATGGCGGAGCCATGCCGACTGACGACAACGCCGCGAGGTGCGGTGCCAGGGCACGCGAGCCCGGCCTGATCCAGACGAGAGGCCCAAACCGTTTTGGCGATACCTCCTCGCATCCCATATGCTTCTCACGTCCCCGACGCGCTGGAAAGCGCGCAGGTGGGCCCTTAGCCCTCATCGTCTAGTGGCCCAGGACGCCGCCCTTTCAAGGCGGTAGCACGGGTTCGAATCCCGTTGGGGGCACGCTTTACAGTGTGCGAGACTTGTCTCGCACATTAGCTAGGTCCTGTGGAGCAGTTTGGAGTGCTCGCCACCCTGTCAAGGTGGAGGCCGCGGGTTCAAATCCCGTCAGGACCGCTGCAGCCCGTATGAGCTGCGTGGCTGGGTAGCTCAGTTGGTACGAGCGATCGCCTGAAAAGCGATAGGTCGCCGGTTCGATCCCGGCCCCAGCCACCACCCGAAAGCCCCGTCCCCCGGACGGGGCTTTCGTCGTACTCACTCGGCGTCCCGCCGCCGCCGCACGGCCTGCACGGTCAGCCCGAGCAGCACCACCGCCGCCACGGCCGTCAGCGCCGCCCCGTCCGGCACCCGCTCGCCGAGGCTCTGGGCCCACTGCTCGACGGCGAACGAGTCGTCCACGTCCAGGAGTCCGGGGAGCGCGGTCGTCCCGTCGTACACGAGGAAGAGCACTCCGAGCCCGATGAAGAAGAGGCCGGAGAGCAGCGTGGTGCTGTGCAGCTCGAAGCGGCCGGCCCGCAGCGGCCTGCCCCGCAGCCAGGCGCGGCGGCCGAGGTCGAAGCGTTCCCAGAGCAGGGCGAGCACGAACAGCGGCACGGCCATCCCCAGCGCGTACACGGCGAGCAGCAGTCCGCCGTAGACGGGGCTGCCGCTGACGGCGGCCACCGTGAGGACGCTGCCGAGGATGGGGCCCGCGCAGAACCCCGCCAGCCCGTAGACCGCGCCCAGGGCGTACACGGAGAGTGCGGTGGTGGGCCGGATCCGGCCGCCGATGGCGGCGATCCGCCGGGAGGCGAAGCCCAGCCCGACGATCTGGGCCAGGCCGAGCCCGATGATCAGCCAGCCCGCGCCGAGGACGAGCGCGTCACGGTGCCCGTAGAAGAGCCGCCCGGCGTACGAGCCGGCGGCGCCGAGCGGGACGAGCGTGGTGGCGAGACCGGCGTAGAAGATGCCGGTACGCGCCAGCAGCCGTGAGGCGGAGTCCACGGAGTACGCGAAGAAGGCCGGGAGCAGCAGGGCGCTGCACGGGCTGACGAGAGCCAGGAGACCTCCGAGGAGGGCGGCGAAGTATCCGATGTCCGGCGTCACTTCGCGGGGTCCCCGGCGCTGCCGACGTTGGCTTCCTCCGCCGCCGCGTCCTCGATGGCCTCGGTGAAGACGGCCATGGGCTGGGCGCCGGCCACGGGGCGCCCGTTGATGAGGAAGGACGGGGTGGACGTGGCGCCGATCCCGTAGGCCTGTTCCCGGTCCTCGCGGACCGCTTCGGTGGCGGCCGCGCTGTCGGTGTCGCGCGCGAAGCGGTCGAGGTCCTTCACCCCGGCCTGCCGGGCGAGGGCCCTGAGGCGGTCCTTGCCGAAGCCCTTCTCCTTGGCGCCCTCTGCGTAGGCGGCCCGGTGGAAGGCCCAGAAGCGGTCCTGGCGGCCGGCCGCCCAGGAGGCGCGGGCGGCCGCCTCGGAGGCCTCGCCGAAGATCGGGAAGTTGCGCCACTCGATGCGCAGGGTGCCGTCCTCGACGTACCTCTTGATCAGTTCGGGTTCGGTGTCCCGGGCGAACTTCCCGCAGTAGCCGCACTGGAAGTCGGCGTACTCGATGAGGACGACGGGGGCGTCGGTGCGGCCCTGGGCGAGCTTGTCGCCGGCGTCGCGCCGCGCCAGTCCCGCCAACTCCTCGTAGACGTCGGGGTCCGGTCCCGCGGTGGTGGCGGCGGCCGGGGTGTCGGAGGCGGGTGCGTCCGGGGCCGTCGCCCGGTAGGAGACGAATCCGAGCAGCCCGGCGGCGAGCACGACGACGAGGCCGAAAAGCATCGGCTTCCTCGCGGAGGACGGTTTCTTCGCGGAGGGCGAGGGGCGGGCGGGCATGGGCATACGGCGCTCCGTGCGGGTGCGGTGCGGGGAGGGCGAGCGGGGTCCGCCGGAGGAGCGCGGGTCGCCCTGCGACGGGGAACGGATGATCAGTTGCCCGAAATGGTACGTCCTGTGACGCCGTCGTCCCGCTCGGTCACCGGCGCCGTCACGGGACCCTTCCGGGAGAGGGCCGCGGGACCCTTCCGGGAGAGGTGTGACACGGCCCGGACGAAATAGGTTCGCCACTCCTCGCGCCCGGGTGAGATCCTGGGATCCGTATGTCTACTTCCTTCGCCGATCTCCAGTCCCAGCTCGGGCAGCTCTCGCTCCGCGACGCGCACCGGCTCGGCCGTCGTCTCGAGGGTGCCCGCCGCATCCGCAAGCCCGAGGCCCGCCAGTCCGTGGTGGACGAGATCTCGGCCGAAGCCGGGAAGGCAGCCGAACGGCTCGCGGGACGCGCCGCGCGGATGCCCGCCCTGTCGTACCCGCAACAGCTCCCGGTCAGCCAGAAGAAGGACGAGATCCTGGAGGCGATACGCGACCACCAGGTCGTGATCGTCGCGGGTGAGACCGGCTCGGGCAAGACCACACAGATCCCCAAGATCTGCATGGAGCTGGGGCGCGGCGTCCGGGGCATGATCGGGCACACCCAGCCCCGCAGGATCGCCGCCCGTACCGTCGCCGAGCGGATCGCCGACGAGCTGAAGACCCCGCTCGGTGAGGCCGTCGGCTGGAAGGTGCGCTTCACCGACCAGGTGAACCCGGACGCGACCTTCGTGAAGCTGATGACGGACGGCATCCTGCTGGCCGAGATCCAGACGGACCGCGAGCTCCTCGCCTACGACACGATCATCATCGACGAGGCCCACGAGCGGTCCCTGAACATCGACTTCCTGCTGGGCTATCTGGCCCGGCTGCTGCCCAAGCGTCCCGATCTGAAGGTCGTCATCACGTCGGCGACCATCGACCCGGAGCGCTTCGCGAAGCACTTCGGCGAGGCGCCGATCGTGGAGGTCAGCGGCCGGACGTACCCGGTGGAGGTGCGCTACCGACCTCTCCTGGAAGACGATTCGGACGACTCCGACCGCGACCAGATCACCGCGATCTGCGACGCCGTCGACGAGCTGGACCACGAGGCCCCCGGCGACGTCCTGGTCTTCCTCTCCGGGGAGCGGGAGATCCGCGACACCGCGGACGCGCTGAACAAACGCAACCTCAGACACACCGAGGTGCTCCCCCTCTACGCCCGCCTCTCGCACGCCGAGCAGCACCGGGTGTTCCAGCGCCACACGGGGCGCAGGATCGTTCTGGCGACGAACGTCGCCGAGACGTCGCTGACCGTCCCCGGCATCAAGTACGTGATCGACCCGGGCAACGCCCGCATCTCCCGCTACAGCCACCGCACCAAGGTCCAGCGGCTGCCGATCGAGCGGATCTCCCAGGCCAGCGCCAACCAGCGCAAGGGCCGCTGCGGCCGTACGTCGGACGGCATCTGCATCCGGCTGTACTCCGAGGACGACTTCGTCACGCGCCCGGAGTTCACCGACCCCGAGATCCTGCGGACCAACCTCGCCTCCGTCATCCTCCAGATGACCGCGGCCGGCCTGGGCGACATCGAGAAGTTCCCCTTCATCGACCCGCCGGACCACCGCAACATCCGCGACGGCGTCCAGCTGCTCCAGGAGCTGGGTGCGCTGGAGCAGGCCGAGAAGTCCCCCCAGGAGGGAAAGCGGGGGCAGAGGCTCACGCCGCTGGGCCGCAAGCTCTCCCAGCTGCCCGTCGACCCGCGTCTGGCCCGCATGGTCATCGAGGCCGAGAAGAACGGCTGCGCCCGCGAGGTCATGGTCATCGCCGCGGCGCTCTCCATCCAGGACCCGCGCGAGCGGCCCTCGGAGAAGCAGACCCAGGCCGATCAGAACCACGCCCGCTTCAAGGACGAGACGTCCGACTTCCTGGCGTTCCTCAACCTGTGGCGCTACATCCGGGAGCAGCAGAAGGAGCGGGGCTCCTCCAGCTTCCGCCGGATGTGCAAGCAGGAGTACCTGAACTTCCTGCGGATCCGTGAGTGGCAGGACATCTACGCGCAGCTGCGCACGGTGGCCAAGCAGATGGGCATCGAACTCAATGAGCAGGATGCGCCGGAGCAGTCGGTGCACACCTCGCTGCTGGCGGGGCTTCTGTCGCACATCGGGCTGAAGGACACGGAGAAGAACGAGTACATGGGCGCCCGCAGCGCCAAGTTCGCGATCTTCCCGGGTTCCGCGCTGTTCAAGAAGCAGCCGCGGTTCGTGATGTCGGCGGAGCTCGTCGAGACGTCCCGGCTGTGGGCGCGGGTCAACGCCAAGGTCGAGCCGGAGTGGATCGAGCCGCTCGCCCAGCACCTGCTGAAGCGCACCTACAGCGAACCGCACTGGGAGAAGGACCAGGCGGCGGTGATGGCGTACGAGCGGGTCACGCTCTACGGGGTACCGATCGTCGCCCAGCGCAAGATCAATTTCGGCCGTATCGACCAGGAGGCGTCGCGGGATCTGTTCATCCGCAACGCACTGGTCGAGGGCGACTGGCGGACCCACCACCAGTTCTTCCATGACAATCGCAAACTCCTCGGCGAGGTCGAGGAGTTGGAGCACCGTGCGCGGCGCCGCGACATCCTCGTGGACGACGAGACGCTCTTCGACTTCTACGACCGGCGGATTCCGGAGCACGTCGTCTCCGGGGCGCACTTCGACTCCTGGTGGAAGCACAAGCGCCGTGACGAGCCGGACGCGCTCGACTTCGAGCGCTCGATGCTCATCAACGAGAAGGCCGGGGCCGTCACCAAGGACGACTACCCGGACTCCTGGCGGCAGGGGAAGCTCAAGTTCCGGGTGACCTACCAGTTCGAGCCCGGCGCGGACGCCGACGGTGTGACCGTCCACATCCCGCTCCAGGTGCTCAACCAGGTCACCTCCGAGGGCTTCGACTGGCAGATCCCCGGCCTGCGCGAAGAGGTGGTCACCGAGCTGATCCGCTCGCTGCCCAAGCCGATCCGCCGGCACTACGTCCCCGCCCCGAACTACGCGACGAAGTTCCTGGAGCGCGCGGTGCCGCTCCAGGAGCCGCTGCCGCTGACGCTCGCCCGTGAGCTCCAGCGGATGGTGGGCGTCCCGGTCACGGCCGACGACTTCGACCTGTCCCGGATCCCGGATCACTTGAAGATCACCTTCCGGATCACCGACGAACGGCGGCGCAAGGTCGCCGAGGACAAGGACCTGGAGGCGCTGAAGATCCAGCTGCGCCCCAAGGCCCGCCAGGCGCTCTCCAAGGCCGCCGCGGCCACCGCGGGGCCCTCGGGGGAGTCCATCGAGCGTTCGGGCCTCACCGACTGGACGATCGGCGCCCTGGACAAGGTCTTCGAGACCCGTCGGGCGGGCCAGCCGGTCAAGGCGTATCCGGCCCTCGTCGACCAGGGCGAGACCGTGGCCGTACGGCTCTTCGACACGGAGGCCGAGCAGCAGCAGGCGATGTGGCGTGGCACCCGGAAGCTGATCCTGCTGAACATCCCGGTGAACCCCGCGAAGTTCGCCTCGGACAAGCTCACCAACCAGCAGAAGCTGGCGCTGTCGCGTAATCCGCACGGCTCCATCCAGGCGCTCTTCGACGACTGCGCGACGGCTGCGGCCGACCGCCTGATCGCCGCGCACGGCGGCCCGGCCTGGGACGAGGCGTCGTTCCGGAAGCTGTACGACAAGGTGCGCGCCGACCTCGTGGACCTCACCGTCCGCACGATCGGGCAGGTGCAGCAGATCCTGGCCGCCTGGCAGGCCTGCGAGCGCCGGCTGAAGTCCACGAACAGCCTGGTCCTGATCAACAACGTCACGGACGTACGGGACCACCTCGCCCGCCTCGTGCCGTCGGGGTTCGTCACCATGACCGGGCTGCGCAGGCTGCCCGACCTGATGCGCTACCTGGTGGCCGAGGACCGCCGGCTGCAGCAGATGCCGACGAACGTCCAGCGCGACACCACGCGCATGGAGAAGGTCCACGAGATGCAGGACGAGTACGCCTGGCTGCTCGAACAGTTGCCGCAGGGGCGGCCCGTGCCGCAGGAGGTCCTGGACATCCGCTGGATGATCGAGGAGCTGCGGGTGAGCTACTTCGCGCACGCCCTGGGCACCGCACAGCCGGTCTCCGACAAGCGGATCGTGAAGGCGATCGACGCGGCCGCACCGTGAACCGGCCCTCCACGGAGCCGTAGCGGCGCCCCCACGGTGAGTGAGTTCGACCTGGCCCTCGGACCTCCTGTACAGTCTGTCTTCGCAGCAGGCCGCAAGGCAGGCAGCGAAAACCTGGTCCTGTGGAGCAGTTTGGAGTGCTCGCCACCCTGTCAAGGTGGAGGCCGCGGGTTCAAATCCCGTCAGGACCGCAGTAGACGGAAGCCCGGATCCTCTGGATCCGGGCTTCCGTGCGTCTTGACGCCGACTCCCGCCGCGGGTAACTCCGTAGGACGGAGTCCGCCCCTCTTTCCCTCGCCGCGGGGGTGGGCGGGTCCACCGGGAGGTCGCACGCATGTCTGCGCCCACGGAAAGGCACGAGACCCGCGCACTGCTGCGCGCCCATCTGGCGGCCGCATCCGGCTACCGCCACCTCACCCGGCACTGCCCGATCTGCCACCGCCTGCTGCGGCTCGCCATGGAGCCGCTGACGGCCCCACAGGAGCCGCGTACGGCACGGCAGACCGACAACGCGACCGAGCCGCCACACGCCCCGGAGGCCCCCGTCGGCGCCCTCGCACGGGGCAACCCCGCCGGGGCGTCGACGGCGGAGGACGACACGGCCGGCGCGGACCCCCTCACACGTCATCCTGTGGACGAAAGTCCTCCCACGACATGACCATCTGCCGCAGCCGGACGCCCCTCCACAGTGGCAGGCTCGTAGTTGGCAAGACCGCGTAGGTGTGACGGGAGTCACCGAATCAGTTTTGCGCGGGGGGTACTTTACGCACTTCCTACAACTGGCGAATTTAATATGTGCAATTGCACTCCCCTGGAAGTACATCCCGGACCGTTCCACCCGAGCTGCCCCACGACGCCCGGGACCCGGGCGAACAGTCCCGAACAGCCCCGACCGGAGTCGCACACGGACGCCCCGCAAACCGACCCGTCGGCAGGTTCGGGCGCCCCGCCGGCCCGTTCGGACACCCTTGGAGCACTCTCCGCACACCGTCGGGAGCCCTCCCGGGCAGCCCTCCCGCACCGCTCCGGGCACAAAAAAGATCGCGCTGGACCCGGCGGAGTCCAGCGCGATCGAACGACGTACCCGCATCTCGCCGGGATGGCACCCGTTGGGGCAGGCGCCCGTCGTGTGGAGCTATGAGTGGGGACACCGAGGGTTGGGGGACCCTTCAGCGCCCTGTTGTGGCTGCGGCGACAGGGGTGTGTCAGGCCTCGCTGCGCTGCTGCGGAATACCCGCAAGCAGTGCGCGGACCTCTGCCTCGCGGTACCGGCGATGCCCACCGAGCGTGCGGATGGACGTGAGCTTGCCAGCCTTTGCCCAACGGGTGACCGTCTTCGGGTCCACGCGGAACATCGTGGCAACCTCAGCCGGGGTCAGCAGCGGCTCGGCATCAGGGGTGCGAGCGGTCATGAGCGGCCTCCTCGGGAGAACCGAACCATCTCGGTTCTTTCCTCTAAATTCTGCACCTTGACCCGCGTTGCCCGAAATGGCGGACGCGGGCCGAGTCGGTTATAGGACGAACGGCTTGTCTTCGGCACTACAACTACACCATCCGTCCAGCCACGTCGGCCAAACCGATGGAATTGCCCTCCCAGGTGTTCATCAGCGACGGAAGCCGATGGACCATGCCATAGCGGACAGTCACGCCCCAGTAACGATCAGTCACAGGACAACCAGGAGTCGTCAGAAGTCGTCAGACCCCCCATAGCGTGCAATGCTGAGCACTCCGCCCATAGTTGGGCGAACAGAGTCCTCCCCGGACTCCTTGTCCTATTTTGGCATGAGGAGTAGGGAAGGGCGCAAGGGCCCCGTTAGTGCTATCCATCACGCTTGAGGCAAAGGCCCGGTTCGGGACGTAGGTCCCGGACCCGGCGGGCGGTTTCCCGCCCCACCTGTCGCACGCGTCACACCGGGCGCCGGTTCACGGCCCGTCAGTTCCCCTCAGGACATCTCCGTTCACCTCCGCCGGGCTCCCTCGGTGCCGACGGATGTCGGACACCTCACAGGATGTCTCTTCCCTGCGGATAGCCCCTCTATGCGACGGTGCGATCCCATTCACACCGCTTCGGGCTAGTTGGAGGATTGTAGGTCACGCACCGCTCGCCAGCGGTCGGCGAGACGTCCGTACGCGACACCCGCCGCGTCGCTGTCCCCGGAGCGCAGCGCCGCGATGCCTTCGGCCACGTCCGCGGCCGACCGGTCCGCGGCGAGCTGCTCGCCGCTCAGCGCGTGGACCAGGCCGCCGTAGTCCAGCTCGACCATCGCGCGCGGATGGAACTCCTCCAGCCACCGCCCGACCTCCACGAGCCCCTCGGTCAGCGGCCCCTCGTCCACGGTCTCCCGCAGCGTCCGCAACGCCCTCGCCAGCCGGCGGCGCGCCTGCACCATCGGGGTCCGGTACCGCAGCAGCCGGTCCCCGGCCCCGCCCGCCGTCAGGTACTCCCGCTCCTCGTCGTCGAACAGCACGAACCAGCGCACCGGGACGTGCCACACCGTGGTCCGGATCCAGGGGCGTGCGTCGGGATTCCGTTCGGCCCACCGCTCGTAGTCCGCCGCCGCCTGCCCCCGCACCACCGGGGGCAGCACCGCGTCCAGCACTGTGGCCGGAAACAGACCCCCCAGTTCGCTCATTGCCATCCAGCCGCGCATCCGGGTCCGCCACGGACAGACGCAGACCACGCCGTCGACCAACGCGACGAAGGCGTCCCCGCTCTCGTGCACCGGAACGGCCACCGGAGGGGTGGGAACCAAGTCGGCGAGCGAGCGGCGCAGTTCGTCCTGGGCCGTCGGGAGCTCGGAGCGCTGCGCGTAACGCGTCCAGTGGCCCCGTTCGGGTTCGCGGAAGGCGGCGAGCGGTTCGTACACCCGCAGGTAGGACGCGTAAGGGATGAGCACCGAAGACACCACCGACATGCGGTAAATCGTGTCACGCCGGTACTCCACAGGGGGGTGATCCCGGGCACGGGAACAGATCTACGCGTCACGAGGACTTACGCTCTTGCCCAGTCGGACCGTCCCGTCGCGGTCGGTCCGGGGCCCTCCCCACCTTCAGGAGGGTCTTCCGCCGCTTCGTACTTGGGAGTCACCACAGTGACCGATGTGACCGGCGTGCCAGACCCGTCAGATGTCCTGCACACCCTGTTCCACTCGGACCAGGGGGGCCATGAACAGGTCGTCATCTGCCAGGACCGTGCCAGCGGCCTCAAGGCCGTCATCGCCCTCCACTCCACCGCCCTGGGCCCGGCCCTCGGCGGGACCCGCTTCTACCCGTACGCCTCCGAGGCCGAGGCCGTCGCCGACGCGCTGAACCTGTCGCGCGGCATGTCGTACAAGAACGCGATGGCCGGTCTCGATCACGGCGGCGGCAAGGCCGTCATCATCGGTGACCCCGACCGGGTCAAGTCCGAGGAACTGCTCCTGGCCTACGGACGGTTCGTGGCCTCGCTCGGCGGGCGCTACGTGACCGCCTGTGATGTGGGCACGTACGTCGCCGACATGGACGTCGTCGCCCGGGAGTGCCGCTGGACCACCGGCCGCTCCCCCGAGAACGGTGGCGCGGGCGACTCCTCCGTCCTCACCGCGTTCGGCGTCTTCCAGGGCATGCGGGCCTCCGCGCAGCATCTGTGGGGCGACCCCACGCTGCGCGGCCGCAAGGTCGGTGTCGCGGGCGTCGGCAAGGTCGGCCGCCACCTGGTCGAGCACCTGCTGAGCGACGGCGCCGAGGTCGTCGTGACCGATGTGCGCGAGGAGTCCGTACGCCGGATCACCGACCTGCACCCCGAGGTCGCCGTGGCCGCGGACACGGCCGCGCTGATCCGCACGGAGGGGCTCGACATCTACGCCCCGTGCGCGCTCGGCGGCGCACTCGACGACGACAGCGTTCCCGTGCTCACCGCCAAGGTGGTGTGCGGCGCGGCCAACAACCAGCTCGCACACCCGGGCGTCGAGAAGGACCTTGCCGACCGATCGGTTCTGTACGCACCGGACTACGTGGTGAACGCCGGCGGCGTGATCCAGGTCGCCGACGAGCTCCACGGTTTCGACTTCGACCGGTGCAAGGCGAAAGCCACGAAGATCTTCGACACCACGCTGGCCATATTCGCGCGTGCGAAGGCGGACGGGATCCCGCCGGCCGCGGCGGCCGACCGGATCGCCGAGCAGCGGATGGCGGACGCCCGGCGTCGCTGACCCGTCATCCCGGAGTCGTCCACCCGTCACCGGACAGTGAGCAAGGTCCGGTGGCGGGAGCCCCGAACGGACGGGGGATCAGTTGGCCGGGCCCCGGGGAGACAAGACTCACTCCGGTCGGCGGGTCGGCCGTCCACAAGAGGTTAAAATCGGGGTTGACCAGCGAGGACGGGCTCCTCTGCGGTCCTGTACCGAGGTGCGTGATGCGGGCGGCGTACCGTATGGCCGAGGAAGCAGGTACCGTTAAAGCCACGGGCGCGGTCTCTCTGCTGAGAGTCCGTCCTGAAACATGAACGCGTGTCAAGACTCTGGGGCCGTCGAGCCCCGTCACCGAGGGGGTCGAGCCATGGGGCGCGGCCGGGCAAAGGCCAAGCAGACCAAGGTCGCCCGCCAGCTGAAGTACAGCAGCGGCGGGACAGACCTGTCGCGTCTGGCCAATGAGCTGGGCGCATCGCCTTCGAGTCAGCCACCGAACGCCGAGCCGTTCGAGGACGACGACGAGGAAGATGACCCGTACGCACAGTACGCGGATCTGTACAACGACGACGAGGACGCGGACGAGGACGAGCAGTCCGGTCCGTCGTCACAGCGCCGCGGCGCTTGACCTCGCGCTGACACATCAACCCGGTCCGGGCCTGCCCGGACCGGGTTCTGTGCTGTCCCGGTACGCATCGCTACGGAGGCGCGGAGTTCCTCGTGACAGGCCCGCCGGGCCCCGCCGGTCCGTCGATGTGCCGGACCGGCGGTGACGGCGCGTTCTACCGTGCGTAGCTGCCAGTCAGCTCGGCGCCCGTGGCGTGGTCGCCGCGCTCGGTGATCTCGCCGGCGACCCAGGAGTCGACGCCCCGGTCGGCCAGCGTCGTCAGCGCCGCGTCCACCGAGTCGGCGGGGACGACCGCGATCATGCCGACGCCCATGTTGAGCGTCTTCTCCAGCTCCAGCTGCTCGACCTGCCCGGCCTTGCCGACCAGGTCGAAGACGGCACCCGGCGCCCAGGTGGACCGGTCGACCGTGGCGTGCAGCCCGTCCGGGATCACCCGGGCCAGGTTGTTGGCCAGGCCGCCCCCGGTGACGTGGCTGAAGCCGTGCACCTCGGTCGTGCGGGTCAGCGCCAGGCAGTCCAGGGAGTAGATCCTGGTGGGCTCCAGGAGCTCCTCACCGAGCGTCCTGCCGAACTCCTCGACCTCGCGGTCCAGGGCCCAGCCGGCGCGGTCGAAGACCACGTGGCGCACGAGCGAGTACCCGTTCGAGTGAAGACCGGACGACGCCATCGCGATCACGGCGTCACCCTTACGGATACGGTCAGGACCCAGCAGCCTGTCGGCCTCGACCACGCCCGTCCCGGCGCCGGCGACGTCGAAGTCGTCGGGGCCCAGCAGGCCCGGGTGCTCGGCCGTCTCGCCGCCGACCAGTGCGCAGCCCGCCAGGACACAGCCTTCGGCGATGCCCTTCACGATGGCCGCGACACGCTCGGGATGCACCTTGCCGACACAGATGTAGTCGGTCATGAAGAGCGGCTCGGCGCCGCAGACCACCAGGTCGTCGACGACCATGCCGACGAGGTCGTGGCCGATGGTGTCGTACACGCCCATCTGCCGGGCCAGGTCGACCTTCGTGCCGACGCCGTCGGTGGCGGAGGCGAGCAGCGGGCGCTCGTAACGCTTGAGCGCCGAGGCGTCGAAGAGGCCGGCGAATCCGCCGAGGCCGCCGAGGCCCGCGACCTCGGGGCGCTGCGTCTTCTTCACCCACTCCTTCATCAGCTCGACGGCGCGGTCACCGGCTTCGATGTCGACGCCCGCCGCAGCGTAGGAAGCACCTGTTGTCTCAGACATTGCCCGGGATCTTTCGTGTGGGAATACGGGGCTGGTGGGGAGGCAGCCGGTCGGTCCGGGTCACGGACGACGCAGCGCGTCGGACGCAGCGGTCGCGGCGGGACCGGCCGCCAGCTCGGTCTCCAGCAGCTGCTTGCCGAGCAGCTCCGGGTCCGGAAGCTCCATCGGGTATTCGCCGTCGAAGCAGGCGCGGCAGAGATTCGGCTTGGCGATCGTCGTGGCCTCGACCATCGCGTCGAGCGAGATGTACGAGAGGGAGTCGGCACCCATGGAGGTGGCGATCTCGTCCACGGACATGCCGTTGGCGATGAGCTCGGCGCGCGTCGCGAAGTCGATGCCGAAGAAGCACGGCCACTTCACGGGCGGGGAGGAGATCCGGATGTGGATCTCGGCGGCGCCCGCCTCGCGGAGCATCCTCACCAGGGCGCGCTGGGTGTTGCCGCGGACGATCGAGTCGTCGACGACCACCAGACGCTTTCCCTTGATGACTTCCTTGAGGGGATTGAGCTTGAGCCTGATACCCAACTGGCGGATGGTCTGTGAAGGCTGGATGAAGGTCCGGCCGACGTAGGCGTTCTTGACCAGACCGGACCCGAACGGAATTCCGCTCGCCTCGGCGTAGCCGATGGCCGCGGGGGTTCCCGATTCCGGCGTCGCTATGACCAGATCGGCCTCGACGGGTGCCTCGGCCGCCAGCTTCCGGCCCATCTCCACCCGGGAGAGGTAGACGTTCCGCCCGGCGATGTCGGTGTCGGGACGGGCCAGGTAGACGTACTCGAAGACGCAGCCCTTGGGCTTCGCTTCTGCGAAGCGGGTGCTGCGGAGGCCGTTCTCGTCGATGGCGACGAGCTCGCCCGGCTCGATCTCGCGCACATAGCTGGCACCGCAGATGTCGAGTGCGGCGGACTCGGAGGCCACCACCCAGCCACGCTCGAGCCGGCCGAGGACCAGAGGGCGGATGCCCTGCGGGTCGCGGGCCGCGTAGAGCGTGTGCTCGTCCATGTAGACGAGCGAGAAGGCGCCCTTGACCTCGGGGAGCACCTTTGCGGCGGCCTCCTCGATGGTGAGCGGCTTGTCGTCGTCATCTCTCTGGCCGGCGAGCAGCGCCGTCACCAGATCGGTGTCGTTCGTCGCGGCGACCTGGGTGGCGCGGCCGTCCTTGCGGGGAAGGTCGGCGACCATCTCCGCGAGCTGGGCCGTATTGACCAGGTTGCCGTTGTGACCCAGGGCGATCGAGCCGTGCGCGGTGGCACGGAACGTCGGCTGCGCGTTCTCCCACACCGAGGCACCGGTGGTGGAGTAGCGGGCATGACCGACCGCGATATGGCCCTGGAGCGATCCCAGAGACGTTTCGTCGAAGACCTGCGAGACCAGTCCCATGTCCTTGAAGACCAGGATCTGGGACCCGTTGCTCACTGCGATGCCCGCGGACTCCTGTCCACGGTGCTGCAGGGCATACAGTCCGAAATAGGTGAGCTTGGCGACCTCTTCGCCCGGAGCCCAGACACCGAAGACGCCGCAAGCGTCCTGGGGGCCTTTCTCTCCGGGGAGCAGGTCGTGGTTGAGTCGTCCATCACCACGAGGCACGCCACCGAGTGTAGGCGAGATCGACCACCGGTCCGAATTGGGTGGCCGTCCGGCCCGTGCCACGGGCGGGGCGATGGGGACCTTTCCACGGGCGCCCGAGCAGGCACCGCATGATCACGCCGGGTGAGCGCGACCGCGTCGGCGCTCCGCCTCCGCCCAGGCCCCGGAGTGCCGTGAAGCCGCCGACGCCCGGGATGGACGGCTGTTACCGACGAGTCGGACTCCTCGGCCGTCGCCCGCCGCCGCCACCTCCGTCGTGGCGCTCGGTGAGCCGGGGCGCCCTGTGGAGCAGACGGTGGCCGAACGCTCGTTTCGTGGCGAGCCTCACACCGCGCGAGCCCGGCCGAGGGCCCACGGATCGCGTGCGGCGGCGCATGGGACAGCTGTCCGGAGTGCGAGACCACCGTTGACAGGCTCATGGCCCGTTGGGCAGGCTCCTTCTCCATGCAGCCCCTCGGTGATCACTCGGTCACGCTCGTGGAGCGCCGCCACGTCGATCTGGGACGTGTCGCGAGCGCCATCTGTCGCTGCGTCTGAACCTGCCGCACCTCGGTACCCCGTAGGGCTTGCGCCCCGAACTCCGGCACGCGTGCACGCATTTCCGCTCATCTCCCGCACTGCCCCGTCATGCCCGGGTACGCCCGCCCGCGCTCCCTTTTCGACGGATCACCACACCCGCCCCCTCGCGCTCCGCCCTCCCCCCACCGGCGCGCGGGGCCCGCCCTGGAGCCCTCATGACCTCTCGCAATTCGAATGCAGGTTCGGATGAGCGTTCCGGCTCACCTCTGAGCCGACGCGCCTTCACCACCGCAGTGGGCGCGACCGCCGCGACCGCCGCCGTCGGGATACAGGCCGCCGCCCCGGCGGCCGCCGCTTCCGGGACCGCGTCCGACGGTGTGGCGCGGGAGCGGCCGTTCCGCGCCGCCCGCGGCAAGCACTCGCGCCGTCCCAACATCCTGTTCATCCTCGGCGACGACCTCGGCTGGGCGGACCTCTCCTCGTACGGTGCTCCGCACATCCGCACCCCCAACCTGGACAGGCTCGGGCGGCAGGGCGTGCGGTTCACGGACGCCTACTCCGGCTCCGCCACCTGCTCACCCACCCGGTTCAGCCTCTACACGGGGCGCTACCCGGGGCGTACGAAGGGCGGGCTCGCGGAGCCCATCGCCGACAGGTCCGCGGGGCTGGAGCCCACCCACCCGACGCTGGCCTCCCTGCTGCGCGGCGCCGGCTACTCGACCGCGCTGATCGGCAAGTGGCACTGCGGATACCTGCCGGATTACAGCCCCACCAGGTCGGGCTGGGACGAGTTCTTCGGCAACTTCGGCGGAGCTCTGGAGTACTACTCCAAGCTCGGGCTGGGCGGCGAGTACGACCTGTACGAGGGCGACGCCGAGTACAAGGACCTGCGCTACTACACCCGGGTCCTCACGGAGCGCGCGAGCGAGTACGTGCAGCGTGACCACGACAAGCCGTGGCTCCTCAACCTGAACTTCACCACCCCGCACTGGCCGTGGATCGCCGACGGCGACACGGAGGCCTCAGCTGAGATCGTCCGCCGGATCAAGGCCGGTGACGGAAGCGCCCTCTGGAACGCCGACGGAGGCTCGGTCGAGAAGTACACCGAGATGGTCGAGGACCTGGACCGCTCCGTCGGCGAGGTGCTGAAGGCGCTGAAGCGGTCGGGGCAGGAGGAGGACACCCTGGTCTTCTTCGCCAGCGACAACGGGGGCGAGCGGTTCTCCTACAACTGGCCGCTGTCCGGCAACAAGAGCTCCCTCCAGGAGGGCGGCATCCGCGTCCCCTCCGTGCT
Organism: Streptomyces sp. NPDC091271; assembly: GCF_044757505.1. Lineage (NCBI taxonomy): Bacteria > Bacillati > Actinomycetota > Actinomycetes > Kitasatosporales > Streptomycetaceae > Streptomyces > Streptomyces sp. NPDC091271. The sequence goes on along the minus strand of NZ_JBIVVD010000006.1, from coordinate 580,816 downwards.
GCGCTGGCCCGCCCGGATCGACGGTCACCAGGTCAGCGATCTCCCGGTGTTCTCGCCCGACTGGACGGCGACCCTGCTGGAGCTCGGCGGGGCGCGGCCGGACCCCGCCCACCCGCTGGACGGCGTCAGCCTCGCGGGATATCTGCTGCGCGGCGAGACACCGAAGGAGCGCGACCTGTTCTGGCGGGTGCGCGGTGAGCGAGCCCTGCGGCGCGGCGACTGGAAGTACTACCGGGGGCAGAGCGGGACCGACCAGCTGTTCAACCTGGCCGACGACCAGCGCGAACAGGCCGACCGTGCGGTGGCCGAGCCGGAGCGGCTGGCCGCGCTGCGGGCGTCGTGGGAGAGGACGGACTCCGGCCTGCTCCCGTATCCGACCGGTTCCTGAGGAATCCCTTCCGGGCGGACGAGCCCCGGCCGGTCAGCCCTCGGCCGCCGGGGCGGCGGCGTCGAGTCCCTTGCCGCCCTTGCCCTTGATCGACAGGGAGCGGTGATCGATCTCGTACGTCGTCCGCCCCTCCAGCACACCCTGCAGCGCGCGCTCCAGCTTCATCTCCGGGTCCGCGCACATCATCCGGGTGGAGGCGAGCGGGCCGAAGGTGAGGGTGGAGCCGGAGACCGCCGCCTTGCCGTGGAAGGAGTTGCAGCCGAGCTTCCCCTCCACCGAGCCGTCCTTGCCGAAGGTGAGATGCGCCTTCTTCTCCGTACCGGCGGGCAGGGAGGTGGCGACACCGCCGGACACGAGTCCGGTGACCTTCCAGGTGGTGCCGGCGAGCGGGGCCGGCGGCTCGGAGCTCAGGGCGATGGAGTCGCCGTGAGCGGTGGTCAGGGTCAGGGCCTTCCCCCCGCTCCGGTCCGCGACCGCGGCCTTGAGCTCGCCGCTGAAGGCACGGCCCATCGCCTTCTCGAACTGCTGGACATCCTCCTCGCACCCCATTTCCGTGGTCGTGCCCGGCCCGACGGTCACCTTGTCGCCCTCGACCTGGACCTCGGCGGTGAAGCGGTTGCAGCCCAGATTGCCGGTGGCGTTACCGTCGGGGCCGATCTCGACGTGGGCACCCGCGGGAGCGGTGGTCTTCTTCCCGCCGACGGTCAGGGAGGAGACGTTCCAGTGGACACCGGTCAGGGATGGGCCGGTCCGTACGGTGCCGCTGCCGTCTCCGGAGTCCCCGGAGTCTCCGGAACCCGCTCCGGAGCCCGACTCCGTACCGCAGGCGGCAAGGGTGAGGAGGGCCAGGACGCTGACAGCCATACGTTGTGTGCGCATGGCCATGGGACGGATCGACCAGCCGATCCGGTTCCGTCTCAGCCCATCAGCGGAAGCAACGGGGCGAGGTCGGCCCTCTCTCCACTGGCGCTGACCTGCGCCGCTTCGAGCGCGTCCCCCCACTGCGTACGTCCGGTGGCCAGCCGGATCCAGGTGAGCGGGTCCGTCTCCACGACGTTGGGCGGCGTGCCCCGGGTGTGCTTGGGGCCGCCGATGCACTGGACGACGGCGAAGGGCGGGACGCGCACCTCGACGGAGCCGCCGGGCGCCTTGTCCGCGAGCGCGTCGGCGAGCAGCCGGGTGCAGGCGGCGAGCGCCTGCCGGTCGTGCGGGATGCCGAGGCCGGTCGCCCGGTGGAGATCGTCGGTGTGGACGACGAGTTCGACGGTGCGGGTCACCAGGAAGTCACCCAGCCGCATCGTGCCCGCCCGGGTCGTCACCAGCCTGTCGCCGGCGCCGGCGGGCACCAGCTCGGCGAACCGGGCGGCCGACTCCTCGTACAGTGCGCCGAGGTCGGGGTGGGCCTCGGCGAGATCCCTGGTGTGGTCGGCGATTCCCGCGGCGTTCCCGGCGGTGGAGAAGGGCCACTCCAGCAGGGCGATCTCCGGCTTGGGCCCACCGGCCGGCTCCGGCAGTTCCATGGACCGGCTGACCCGCTCCAGCGCCATCGTCATGTGCGCCACGAGTTCCCGCACCGTCCACTGCCCCAGCCCGGGCAGAGCCAACTGCTCGGGCGTTAGCGTGCGGACCGTGTCCTGCACGTGGGCGAACTGGGCCAGGACCGCGGTCCTGGTCCGGGACATGTCGTAGGCGCGGGGGCGCTTCTTGGCCGGTGGCATGGAGGCGAGACTAACCGGCGGGTCCGACAGCGGGCCCGTGGACCGCCGGACTCAATTCCGCGCGAAGTCCGCCGCGTCGGGACGGACTACGTCCGTGCAGCCGCGGCGCGCGGTGGCGTCGTCGACATACGCCCGGAACAGGGTTTCCAGCCGGTCCGGAACTATTCGGTCATACGGATAGGACACCTGCATCAGGTGCAGGGCGGGCCGGCCGTCGCAGACGGAGGAGGCCCACCAGGTGAGCTCTTCCGTACCCGCGGTGCCGGGACTGATAGTGGTCCGGTCCGCCAGGCCGGTCCGCACTCCTCTGGTGCCGTCGCCGACGACGGTCTCGGTCCTCATCCACAGGGGAGAGTGCAAGAGCACCATGTCGAGGTCCCGCGGCCTCTTCGTAGTCTTCTCGTAAGCGGGCCAGATCCTCCGGGTCTCGTCCTCGCCGAGCGCCAGCAGGCAGGCGTCGGCGGCGCTCGCCTTCCCGGCAGGCGCGGCAAGTGCGCGGTCGGGAAGCGAGCCACGCCGCTCGGCGGTTATGAGACGCCTGTACCAGGCACACGTGCCGCCGGCCCCTGCCGCCGGGGCGAGGGCGAACGTCGGCTCGGGGAACTCTGCAGGCAGCGCGGGAAGTTCGGTCGAACATCCCTGCTCCTCGGCAGCCCTCTCCACTGCCTGCCGCGCCAGTAGGGCAAGCGTGCGGCGGTCCTCGGGCGTGACGAGGTTCGCGTACTTGGCGACGGCCGAGGCCTCGACGGAGGAGATCGTGCCACCGTCCGCGCACAGGCCCCGGGCCGTCACCTTGTGGCTCTCGTACTCACCGAGCGTGCCGTCGCCCAGTGGGTGCGGCACCGCGTTGTCGGCCGCGGCCGTGAGGTCGTCCACGCCACCACGGCGGAGCTCGAAGGGCTCGTCGTCGAGGGCGACCTGGCGCTCGTCGGCGTTCGGATTGGCCGGGTACATGGTGAGACTCAGGGCGAAGTGCCCGTACGTCGTCCCCGGCTCACCCACCCGGTGGACGAGGCAGATACTGATCCGCCGGGCGGTGGTGACGTGGTGACGGTCGGACAGCTCCACTCGGTCGGTGCCACCGTTCAACCCGAGCACCCGGTCCGGATCGACAAGGCCACCGCATCCCGCCTTGATGCGCTCCCGGCTCTCGGAGCGGGCGCGGAGGTCGGTCACCTGCGTCACGACGGCCCAGATGCTCAGGCCGATCCCCGCCACGGCGACCACGCAGAACACCGCGTTCGCAGCCCTGCGCCAGCGCCCGGTCGGCTCCGCATCGGACCCAGGGGGCCCGGCAGCGCTCGTACCGTCCATGATCGTCCCCCCGTACCGCAACGACACGTGACGCCTGCAAGCTATCAGCCGGTACTGACAGCCCCCTCGACCGTGAACGCCTCGCCGTTGGCCGGTACGCCGACGCCCCGCCAGGTGAAGGGGATGCCCCGCGCCACATCGAGATCCGGGTGGTCCATGAGCTGGAAGTGCACATGCGGCTCGGTCGAGTTGCCGGAGTTCCCGCAGCGGGCCAGCACCTGCCCCTCCCGGACGGTGTCCCCCGCCTTCACCTGGAGGGAGCCGTTCCGGATGTGCGCGTACGCGGCGTACGTCCCGTCACCGAGGTCGAGCACGACGTGGTTGCCGACGATCCTGTGGGCACCGGTCATGTCGCGTACGGAGGCCTCCACCAGCATCAGATACGCCAGGGCAGGGCCGGAGGTCCGGCTGAGGTGGTCGCGCTGGCCGTCGCTCGCGTGCACGACCGTGCCGTCCGCCACCGCGACGAGGGGGGCGTCGAAGGCGGGGAAGTCGCGGTTGGGCCGGGCGACCGGCCACAGCCACCGGAAGGGGGGCCGGCCGCCCTCCTCCGGTTCGGCGACGACATCGATCGCGTACGTCTGCCCGTAGCCGTGGGTGCCGTGGCTGGGGACCTTGTCGGCCGGGCTGTTGACCGCGGTCCAGCGCCCGGTCACCGGCGGCCCCACCTCGACGGCCGGCCGGTCCTTCGCCAGGTCATCGGCGCTGCGGCGGCCCATCAGGAGCCCGATGAGGATCGCGGCCGCCGCGGGCACGAAGGTCAGCCCGAAGGGCACCAGCGGCTCGGCGAAGAGGCCGACCAGCACCAGCGCGACGAACACGAGCCAGCAGCAGCGGTACGTGACCATAGCGGCCTTGCGTGCGGACATGAGGTCCCCCTCGGTCTCGGCGTACAGGTCTCACGGCCGGGCGGCCGTGAGCACCACCAGCAGTGGCACCACCCGGGTCCCGGGCACCTCGTAACGCCCGCGGCCCGTCGTGTGCAGCCAGCCCGCGCCGGTCAGCAGGCGCAGATGGTGGTAGATCTGGCCGGTCGTGCCCGTGTCGTCGAGCTCGGCCAGTTCGGCGGCCGTGCGGCGGCCGCCGAGGATCTCGCGGAGCAGCCGCAGCCGGACCGGATGGCCCAGCGCCGCCAGGGGTTCGGCGGCTTCCGCCCAGTCGGGGCGGTCCTCGTCCGTGCTCCCCAGGAGCCCCACGGTGAGCGCGCCGTACTGCCACTCGTACCGCTCGCCGGCCGGCAGCTTCACCGCGCCCGTGAACAGCACCCCGCCGTCGGCCGCCGCGTCCCCGACCTGGCCGAGCTGTTCCTTCAGCCCGTCCAGCGCCCAGAAGTCCCCGACGCCCAGCTCCGGCTTCTCGCTCCCGGCAGCCGACTCCAGCACCGCGAGGCGGCGCTCCAGTTCGGCGACGCGCTCCTCGAGCTCCATGACTTCCACCTTACGTAATTACGTAATCTCAATCAACAGGTACGGCAGGAATGCCGAAGCCCCCGTCCGGTCGACCCGGACGGGGGCTTCGGTACAGGCAGAACCTAGGCGAACAGACCCTCCAGGGTCCCCTCGTGCGCGGTGCGCAGCTCGCTCAGCGGAATGCTGAACTCGCCCTGGATCTCGATCTCCTCGCCGTCCACGACACCGATCCGGGCCACGGGCAGGCCCCGCGCCCCGCACATGTCGTTGAAGCGGAGCTCCTCGCTGCGCGGGATCGAGACGACCGCGCGGCCGGCCGACTCCGAGAACAGGAAGGTGAACGCGTCCAGACCGTCCGGGACGACCAGCCGGGCACCCTTCCCGCCACGCAGGCAGGACTCGGTGACCGCCTGGATCAGACCGCCGTCGGAGAGGTCGTGCGCCGCGTCGATCATGCCGTCGCGGGAGGCCGAGATCAGGATCTCGCCGAGCAGCTTCTCGCGGCCCAGGTCGACCTTCGGCGGCATGCCGCCGAGGTGCTGGTGGACGACCTCGGACCAGGCCGAGCCGCCGAACTCCTCGCGGGTGTCGCCCAGGAGGTAGAGCAGCTGGCCCTCTTCGGCGAAGGCGACCGGCGTACGCCGGGTGACGTCGTCGATCACACCGAGGACGGCCACGACCGGCGTCGGGTGGATCGCCGTCTCACCGGTCTGGTTGTACAGCGAGACGTTGCCGCCGGTGACCGGGGTGCCCAGCTCCAGGCAGCCGTCCGCGAGACCACGGGTGGCCTCGGCGAACTGCCACATGACGTCCGGGTCCTCGGGCGAACCGAAGTTCAGGCAGTCGGAGATGGCGAGCGGCTTGGCGCCGGACGCCGCGACGTTGCGGTAGGACTCGGCCAGCGCGAGCTGCGCGCCCGTGTACGGGTCGAGCTTGGCGTAACGGCCGTTGCCGTCGGTCGCCATGGCCACACCCAGGTTCGACTTCTCGTCGATCCGGACCATGCCGGCGTCCTCGGGCATCGCCAGCACGGTGTTGCCCTGCACGAAGCGGTCGTACTGGTCGGTGATCCAGGACTTGGAGGCCTGGTTCGGGGAGCCCACCAGCTTGAGCACCTGCTCCCGAAGCTCCGCGCCGTTCGCCGGACGGGCCAGCTTCCCGGCGTCGTCGGCCTGCAGCGCGTCCTGCCAGGACGGGCGGGCGAAGGGGCGCTGGTACGTCGGGCCCTCGTGGGCCACGGACCGCGGGGGCACGTCCACGATCTGCTCGCCGTGCCAGAAGATCTCCAGCTGCGAGCCCTCGGTCACCTCACCGATGACGGTGGCGATGACGTCCCACTTCTCGCAGATCTCCATGAAGCGGTCGACGTGCTGCGGCTCGACGATCGCGCACATGCGCTCCTGCGACTCGCTCATGAGGATTTCCTCGGGCGAGAGGGAGGAGTCGCGCAGCGGCACGGTGTCCAGCTCGACGCGCATCCCGCCGGAGCCCGCGGAGGCCAGCTCGCTCGTGGCGCAGGAGAGCCCGGCGCCGCCGAGGTCCTGGATGCCCGCGACGAGCTTCTCCTTGAAGATCTCCAGGGTGCACTCGATGAGGAGCTTCTCCTGGAACGGGTCGCCGACCTGGACGGCGGGGCGCTTGGTGGGCTTGGTGTCGTCGAAGGTCTCCGAGGCCAGCACGGAGACACCGCCGATGCCGTCGCCGCCGGTGCGGGCGCCGTAGAGGATCACCTTGTTGCCGGGACCGGAGGCCTGGGCGAGGTGGATGTCCTCGTGCTTCATCACGCCGATGCAGCCGGCGTTGACGAGCGGGTTGCCCTGGTAGCAGGCGTCGAAGACGACCTCGCCGCCGATGTTCGGCAGGCCGAGGCAGTTCCCGTAGCCGCCGATGCCCGCGACGATGCCCGGCAGCACCCGGCGGGTGTCGGGGTGGTCGGCCGCGCCGAAGCGCAGCGGGTCGACGACCGCGATCGGACGGGCACCCATGGCCAGGATGTCGCGGACGATGCCGCCGACGCCGGTGGCCGCACCCTGGTAGGGCTCGATGTACGAGGGGTGGTTGTGCGACTCGACCTTGAAGGTGACCGCGTAACCCTGGCCGACGTCGACCACACCGGCGTTCTCGCCGATGCCGACGAGCATCGCGTCGTTGGCGGGGACCTTCTCGCCGAACTGCTTGAGGTGCACCTTGCTGCTCTTGTACGAGCAGTGCTCGGACCACATCACGGAGTACATGGCGAGCTCGGCGCCGGTGGGACGGCGGCCCAGGATCTCGCGGATCCGGGCGTACTCGTCCTCCTTGAGGCCGAGCTCCTTCCAGGGCTGTCCGGCGTCCGGGGTTTCGGCCGCGTGCTTGACCGTGTCCAGGCTCATGCGTTGACCAGCTTCTTGATGATCGAGGTGAAGAAACCCAGACCGTCGGTGCGACCCGTACCGATCAGCGGCTCGACGGCGTGCTCCGGGTGCGGCATCAGACCGACGACGTTGCCCGCGGCGTTGGTGATGCCGGCGATGTCGCGCAGCGAGCCGTTCGGGTTGACGTCGGCGTAACGGAAGGCGACGCGGCCCTCGGCCTCCAGCTCGTCGAGCGTGCGCTCGTCGGCGGTGTACCGGCCGTCCACGTTCTTCAGCGGTACGGAGATCTCCTGGCCCGCCGAGTAGTCCGTGGTCCAGGCGGTCCCCGCGTTCTCCACCCGCAGCTTCTGGTCGCGGCAGATGAAGTGGAGGTGGTTGTTGCGCAGCATCGCGCCGGGCAGCAGGTGTGCCTCGGTCAGGATCTGGAACCCGTTGCAGATACCGAGGACCGGCATGCCGGCCTTCGCCTGCTCGATGACGGTCTCCATCACCGGCGAGAAACGCGAGATGGCGCCGGCGCGCAGATAGTCGCCGTAACTGAATCCGCCCGCCAGGACGACCGCGTCGACCTGGTGGAGGTCCTTGTCACGGTGCCAGAGGGATACGGGTTCTCCACCCGCGATCCGCACGGCCCGCAGGCTGTCCTGGTCGTCGAGCGTGCCGGGAAAAGTGACGACGCCGATACGGGTGGTCACTTCTCCTCCTCCACCTTGACGGTGAAGTCCTCGATGACGGTGTTGGCGAGGAAGGTCTCGGCCATCTCGTTAATACGGGCGAGGGCGGCATCGTCGACCGGCCCCTCGACCTCGAGCTCGAAACGCTTTCCCTGACGAACGTCCGCGATTCCGTCGAAGCCGAGACGGGGCAGTGCGCGCTGCACAGCCTGTCCCTGCGGGTCGAGGATCTCCGGCTTGAGCATGACGTCGACTACGACGCGTGCCACTGGCACTCCCGGTGGTGTGGTGCGGCTGTGTCTCCGAGGGGTTCCCCAGATCCCCGCGGGTCCACTCAGCGTACCTGGCCCAAAATTCTACGCGGGTAGATATCGAGCACCCCCGATCACGGCGAGATATCGGAGGCGACAACAGCCGGGGAAAATCCTGGAAAAAATCTTCACCCTGATTGCACGCGGACGCACGGCGGCAACACGCGGATGCAATTGGCCGGGCTTCACAATGCGCCTCCCACCGCTGTACAAATGAATACCGGGGAAAGCACGATTGCCCCGGAACAGTCGACAGCCGTCGATCCGTATCCGCCCAGCCGCCGGAAGGCCGGCATCAGCGCATGTCAAGCGCGCCGATGCCGTAGGAAAGGACCGATATCCGTGGCTCAGCGCGTCGTGGTTACGCTCTCCGACGACATCGACGGGGGAGAAGCGGCGGAAACGGTCACCTTCGCCCTGGACGGGAAGTCGTACGAGATCGACCTCAATCCCGCCAATGCAAAGAAACTGCGTAAGTCGCTGGCCCCGTACGTCGCGGCCGGCCGAAAGCAGACAAATACCGGCAAGCGCGGCAAGACTCCGGTGTCGTACCACCACACGTCACTCGCGCCGGACCCCGCGGCCGTACGCGCCTGGGCCCGCTCGCACCGGATGGAGGTGCCGGCCCGCGGCCGGATCCCCAAGAAGGTCTACGAGGCGTTCGACGCGGCCAGTTGAGGCGACGCCCGGAATGCTCCATTCCGCTCCGGCGTCCACCGGACCCCGGAGCGACACCTCGGGGAGCCGACTTGCACAACACCCCTGCAGGTCGGCTAGAGTCTGGAGCACGCCGAAGGGCAAGGCCGAAGAGCCGGGTCCGACGCAGCGTGCGGGTGTAGTTCAGTAGTAGAACATCCCCCTTCCAGGGGGAAGGCGCAGTGTGCAATTCCTGTCACCCGCTCTGCACTGCCTTACCGAACCACTGAGTGGATCAGGTAGAGTAGTGAGCGCTCCACCGGTGAAAGCCGAGTGGCAGCAATGCGGACGTAGCTCAGTTGGTAGAGCGCAACCTTGCCAAGGTTGAGGTCGCCAGTTCGAACCTGGTCGTCCGCTCTTGATTCAAAGGCCCCGGTCGATTTCGACCGGGGCCTTTGGCGTTTCCGGTTATCGGCGCATGACGTTTGTCATGAGCAGTGGTGACAATGCGCACTGCTCGCGGCCGTGGTCCTGCGGAAGTCTTGAGCGAGAGGTCCACGGGGAACAGGGGGAGCCGAAACCGTGTGGGTACGGACACAGGTGCGCAGCTGGCAGCGGCGCGAGGGCTTCGACAAGATCGATCTCTACACGCGCGGGACCATGCACTCCATGGTCTGGGGGATGGTCGTGTGCGTGGCACTCCTGTCGGTGACGCGCCCGGTCAGGCACTCGGACGCGCCCACCGCCCTGATCGCCGTCACTGTCCTGACCGTGATCGCGCAGGGCGTCTGCTCGGTGCCGTTGGTCTCCCGGGCCCTCGACGCCTACCTCGGCCGCGGGGGCGTCGAAAGGCGGCCGATCGCCCTGGCAGCCGTCCTGTTCATCGTGAACGCGGCAAGCCTGCTGGCACTCGGCGGATACACCGGCACCGAGATGTATCCCGAGCTACAGGTGGCTCTGGGAGCGGTGGCATGGCCGTTCCTGACGCCGTTCGTCCTCGCCGTCCCGGTGTGGGCGTCCAGTGCGTGCATCGCGGTGGTGACGGCCGGCTTGAGCGGCGGTGCCCTGCTGGCCGGGGCCACCGGCTCCTTCGCCCTGACCACCCTGGTGGGGGTGGGCTTCGGCGGTCTGCTGATCTCCTCCACCGTGCGTCTCTCCGCCTGGACGCTCGGCATCATGCAGAAGCTCCGTGACGCCCAGGACGTCGAGACCCGGCTGGCGGTCGCCGAGGAGCGGCTGCGGTTCGGGCGGGACATGCACGACGTGCTGGGCCGGAACCTGGCGGTGATCGCGCTGAAGAGCGAGCTCGCGGTCGAGCTGGCGCAGCGCGGAAAGCCCGCCGCGACGGACCAGATGGTCGAGGTGCAGCGCATCGCCCGCGCCTCCCAGCAGGAGGTCCGGGACGTCGTACGGGGATACCGGGAGGCCGATCTCCGTACGGAACTGCTCGGAGCCCAGGGGGTCTTGCGGGCGGCGGGGATCGAGTGCGCCGTCCACGGGGACGGCGGGCAGCTCCCCTCCCCCGTGCAGTCGGCGCTCGGCTGGGCCGTGCGCGAGGCGGCCACCAACGTGCTGCGGCACGGCGATCCGCAGCGGTGTGACATCCGGCTGGAGACCGCGCGGGACGGGGTCCGTCTGGTGGTGGAGAACGACGGCGTGACACCGGACAAGGCCGTCGTCTCCGGGGGCGGCTCGGGGCTCCACGGGCTCCGGGAACGGCTGGCCGCGGTCGGCGGTTCGCTGGAGGCGGGGCCGACGGGCGACGGACGGTTCCATCTGACCGCGGCTGTCCCGCTGCCCTCGCCACGGAACACCGCACCCTCCCCGCTGGAGAAGAGATGACACCCGCACCGGGCCCCGTCCGTGTCCTGCTCGCCGACGACGAGCACCTGATCCGGGGCGCGCTGGCCGCCCTCCTCGCATTGGAGGACGACATCGTCCTGGTCGCCGAGGCGGCGACCGGGCCGGAGGCGCTCGCCATGGCGATGGCCCACCGGCCCGATGTGGCGGTCCTGGACCTGGAGATGCCGGGCGCCGACGGTGTGAAGGTCGCCACATCGCTGCGGACCGGGCTGCCCGGTTGCAGAACCATGATCGTGACGAGTCACGGCCGGCCCGGACACCTGAAACGTGCTCTGGAGGCGGGCGTCCGGGCATTCGTCCCGAAGACGGTCAGCGCCCGGCGGCTGGCCGAGATAATCCGCACGGTGCACGACGGAAACCGTTATGTGGACCCGGAGTTGGCAGCCGACGCGATCGCCGCCGGGGACTCCCCCCTGACCGCGAGGGAGGCGGAGGTGCTCGAACTGGCGGCGGACGGCGCGCCGGTCGCGGAGATCGCGGAGCGGGCGTCGCTGTCGCAGGGCACCGTGCGCAACTACCTGTCGGCGGCCGTCTCCAAACTCGGTGCGGAGAACCGTCATGCGGCCGTGCGTCTCGCACGGCAGAGAGGTTGGGTATAGTAGGCACCGCGCTTCGGCGCATGCGGACGTAGCTCAGTTGGTAGAGCGCAACCTTGCCAAGGTTGAGGTCGCCAGTTCGAACCTGGTCGTCCGCTCCACACAAGAAGGCCCCGGTCACCATGACCGGGGCCTTCTGCTGTCACATCCCCTGGGCCGGCCAGCTCGTGCCGGTCAGGAGCTCGTACGCGTCGATGTACTTGGCCCGGGTCGCGTCGACGATCTCCTGCGGCAGCGGCGGGGGCGGCTGCTCGCCGTGGCGGTCCCAGCCGGAGGCCGGTGAGGTCAGCCAGTCACGCACGAACTGCTTGTCGTACGAAGGCTGCGCCTTGCCCGGCTCCCAGCTCTCGGCCGGCCAGAAACGGGACGAGTCGGGCGTCAGCACCTCGTCCGCGAGAATCAGCTCCTCGCCGCCGTCCGCGGTCGGCGCGAAGCCGAACTCGAACTTCGTGTCGGCGAGGATGATCCCGCGCTCACGGGCGATGTCCCGGGCGCGGCCGTAGACGTCCAGCGTCGTCCGGCGCAGCACGGCCGCCGTCTCGGGGCCGACCTCGCGGGCGACCTCCTCGTACGACACGTTCTCGTCGTGATCGCCGACCGCGGCCTTCGTGGCCGGGGTGAAGATCGGCCCCGGGAGCTCGGAGCCGTCGACCAGTCCCTCGGGCAGACCGAGACCGCAGACGGTCCGGGTGGCGTCGTACTCCGTCAGACCGGAGCCCGTCAGATAGCCACGCGCCACGCACTCGACCGGGACCATCCGCAGCGAGCGGCAGATCAGGGTCCGTCCGGCCCAGTCGGCGGGGGCGCCGGGCGGAAGCTCCGTCGACAGCACATGGTTGGGGACGAGATCGGCGAGCTGGTCGAACCACCACAGCGACAGCTGGGTGAGCACACGGCCCTTGTCCGGGATCTCGGTGGGCAGGACCCAGTCGTACGCGGACATACGGTCACTGGCGACCATCACGAGGTCACCCGCCTCGTTCCGGTACAGGTCGCGCACCTTGCCGGTGTGCAGGTGGGTGAGCCCCGGCACCTGCACGGGCTCGGGCTTTTCTACGAAACCGGACACGCTGCCTCCGCGTAGGTTGATCCAGGAGTCGTTCCGATTGTCCCGCATGCCGGGGAGTCACGCCGCCAGGGGTCGCCCCGTGGACAGGGCGGGGCCGCGGAGGGGCCGGCGCAGGAGCTCGTGGGGCGGGCTGCGGGCGGGTTCCGCTTCTCAGTCCCGCTTGCAGATCCGGTCGAGCAGGTTGGCCGTGGCCCGCTGGATACGGGAGTCGACGTGGCCCGGGCGGTCCAGGGCCGGGGACCAGGCGAAGGTGCCCGAGGCGAAGACGAGCGCACCCGACGGGGCGCGGTACAGCGAGGTCTCCTGGTGCCGGGTGGCCCCGTCACCGTCGGCGTACGGGGAATGCGCGAGCAGCATGCGGCTCTCGTGCTCGGGCAGCGCCGTACGCGGGAAGTAGCGGTCGGCCTCGCCGGCGACCAGCCCGTCGATCTCGTCGCCCTCGGCCGCGCCGGTGGCCTCCCAGAGCCAGTGGCTCGCGTTCCGCACGACCAGCGGGTGCGGATCGGGGACCCGGCCCGCGTACTGGATGCCGAGCAGCTGTTGTTCCGGGCGGTCGACCTCACGCCACAGCGCGGGCTTCCCCGGGCCGCGGCGCTTGCGGCAGGTGAGCAGGCGGTCGGGGACACCGGAGGGGGACGGGCCGAGGCCGACCTGCCAGTACATGGTGTTGGCCGAGAGGAAGACGAGCGAGGTGCCGGTGTCCCTGGCCAGCTCGGCGGTGCGGCGCATCGGCACCGACCAGTACTCGTCGTGGCCGGGGAAGACCAGGCCCCGGTAGCGGCTGGGGTCCACACGTCCGGCGTGCAGGTCGCGGGCGTCGGCGTACGCGAGGTCGTAGCCGTAACGCTCGGCCCAGCGGATGAAGTCGTAGGCGTGGCCGACGTGCAGAGGCAGCCCGGCGCCCGCGTAGGGGCGGTCGAAGGAGATGGTGACGGCGGCGTCCTCCTCGCCCAGCAGCCGGCCCTGCTCGTCCCACGCGTGGTACAGGCTCGCGCCGGTGCGGCCGTCCTCCGGATAGAGGTTGTAGGCCTGCCAGGTGACGTCCGGGAGCAGGAGCAGCAGGTCCGCGGGGTGGTCGTCGCGGACCGTGAAGGGGACGTGCGAGCGGTGGCCGTCGGCGGTGGTGAGCACGGCGACGTACGCCCCGACCGACCAGTAGCTGGGGATCTGCAGCCGCCAGGAGAGCCACCAGTGGTGGCAGGAGACCGTCCGCTCGGCGGCCAGCGGAGCCGGCTGGACGATGCCGGAGAGACGCGGACTGGTGGTGATCTTGGCGGCGCCGTCGCCCGCGTAGTGCCCGATGCGGTAGACGTCGACGGAGAACTGCTGGGGCGGGTCCACCGTGATGTGGAAGTCGATCGCCTCGCCGGGCGCCGCGGCGCCGGGGGACACGAACCCCTTGATCTGCTGGTGCACGTCGTCGGCCGTCCGCGTGCCGCCGTCGCTACCGCCGCGGCCGAGCTCGGGGTCGGCGTACCAGGGGACGACCTGGCCGGTGTCGTCGAAGTAGTTCTCGCTGCCTCGCAGCCAGGGCAGCGGTCCCTGGCCGAAGGGGTCGCTCACGGCATGCGCGAGGGCACCGGATTCCCATCGCCGGATCTGCTCCGCCCCCATCCCGCACCCCTCCCTCGTCCCCCGACACATCTGCCGCGCCGGGTCCCCGGCGCCGTCCCCCAGCACATCACATTACGCACGCGCTCCGTTACCGTTCGTCGCGAATTGACGTGACCGGAGCCCGATCTTCCGGGTATCGGGGGGATACTTGGGGCATTTCGCCACCTAAGTGGACGGTCGGCCGTTCAACTCGGGCTGCCCGTCGGTCCCGGCGCACCTCTCAGCCCAGGCGTACGGGTTTGTCGGTGCGCACCCCTACCGATGTGAGCCAGGAGAGCAGCGGCTCCGCGTCCCCGTCCTCGACGAGGCTGGAGACGGGGGCGCCGAGGTCGGACCTGCGGCCGCCGTCTACCAGCAGCGCGGGGCCGTCGAGCCAGTCGAGGCCGGGCGCCGCCCCCGCGGTGTCCACGGCGGCGCAGCAGACCATCGCCACGACGTGGTCGGCGAGCAGCTCCGTGCCCGTACGCGGCGGCTGGAGGGGGAAGAGCGGGAGCGGGACGGGCCCCCAGAGGTCGAGGGGGCCGGTGTCCGCGCCGGCCTGCGTGCCGTCGGCCGGGGAGCTGGTCCCACCGGTCCTGGGGCGCGGGGCCGCCTTCTCCTCGTCGCGGGCGACCGCGGCGCCGATCCCGGCCGCGAGAGCCGCGCTGTCCGCGCCCGGTGTGGCGAGGTGGTCGATCACACGCGCCAGCGTGGGCACCGCCGAGCCGTGGGCCGCCGCGTCCGGGGCCCCCACGGAGACGCTGGTGGCCACTCCCATGGCGTCGAGCACCCGGTGCAGACGGGCTGCCTCCGTGCGCCATTTCCGGTCCACGACCTCTTCCGGATACTGCTGCCAGTCGACCGGGGACCAGCCCGGCCCGGGCTCGGCCGGCCCTCCGTGGAAGAGCCGGGCGGCCAGCAGGGAGGCCGCCTCGTCGGCCGCACCGGGCTCCTCGATGAGATCGCAGGCGGGGCGCTCCCCCAGCCGGGAGGTGAAGCCCTCCGCCAGCCGGTCGCGCCGGGAGAGCTCGGTGAGCGCGGAGACGACACCGGCGTCGAGCCGGGAGGGCCAGCGCCCCATCCGCCAGGCGGGCAGCGCGACCCGGGTCAGCAGCCGGTCCCAGCCCGCGTAGGCCAGGCCCACCTGCTCCTGGGCGACGATCCGCAGCCCGTAGTCCACCTCCTGGGCGCGGCCCGACGCGGCGGCGGCGACGCAGCGCTCCATCTCCGCCGCGTGACCGCGACAGCCGCGCAGCAGCACCCTGGCGATCCACCCCACGAAGGCCGCGGGAATCCTGCGTACGCGCCCTTGCCCCGGCACGGCGGCGTCCGCGACCGCGGCGTCCAGGCCGCGGACGAAACGGCGGGCGGCGGCTATGTCGGGGTGGGCGGACGGCCCGGTGCCCGCGACGACCGGGGCGAGAACCGCCCGGAGCTCGGCCACCCTCATCCACCACAGGAAGGGGGAGCCGATCACCAGCACGGGCGCCGCCGGGACCCGGCGGCCACGCCGGGACCCCGCCGGCCCCTTCGGCTGTGCGGCGGGGTGCGTACGGTCCTCCAGCCAGCTGTCGCAGTCGGGGGTCAGCTCTATGGCCGACGGCGCCGGGACGTCGAGCCGGTCGGCGAGGTCCCTGACCAGCCGGTAGAGATCGGGGGCCGCCGCCTCGGTGAGAGGCACGGTCGGGCTGACCGCCGGCCTGGCGCGCGCCACCGCGACGGCGACCGCCGCGGCGACCAGCAGGACCACGACGGCACAGGCCGCCACCGTCCAGCTGACCGTGGACCACACGCCCGGGGCGATGCGCCCCTGGGCGACCGCGACGAGCAGCACGACGGCCGCGGCCGCGGGCAGGATCGCCAGGGCCGTGGGGGGGGGGGGGGGGGGGCCCGCCCCCCCCCCCCCCGCCCCCCCCCCCGGGGGGGGCCCCCCCCCCCCCCCACGCCCCCCCCCCCCCCCCCCCCCCCCACCACCCCACCCCCCC